>NZ_WWCU01000005.1 GCF_009857595.1 Pseudoduganella aquatica | reverse complement strand
CCAGCAGCGGCAGCCGCCGCCGCATCCGGCGCCGGCGGGTGCGCCTGTGCTGGTCAGCACGCTGGCCTATGTGGCGCTGGACGAAGCCTGGGGCACGCAGCCGCGCGCCGTCTTTCTCGAACAGGCGCTGCCGCTGGTGCGCCAGCTGCTGCGCGACGCGCCGCTGGACGCCGAGGCGGCGCGCGCCGCCGGCTGGCAGATCGCGCCGCAGCAGGTGCAGCTGCTGGCGCGCTGCGCGCGGGCGCTGGCCGGTGCCGCCACCGGGGCGGACGCGAATATGGAGCTGGACCCGGAAGCGGATGCGGAGGGCATCGGCATGCGCTGCCGCGAACTGGCCGCGCACGGCGGCGAACGCATCGCCCAGCTGTCGCTGGGGCTGTGGTTTGCGCGCATGAACCGGGACGGCGAGCGCGTGCACGGCGGCATCGCGGCGGCCAATTTCAAGCGCGCCATCCGCTGGCTGACCCTGGCCGGCGAGCAGGGCCTGGCGGACGCCTGGTTCGCGCTGTCGCGCATCTATTTAAAACCGGAATTTTCCCAGCGCAGCGTCAGCGAGGCGCAGGCTTGCCTGGAGCGCGCCGCCGACCTGGGCCACAGCGCGGCGCAGCTGGAATGCGGCATGCACGCCTGGCGCACCCGGCGCGGCGGCGGGCAGAACGACGTGCGCGCGGCCTACTGGCTGCAGAAGGCGGCCGCCCAGGGCTGCGCGGAGGCGCAGGCGGCGCTGCGGCGCATCGCGCCGGACAGCGGCGGCGGCTGGGCCGCCAGCCTGCCGGGCCTGAGCCGGGAATTGCTGGGCAACCAGCCTTTGCTGGCGGCGCGGGTGGAACTGGCGGGATGGTTCGGCCTGAGCCGGGCCGAAGCGCTGCTGCTGGATGTGAAGGCGGCCGACCACGGCCATTGCCTGGTGGTCGACATCCGCGCCAGCTACGGGCGCGGCAAGCGCCGCCTGGTGTTGGTGAGCAACGCCCAGCAGCGCCAGGCGCTGGACCGCATCAGCCGCCTGTTCGACAGCGTGGATGCCGGCCTGGACGGGCCGGAAGGCAATTACCGCCAGCGCCTGTACCGGCTGAAAACCTGGCTGCCCGAGGATGAAGCCGAAGGCGAGCGCGGCGAGGACGGCGCGCCCGGCGCCCGGCTGCAGGCCGCTTAGATCTCGATCTCGCCTTCGTACACCGTCACGGCCGGGCCGGTCAGATACACCGGCTGGCCTTCGCCGGCCCAGGCGATGGCCAGTTGGCCGCCGCGCGCGTCCACCGTCACCGGCGAATCGAGCAGGCCGCGGCGGATGCCGGCCACCACGGCCGCGCAGGTGCCGGTGCCGCAGGCCAGCGTTTCGCCCACGCCGCGCTCGAACACGCGCAGGCGGATGTGCTGGCGGTTCAGCAGCTGCATAAAGCCGGCGTTGACCCGGCGCGGGAAGCGCGGATGGTGCTCGATCAGCGGCCCGGTCAGCTCCACCGGGGCCGTGTCCACGTCGCCCACCAGCTGCACCGCATGCGGGTTGCCCATCGACACCACCGACACCAGCACGGTTTCCTTGTCGCCGCCCAGTTCCAGCACCAGCGGCCACAGCGTGTCGCGGCCCTCCGCCACGCCGTCCAGGCCGTCCGCGTCGAAGGGCACGCGGGCCGGCTCGAGCACGGGCGCGCCCATGTCCACCGTCACGTTGCCGTTGTCCTCCAGGCGCGGCGCGATAATGCCGGCCATGGTCTCCACGCTGATGCTGCGCTTGTCGGTCAGGCCTTTTTGCGAGACGAACTTGGCGAAGGCGCGCGCGCCGTTGCCGCACTGTTCGACTTCGCCGCCGTCGCTGTTGAAGATGCGGTAGCGGAAGTCGCAGCCCGGCTGGGTCGGCTTCTCCACCACCAGCATCTGGTCCGCGCCCACGCCGAAGCGGCGGTCGCCCAGCTGTTTCCATTGCGCGGGCGTCAAGTCGATCTGCTGGCTGATGGCGTCGATGACCACGAAGTCATTGCCGGCGCCGTGCATCTTGGTGAATTTGAGTTTCATAGTCAGTTGGTTTTTAGCGGGCCTTGCCGTAGAAGGAAGGCTCGCCGTTGGGACGCGTCTTGAAGCGCTTATGCGTCCAGAAATATTCGGCCGGGGCCTCGCGCACGCGCTCCTCGATAAAGGCGTTCATGCGGCGCGTCGCCTCCACCATGTCGGGACCGGGGTAATTATCCCATGGCGCATAGAATTTTACCTGCCAGCCCTGGTAATCGGGCAGGAAGGTGGAGATCACCGGCATCACCTGGGCGCCGGTGGCCGCCGCGATGCGGGCCGTGGCCGACAGCGTGGCCGCCTGCACGCCGAAGAAGGGCACGAACTCGGCGTCCTTCTCGCCGAAATCCATGTCCGGCAGCATGAAATAGGGCAGCTTTTCCTTCAGCGCGCGCAGGATGGGCTTGATGCCGTCCAGGCGGGTGAACAGGCGCACCGGCTTGAAGCGGGCGCGGCCGTCGCGCAGCACCTTGTCGAACACGGCGTTCTTCTGCTGCACATACATGGACGAGGCCGAGGCCTGCATGGCGATGGCCGCGCCGGCCACGTCCAGGCAGACGAAGTGCGGGCACAGCAAAATGGTGGGCTGGCCCGTCATGGCCGCCACCGGGATGCCGGCCGACGCCGGGTGCGCGCCGTCGTAGGACACCACCTTGATCAGGCGCTGCAGGCGCCGCTCGGAGGCCCACCACAGGATGGAGCGCTCGAACACGCTGCGCGCATAGGACTGGAAGTGGCGCCGCGCCAGCGCGGTGCGCTCGGCCTCGGACAGCTCGGGCAGGCACAGGCGCAGGTTGACCAGGGTGATGTCGCGGCGCGGCTTCATGATGATGAACAGCAGCGAACCGACCGCCGTGCCGAAGCGGCCCAGCACCGGCAGCGGCAGCCAGTGCAGCAGCCACATGAATCCCAGCAGCAGCCTCATGGCGCCTCCGCCTTGGCGGCGGCGGCCGCCGCGCCGGCCGGCACCTTGTAGCGGTTGTAGCTCCAGTAGTATTGCGCCGGGGCGCGCGCGATCAGCCGCTCCATGGCGGCGTTGATGGCGCGCGCCTGCTCGGCGGTGCTGCCGTCCAGCGCGCCCTCGAAGGGCACGAAGCGGATCACATAGCCGCGCCCGAACGGCAGCCGCTCGGCGTAGGTGACGATGACCACCGCGTCGCCCATCTGCGCCAGCTTGGCCGGCAGGGTCATGGTGTAGGCGCCGCGGCCGAAGAAATCGGCGAACACGCCTTCGCCCTCCTGCGGCACCTGGTCCGGCAGCAGGCCGATCGGCAGGCCTTTTTTCAGCGTCTTGGCCAGCATGCGCACACCGGACATATTGGCCGGCGCCAGCAGCAGGTTTTTGCGCGCGCGCGCGCCCTCGATCAGCGGCTTGAGCGCGGCCTGTTTCGGCGGCCGGTACATCACCATCAGCTCGGTGCGCAGCGCGATTTCCTGCGCAACAATTTCAAAACAGCCAAGGTGTGGCGTCAGGAACACAATGCCGCGCCCGGCGTCCAGCGCGCCCTGCACCAGCTCCCAGTTCTCGGTGGTGGCGTGGCGCGACACGCGCTCCGGTGGCGCGCACCAGATAAACGGCAATTCCAGTATGCTTTTACCAGCCTCGGCAATGGCGGCGCCCAGGTGGCGCTCGAAGCCGGCTTGGCGCATATGCTCGCGCATGCGGCGGCGGTGCGAGGGCGACAGCAGGTAAACCAGCCAGCCGAGCGCGGCGCCCAGCGCATGCAGCACGGGCAGGGGAAAGACGGAAAGTAGGCGGAATAGGGTGACAAGCATGGATGATTCAGATCAGGCAAAAAGCTTTGCCTTGCCAAAAGTTTTTAAAAGAAGCGTAAAATACCACGTATGAAGGAACCGCTGAGTTAACAGACAACTTGCGAAGCGGAATATAAATATCGCTAAAGCGTCGCAAGCCGTATTGGTTGTTGCGACATGTTTACCAAACCAGTATCAGGAGCTTGCAATGTCGAACGACTATCTCTTCACCTCGGAATCCGTCTCCGAAGGCCACCCGGACAAGGTGGCCGACCAAATTTCCGACGCCATCCTCGACGCCATCCTGGCGCAAGACCCGAGAGCGCGCGTGGCCGCCGAAACCCTGTGCAACACCGGCCTGGTGGTGCTGGCAGGCGAGATTACCACGTTCGCCAACGTTGATTATATTCAAGTGGCGCGCGAAACCATCAAGCGCATCGGCTACGACAACACCGACTACGGCATCGACTACAAGGGCTGCGCCGTGATGGTGTGCTACGACAAGCAGTCGCCGGACATCGCCCAGGGCGTGGACGAAGGCGCGGGCCTGGACCTGGACCAGGGCGCCGGCGACCAGGGCCTGATGTTCGGCTACGCCTGCGACGAAACCCCGGAACTGATGCCGGCCGCGATCTACTACTCGCACCGCCTGGTCGAGCGCCAGTCGCAGTTGCGCAAGGACGGCCGCCTG
The DNA here is from genome assembly GCF_009857595.1 of Pseudoduganella aquatica. Lineage (GTDB taxonomy): Bacteria > Pseudomonadota > Gammaproteobacteria > Burkholderiales > Burkholderiaceae_D > Rugamonas > Rugamonas aquatica_A. The sequence continues at coordinate 260,954 of NZ_WWCU01000005.1, read as the reverse complement.
CCATGGCTGCGTCCGGACGCCAAGTCGCAAGTGACGCTGCGCTACGTCGACGGCCGCCCGGTGGCGGTCGACACCGTGGTGCTGTCGACCCAGCACGCGCCTGAAGTGAGCCACAAGCAGATCGAAGAAGCCGTGATCGAAGAGATCATCAAGCCGGTGCTGCCGGCCGGCTGGCTGAAGGACACCAAATTCCTGGTCAACCCGACCGGCCGCTTCGTCATCGGCGGCCCGCAGGGCGACTGCGGCCTGACCGGCCGCAAGATCATCGTCGACACCTACGGCGGCGCAGCCCCGCACGGCGGCGGCGCGTTCTCCGGCAAGGATCCGTCCAAGGTGGACCGTTCGGCCGCCTACGCCGCGCGCTACGTGGCCAAGAACATCGTGGCCGCCGGCCTGGCGCGCCAGTGCCAGGTGCAGGTATCGTACGCCATCGGCATCGCCCGCCCGATCAACATCACCGTCTACACCGAAGGCACGGGCCTGATTTCGGACGACGCGATCGCCAAGCTGGTGCTGGAGCACTTCGACCTGCGTCCGAAAGGCATCGTGCAGATGCTGGACCTGCTGCGTCCGATCTACCAGAAGACCGCCGCCTACGGCCACTTCGGCCGCGAAGAGCCGGAATTCACCTGGGAGCGCACCGACAAGGTCGCCGCCCTGCGCGCCGCCGCCGGCCTGAACTAATGTTGTATCGCCGCCGCGCCATGCAGGCGCGGCGGTTTTTCTGCTAGAATTCCCTTCCCGAGGAGCGCTGCGACCCGCCTACAAGGCAGGCCAGGCTCGGAAATCAACACCGCGCTCACGTTACTTTTTTCAACACTGAAAGGAGGGCGTGATGAACGCCGTACTCAAATCCGCACAAGACTACATCATCGCTGACATCGGCCTGGCCGCATGGGGCGAAAAAGAAATCAAGATCGCCGAAACCGAAATGCCCGGCCTGATGGCCATCCGCGAAGAATTCGCGGCCGCGCAGCCGCTGAAGGGCGCGCGCATCACCGGTTCGCTGCACATGACCATCCAGACCGCCGTGCTGATCCGCACGCTGGAAGCGCTGGGCGCGCAAGTGCGCTGGGCCTCGTGCAACATCTACTCCACCCAGGACCACGCCGCCGCCGCCATCGCCGCCGCCGGCACCCCGGTGTTCGCCGTCAAGGGCGAGAACCTGGACGAATACTGGGAATACACCCACCGCATCTTCGAATGGCCGGGCGAGGGCGTGTACTCCAACATGATCCTGGACGACGGCGGCGACGCCACCCTGCTGCTGCACCTGGGCACCCGCGCCGAAACCGACATCTCGGTGCTGGCCAACCCCGGCTCGGAAGAAGAAATCTGCCTGTTCAACTCGATCAAGGCCCACCTGGCGAAAGACGCCACCTGGTACTCCAAGCGCCTGCCGGCCATCCTGGGCGTGACCGAGGAAACCACCACCGGCGTGCACCGCCTGTACCAGATGCACAAGGAAGGCAAGCTGGCTTTCCCTGCGATCAACGTCAACGATTCCGTCACCAAGTCCAAGTTCGACAACCTGTACGGCTGCCGCGAATCGCTGGTGGACGGCATCAAGCGCGCCACCGACGTCATGATCGCCGGCAAGATCGCCGTCATCGCCGGCTACGGCGACGTGGGCAAGGGCTCGGCGCAAGCCATGCGCGCGCTGTCGGCGCAAGTGTGGGTCACCGAAATCGATCCGATCTGCGCACTGCAGGCGGCGATGGAAGGCTACCGCGTCGTGACCATGGACTACGCCGCCGAACACGGCGACATCTTCGTCACCTGCACCGGCAACTATCACATCCTGACCGAACAGCACATGCTGGCCATGAAAGACCAGGCCATCGTCTGCAACATCGGCCACTTCGACAACGAGATCGACGTTGCCGCGCTGAAGAAATACCAGTGGGACAACATCAAGCCACAGGTCGACCACGTGATCTTCCCTAGCGGCAAGCGCATCATCCTGCTGGCCGAAGGCCGCCTGGTGAACCTGGGCTGCGGCACGGGCCACCCGTCGTACGTGATGTCGTCCTCGTTCGCCAACCAGACCATCGCCCAGATCGAACTGTTCGTGAACACCAAGGACTACCCGGTCGGCGTGTACGTGCTGCCCAAGCACCTGGACGAAAAAGTCGCCCGCCTGCAACTGCGCAAGCTGAACGCGCAGCTGACCGAGCTGACCGAAGAGCAGGCCGCCTACATCAATGTGAAAAAAGAAGGCCCTTACAAGCCTGAACACTACCGTTATTAATCGGCACAGGCGGGTTACGCTACGCTAACCCGCCCCACGGTCCCTTGCGGACCGCGTGCCGTAGGGCGGGTTAGGCGCACGCCGTCACCCGCCGGCTCCGTTGCGAGGCTTATCTATGCGTTTGGTCCTTACCTGGTTAATCAATGCCGCGGCGCTGTTCGCCGTGCCCTACCTGATGCATTCCGTCGATGTCACAAGCATAGGCGCAGCCCTGGTCGCAGCCTTAGTGCTGGGCCTGGTTAACACACTGATACGTCCCGTCCTGCTGCTGCTCACCCTGCCTGTCACGGTGCTGTCGCTGGGCCTGTTCATCCTGGTCATCAACGGCTTCATGTTCTGGCTGGTGGCGCACTGGGTCGACGGCTTCCACGTGGACAGCTTCTGGGCTGCCATGGGCGGCGCGATACTCTACAGTGTGATTTCCTGGGCGCTATCCACCTTACTTCTGAAGAATGCCGATGGACACCCATAATTTCAGTATTGAATTCTTTCCGCCCAAGACGGCGGAAGGCGCGGAGAAGCTGCGCGTTGTGCGCGCCAAGCTGTCCGAGCTGCATCCCAAATATTTCTCCGTCACCTTCGGCGCCGGCGGCACCACGCAGACCGGCACGCTGGACACGGTGCGTGAAATCCTCGCCGCAGGCGAAGACGCCGCGCCGCATTTGTCCTGCGTAGGCGGCACGCGCGAATCGATCCGCGCCATCCTGAACGAATACAAATCGCACGGCATCAAGCGCATCGTGGCGCTGCGCGGCGACCTGCCGAGCGGCTACGGCGCCTCGGGCGAGTTCCGCTACGCCAACGAGCTGGTGGAGTTCATCCGCGCCGAAACCGGCGACTGGTTCCACATCGAAGTGGCGGCCTATCCGGAAGTGCACCCGCAGGCCAAGTCGCCGCAGGACGACCTGCTGGCCTTCGAGCGCAAGGTGAAAGCGGGCGCCAACGCCGCCATCACCCAGTACTTCTACAACGCCGACGCGTATTTCCAGTTCGTCGAGCAGACCCGGAAGCTGGGCATCCAGGTGCCCATCGTGGCCGGCATCATGCCGATCACCAACTACACCCAGCTGATGCGCTTCTCCGACATGTGCGGCGCCGAGATCCCGCGCTGGGTGCGCCTGAAGCTGGCCAGCTTCGGCGACGACAGCGCCTCCATCAAGGCCTTCGGCCTGGACGTGGTGACGGGCTTGTGCGAGCGCCTGCTCGCGGGCGGCGCGCCCGGCCTGCACTTCTACAGCATGAACCAGGCCGCCGCCACCACGGCGCTCTGGCAGCGGCTGGTTTAAGGCCGCTGGCGGGTTACGCGCTCCGCGCTAACCCGCCCTACGCCCTGGTACGCGCATGGCTTATCGTAGGGCGGGTTAGGCGCAGCCGTAACCCGCCAGCTCCGTCAGCACCGTATCCAGCGCAATGTCGTGGCTGTCATCCGGAAAGTCGGCCTGCAGGCAGGAGTAGGCAATGCCGACCGTCTCGGGACGCGGCGTGCGCGCCAGCGTCCGGTCATAGAAGCCGCCGCCATACCCCAGCCGGTAGCCATGCCGGTTGTAGCCCAGGCAGGGCACCAGCAGCGCGGGCGGATACGCCTCCATGCGCAAGTCCGCCGGCACCGCCACCCCCATTGCATCCTTCACCATCGCCTCGCCGATCCGCCAGTGCGCGAACTCCAGCGCCGCGTCCTTTTGCACCACCACCGGCAGCAGCAGCCGCACGCCGCGCCGCGCCAGTTCCGCGTAGGCCGCATGCAGGTCCGGCTCGCCGCTCAGCGGCCAGTACACGCCCAGCACCGCCACCTTGTTTTTGCGCTGCCATGCCAGCACCTGTTCACACAGCGCGCGGTCCCATTGCGCGCGCACCTCAGGCGCCAGCGCGCGGCGCGCCGCCAGCATCTGTTTGCGCAGCGCCGATTTCGGGTTGCCGTCCTCTGGCGGAGCTAGGGGCTGGGGTGGGTTGCGTGGTATTCTAGGGTCGCTGCTCATGTCTCGGATATGTCTTGAATTTTTGTGAGAGTCGTACATTGATTTCCAGGTCGAAATGGATTGCCGGCGCAGTAGCTTTATGCGCCATTACCAGCTTGGCTCACGCCCAAGACGCTGGCGCGGACACCCGCAAAGAAGACGATGCCTTCCTGCTGCTGCGCGAAGCGGTGCGCAAGGACGAGACCCAGAAGGCAGACTTCTATGCCGCCCGCCTGCCCAGCTATTCCATTCCGTCCTATGTTGATTATTATCGGCTGAAATCGCACTGGCGTGACGCCACCACTTACGAGATCCGCGAATTCCTCAAGCGCTACGAAGGCAGCGCCATCGCCGACCGCCTGCGCAACGACTGGCTGCTGGAGCTGGGCCGCAAAAAAGACTGGCCCAATTTCGACGACCAGCTGCCGCAGTTCGTGCTCAACGACGACACCCAGGTGAAGTGCTACGCGCTGCAATCGAAGGCCCTGAAAGGCCTGAAAGTGGCGGACGACGCGCGCGCCCTGCTGACCGCGCCGAACGGCTACGGCGAGGCCTGCGCGGGCCTGATCGCCACGCTGTTCCAGGCTGGCCAGTTCAGCGCGGAGGACGTGTGGGCGCAAGTGCGCCTGTCGGGCGAATTCAACGCCACCGGCCAGGCGCGCCGCGCCATCCTGCTGCTGGGCGGCGTGGACAAGAAGATCACGCAGGCAGTGGACCTGCCGCTGGTGGCCATCGCCAAAGGCCCGGGCAGCGGCCGGATCGACCATGAAACCTTCCTGGTGGCCGTGGGCCGCGCCGCCAAGACCAGCATGAAGCTGGCCGTGCTGGCGCTGGAAAAAGCCTCCCCCAAACTGAGCGCGCAGGAGCAGGCCATAGGCTGGGCCGCCGTCGCGCTGCAATCGTCCTACTCGCTGTCGCCCGAGACCGCCGGCTACTGGCGCAAGTCCGAAGGCGCGCCGCTGTCCATCGACCAGCACCAGTGGAAGACCCGCATCGCGCTGCGCAGCGGCGACTGGAAGCAGGTCAAGAAAAACATCGCCGCCATGCCGGAAGCGCTGCGCACCGACCCGGCCTGGATCTACTGGCGCGCCCGCGCGCTGATGGCGGAAGCCGGCGCGGTTCATCCCACGCCGGAAGCGGCACAGCTGCTGCGCGGCATTACCGACCAGGCCAATTTCTACGGCCTGCTGGCGCAGGAGGAACTGGGCAAGTTGATCTCGATTCCGCCGCCGGGCGCGCCGCTGGCGCCGGCCGAAGTGGCCGCCATCGGCGAACGCCCCGGCTTCCAGCGCGCGCTCAAATTCTTCGGCATGCGCCTGCGCTTCGAAGGCACGCGCGAGTGGAACTGGGAGCTGCGCAGCCTGGACGAACGCGGCCACCTGGCCGCCGCCGAATTCGCGCGCCAGAACCATATCCTGGACCGCATGGTGAACACCTCCGACCGCACCCGGGTGCAGGTCGACTACACCCAGCGCTACCCCTCGCCGCACGACGACATCATGCATCCGGCCACGCAGACGCTGGGCCTGGACAAGGCCTGGGTGTACGGCATCATCCGCCAGGAATCGCGCTTCATCATGGACGCGCAGTCGCACGCAGGCGCCTCCGGCCTGATGCAGGTCATGCCGTCCACCGCGCGCTGGGTGGCCAAGAAGATAGGCGTGACCGATTTCGTGCAGGACGCCATCACCGACGTGAAGACCAACATCATGCTGGGAACGAACTACATGAACATGGTGCTGGGCAGCATGGACGGCTCGCAGGTGCTGGCCACCGCCGCCTACAACGCCGGGCCGGGCCGCCTGCGCACCTGGCGCTCCACGCTGGACAAGCCGATGGAGAGCGCGGTCTTTATCGAATCGATTCCATTCTTCGAAACCCGCGTCTACGTGAAGAACGTGATGTCCAACGCCACCTATTACGCCGCCCTGTTCGAAGGCCGCCCGCAGTCGCTGAAAGCGCGCCTGGGCACGGTCGGGCCGAAAGGCTACACCGAGCAGGAACGCAGCGAAGCCAGCTTCGGCGGCCGATAAATTAAAAAACTCAGGAACAGATATGCAAACCACCGTTTTGGATCCCACGCTGACGCAAACCCTGGCTGCCGCGCGCGAGCCCGGCCTGACCCTCGTTATCGGCAACAAGAACTACTCCTCGTGGTCAATGCGGCCGTGGGTGGCGATGACCGCCTTCAACATCCCCTTCCAGGAAGTGCGCGTGCTGCTGGACCAGGCCGACACCGGCAACAAGATCGCCGAGTATTCGGCTTGCGGCCGCGTGCCGGTGCTGCTGGCGGGCGAGATGACGATCTGGGACAGCCTGGCCATCTGCGAATACCTTGCCGAGCAGTTCCCCGAAAAGCACCTGTGGCCGCAGGACGTGGCCGCGCGCGCCATGGCGCGTTCGGTCTGCGCCGAAATGCATTCGGGCTTCTCCAGCCTGCGCAACTCCATGTCCATGAACATCAAGGGCAGCTACCCGGGCAAGGGCCGCACGCCCGGCACCCAGGCCGACATCGGCCGCATCAGCGAAATCTGGGAAGAGTGCCTGAGCCGCTTCGGCCACCACGAATTCCTGTTCGGCGACTTCTCCATCGCCGACGCCTACTACGCGCCGGTGGTGATGCGCTTCAAGACCTACGGCGTGGTGCTGCCGCCCGCGCTGAACGCCTATTGCGAGCGCGTGCGCGCCCATCCCGCCGTGGCGCGCTGGGTGGCCGAGGCCCTGGCCGAAACCGAAACCTGCCCCCAGCACGACGCGGAAATGCCGGACTGATATGGCGATGAAGATTTACGTGGTGGGCGGCGCCGTGCGCGACGAGCTGCTCGGCCTGCCGGTGCAGGACCACGACCACGTGGTGGTCGGCGCCACGCCGGAGGACATGCTGGCGCAGGGCTACCGCCCGGTGGGCAAGGATTTCCCTGTCTTCCTGCACCCGAAAACGCAGGAGGAGTACGCGCTGGCCCGCACCGAGCGCAAGACCGCGCCCGGCTACAAGGGCTTCGTGTTCCACACCTCGCCCGACGTCACGCTGGAGGACGACCTGGTGCGGCGCGACCTCACCATCAACGCCATCGCCAAGGCGGAAGACGGCACGCTGACCGACCCCTACAACGGCCGCCGCGACATCGAGCAGCGCATCTTCCGCCACGTGTCGGACGCGTTCGCGGAAGACCCGGTGCGCATCCTGCGCGTGGCCCGCTTCGCCGCGCGCTACCCCGACTTCACGGTGGCTCCCGAAACCAACGCGCTGATGCGGCAGATGGTGGAGCAGGGCGAAGTGGACGCGCTGGTGCCCGAGCGCGTGTGGCAGGAAGTGTCGCGCGGGCTGATGGAGCAGCAGCCCTCGCGCATGCTGCAAGTGCTGCGCGACTGCGGCGCGCTGGCGCGCATCCTGCCCGAGCTGGACGCGCTGTGGGGCGTGCCCCAGCCGGAAGCGCACCACCCCGAAATCGACACCGGCGTGCACATGCAACTGGTGGTGGATTACGCCGCCGCGCGCGGCCACGAGCTGCCGGTGCGCTTCGCCTGCCTGATGCACGACCTGGGCAAAGGCCTCACGCCGCCGGAAAAATGGCCCTCGCACCACGGCCACGAAGGCGACGGCGCCAAGCTGGTGGAGCAGGTGTGCAAGCGCCTGAAAGTGCCCAGCGAATGCCGCGACCTGGCCGTGATGACGGCGCGCGAACACGGCAACGTGGGCCGCGCGCTGCAGCTGCGGCCGAACACGATAGTGAAACTGCTGGAGCGCTGCGACGCCTTCCGCAAGCCCGCCCGCTTCACGCAGATGCTGCTGGCCACCGAATGCGATTCCTGCGGCCGCGAAGGCAATGGCGTCAGCTTCCGCGACAAGCCCTTCCCGCAGCTGGCCCATCTGGAAGCCGCGCTGGCCGCCGCGCGCGCCGTGAACGCCGGCGAAATCGCCCAGGGCAGCGCCGGCAATCCGCAGCGCATCCCCGAACTGGTCCACAGCGCCCGCGTCGGCGCCGTGCGCACCGCCTTCGGCGCCAGCGAGGACGAGGAGTACTGACTTTAGCCTAGCAGATCGAGCCCTGAGTGCTCTTCCCAGTGACAACGTTGAGCCCTAGATAGCATGCGTATCCTTGGGCCGAAGTGTAGGTGCAGGAAATGTCGCCGCGCGCTCTTTCCCTGTAATCACTGGCTGCGCTACAGGTATCCTTCGAGTCGGGGCCGATCTGGTTGAACAAGTCTCTTGCGAGCCCCCCTTTAAACATGAAGGCTATTTTTCTGTCTTTTTTGGTCGGCGGAAGCATTTCGGATAAAGTGCCACCATAGACTTGGTAGTCTCCGTTCAATGGTTTTGGCGGCGCACCTTGCCATTCATCTGATTTCTTCTCGCCAGCACGAACGTCGGAAAAAATTGCAAGAGCGCAGACCACTAATACCGCATCGATTTTCATTTTGGTTCCCGGATTTTGGCGTGAAAGTGATCGTCATGGCCGATTAATGAGCGGACGCGGCCTCCTAGTGCTTGCTGTACCTTGTCATCGTTGAAGTACACGACTTTTACCATGGGGTGCTCGACAAATAGCCGAATGAGTTTGATCGTCTGTTCGCAATCATAGACATCATCAAAGCGTGAGACACGGGCGGCTTGGCCAGTAAGCTGGTCCTTTCGGATGGGGCGGCAGTCTACTTCGATACCTTTTTGATGGCTCTTGTGTTTGTCATACGGAAGCCCGCCATCAATGCTGATGTTTCCGATACCAAACTTACGATCAGATATAGCTTGCCATTCCCGTTCGACGTGAAATATCAGCGACAGCAGGTTGGAGTGGGCATATTGCGCCAAATGCCCTGTGTTTTTCCTGCCGCCGACGTTTCCGTACACGTAGTAAGCTGCGTCTTCGGGCGCTTGCGGCAACATGAAATAGCCGCGTGTATCCTTGGGTTGGACTTCAAGCATTGTCCGCTCCCTCATGCAATTCGGTTGATCGATAAATCCCATCCGCCTGCCGTATTGCCGCCAGCGCCGCCGCCGATTTTCTGTTGCGTATACTTCCATCTCACTTTGGCAAAGCGCAGACCGAAGGAATCATTCAGGATATTGCCCTCATCAGCCACTTGATCCATATTGCTGATGAGGACATTTTCGAGTTCGACCTCATAGTATTTGACGGGCATGCCCAATCCATCAGCCCGCATGAACTCAAGCTTTGCTTTGGGAATCGTGCGCCCCATTGAGCATGTCTGCATCAGGATCGGGGACGCCAAGTCTGCAACTTTGGTGAGCGACAGCGTGCGGTGCTCGCACCTTTCGGCAGTGTGGCCACCTCCTGTAGAGGCAGTGGCGCTCTTGGGCTGCATCACGCCCCAGTGTGCAGAGGTAATCTCGATCCAGCCTTGATGCGCTGAATCCGCCGATTCGCCTTTGATGCCATCGATTTGCAGGTACACGTCGATTGCCATAAGTGCCTCCCAAGTGGTTGATGGTTGCTCAAAGCATTGTTACTCAGGCGTAAACGCGTGGGTTGCGACACGTCAAGGACAGACAACTTCACTAAAATTGCAATGTCGAACGAAAATTGGTCACGCTAGAGGCAGGCCTCGATTTTCGTTTTTCAATTCGGATACAATGGGGTTTCATGCTGCGCCGCACAACGCGCGGCGAGGGAGTGATGAGTGACCAGACTGAACATGTTTCGCAATCCGCTGCGGCGCTGGCTGAAGGGCGGCCAGTACCGGCCGACCGTGATGGTCAAGGAGCTGGCCGAGCGCGACCGGCGGCGCATGCTCAAGCATTTCCTGGCGCTGGAGCGGGGCGACCGCCTGTTGCGCTTCGGTTCCTACCTGGGCGACGAACAGGTTGCCAAGTACGCGCAGGGCATCGATTTTTCGCGCGACATGGTGTTTGGCGTCTACAACCGCGTGTTCAAGCTGGTGGCCGTGGGCCACCTGGCGTTTGCGCCCAAGGAAACCAAGAAGTCCGCCACCGAGAAGGAGCGGGTGGCGGAGTTCGGCGTGTCGGTGTCGAAGTCGGCGCGCGGGCTGGGCATAGGCTCCAAGCTGTTCGAGCGCGCCGCCATCCACTGCCGCAACAACGACGTCGACACGCTGTATATGCACTGCCTGTCGTCCAACCAGACCATGATGCATATCGCCAAAAAGGCCGGCATGCAGATCCACCGCGACTACGGCGAGGCGGACGCCTACCTGAAGCTGGAGGCGGCCAATCCGGCCAGCATGCTGCAGGAGGCGGTGGAGGAGCAGGTGGCCACGCTGGACTACGCGCTCAAGGCCAATACCCGCGCCGCCGCCAAATGGCTGGACAAGCTGCCCGGCCGTAAAAACAAGCTTTAGAACACCGCGTCCAGCGCCACGCTGACCAGCTTCGAATTACCGCTGAAGGCGATGTGGCTGCGGTCTATCACTTTGTCGAACTGGATCTTCAGGTCCATATTCTTGCGGAAGTCCCAGCGCAGCGCCACGAAGCGGGTGTTGTCGATCTGCAGGTCGGTGTACAGGTCGGTCTGCTTTTCCGTGTAGTGCGAATAGCCGGCCAGCGGCGTGAAGTCGCCGATCTTGTAGCCGGCCGTGGCGGTCCAGCTGCGCGCCTTGTAGTCCTGGGCCGGGCGGCGGAAGGTATTGGCTTCGGCGCGCAGCAGGAAGTTGTTGTAGTCCACGCTGGCCGACACGCCCATGATGCGCTGGCGCAGGCCGCGCGTCACCACCGCGTCCTCGGCGGCGGCCGGGTAGCTGGTCAGGTCGATGGTGTTCTGCATGTAGATCATGCGCACGCCCACGTAGTCGTTGGACACGTCCAGGTAGCCGCCCAGGATGCGTTTCCACGCGTCGTCCACCCTGGCGCCGTAGTAGATGCGCTCCATTTCCTTGTTGTTCTTCGTGACTTCCTGGCCGGTGAAGATATTGCCGATCACGGCCCAGTCGCCCAGCGTCTTGCGGTGGCTCAGGTTGACGCCGTTGTAGGCGCCGATTTCCCAGCCGTAGATGTCCTGCGGCACGCGTATCCACGGCAGCGTGTAGCCGATGTAGACGCTGTCGGAATAGGCGTAGATCGGCAGGCGGCGGCGGCCGGCCTGCAGCGTGGTCTCGGGCGTGATGTCCCAGGTGACGTAGGCCCAGTCGATCTCGCCCTTCATTTTTTCCGAGGCGCGGCTGACCACTTGCGCGGTGGCCGACAGCTGCTCGCTGAATTTGTATTTCAGCTGCACGCCGGCCAGCGACTCTTCGGCCAGGCTGACGCGGCTCTTGTCGTACACGGCGCCGTGCTCGTAGTTGGCGATGTAGCAGGGGCAGTCGAATTCGTTCCACTGGCCCTGGGTGCCGCCGTAGGCTTTGCCGGCGGCCAGGGTGCCGAAGCCGGAGATGGTGAAGTCGCCCGCGTGCGCGGCGCCCAGGCTGGCGGCGCCCAGCAGCAGGCCGGTAATCAGTTTGTTCATGGGTATGCTCAGCAATTAATTCAGGGTGGCGACGATCTTGACGCTGGCGTCGACGTCCTTTTTGTCGATGTAGCCGATGCGGGTGGGATCGGCGGCGACGGTTTTCTTCATGTCCTGCTCGCTCTCGACTTCCTGCGGCGGCGTGCCGCCCCCGGTGAAGATGAGCTTGGACCAGATCGAGCGCACCTGGGCAGGATCTTTATGGCAGGCCTTGGCGTAGAACTGGTCGCGCGCGGCGTTTTTTTCCGGCAGGTTGACCGGGGCCGGCAGCTTGGTCTTGCCGAGGTAGGATTGGCAGATCAGCTCGGCCGCAGGCACGCTGGCCTTGGACGAGACGATGACCACCAGTTCGGCGCGCGCGGGCTGGGCCAGCGCGGCCGCCAGCAGCAGCGCGCTGCCGCCGGCCAGGAATTTCTGGTTCATATTTAGTGCTTTGCTAGGAGGGGAAAAGAGGAACTGGCGGCCAGGCGCGGCGCGGCGTCCTGGCCGAGTTTGAACACACTCACCACCTGGGCCAGGTTGGTGGCCTGCTCCAGCAGCGAGCCGGCCGCCGCCGAGGCCTGCTCGACCAGTACGGCGTTCTGGCGCGTGTCGTGGTCGATCTCGCCCAGGGCGCCCTGGATGTGCTCGATCTCGCCGCTTTGCGCCTGGCTGGCGGCGGTGATCTCGGCCATGATGCCGGTCACGCTGGCGATGCTGCTGACGATGTCGTTCATGGTCTCGCCGGCCTGGTCGACCAGGCGCGCGCCGTCGTCCACGCGGCGCACCGAGTCGTCGATCAGGGTCTTGATTTCCTTGGCGGCGGCGGCCGAGCGCTGGGCCAGGCTGCGCACTTCGGAAGCCACCACGGCGAAGCCGCGCCCCTGCTCGCCGGCGCGGGCCGCTTCCACGGCCGCGTTCAGCGCCAGGATGTTGGTCTGGAAGGCGATGCCGTCGATCACGCCGATAATGTCGACAATCTTGCGCGAGGAGGCGTTGATGGCGCCCATGGTGTCCACCACTTGGGCCACCACGGCGCCGCCTTTCTCCGCCACGCCGGACGCGTCGCCGGCCAGCTGGTTGGCCTGGTGGGCGCTGTCGGCGTTCTGGCGCACGGTGGCGGTCAGCTGGCGCATGGACTGCACGGTCTGGTCCAGCGCGCCCACTTCGCGCTCGGTGCGCTGGGCCAGGTCGGCGTTGCCCGCCTCGATCTCGTGCGCGGCGCCGGCGATGGTGTCGCCCGCCGCGCGGATGCGCTGCATGGTGCTGGCCAGCTTGTGCTGCATGTTGTGCAGGCTGAGCAGCAGGCTGCCGCTGTCGTCCGGCAGGGTATTGATGCGGCTGGTGAAGTCGCCGTCGGCGATGGTGACGGCGATCTTGATCGCGTACTCCGGCTCGCCGCCCAGCTGGCGCCACAGCAGGCGGATAATCACGTAGGAGGCCAGGGCCAGGCAGGCCACGGTCACCAGCGCCACCACGATATTGAGCTTCATCAGGAAGTTGACGTCGCGCGTGCTGTCGCCCAGGGTGGCGGTGAGCTGCTTGCTCTCGGCCGCATAGCTCTGGCCCAGGTCCTGCTGCAGTACTTTCAGCGCGGCCTGCATGGCGGCGATGGTCTTGGGCGCGTCGCCGCTTTCCAGTCCCAGCATGATCTTGCCGGCCTGCAGCGTGGGCTGGTAGTAGGCGCTGAACTCGGCGCCCAGGCGCTCGGCCGCCGGCGCGTGGCCGTCAACCTTGCCCAGGGTGGCCAGCGTGGCGCGGATGCGCTGCGCGGAATTCTGGATCGCCACCAGGCCGTCCTGCTCGCCGTCCGCCACCGCGTGCTGCATGCCTTCGGAGATGGCCTGCACGTCGCGGATCAGGGAATTGAGATGGTCCAGCGCCGGGTAGTCGACGCTGCCGGCGCGTGCAATGTGCGCCAGGGCGGAGGAGGTGTAGCTTTGATTGATGCCGAGGCCGGTGGCGAACAGAAGCGCTGCGATCGCTGGGATGGCCCAGATACGCTGCTTGAAAGTAAGTTGCATTTTAGGTAGGCACTGTAGTGTAGCTGACATGATATATTCATGTCCCACAGGCAATTCTCACCAATTCTCACTTACTTGCAAAACGCTACTATATTAGCGCCGGTTTAGCGCAAACCTGTTGCCTTTCCGCATCAAACCAGGGGCAGGGCGGTGGTGTCCTTGATGCGCTGCAGGGCGAAACTGGACTTCACGTCCAGCACGGCGGGGTGGCGCAGCAGGGTGGCCATCATGAAGCGCGAGAAGTGGTCCATGTCCTCCACATGCACGCGCAGCAGGTAGTCCATTTCGCCGGTCATGGCGTAGCAGGCCACCACTTCCGGCCATTGCTCAACCGCCACCGCGAAGTCGGCGCGCGGCGAGGTGCCGCCCGGATTCACGCCCAGCGCGCGCGCGGTGCTGTGGTTGGCGGCGGCGGCGTCGCTGTGCTTTTCCAGGCGCACGTTCACATAGGCCAGCAGGCCCAGGCCGATCTTGTCCGGGTCCAGCAGCGCCACGTACTGGCGGATCACGCCCTCTTCTTCCAGCCGCTTGATGCGGCGCAGGCACGGCGATGGCGACAGGCTGACTTGCTCGGCCACGTCCTGGTTGGACAGGCGGCCGTCGCCCTGCAAAATTGCCAGAATCTTACGGTCGGTTTTGTCGAGCGCAATCTTGGTCATAAATCCCTCTTTTGGTCAGGTTACAAGCAATATTATTGCGCACATCGGCGGCGTCCGGGAATTGTTCGCAATTTAATGCCCCCCCTGCGGGACTATACTGGGCGGAAAATAAGCAGAGGAGACACGCATGAAATTCGAGTCCTGGGACAACCCTATGGGTACCGATGGTTTTGAGTTTGTCGAATACGCCGCGCCGGACCCCAAGGCCCTGGGCGCGCTGTTCGAAAGCATGGGCTTTACCGCCATCGCACGCCACCGCCACAAGGATGTAACCCTGTACCGCCAGGGCGACATCAACTTCATCATCAACGCCGAGCAGGACTCGTTCGCGCAGCGCTTCGCGCGCCAGCACGGCCCGTCCGTGTGCGCCATCGCCATCCGCGTGGACGACGCCGCCTTCGCCTACCAGCGCGCGCTGGAACTGGGCGCCTGGGGCTTCGACAACAAGACCGGCCCGATGGAGCTGAACATTCCCGCCATCAAGGGCGTGGGCGACTCGCTGCTGTACTTCGTGGACCGCTGGCGCGGCAAGAACGCCGCCAAGGGCGTGCCGGCCGGCGCCATCGGCGACATCAGCATCTACGACGTGGACTTCGTGGCGATACCCGGCGCGGTGGCCAACCCGGTCGTGGCCGGTCATGGCCTGACCTATATCGACCACCTGACCCACAATGTGCACCGCGGCCGCATGAAGGAATGGGCGTCGTTCTACGAGAACCTGTTCAACTTCCGCGAAATCCGCTACTTCGACATCGAAGGCAAGCTCACCGGCCTGAAATCGAAAGCCATGACTTCGCCGTGCGGCAAGATCCGCATCCCGATCAATGAATCGTCGGACGACAAATCGCAGATCGCCGAGTACCTGGACGCCTACCACGGCGAGGGCATCCAGCACATTGCGCTGGGTACGGACAATATCTACCAGTCCATCCAGGCCATGCGCGACACCGGCATCGTGTTCCAGGACACCATAGAAACCTACTACGAGCTGGTGAACCGCCGCCTGCCGCACCACGGCGAGAACCTGGAAGAGCTGCGCCGCCTGCGCATCCTGATCGACGGCCACAGCACCGAAAGCGAGCGCGAGCTGCTGCTGCAGATTTTCACGCAGAACGTGATCGGGCCTATCTTCTTCGAGATCATCCAGCGCAAGGGCGACCAGGGTTTCGGCGAGGGGAACTTCCGCGCGCTGTTCGAGTCCATCGAGCTGGACCAGATCAAGCGCGGCGTATTGAAAGACGACAAGGCCGCCGTTTGAATTTGGCGGGTTACGGCTTCGCCTAACCCGCCCTACGTAACATCAGCACTAACCCGCCAGCGCCGCACAGAACGGCGCACGGGCACCCGAGAAATAGTGGAGACCACCTAATGAACGCACCAGTCAAAGATTCCCATCTGGAATCCGGTAAGCCAGCGCAAGATATTTCGCTAGACGACAAATGGACCCTGGAGCGCGGCCGCGCCTTCATGACCGGCACCCAGGCGCTGATACGCCTGCCCATGATGCAGCGCGAGCGCGACCTGAAATCGGGCCTGAACACGGCCGGCTACATCACCGGCTACCGCGGTTCGCCGGTCACCAGCGTGGACATGACGGCCATGAAGGCCAAGAAATACCTGGACGCGCACCACGTCAAATTCCACCCCGGCATGAACGAAGACCTGGCGGCCACCGCCGTCTGGGGCACGCAGCAGACCAATCTGTTCGAGGACGCCAAGTACGACGGCGTGTTCTCCATGTGGTACGGCAAAGGCCCCGGCGTGGACCGCTGCGGCGACGTCTTCAAGCATGCCAACAACGCAGGCTCCGCGAAGCACGGCGGCGTGCTGGTGCTGGCCGGCGACGACCACGCGGCCAAATCGTCCTCCACCGCGCACCAGTCCGACCACATCCTGAACGCCTGCGGCATCCCCGTGCTGTACCCGTCCTCGGTGCAGGAATACATCGACTACGGCCTGCACGCCTGGGCCATGAGCCGCTATACCGGCCTGTGGGTGTCGATGAAGTGCGTGACCGACATTATCGAATCCGGCGCCGTGGTCGACTTCGACCCGGACCGCGTGCAGATCCAGCTGCCGACCGACTTTGAACTGCCCGCCGGCGGCCTGAACATCCGCTGGCCGGACACCGTGCTGGATATGGAAGTCCGCATGAACAGCTACAAGTGGTACGCGGCGCTGGCCTACTGCCGCGCCAACAAGCTGAACAAGATCATCTGGGATTCGCCGACACCGAAGATCGGCATCATCACCGCCGGCAAGTCCTACCTGGACACCCGCCAGGCGCTGGCCGACCTGGGCATCGACGAGCAGGCCGCCGCCGACATCGGCATCCGCCTCTACAAGATCGGCATGACCTGGCCGCTGGAAGCGGACGGCGTGCACGAATTCGCCAAGGGCCTGGACGAGATCCTGGTGGTGGAAGAGAAGCGCCAGATCCTGGAGTACGCGCTGAAGGAAGAGCTGTACAACCTGCCGGACGGCGAGCGTCCGCGCGTGGTGGGCAAGTTCGACGACACCGGCGAATGGAGCAACAAGGGCAAGACCGGCCACGGCGACTGGCTGCTGCCGGCCACCTATGAGCTGAACCCGGCGCAGATCGCGCGCGCCATCGCCTCGCGCATCGCTCACTACTGCGCCGGCCATCCTGTCGCCAAGCGCGTGCAGGAACGCGTGGCCTTCCTGGAAGCGAAAGAACTGGCGCTGAAAAACCTGCCGGTGAAAGCCAATCCGGAAACCGACCGCACGCCCTTCTTCTGCTCCGGCTGCCCGCACAACAGTTCGACCAAGGTGCCGGAAGGCTCGCGCGCGCTGGCCGGCATCGGCTGCCACTACATGGTGCTGTGGATGGACCGCGAAACGTCCACCTTCACCCACATGGGCGCCGAGGGCGTGACCTGGGTGGGCCAGGCGCCGTTCACCAACGAGAAGCACGTCTTCACCAACCTGGGCGACGGCACCTATTTCCACTCCGGCATCCTGGCGATCCGCGCGGCGGTGGCGGCCAAGGTGAACATCACCTACAAGATTTTGTTCAACGACGCCGTCGCCATGACCGGCGGCCAGACCTTCGACGGCCCGCTCGATCCCGGCATGATTTCGCGCCAGATCGCGGCCGAAGGCGTCACGCCCATCATCGTCGTCACCGACGAGCCGGACAAATATCCGGACGACTACAAATGGGCAGAGGGCGTGACCGTGCGCCACCGCTCCGAGCTGATGGATGTGCAGCGCGAGCTGCGCGACATGCCCGGCGTGTCGGCCATGATCTACGACCAGACCTGCGCCTCCGAGAAGCGCCGCCGCCGGAAACGCAATGAATATCCGGATCCGGCCAAACGCGCCGTGATCAACGAAGCCGTGTGCGAAGGCTGCGGCGACTGCTCGGTGCAGTCGAATTGCCTGTCGGTGGAGCCGCTGGAAACGGAACTGGGCCGCAAGCGCCAGATCAACCAGTCCTCCTGCAACAAGGACTTCTCCTGCACCACCGGCTTCTGCCCGTCCTTCGTGACGGTGGAAGGCGGCGCGCTGAAGAAACCGAAGAAGGCCGCCGCCCCTGGTGATGCAGCCATGCCCGCGCTGCCTTCGCCCGCCATGCTGTCGACCGCCGAGCCGTTCGGCATCCTGATCACCGGCATCGGCGGCACCGGCGTGGTGACCGTGGGCCAGATCCTGGCCATGGCCGCGCACGTGGAAGGCAAGGGCGCCGTGGTGCTGGACATGAGCGGCCTGGCGCAGAAGGGCGGCCCCGTCATGTCGCACGTTCGTCTGGCGGACAAGCAGGCCGACCTGCACTCGACCCGCGTGGGCACCGGCGCGGCCAACCTGGTGATAGGCTGCGACCAGATCGTCACCGCCAGCCGCGACGCGCTGTCGCGCATGGGCGAGGGCCGCACCTGGGCCGCCGTCAATTCCACCGGCGCCACCACGGCGGCCTTCGTGAAGAACCCGGACTGGCAGTTCCCGGGCGCCAGCTCGCAAAGCGAAATCAAGCGCGCCTGCGGTGCGGAGCGCGTGGAGTTCATCGACGCCGGCCAGATCGCCACCGCGCTGATGGGCGACTCCATCGCCACCAATATGTTCATGCTGGGCTACGCCTTCCAAAAAGGCCAGGTGCCGCTGACGGAGGCCTCGCTGGTCAAGGCGATCGAGCTGAACGGCGTGTCGGTCAGCTTCAACAAGACCGCCTTCAACTGGGGCCGCACCGCCGCGCACGACCTGGGCATGGTGACCCGCCTGACCGCGCCGGCCAAGGTGATCGAGTTCAAGCGCACGCAGTCGCTGGACGACATCATCAACCGCCGCGTGGAACTGCTGACCGCCTACCAGGACGCTGCGTACGCCGCCCGCTACAAGGAGTTCGTGGACCACGTGCGCGCCGAAGAGGGCAAGCTGGGCCACAAGCAGCTGCGCCTGACCGAAGCGGTGGCGCGCTACTTCTACAAGCTGATGGCGTACAAGGACGAGTACGAAGTGGCGCGCCTGTACACCGATCCGGCCTTCAAGGAGAAAGTGGCGAATATGTTCGAAGGCGACTACCAGATCAAGTTCCATCTGGCGCCGCCGCTGCTGGCCAGGACCGACGCGGAAGGCCACCTGGTCAAGCAGCAGTTCGGCCCGTGGATGATGAAGGCCTTCGGCGTGCTGGCCAAGTTCAAGGGCCTGCGCGGCACCGCGCTGGACATCTTCGGCTACACCGCCGAGCGCAAGATGGAGCGTGCGCTGATCGCCGAGTACCGCCAGACCGTGGCCGGCCTGCTGGGCAAGCTGACGGACGCCAACCTGGCGCAGGCGGTGGCCATCGCCAGCATTCCGGAAGACATCCGCGGCTACGGCCACGTGAAGGAGCGCCACCTGAAGGCGGCCAAGGCCAAGGAGGCCGGCCTGATCGCCGTCTACCACGCCGGACAGCCGGCCAGCCACCACGCGGCCTGAGCCGGGCAGCTAGCTTGAAGGGGATCGCGCCGCATTGCGGCGCGGTCCCTTTTTTTCGTTGGCGGCCTGCGGGTCACAGCTTGCAACAATCTGTGACAAAAAAAGGCATGGCGGGCGACTATAATTCCCGCATGAAAATTTCCTCACTTACCTGCTGGGCCGCCCTTTTGCTGCTCAGCCTGGCTGGCTGTGGCGGCGACGCCAACAACACCGGCACCGCCAGCAGCACTGCCGCCGCCGTCTCGCGCAGCGCGCCCAGCGGCATGGCCGCGCCGGCCCTGCCCGCCTATTCCAGCTTCCAGAACCTGTGCGCCGCGCCGCGCCAATCCACCGCCACCGCGTTTTATCCGGACCGCCAGGGCACGCTGGACGACGAGAAGTCCTTCCTGCGCCTGTGGACCGACGAAACTTATCTGTGGTACTCGGAAGTGCCGACCAACAACCCGGCCTCCTACAGCACCGCGCTGGACTACTTCAATGTGCTCAAGACGCCGCTGCTGACCGCCAACGGCAAGCCCAAGGACCGCTACCACTTCACCTATTCGAGCGCCGAATACGACGAGCTGTCGCGCGGCGTGGAACTGGGCTACGGCATGAACTGGGCACGCAATACCGGCCCCAACATTCCCCGCACCTGGACCATCACCTCCGTCCTGCCCGGCTCGCCAGCCGACCAGGCCGGCCTGCGCCGGGGCGATGTGCTGAACCAGGTGGATTTCCAGAACTTTGTCTGGGCCGGCGACGCCGCCACCGTTGCCAAGCTGAACGCGGGCCTGTTCCCCGTCAAGGCCGGCGAAGTGCACGAGTTCCTGCTGGCGCGCGGCCTGCAAAAGTTCATGGTGTTCCTGAAAGCGGCCAAGCTGGACGTGCCGCCTGTGCAGAACACCAAGGTGATCGATACGCCGACCGGCAAGGTGGGCTATCTGACTTTCAACAGCCATAACCCGGTGTCCGAGCTGCAGCTGATCGAAGCCTTCAGGCAGCTGGAGGACGCCAAGGTGAACGACCTGGTGCTGGACCTGCGCTACAACGGCGGCGGCCTGCTGGTGATCGCCAGCGAACTGGCCTACATGATATCCGGCGGCGAGATCACCGCCGGCAAGACGTTTGAGCATACCCTGGTCAACGACAAGGGCACGCCGCAGACGCCGCTGATTTTCCTGCCGGTGTCGCTCGGCTTGAACACCCCCAAGCCGGCGCCTTACCTGCAGCCCTTGCCCAAGCTGGGCCTGAAGCGCGTCACCATCCTGACCGGCCCGGGCACCTGCTCGGCCAGCGAATCGGTGATCAACGGGCTGCGCGGCGTGGACGTGGAAGTCAACCTGATCGGCGGCCAGACCTGCGGCAAGCCTTACGCTTTTGTCCCCACGCCCAACTGCGGCACCACCTACTTTACCATCCAGTACCAGGGCGTGAACGCAAAAGGCTTCGGCGACTACAGCGACGGCTTCGCCCCGACCTGCAATGTGGCGGACGATTTCAGCCGCAGCCAGGGCGACCCGGCCGAAGGCCAGCTGGCGGCGGCGCTGTATTACCGCGAGCATGGCCGTTGCCCGGCGGCCTCCACCGCGCGCGCGCGTTCCGGCATACCTGAGCCGCTGGCCGTGCCCGTGCGTCCGCCTGTAAGCGAGATCGCCATCCATACCCCGCGCTGAGCGCCCCTTTTAAGCATGCTGGAGAACTGATACATGAAACGCCGCACCCTGCAGTTGACCCTGGCCCTGGCCTATTCCGCAGCTTTGCCCCTGGCGCACGCCGCGCCCGCGCTCACCACCGTCTCGGAGCGCTCCGGCTTCCAGCAGACCGGCCGCTACGAGGAAGTGCAGCAGCTGTGCAAGGCTTTCCAGCAGGCCTACCCCAAGCAAGTGCGCTGCTTCGAGTTCGGCCGCACGCCGGAAGGCCGGCCCATGCTGGCGCTGGCCGTCTCGCGCAGCGGCGCGCTGACGGCGGAGCAGGCGAAGAAGCGCGGCCTGCCGGTGCTGCTGGTGCAGGGCGGCATCCACGCCGGCGAGATCGACGGCAAGGACGCCGGCTTCCTGGCGCTGCGCGAGGCGCTCGAAGGCAAGGCCGCGCCGGGCGCGCTGGACAAGCAGGTGCTGCTGTTCGTGCCGGTGTTTAACGTCGACGGCCATGAGCGTTTCGGCGAATGGAACCGTCCCAACCAGCGCGGCCCGGTGGCGATGGGCTGGCGCACCACGGCGCAGAACTACAATCTGAACCGCGACTACGTGAAGGCCGACGCGCCGGAAATGCAGGCCATGCTGGCGCTGGTGAACGCCTGGGACCCGCTGGCCTATATCGACCTGCACGTGACCGACGGCGCCAAGTTCCAGCCCGACGTGTCCATCCAGGTGGAGCCGGTGCACGGCGGCGACGCGGCGCTGATGACGGCCGGCGTGGAACTGCGCGAGGCGGTGATGGCCGACCTGCGCAAAGAAGGTTCCGACCCCAAGCACTACTACATCTCCTTCGCCAAGACCGACGATCCGCAGTCCGGCTTTGAGGACAGCATGTCGGCGCCGCGCTTCTCGACCGGCTACTTCCCGCTGCGCAACCGCTTCGCCATGCTGGTGGAAACCCACTCGTGGAAAGACTATCCGACCCGCGTGCGCATCACGCGCAACACCATCGTGTCGCTGCTGTCGCAGGTAGCCGAGCACGGCGCCGAGTGGCGCAAGCTGGCGGCCGAGGCGGACGCGCGCGCGCTGAACCTGGGCAACCAGCTGGTGCCGCTCAGCTACCGCACCACCGACCGCACGCGGATGATACAGTTCGCCGGCTACGAATACACGCGCACGCCGTCCAGCGTGTCCGGCGCGCTGTGGACCCGCTACGACGAGAGCAAGCCGCAAATGTGGACCGTGCCGCTGCGCGACGAAGTGGTGCCCAACCTTCAGGTGGCGGCGCCGGCCGGCGGTTACCTGGTGCCGGCCGCGCAGGCTAACATGGTGGCGGCCAAGCTGGCGCAGCACGGTATCAGCTACAAGGTGCTGAACGCGGACCTGGGCAAGGTCGAAGTGGAAGCCTTCCGCGCCGACAAGAGCAAATTCGGCGCGCAGTCCTTTGAAGGGCACCAGGCGCTGGCGGTGGAAGGCGCGTGGCGCAGGGAAGCGCGCGAAGTGGGCAAGGGCGCGCTGTTCGTGCCCATCGCGCAGGCCAAGTCGCGCCTTGTGATGGCCATGCTGGAACCGGAAAGCGCCGACTCGCTGCTGGCCTGGGGCGCGTTCAACAACGCCTTCGAGCGCAAGGAGTACATGGAGGAATACGTGGCCGAGGAAGTGGCGCGCGAACAGCTGAAAGACCCGGCCGTGGCGGCCGAGTTCAAGCGCAAGCTGGACAGCGACCCCGCCTTCGCCGCCAGTTCCGCGCAGCGCCTGGACTTCTTCGCCCGCCGCCACCCGTCGTGGGACGAGCGCTTCAAGCTGTACCCGGTGATGCGCAGCGCGGTGGCGCGTTAAGAGGTGCGCTAATCTCAGGCGCTCGTATCGATACGGGCGCCTTTTTTATGATCGGCCTTCTGCATTTCTTCCTGCACCAGCTGGCCGATCTTCTCCTCGAAGCTCTTGCGCTGTTCCGGCGGCATGGCCGCCAGGTCCTCCTCGCTTATGCCCAGCTTTTTCAGCAGCGCATCGCGCATGCGTTCGGCGGGCGTCATCTTCATATACGCCTCCAGCTCGGCCACCGGATTCGTCTTCGCCGCCGCGCCGCCCATGGCGCCGTCCAGCGCCGCCTGGAAATCGCCGCCGGCCATTTTCTTGACGAACTCCAGCTTGCCCTGCACTGCGTTGGAATTGGTATCGACCTTCATGGCATATCCTTAAGTTGAGATAGTGCCCATGAGCGGAGGGGCGATGCAAGGGGAATGCTGCAGCGTGTCCAGTTTGCGCAGTTCGGGGCGGTGCTGCAACTGGTGCGGGAGGCGCAGGTCCCATGCCAGTCCAGTGCGGCGCAGCACCAGCAAGGTCCACCAGCCCGGGTCCCATTCGCCGGCATACAGGCCGAGGCACGCAGAACCCGGATAGGCGTGATGGTTGTTGTGCCAGCACTCGCCCATGGTCAACAGGGACACGAAGCGGATGTTGTGGCCTTGCACGGCCGCGCCATAGACTTCCGAATGCATGGGGCCGTGGTTGTGCGCGAAATAGCCTATCAGCCAGTGGCCGAAGATGCCTGCCGTGATGCGTGCACACACGCCCCAGACGACGAAACTCCAGCCGCCGATGGCGTAGAGCGCCAGGGCGGGAGGCAGCTGCTGCAGCATCCAGGTGCGCTCCAGGAAGCGGTAGAAGCGGTTGTTCTCGATGGCCGGCTCCAAATGGATGGCGGGCGGCGTGTCGAGCGCCAGGTCGCAGTGGATCTGCCACCAGCCGTCGCGCCAGAAGCTGCGGCCGTGGCGCAGGTAATCGTGGCAGTCCGGCATGCGCTGCGCGTAGTCGCGCAGTTCGTGCTGGCGCAGCAGGCCAAGCGGGCCTGCCAGGCCGACCTGCACGCCGCAATAGACCAGCGTGTACTCCAGCCATTTCGGGCATTGGAAGCTGTTGTGTATCAGCTTGCGGTGGCTGCCCAGTGAATGGCCGAACAGCAGCACAAAAGCGGTGGCGGCGAGGAAGAGGGCGAATGCGGTCCAGGAAAAAGTGGCGATGCCACCGATCAGGGCGGCGCCCGCCATGCCGCTGAACCACAGAGACTTGAGCGGCGCGTAGCGCACCGTGCCTCCGATAACGCCTGCGGGATCCGCGCTGCGGACGCGGTGCTGTTTCAGGCTGTCTGGTATCGAAGGCATGCGTTTCTCCCGTCTAGACTTTCCGGTTGCGCCGGTTGGCGGCGATGGCGGCGGACTCGCGCTTGAGCGGCCTGCCTGCCGGGCATAGCTCCAGCGCATAGCTGGTCAGGGTGTTGGCGACGTTGTCCGCTGTGAGCTTGTAGAACACGAACTGGCCTCGCCGTTCGCTGCTGATCAGCCCCGCGTTTTCCAGCACCGACAGGTGGCGCGAAATCGCCGGTGCGCTCATCTCGAAGCGCGCCGCCAGTTCGGACGTATTCATCTCGGCCTCGGCCAGGTAGGCCAGGATTTTGCGGCGTGGCGCCGATGCCAGCGCTTCAAATACTTTATCCAGGGACATTATTTAATTAGATAATTAACGAATTTGTTAATATATTGTGCCGTCGAAAATGAGATGTCAAGAAAATTGTGTGGAGTAGCCGGTTGTTGAGGCAGGCAGTTTTGGGCGCCAATTGAGCGCTATTTGGGCTTGCGTGCGACGTGGCGGATGTTGAGGATCTCGACCGCTTGGTCGGTGACGCGGTACGTGAGTTGATAGTTTGGATGGACAAGCAGGATGCGGCGCTTGTTGTGGGCGGCTTTGCCAAGCGCGGGGTACTGGCGCAATTGCTCAGTTTTTTGTTTTACTCTTCGGGCGAATCGCTGCGCGGCAGCTGGGTTATCCTGGGCTATGCGCGCAAGAACCTGCTCCAGGCTCTTAACGGCAAGAGGCGTCCATTCAAGTTCGGGTTCATGCGCCATATCGGGCGAATACTTCCCGAACTTCTTCTTTGGACGCAAATTCCTTGCGATCGGCTTGTTGCTCGGACGCTTGCAGTTCCAGCATCTCGGGGAGATGGCAGTCCAGGTATTCTTGCAGTGCCAGTTGCATGATGCTGCTCTCGGACTGGCCGGTCAGTTCGGCCAGCTGGGCCAGCTGCTGCTGCAAAGTTTCGGGGAGTGAGCTTGCTACTGGGGCGTCCATGGTGTGCTCCTGGTTTGACAACCGATTGTACGCCTTGCCGTAACATCGGCAAGGCGTGGCGGTTTGATGCAAATCAGAGCGGCTGCAGCGGGATGATGCCGGGCGCGGTGCTCGGCGTGGAGCAGGGCTCCTCGTCGAAGGCGATGTCGCCCAGCGGGTTGGCCAGGCCGTCGGCCTTGATGTCCTGGAAGCCGAACAGGTCGCGGTCCATCAGGTGCGAGGGCACCACGGTCGACAGCGCCGAGAAGATGTTGTCCACGCGGCCTGGATGCTTCTTGTCCCATTCGCGCATCAGGTTCTTGATCTGCTTGCGCTGCAGGTTTTCCTGCGAGCCGCACAGGTCGCACGGGATAATCGGGAAGCCTTTCACTTCGGCGTAGCGCTCGGTGTCCGCTTCCTTCACGTAGGCCATCGGGCGTATCACCATGTGCTTGCCGTCGTCCGACACCAGCTTGGCCGGCATGCCCTTCAGTTTGCCGCCGAAGAACATATTCAGGAAGAAGGTTTCCAGGATGTCGTCGCGGTGGTGGCCCAGGGCGATCTTGTTGCAGCCCAGCTCGTCGGCCACGCGGTACAGGATGCCGCGGCGCAGGCGCGAGCACAGCGAGCAGGTGGTCTTGCCTTCCGGGATCAGGCGCTTGACGATGCTGTAGGTGTCCTGGTTTTCAATGTGGTAGGGGATGCTCAGCTTTTCCAGGTAGGCCGGCAGGATGTCGGCCGGGAAGTTGGGCTGCTTCTGGTCCAGGTTGACGGCCACGATCTCGAAATTGATCGGCGCGCGCTCGCGCAAGGTCATCAGGATGTCCAGCAGCGCGTAGCTGTCCTTGCCGCCGGACAGGCAGACCATGACCTTGTCGCCGTCTTCGATCATGTTGAAGTCGCCGATGGCCTGGCCCACCAGGCGGCACAGGCGCTTGTGCAGCTTGTTGTTTTCCAGCGCGATCTTTTCGGCCGACTTTCCTGCTGGCGCGGCGGCCAGGTTTTCCATCACTGCGTTCATTACACGTCATCCTTAATACGGAACACTTCCACGCCCACGCCTTCGCAATCCGGGTAGACGTCCGGCTTCATGGTCGACACGCGCGCGGCGCGCACGCGCGGGTGCGCCAGCATGGCTTGCACCACGTCGTCGCACAGGGTTTCCTGCAGGTGCACATGGCCCTCGGCCATGCGGCGCGCGATGGTCTCGCGCATGAAGTCGTAGTCCACCACCTCGTGCAGCTCGTCGGCCGTCGGGGTCGACAGCGCCAGCGGGATATACAGGTCCACATTGATCAGGACGCGCTGCTCGCCCTTCTTCTCGAAATCGTGCACGCCGATGTTGATCAGCACTTCGTAGTTGCGCAGGAACAGGCGGCGGCAGTCTTGGAGCCGGGGGTGGGTCAGGGCGGACAGCATGGTTGAGCTTTCAGTATAAAGAGTATAAATAATTATTTCGCGAGGAACATCACGTCGCGCGGCGAAGCCTGCAGGTGCTGGCCGCCGTCGACCAGCAGCGTGCTGCCGGTCAGCGCGCGCGCGCCGGCCGCGTACAGCACGGCGGCCACGATGTCCTCCGGCGTGCTGGAACGGCCCAGCGGCGTTTGCGTATGCGCCTTGGCGAAGCCGTCCTCGCTCTGTTCGCCGGACACCAGCGTGATGCCGGGCGCTATGCCGGCCACGCGCACTTTCGGCGCCAGTTCCTGGGCCAGCATGGTCGTGGCCGTGTGCAGCGCGGCCTTGGACAAGGTGTAGGACAGGAAGTCGGGATTGAGATTGTACAGTTTTTGGTCGAGCAGATTCAAAACCACGGCCTGGGCGCCGTCCGGCGTGGCCGCGTGCAGCGCCTGCGCCAGCAGGATGGGCGCGGCCACATTGGCCGCCATGTGCTCGGCCAGCCGCGCCTGGGTGAAGCTGGCCGCGCTGTCGTAGTCGAACAGCGAGGCGTTGTTGACCACGCAGGATACCTGTCCCAGCACGCTGACGGCCTGCGGCAGCAGGCGCCGCACGGCCGCCTCGTCGGCCAGGTCGCAGGGCAGGGCGATGGCGCGCCGGCCCATGGCGGCGATCTGCGCCACCACCTGCTGCGCCTCGGCCAGCGAGTGGCGGTAATGCACCGCCACGTCCCAGCCGGCCTGCGCCATGCCCAGCGCGATGGCGCGGCCGATGCGGCGCCCGGCGCCGGTCACCAGCGCCACCGGGGCCGGCGCCGCCGTGTTGTCTGCCTGTGTCATGAATAGTTCCATCGAATTGTTTAAAATGCCGGGATGAGCTTACCCGCACCCACTAGCGACGCGCTGGCCGCGTCCCACGCCCTGCAGCACCTGATCGCCGCCGAAATCGAGCGCGCGCCCGGCGCCATCCCCTTCACCCGCTTCATGGAACTGGCCTTGTACGCGCCCGGCCTGGGCTACTACAGCGGCGGCGCCGCCAAGCTGGGCAAGGATGGCGATTTTACAACCGCCCCCGAGCTGACGCCGCTGTTCGGCGCCACGCTGGCCCATGTGGCAGCCGCTATTATCGCTCAAAGCGCGCCCCGCATCCTCGAGTTCGGCGCCGGCACCGGCAAGCTGGCCTTCGACATCCTGACCGAGCTGAAGGCCGCCGGGATAGAGCTGGAGCAATACGCGATTGTGGAACTGTCCGGCGAGCTGCGCGCGCGCCAGCAGGCGCTGCTGGGCGGCTTCCCGCAGGTGGTATGGCTGGACGCGCTGCCCGAGCGCTGGGACGGCGCCGTGTTCGGCAACGAGGTGCTGGACGCCATGCCGGTGCAGCTGGTGCGCAAGACCGCTGGCGGCTGGCGCGAACTGTACGTCACCATCCAGGACGGCGGCTTCGCCTACGAGGAACAGCCCATGAGCGCCGAGCTGCAGCGGCAGCTGGCCAGCCAGGTCGGCGCCGAGCAGGAAGCCGAGCTGCCGGACGGTTATGAAACCGAGCTGCACGGCACCGCCTGCGGCTTCATGGCTACGCTGGGCCGCATGCTGGCCCAGGGCAGCGGCGCCGCCGTGCTGCTCGACTACGGCTTCCCCGGCCACGAGTACTATCTGGACCAGCGCGACAAGGGCACGCTGATGTGCCACTACCGCCACCACGCCCACGCCGAGCCCTTCTACCTGCCCGGCCTGCAGGACATCACCGCCCACGTGGACTTCACCGCCGCCGCCGTGGCCGCGCAGGACGCGGGCGCCGACGTGCTGGCCTATATGAACCAGGCCGCTTTCCTGATCGGCGCCGGCGTGGGCGAGCTGCTGCTGCGCACCGATCCGTCCGACGCTATGGCATATTTGCCACAGGCCAATGCTTTGCAGAAACTTGTGTCGCCGGCCGAGATGGGCGAGCTGTTTAAGGTGTTGGTCATAGGAAAGAATGTGGAATTGCCAGCCCAGCTGGCCGCCGCCGATCGCAGCCACCGGCTCTGATTGCGCGAATTGCACCGCTTTTCGTCGGCTGTTTGATGGGTTTGACGGCCCGGAATCAGCTATGATGGTCGATTCAGCGCGGCCACCCGTCGCGGCGCGCTTGTCGAAAAGTTAACGGAACGATGGGAAAGATACACACTCACTATGACAACCTGAAAGTGGCGCGCATGGCGCCGCAGGAAGTCATACGTGCCGCCTACAAGGCGCTCAGCCAGAAATACCACCCGGACAAGAATCCGGGCGACGAAAAGGCGGCGCGCATCATGGCCATCCTCAACAGCGCCTATGGCACGCTGGCCGATCCACAGCGCCGCAAGGAGCATGACGAGTGGATCGCGGCCGAGGAATGGGAAATCGAATGGCTGGAAAGCACGCGCCACGAGGACGGCCATAAGGCGCCCCGGCACGCGGGACCGGAGCATGCCTGGCCGGAACATATGGACGAACCGCGCGCGGTGCGTTCGGGCTGGCGCCGCAACTGGAAATGGGGCGTGGCGCTGGGCCTGAGCCTGGTGGTGGGCTGGGTGGGCGGCGTGGTGTCGGCCGGCCAGCCGCGCCTGCAGGCGGTGCTGGCCGCAGCGCTGGGCAGCAAGAGCGAACTGAGCGCGGCGGCGGGCATGACCGGGCCGGCGCCGTCCGCCACCCCGGCGCCGGCCGCCAGGGCCGAAGCCAGGAACGATCCGCTGGCCGACAGCTGGGCCGTCGCCAAGCCTTACGCGACCGAAAGCGGCGTGCTGCGCGCGCCGCTGATCAAGGTGGTGGCGCTGTCGCAAGTGGTGCTGCCGGGCACGGCCACCGCCGCCCCGGCCGATTGCGACGCCGACGCGCCCGCGCTGGCCGCGCCCAACGGCGAAGCCTGGCCGGCGCAGTCCGGCTACGTGGCCGGCTTCCCGGTCAGCAACAAGGGCGAGGACATGCAGCTCACGCTGGACAACGCCGGCAACGACTCGGCCGTGTTCATCAAGGTCTACGACCTGGAGCGC
The DNA here is from genome assembly GCF_009857595.1 of Pseudoduganella aquatica. GTDB lineage: Bacteria > Pseudomonadota > Gammaproteobacteria > Burkholderiales > Burkholderiaceae_D > Rugamonas > Rugamonas aquatica_A. Next base: position 231,602 of record NZ_WWCU01000005.1, on the reverse strand, counting down.
AAATCCAATGTGCGCTACGCCTACGTGCTGGCGCGCGACACCTGGGTGGTCGACAAGCTGGCCAGCGGCAAGTACGAAATCCGCTACCAGAACATCGACCCATCAGCCGACAAGACCAACTGCAGAAAGTAGGGCGGGTTAGCGCAGCGTAACCCGCCGTGCGTCACGGCTGCAAACTCTCAATCAGCCCCATCTCCGGGCTGGACATCAGCGTATCGATATCGACCAGTATCAGCATGCGCTCGTCTATGGTGCCCAGCCCGAGCACATACTCGGTGCTGAAAGCCGTACCCATTTCCGGCGCCGGCTTGATCTGTTCCGGCATCAGCGTGGTCACGTCCGACACGCTGTCCACCACCATGCCCACCACGCGGCCCTTGATGTTGAGAATGATCACGACGGTAAAGTCGTCATACACCGGCTCGCCCAGGTGGAACTTGATGCGCATATCCACCACCGGGATGATGATGCCGCGCAAATTAATCACGCCCTTGATAAATTCCGGCGCGCTGGCGATGCGCGTGACCGCCTCATAGCCCCGGATCTCCTGCACCTTCAGGATGTCGATGCCGTACTCTTCCTTGCCTAGCTTGAAGGCCAGGAACTCGCGGCCGTCGCTGTCGCTGCCGGGGTTGCTGGCGGTATTGGTGTTGTTGGCGGCGTCTTGCATGGTGGCTCCTTCGCATGAGGGATGTTATCAGGGTAGCCGTTTTCCGGGGCATTTGCTATTGTTGGAAAACGGACGGCGGCACCTTTGGCGGGGGTTGTCAGGCTGGCAAATTCTGATTATGCTGGGAACCAGACGGCGCGCGCCGCGGGAGCCGCGCGCGCAAACCGCGCAGCCTCGCGCGACCTTGGAGAATGTATGACCGATTCAAACGCCTCAGACGACAACTGGCTGCTCGACGAGGACGATGAGGAAGTGGCGCCGGCCGGCTTGCCGGCGCCGGACCAGCGCCTGTGGCGCGTGCTGATCGTCGACGACGACGTGGACGTGCATGCGGTCACCCGATTGGCGCTGCGCAATGTCAGCTTCAAGGGCCGCGAACTGGAGCTGTTCTCCGCCTACAGCGGGCGCGAAGCCTACGACATCCTGCGCGACACCCCCGACATTGCCCTGGTGCTGCTCGACGTGGTGATGGAAACCGACGATGCCGGCCTGCTGCTGGCGCGCCGCATCCGCGAGGAACTGCACAACGCCATCGTGCGCGTGGTGCTGCGCACCGGCCAGCCCGGCCAGGCGCCCGAGCAGCGCGTCATCATCGAATACGACATCAACGACTACAAAGCCAAGACCGAGCTGACCACGCAGAAGCTGTTCACCACGGTCATCTCCGCGCTGCGCGCCTACGAGAGCCTGAACATGCTCGAGCGCAGCCGCGTGGGCCTGGGCAAGATCCTGGCCGGCGCCACCAATCTGTACCAGATCCACTCGCTGCGCGAGTTCGCCTCGGGCGTGCTGAACCAGGTGTCCGCCATCCTGGACGTGGGCGCCGACGGCGTGCTGTGCCTGATGCAGGGCGACACCGGCCCGGCCACCGTGGTGGCCGCCACCGGCGGCTATGCGCCGCTGGCCGAGAACGAGCGCATGCCGTCCGAGCATCCGCTGTGGCCGGCCATCGCCAAGGCCTTCTCCGAAAAGAAAAGCCAGTTCGAGCATCCGGCCAACGTGCTGTTCATCCACACCCAGGACCGGGAAGTGGCGATCTCCGTCACGCCGCCGTGGCCGCTGGCGCAGATCCAGCGTGACCTGCTGGAAGTGTTCTGTCAGCGTATCGCCGCCGCCTTCGACAACCTGTACATGTTCGGCCAGCTGCGCAAGGCGCAGGAGGCCACCGTGGTAGCGCTGGCCGACCTGGCCGAGTTCCGCGACAGCGGCACCGGCGGCCATGTGCGCCGCGTGCAGGCGCTGTCGACCGCCATCGCCGCGCGCATGAAGGAGCGCGGCGTCTACGAGGACGAATTGACCCCGCAGCTGCTCGACATGATAGGCCTGGCCAGCATCCTGCACGACGTGGGCAAGGTGGCGACGCCGGACCGTATCCTGCTCAAGCCGGGCCTGCACACGCCCGACGAGCGGGTGCAGATGCAGACCCACGCCAACGTCGGCCGCACCATCCTGGAACGCGCCGCCAATATGGTCGACGGCGTCAGCTATCTGACTTATGGCGCCGAGATCGCCGGTGCGCACCACGAGCATTTCGACGGTGCCGGCTATCCGAACGGCCTGAAAGGGCGCGCTATTCCCATTTCCGCCCGCATCGTGGCGGTGGTGGACGTGTTCGACTCCCTGCTGCACGAGCGCCCGTACAAGGAACCGTGGCCCTACCCTGAGGTGATGACCTACATCAAGGCTCGCAGCGGCAGCCAGTTCGACCCCGAAGTGGTGCTGGCGCTGCTGGACGTGATCGAGCGGGATCCGGAACTGGGCCAGCAGCCACCGTCCGCGAAATAAGACATCCGCTGCGGCATTGTGGCGGGTTGGCCCCGCTGCAATGCCGCATTTTCAGGGGAATGTCACAGATTCTCACACTTCCGTAATATACTTTGCCTACAGGCAGTCTGCCGCCGCATCCCTGCGCGCCGCTGCCATCACGTGCGCCTCGCCCATGCGCAGACGGATTGCGGAAAGAATAATGAATCAGCCTATGGGTTTCACCGCGGGGCGGGCCAGCCAGCCTGCACGCCTTACAGCCGGCCTTGCAGCCGGCGTCAGCGCGCTCACCATCGAGCCGCATCCCGGCATGCGTGCCAGCCTGCACAATATGCTCAACCTGTGCGGCGTGACCCGGATCGAGGACGCCAGCAGTTCCGGTCAGGCCATCCGCATGCTTTCCAGCAAGACTTACGACATCGTGCTGTGCGAATACTGCCTGGACGGTGGCCAGGACGGCCAGCAGATGCTGGAGGACCTGCGCCACCACCGCCTGATCCAGCCCGCCACGCTGTTTTTCATGGTCACCGGCGAGGGCCAGTTCAACAAGGTGGTCAGCGCCGCCGAGCTGCAGCCCAACGACTACATCCTGAAACCTTTCACGGCCGACAATATGCTGGAGCGCATCGCGCGCGCCTTCGACAAGCGCCAGGCGCTGTCCGGCATCCACCAGCTGGTGGCGCTGGGCGACCAGCGCGGCGCCATCGCCGCCTGCCTGGACGGCGAGCAGCAGCAGCCGCGCTACGTGGCCGACTTCCAGCGCCTGCGCGCCGAGCTGCACATGGAGCTCGGCGAGCCGGAACTGGCCGAACCCATCTACGCGGAGCTGTACGCCAGCAAAAACATCCACTGGGCGCGGCTGGGCCAGGCCAAGTGCCTGTTCCTGCAAGGCCTGCACAGCGAGTCGCAGGCCATGCTGGGCGCGCTGGTGGAGCAGAACAAGCGCTTCCTGGACGCCTATGACTGGCTGGCGCGCACCCACGAGGTGGGCAGCGACTGGAGCGGCGCGCAAGCCGTGCTGAGCGAGGCGGTGGAGCTGTCGCCGCACGCCGTGCGCCGTTTGCGCAGGCTGGGCGAGGTGGCGCTGGAGGCGGGCGACCTGGACGCCGCCGAGCAGGCCTGGAAGCAGGTGGTCAGCAAGGCCCGCTATTCCGAATTCCGCGACCCCGAGGACCACGCGCGGCTGGTGTCCACGCTGGTGCGCAAGGGCGATCCGGTGCAGGCCGCCGCCGTCATCCGCGACCTGGACAAATCGCTGGCCGGGCAGCGCAACACGGCCGTGTGCAGCGCCATCTCCTCGGCCATGCTGCACGAGTACACCGGCAACCAGACGCGGCTGGACGAATCCATCCAGTTCGCGCTGGCCGGCTGCCGCCGCGCCACCGGCCTGTCCAACGACTTGCGGCTGGACCTGGCGCGCACCTGCCTGGAAGGCGGCAAGCCGGAGCAGGCCGCCGAAGTGCTGCGCGGCGTGATGCGCAATGCCGGCAACCCCGCCGCCATGGCCAAGGCCATGCGCGTGCTGGAGGACGCGGGGCAGGGCGAGCTGGCGCAGCAGCTGGCGGCGGAAAGCCGGCAGGAAGTGGTGGACATGGTGGCCGTGGGCGCCGCGCGCGCCAAGGAAGGCGACTACAAGGGCGCCGTCGAGCTGATGATGGAAGCGGTGGCCAAGCTGCCCGACAACGGCCAGGTGGTCTTCAACGCGGCCGTGGCGGTGCTCAAATGCCTGGAGAACACCGGCTGGGACGGCACCCTGGGGCAGGACGCGCTGAACCTGATCGCCAGCGTGCGGCGGCTGGACCCGTCCAACCCCAAGCTGGGCGCGCTGTCCGCCCTGCACCAGGACATATTGAAGAAATACAACATCCGGGCCGGACGGCTGGCGGCAATCTGACGCGGCGCGGCGCGCGCGGCGCTACAATGGATTGCCGCCCTGATAGGGCATAGCTGGATACCGCACCATGCCGTCTGCTTCGCCGCCCCCATCGCCCGCCAGCCTCGACACGCGCCCCGTGCGCGGTCCCCTGCTGAAAAAGCTGTGCAGCGACGAGGGCGTGTTCGCGCTGGGCGTGTCGGTGGCGCGCGTGGTGCAGCTGGTGGACTCGGACGAGGGCGGCACCCAGGAGCTGGCCTACTACGTGCTGTCGGACGCCGCGCTGACGCAGAAAGTGCTGCGCATTGCCAACACGCCGCGCTACCGCACCGTGGGCGGCATCGCCGTCACCACCATCTCGCGCGCCATTTCCCTGCTCGGCTTCGACAACGTGAAGACCACCGCGCTGGCCATGCTGCTGGTGGACACGCTGGCCAACAGCAAGCACGCGCAAAGCGTGCGGGTGGAGCTGGAGGCGGCGCTGTGCGCCAGCCTGATCGGGCGCGAGCTGGCGCGCCTGTCGGCCTACCAGGGGGCGGAGGAAGCCTCCATCGGCGCCCTGTTCAAGAATATCGGCCCGCTGCTGATCGCGTCCCAGCATCACGAGCGCTACCGCGAGATCAATGTGCTGGTGGCGGGCGGTGCGCACAGCATCAGCCAGGCCTCGCAGATGATACTGGGCAGCACCTACGACACGCTGTCGGCCGCCATCCTCAACGAATGGAAGATCCCGGACGTGATCGTGCGCTCCATCGGCGCGCTGCCGCCGGCGCCGGTGCAGAAGCCGCCGCCGAACCGGCAGGACTGGGTGCGGCTGGTGGTCTCCTTCAGCATGGACGCGGCGCGCGCGCTGGTGCGCCCGGGCGGGCTGGCGGACGACGTGCTCAAGGCCCTGTTCGAGCGCTACGGCGCGGCGCTGGGACTGGAGCGGCAGCGGATGGCGGAGATGCTGGGCGCGATACGCGGCGAGATGGACGAGCTGCTGGACACGCTGCAGCTGCAGCCGGCGCCGCCGCCGGCCGAGGAGAGCGCCGAGGGCCTGCCCAATGTGCTGCTGCTGGCCACCATGGACGCGGGCGGCAAGCTGCCCGAAGGCCAGCACGCCAGCGGCAAGCCCTACAACGCGCGCGAGCAGCTGCTGGCGGGCGTGCAGGAAGTGGCGCAGATGCGCGCGGCGGGGCGCTGCAAGGTCAACGAGGTGATCCAGGCGGTGCTCGAAACCCTGTACCGCAGCATGGGTTTCCGCTACGCCACCGTGTGCCTGAAGGACGCGCGCGCAGGCACCTTCCGGGCGCGCATCGCGTTCGGCGAAAAACACGCCGCGCGCATGGCCGAGTTCGCGTTTCCGATGGCGCCCGGCAGCGACCTGTTCCACCTGGCCATGCAGAACGACGCCGACCTGATGATCGCCGACGCCAGCACGCCGAAAATCCGCGACCTGCTGCCGGCCTGGCACCGCAAGCTGCTGCCGGACGCGCGCAGCTTCATCGTGCTGCCGCTGGTGGTGCAGGGCGTGCAGCTGGGCCTGTTCTACGCCGACCGCAGCGAGCCGGCGCCCGAAGGCGTGCCGCCCGACGAAACCTCGCTGATCCGCGCCCTCAAGGGCCAGGTGCTGGTGGCGCTGACGCCGTCCTGAGTCCGGCCTTTACCAGAATTTACCAAAATTAACTAACCGAAAAGGTTTCGCCGTGGAATGATGGCGCAAATCGTCACGGGGAGTGTGTGTGAAAGGTCGTCTGCAATTCGCTAATTTCCAATTCAAGCCTGCCGTCCGGCGCCGGCTGCTGCCGGCGCTGCAATTGTCCGTTTGCGCGGCGGCAGCGGCGGCGCAGCCAGCGCCCACCGGGGCGCTGGACCAGGCCTGCAGCCTGGCCGCCGCCGGCGCCGCAGCCGTGCCCGGCATTGCCGTGACCGTGGCGCCCGGCGCTGTGGGCGATCTGCCGTATGCCGAGGCGCGTTCGGCGGCGACAGGCGCTACGGCCAGGATTTATTTCGAGCCCGCGCTGGCCCAGGGCGTGGAGTCCAAGGCCGCGTGCTACCTCGGCCTGCTGGACCTGCTGGCTCCCGTCATTCCCGACGCGCGCCGGGACGTGCACTGGTCGGCCATGACCATCACCACCAAGCCGGATTATGTGGCTCCCAAGACCGGCGAGGCGCGCTGGCTGAATGTGTTCCGCTCGGCCGCCTGGGACGAAGCCGCGCTGCATTTCCTGATCGGGGTGATGCCCCACGAGCAGGTGCACTTCAGCCAGTCCCGCGCCGCCTTCAAACTGCCGCGCTGGTTCCAGGAGGGGCATGCGGAATGGGCGGGCCTGCAGGTCACGCGCCAGGTGCGGCCCGACATGGCCGAGCAGCGGCGCGCCGGGCTGGCCGCCGAGCGCGCAAAGCTGGACGCGCCCCATCTGGGCGCCTGGGGCGGCATGCGTGTCCGTCCGGAGGCAATAGAACGCCAGATGAGCAGCGAGGAACGCGCCCTCAAGGCGAAAGATCCGTCCTATGTGCCGAAAGGGCCGTTCAAATTCGGCCCCGGCGACTTCGTGCAGGACATGTCCGACGTGGAGGGCCTTTACGGTGCGGCGCTGGCGCTGTTCGACGGCCTTGAAAGCCGCCATGGCCGCGCCGCCGTGCAGGAATGGATCAGCGCCGTGCTGGCGTCCGGCGACGCCAGCCGCATCCTCCCGCTGGCGCAGGAGAAGCTGGGCGAGGACATCGCGCCCCTGCTGCGCTAGCGCTTCCTCAGCTTGCCGTGACCGTCGGGCGGGTTAGCTGGGGGCGCCGAGCTCGGCGTAACCCGCCATGCCGGCGCGCGCCAGCGCCTCAAACTGCTCCACCGGCACCGGCCGGGCGAACAGATAGCCCTGCGCTTCCTCGCAGCCTTTGCTGCGCAGGAACTCGCGCTGGGCCGCCGTTTCCACGCCCTCGGCCACCACCGCCAGCCCCAGCGAATGGGCCAGCGCGATGGTGGCGGCGACGATCACCGCGTCGTTCGGGTCGGTCTCGATGTCCTTCACAAAGCCCCGGTCGATCTTGATGCGGTCCAGCTCGAACAGCTTCAGGTAGCTCAGCGAGGAGTAGCCGGTGCCGAAGTCGTCGATGGCCACCTTCAGCCCGCGCGAGCGCAGTTCGCGCAGCAGCTTGCGGCTGTGCTCGGGATCCTGCATGGCGGCCGATTCGGTGATCTCCAGCTCCAGCAGGGCGGGGTTGATGCCGCTCTCGGCCAGCAGCCGGTCCAGCTGCGGCAGCAGCGCGCTGCCGTGGCATTGCCGCGCCGACAGGTTGACCGCCAGCCGCAGATGGCCCAGGCCGCCGTCCCGCCACAGCTGCAGCCGTTCCACGGCGCGCCTCAGCACCCAGTCGCCCAGCGGCAGTATCAGGCCCGATTCCTCGGCGATGGGGATAAAGCGGTCCGGCCCCACCATGCCCAGCTCGGGATGGTGCCAGCGCAGCAGCGCCTCGGCGCCGATCACGCCGCCGCCCTCCAGTTCCACCTGCGCCTGCAGGTAGAGCTCGAATTCGTTTTGCTCCAGCGCCTGCCACAGCCGGCTTTCCAGCAGCAGCCGTTCATGCGTGGCGGCGTTCATCGAAGGCGAGAAGAACTGGAAATTGCCCCGGCCCTGGCTCTTGGCGGCGTACATGGCGGTGTCGGCGTGGCGCAGCAGCGTGGGGGCGTCGCCGCCGTCGGACGGGAACATGGCCACGCCCACGCTGGCGCCGCTGTGGATGGTTTTCCCCTGCAGCACAAATGGCGCGCTGAGCGCGTCGACGATGCGCACCGCGATCTGGCTGGCGCTGTCCGGCGTAATCGGGTTGCCGGGTGCGCTGCCCGCCAGGACGATGAATTCATCGCCGCCCAGGCGGGCGATGGAGTCGATTTCGCGCAGCAGTTCGCGCAGCCGGTTGGCCACGCCGATCAGCAGCAGATCGCCCACCTGGTGGCCGTGCGTGTCGTTGATTTTCTTGAAGTGGTCGAGGTCGATGAACATCACCGCGCCGGTGCCCTGGCTGCGGCGCGCCTGGGCCAGCAGCTGGTCCAGGCGCAGGTTCAGCGACAAGCGGTTGTCCAGCCCCGTGAGCGGGTCGTGGTGGGCCAGGCGGTGGATGCGCTCCTGCGCGCGTTGCTGCTCGGTCAGGTCGTGCAGGATGGCGACGAACAGGTGCTCGTCCGGCAGCTCGACCTCGCTCACCGACAGCGCCAGCGGGAAGGCGCTGCCGTCGCTGCGCCAGCCGGTGGCTTCGTGCTCGTGGGTCACGCCGCTGGCGACCGCGCGCAGCAGGCCGGAGGCGGTCTCGCCTTCGGCCAGCGGCAGCAGATGCTCCAGGCGCAGGCCGGGCATTTGCTCGGGCGCGTAGCCGAACAGGCGCCCGGCCGCGCCGTTGGCCGACACCAGCGTGCCGTCGCTGGCGATGGTGAGGATGGCGTCGGCCGCCTTGTCGAGGATGGCCTGCAGGCGCGCTTCGCGCTCGCGCAGGCGGCGCGTGGCGTCCTTCACCTGGTCCTGGATCAGCGCGCGCTCGCCCGAGATCAGCAGCATCATGCCGCCCAGCAGCGCCGTCAGCAGCAGGCCGCAGGTCAGCACGGTCCAGCTCTGCCAGCCGCGCTGGGCCGCCGCGTAGTCGGCCGTGGGCGCCGCGGTCAGCAGGTAGTCGCGGCCGCCGAAGCGCAGGCGGCGCTGCACCTGCGCCGCCGCACTTGCCGCCGCGCCGTCCGCCGCGCCCCGCACGGAAGGCGGAAGGTGGTCGTACAGGGTGCGCGGCTGCGCGGCGCTCGCGTCCTGCAGGCGCACCTGCATGGCCGGGAAGTTCACCTGCGCGATGGCGCGTTCGATGTAGGAGTCCGCATGGATGGAGATCAGCAGCATGCCTATGGTGCTGGCGGCGTCGCCCGGCGCCTGCACGGCCTGCAGCAGGATCAGGCCGTTCTTCTCTGCATGGCGGAACAGCGAGATGGGAGCGCTGACCGAGGGCTGGCCGCTGCGCAGCGCCTGCCGCACGGCCTCGGCGCGCACCGGCTCGCTGAGGAAGTCGATGCCGAGGTAGCGCCTGCTGCTGATGGGCTCGATATAGGTCGACACCATGTATTCCGGGCGTTCGCCGGCGCGCTGCATGCGGTGCTCGCCGCCGCCTTCGCGCACTTCGAAGGCGGGATCGATGGCCTGCTTGCCCCATTGTTCGTAAGCGGCGCGCTGCGCGCGGCCAATGGGCTTGAGCCAGCTCATGGACAGCAGCTCGGGGCGCTTGTCGAGATAGCCGGAGGCGAAATTGCTGAAGTCGCTCGCGGCGATTGCGCGCTGCGGGTCGTTGAGCGCCTTGGACATGGCGTAGATGAAGCGCTCGTGCTCGCTGAACTGGGCTTGCAGCAAGTCGCCCAGCTGCTGCGACTTGAGGCGGAAGGTTTGCAGCTGCTGCACGTTCTCCCAGTGTTCGACCTGGAAGTAGATGCCGACGAACACCGCGCTCGAGACCAGCAGCGGCAGGCCCGCCAGCCAGCGGCGGCGGCGCCACAGCGGGCGCGGCTGGCCGATGGCGATCCAGGTCAGCGGCGCGGCCAGCAGGATGCCGGTGGTGTCGCCCAGCCACCAGGTGAACCAGTTGACCGGCAGCGCGGCCGGGGGCAGCGTGCCGAGCAGGCCGTTGCCGCCTATCGCCACCGTGCAGCTGACCAGGGCCAGCAGCGGCGCCAGCAGCATAAAGCCCAGCACGTCGCGTCCGCGCCCCAGCGCCGGCTGCACCGCGCGCCGCAGCACCAGCATGGCCACCCAGGCTTGCAGGGTGGCGCCGGCGCCGGCGGCCAGTGCGGCCAGCAGGGCCAGTCCCGAAGGCCAGCCCGGCGCGGCGGCGCTGCCCAGCGGCAGCAGGTTGACCAGCACCGCGCCCAGCGCCACCGCCGGCAGCAGGCGCGGCCCCAGCGTAAACACCGTGGCCAGGGCGATGCCGGCCGGCACGAACAGCGGGCTGGCGTAGGCTGCGCCCAGCGCCATCTCCAGGCCCAGGCGGCCGGCGGCCAGATAGGCCAGCAGCAGGGCGGCGTTGGCCAGCAGCAGGGAGCGCCGGCGGGAGGAGGGGGCTGGGGGAAAGGCGTGTGCTTGCAAAATCGGCTGCTCCAGTCGGGGCCAGTTCCGGCGCATCGGACGAGTGCGTCAAGATGTCGATTCTATAAGAAATCATTCAACTTAAAAACAACACTTGCACAATCACATTCTTGTGATTACAATCTCGCCCCGAAGCAGACGAAACATCGCAGCTTGCAGAAAATGAAGTCGAAAAATTCTGCAGACAGTGTTGACAAGTCAAAGAAGTTGCTTCATACTCTGCGGTTCCTCGCGGAGGGGTGGCCGAGTGGTTAAAGGCGACAGACTGTAAATCTGTTCTTTCGAGTACGCTGGTTCGAATCCAGCCCCCTCCACCAAGTTTTTGCAAGAAAACTGAGTGATAGCAGTGAAGATGATCTAAACCTCGCGGGTGTAGCTCAATGGTAGAGCAGAAGCCTTCCAAGCTTACGACGAGGGTTCGATTCCCTTCACCCGCTCCAGTTAGCTTGCATCTATGTGGTACATCGCAACAAATAAAGCCCTTTTAGCTCAGTGGTAGAGCACTCCCTTGGTAAGGGAGAGGCCACGTGTTCAATCCACGTAAAGGGCACCAGAATTCGCAGTATCAAGCAAGCAGCATCCTCAAGCAGTCGGGCGCGTGCCCTGCACACTTATCAAATTGTTAGGAGTCTAAAATGGCAAAAGGTAAATTCGAGCGGACTAAACCGCACGTGAACGTCGGCACCATCGGTCACGTTGACCATGGCAAGACCACCCTGACGGCTGCAATCGCTACCGTTCTGTCGAAGAAATTCGGCGGCGAAGCCAAAGCATACGACCAGATCGATGCTGCTCCAGAAGAAAAAGCACGCGGCATTACCATCAACACCGCCCACGTTGAGTACGAGACCGCATCGCGTCACTACGCTCACGTTGACTGCCCAGGCCACGCCGACTACATCAAAAACATGATTACCGGTGCAGCGCAGATGGACGGCGCGATCCTGGTTTGCTCCGCAGCTGACGGCCCAATGCCACAGACCCGCGAGCACATCCTGCTGGCCCGCCAAGTTGGCGTTCCATACATCGTTGTGTTCCTGAACAAGTGCGACCTGGTCGACGACGAAGAGCTGCTGGAACTGGTTGAGATGGAAGTGCGCGAGCTGCTGTCGAAATACGAGTTCCCAGGCGACGACCTGCCAATCATCAAAGGTTCGGCACGTAAAGCACTGGACGGCGACACTGGTCCTCTGGGCGAAGTAGCCATCATGGCTCTGGCCGACGCACTGGACAGCTACATCCCTACGCCAGAGCGCGCAGTGGACGGCGCCTTCTTGATGCCAGTGGAAGACGTGTTCTCGATCTCGGGCCGCGGCACCGTGGTGACCGGTCGCGTTGAGCGCGGTATCATCAAGGTCGGCGAAGAGATCGAAATCGTTGGTATCACCGACACCGTGAAAACCACCTGCACCGGCGTGGAAATGTTCCGCAAGCTGCTGGACCAGGGTCAGGCAGGCGACAACGTTGGTCTGCTGCTGCGCGGCACCAAGCGTGAAGACGTACAGCGTGGTCAGGTTCTGGCGAAGCCAGGCTCGATCAAGCCGCACAACCACTTCACCGGCGAGATCTATGTTCTGTCGAAAGACGAAGGCGGCCGTCACACCCCGTTCTTCAACAACTATCGTCCACAGTTCTACTTCCGTACGACTGACGTGACCGGTTCGATCGAACTGCCAGCGGACAAAGAAATGGTTATGCCAGGCGACAACGTGTCGATCACTGTTAAGCTGATCAACCCGATCGCTATGGAAGAAGGTCTGCGTTTTGCAATCCGCGAAGGCGGCCGTACCGTCGGCGCCGGCGTGGTAGCAAAAATCCTGGCCTAAGAATCTGCGCCAAGAACTAGCGCCCGACTGCAGTCGGGTGCTATAATTGCGGATTCACTGATCAAGTTTTACGTAGGGGCGTAGCTCAATTGGCAGAGCGTCGGTCTCCAAAACCGAAGGTTGGGGGTTCGAGGCCCTCCGCCCCTGCCACCGAATTCAGGTGCAGGGCACCGAAAGTAAAATAGAATGTCTAATCAATCCGTGCAAACCGTTAGCACGTCAAACGACAAGTTCAAAGTCGTGCTGGCTGTGGTTGCTGCGATTGCAGGCGTAGTCGGGTTCTTTTACCTGGCAGGTCAACCATCCCTGGTGCGGGCAGCTGCGCTAGTGGGTGGTTTGCTTATTTCCGCTGGCATCGCGTATACCTCGACCTCCGGCCGCGAATTCCTGAATTTCGCTAAAGAAGCCGTCCGCGAAACCAAAAAAGTCGTTTGGCCTACGCGCAAAGAAGCGACGCAAATCACGTTGATCGTGTTTGCCTTCGTATTGGTAATGGCTGTGTTCCTGTGGGGCACGGATAAGTTGCTGGAATTCCTGTTGTACGACGTGATTCTGGGTTGGAAACAATAATGAGCGAAAATGTGCAAGATGACGCGGCAGGCGAAGCAGTGCCGCCGCAAGAGGCTGGCGCAGCGCTGAGCGTACCGGTGAGCAACAAGCGCTGGTACGTCGTGCATGCTTATTCCGGCATGGAAAAAAGCGTCCAGCGCGCCCTGACCGAACGCGTCGAACGCGCCGGCATGCAAGAACAATTCGGCCAGATCCTGGTGCCCACCGAAGAAGTGGTGGAAGTCAAGAATGGCCAGAAGTCGGTCACCGAACGCCGTTTCTTCCCTGGCTACGTGCTGGTGGAAATGGAAATGACCGACGAAACCTGGCACCTGGTGAAAAACACCAGCAAGGTCACCGGTTTCATCGGCGGCAAATCGAACAAGCCGACCCCGATTCCTGCGCGCGAGATCGACAAGATCATGCAGCAAATGCAGGAAGGCGTGGAGAAGCCGCGTCCGAAAGTGCTGTACGAAGTGGGCGAGCAAGTCCGCATCAAGGACGGTCCGTTCACCGACTTCAACGGCAACGTGGAAGAAGTGAACTACGAGAAGTCCAAAGTGCGCGTCTCGGTCACCATCTTCGGCCGCGCCACCCCGGTTGAACTGGAATTCGGCCAAGTCGAAAAAGTTTAAGCCGCAGTTTTCTGTGGCTGGCGCCCCCCGGAGCGCGGCCTAGGCCAATCCGGACAAGAGGAGCCCTGCCATGTAAGTACCGGCGGGGCGCTACTACTCAAACCCAAAGATAGGAAGTGCCCAAATGGCAAAGAAAATCATTGGCTTTATCAAGCTGCAAGTGCCAGCAGGTAAAGCAAACCCATCCCCTCCAATCGGTCCAGCGCTGGGTCAGCGCGGTCTGAACATCATGGAATTCTGCAAAGCGTTCAACGCGCAGACCCAAGGTATGGAGCCAGGCATGCCGATCCCAGTCGTGATCACCGCATTCGCCGACAAGTCGTTCACCTTCGTGATGAAGACCCCTCCAGCGACCTACCTGATCAAGAAGCACTCGGGTATCACCAAGGGTTCGCCGAAGCCACATACCGACAAAGTCGGTAAGCTGACCCGCGCCCAAGCTGAAGAAATCGCAAAACTGAAGACCCCGGACCTGACCGCCGCCGACATGGACGCAGCAGTGCGCACCATCGCTGGTTCCGCACGTTCGATGGGCATCACGGTAGAGGGCATCTAATCATGGCAAAACTGTCCAAACGCGCTCAAGCCATCAAGGCTAAAGTAGACCGTACCAAAGTGTACGCTTTCGACAACGCTGTCACCCTGATCAAAGAACTGGCGACCGCCAAGTTCAACGAATCGATCGACGTGTCGGTACAGCTGGGTGTGGATCCTAAGAAATCCGACCAGGTTGTGCGTGGTTCCGTCGTGCTGCCAGCTGGCACCGGCAAAACCGTCCGCGTAGCGGTATTCGCTTCCGGCGAAAAGGCTGAAGCTGCTAAAGCAGCCGGCGCCGACGTTGTTGGTATGGAAGACCTGGCCGAGCGCGTCAAAGCCGGCGACATGCCTTTCGACATCGTCATCGCTTCGCCAGACACCATGCGTATCGTTGGTACCCTGGGTCAGATCCTGGGCCCACGCGGCCTGATGCCTAACCCGAAAGTCGGCACCGTAACCCCTGACGTCGCTACCGCCGTGAAAAACGCGAAAGCCGGCCAGGTTCAGTACCGTACCGACAAGGCTGGTATCATCCACGCGACCATCGGCCGCAAATCCTTCGACGACGCCGATCTGAAGCGCAACCTGGTTGCCCTGATCGAAGCGCTGAACAAGGCCAAGCCGGCATCGTCGAAAGGCGTGTACCTGCGTAAAGTAGCGATCTCGTCGACCATGGGCGCTGGCGTCCGTGTTGACCACGCTACCCTGGCAGCGTAATAAAGAATCAAGTCCTTCGGCGCAAGCCGGAGGCGCATCTTTGGGCTGTCCGCTCCGGCGGGCAGGCAATCAAAGACCGTTGGGCCGGAGGCAGCAAGCAGGTTTCCGGTTAATTGCCGCAGGGCGCCCAACGCAGATGGTGTACCCGATCAAGTTTTGCAGTCCAGTGGACTCCTAACCTCGGACGCCGTTGTTCGAACCGATGTGCGGCATTTGCCAAACATCATTTAAGGAGGTTGACCGTGGGTCTCAATCTGAATGACAAAAAGGCCGTCGTCGCCGAAGTTTCCGCAAAAGTAGCAACTGCGCAAACCATCGTCGTGGCCGAGTACCGTGGCATCCAGGTTGGTCACTTGACGCAACTTCGTGCTAAGGCGCGTGCCCAGGGCGTATACCTGCGTGTTCTGAAGAACACGCTGGCTCGTCGCTCTGTTGAAGGTACGCAATTCGCCGCTCTGGCTGACAGCATGACCGGTCCGTTGATCTACTCGATCTCGGATGACGCCGTGGCAGCAGCGAAAGTCATCAACGACTTCGCTAAAACCAACGACAAAATGGTCATCGTCGCCGGTAACTACGCAGGTAAACAGCTGGATAAAGCTGCTGTTACCGCGCTGGCGAGCATTCCTAGCCGTGAAGTCCTCATCTCGCAGCTGTTGGGCGTTATGCTGGCTCCGGTGTCGGGCTTTGCACGTGGTCTGGCTGCTCTGGCAGCGAAAAAAGGCGAAGGCGCCGCTGCTCCCGCAGCGGAAGAAACCGCAGCTTAATAGCCGCGCGCTTTTTTTCTCAAGTAATCAATTCTGTAGCATACAAACAAATTAGGAGTTTCAAATGGCAATTTCCAAAGACGATATCCTGAACGCAGTGAGCGAAATGTCCGTAATGGACCTGAACGAACTGGTCAAGGCCTTCGAAGAGAAGTTCGGCGTGTCGGCAGCAGCTATGGCTGCTCCAGCAGCCGGCGGCGCAACCGCTGGTGCAGCTGCTGAAGAACAGACCGAATTCAACCTGGTTCTGTCCGAAGTTGGCGCAAACAAAGTTGGCGTGATCAAAGTTGTTCGCGAAATCACCGGTCTGGGCCTGAAAGAAGCTAAAGACGTAGTTGACGGCGCACCAAAAGTCGTTAAAGAAGCTCTGTCGAAAGCTGACGCTGAAGCCGGCAAGAAGAAGCTGGAAGAAGCTGGCGCCAAGGCCGACCTGAAGTAATCTAGTTGTACTGGCGAGCAGTTAGCGCCGCGAGTCAAAGTGGGGCATTCCTTCCGAAAGGAAGGAATGCCGGCTTTGGCTCCTTTGTCGTCTTTGTCGTATTTGTAGCGCGCATTTGTAGCAAACTACGCTGCAGTTTGATCATATCGACCTGAAATGATAGAGGCTTGAGGTTTCGTCTGTGTGACGTTCGTTCCGCAGCGCACCTTGCAAAACCTGAATTTTCTATCCTTTCTGTCACTCACGGAGTGTCCATGCACTACTCATTTACTGAGAAGAAACGCATTCGCAAATCATTCGCGAAGCGCGCCAACGTCCACAACGTTCCGTTCCTGCTGGCTACCCAGCTCGAGTCCTACCACAACTTCCTGCAAGAAGACATCGCACCGTCGACGCGCAAGAATGACGGCCTGCAATCGGCCTTCACCTCCATTTTCCCTATCGTTTCGCACAATGGCTTCGCGCGTCTCGAGTTCCTGTCGTACGTCCTGGGCGACCCCGCCTTCGACGTCAAGGAATGCCAGCTGCGCGGCCTGACGTTCGCGTCGCCGCTGCGCGCCAAGGTACGCCTGGTGATCCTGGACAAGGAATCGCCTACCAAGCCTGTCGTCAAGGAAATGAAGGAACAGGAAGTCTACATGGGCGAACTGCCCCTGATGACCAGCACCGGTTCGTTCGTGATCAACGGTACTGAGCGCGTAATCGTTTCTCAGCTGCACCGCTCCCCAGGCGTGTTCTTCGAACACGACCGTGGCAAGACCCACTCCTCCGGCAAACTGCTGTTCTCGGCCCGCATCATTCCTTACCGCGGTTCGTGGCTGGACTTCGAGTTCGACCCGAAAGACATCCTGTTCTTCCGCGTCGACCGCCGCCGCAAGATGCCTGTGACCATCCTGCTGAAGGCCATCGGCATGTCGCCGGAACAGATCCTGGCGAACTTCTTCGTGTTCGACAACTTCCACCTGCGCTCCGAAGGCGCCGAGATGGAATTCGTGGCCGAACGCCTGCGCGGCGAAGTCGCGCGCTTCGACATCGTCGATCCGAAAACCGGCAAAGTGCTGGTCGCCAAGGACAAGCGCATCAACGCCAAGCACGTGCGCGACATCGACGCCGCCGGCCTGAAGCACATCTCCGTGCCGGAAGACTACCTGCTGGGCCGCGTCCTGGCCAAGAACATCGTCGATCCGGAAACCGGTGAAGTGGTGGCCAACGCCAACGACGAACTGACCGAAGACGTGCTGGCACGCCTGCGCGACGCGTCCATCGCCGACATCCAGACCCTGTACACCAACGATCTGGACCAGGGCGGCTACATCTCGCAGACCCTGCGCATCGACGACACGATGGACCAGACCGCTGCCCGCATCGCGATCTACCGCATGATGCGTCCAGGCGAACCGCCGACCGAAGAGTCGGTGGAAGCGCTGTTCAACGGCCTGTTCTACAGCCCTGACCGCTACGACCTGTCGGCCGTCGGCCGCATGAAGTTCAACCGCCGCATCGGCCGCGACGAACTGACCGGCATGATGACGCTGTCGAACGAAGACGTGCTGGCCGTGATCAAGATCCTGGTCGAGCTGCGCAATGGCCGCGGCGAAGTCGACGATATCGATCACCTGGGCAACCGCCGCGTGCGCTGCGTGGGCGAACTGGCCGAAAACCAGTTCCGCGCCGGCCTGGTGCGCGTCGAGCGCGCCGTCAAGGAACGCCTCGGCCAGGCCGAAGCGGACAACCTGATGCCGCACGACCTGATCAACTCCAAGCCGATTTCGGCCGCTATCCGCGAGTTCTTCGGTTCGTCCCAGCTGTCGCAGTTTATGGACCAGACCAACCCGCTGTCGGAAATCACGCACAAACGCCGCGTTTCCGCCCTGGGCCCTGGCGGTCTGACCCGCGAACGCGCCGGCTTCGAGGTGCGCGACGTGCACCCGACCCACTACGGCCGCGTCTGCCCGATTGAAACGCCTGAAGGCCCGAACATCGGTCTGATCAACTCGCTGGCACTGTACGCCCGCCTGAACGAATACGGCTTCCTGGAAACCCCGTACCGCAAGGTCGAAGGCTCCATGGTGACCGACAAGATCGACTACCTGTCCGCGATCGAAGAAGGCCGCTACATCATCGCCCAGGCGAATGCGACCATCAACGCCGAAGGCAAGCTGAGCGACGAGCTGGTGTCGGCCCGTGAAGCCGGCGAGACCATCCTGGTATCGCCAGAGCGCATCCAGTACATGGACGTGGCGCCAGGCCAGATCGTGTCCGTGGCAGCGTCGCTGATTCCGTTCCTGGAACACGATGATGCGAACCGCGCATTGATGGGTGCCAACATGCAGCGCCAGGCCGTACCTTGCCTGCGTCCGGAAAAAGCACTGGTCGGTACCGGTATCGAACGCACCGTGGCAGTCGACTCGGGCACCACCGTGCAAGCCCTGCGCGGCGGCCTGGTGGACTACATCGATGCAGGCCGCGTGGTGATCCGCGTCAACGACGAAGAAGCGCAAGCTGGCGAAGTCGGTGTGGACATCTACAACCTGATCAAGTACACCCGTTCCAACCAGAACACCAACATCAACCAGCGTCCTATCGTGCAAGTGGGCGACCGCGTGGCCAAGGGCGACGTGATCGCCGACGGCGCATCGACCGACCTGGGCGAGCTGGCGCTGGGCCAGAACATGACCGTGGCCTTCATGCCATGGAATGGTCTGAACTTCGAAGATTCGATCCTGATCTCGGAAAACGTGGTGAAGGACGACCGCTACACCTCGATCCACATCGAAGAGCTGTCCGTTGTGGCACGCGATACCAAGCTGGGCGCGGAAGAAATCACCCGCGACATCTCGAACCTGGCTGAGAACCAGCTGGCTCGTCTGGATGAGTCCGGTATCGTCTACATCGGCGCGGAAGTGACCGCCGGCGACACCCTGGTTGGTAAGGTGACGCCTAAAGGCGAAACCCAGCTGACCCCGGAAGAGAAGCTGCTGCGCGCCATCTTCGGCGAAAAAGCGTCGGAC
Source organism: Pseudoduganella aquatica (assembly GCF_009857595.1). Taxonomy (GTDB): domain Bacteria; phylum Pseudomonadota; class Gammaproteobacteria; order Burkholderiales; family Burkholderiaceae_D; genus Rugamonas; species Rugamonas aquatica_A. The sequence goes on along the minus strand of NZ_WWCU01000005.1, from coordinate 212,725 downwards.
GTGAAAGACACCTCGCTGCGCGTGCCTTCGGGCATGGTCGGCACCGTGATCGACGTGCAGGTGTTCACCCGCGAAGGCATCGTGCGCGACAAGCGCGCCCAGCAGATCATCGACGATGAACTGAAACGCTTCCGCCTGGACCTGAACGACCAGATGCGTATCGTGGAGGGCGACGCCTTCCAGCGTCTGGAGAAGATGCTGATTGGCCAAGTGGTCAACGGCGGTCCGAAGAAGCTGGCCAAGGGCGCCAAGATCACCAAGGACTACCTGGACGATCTGGACAAATACCACTGGTTCGACATCCGCCCTGCGGACGACGGTGCCGCCACCGCGCTGGAAGCCATCAAGGAATCCATCAACGAGAAGCGCCACCAGTTCGACCTGGCCTTCGAAGAGAAGCGCAAGAAGCTGACGCAAGGCGACGAGCTGCAGCCTGGCGTGCAGAAAATGGTCAAGGTCTACCTGGCCGTGAAACGCCGCCTGCAGTCGGGCGACAAGATGGCAGGCCGCCACGGTAACAAGGGTGTGGTTTCCCGTATTGTTCCAGTGGAAGACATGCCATACATGGCCGACGGCACGCCGGCCGACGTGGTGCTGAACCCGCTGGGTGTTCCGTCCCGTATGAACGTGGGTCAGATCCTGGAAACCCACTTGGGCTGGGCAGCAAAAGGCCTGGGTATCCGCATCGGCGAAATGCTGGCGCAGCAGATCAAAGTGGAAGAGATGCGCAAGTATCTGACCACCGTGTACAACGAGTCGGGCCGTCCCGAGGACATCGACCAGTTCGACGACGAAGAGATCATGAAGCTGGCGCACAACCTGAAAAAAGGTGTGCCGTTCGCGACCCCGGTGTTCGACGGCGCGCACGAGTCGGAAATCCGCCGCATGCTGGATCTGGCCTACCCTGACGACATCGCCCACAAACTGGGCATGACGCCATCGAAGAACCAGGTCACCATGTACGACGGCCGCACCGGCGAAGCGTTCGAGCGCAAGGTCACCGTCGGCGTGATGCACATGCTGAAGCTGCACCACCTGGTCGACGACAAGATGCACGCGCGTTCGACCGGTCCATACTCGCTGGTGACGCAGCAGCCACTGGGCGGTAAAGCCCAGTTCGGCGGCCAGCGCTTCGGTGAGATGGAGGTGTGGGCACTGGAAGCATACGGCGCGTCCTACGTGCTGCAAGAGATGCTGACTGTGAAGTCGGATGACGTGAACGGCCGTACCAAAGTGTACGAAAACCTGGTCAAAGGCGACCACGTGATCGACGCGGGCATGCCGGAATCGTTCAACGTGCTGGTGAAAGAGATCCGTTCCCTGGGTATCGATATCGACCTGGAACGCAACTAAGACACTGGCGCCGCCGGGCGGCGGAAACCCTCCGCCCGGCAGCTTTAAGAATTCAATCACCTGGAGTGATACATGAAAGCTCTGCTCGATCTATTCAAGCAAGTTCAGCAAAACGAGACGTTCGACGCGATCAAGATCGGTCTGGCCTCTCCTGAAAAAATCCGTTCCTGGTCCTACGGCGAAGTCAAAAAGCCGGAAACCATCAACTACCGCACCTTCAAGCCTGAGCGCGACGGCCTGTTCTGCGCCAAGATCTTTGGCCCGATCAAGGACTACGAATGCCTGTGCGGCAAGTACAAGCGCCTGAAGCACCGCGGCGTGATCTGCGAAAAGTGCGGCGTTGAAGTCACGCTGGCCAAAGTGCGCCGCGAGCGCATGGGCCACATCGAGCTGGCCTCGCCGACCGCCCACATCTGGTTCCTGAAATCGCTGCCGTCGCGCCTGGGCATGGTCCTGGACATGACCCTGCGCGATATCGAACGCGTGCTGTACTTCGAAGCATACGTCGTGACCGACCCCGGCATGACCCCGCTGAAGAAGTGCCAGATCATGTCGGAAGACGACTACGCCGCCAAGTACGAAGAGTACGGCGACGACTTCACCGCCTTCATGGGCGCCGAAGGTATCCGTGAACTGCTGCGCTCGATCGACATCCACCGCGATGCCGAGACCCTGCGCGTGGAACTGAAGGAATCGAAGTCCGAAGCGAAGATCAAGAAGTACGCCAAGCGCCTGAAAGTGCTGGAAGCATTCCAGCGCTCCGGCATCAAGCCGGACTGGATGATCATGGAAGTGCTGCCAGTGCTGCCGCCGGAACTGCGTCCGCTGGTACCGCTGGACGGCGGCCGCTTCGCGACCTCCGACCTGAACGACCTGTATCGCCGCGTCATCAACCGTAACAACCGTCTGAAACGCCTGATGGAGCTGCGCGCTCCAGAGATCATCACGCGCAACGAAAAGCGCATGCTGCAAGAAGCAGTCGATTCGCTGCTGGACAACGGCCGTCGCGGCAAAGCGATGACCGGCGCCAACAAGCGTCCGCTGAAATCGCTGGCCGAGATGATCAAAGGTAAGGGCGGCCGCTTCCGTCAGAACTTGCTGGGTAAGCGCGTCGACTACTCGGGCCGTTCGGTCATCGTGGTGGGTCCGCAGCTGAAACTGCACCAGTGCGGTCTGCCTAAGCTGATGGCGCTGGAACTGTTCAAGCCTTTCATCTTCAACAAGCTCGAACTGATGGGCCTGGCTACGACGATCAAGGCCGCCAAGAAGCTGGTCGAGATTCAAGAGCCGGTGGTGTGGGACATCCTGGAAGAAGTCATCCGCGAACACCCGATCATGCTGAACCGTGCGCCTACGCTGCACCGTCTGGGCATCCAGGCTTTCGAGCCGGTCCTGATCGAAGGCAAGGCCATCCAGCTGCACCCACTGGTCTGCGCGGCATTCAACGCCGACTTCGACGGTGACCAGATGGCAGTCCACGTTCCGCTGTCGATCGAAGCACAAATGGAAGCCCGCACGCTGATGCTGGCTTCGAACAACATCCTGTTCCCGTCGAACGGCGAACCGTCCATCGTTCCTTCGCAGGATATCGTGCTGGGTCTGTACTACGCGACCCGCGAAGCGATCAACGCCAAGGGCGAGGGCATGCTGTTCCCGGACGTGTCGGAAGTCATCCGCGCCTACGACAACAAGGAAGTCGAACTGACCACGCGCATCACCGTGCGTATCGTCGAAAATCCAAAAGATCCGGCGACCGGCGAGTTCGTGCGCACGCTGACCCGTTATGAAACGACGGTCGGCCGCGCCATCCTGTCCGAGATCCTGCCTAAAGGCCTGCCATTCTCCGTGCTGAACCGCGCGCTGAAGAAGAAGGAAATCTCCAAGCTGATCAACACGTCCTTCCGTAAGTGCGGCCTGCGCGCGACGGTGGTGTTCGCCGACCAGCTGATGCAGTCGGGCTTCCGCCTGGCAACCCGCGCCGGCATTTCGATCTGCGTGGACGACATGCTGGTACCGCCACAAAAAGTCACCCTGATTTCGGCTGCAGAGTCCGAAGTCAAACAGATCGAGCAGCAGTACGCTTCGGGTCTGGTGACCGCCGGCGAGCGTTACAACAAGGTGGTCGACATCTGGGGCAAGACCTCGGACGAAGTCGGCAAGGCCATGATGGACCAGCTGAAAGTGGAAGACGTCGTGAAACGCGACGGCACCACCACCACCCAGGAATCGTTCAACGCGATTTACATGATGGCCGACTCGGGCGCCCGCGGTTCCGCAGCGCAGATTCGCCAGCTGGCTGGTATGCGTGGTCTGATGGCGAAACCGGACGGTTCGATTATCGAAACGCCGATTACCGCGAACTTCCGCGAAGGCCTGAACGTTCTGCAGTACTTCATCTCGACCCACGGCGCTCGTAAAGGTCTGGCGGATACGGCACTGAAGACCGCAAACTCGGGTTACCTGACCCGCCGCCTGGTCGACGTGACCCAGGATCTGGTGGTGATCGAGGACGATTGCGGCACGTCCAACGGCACGCTGATGAAGGCGATGGTCGAGGGCGGTGAAGTGATCGAAGCCCTGCGCGACCGTATCCTCGGCCGCGTGGCAGGCACCGACATCGTCAATCCTGAGACCCAGGAAACCGTGTTCGAAGCCGGCACGCTGCTGGACGAAGACATGGTGGAAGAAGTCGAACGCATGGGCATCGACGAAGTCAAGGTCCGCACCCCGCTGACCTGCGACACGCGTTACGGCCTGTGCGCCAAGTGCTACGGCCGCGACCTGGGCCGCGGCATGCTGGTCAACTCCGGCGAAGCTGTCGGCGTGGTGGCAGCGCAGTCGATCGGTGAGCCGGGTACCCAGCTGACCATGCGTACCTTCCACATCGGTGGTGCGGCATCGCGTGCGGCAGTGGCGTCGTCGGTGGAAGCCAAGTCGAACGGCACCATCCGCTTCACCTCGACCATGCGTTACGTCACCAACGGCAAGGGCGCGCAAATCGTCATTTCCCGTTCCGGTGAAGTGCTGATTACCGACGACCACGGCCGTGAGCGCGAGCGCCACAAAGTGCCGTACGGCGCGACCCTGATCGTCAAGGACGGCATGGTCATCAAGGCCGGTACGGCCCTGGCGACCTGGGATCCGCTGACCCGTCCTATCATTACCGAGTACGCCGGTACGGTGCGTTTCGAGAACGTCGAAGAAGGCGTGACCGTGGCCCGCCAGGTGGACGAAGTGACCGGTCTGGCAACGCTGGTGGTAATCGATGCGAAACGCCGTGGTTCGCTGACCAAGACCATGCGTCCGCAGGTGAAACTGCTGAACGAAGATGGCAACGAAGTGAAGATCGCCGGCACCGAACACGCCGTGGCGATTGGCTTCCAGGTCGGCGCGCTGATCATGGTGAAAGACGGCCAGCAAGTGTCCGTGGGTGAGGTTCTGGCGCGTATCCCGACCGAATCGCAGAAGACCCGCGACATTACCGGTGGTCTGCCGCGCGTTGCCGAGCTGTTCGAAGCACGTTCGCCGAAAGACGCGGGCATGCTGGCGGAAGTCACCGGTACGGTTGCGTTTGGTAAAGAAACCAAGGGCAAGCAGCGTCTGGAAATCACCGACATGGACGGCAACAAGCACGAGTTCCTGATCACCAAGGACAAGCAAGTGCTGGTGCACGACGGCCAGGTGGTGAACAAGGGCGAGATGATCGTGGACGGCCCGGCCGATCCGCAAGACATCCTGCGTCTGCTGGGTATCGAAGCGCTGGCGCGTTACATCGTCGACGAAGTGCAGGACGTGTACCGTCTGCAGGGCGTGAAGATTAACGACAAGCACATCGAAGTGATCGTGCGCCAGATGCTGCGCCGTGTACAGATCGTCAACGCCGGCGACACCGACTACATCGTCGGCGAGCAGGTGGAGCGTTCCGAGCTGCTGGAAGAAAACGACCGCATGAACGCGGCGCAGAAGATTCCTGCAACCTACGAAAACGTACTGCTGGGTATTACCAAGGCATCGCTGTCGACCGATTCGTTCATCTCGGCCGCATCGTTCCAGGAAACCACCCGCGTGCTGACGGAAGCGGCGATCATGGGCAAGCGCGACGGTCTGCGCGGCCTGAAAGAGAACGTGATCGTGGGCCGTCTGATCCCAGGCGGTACCGGTCTGGCCTTCCACCGCGCGCGCCGCGAGAAGGAAGTCTGGGAAGCGGAAGAACGCAAAGCCCTGCTGGACGCGGAACGCGCGGCCATCGTGGCCGAGCTGCCAGGCGAGGAAGTTCCTCACGGCGGCGACGAAGCGTAATCTTCAAGCCTCAAAGCAAAACGGCACCTTCGGGTGCCGTTTTTTTATGCCCGCCGCGCGGGGCTGAAGACGTCGTTCAGCGACGTGGCGTTGAGCAGTGCGCGGCCCCATCGGGACAGCTGTTCTGTATCCGCTTCTTCCAGCCGCCGGCGTATGGGGGCAGGCAGCTCGCCGAATCGCTCGGTCAACTGGATCTCTATTAGTTCTGCCTGTCCGCGTAGGCGGCCTTTGGCTTCGCCTTTTTCGAGAGCCTCACGTACAAACGGGAGCATGTATTCCATGGCGAACCCCTCATGTTTCTGTTTAATCTCTTGCCAAAATGCAGCTTCCATTTCTGCCGGCAGGCGCATCATCCATCCGATGACGTTGGCGAAATCCATAATACGCTCGCGCGGCCAACCGCGCTTATACAGCAGGGTTATCAAGTGCAGCTTGGCGGCGTGCCGCTCTGTATGCTTGTGGCGCGTCCGCTGAGTCTGTATATGTGCGGCGGTTAGCAGGGCGAATGGATTTTTGCTTTTGAGCAGTTTGTTCAAATCGTAGCTCCGCAGGGTTATCGCGGGGAATTTGAAATGCATCTGGCAACCGAATATTTTGTAGCCGTATTGTGGCGAGGTGTGGCCGTAGTCAGTGTCGGCTAATATCGCTAAGGACGCGACAGGCAGGCGGTGCTGATTGAATATGCGGTAGTTATAAATGAAGATGCGTTCGGCAAAATTATCGCTGTAGCGGCTTTGGACTTCGATATGCACCAGAACCAATTTGGCCGCACCATTGAACAGGGTAACGCGGACAAGTTTATCGGCTCGGCGCGGGCCGGTGATGGCGTCCGGTGCAATTTGTTCCAATTCGGTGTCGAGAAATTCGATGGGCTGTTGCCAGTCGATCTGTTTGTGTGCGGCGGGAAAATAGAAAGCCATGAACTCCTGAAAATAGCGGGATAGCGTTATTTTCCAGGGCGGGTCATATTGGTCCGGCATGGCGGCTCTCCGCTGGGCTGAAGAGCTTATGTTGGCATGCGGCGACGGCCGCATTTTGATGTGCCGCATAACGGGCGGTGAAAATAGAAGGGGCCACTACGAAAGCGGCCCCCTTACTTCTGTGATGTGCCCGCCCGGTAACTTGAGTCGGTCCGGAACAGCAACACCTCACAACTACAGGATCGCACATATCCGCCAAATGTAAAGCAGGATTTGCCGTCCCGCCGGCGCCGCGGTGACGGCCGCGTCCGGCTGCCGCAACATGCGCCACGGTGGAATGCGGTTTCCATGCACACAGGCATGGATTGCTGTGCCAGATGCTGGCTTATCCGTGCTAAGATTTGGTCCATGATCGCCCAAGCCCTCTTCACTCCCGCCCAGCAAAAACTGCTGGGCCTGATGTTCGTGCGCGTTAATGATGGTTTCCACCTCAACGAGATCATGCGCCTGACGGGATTGGGCAGCGCCTCCGCGCAGCGCGAATTGCGCCGCCTGCATGACTCCGGTTTGATCGTCTCCGAACGCATCGGCAATGTGCGCCGCTTCCGCCCCAATAAAGACAGCCTGGTGTATGGCGAATTATCCAGCCTGGTGCGCAAGACTTTCGGCCTGGTCAGCGTGCTCAATTCCGCGCTGTCGCCGCTGGGCGATGTATTGAATGTGGCGTTTGTCTATGGCGCCACCGCCAAGGAACAGGAGGCCAGCGAAGATAAAATCGAATTGCTGCTGATCGGCGATAACACCAGCTACGGCGAATTGCTGTCGCGCTTGCCGGTTGCCGAGCGTATTTTGCGCCGCAAGATCAACCCCAATCTTTACACGCTGCCCGATTTCCGGCGCCGCCTGCGCGAGCGCCAGCAATTCCTGGTACATGTACTGCAGGAGCCCAAGGTATTTGTCTGGGGCGATGAAACGGATTTGAATTACGCCAGCCGCGTCGAGGAGAATTGAAATGGATAAGGCGAATGCAGCAGCACGCTTTCAGAGTTTTAAGGAATTCTATCCGTTCTATTTGCAAGAGCACGCCAATTCAACCTGCCGCCGCCTGCATTTCATCGGCTCCACCCTGGTTCTCTTAATTATTATTATCGCCGCCGTGCGCGGCAATTACGGCTTGCTGTGGTTTGTTCCACTGGCCGGTTACGGCTTCGCCTGGATAGGCCATTTCTTTTTCGAGCATAACCGGCCCGCCACATTCAAATATCCCCTGTATAGCTTGCTGGGCGATTGGGTAATGTACCGCGACATGCTGGCCGGCCGCGTCCGTTTCTAAGGCGATGAAAGCCCTGTTTTATCCCGCCATCAATTTGATGGGCAGGTTGCGCTACGCGCATAAGTTCCTGCTGCTGGGTTTGCTCGCGCTGGGCGCCGTGGTGCTGCTCCAGGTGAATCTCTACCAGGCGCTGGACCGGGTGATAGAACCGTCGCGCGAGGAGCTGCTCGGCCTGGAAGCGCTGGTGCGCCTGAACCGCACCATCCAGCTGGTGCAGCACGACCGCGGGCTGGCGGCTGGTTTCCTCGGCGGCAACAAATTGCTCGCCCAGCGGCAGCAGGCCAAGGCGGCCGAAGTGGACGCCGCCTTCCTGCGCCTGGCCGAAGCCCTGCCGCCCGAGGTGCTGGCGGCGGCGCGCTGGCGCGAGGTCAGCGGCGACTGGCGCGCGCTGCGCCAGTTCGGCCTGGAATGGCCGCAGCAGACCAACACCCTGCGCCACGAGCAGCTGATCGCCAAGATGCTGACCCTGGCGTCCGACGTGGCCTACGCCAGCGCCCTGACGCTGGACCCGGACATCGCCAGCTATTATTTGATGGATGTGATCGTCAAGCTGCCCTTTTTCACCGAGCGGCTGGGCCAGACCCGCGCTTTCGGCGCCGCCATCCTGGCGCGCAAGGTGGTGACCGAGGCCGAGCGGCTGCAGATGGCCAGCCTGCTGGGCCACACCCGCATCGCGCGCGATTTGCAAACCGCCAATCTTGAAAAAGTCATTAACTACAATCCCGCGCTGCGCGGCGTGCTGGGCAGCCTGGACCAGAATGTGGACGCCGGCATGCGCATCGCCCTGGGCATGGCGCAGGACGACATTATCGACAGCCGCTTCGGCACCAGCTCGGAGCAGTACATCGAGCAGTTCACCAATCTGATCGACCAGATCTACGCCGGCGGCAGCGAAGTGCTGGCGCCCGCCCTGCGCGACCATATCGAGCGGCGCATCGACAAGGCGCGCACCGGCCTGGCCTGGATCGTGGTGCTCAGCGCGCTGGCCTGCGCGCTGTTCGCCTACCTTGCGGTGGGCATCTTCCTGGCGCTGACCGGGCAGATCCAGGGCGTGCTGCACACCTTGCGCACGCTGAGCGAGGACAGCGCCGAGCGCGCCGAACTGGTGGAGGCCATCGCGGCCGGCGACCTGAGCCGCGAAGTGCACGAGCCGCCCGCGCTGGAGATGGGCGGGCTGACGGCGCGGCGCGACGAGATCGGCGCGCTGGTGGGTGCCATCGCCGCCATGAGCGCCGCCCAGCAAAGCCTGGGGCGCGGCTTTGCCCGCATGGCGCGCACGCTGCGCCTGCACCGCGACGAGGAACGCCAGCAGGACTGGGCCAAGAGCGGCATCAACGCCCTGAATATCGAACTGCGCGGCGAGCGCGCGCTGCCGGAGCTGACGCAGGCCGTGGTCAGCTTCCTGACCCGCCACGTGGGTGGCGCGGTGGGCGCGCTGTATCTGCACGACACCGAGCGGCAGGAGCTGGTGCTGGCCGCCAGCCACGCTTACACCAACGGCACGGCGCCGCGCCGCCAGTTCGCGGCGGGCGAGGGCTGGGCCGGCAGCGCGGCGCGCAGCGGCGCCATCGAAGTGTTGTCGCCGGTGCCGCCGGGCTACCTGGATGTGGCGTCGGCGCTGGGCCAGGCTGGACCGGCCGCCGTGGCGGCGGTGCCGCTGATGCACAACGGCGAGCTGGTGGGGCTGGTGGAGATCGGCACCTTCGGCGAGTTCGACGCGCAGCGCCTGGAGTGGCTGCGCCAGGCGGCCGAGGCGGTGGCGGTGGCGGTCGGCGTGGAGCATGCGCGCCGCCGCGTGGCCAACTTGCTGGAGCAGACCCAGGTGCAGACCGAGGAATTGCTGGTGCAGCAGGAGGAGCTGCAGCAGTCCAACGAGGAGCTGGAGGAACGCGCCCAGCTGCTGGAGCAGCAGCGCGAAGTGATACGGCAGAAAAGCGCGGAAAGCGAGCAGGCCAGCCGCGAGCTGCGCCGCAAGGCCGACGAGCTCGAGCGCATCAGCGCCTACAAATCCGAGTTCCTGGCGAATATGTCGCACGAGCTGCGCACGCCGCTGAACAGCATGCTGATCCTGTCCAGCCTGCTGCAGCAGAACAAGGAAGGCAAACTGAGCGGCAAGCAGGTGGAGTACGCGGCCACCATCAACGGCGCCGGCAAGGACCTGCTCAACCTGATCAACGACATTCTGGATCTGTCCAAGATCGAGGCCGGGCACGTGACGCTGGAGCTGGAGGACGTGGCGCTGGCCGACATGGCCAGCCAGCTGCAGGCGCTGTTCCAGCCGCTGGCCGAGCACCAGGGGCTGGCCTTGAACATCGCGCTGGGCGCCGGCACGCCCGCGCAGCTGCGCACCGACGGCCAGCGCCTGCTGCAGATCCTGAAAAACCTGCTGGCCAACGCCGTCAAATTCACCGCGCAGGGCAGGTTGGGCTTGGACGTGCGCGTCTGCCAGGCTGCCGAGGCGGGCGGCCAGGGCCGGACCGGGGAGGCCCTGGCCTTCGCCGTCAGCGACACCGGCGTGGGCGTGGCCGCCGAGCAGCAGGAGCGCATCTTCCACGCCTTCCAGCAGGCCGACGGCTCCACCAGCCGCAAATTCGGCGGCACCGGCCTGGGTCTGTCGATTTCGCGCCAGCTGGCGCGCCGCATGGGCGGCGAGATCACCGTCAGCAGCGCGCCGGGCGCGGGCAGCATCTTCACCTTGTATCTGCCGCTGGACGCCGGCGACGTGCTTGCCGCGCCGCCAGCCGCAGCGGCGCCCGCAGCCGCCCCCGCCAGCGCGGGATTCGCCGTGCCGCCCGCCGCGCAGTTTGCCCCATCCCCTGCCGCACTGGCCATCGCGCCGCTGAGCGCGGCCGCCCGCTACGAGCGCGCCGCCATGAGCAGCACCGACCCCGGCGCAGCCGCGCGCCCGCCGGCCATGGCGATGGAGGACGACCGCGAGCTGGTGCTGCCCGAATACCGCTGCATCCTCATCGTCGAGGACGACCTGTCCTTCGCCCGCATCCTGCGCGACACGGTGCGCGAGCACGGCTTCCAGGCCATCGTCGCCTGCGACGGCGAGGACGGCCTGGCGCTGGCCGAGCGCTACCGCCCCAACGCCATCCTGCTGGACGTGATGCTGCCCCATATCGACGGCTGGGGCGTCATGCGCAGCATCAAGGACAACCCGGCCACGCGCCACATCCCGGTGCACTTCATCACCTGCCTGGAAGACCGCCAGAAAGCCATGGGCCTGGGCGCCATCGGCTTTATCACCAAGCCGGTCAGCGCCCAGCAGCTGGACGAAGTGCTCGACTCCATCGGCGCCGCCATCGCCCGCACCGACAAGCGCCTGCTGGTGGTGGAGGACGACGAGGCCGAGGCCATGAGCCTGGCCGCGCTGCTGGAAACCGAAGGCCTGGACATCGCGATCGCGCGCTCCGGCAGCGCCGCCCTGGCCCTGCTGGCGCAAGGCCGCTACGACTGCATGGTGCTGGACCTGGGCCTGTCCGACATGTCCGGCTTCGAGCTGCTCGACCGCCTGCGCGACAGCGCCTGCGCGCCGCAGATGCCGGTCATCGTGCATTCCGGCCGCAGCCTGAACGAAGTGGACGAGGCGCGCCTGCGCCGCTATGCCGACAGCATCATCGTCAAGGGCGCCAAGAGCCCCGAGCGGCTGGTGGGCGAAGTGAGCCTGTTCCTGCACCTGGTGGAAAGCTCGCTGCCGCAGGACCAGCAGAAAATGATACGGCGCGCGCTCGACAAGGAAGCCATGTTCGAGCAGCGCAAGGTGCTGCTGGTGGACGACGACATCCGCAACATCTTCTCGCTGTCCTCGGTGCTGGCCGAAAAGGGCATGCACATCGTGGAGGCGGGCAACGGCGCCGAAGCGCTGGCGCAGCTGCAGGCGCACCCGGACATCGACATCGTGCTGATGGATATCATGATGCCGGAGATGGACGGCTTTGAAGCCATGCGCCGCATCCGCCGCGAGCCGCGCTGGGCGCGCCTGCCCATCATCGCGCTCACCGCCAAGGCCATGCTGGGCGACCAGAAGCAATGCCTGGACGCCGGCGCCAGCGACTACCTGGCCAAGCCGGTGGACCTGGACAAGCTGTTCTCGCTGATGCGGGTGTGGCTGTACCAGGCCGGGGAGGTGGCGTGAACGAGCAGGACATCGTGGAGCTGGAAATCGGCCTGCTGGTGAGCGCCGTCAAGCAGGCGCACGGCTACGACTTCAGCGGCTACGCCAGCGCCTCGCTCACGCGCCGCCTGGTGGCGTGGCTGGCCAAGTCCGGCTTCGACAGCTTCGGCGCGGCCACCTCGGCGCTGCTGCGCGACGCCCTGCTGTGCCGCGCGCTGGTGGAGGACGTCACCGTCAACGTGTCGGACATGTTCCGCGACCCGCCGTTCTTCAAGGCGCTGCGCGAGGAAGTGCTGCCCCACCTGCGCACCTACCCGCACGCTCGGATCTGGGTGGCCGGCTGCGCCGGCGGCGAGGAAGTGACGTCGCTGGCCATCCTGCTGCGCGAGGCCGGCATGGACCAGCAATGCCGCATCTACGCCACCGACTTGAACGAGTCGGTGCTGGAGCGCGCGCGCCAGGGCATGTTCGAACTGCGCGACATGCAGCGCTACACCAGGAACTACCAGCTGGCCGGCGGCTGCGCCGCCTTTTCCGACTACTACGTGGCGCGCTACGGCCGGGCGCTGTTCGATCCCGGGCTGCTGCGCAACGTGGTGTTCGCCGCGCACAACCTGGCCACCGACGCCGACTTCAGCGAGATGCAACTGATCCTGTGCCGCAATGTGATGATCTACTTCAAGCCCGCCCTCAAGGAGCGCCTGCTGTCACTGTTCGACGGCTGCCTCACGCCGGGCGGCTTCCTGTGCCTGGGGACCAAGGAAACGCTGGAACAGCGCGGCATTGCGCCGCGCTACCGCGAAGTGGCCGCGCCCACCCGCATCTACCGCAAGCAGTACGCCGTGGGAGCGCAGGCATGAGCCCGGCCATGGGCCAGGGGGCAAGCGCAACGCGGCGCCCGCGCTTCCGCGCCGTCGTGCTGGGCGTTTCCATGGGCGGCGTGGACGCGCTGCAGCGTGTGCTGCCCGCGCTGCCGCCGGATTTCCCCTTGCCGCTGCTGGTGGTCATCCATATTTCGCCCGGCTCGGGCGACGGCCTGGCGCGCCTGCTCGACTTCACCGCGCCGCTGCGCGTGAAGGAGGCCGACGAGGGCGAATTGCCGCAGCCCGGCACGGCCTACCTGGCCCCTGCCGGCTACCACCTGCTGGTCGAGCGCGACGGCAGGCTGGCGCTGTCGGCCGACGCGCCGGTGAGCTTTGCGCGCCCTTCGGTGGACGTGCTGTTCGAATCGGCCGCCGCCTGCTACGGCGCCGCGCTGGTGGGCGCTGTGCTGACCGGCGCCGGCGCGGACGGCGCTGCGGGCCTGGCGCGCATTGCGGCGGCGGGCGGCTATACCATCGTGCAGGAGCCGGCCGACGCCGTGATGGATCTGATGCCGCGCGCCGCGCTGGCGCGCCTGGCGCCCGGCACGCCGAACGCCATCGCCACGCTGGACCGGCTGCCGCTGCTGCTGCAGCGCCTGGCCGGCATGGAGGCCGCATGAACCGCCGCAGCATGGCCGCGCTGCCGGCAACCATGCCGGTGCTGCTGGTCGACGACAACGACGACAACCTGCTGGCCCTGTCCGCCCTGCTCGAGGGCGTGGAAGGGCTGGAGCTGGCGACCGCCAACAGCGGCGAGGAAGCCTTGCGCCAGCTGCTGCGGCGCGATTTCGGCCTGGTGCTGATGGACGTGCAGATGCCCGGCATGGACGGCTACGAAGCGGCCACGCTGATGCGCGCCAATCCGAAAACGCGCAACGTGCCCATCATCTTTGTCACCGCGCTGCAGGGCGGCAGCGAGTTCTCCTTGCGCGGCTACGAGAGCGGCGCGGTGGACTACCTGGTCAAGCCGATTGAAACCGTGGTGCTGCACGCCAAGGTGAACGTGTTTGCCGCGCTGTACCGCCAGCGCCTGGCCATCGCCGAATTCGAGCGCTACGCCAGCCAGGTGGAGAACGTGATGGCGGCGCGGCGCGCCAGCCCGGCCGGCCAGCCGCTGCGGCTGCTGCTGGTGGACGACCAGCCGGCCAACCTGCTGGCGCTCGAAGGCCTGCTGGGCGAACTGGCCGAGCAGTCCAATGTGGAACTGGTGCGCGCCAACTCCGGCCCCGAGGCGCTGCGCGCCGTGCTGCGCGCCGACTACGCGGCGGTGCTGCTGGACGTGCAGATGCCCGGCATGGACGGCTTTGAAACGGCGGAGCTGATGCGCGCCAATCCGCGCACCAGCACCCTGCCGGTGATCTTCGTCACCGCCGGCATGAAGGACCGCGCGGCCCAGTTCAAGGGCTACGAACTAGGCGCGGTCGATTATCTGATCAAGCCGCTCGAGCCGCACATCCTGGTGTCCAAGGTGCGCGTGTTCTGCGAGCTGTACCGCCAGCGCATGGCGCTCGAGCTGCAAAGCGCGCACCTGGAATCGCTGGTGGCCGAGCGCACCGAAGCGCTGCGCCGCAGCGCCGAGGAACTGTCCGATTCGCGCGAGCGCTACCGCCGCCTGCTGGGCGCCGTCACGCACCAGCTGTTCTCGCTGCGCCGCGACGGCAAGCAGCTGCGCTCCTACGGCCACGGCTCCGGCTGCGAAGCGGTCACCGGCTATCCGCCGCAGGCCTTCGAGGACGACCCCCTGCTGTGGCTCACCATCGTGGCCGAACCGGAGCGCGCCCTGGTGGCGGCGCGCGCCGCCGCCGCGCTGGACAGCGGCGCCATCAGCCAGTACGAGCACCGCATCCGCTGCTGCGACGGCGTGGCGCGCTGGGTGCGTTCCACCTTTGTGCGCGCCGGCACCGACGATGCGCCGGTGTGCGACGTGCTGATCGAGGACATCGACCAGCGCCGCCGCGTGGAGGAAGACCGCGCCCACCTGGTGGACCAGCTGGCGCTGGCCACGCGCGCCGCGCGGCTCGGCATCTGGGACTGGAACCTGGCCACCAATGAACTGGTGTGGGACGAGCGCATGTACACGCTGTGCGGCGTGGCGCCGGGCGAGCTGGGCGACGCGCACCAGACCTGGCTGCTCACCACCCACCCGGACGACCGCGCGCTGTGCGAGCGCGCCCGCCAACGCGCGCTGGCGGGCGACCAGCCCTTCGACATCGAGTTCCGCGTGATCCATCCGGACGGCAGCATCCGCCACATGAAGTCGGACGGCCAGGTCATGCGCAACGCCCAGGGCCAGGCGGTGCGCATGACCGGCACCCATTACGACATCACCGAGCGCAAACAGGCCGAGGAAGAAATGCGGCGCCACCGCGACCACCTGCTGGAGCTGGTGGACGAGCGCAACGCCAGCCTGCGCGCCATCGTCGACAACGCGGCCGACGGCATCGTCTCGGTGGACGACCACGGCATCATCCTGAGCTTCAACCGCGCCGCCGAGAATATGTTCGGCTACAGCGAAGCGGAGATCCTGGGCCGGCCCATCGGCAAGCTGATACCGCATGCCGGCAGGGCCGGCGGCCAGGGCCGGCCGGTGGTGCGCAGCATGGACCTGGAAGGCCAGCGGCGCGACGGCAGCGCCTTCCCCATGCACGTGGCGATCAGCGAAGTGGAGGTGGCGGGGCGGCCGCGCATCATCGGCATCCTGCGCGACATCTCGCAGCAGAAGGCGGCCGAGGCCAGCCTGATCGCGGCGCGCAACGCGGCCGAAACGGCCAGCCAGGTGAAGTCCGAATTCCTGGCCAAGATGAGCCACGAACTGCGCACGCCGCTCAACGCGGTGATCGGCTTTTCCCAGCTCATGTCGCGCTCCGGCACCTTGCTGCCGGACCAGCAGCGCAACCTGGAAATCATCCACCGCTCCGGCCACCACTTGCTCACCCTGATCAACGACGTGCTGGCCCTGTCCAAGATCGAGGCCGGCGGCACCCATGTGGAGGCGGTCGACGCCGACCTGGTGCGGCTGCTGGAGGAAGTGGCCGAGATGCTGCGCATCCGCGCCCAGAACGAAGGCCTGGAGCTGGAGCTGGCCATGGAGCGCTTGCCGGCGGCGGTGAAAGTGGACGCGGTCAAGCTGCGCCAGGTGCTCATCAACCTGGTCGGCAACGCGCTCAAGTTCACGCAGCAGGGGCGGGTGCTGGTGCAGGCCAGCGGACAGCTGCTGCGCGGGCAGGAGGACGGCGTGGCGCGCATCAGCTTCGTCATCAGCGACACCGGCATCGGCATGGCGCCGGGCGACCTGCAGCGCATCTTCGATCCCTTTGTGCAGGTTGGCGGGCCGGCCAGCGAAAGCGGCACCGGCCTGGGCCTGGCGATCTCGCGCCAGTACGTGGAACTGCTGGGCGGCGTGCTGCAGGTGGAATCGGAAGTGGGGCGCGGCTCGGTGTTCCGCTTTGCGCTCACGCTGCCGCTGGCCGAAGCGCCGCGCGCCCTGCCGTCGGCGGCGGGCGAGGTGCTGGGCCTGCCGCTGCACGAGCGCGGCAAGCGCGTGCTGGTGGCGGACGACGACCGCGAATCCCAGCTGCTGCTGGGCGAGCTGCTCGAACCGCTGGGGTTTGTGGTGGCCTTCGCCGGCAACGGCGTGGAAGCGCTGGCGCGCGTGGCCAGCTTCGCGCCGCACCTGGTGCTGATGGACTGGCGCATGCCGGAGCTGGACGGCCTGGCGACGATACGGCGCATCCGCAGCCAGCCGGACGGCGGCCAGGTGCGCATCATCATGTGCACCGCCAGCGCCTTCGAGGAGCAGTGCGAAGTGGCGCTGGAGGCCGGCGCGGACGCCTTCCTGCGCAAGCCGCTGGACACGGCGGAGCTGTACCGCGACATCGAGCGCCTGCTCGGCCTGCGCTTCCAGCGCGCCGCCTGCAGCGGCAGCAGCGGCGGCGGCGGCTTCGAGCCGGTGCGCAAGGACGAGCTGGCGGGCCTGCCCGCCGAAGTGAAGCGCGCGCTGAAAGAAGGCGCGGTGGAGCTGGACCAGCAGCGCCTGGCCGGCGCCCTGGCCGCGATCGAGGGCGACTGCCCCGACCTGGCGCGGCGCCTGCGCCACATGACGCAAGCCTTCCGCTACCGCGAGCTGTTCGCCCTGCTATCGGATTCCTGACCGCCCGCCGCCACGAACAATCGATATTTGGCTGCATGCCAGGCGGGTTACGCACGGCTGCGCCGCGCTAACCCGCCCTACGCGCGTCGGCGTATTTGTGTACCGGTGCATCTGTGTACCGTAGGGCGGGTTAGCAGCGCGCTGCGTAACCCGCCATTACTGCGGCTTATTTACTCTCTGCGATCCAGCGGTCCACCTTGGTCTCCAGCAGGCTCAGTGGCACGGTGCCGTCGCCCAGCACGATCTCGTGGAACTTCGGCAGGCTGAATTTATCGCCCAGCGCCTGCTGCGCGCGCTGGCGCAGTTCCACGATCTTCAGCGAACCGATCTTGTAGCCCAGCGCCTGGCCCGGCCACGCCATGTAGCGTTCGGTCTCGCTCTTGGCCACGGCGTCGTAGCCCAGCGTGTCGCGCATGTACTTGATGGTCTGCTCGCGGGTCCAGCCTTTCGCGTGCAAGCCGGTGTCCACCACCAGGCGGGTTGCGCGCAGCAGCTCGTCGTTCAGGTGGCCGAAGTACTGCGCCGGATCGTCGAACAAGCCCATCTCCTTGCCCAGCGTTTCCGCATACAGCGCCCAGCCTTCGGTGAAGGCGTTGTTGCCGCCGTATTTGCGGAACAGCGGCTGGTCCAGCTCCTGCGTCAGCGCGATATGGAAGTGGTGGCCCGGTTTGCCTTCGTGCAGGAACAGCGTGTTCATGCCGGTGCTGCCGTACTTGGCCGGGTCGTTCACCACCGACCAGAACACGCCCGGGCGCGAACCGTCGCCGGCCGGCGCGGTGTAGTGGTCGGCCGCGGTGGCGCGGCTCAGCTCAGGCTCGAGGCGCAGGTCCAGCTTGGCCTTGGGCACCAGCGTGAACATGGCGGGCAGCTTGGTGTCCAGCACGTCGTTCAGCTTGCGGTACACGGCCTGCACCTCGTCCTCCGTCTTGAAAGGATAGAACTTAGGTTGCTCGGACACCCACACCGGCAAGCCCGCCGCCGGGCCGTTGTAGCCCAGCTTGGGACCGAGCACGGCGAACTGCTGCTGGATGCGCGCCACTTCCCTCAGGCCGATGGCGTGGATCTGCTCCGGCTTCATCGTGGTGGTGGTGGACGAGGCCACCGCCGCCTGGTACCAGGCCTTGCCCTGCGGCAGGGCGCTCCAGCCGGAGCTGCTGCGCGCCGCCGGCAGGTAGTCCTGCTCGACGAACTGCGCCAGGCGTTCCAGCGCCGGATTCAGCTTGGTGATCGCGTCCTTGTAGGCGGCCGCCAGGCGCTGCTTGTCCGCGTCCGTGAAGGTGGCCGGCAGCTTGTTGATGGCGGTGTAGTAGATGCTCGCTTCCGGCGTGGCGCTTGGCAGCTTCTTGAACTGCGGCAGCGCGGATTCCACCAGCGCCTTCGGCAGCACCACGTGCTTGGCCATGCCCTCGCGCATATTCGCAATGGCCTGGTCTATCCATGCCGGCAGCTGCGACAGGCGGCTCAGGTAAGCCTCGTATTCCTTGACGGTGCCGATCGGCTGCGAAGCGTCGCCGCCGGCGAAGTTGGCCAGCGTGACCGGCATGCTGTCCATCTGGTTCAGCGGCAGCAGGTGTTCCGGGAAGGGCTCGAAGGACAGCGCGGTTTTCAGTTCGTAGGCCAGCACGTCGTAGTGGATGCGGTCGCGGCGGTCCAGCTGCGCGCGGGCGATGGCGCGCAGGCGCTTCAGGTAGGCGCGGTACAGCGCAAACTGCTTGGCGCGCACGGCGGGCGCGATGCTCATGCCGAGCTGGTCGTCGAAGCGGTTGTCGCCGTTCTGCGTGGCGTTCACCGGCTCGTAGCGCGCCAGCGCGTTGTAGTAGTCGTCCGCCAGGGTGTTGAACTGCTGCTTGGCGGCGGGCGCGCTGGCGGCGGGGACTTGTTCGGCGGCCGGGGCGGCGTGGACGGGGACGAAGGCCAGCGTCAGGGCGGCGGCCATGGCGGCCAGGGCGATGCGGTGTTTCATGTGCAGGTGTCTTCTAAAAAAAGGGTTGTTACTGGAGCGCCAGGCGCGACTCGTACAGCGCCGCCACCAGGTCGGACTGGGTGACGATGCCGGCGAAGCGCTGTTCTTCGTCCACCACGGGAATGTGGTGGTAGCCGGCGTCCGCCATCAGGGGCACGAGGTCGATGATGGGCGTGGCCAGGGTGGCGAAGACCGGTTTGGAAATCATGATCTGGCCCACCACTTCGGCCTTCTCGGTGTGCGTTACGCCGCTGCGGCGCAGGAAGCGGCGCAGCTTCTGGCGCACGGTGTGGTAGTCGTCCAGGCCGCTGTGGCTGAGGAAGTCGCCCTGCGTCACCATGCCGATCACGCGCCGCGCGCGGTTCAGCACCGGCAGTGCGGCCACCTTGTGCGCGCGCATGGCGCTCCAGGCTTCGTCCAGCGGCGTGCCGAATTCGGCCGTCGCCACGTCTTTGGACATGATGTCGCCGCAGGCGATCACGCCGAAGCGGCGCTGGTAGGCGCGCATCTCGGTTTTCAGGAAGATCTCTTCCAGGTCGTCGCGGCTCACGTCCAGCACCTGGTTGTATTGCTTGAGCACCGCGTCCAGGTCTTCCGGCTTGAAGCCCAGCCGCAGCGTGGGCACCGGGTCCTGCGTGGCGTGCGGGTTGACGTGCGGCGGCTGCTGCAGGTGCGGATAGCGGCGGCCGGTGAGGTTGTTGTAGGCCACGGCCACCGCCACCATCAGCAGGGAATTGAGCAGCACCGGCACCAGCGGGAATTCAAAGCCGGCCGCGTGCAGCGCCGGGCCGCCCATCACCACCGTCAGCGCCACCGCGCCGCCGGGCGGATGCAGGCAGCGCAGCACGAACATGGCGCCGATGGCCAGCGCCACGGCCAGCGCGGCGATCGGCACCGAGTCGCCCAGCCAGCGCACGCAGGCAGCGCCCACCAGACCGGACAGCACGTTGCCGCCCACCACGGACCATGGCTGGGCCAGCGGGCTGGCCGGCAGGCAGAACAGCAGCACGGCCGAGGCGCCCATGGGGCCGACCAGGAAGATGTGGGAGGGTTCGTGCGGCAGCAGGTAGCGGCTCAGCAGGCCGGTGACCAGCAGGGCCAGGATGGCGCCGCTGCAGGCGCGCGCCCGCTCGCGGAAACTGGTGTGGCTGGCGGCCGGCAAAAAGGCGGCCCAAAGCGTGCTGAGAGATTTCATGTCGGAAGTCCGTGCGAGACGAGGTGCAGAGGTAGTTCAGTAGTGAATTTTATCTGTTCCATGGAGAAAGCGGATGATACCCCTGTCAACTGCGCGGCCTTGATCAGTTTTTTGTAAAAGCGGTCGTAGCCCTCGATGTCGGTGGTGACCACCTTGAGCAGGTAGTCGATGTCGCCGCTCATGCGGTGGAATTCCAGCACCTCCGGCAGCGCCTGCACGGCGGCGGCGAAGTGCGCCAGCCATTTCTCGTCGTGCTGGCTGGTGCGCACGCTGACGAAGACCGTCACGCCCAGCCCGGCCTTGCGGCGGTTGACGATGGCCACGCGCTTGTCGATATAGCCTTCCTCCTCCAGCCGCTTGAGGCGCTTCCAGCACGGCGTGCTGGACAGCCCGACCTTGCCGGCCAGGTCGGCGATGGACAGCGTGCCGTCCAGCTGCAGCGCGCCCAGGATGGCGTAATCATAACGGTCTAGCTGGTTCATTCTGGTATTTGGCGAAAAATAGGATGTTTATCCCATATTATGCGCCTGGGGAGTGCGATTTTGGAATATATGATTCGGCGCCGGTGCGTAAGCTGTTGAGTATCAGCAATTTTGCCCACGCTTACATCATGACACCCGAAATCTACCTCGACGGCAACGCCACCAGCCCCGTCCTGCCCGCCGCCATCGCCGCCGCCGTGCGCGCCATGGAGGACTGTTACGGCAACCCCAGCAGCAGCCACAGCACCGGCCTGCAGGCCAAGGCGCTGCTGGACGGCGCGCGCCGGCGCGCGGTGCGCCTGCTGGGCGTGGGGCAGGGCCGGCTGATGTTCAACAGCGGCGCCACCGAAGGCATCCAGACCGCCGTGCTGTCCGCGCTGTGCGCGCTGCGCGAGCGCCGCCAGGCGGGCGAGGCCATCGGCACGTTGCTGGTGTACGGCGCCACCGAGCACAAGGCGGTGCCGGAAGCGCTGGCGCACTGGAACCGATTGCTGGGCCTGGACCTGGAACTGCGCAAGCTGCAGGTCGACAGCGACGGCCGCCACGACCTGCAGGCGCTGCGCGCGCTGCTGCCGCACACGGCCATGCTGTGCACCATGGCGGCCAACAATGAAACCGGCGTGCTGTCCGATATCGCCGGCATCGAAGTGCTGCTCGACGAGTGCGCCAGCCCGGCCTACTGGATGGTGGACTGCGTGCAGGCGCTGGGCAAGTTCCGCCTGTCGCTGGCGCGCAGCCGCATCGACTACGCGCCGTTCTCCGGCCACAAGCTGTATGCGCCCAAGGGCATAGGCATGCTGTACGTGCGCGAGGGCGCGCCGTTCACGCCGCTGATCGTGGGCGGCGGCCAGGAGGCTGCGCAGCGCTCGGGCACCGAGAACATGGCCGGCGTGGCCGCGCTGGACGCGGTGCTGGCGGCGCTGGAGCAGGGCGGCGTGTTCCGCTCGCACGACGCGCTGTGCACCTTCCGCGAGCGGCTGGCCGCCAGCCTGCGGCGCGCGCTGCCGGGCGTGGTGTTCAACGCCGCCTTCGAGCACTCGCTGCCGACCACGCTCAACTTCTCCGTGCCCGGCCTGTCCAGCAAGGAGCTGATGGACGTGTTCGACGCGGCCGGCGTGCGCGTCAGCTCGGGCAGCGCCTGCTCCGCCGCCAAGGCCGCGCCCAGCTATGTGCTGCAGGCGATGGGCGTGCCGGACTGGCGCGCCGCCAGCGCCATCCGCCTGTCCTTCGGCCCGCTGGCCGACGAGGCGGCCATCGCGCGCGCCTGCGAACGCATAGAACGCTGCGGCGCCGCGCTGCGCGCCAGCGGCCTGATCGCCCCGGACGGCAGCCTGCCCGTGCAGGACGGCGTGCAGCAGCTGGGCAGCGGCGGCGCGTGCAGCTGGCTGGTGCACGACGCGGCCAGCCGCAGCTGCGTGGTGATCGACCCGCAGCCGGAATTCATGGACCGCATCGCGGCCCAGGTGCGCGGCCAGGGCTGCACGGTGCTGGCCGTGCTGGGCACCGCGCCCGGCGTGGACCTGGCCGCGCCGGGGCGCGCGCTGAACGTGGCCTACGGCGCCGGCGACACTTTCGGCTGGCCGGCCGCAGACGGGCTGCTGGCCCTTGGCGGCCAGGCGCTGCGCCGCGTGCTGGTGGACGCGGACGGCGCGCAGCAGGCCGTGTATCTGCTGGGCCGGCCGGACGCCGGCGCCTTGCCGCAATCCGCCGCGCGCCACGCCTTTATCGGCACGTTGGCGCCGCGGCAGCTGGACGGCCTGGTGCACGGCGACACCCTGTTGTGCGCCGCCAGCGACGCGCAGCAGCCCTTCTGCAGCAGCCTGCACGCGTCCGCGCCGGAAAGCGGCGGCTCGCAAGGCGAACTGCACCTGGACGCCGCCGCGCTGCAAGGCCTGCTGCGCGCCCATCCCGACGCCCTGCTGGTGGACGTGCGCGAGAGCCATGAGCACCTGGTCGGCGTGCAGGCGCCGCAAGGCGGCAAGGTGGTCAGCGTGCCGCTGGGCCAGCTGGCCGGGCAGATTCCGGAGTGGATGGCCGCGCCGGTGCCGCTGGTGTTCTTCTGCCGCAGCGGCAACCGCAGCACGCGCGCCGCGCAATGCCTGCGCCGCCTCGGCTACGCCCAGGCCTACGACCTCGCCGGCGGCCTCGCCCTCGCAGCGTAGGACGGGTTGCCGCGCATTTCCATACGTGCGCCTCCGTAGTGTTGCTTGGACCATACTTCTCTATCCTTATCAGGTAGAAATGCGAGGTTCAAGTTGAGCGATCACCGGACACTGTTGCCTAGTGCTACCTTGGGTTTCCGCGAGGAGACGCCAGGCGGATTGCCGGGCGGCGTTGCTGATGACAGTACTCCGCTACGTGGCGAGCTGTTCAGCGCGCAACAAATGGCGGCCCACGGCAAGCTGCTGGCCGCCACGCACGAACTGAGCACGCGCGGCGGTCCGGACCGGTTGCTGTCGCGCCTGGCCGAAAACGCCGAGGTCATAGCCCAGACCTGCGACGAGCTCACCGCCGCCGTCAAGCAGGCGCGCCAGATCACGCCGGCCTCCGAATGGCTGCTCGACAATTCCTACCTGATCGAAGAACAGATCCGCACGGCGCGCCGCCACTTGCCCAAGGACTACAGCAAAGAGCTGCCGCGCCTGGCCAAGGGCGCGCCGGACGGCACGCCGCGCGTGTACCAGATCGCGCTGGAAATCATCGCCCACGGCGACGGCCGCGTCGATCCGGAAAGCCTGTGCCGCTTTGTGGACGCCTACCAGGAAGTGGCCGCGCTCAAGCTGGGCGAACTGTGGGCCATCCCCATCATGCTGCGCCTGGCGCTGATCGAGAACCTGCGCCGCGTGGCAGCGCGCGTGGCCGAGAACCGCCTGCAGCGCGACCTGGCCAACACCTGGGCCGACCAGATGATGGACGTGGCCGACAAAAACCCCAGCGGCCTGATACTGCTGGTGGCCGACATGGCGCGCTCCAATCCGCCCATCACCAGCGGCTTCGTGGCCGAACTGGCGCGCCGCCTGCAAGGCCAGAGCGCCATGCTGACGCTGGCGCTGACCTGGGTCACGCAGCGCCTGGCCGAATCCGGCCAGACCATAGAACAGCAGATCCAGGCCGAGATCCAGCAGCAGGCCGCCGAGCAGCTCTCCATCGCCAACAGCATCGGCAGCCTGCGCTTCCTCGGCACCATGGACTGGCAGGAATTCGTCGAGACCATGAGCGCCGTCGAACAGACGCTGCGCCTGGACCCGGCCGACATCTACGGCGAAATGGACTTCGCCACGCGCGACCAGTACCGCCACGTGATCGAAAAGCTGGCGCGCTGCTCGCCGCACAGCGAACAGGAAATCGCCGTGATGGCGCTGCAGCTGGCCAGTGGGCGCAGCGGCAACGCGGACCCGCGCCAGGCCCACATCGGCTACTACCTGGTGGGCCGCGGCCTGCTGGCGCTTGAGCAGCAGGCCGGCGTGCGCCTGCCGCCGCTGGCCTCGCTCCAGCGCACCATGCGCGCCGCGCCGCTGGCGTCCTACCTGGGCGCGATAGGCGCCATCGCCGTGGTGGTGACCGGCCTGCTGGCCGAGCACGCGGGCAAGGTGGGTGTGAGCGGCTGGCCGCTGGCGCTGCTGGCCGTGCTGGCGCTGCTGTGCAGCAGCCAGCTGGCGCAGGCGCTGGTGAACTGGGCCGCGACCTTGCTCACGCGGCCGCATCCCTTGCCGCGCATGGACTACCGGCGCGGCATCCCGCCGGACGCGCGCGCGCTGGTGGTGGTGCCCACGCTCCTGTACAGCAAGGACAATGTGGAGCAGCTGTTCGAGCAGCTCGAGGTGCGCTTCCTTGCCAACCGCGACCACAACCTGCGCTTTTGCCTGCTGACCGATTTCGCCGACGCGAAAGAGGAAACGCAGCCCGGCGACGCCGCGCTGCTCGAGCAGGCGCAGCAAGCCATCGCCCGCCTCAACGCGCAGTACGCGGCCGGCGCGGACGCCACGCCGCGCGGCGCCGCTCCCAACGCCGGCCCGCAGGGCAATGCGGCGGCCGGGCCTTTCCTGCTGCTGCACAGGCCGCGCATGTGGAACGCGTCCGAGAACGCGTGGATGGGGCGCGAGCGCAAGCGCGGCAAGCTGGAGGACCTGAACCGCTTCCTGCGCGGCGGCGCGCGCGACCGCTTCTCGCTGGTGGCGGGCGATACCAGCGACCTGGAAAGCTTTAAATACGTCATCACGCTGGACACCGATACCCAGCTCCCGCGCGACGCCGCGCGCCTGTTCGTGGCCACCATGCAGCACCCCTTGAACCGCCCGCGCGTGGACCAGCAGCTCAGGCGCGTGACCGAGGGCTACGGCATTTTGCAGCCGCGCGTCACGGTCAGCCTGCCCAGCGAGCAAGCCTCGCGCTATGAAAAGCTGTGTGGCGGCGAGCCGGGCATTGACCCCTACACCCGCACCGTGTCCGACGTCTACCAGGACGTGTTCTACGAAGGCTCCTTCATCGGCAAGGGCATCTACGACGTGGACGTGTTCGAGCAGGTGCTGGGCGGACGCATGCCGGACAACCGCATCCTCAGCCACGACCTGCTGGAAGGCTGCTACCTGCGCGCCGGCCTGCTGAGCGACGCCCAGCTGTACGAGCAGTACCCGGCCCGCTACAGCGACGACATCAGCCGCCGCCAGCGCTGGGTGCGCGGCGACTGGCAGCTGCTGTCCTGGCTGGGCCGCAAGGTGCCGCTGCGCGGCAGCCAGCGCGAACGCAATCCGCTGTCCGCGCTGTCACGCTGGAAGCTGTTCGACAATCTGCGCCGCAGCCTGGTGGCGCCGGCGCTGACGCTGTCGCTGCTGCTGGCCTGGAGCACGCTGCCCGACCCGTGGTTCTGGACCCTGGCCGTGCTGGCCGTGATCTTCGTGCCGCCGCTGGCCAGCGCCCTGTACGACCTGCTGCACAAGCCGCGCGATACGCTGTGGACGCAGCACGTCAACGCCAGCGCGCGCCGCAGCGGCATGCAGTTCTCGCACGCGCTGCTCACGCTGGTCTTCCTGCCCTACGAAACCTGGTTCAGCGTGGACGCCATCGCGCGCACGCTGTGGCGCACGCTGGTGTCGAAACGCCGCCTGCTGCAATGGCGCGCCTCCACGCTGGCGCGCGAAGCGGGCCCCGATACGGCCAACGAAATGCCGGCGTACTGGCGCGCCATGGCCGCTTCGCCCGTGCTGGCGCTGGCCGCCGGCGCGGCGCTGGCCGTATGGCGCCCGTCCGCGCTCCCCGCCGCGCTGGTGCTGCTGGGCGCCTGGCTGGGCGCGCCAGCCGTGGCATGGTGGATCAGCCAGCCGCTGCGCCGCGAGCGGGCGGAGCTGAACGCCGCGCAGCACGGCTTCCTGCATCTGCTGGCGCGCAAGACCTGGGCCTATTTCGAGACTTTCGTCGGCCCCGCCGACAACTGGCTGCCGCCCGACAATATGCAGGAACATCCGGTCCAGGTGATTGCGCACCGCACCTCGCCCACCAATATCGGCATGGCGCTGCTGGCCAATCTGACCGCCCACGATTTCGGCTATATCTGCGGCGCGCAGCTGGTGGCGCGCACCGAGGGCACGCTGCACGCCATGAGCCAGATGGAGCGCCACCAGGGCCACTTCTACAACTGGTACGACACGCTCACCATGAAGCCGCTGTACCCGGTCTATATCTCGACGGTGGACAGCGGCAACCTGGCCGGCCATTTGCTCACCTTGCAGCAAGGCCTGCTGCAGCAGATAGATACGCCCATCGTGGCGCCGCAGATCGTGGACGGCATCTGCACCACCATCGAAGTGCTGGCCGAGGCGGCGCAGCTGGCCGCCGCCGGACCGGGCGCGCAGCCGGGAGCACCGCAGGGGGCGCAGCAGGGGACGCAACAAGAAGCGCCGGAAGCCCTGCTGCGCCTGGTGCGCCTGCAGCAGGACATTGCGCCGCTGCGCCCCATGTTCCCTGCCAATCTGCTGGAGCTGCATGCCTGGCTGAAGCAGGCCGCCGCCGCCAGCGCCGCCTACCAGCCAAGCGACGCCGCGCTGCAGATGTGGGCCGCCGCGCTGGCCGTGCAATGCCAGGCCGCGCTGGACGACTTGCTGCTGCTGGCGCCCTGGGTCGCATCGGGCGAAGTGTTCGAGGCCAGCCTGCTGCGCATTCCCACGCTGCGCGAACTGGCCGCCATGCCGCAAGGCGAGGAGCAGGCGCGCGCGCGCATCGCGGACCTGGAGCGCCTGGCGCGCCAGGCGCAGGAATTCGCGCAGATGGAATACGGCTTCCTGTACAACTCCACCACCAATCTGCTGGCCATCGGCTACAACGTCACCGAGCGCCGCCTGGACGCCAGCTATTACGACCTGCTGGCTTCCGAAGTGCGGCTGGCCAGCTTCGTCGCCATTGCGCAGGGCCAGCTGCCGCAGGAGCACTGGTTCGCGCTGGGCCGCCAGCTGTGCATGCTGGGCGCCAAGCCGGTGCTGCTGTCGTGGAGCGGCTCCATGTTCGAGTACCTGATGCCGCTGCTGGTGATGCCGAACTACCCCAGCACCTTGCTGGACCAGACCTACCATTCCGTGATCGGCGCGCAGATCGACTACGGCAAGCAGCGCAACGTGCCGTGGGGGATATCCGAGTCCGGCTACAACACGGTGGACGCGGCGCTGAACTACCAGTACCGCGCCTTCGGCGTGCCTGGCCTGGGCCTCAAGCGCGGCCTGGCGGACGACCTGGTGGTGGCGCCCTACGCCACCATGATGGGCCTGATGGTGAACCCGGAAGCGTCCTGCATCAATCTGCAGAAGATGGCCGCCCTGGGCTTCATGGGCCGCTACGGCTTCTACGAGGCGATCGACTACACGGCGGCGCGCCTGCCGCGCGGCCAGAGCCACGCGGTGGTGCGTTCCTTCATGGTGCACCACCAGGGCATGGGCCTGCTGTCGCTGAGCTATCTGCTGCACGACCGGCCCATGCAGCGCCGCTTCGAGGCCGACCCGCTGCTGCAGTCGGCGCTGCTGGTGCTGCAGGAGCGCAGCCCGCAGGCGGGCGCCTTCTACTCCAACACCGCCGAGCAGGCCGCCATCCGCAGCGACGCGGCCGAGCAGTCCATGCCGATGCGCATCCTGAACCAGCCCAGCGCGCCGGTGCCGGAAATCCAGCTGCTATCGAACGGGCGCTACCACGTCATGGTGACGGGCGCCGGCGGCAGCTACAGCCGCTGGAAAGACCTGTCCGTGACCCGCTGGCGCGAGGACAGCACGCGCGACAACTGGGGCAGCTTCTGCTACGTGCGCGACCTGGACGACGCCACCTACTGGTCCACCACCTACCAGCCCACGCTGGTTGAGCCGCGCAAATACGAGGTGATCTTCTCCGAGGGCCGCGCCGAGTTCCGGCGCAGCGACCGCGAGCTGGAGCTGTACACGGAAATCGTGGTCTCGCCGGAGGACGACATTGAAATGCGGCGCACCCGCATCACCAACAAATCGGATCGCCGCCGCACCATCGAAGTGACCAGCTTTGCCGAGGTGGTCATGGCGCCGGCGGCGGCCGACGCGGCGCACCCGGCCTTCTCCAAGCTGTTCGTGCAGACCGAGATCCTGCCGCAGGAAACGGCCATCCTGTGCACGCGCCGTCCGCGCGGCAAGGGCGAGCACATGCCGTATATGCTGCACCTGATGACGCTGCACGACGCGGCCATCAGCAACGTCTCCTATGAAACCGACCGCGCGCGCTTCATCGGGCGCGGCAACACCGCCGCCTCGCCGCGCGCGCTGCGCGAGCCCGGCCCGCTGGGCGGCGCCGAAGGCTCGGTGCTGGACCCCATCGTGGCTATCCGCTACCAGATCGTGCTGGAACCGGACGAATCGGCCACGGTCGATATCGTCACCGGCATGACGGACACGCGCGAGTCGGCGCTGCACCTGATCGACAAATACCAGGACCGCCACCTGGCCGACCGCGTGTTCGAACTGGCCTGGACCCACAGCCAGGTGGTGCTGCGTCAGCTCAACGCCAGCGAGACGGACGCCCAGCTGTACGGCCGCCTGGCCAGCCATGTGATCTACCCGAACGCCACCCTGCGCGCCGACGCCGGCATCCTGAGCAAGAACCAGCGCGGCCAGTCCGGCCTGTGGGCCTACGCCATTTCGGGCGACCTGCCCATCGTGCTGCTGCAGATACGCGACCCGGCCAATATCGAGCTGGCGCGGCAGATGGTGCAGGCGCACGCCTACTGGCGCCTGAAAGGGCTGGTGGTGGACCTGGTGATCTGGTGCGAAGACCTGTCCGGCTACCGCCAGGCCTTGCAGGACCAGATCATGGGCCTGATCGCCTCCGGCATCGACGCCCAGGCCATCGACCGCCCCGGCGGCATCTTCGTGCGCGTGGGCGAGCAGATCGCGCCGGAAGACCGCATCCTGCTGCAGTCGGTGGCGCGCGCCGTCATCAGCGACGACCGCGGCACGCTGGCCGAGCAGCTCAAGCGGCCCGGCCCGGCGCCGCTGCGCATGCCGCAGCTGCAGGCGGACCCGCGCGGCGAATACGAGGAGGCCGCGCCCCATCTGCAAACCCCGGCCACGCAAGGCCTGCAGCTGGCCAACGGCATCGGCGGCTTCTCGGCCGACGGCAGCGAATACGTGATCGTCACCAGCGAGGGCCAGCGCACGCCGGCGCCGTGGTCCAATGTGCTGGCCAATCCGCAGTTCGGCAGCGTGATTTCCGAAAGCGGCCAGGCCTACACGTGGCAGGAGAACGCGCACGAGTTCCGCCTCACGCCCTGGCACAACGACCCGGTGTCGGACGGCAGCGGCGAGGCCTTCTATCTGCGCGACGAGCAGAGCGGCCATTTCTGGTCGCCCACCGCCTTGCCCGCGCGCGGCAGCGGCGACTACGTCACCCGCCACGGCTTCGGCTACAGCGTGTTCGAGCACACCGAGTCCGGCATCGCCAGCGAGCTGACCACCTACGTGGCGCTGGACGCGCCGCTGCGCTACACCGTGCTCAAGATACGCAACGACTCGCAGGCGCCGCGCCGCCTGTCGGCCACCGGCTATGTGGAATGGGTGCTGGGCGATATGCGCTCCAAGTCCGGCATGCACATCATCACCGAGGTCGACCCCATCAGCGGCGCGCTGTTTGCGCGCAATCCCTACAACACCGAGTTCTCCGGCCGCGTGGCCTTCTTCAATGCGGACGCCACCACCCGTTCGATCACGGCGGACCGCACCGAATTCCTGGGCCGCAACGGCAGCCTGGCCAGCCCGCAGGCGCTGCGGCGCGTGCGCCTGTCCGGCAAGGTCGGCAGCGCGCTCGATTCCTGCGCCGCCATCCAGGTGCCGTTCGAGCTGATGCCGGGCCAGGAACGCGAGATCGTCTTCCTGCTGGGCCTGGGCGGACGCCGCAACGCCGACGCCTCCAGCCTGGTGCAGAAGCATGGCGGCCAGGCCGCCGCGCGCGAGGCGCTCGCCGCCGTGCGCGCGCACTGGGACCGCACGCTGGGCGCGGTGCAGATCGCCACGCCGGAGCCGGAGCTGGACGTGATCGCCAACGGCTGGCTGATGTACCAGACCATCGCCTGCCGCATGTGGGCGCGCAGCGGCTACTACCAGTCCGGCGGCGCCTTCGGCTTCCGCGACCAGCTGCAGGACGCCATGGCCATGGTGCACACCGAGCCGAAGCTGCTGCGCGACCATATCGTGCTGTGCTGCGCGCACCAGTTCGTGGAAGGCGACGTGCAGCACTGGTGGCATCCGCCGTCGGACCGGGGCGTGCGCACGCACTGCTCGGACGACTACCTGTGGCTGCCGCTGGCCGTGGCGCGCTACGTGGCCAGCACCGGCGACCTGACGGTGCTGGACGAAGTGGTCCACTTCCTGGAAGGCCGCCTGGTCAAGCCGGAGGAGGACTCCTACTACGACATGCCCACGCGTTCAGCCGTCACCGGCAGCGTGTACGAGCATTGCGTGCGGGCCATCCGCAACGGGCTGCGCTTCGGCGCGCACGGCCTGCCGCTGATCGGCTCCTGCGACTGGAACGACGGCATGGACAAGGTGGGCGAGGAGGGCAGGGGCGAGAGCGTGTGGCTGGCCTTCTTCATGTACGACGTGCTGACGCGCTACGCCGTGGTGGCCGAGCGCCGCCATGACGACGCCTTCGCCGCCGAATGCCGGGAGGAGGCGCGCAAGCTGTCCGCCAATGTGGAGCAGAACGCGTGGGACGGCGAGTGGTACCGCCGCGCCTATTTCGACGACGGCACCCCGCTCGGTTCGCGCGAGAACGAGGAATGCCAGATCGATTCCATCTCGCAGAGCTGGGGCGTGCTGTCCGGCGCGGCGGCCAAGGAGCGCGTGCACGGCGCCATGCTGCAGGTGGACCAGCGCCTGGTGCGGCGCGACTTCGGCCTGATCCAGCTGCTCGATCCGCCGTTCGACAAGGCCGACCTGAATCCGGGCTACATCCGGGGCTATGTGCCGGGCGTGCGCGAGAACGGCGGCCAGTACACGCACGCCGCCATCTGGACCGTGATGGCGTTTGCCCAGATGGGCGACGTGGAGAAAGCCTGGGCGCTGATGCGCATGATTAACCCGGTGAGCCACGGCGCCACGGCGGAAAGCTGCGCGGTGTACAAGGTGGAACCCTACGTGGTGACGGCGGACGTGTACGCCGTGTCGCCGCACGTGGGGCGGGGCGGATGGAGCTGGTACACCGGCTCGTCGGGCTGGATGTACCGCCTGATACTGGAGTCGCTGCTCGGCCTCACGCGCACGGCGGACAAGCTCACGCTGGCGCCGCGCATCCCGGCCGCGTGGCCGGGCTATACGCTCAGCTACCGTTACGGCGCCAGCGTCTACACCATCGCGATCAAGCGCGAAGGCCCGCCCGGCGTGACGGTGGACGGCGTTGCGCAGACCGGCGCCGAAATCCAGCTTGTGGATGACGGCCGGCCGCACGCCGTCACGCTGGGCTTGGCGGGTTACGGCTCCGCCTAACCCGCCCTACGGACTCCGCCTCATCGGGCTGCTGGAACATGCGTAGGGCGGGTTAGGCGGCACGCCGTAACCCGCCAAGAGCCGCCTCAGACGCCGAACGACGAACCCGCGCCCAGCAGCGTCGCAATGCCGATCGCCGCGAAGATGGCGGCGGCAACGCCGTGCACCAGCTTGAGCGGTATCTTGGCGGCCACGCTCTTGCCCAGGTAGACCGCCGGCACATTGGCCAGCATCATGCCGAAGGTGGTGCCCGCGACGACGGCCAGCAGGCTGTCGAAGCGCGCCGCCAGCGCCACGGTGGCGATCTGCGTCTTGTCGCCCATTTCGGCCAGGAAGAAGGCGATCACGGTGGTGACGAACACGCCGTACTTGGCGGCCGGCTGCTCGTCCTCGTCGATTTCGTCCGGCACGAGTATCCACGCCGCCATGGCCAGGAAGGACAAGCCCAGCACCCAGCGCAGCACGTCCGGTCCCAGCAGGCCGGTGATCCAGCTGCCGACCGCGCCGGCAAAAGCATGGTTGGCCACGGTGGCCGTGAAAATGCCCAGCACGATAGGTATCGGGCGGCGGAATTGCGCGGCGAGACAGAATGCGAGCAGCTGGGTTTTATCGCCGATTTCAGCGAGGGCAACGATGCCGGTAGAAAGGAGGAAAGCTTCCATGGGATGAGGTCTTCAGGGCCGGACGTTAACCAAAGATCCAGGGGCAGCTCCGGCCCATAGCGGCCGCCCCTCGATCGATAGTCTCGTCAAGCTGCGCGGCGCGTGCATGCTGCACGTGCTGCGGCCATCTGCACCACGGCCTGCGGGCCGATTATGTTGACGCAGATTCTTCCGGCGGGACCGGAAGCCGACTACTCCCTAAAGTTCAGCCGGCATTATAGCACTGCTTGCCTCCAGCCCTTTATGCTATTCTGCTCCGCGCCCTTTCTTAACCAAAGAAGACTATGCCCAACCATACCCCCCTGCGCCTGTTGCTGTGCGCGCTGCTGGCACAAAGCGGAACCGCCGCGCTGGCGCAAGATCCGCTCAGCTACGCCCGCTACGACCAGGTCCGTACCACGGACCTGCACCTGGACCTGAAAGCGGATTTCAGCCGTAAAACCCTGAGCGGCTACGCCGAGCTGACGCTGGACTGGCTCGACAAGTCGGCCCGTTCGCTGGTGCTCGATACGCGCCAGCTCAGCATCGCCAAGGTGCAGATGCTGCAGCCGAACGGCCGCTGGAGCGCCGCCTCCTACATGATGGACAAGCCGGACGCCGAAAAAGGCCAGGCCCTGCGCATCGCGCTGGCCAGCCAGCCGAAGAAAGTGCGCGTCTACTACCGCACCGCGCCCACCGCGTCCGCGCTGCAGTGGATGACGCCGCAGCAGACCATGTCCGGCAAGCGTCCCTTCATGTTCAGCCAGTCCGAAACCATCGACGCGCGCTCCTGGGCGCCGGTGCAGGACACCCCCGCCGTGCGCTTCACCTACAGCGCCCGCGTGGACGCCCCGTCCGGCCTGCGCGTGGTGATGAGCGCCGAGAACGACCAGAAGGCCACCGGCCAGGGCGGCTGGAAATTCAAGATGCCGCAGCCGGTGCCGTCCTACCTGCTGGCCATCGCCATCGGCGAAATCGAAGTGCGCAACCTGGGTCCGCGCACCGCCGTGTACGCCGAGCCGGCCCGCATCGCCGCCGCCGCCTACGAGCTGGCCGACACCGAGAAAATGATAGACGCGGCCGAATCGCTGTACGGCCCCTATCGCTGGGGGCGCTACGACATGATCGTGCTGCCGCCGTCCTTCCCCATCGGCGGCATGGAAAACCCGCGCATGACCTTCCTCACGCCCACCATGATCGCGGGCGACCGCAGCTTGGTGGACCTGATCGCGCACGAACTGGCGCACTCCTGGTCCGGCAACCTGGTCACCAACGCCTCGTGGAAGCACTGGTGGCTCAACGAAGGCTTCACCACCTATGTCACCACCCGCATCGTGGAAAGCCTGTACGGCGCAGAAGTGGCGCAGATGGGCTTGCAGCTGGAGCAGGAAGAACTGTACGCCTCGCTGAAGGACATCCCGCCGGCCAAGCAGGCCCTGGTCACGCGCGATCCGGACACGGGTTCCGCCACCTACACCGACGAAGGCCTGGCCTATCCGAAAGGCGCCTGGCTGCTGCACACGCTGGAGCAGCGCGCAGGCCGCGCCGTGTTCGATCCCTTCCTGCGCGGCTGGTTCGACCAGCACGCCTTCCAGTCCGCCACCACCGAGCAGTTCGTGAACTACCTGCAGAAAAACCTGCTGGCCGAGCACCCCGAGGTGATGTCGCAGGCCGAGCTGGAAGAATGGCTGCACGGCGCCGGCGTGCCCGCCAGCGCGAAGCACGCATCCTCGCCGCGTTTGGCGGGACTGGACGCGCAGCGGGACGCCTGGCTGAAAGGCGAGCTGCCCACCACCAGCCTGGCCACCAAGAACTGGATCGCCCTCGAGTGGATGCACTTCCTGAACGATATCGACGGCAAGGCCAGCGCCGCGCAGCTCAAGGAACTGGACCAGGCGTTCGGCCTGGCCAAGACCGGCAACAACGAAGTGGCGTTCCGCTTCTACCTGGCGTCGGTGAAGGCCGGCTACGACGTGCGCGCGCCGCTCAACACCTTCCTGATGAGCGTGGGCCGCAAGAAGTTCGTGGTGCCGCTGTACACCGCGCTGCTGAAGAACCCGGCGGAGCGCGACTGGGCGCTGGCCTTGTACAAGCAAGCCCGCCCGCGCTACCACCCGGACACCCAGAAGGCAGTCGACAAGCTGCAGGAGAAAAGATGAAAGTAGTGCACACCAAACTGGCCACCGCACTGGCCTTCGCGTTTTCCGCCAGCGTCGCTTTCAGCGGCGCGGCTTGGGCTGTAGGCGAGTCCACCCCGGCCGCCGCCGCTACTGCGGCCTCTCCGCTGGCGCCTTTCGATCTCGACGCGGACGTGAACCGCGTGCTGAAAACCTTCGACGTGCCCGGCATCGCCATCGCCATCGTCAAGGACGGCAAGGTCATCGCCGCCAAGGGCTACGGCGTGCGCAAGCTGGGCGACCCGGCGCCGGTCACCGGCCGCACGCTGTTCGAAGTGGCGTCCAACTCCAAGGCCTTCACCGCGGCCGCGCTGGCCATGCTGGTGGACGAGGGCAAGCTGAAATGGGACGACCCGGTCACCAAGCACCTGCCCGGTTTCCAGATGTACGACTCCTACGTCACCGGCGCCATGACGGTGCGCGACCTGCTCACCCACCGCAGCGGCCTGGGACTGGGCGCGGGCGACCTGATGTGGTGGCCCACTTCCAATTTCACCAGCGACGAGATCATCGAGCGCCTGCGCTACATCAAGCCCGCCACCAGCTTCCGCAACAGCTACGCCTACGACAACCTGCTCTACATCGTGGCCGGCAAAATCATTGCGGACAAGGCCGGCAAGCCCTGGGGCGACGCCGTGCGCGAGCGCATCCTCGCGCCGCTGGGCATGGACGGCACCACCACCAGCGTGGCCGCCATGCTGAAGACGGCCGACTACTCGGCCCCGCACAGCAAGGTGGGCGAAACCACCACCGTGGTCAAGCCCATGCCGGTGGAGAACGCCATCGGCGCGGTGGGCATCAACACCAGCGCCGAGGACATCGCGCGCTGGATGAATATGCTGCTGGCCGGCGGCAAAACGCCGGACGGCAAGCAGCTCATCAGCGACAAGCAGCTGCGCGAAATGTGGACCGCGCAAACGCCGATGAAGATCAGCGAACCCAAGCCGCCGCTGGCCGCCACCAGGCCCAACTTCGCCGCCTATGGCCTGGGCTTCCAGCTGCGCGACTACCGCGGCCGCAAGATCGCCCTGCACGGCGGCGCGCTGCAAGGCTTCTACTCGCGCGTGCTGATGGTGCCGGAGGAAAAACTGGGCATCGCCATCTTCACCAACGCCGAGAACAGCGGTTCGATGACCGCGCTGCAATGGCGCTTGCTGGACCAGTACATGAACGTGCCCGCCAGCGACTGGATCGGCATCGTGTCGGCGGACGAGCAGGCCAAGCACAAGGAAGAGTTGGCGAAAGTGGGCACGGCATCGTCCGCGCGCGCCGCCAAGTCGCAGCCCTCACTGGCCCTGGCCGCCTATGAAGGCGAATACCAGGACGCGTGGTACGGCGCGGTCACCATCCAGCGCGAAGGCGGGAAGCAGGTCATGCGCTTCGTGAAGACGCCGGACCTGGTGGGAGACCTGGAGCACTTCCAGCACGACACCTTCATCGTCCGCTGGCGCCAGCGCAACTTCAACGCGGACGCCTACGTCAGCTTCGCGCTGAACCCGGACGGCAGCATCGAGCGCATGAAGATGAAGCCGGTCTCCGCCGAAACCGACTTCAGCTACGACTTCCAGGACCTCAATCTGGTCCCGGTTCCCCCACCGAAAAAATAGCATGCGTAGGGCGGGTTAGGCGAAGCCGTAACCCGCCGCACTACGGCAGCTGCAGCTCAAACACACGGCGCTTGTGCGCCGTGATCTCCGCCATGCCGCGCTGGAAGGCGGGGATGCTGTTGAACAGCCGGTCAAAGCTGCCATCCTTCTGCGCCATGCGCAGCCCGCGTTCAATGCGCGCGGCCAGCTCCGGCCGGCTGCGGCTGACGAAGAAATAGAAGGGCACCCGGTAATGCAGGAAAATGGTGGACTCCACCTGCAGGCCCTCGCCCTGGTGCAGCTCCATCTCCGCCCACGCTTCCTGCACGCCGCGCGGCATGTAGTCGAAGCGCTTCACGCGCAGCATGGGGAACAGGTATTCATAGCCGCCCGAGGTTTCCACCGGCAGGCCGTTAAAGCGCAGCACATCGGCCGACGGCCAGTTCGCGCCCGCGCCGGCCTTCAGCTTGCGCAGGTCGTCCAGCGTGCGCACCGCCGCGAAGCGGGCCGCGTCCCCGCTGCGTATCAGGAAGACCCGGTAGTCGTTCAGTTCCTTGAGCAGCGAGATGCGCACCGGCAGCAGCTCGGCTTCGCGCTGGCGGTTGGCGCCGTCCCACATCACGTTGATCACGCCATTGTTTTTCAGCTCGATATTGCGCCGCAAACTGGTCAGCTCGTTCTCGTAGTAGGCCAGTTCATAGGGGCCGTCGCTGGCCACGGTCTTGTCCAGCGCGAGGCGCAGCAGGCGCGGGAAATAGGCGGCGTGCTCCCTGGCGCTGGCGGAGATGGCGGGCAGCACGAAACGCTGCGCCTTCTGTGCGGCCGCATGGGCCTGCGGCGCAAGGCAGCAGGCCAGCAGCACGATGCGGAAAAAATAAAACTTGATCATCACGCCGCTATAGTAGCGCATGGCGGCGCGATGCTGCCCTGGCTGCTTCAGTCCTTGCCGTCGCCGCCGATAAAGCGGTACACCAGCGCGCCCAGCACCGCGCCGGCGATAGGCGCCAGCCAGAACAGCCACAGCTGCGCCACGGCCCAGTCGCCCACATACAGCGCCACGCCGGTGCTGCGCGCCGGGTTCACCGAGGTGTTGGTGACAGGGATGCTGATCAGGTGGATCAGGGTCAGCGCCAGGCCGATAGGCAGCGGCGCAAAGCCGGCCGGCGCGCGGCGGTCGGTGGCGCCCAGGATCACGATCAGGAACATCATCGTCATCACCACCTCGGTCACCAGCGCGGCCGTGAGCGTGTAGCCGCCCGGCGAATGCTCGCCGTAGCCGTTCGACGCCAGCCCGCCGGCCAGGCTGAAGCCGGCCTTGCCGCTGGCGATCAGGTAGAGCACGCCGCCGGCGGCGATGCCGCCCAGCACCTGCGCCACGATGTAGGGCAGCAGCTTGCTGGCGGGGAAGCGGCCGCCGGCCCACAGGCCGATCGAGACCGCCGGATTCAGATGGCAGCCGGACACATGGCCGATGGCATAGGCCATCGTCAGCACCGTCAGGCCGAAGGCCAGCGACACGCCCAGCAGGCCGATGCCGACGCCCGGAAACGCCGCCGCCAGCACCGCGCTGCCGCAGCCGCCCAACACCAGCCAGAAGGTTCCTACAAATTCCGCGCCATATGCTTTCATGAATACCCCTTTGATGGTTACTAAAAGTGCAATGTAAACCGCTGTGGCGGAAATGTCCATTGTTTGGAAGTACACTGGTTGCCACCCCGGTAGCCGTGCGAGAATTGGCGCAGGAGGAGGGTGTGATGAGGCGGATTTTTGCAGCAGTGGCGATCGTGTGCGCGGCAGCGGCGGCGGCGCACGCCGGGAACATGCAAATCCTGACTGCCGACATTCCGCCCATGGCCTTTATGAAGGACGGCCGCGTCACCGGCTACTGCGTGGACATCGTGCGCGAAATCCAGCGCCGCATCGGCAGCGGCACGGAGATCGAACTGCAGCCGTGGGCGCGCGCCTATCGCTCCGCGCTGGAGGGCGAGAACGTGCTGCTGGTCTGCCCCAAGCGCACGCCGGACCGCGAAGCCAGGTTCAAATGGGTGGGGCCGCTGTTCACTTCGCAGACCAATTTCTATGCGCGTCCCGCCGACCACGTGCGCATCCGTTCGCTGGAGGACGCGAAGAAGCTCAGCGGCGTGCTGGCGCCGCGCGATTTCTATTCCTATCAATACCTGAGCGATGCGGGCTTCACGAACCTGGAGCCGACCAACAACACGCTGACCATGCTGCGCATGCTGCTGGGCGGACGGCGCCCGGTGATGGTGCTGGACCACCGGCAGCTGCAGCCCTTGCTGGAGGAGGCCGGCGCGCACCCGGAGCAGGTGGAGATGGTGTACACCGCCTTCACCATAGGCAGCTACCTGAGCTTCCCCAGGCAGGCGCCGGCGGAGCTGGTGGCGCAGTGGCAGCGCGCGCTCGACAAGATGAAACAGGACGGCGCTTTCGCGCGCATCTACCGGCAGTGGTACCAGGAGGCGCCACCGCCGGATGTGATGAAGTGATTAGGGCTTGACGAACTTGAGCGTCATGCGGTCGCTCTCGCCGATGGCCTGGTACTTGGCGCGGTCCTTGTCCTTGTTGGTGTAGGTCGGCGGCAGCGCCCATACGCCGCCTTCATGGTCGGCCTTGTCCTTGGGGTTGGCGTTGATTTCCGACCTGGCCGCCAGCTTGAAGCCCGCGCTCTCGGCCAGCTTGATCACATAGGCTTCATGCACATAGCCCGAGCTGGCCTTGGCGTCCTGCGCCACGCCGGCAGGCAGGCGGTGCTCCACCACGCCGAACACGCCGCCCGGCTTCAGGCTGTCGTACACGCTGGCGAACAGCGCCTTCAGGCTGGCGTCGCCGTTGCCTATCCAGTTGTGGATGTTGCGGAAGGTGAGCACCATGTCCGCGCTGCCTTTAGGGGCGTAGCTGAAGACATTGTTGTTCGGCTCGAAAGCGCCCAGCACCACTTTGTCATACGAGGCCGGCACGGCGTTCAGCCTCTCCTGGAAGCGCACGGCGGCTTTGCGCACGTTCTCATTGGCCGAGGTGGGCGTATTGCCGGCGGCGATCAGCTTGCCGTCCTTGCGCAGATAGGGGCCGAGGATCTCGGTGTACCAGCCGCCGCCCGGCGCCAGCTCCACCACCGTCATGTTCGGCTTGATGCCGAAGAAGGTCAGCGTTTCGTAAGGATGGCGGGCGCCGTCGCGTTCCGCGTTGGCGGGCGTGCGCGCAGGGTTGGCGATGGCCGCCTTCAGGGCGTCGTCCGCCAGGGCCGGGGCGGCCAGGCCGCAGGCGAGCACGGCGCCCAGCACCAGCCGTCCAAAATTGAGTTGTTTCATGCATGTCTCCAGGTTGTTGACGACGCGTGGCGGTCGACTGCGCCGATCATCGGGGAACTCGCCAGCCGGGTCAAGCGGATTCGCTAGTGTCCGGCGCAGCAGGGGCGGACTGTTCGCGGACAGTTCGCGGACACTGCCCGGACACTGTCGCGGACACTCCGGACACCCGGCACTTGCCGTTCGCAAGCCAGGGCCGGGCAATGTCAAGCGGCCACGCGCAATATTTGCAATGGCATAAAACTTGCGTGCTGATGTGCTTTCCGGCGAAGGTTCTTTTGGAGAGATTATGGAACGACGTGCATTCCTCAATATCAGTGGTTTGGCCCTGGGCACCATGCTGCTGCCCGCGTATGGCAGGGCGATCGCAGCCGAAGAGCTGCTCAAGCCGGCGGACACCGCCTTCAAGAAAATGCTGGCCGATACCGCCATGACGGCCGCCACCCAGGCCGGCGCCAGCTACTGCGACGTGCGCGTGGGCCGCTACCTGAACCAGTTCCTCACCACGCGCGACCTGAACGTGGAGAACATCGTCAATACCGAATCTGCAGGCGTCGGCGTGCGCGTGATCGCGCACGGCGCCTACGGCTTTGCCGCCACCAGCGACGTGTCGCCGGACGGCGTGGCCGCCGCCGCGCGCCAGGCCGTGGCCATCGCCAAGGCCAACTCCCGCCTGCAAAGTGCGCCGCTGCAGCTGGCGCCGGTGGTGGGCGCGGGCACCGTATCCTGGGCCACGCCCTACAAGAAGGACTGGCGCGCCGTGCCGATCAAGGAAAAAGCGGAACTGCTCATCGCCGGCAACAAGGCCGGCCTGGACGCCGGCGCCAGCTTCATGCAGTCCCTGCTGTTCCAGGTGAACCAGCAGAAGTACTTCGCCTCCACCGACGGCTCCTATATCGACCAGGACGTGCACCGCCTGTGGGTGCCGTTCACCGCCACCGCCGTGGACAAGAACACCGGCAAATTCCGCTCGCGATCCGGCCTGTCGTCCCCGGTCGGCATGGGCTACGAATACCTGGACGCGCGCAAGGAAGACAAGTTCCAGGCCGCCGGCGGCGTGACCACGCTGTACCGCAACTCCTACGACCTGATCGAAGACGCGCGCAACGCCGGCAAGCAGGCCCGCGCCAAGCTCACCGCCAAGTCGGTCGAACCGGGCAAGTACGACCTGGTGCTCAGCCCCGAGCACCTGTGGCTCACCATCCATGAATCCGTGGGCCACCCGACGGAACTGGACCGCGTGCTGGGCTACGAGGCCAACTACGCCGGCACCAGCTTCGCCACGCTGGACAAGTGGCAGTCGAAGAAATTCAAGTACGGCTCCGACCTGGTCAACATCGTCGCCGACAAGACCACCCCGGGCTCGCTCGGCGCGGTGGCCTACGACGACGAAGGCGTGAAGTGCAAGCGCTGGGACATCATCA
The DNA here is from genome assembly GCF_009857595.1 of Pseudoduganella aquatica. Taxonomy (GTDB): domain Bacteria; phylum Pseudomonadota; class Gammaproteobacteria; order Burkholderiales; family Burkholderiaceae_D; genus Rugamonas; species Rugamonas aquatica_A. The sequence goes on along the minus strand of NZ_WWCU01000005.1, from coordinate 171,914 downwards.
AGGACGGCGTGCTGGTGAACTACCAGGCCACGCGCGACCAGGCCCACATCATCGGCGAAAAGGAATCGCACGGCTGCTCGTATGCGGACAGCTGGAGCAGCGTGCAGTTCCAGCGCATGCCCAACGTCTCCCTGCAGGCGGGCAAGAAGCAGCTCACGCCGGACGAGATGGTGAAGGACGTGAAGAAGGGCATCTACATCGTCGGCGACGGCTCCTTCTCCATCGACCAGCAGCGCTACAACTTCCAGTTCGGCGGCCAGCTGTTCTACGAGATCAAGGACGGCAAGATCACCCAGCCGCTGGAGGACGTGGCCTATCAGTCCAACACCCAGGAGTTCTGGAACGCCTGCTCTGCCCTGTGCGATGAACGCGACTGGCGCATGGGCGGCTCCTTCTTCGACGGCAAGGGCCAGCCATCGCAGGTGTCCATCGTTTCGCACGGCGCCAGCACCACGCGCTTCAACGGCATCAACGTGATCAACACCGCCCGCAAGATCGGTTAAGGACAGGAAGACGACATGAAGATTTTGAGTCAGGAAGAAACCAAGCGCATTTGCGACAAAGTGCTGTCCCTGTCCCGGGGCGATGAATGCGAAGTGAAGGTCACCGGCGCCCGCACCGGCAATATCCGCTATGCGCGCAACGCCGTGTCCACCGCCGGCCTGGTGGAGGACAGCCAGCTGGCCGTGGCGGTCGCCTTCGGCAAGAAGCAGGGCGTTGCCACCATCAACGAGTTCGACGACAAGTCGCTGGAAAAAGCCGTGCGCCGCGCGGAAGACCTGGCGCGCCTGGCGCCGGACAATCCGGAGTTCATGCCCACGGTATCGAAGCAGGAGTACAAGGCCAGCAACACCTACAGCAAAAGCACGGCGGACATCGACCCCGACTTCCGCGCACAGGTGGCGGCCTACAGCATCGAGAACAGCCGCAAGAACAAGCTGCAGGCTGCGGGCTTCTTCACCGACAGCACCTCCTTCGAGGCGATTGCCAACTCCAAGGGCGTGTTTGGCCACCAGCAGGAAACCGGCGTGAACTTCACGCTCACCGTGCGCACCGAAGACGGACGCGGTTCGGGCTGGGTGCGCCGCGACGCGGGCGACGTGAACAAGTTCGACGCGCGCGAGGCGTCCGACGTGGCGATAGAAAAAGCGCTGCGCTCGGTGGACGCCAAGGCGCTCGAGCCGGGCCGCTACACCGTGATCCTGGAGCCGGCGGCGACCTCCGACCTGCTGGCCTATATGTTCGGCTCCCTCAGCGCGCGCAGCGCGGACGAAGGCCGCAGCTTCCTGTCCAAGAAGGGCGGCGCGAACCGCCTGGGCGACAAGCTGTTCGACGAGCAGGTCAACATCTGGACCGACCCGTGGGACAAGGACATCGCCGTCACGCCGTGGGACAACAACACCTACCTGGCGCGCGAGCGCATGGACATCGTCAAGAATGGCAAGGTCGCCGCGCTGGACTACTCGCGCTTCTGGGCGCAGAAGCAGGGCAAGCGCGCAGTCGGATCGCCGGGCAACTTCATCATGGCCGGCACCAACAAGGAAACGGCGGAGCTGATCGCCAACACCAAGAAGGGCGTGCTGGTCACGCGCACCTGGTACATCCGCATGGTGGACCCGCAATCGCTGCTGCTGACCGGCCTCACGCGCGACGGCACCTTCTACATCGAGAACGGCAAGATCAAGCACCCGATCAAGAACTTCCGTTTCAACGAAAGTCCGGTGACAATGCTGAACAATATTGAAGAAGTGGGCAAGCCGGTCATACTGGGCGGCGACGAATCGCCTTACAAAATGCTGATACCGGCGATGAAGGTACGTGACTTCAACTTCACGTCCCTGTCGGACGCCGTGTAAAGCCGGCGGGTTACGCTGCGCTAACCCGCCCTACGCGCCTGTGCGCCAACGGGTGCAAACAACGTAGGGCGGGTTAGCCGAAGGCGTAACCCGCCAAACAAGATGAACCAGGAGAGATTGTGGAACGACGTACATTTTTGAAAGTCAGCGCCATCACCGGCGGCACCTTGCTGGTGCCGGTGTTCGGCAATGCCATCGCGGCCGAGGAGCTGCTCAACCCCATGGCCGTGCAGTTCAAGAAATCGCTGGCCGACGCCGCGATGAACGCCGCCACCAAGGCCGGCGCCAGCTACTGCGATGTGCGCATCGGCCGCTACCTGAACCAGTTCATCACCACGCGCGACCTGAACGTGGAAAACATCGTCAACACCGAATCGAGCGGCGTGGGCGTGCGCGTGCTGGCCAACGGCGCCTACGGCTTCGTCTCCACCAACGTGATGACGCTGGACTCGGTGGCCGAAGCGGCGCGCCAGGCCGTGGCCATCGCCAAGGCCAACGCCCGCCTGCAGGCCGAACCGGTGCGCCTGGCGCCCGTCAAGGGCGTGGGCGAAGTGGCCTGGGCCACGCCGTTCCAGAAAGACTGGCGCACGGTGGCCATCAAGGACAAGGCCGACATGCTGATCGCCGCCAACAAGGCCGGCATGGACGCGGGCGCCAGCTTCATGCAGTCCACACTGTTCCAGGTGAACCAGCAGAAGTACTTCGCCTCCACCGACGGCTCCTATATCGACCAGGACATCCATCGCCTGTGGTCGCCGTTCACCGCCACCGCCGTGGACAAGGCCAGCGGCAAGTTCCGCACCCGCCAGGGCCTGTCCTCGCCGGCCGGCATGGGCTACGAATTCTTCGACGCCAAGCCGCAGCACAAGGTGCGCGCGCCGGGCGGCGTGACCACGCTGTACAAGGACGGCTACGACCTGATCGAGGACGCCCGCGCAGCCGGCAAGCAGGCGCGCGAAAAGCTCACCGCCAAGACCGTGGAGCCGGGCAAGTACGACCTGGTGCTCAGCCCCGAGCACCTGTTCCTGACCATCCACGAATCCGTCGGCCACGCCACGGAGCTGGACCGCGTGCTGGGCTACGAGGCCAACTACGCCGGCACCAGTTTCGCCACGCTGGACAAATGGCAGTCGAAGAAATTCAAGTACGGCTCCGACATCGTCAACTTCGTGGCGGACAAGACCGCGCCGGGCGCGCTGGCCACCGCCGGCTACGACGACGAAGGCGTGCAGTGCAAGCGCTGGGACATCATCAAGGACGGCATACTGGTGAACTACCAGGCCACGCGCGACCAGGCCCACATCATCGGCGAAAAAGAATCGCACGGCTGCTCGTATGCGGACAGCTGGAGCAGCGTGCAGTTCCAGCGCATGCCCAACGTCTCCCTGCAGGCGGGCAAGAAGCAGCTCACGCCGGACGAGATGGTGAAGGACGTGAAGAAGGGCATCTACATCGCCGGGCGCGGTTCCTTCTCGATCGACCAGCAGCGCTACAACTTCCAGTTCGGCGGCCAGCTGTACTACGAGATCAAGGACGGCAAGATCACCCAGCCGCTGGAGGACGTGGCCTACCAGTCCAACACCCAGGAATTCTGGAACGCGTGCTCCGCCATGTGCGACGAGCGCGACTGGCGCATGGGCGGCTCCTTCTTCGACGGCAAGGGCCAGCCATCGCAGGTCAGCGCCGTGTCGCACGGTTCGAGCACCACGCGCTTCAACGGCGTCAACGTTATCAACACCGCCCGCAAGATCGGCTAAGGAGTCACTGCAAGATGAAATTTCTGACCCAGGAAGAAGCAAAGCGCGTTTGCGACAAGACCATCGCCTACTCCAAGGCCGATGAGTGCCAGGTGAGCCTGAGCGGCAACCGCACCGGCAATATCCGCTACGCCAACAACGCCGTCTCCACCGCCGGCCTGACCGAAGACACGCAGCTCAACGTCAGCGTGGCCTTCGGCAAGCGCGTGGGCACCGTCACCATCAACGAGTTCGATGACAAGTCGCTGGAACGCGCCGTGCGCCGCGCCGAGGAAGTGGCGCGCCTGGCGCCGGAGAATCCGGAGTTCCTGTCCGCCGTGGGGCCGCAGCAGTACAAGGCCACGCCGACCTGGAACAAGCGCACCGCCGACATCGATCCGGAGTACCGCGCCGAAGTGGCGTTCCGCAGCATCGAAGCGGCGCGCAAGGCCAAGCTGCAGGCGGCCGGCTTCTTCGACGACCGCACGGCCTTCTCTGCGCACGCCAACTCCAAGGGCGTGTTCGGCTACCAGGAGCTGACCAATCTCGGCTTCACCGTCACCACCCGCACCGAAGACGGTCGCGGTTCCGGCTGGGCCAAGCGCTACGCCAACGACGCCGGCAAGTTCGACGCGCTGGAAGCGTCCAACATCGCCATCGAAAAAGCGGCGCGCTCGGTGGACGCCAAGGCGCTGGAGCCGGGCCGCTACACCGTGATCCTGGAGCCGGACGCAACCTCCGACATGCTGAGTTTCATGTTCGGCGCGCTGGACGCGCGCCAGGCGGACGAGGGCCGCAGCTACCTGTCGAAAAAGGGCGGCGGCAACCGCGTGGGCGAGAAGCTGTACGACGAACAGGTCAACGTCTGGGCCGACCCGTGGAATCCGGAAGTGCCGGTGCTGCCGTGGGACGGTTCGTCCATGCTGGCGCGCGAACGCGCGGACATCATCAAGAACGGCGTGGTGGCGGGCCTGGACTACACGCGCTTCTGGGCGCAGAAGCAGGGCAAGCGCGCCATCGGCCGCCACGGCAACATCATCATGTCCGGCGGCAGCAAGAGCACCGCGGAACTGATCGCCAGCACCAAGAAGGGGGTGCTGGTGACGCGCACCTGGTACATCCGCATGGTGGACCCACAGTCGCAGCTGCTGACGGGCCTTACCCGCGACGGCACTTTCTACATCGAGAACGGCAAGATCAAGCATCCGATCAAGAACTTCCGCTTCAACGAAAGTCCGGTCGCCATGCTCAACAACATCGAAGAACTGGGCAAGCCCACCGTGGTGGGCGGCGTCAACGCCGGGTTCCAGATGCTGCTGCCGGCCATGAAGGTGCGCGACTTCAACTTCACATCCTTGTCCGATGCTGTCTAAGCGCTTGGCGGGTTACGCTGCGCTAACCCGCCCTACGGCCCGCCGAGCATGCGTAGGGCGGGTTAGGCGTAGCCGTAACCCGCCAGGCGCCGCCAGGGACCTTTGAGCATGGCCAGCTTCGACTTCTACTTCACCCGCCTGACTTACGAGTCCGGCGACTGGGACGTGGACATCCGCATGCCGAGCAACGTGCTCAACTCGCTGGTCGAATACACGACCCTGCGGGTTGACCCCGTCGAACGCATCGTGGCGCTGTCCGACCCCCGCATGCTCGAAGCGCCGTTCTGCTACCTGGCCGGACACAAGCTGGTGCAGTTCACCCCCGCCGAGCGCAAGAACTTCGAGCGCTATGTGCGGGGTGGTGGTTTCGTCTTCGTGGACGATTGCAACCACGATATCGACGGCCTGTTCGCCAAGTCCTTCGAAGCCGAACTGGCCAGGATGTTCGGTCCGAAGGCGCTGCACAAGATCCCGAACAACCATCCGGTGTATTCGAGCTTCTTCAAATTCGACGGCCCGCCCAACACCAGCGTGGAGCTGAACGGCTGGGGCGACGACCTGGTGCACGACTACCTGAAGGCCATCGAGTTCGGCGGCCGGGTGCGGGTCTTATACAGCAACAAGGACTACGGCTGCGAGTGGGACTACGACTTCCGCAACAAGCGCTGGCTGGTGGTGGACAACACCCGCTTCGCGGTCAACATAATTCAGTACGCATTGGGAGCATGACAGTGTCTGTGCAGTGGAATGAAAATGAAATCGGCGACCTGACCGCCAAGGTGGGCGCCCTCAAGGCCAGCATGTCGAAAGTGATCATCGGCCAGCAGGACGTGATCGATTCGCTGGTGATCTGCCTGCTGGGCGGTGGCCACGCGCTGGTGGAAGGCGTGCCGGGGCTGGGCAAGACGCTGCTGGTGAAGTCGCTGTCGCAGGCCACCGACATGGAGTTCCGCCGCGTGCAGTTCACGCCGGACCTGATGCCGTCCGATATCGTCGGCACCGAGATCCTGGAGGAGGAACACGCCACCGGCAAGCGCGAGTTCCGCTTCCAGCAAGGTCCGGTGTTTACGCAGGTGCTGCTGGCCGACGAGATCAACCGCGCGCCGCCGAAGACGCAGTCCGCGCTGCTCGAAGCCATGCAGGAGCGCTCCGTCACCTTCGCCGGCCAGACCCACAAGCTGCCCAAGCCTTTCTTCGTGCTGGCCACGCAGAACCCCATCGAGCAGGCGGGTACTTATCCGCTGCCGGAAGCGCAGCTGGACCGCTTCCTGCTGCGCATCGACGTCGGCTATCCGACCGAGGCGGAGGAGGTGGCCATGGTGTCCGCCACCACGCACGCAGGCCTGGCGGACGCGCAGCCCGTGATGGACGTGGCCACGCTGCTGCGCCTGCAGCAGCTGGTGCGCGACATTGAAATCGGCGACCACCTGCTGCTGTACGCAACGCGCCTGGTGCGCGCCACGCGGCCCAGGGAAAGCACTGTGGCGGCGGTGCGCAAGCACGTGGGCTGGGGCGCGGGGCCGCGCGCGGGACAGGCGCTGGTGCTGGCCTCCAAGGCGCGCGCACTGATGCACAACCGCCTGGCCGTGACGCGCGAAGACATTGCAGCCATGCTGCTGCCCGTATTGGCGCACCGCGTGCTGCGCAACTTCGAAGCGGAAGCGGACGGCATCGCCATCGCCGACATCCTGGCTGCGCTGCGCAACGACATCCGCCCGGACTGACCCACACGCTGATGCTGGATTCCTGATGCTGGATTCTCCTGCGCTGCTGGCGCACACCAACGACCTGGACCTGGTCATCCGCCACGTGCTGGCGGGGCTGGGCCACGGCATCCACGCGGGCCGCGAGCGCGGCGCGGGCGTGGAGTTCTCCGAGTACCGGGCTTACGCGCCGGGCGACGAGTGGCGCCGCGTGGACTGGAAGCTGCTGGCGCGCGCGGACCGCTACTACGTGCGCGAAGCGGAGCGCGACAGCCACGTCGCCACCTGGCTCTGGCTGGACGCCACCGCGTCCATGTCCGAGCCGAGCCGCCAGGTGCCGAAGGTGGACAAGCTGCGCTTCGCCGCCACGGTGCTGGGCTGCATCGCCGCCGTCGCGCAGCGGCAGGGGGACGCCTTCGGGCTGGTGGTCTGCACCGACGGCCGCACCGAATTCACGCCCGCCTCGCGCGGTCCGCGCCAGTTGCAGCGCGTGCTGGCGCAGTTGTCCAAGGCCCGGCCGCAAGGCGCGCTGCCGGACGCGGCCGCGCTCAAATCCAGCCTGCATTTCGCGCGCGCGCCCAGCCTCGTTTTCGCTGCCAGCGATTGCCTGGAATGGCCGTCGCCATTGTCCGAAGCGCTGCTGCGCTTGCGCCATATGCAGCACGACGTGCGCCTGCTGGCCGTGCGCACCCAGGCCGAAGTGGACGCCAGCTTCAACCCCGGTTCCGGCTACCGCGACCTGGAAGGCGGCATGCCGCCATCGGACGCCAACGCCGCAGGCCTGCATATGCTGACGGAATCGGGCCGCGCCGCGTACCGCGCCGCGCTGGAAGCGCACTTTGCCGGTGTTGGCGCGGCATGCCGCCAGCACGACATCCCTTATTACGAAGCACGCGTTGAGCAGCCGCTGACCGCGGTGCTGCGCGGCTGGCTGCAACTGGCGTCGCCGCGAGCGAGGGCACGATGATCTCCAGCGCACTCGCCCTGTGGTGGCTCGCCTTGCCCGTGCTGCTGCTGCCCATCTGGTGGCATCGCCAGAAGCGCCAGCGCGTCAAATCCGAGCCGCTGGCAACAGCCCGCTTCCTGCCCGCCGCCCCGCCGCAGACCGCGCGCATCTGGCGCTGGGAAGACCTGATACTGCTGGCGTTGCGCTGCCTGCTGCTGGCCGCCCTGATCGCCTGGCTCGCCGCCACCACCATGCCGTGGCGCGGAGACACCGTCTTCATCTCGCCCGCGCTGGCGGCCCGTGCCGACGCCCGGGCGCCGGCGTGGATCAAGCAGCAAATCGCCACCGCCGGCCTGAGCGCCGCGCCGCAAATTCCGCTGCCGCCGGATGCCCTGCAATGGCTGCAAGCGAACGAAAGCGAATGGCGCCCCGGCGCGCGCATGCTGGTCCTGGCCGAATCCATCCCCATGCCCTCCCAGCTCCCGCCACTGGCCCACGCCGTGGACATCCGCCTACTGCCCGCCGCCACGTCCACGGCCTCCGCGCCGCGCACGCAGCGCAGCGTTGTCGTAGCCGCGCCAGTGGAGCGCCTGGCCGCCTGGCGCGCGATGTTCGCGGCCTTCGAGGCAGCCGACGGCAGCCGCTACCTGATTGAAGACAAACCCAGCTCCGAAACAGAGCTGATCGTGTGGGACTCGCAGGCCGCGCCGCCGCCCGGCTGGCACGCGCCATTGTGGTGGCTGCCGCCATCCGCCAGGCCGGCCGCACTCGGCGCCACCGATGCCGCGAGCCCGCCGCTCGCCATCAACGGCCTGCAGCTGCAGATCGCCAGCAGCCCGCAAGGCCGCTTGTGGACCTCCGCCGCCATGCCCCCGCAAACCGCCGACGCCGCCCGCGCCCTCTACGAAACCTGGCAGTCGCTTGCCCAGCCTGTCCAGCCATACCCCATGCCCGCGATGCAGCTCGCCCCGCGCCGCAATTCGCCCTTGGCCATGCCCAACACGCCGCCCGCTGCCTGGCTTGCCTACCTGCTGTTGGCCCTGTTTGCCCTTGAACGCCTGATGACCCATGTCCGCCGACGCTGACTTCCGCTCCACCGTGCTGCGCCGATTGTGGCGCGCCATCCTGCTGCGCCGCGCACCGCTGTGGGCCGCCGCGCTGCTGCCGCTGCTGGCGCTGATGCTGTTCGCACTGCTGCGGCCAGCTCCGCTTTCCGCCGTAACGAAAGCCGCCACCATCCTGCTGCCGGCCGCGTGGCTGATTTGGTTCGCTCTCGACCTGCGCGCCCTGCAGCGCCGCGTCCGCGCCGAATGGGCGCGCTGGCTGGACGCCGCCGTGCCTGCGCTGGAAGACAGCAGCACCCTGCTCGCCACCGAACCCGCCACCCCGGTGGCCCGCCTCCAGCGCAACCGCCTGCAAGCCCGCCTGCTCGAGGTGCTGCGCGAGGAAGACTACCGCGCCATCGCCCGCACCCGCATCCGCTTCACGCTCCTGCCCATCATTGCCAGCCTGCTGTGCGCCGCGTCGGCCTACGCCTGGCAGCAAACCCGGAGCGTTCCCGCAAGCACAGGCGGCAAATCCGCCAGCCAGTCCCAACCAGCCGCCCCCGGCGAAATCGTCCTGCGCGTCACCCCGCCCGCATACACCAAAGCCGCCGCCTTCGAATCCGGTGCCGCCGACATCCAGGTTCCGCAGCACAGCCAGGTGCAATGGTGCTACAAGCGCAGCGGCGAGCCGCCCGCCACCCTGGAACTGAGCGACGGCCAGACGCTTGCGTTAACGAAGGACTGCGCCAGCTGGACCGCCACCGAATCCATCTTCTGGCGCGTGCGCGGCGGAGCAGGCAGCCGCCACAATATCCGCGTCACCATAGACCAGGCGCCGCAAGTGGCGATCACCGCACCCGCCGAAGCGATCCAGATCCTGCCTGCCGGTACGCAGTCCGTGCAGTTGTCCGTCTCGGCGCGCGACGACTACGGCATCGTGCGCGCCAGCCTGCACTTGACGCTGGCGCGCGGCAGCGGCGAGAACATCCGTTTCAGCGACCGCGAAATGCCGCTGCCTCAATCGCCGGATCCGCGCACGCGCAACTGGCAGAAGAACTGGCCGCTTGCAGAACTGGGCATGGAGCCTGGCGACGAGCTGTACTTCTTCGTCCGCGCAACGGACAATGCCCCCGGCCAGCCGCACACCGTGCAGACGCCAACCTACACGCTGCGCCTGCCCGGGCCGCAAACCGAAAGCCTGGATTCCTCCGCACTGCCTACCCTGGTCAAGCCGGAGAGCTTGCGCAGCCAGCGCCAGATCATTATCGACACCGAGCAGCTGGTGGCCGACATGCCTCGCCTGAACGCCGCCACGCTGCGCGAACGCAGCGAGTCCATCGCAGGCGACCAGTCGGCCCTGCGCTTGCGCTACGGCCAGTTCCTGGGCGAGGAATCCACCCTGTTCGGCGACGAGCATGGACACGACGAAGGCCATCAGGCAGGCCACGCTGAAGGTACAGGCGGTTTCAAGGACGGCAGCATGGCCAGCATCGTCGCCGAGTTTGGCCACAAGCACGACGAAACGGACAACGCCACCATCTTCGATCCCAAGACCAAGGAAGTGCTGCGCCGCGCGCTCAAGGCCATGTGGGACTCCGAGAAGCAGCTGCGCGCCATGTTGCCCAAGGCGGCGCTGGCGCCGGAGTACAAGGCGCTGGACGCCATCAAGGAACTGCAGCAGGCCGAGCGCGTTTATCTGCACCGTACCGCCTTTGTGCCGCCCGCCATCAAGGAAGAAAAGCGCCTGACCGGCGACGTGGTCGGCGCGCAAAGCTACAAGCGCGCGCAGGGCGCGGCGGACGACAAGGTACCGCAGGATGTGCGCGAGCTGGTGCAAGCGCTGGCCGGCAACGGAGCGTTGCCCGCCTTGTGGAGCAAGAGTGCGCGCAGCATCATCGCCGAACGCATCGGAGGCGACGAACAGAAGCTGGCTGCGCAGCGCGCCGTGCAGGATGTGGCGGACGGCTGCACCAGCTGCCGCGCCGTGCTGCGTGCCTACCTGCGCGCCACGCTCACCGAAGCGGCCGTGGTGCTGCAGGCGAAACCGCAGTCCGACAGTAAATTCCGCCAGGCCTGGCGCAGCAAGGAGCAGCCATGATGGCAACCATGGAAATGTTCGGCATCGCCTTCAGCTTCGGCGCAGCCAGCGGTGGAGTGCTGCTGGCCGGGCTGTTCAGCGCTGCGCTGTATGTGCGCAGGGACCAGGCGCTCAACGCTCTTCTGGCATTGCTGGCCGCACTGGCGCTGGCCGCCATGCTGGCCTCCCCAATGCAGCCTGCCGCCCGCGCCGGCGAAATCGCCATCGCAACCGGTGCGCCTTCCGCGCCTGCGGGCGACGCCCAGGCGCGCGCGCTGCTCGCCGTGCCGCAGTCCGGATCGATCGCGCTGACCGGCCATGGCTTGCGTGCCGCACAGTGGGACGACCTGCCAGCGCGCCCACTGCGCTGGACTGCGCCGCAGGGCGATCTGCTGCGCCTCGAATTCCCCCGCACGCTGCCGCTCGGCCGCAGCTTCATCCTCTCCGCGCGCCACACCGGCGCGCAATCCGGCTGGCGCCTGCAACTGCTCGCCGAGAACGGACAAGTGCTGGCAGAGTCGTCCCAAGCCGCTAAACCGCCCAGCCAGTCCGCCGCGCTCTCGCTGACCTGGCAACCGCCGCTGGCCGAACAGATGCTGCTGCAGGCCCGCCTGCTCGACGCGGCCGGGAAGACCGTCGCACAAGGCCCCGTGCCGCTGCAAGTCACGCCGCCGGTCCCGCTGCAAATCATCGGCCGCTTCGGCGCTCCCTCGTTCGACGCGCGCGCGCTGAACCAGCTCCTGTCCGACAGCGGCGCCTTGCTGGACTGGCAGACCACTCTGGGTAAAGGCCTGAGCCGCAGCGAATCCGCGCGCGCCGACCTGGCCGAGCCCAACGGGCAAGTGGTCGATGCGGCCTGGTTTGAATCCCTGTCCGCCCCCGCGCGCACCGCGCTGCTGGCGCAAACAGGGCAGGGCGTTCCGCTGCTTATCCTGGGTGGCAACGCGTCCAGCGCCGCGATCTGGCAGCGGGACCTGGCGCTGCGCCTCGTGCCCCAAAACCCGACCACGGAAAAGGAAGATGTCCGCCAGTTCAGCGTGAACAGCGAACAGCTCGCCATGCCGCCTGCCTCCCTCAATCCTGCATCCCAGCCGGGCGAAGGCTGGAGTGCCGTAGCTGTCGATGGCAAAGGCCAGCACTGGCTGTGGCAGCGCGAATGGAAGAAAGGCAGCATTGCTTGGGTAGGCGTATCGGACTGGCACCGCTACGCCATCTCGTCGCCCGCCGCGCTCGGCCAGTGGTGGCAAGCGCTGTTCGACAAGGCCGCCGCCGGCGCCACGCAGAAGCTCGCTTGGCAGCAGCCGGACCCGATGCCCGTGGCAGGCTTGCGCACCGAGATCTGCGTCCAGGGCGCCGAGGCTGGAAGCAGCTTGCACATTGATGGACAGGCCGGCCTAGCCGTGCAGCCAGGCCTGGTGTGGCAAGCGCGTCGTGCCCAAGCCGAAATGGTGTGCGCCGCATTCCTGCCGCAGCAAGCCGGCTGGCTCACGCTGCGCAGCGGCGCGTCCGAACACCGCGTCTACATCTATGCCGCCAGCGACTGGCCGCAATGGCAGCAAGCCTTGCGCCAGGACGCCACTGCCCGCTATGCCGCGCGCTCTCCTGAAGCGGTAGCTGCAAGCAGCCCGCGCGCGCCATTCCCGTCATGGCCCTTCGCGCTGATTTGCGCGGCCGCCATGCTCGCCCTCTGGCAGCGCGAGCGCCGCTGATCGTGGGCGTGTGCCCGGCTCCGATCGCCGCCTAGGGCTTCCCCTGCCACTGCTGGATGTAGCCGGGTGTTTCGCCGGCGCCCTCGGCGGGAGCGGGAGCGGCACGCACGCGCTGCAGCGGCAGCACGCCGGTCCAGGTGTCGATGGCCATGTCCTCGGCGTCATCCTGCGGGCCGCCCGCGCGTACCTTGCACGCCGCCTCGTCCAGCGCAATGCGCATTACTGTGGTGGCGGCGTATTCCTTGTCGCTGCCGCCGCGCACCTGCGCCTGCCGGCCCGGCAGTAGCTGCTCCATGAACGCCTCCATTGCGCCGCGTTTGGCGTCTCCCTCCACGATCTCGAACTGGCCGTACACCATCGCAGAACGGTAGTTCATCGAATGGTTGAAGGCCGAACGCGCCATGACCAGGCCGTCCACATGCGTGATGGTGACGCAGGCTTCGCTTTCCGCCAGCCGCTTGAGCATGCGGCTGCCGTTCGAACCGTGGATGTACAAATGGCCGCCTTCGCGCCAGCATGCGGTGGGGATGCAATGTGGGCCACTCTCGTCGGTGAAGGCGATGTGGCATACGTAGGCGTCATCGATGATGGCGTACAGCGTGGCGCTGTCATAGGCGGCGTTGGTGGGGATGCGGCGCACCCGCGTGCGTGGGGATGGATGTGTTTTCATGTGGTGCAATATAATCAATGTCTGGCTCTGTAAAAAGATCCAGAACGTTAGAATATTTTGGAGCCACGATGGACTATGCCTTGCTTGTTTCCTCCTTCACGCAGCGCCACTCCGGGCAAGGCTGGCCGCGCCAGCGCATGCTGCACGAATGCCTGCGCGCTGCGATACGCGACGGCACGCTGGCCGCCGGCACGCGCCTGGTGGCCACGCGCACGCTGGCGGCGGAGCTAGGCATGGCGCGCAACACGGTTCTCTACGCCTACGAGCAGCTGGCATGCGAAGGCTACGCAGTAAGTGACCGGCGCGGCACGGTCGTGGCGCCGGTGGCGGCAGCCATCGCTTCCGCTGGCGCTTCCGCCGCCGCAAGCGTCGCCGCTGTCGCTGCCGCACACGCTGCCACGCGCGCACAAGCGCAGCAGCCGTTCGGGGAGCCTCACCACAGCCTGTCGCGCCGCGCGCGCAATCTGCGCGAGGTGGGCGGCCCGGCCCACCAAATGGGCGCCTTCGTGCCCGGCGTGCCGGCGCTGGACGCCTTTCCCGCCGCGCACTGGCGTCGCCTGCTGGACCGCGTGTGGCGCGGCCTCAATCCCGCCCAGCTGAACTACGGCGACCCGGCCGGCGAGGAAGCGCTGCGCAGCGCCATTGCAGACCATCTGCGCGCCTCGCGCGGCGTGCTGTGCGGCGCCAGCCAGGTTTTCATCACCGACGGCACGCAGAGCAGCCTGGACCTGTGCGCGCGCGCCTGCGCGGACGAAGGCGACACAGTCTGGATCGAGCACCCCGGCTACCTCGGCGCGCTGGCCGCCTTCCGTGGCGCGGGCCTGAAAGTGGAGGGCATCGCCGTGGATGAAGACGGCATAGCGCCCACGCCGCAGGACTGGCGCCAGCGCCCGCCGCGCCTGATCTACACCACGCCTTCGCACCAGTATCCAGTGGGCGGCGTGCTGGCTTTGGAGCGCAGGCTGGCGCTGATCGCCGGCGCGCGCGCCGCAGGCGCATTGATTATCGAGGACGACTACGACAGCGAGTTCCGCCACGACGGCCCGCCGCTGGCCGCCATGCAGGGCCTGGCGCCGGACGCGCCGGTGCTCTACCTGGGCACCTTCAGCAAGACCATGTTCCCAGCTCTGCGCATCGGCTTCCTGGTGGCGCCGCAAGGCCTGGCCGAACCACTGGCCGCCATGCGCGCGCAGTCGGCCGCGCGCGGACGCGTGGCCGAGCAGCTGGCGCTGGCGGAGTTCCTGCGCAGCGGCCAGTTCGCACTGCACCTGCGCCGCATGCGCCGCCTGTACCGCCAGCGGCGCGACGTGCTGGTGGCCTCTCTGCGCCAGCATATGGGAACGATTGCGGAAGTGCACGGCGCATCCGCCGGCATGCACCTGGCGCTGCGCTTCACGGTTCCTGCGCTGGACGACACCGCGATCAGCGCGCGGCTGGCGCAGGAAGGCATCGTCGCCCACGCGCTCAGCATGCATGCGACCTGCGAACGCACCCAGGCCTGGCATGGCCTCATGCTGGGCTATGCGCAGATTCCTGCGGACTTGATGGAGGGATTTGTGCGGCGGCTGGCGGCGGTGGTCCACCTGGCCGCCTATGAGGCGAAACTACCTGAGGCGCGCCCGCCGCGCGTGGCAACGCGCAAGCGGGCGGCTTAGTGGTGTGGCTTAGAACACCGTATCAAACTTCACGTACATCGAACGGCCGTTCACGCCGAACGGGCAGGTCTCCCAGCAGTACTTGAAGCCCAGTTTCGGGAAGTCGCCGCCGTTTTTCCATTCGGACGGATAGGTGTCGAACAGATTGTTCACGCCCACCGACACGCTGGTCTTCTTGCTGAAGTTGTAGCGGCCGCTCGCGTCCACGATCCACTTCGCGTCCCAGGTCTGCAGCGGGCTGAAACCTTCGCCCTGCACTTCGCCGTAGTAGTTGGCGCGGGTGTTCACGTTCCACTGGCCCAGCGTGTAGTCCGCTGCCACCACATGGTGCTTGCGTGGCTGGCCGCGTTCGATCAGCGTCACCTGCGCCTGGTTGAACAGCTGCGCGCCGCTCAGCAGGCTCGAAGGCGAATGGCGCTTCGTCACTTCGGTCTTGTTGAAGCCCAGCTGGCCGGACAGCACCAGGGTGGACGCGTCGAACCTGGTGGTGTGGTCGGCTACGATGTCCAGGCCCTGGGTCTTGGTGTCGACCGCGTTGGTGAAGAACTGCGCCTGGCCTACCTTCAGCGGGTTCAGCACGTTGGCGATAGGACCGCCGCCGGCTTCAGGCGATATCTCGCTCGAGAACACGATGCGGTCCTTGATCTTGATCTGGTACACGTCCGCCGTCAGCGACATGTTCTTGGCCGGGCGCAGCACCATGCCGATGGACGCGTTGCGCGAGGTTTCTTCCTTCAGCGGCTTGATGCCCAGCGCGGTGGTCACGGCGCTGCCTTCGCGCGCGGTCAGGGTCTCGGTCAGCTGGCCGGCCGAGTTCAGGTTGGTCGACACGGAGCTGTAGAACTTCTGCTGCACGCCCGGCGCGCGGAAGCCGGACGACACGCTGCCGCGCAGGCCGAATTCCTTGCTCGGATCCCAGCGCGCGCTGAACTTGCCGGTGGTGGTGCTGCCGAAGTCGGAGTACTTCTCGTAGCGCACCGCGCCGGCCAGCAGCAGCTCCTTGAATGGACGGTATTCGCTGTCCAGGAACAGGGCGATGTTGTGGCGGCCTTCATCCACGGCGGTGGCCGGGGTGTAGCCGGGGAAGCCCTGCGTGCCGGATGCCGCCACGCCGCCGGTCTGGTCCTTGATCACGATGGCCGGATTGTTGGTGCGGCCGTACTGGTAGGACACCGGATCGCCCGCGACGATCTGGTAGTTGTCCTGGCGGTACTCAAAGCCGGTGGCCACGAAGATCTCTTCGCCGCCCAGTTTGACCGGACCTTTGATGTCGGCGTTGAAGGTGGTCTGGTTGAATTTCAGCTTGCCGGTGTCGGCTTCAAACGGCGACTGCGCGTAGATGCCGCCACCCGGTTTCGGCTCGAACCAGTAGGAGATGTTGATGGTTTCCTTTTCGTGGAAATCCAGTTCGCTCATGCCGTGGTTGATGCTGACGTCGGCCTTCCAGTCGTTGGCCAGGTCGCGGCGGTAGCCGAAGGCAAAGGAGCCGTCTTTCACGGTGGTGCGGATATTCGGCAGGAACCCTTCCGGATACACGGACGGCACGTTGCGGCCGTCGCCCTTGGAGCGGTAGAAGCCGGACGAATCGCCCTTGCGCTTGGAGAAGCCGCCGAAGGCGTAGAACTCGCTCGATTTGTCGATCGGCAGGGCCGCGTTCCACCATGCGTAGGCGTCTTTGGCGTCGCTGTCGCCGATGCGCTGGGTCACGCGCGGCGGGTTCACGCGCAGCGAATCGACGCCGGCGCGGTTGGTTTCCTCGCGTTTGCGCGCTTCCACCGACAGGTTGATAAAGCCGCCGTTCTCGCCCAGCGCCCAGCCGCGGTTCACGCTGCCGGAGATCATGTCGCCGTCGCCTTCCTTGGTGGTGCCGACCTGGCCGCTCACGGCGGTCTCGTTCACGTTCGACTTCAGCACGATGTTGATCACGCCGGCGATGGCGTCCGAGCCGTATTGGGCGGCGGCGCCGTCGCGCAGCACTTCGATGTGGTGGATGGCCGACAGCGGAATGGCGTTGATGTCGGTACCGGCCGAACCGCGTCCGATGGTCTGCTGCACGTTCACCAGCGCCTGCTGGTGGCGGCGCTTGCCGTTCACCAGGACCAGCAGCTGGTCAGGGCCGAGCGAGCGCAGGGTGGCCGGACGAATAATGTCCGTACCGTCGCTGATGAAGGTGGTCGAGAAGTTGAACGACGGGTCCAGCGTCTGCAGCAGCTTGCCCAGCTCCAGCGGGCCGGCCGACTGCATGTCCTTCATGTTGATCAGGCCTACCGGCGAGGACGTGTCCAGCGCGGTCTTGGCGGTCGAGCGCGAACCCAGCACGACCACGGTCTGCTCTTCGCCCTGCGGCGCGGCGGCGGTCTGTGCGTAAGCCTGGGAGGCGGCCAGCAGGACGGCGCTGGCGAGGAGGGTGCGTTTGAAGCGGAAAGGCGAAGCCTGGCGTGCTGCAATCTTCTTCATGTAAGGTCCATTCTCTCTCGTTATAGTGGCTCGGAAAGCGGGGTAAGCTTCCGGCAGTGCGAAAATACTAACGCGCACAATTGAGCGGACCAAGAGTTAATGCACACCAGATGCATTCTTTTAGTGCATTTGTTGTAAAAACGAATAATCTTTATTAAATTGCGTGATTTCTCCAGAGTAATATCGTAAGGTAGTCCTTTGGACGCCGATTATTGCGGCCTTATTGTTGATCCAACATCCATCCCTTCAGTCCGTCCACCCACGCCTTGGCGCGCAGGTTCAGGCGGTTCTTGATCGCGCCCGCGCGTTCGTACAGCACGCTGAAGTCGATCTGCGGCGACTGCTTGAACGCAATCACGACGATATTCGCGTCATGCACCTCGGGCAGCCACACCACCGCATCGAACACCAGCTCCATGGCCTGCAGGTTCTTGTCGTAGTTGCTGAACTCGCCGAACACATTGGTGGTCATGATGCCGTTAGGGCTCAGGCAGTCGAAGCAGGCCTGGTAGAACTCCGGCGTATCGAGCACCGGGCCGCGCGCCTCCTCGTCGTACAGGTCCACCTGCAGGATATCGACGGCGCCGTGGTTGGCCGGGTCCATCACGAAATCGAGCGCGTTCATTTCCACCACGTTCAGGCGGCCGTCGTTGTCGGGCAGGCCGAACAGCGCGCGGCAGATCGCGATCACGTTGGGATTGAGCTCCACGGCGGTCACCCTGGCGTCCGGGAAGCGCTGGTAGCAGAACTTGGTCAGCGCAGCGCTGCCCAGGCCCAGCTGGACGATATGGCGCGGCTGGTCGTGGAACAGCATCCACATCATCATCATCTGCACATATTCCAGCTCGATGGCGTCCGGCTTGGCGATGCGCATGGCGCCCTGCACCCAGGAGGTGCCCAGGTGCAGCGAGCGTACGCCCTGGAATTCGGTGATGGTGGCCGGCGGATGGCCGGGCTGGTCGTAGCGGGCGGAAGTGGGAAGCGATTTCATCCTGCTAGTTTACCAGCCGCCACGGCCGCGCGCCGCAGGCTCAGGCGCAGCTCGCTTGCAGCGGCAGGATCAGCGTCACGGTAAGGCCGCCGCCGTCGCGGTTGGCGAGCGTGATGCGGCCGCCGTGCGCTTCGGCGATCTCGCGCGCCAGCGCCAGGCCCAGGCCGGTGCCGCTGCGCTTGGTGGAGTAGAAGGGCACCAGCGCGTTGGCCAGCACGGCGTCGCTCATGCCGGGGCCGCGGTCCTGTACTTCGATGCGCACCAGCCCTTGCACGCGCCGCACCGCCAGGCTCACGCCGTCCGCCGGCGAGCCGGATTCGTGCGCGTTTTTCAGCAGGTTCAAAAGCGCCTGCTCCATTTGAGCGCCGTCGAAACAGGCGCCGTCCGGCGGCGCTTCGCCCAGCAGCGTGAACTCGGCCTGGTCCTTGAGCTGGGCAATGAAGGCGGGCCACTGGTGCTCTTCCAGGCGCGGCGTGGGCAGCTTGGCGAAGCGGGCGTAGCCGAGGATAAAGCTTTCCAGGTGGCGCGTGCGCTCTTCGATGGTGGCGAGGATTTGCGGCAGGCGCTCGGTCTGGCCGCGCCGCACCAGCTCGGCGCCGGAGTGGGCCAGCGAGGTCAGCGGGGCGAGCGAGTTGTTCAGCTCGTGGCTGATGACGCGGATGACTTTTTTCCAGGTCTGCACTTCCTGCCGCCGCAGCTCCAGCGTCAGCTGGCGCAGCAGCAGCAGTTCGTGCTTGCGGCCGTTCAGGTTGAAGCTGCGCCTGGCCAGGTGGTAGACCTCTTCGTCTTCGGCCTCGCCGGTGGTGAACAGGCCGTCGCCGCCGCGCGCCATGGCGTCCACCAGGGCCGGCGCGGCCTGGGCCAGGATGGCGTCCAGGCGGTGGCCTTCCAGGCGGCGGCCCTGGTGCAGCAGCTGGCGCGCGGCCAGGTTGGCGTAGACGATGGGGCCGCCGTCGCTGACCAGCAGCATGGCCACCGGCGTGTTCTGCACCATGGTGTCGAGCAGCAGTTCGCGCTGCACCAGGCCGAGGCGCTGTTCGCGCAGCACCTGGCCCAGCGCATTGTGCGCGCCCACCAGGTCGCTCAGTTCGTCGTTCTGCGGCCAGTGCAGGCTGAAGGAGAAGTCGCCGTCCTGGTAGCTGGTGACGGTGCCCGTCAGCGCGCGGAACAGCGACAGCATGTGCTCGAGCTGGGCGCGGATGGTGATGATGGCGATGGGGATGACCGCCAGCAGGCAGATGCCGACCACCAGCGTGGGCTGGTCGGGCAGCAGCCGCGTCAGCGCCAGCGCGATCAGGATGCCGAGGGTAAGCAGCGTGCCCACCAGCGCGGACCAGCGCGTGAGCAGGGACAGGCGTATGCCCAGGTCGCGTTTTCCGCTCATTGTCCGCCCATGGCGCGCGTCATGCGCGCGCGATGCCGAGCCGCTCCATGCGGCGGTACAGCGCCTGGCGCGACAGGCCCAGCTCGGCGGCGGCCTGCGCCACCACGCCGTGCGCGCGCCGCAGCGCCTGCGAGATGGCGTCGCGGTCCGGCTCGGCGTCTGCCGTGGATGCTGCGGACAGCGCCGGGGAGGGCGCGGCGGCGGCGGGCAGGCCCAGGTCGGTGACCTTGATGACGTCGCCGCTCGCCAGCAGGCAGGCGCGCTGCATCACGTTCTTCAGCTCGCGCACATTGCCGGGCCAGCCGTGCGCCTGCAGCGCCGCCTGCGCGTGCGCGTCCAGCGTCTTGCGTCCGTCCAGGAAGTGCAGGGCCAGCGGCAGGATGTCGGCCGGGCGGGCCGCCAGCGGCGGCAGGTTCAGTTCGATCACGTTCAGGCGGTAGAACAGGTCTTCGCGGAAGGTGCCGGCCCGTATCATCGCCTGCAGGTCGGCATTGGTGGCGCTGACCACGCGCACCCGCACCTGCCGCTCGCGGTTCGATCCCAGCCGCTCGAAGCGGCCGGTTTCCAGCACACGCAGCAGCTTCATCTGCCCGGCCAGCGGCAGGTTGCCTATCTCGTCCAGGAACAGCGTGCCGCCGTCGGCCGCTTCAAATTTCCCCTCGCGCGCCTTGGAGGCGCCGGTGTAGGCGCCGGCGTCCGCGCCGAACAGCTCGGCCTCGATCAGCTCGGCCGGCAGGGCGCCGCAGTTGAGCACAACGAAGGGGCCGTCGCGCACGGCTGAATTGGCCTGGATGATTTCCGCGATGCGTTCCTTGCCGCTGCCGTTCGGTCCGCTGATCAGCACCGGCACGTCCGAGCGCGCCACCTGGCAGGCCAGGTGGATCACGCGTTCGGTGGCCGGGTCCTGCCACACCATGCCGCGCAGATCGTGCTTCTCCAGGTCGCGCCGCTGCCGCAGCTCGCTCTGCATGCGCTGCGACAGGGCGCGGTTGGCCTGGCCCAGCTCGATCAGATTGGTGACGGTGGCAATCAGGCGGTTGTCGTCCCAGGGCTTGGCCAGGTAGTCGGCGGCGCCGGCCTTGATCAGGTCGACGGCGGCGTTCAGATGGGTCCAGGCCGTGAGCAGGATGACCGGCAGGTCGGGGTGGCGCGCGCGGATGGCGCGGAACAGCGCCACGCCTTCCTCGCCGGAGGTGGTGTCGGCGGTGAAGTTCATGTCCTGGATCACCAGGTCGATGGCGGCGCTGCGCTGTTCCAGCAGGGCCAGGCCGGCCTCGGGCGAGGCCGCGCGCAGCGCGTCGATGTCGTGCAGCGAAAACAGGACTTCGAGCGCGACGGCGATGGCGGCGTTGTCGTCGATTATCAGTACGGTAGGCATGCCGCCAGCATAGCGTAAAACCGCGGTGGCGGGTTACGCGCTGCGCGTGGCCAGCGCCGGCGAGGTCGACGCCGCGCGCCACGCCGGGCCGTACACCGCCACGATGCCCAGAACCCAGAACACGCCCGCCCCCACCAGCATGTAGGCGGCCGGCAGGCGTTCCATTTCCAGCTTGCTCACCAGCAGCTGGTTCAACGCCAGGGCCAGCAGCACGCCGGCCGTCACGCCCACGCTGGTGATGAGGATGTTCTCGGTGATGAAGTAGCGCAGGATATCCACCCGCCGCGCCCCCAGCGCGCGCCGCACGCCGATCTGCTTGCGCCGCTGCGTCACCCACAGGCTGGCCATGCCGACGATGCCGCTGGCGGTGATCAGCAGCAGCAGGGCGCTGACGGTGATCAGCATCCACGCCAGGCCCACGTCGGCGCGGTAGCGGTCCTTGCGGTCGTCGTCCAGCGTCTTGGACTTCACCACCACCTGGTTGTTGCCGGCTTTACGCAGCGCTTCCTCGGCTTCCTTCATCACGCGCTCGCGCTGGCCCGGTTCGGCGCGCACGGTGTACAGCGAGAAGCTGTCGCCGGTCAGGCGCACCGGCACGATGGAGGTGGTTTCGCCGTCCACGCCCAGCTGGGCGCCGGGCGACTGCAGGCGCTCGATGACGCCGATCACGCGCGCCGGCTTGGCCTCCGGACCCACGCCCATGTACAAGGTCTTGCCGACGTAGCTGGTGGCGCCCGGCCAGGCCCGCTCGCCCAGCGTCTTGCTGATCATGATGACGCCAGGCTGTTCCTTGCTCGTGTTCTGGTCGATCTCCATCACGTCGGACGGAACGAAGTCGCGCCCTTCAATCACCTTCAGTCCCCAGGTCTTCACCAGGGAATCGGGAGATATATAGTAGGAGGTGGCGGCGGTCTGCTTGTCCTGTTTCAGGTCGGTGACGAAGCTGTTGTAGCTGCCCGAGCGCGACAGCGGCACCTGGTTGGTGTCGGCCACCGACAGCACGCCGGGCACGCCGCGCAGCGTGGCGGCCTGCGCCTTCTGCGTGGCCAGCTGCTCCTCGTGGCCGCTCTCGCGCAGCCTGCGCACGATCAGGTGGAAGATGTCGCTTTCGGCGGTCACGCCGCTGGGGCGCGCAGTCACCGCCTGGCGGATGTTTACGATGTGCAGCGCGTTGGCCAGGATGGCCAGGCTCAGCGCGACCTGCACGGCCACCAGTATGGGGCCGGTCTTGTTGCGCATCAGCGCAGAGAAAATGGGACGGATTTCCATGGTCGCGGTTCCTTCTTATTGGGACTTGAGTTGCAGCGCCGGCGTGACCTGGCAGGCGCGCCAGGTCGGCAGCAGGCCGGCCAGGATGGCGGAGGCCACGGCCATCAGGAAGGTGGCGCCCATCATCACCCAGTCCATATGCGCCACCACGGTGAGCTGCTTGGACTGCATGGCGATCAGGGCCAGCGCGCCGAAGGCCAGCAGCAGGCCGCTCACGCCGCCGGCCAGGCCCACCACGGCGGTCTCGATCAGGAACTGGCTGAAGATCTCCTTGCGCGAGGCGCCCAGGGCGCGGCGTATGCCCACTTCCGGCGCGCGCACCGAGAACTTGGCCAGCAGCAGGCCGATGGTGTTGACCAGGCACAGCACCAGGAAGCCGAACGCCAGCCAGGCCGACAGCTTGTTGTCGTTGCCCACCACTTTCAGGAACTCCAGCCACTCGCCCACGTTGTACAGATGGGTGGGCGCCTGGCGTTTCAGGCGGCCCAGCTTGAACTGTTCGGCGGAGTAGGCGTCCAGCCAGTTCTGCAGGGCGGGGCGGTCGGCCGCCGAGTGCAGCTCGATCCAGCCCTGTATCCAGGTGCATTCGGATTTCAGCAGCGCGTCGAAGCCGGGGTCGCGGTAGGCGCTGCAGCTCATGCTGCCGTTATGGCCGTATTCGTGGCGGATGGCCGAGGAGAAGGGGATGTAGAACTCGTCCTCGCTGCCGAAGGCGCCGGGGCCGCCGATGATGCGCACATAGCGCGGCACCGGGTTCCAGGTGTCGTACACGCCGGTGATCTGGTACTCGTGGCCCAGCAGCGTGACGCGCTGGCCGACCGGGTCGGCGTCGCCGTACAGCTTCTCGGACAGTTTGCGGCTCAGCACCACCACGTCCGCGCCGGCCTTGTCATGCGCCTCGCTCCAGGCCTGGCCGTGCAGGAAGGGCACCTCGAACATGGCGAAGAAGTCGCGCGTCGGCGCCAGGCCGCTCACGTTGAATACGTTCAGGTCTTTGCGCGCCGGTTCGATGGCGCCGGCCACGCCGTACATCACGGTGCGGCGGTCGCCCTGCTTGCTGGCGACCACGTTGGCCGCGTCGATATAGGACAGCTGGCGGTCGTTCGGCTTGTCGCCGGGGGTGTAGCCTTGCAGCGGGCCGTTGTCCAGCAGCGGCACGAACAGGCGGTCGCTCTTGCTGGGGATGGGGTCGCCGGACATCACGTGCAGGATGGTCAGCGTGGCGATGCTGGCGGCCACGCCCACCGCCAGCGTGAGCACCATCAGCGCGGTCAGCGCAGGATTGCGCCGCAGGCTGCGTATGCCGAGCAGGAAGTAGTAGGAAAACATGGGCCGCTCCTTATGCCGACACCAGGGTTGGCGCCTTGCGCACCAGGTCGGACACCTGGCCGTCGATGATGTGCACATTGCGCTGCGAGCGCACCGCCAGCTCAGGGTCGTGCGTCACCATCAGGATGGTGGTGCCTTGCGCGTTGATTTCCTCCAGCAGCTCCATCACGCCGCGCGCCATGGCGGTGTCCAGGTTGCCGGTCGGTTCGTCGGCCAGCAGCAGTTTGGGCGAGCCGGCCAGCGCGCGCGCGATCGCCACGCGCTGCTGCTGGCCGCCGGACAGCTCGGCGGGGTAGTGCTTCATGCGCGAGGCCAGGCCCACTTTCGCCAGCGCGTCCTCGATGCGTTCCTTGCGCTCGGCGGTGTTGAAGCCGCGGTAGCGCAGCGGCACGTCCACGTTGTCGAACAGCGACAGGTCGGGAATCAGGTTGAAGCCCTGGAAGATGAAGCCCAGCTTCTCGTTGCGCAGGCGCGAGCGGGCGTTGTCGTCCAGGCCTTTGACGTTGGTGCCGTCCAGGATGTATTCGCCGTCGGTGAACTCTTCCAGCAGGCCTGCGATGTTCAGGAAGCTGGTCTTGCCGGAGCCGGACGGCCCGGTCACGGTGACGAACTCGCCCTGCTTGACGTTGATCTCGAAGCCGCGCAGCGCGTGGGTTTCGATCATGTGGGTGCGGTAAACTTTGCTCAGGTTTTGCATGCGCAGCATGAGGGGCCTCTTTGGGTTGGCTGGTGCGATTATTGGTTGACCGAGACGCGCGCGGCGTTCTCGAAGGTTTCGGTGCCGGCGACAACCACCTTGTCGCCTTGTTTCAGTCCGCTCAGGATTTCCACCGCCGTCACGCTGGTGGCGCCCAGCTTGATGGGCGTGCGCACGGCCACGCCGTCGCGCAGCACGTAGGCGTAGCGGCCGCCCTCGGACTCCACGAAGGAGCCGCGCGGCAGCATCAGCACGTTCGGTTTTTCGTCGATCAGCAGGCGCGCGCTCACGCGCTGGCTCTGGCGCAGGCCTTCCGGCTGCTTGCCGTCGAAGCGCACCCGCGCCAGCACCTGGTTCTTCACCACCTCGGGCGACAGCGCGGACAGCTTGCCCATGGCCTTGCCGCCGCCCACCTGGATTTCGGCGCTCATGCCCAGGCCCAGGTCCGCAACGTAGGTTTCAGGCACTTCCACTTCCACTTCCAGCGCGGACAGGTCCACCAGTGTCATCAGCGGCGCGTTGGCCGGCACCACGCTGCGGTTCGGCACCGACAGCGTGCCGATAAAGCCGTCCACCGGCGCGCGCACGGTCAGCTCGTCCACCTTGCGCTGGGCGTTGGCCAGGTTCAGCTTCTGGCGCTCCAGCTGGGCCGACTTGGTCTTCAGCTCCAGCAGCACGTTGTCGCCTTCCAGCTTGGCCGCCTGGGCCGCATGGCGGGCGCGGATCTCGGCCGCCTGCAGCGCGTCCTTGGCTTTCTGGTAGTCGATCTTGGCCACCACGCCCTCGTTGGACACGCTGTCGTAGCGCTCCAGCGTGCGCTGCGCGGACAGGCGCTCGATCTCGGCGGTGTCGGCGTCGCGCCTGGCCAGCATCTTCTGCTTGCGCGCCAGGATCTGCTGGCGTGCCACTTCGGCGGTCAGCTCCTGGAAGGTGGCCTGCTCGCGTTTCAGCTCGTCTGTGAGGTCGGGCGACTCCAGGATGGCCAGCACGTCGCCCTTCTTCACGGTGTCGCCCGCATGGGTTTTCAGCGTGACGGTGGAAGGGGAGGTCGAGTACAGCGTGGGGCTCACGGCGGCCACGATGCGGCCGTTGACGGCGGCGTCGCGCACCAGTGTGCCGCGCGTGACGTCGGCGATGCGCAGGCGCGCCACGTTCACCGAATGGCTGCTGCCGCTCCAGTTGCTGTACAACACGGCGCCGCCTGCCACGACCGCCACGGCCACCGCCAGCGCGAGCAGCTTGCGCTTCAGGTGCTGGCCGGCCGGCGGCGCGATGACGGTGTCTTGATGGGATGTATCTCGGATCATGGTGGTGTGCTTGTGAAAAATGTAAGCACGTCAATGCAGAAAGCGTGCCAGGCGTTTTTCGCCGCTAAGTGCTTGATTTTATTGATCCGGACACTGGCTGTCCGCTGTCCGGCTGTCCGTGCCTGTCCGCCCGGACAGCGGCCGCAACGGAAATGATTGCGTCAAACAACATGAACTTTCTTTATTTCATGATGCGCTTGAGTAAGCTGTGTAACGCACTGTATCCAAGGAGAAAATTGCAAATGGTTGCGCATAACATTCGATGTTAGAAAATGTTGACAATGATGAGAAAAGCCTCCTACACTGATAAAAGCAGTACGACAAAAACCAGGAGACGGAAATGATCAAGCAGCATGGAAAGCACGCCTCGCAGGCGGGCAAGCAGGTGGTATTGGGTCTGACGGTAATGGCCAGCATGATTGCGCAGGCCTATGCGCAGGAGGCGGCCCCGGCGCCGGCGGCACCGGTTTCGGCATCGGCCGAGGCGGCCCAGGGCGGCGCAGCGGAACTGCAAACCGTAAAAGTGACGGGTTTCCGCAACAGCTTGATCTCTTCCGCCAAAGATAAGAAAGAATCCATCGGCTTCCAGGATTCCATCAACGCCGAGGACCTCGGCAAATTCCCGGACAAAAACATCGCCGAATCGCTGGCCCGCGTGCCGGGCGTGGGCGTGAGCCGCGACGTGACGGGCGAAGGCATGACGATCCAGATCCGTGGCCTGGGTTCCTCGTTCACCAAGATCCTGCTGAACAACTCGCCGGTCGCCGTGGCTTCGTCCGGTCCGATCGACGGCGCCAACACCAACCGCGAGGTCGACCTCGACCTGCTGCCGACCGACCTGTTCACCAAGCTGACCGTCAGCAAGAGCCCGACCGCAGGCCAGATCGAAGGCGGCGCCGCCGGCGTGGTCAATCTGCGCAGCGCGCGTCCGTTCGACAAGGAAGGCCGCCAGACCTCCATCAGCCTGACCGGCACCAAGCAGCAGATCGCCGACAAGGCCGGCGCGCGCGGCACGGCCATCTGGTCGAATACCTGGGAAGGCAAATACGGCATCCTGGGCGGCATCTCCTTCTCGCGCCAGGAAGCCCGCACCACCGGTTTTGAAACCGTCGGCTGGACCAACCCCAACCTGACCGCAGCACAAAGCAGCTCGCCGACCCGCAACAACACCGGCGGCGGCAACTGGACCATCCCTGCCACCGTACCGGCTGGCGCAGGCAACGGCCTGGTGGCGGGCACCGTGATCGACCAGGCATTCCTGCTGGCGCACAATCCCGGCCTGACCATCCAGCAGATCGACAATGCCATCATCCCGCGCCTGGGCCGCACGATGGAATACTACGGCACCAAGGACAAGATTTCCGCCGTGCTGTCGGGCGAATACCGTCCGACCGAAAACCTGCACTTCTACGTCGACACGATGTACAGCAAGAAGGATGACGACATGCAGCGCAATGCCTACACCTGGGCAGTGCGCAACAACGCCGGCATTCCTCTGAACATGCAGGTTGATAAAACCGATTGCGCCAACGGCTGCACGGTCACCTCCGGCACCTTCGCCAACGCGCTGAACTTCATCGAGTTCGGCCCGCGCCACGACAAGGTCGACCTGCTGGGCATCAACCCCGGCGCGGAATGGAAGATCACGCCGACGCTGGCGCTGGACGTCGCCGGTAACTACAACCGCAGCCGCTTCACCCACGAAGCGCCGACGGTCATGCCGATCACCGCGCCGAACAGCGGCAACACCATTACCTACGCCAACAACGGCGGCGTGCCATCGATCACCTCGAACCTGGACCTGACCAGCCCTGCCAACTACCAGTGGAACGGCGGCCGCGTCAATATCCAGAACGAACTGCGCGAAACCGAAACCAAGGGCTTCCACACCAACCTGGTTTGGGGCGACAAGAAGCTGACCGTCAAGGGCGGCTTCGCCTGGGATGACATCGACCGCCAGATCCGCGCGCAGGACAACTCCGCCGCATGGCAGGCTGCCGTCTGCGGCAACAACCCGACCGTGTTCCTGCAAGGCCCTAACGGCGCGCCTCCATGCAACGGCGCCAGCACCCCGGGCGCCAGCGCTGCGGCCCTGTATCCAGGCTACGGCACCGGCTACACCGCAGGCCAGAGCGCACCGCTGACCTATCAGGGTTCGCTGATCACCAACGCCGCGCTGCCTAGCTACCTGGTGCCCGGTCCGTACGGCAACCTGGCGCTGGACTGGGACCGCTTCCGCAAGGATTCGAACTACGACTACTACAACAGCACCGCGCCTGATTCGGGCGCATCGTCCACCGGCGCAAGCGCTGGCTACATCCGCGAGAAGTCCAAGGCTGTGTACATGGAAGCGAGCGGCGAGCTGGCTCCGGCAGGCTTCGCCACGCGCTGGAACGTGGGCGTGCGCTACGTCCGCACCAACCAGCAAGTGGGCGCGCTCAATTCGCAGTCCGATCCGCGCAATGCCAACCTGACGCTGAACGGCAGCAAGTACCCGAACATCAGCGAGTGGGTGTACCAGAACACGGATTACAACAACACGCTGCCATCGGGCACCATCGCGGTTGACCTGCGCAAGGACATCGTGTTCCGCGCCGCCGCATCGCGCAGCATGACCCGCGTCGATCCGAACGCACTGCGTCCAGGCATCAACTTCTCCGGCGTGTCGGCAGATACCGGCACCATGGGCAACCCGACCCTGAAGCCTTACCTGTCGGATAACATCGACCTGGGCCTGGACTGGTACACCGGCCGTGAAGGCTACGTTTCGGTCACCGGCTTCCAGAAGCGCGTGAACGGCTTCACCGTGCAGGAGAACATCAGCATGCCGTTCACCGCGCTGGCGCAGTACGGCATCAACTACGGCACGCTGATTCCGGCGCAGCAGCAGGCGATCGACTCGCGCGGCGGTCCGAACGCGGCGCAGGTCGTGATGACCCGCCCACGCAACGCCGACGGCATCCTGCGCATCCGTGGCCTGGAACTGGGCTGGGTGCAGCCGCTCGACAAGGTCCTGCCTATCAAGGGCTTCGGCTTTAACGAGACGCTGACGCTGATCAACCAGCAAGCCAGCGGCGAAGGCTCGAACGGCTTTATCGCACTGGGCGTACCGAAGAAGACCAACAACTTCAGCGTGTACTACGAGAACCACGGCTACATGGCGCGCTTCATGCACACCTACTCGCAGGGCAGCCAGGTCGCCACGGCGAACCAGAGCGGCATCACGCAAGCGGCGCTGTTCGGCGACACCTACAAGCAGTGGGACTTCTCGTCGGCCATCGAGCTGGACCAGGTATTCGACCGCGAAGGCCTGCCATCGCTGACCTTCGACATCGTGAACCTGAACAAAGCCAAGCGCCGCGGCTACTTCCAGTTCCCGAACGCCACCATGTCCCAGTATGATCCAGGCCGCACCTTTGCAGTTGGCCTGCGCATGAAGTTCTAAACCGCATGATCCCTCGCTTCCCCAAGCGATGGCGGCCTGCGGCAACCCTGGCGGCGATGCTGTGCGCATCGTCCGCCGTGGTTGCCGCCGCCGATGCACCCGTGCCGCAGTTGCGCAAGCAGGGCACAGCAGTGCAACTCATCGTCGACAACCATCCCTTCCTGGTGCTCGGCGGAGAGTTGCACAACTCCTCCGCTTCCCATCTCCCTTTTCTTGAAAAACTGTGGGCGCCGCTGAAAGCAGCCGGCGTGAATACGGTACTGGCTCCGGTTGAGTGGGACCAGATCGAACCGCAGGAAGGCCGCTTCGATTTCACCGTGCTGGACGGCATGCTGAAGCAGGCGCGCGCCAGCAACAGCCGCTTGATCCTGCTGTGGTTCGGCGCATGGAAGAACTCCATGTCCACTTATATGCCGCCCTTCGTCAAGCGCGACCAGCAGCGCTTCCCGCGCGCGCGCAACCGCGCCGGCGACGTGCAGGATATCCTGACGCCATTCAGCGCCGCCACGCTGAAGGCCGATTCGGCGGCCTTTGCCGCCATGATGAAGCACTTGGCGCAAACGGATACGCAGCGCACCGTGCTGATGGTGCAGGTCGAGAACGAGATCGGCATGCTGCCGGACGTGCGCGACTACAGCGCGCCGGCCAACGCCGCTTTCGCCGGCCCGGTCCCTGCGCAGCTCACCGCCTACCTGGCCGCCAACCGCGCGACGCTGCACCCCATGGTGCGCAAGCTGTGGGAAAGCCACGGCGGCCGCAGCGCTGGCAGCTGGGGTGAGGTGTTCGGCGACTCCATCGAAGCGCAGGAAGTGTTCCAGGCCTGGTACTACGCCGCCTTCACCAATGAGCTGACGGCAGCGGGCAAGGCCGCCTACGCCTTGCCCATGTTCGTGAACGTGGCGCTGAACCGCCCCGGCAAGAAGCCCGGCGAATATCCGAGCGCGGGGCCGCTGCCGCACCTGTTCGACATCTGGAAAGCCGCCGCGCCTGCGGTCGACATACTCGCCATCGACACCTACTTCGCCAACTTCGCGGAATGGGCGCGGCAGTTCAAGCGGCCGGACAATCCGTTGTTTGTCCCGGAGGGCAACCGCATCGGCCGTCCCGAGCTGGGCGCCAATGCCTTCTTCTCGATAGGCGAACTGGATGCGATAGGCTATTCGCCCTTCGGCATCGAGGACATCGAGCGCGCGCCCAACGATCCGCTGCGCGGCGCCTACGCGCTGCTCAAGCAAATGACGCCGCTCATCATGCAGTCGCAGGGCAAGGGCGTGATGCGCGGCTTCAAGGCCAACGTCTCGTATGACGGCGTGGTCGATCCCGCGCCGGCCAAGGTGGCGCTGGGCGGCTACCAGCTCGAAGTGAGTCTGGCCAACCAGTGGGGCAAGACCGAGAGCCTGGAGTTCGAGGGCCGTGGCGGGCTGGTGATCCAGACCGGCGAGGACGAATTCGTCGTCGCGGGCAAAGGCATCACCGTCACCTTCCGCGACCCGGCCGGCCCGGCCACGCTGGTGGGCATCGAGAAAGCCACCGAAGGCAGCTTCAAGGACGGCGTGTGGCAGGACGGGCGCTGGATGAACGGCGACCAGACCCACCAGGGCCGCCACATCCGCCTCGACGGCGACCGCTGGTCCGCGCAGAAGGTCAAGCTCTACAAAATCCGCTGAGCATGCGTATTGAATTCCTGGCAATCGTCTCAACTTGCCGGGAATTCAATCACGACTCGTGCGGACATGTTCAAACTGCTGGCCGGCTTCAACGCTCCCCTTATCGACTATCCCTTTGCGCGCAGCGACGTGGCGCTGTACACCCGCGCACTGTCTGCCTCCGGAGAAGCCCCGCCCGCGCTGCTGGACCAGCAGACCTGGGACGACATGCTGCTCGACCAGTATTCGGACCGCCTGGCGCGCGAAACCAGCATCTTCGGCCAGCAGGAGCTGCACCGCCGCCTGCATGGCGGCGTAGCCGGCGTGGACGCCGTTGCCCGCTTGCGTGCGCTCGCGGAGGACGAAGCAGGCCGCAGCGCCCTGCAGGCCGCCTGCAGCGGCCTGCGTTCCTCGGAAGCTGAAATCGCCGGCATGCTGTTCGGCGCCGGACCCGCCCCCGCGCCGCGCTGGACCCGCTGGCTCAAGTTTCTTGGCCCCGCCATGCTGGTCACTGCGGCCGCGACGCTGCTCTGGTGGCCCGCCAGCCTGCTGGCGCTGGGGCTGTGGGCGCTGCTGATGGGCGTGCAGGTGAAGTTTTACGATCAATCGCAGCAATGGGAGCGGCTGGTGCAGACCATGCAGCTCCAGTTGCGCGCACATAGCCTGCTCGGCACACTGGACGCCTTCGCTATCGCCGCGCCGTTCAGCGCCGGCGCCGCGCAGGCGGGCAAGATCAGCCGCCAGCTGGGCCGCTCGCCGCTGGAGAGCTTTGTTCCCGGCCTGAAGGAGTATGGCGAATGGATAGGTTTGACCAACATCCGACGCTACTTCGCCGGCCGCGACCTGGTGCTCGCCCAACGCGACTTCCTGCGCGAAAGCTTCCGCATGGTGGCCGGCCTGGAGGCCGACCTCGCCCTGGCCCGCGAACTGCGCGCCGCGCCAGTAGTTTGCTGGGCCGCCGCCCCCGATGGATTGGCAAGCGGCGAGCTGGCGCTGGACGGCGTCGTGCACCCGCTGCTTGAGCAAGCCATGCCGCTCACGTTCGCGCTGGCGGGCGACGGCGGCGGCGCCTTCATCTCCGGCCAGAACGGCATCGGCAAAAGCACCTTGCTGCGCACGCTGGGCCTGAACCTGATCACCGCGCGCGCCTTCGGCTTCTGCTACGCGCGCAGCGCCAGCGTGCCGCTGCTGCCGGTCTATTCAAGCATGCAAAGCGAAGACTCGCTCTCGGGCGGCGAAAGCCTCTACATCGCCGAGCTGCGCCGTGCGCACGAACTGCTGGCGCTGGCCCGCACCGGCCGCGCCTTCTTCATCATCGACGAAATTTTCCGTGGCACCAACCACCTCGAATCCGTCTCCGGCGCCGCCGCCGTGCTGGACACGCTGGCGCAGCACGGCACGGTGGTGGTTTCCTCGCACAACCTCGTGCTTGCGCCCCTGCTGGCGCACCGCCTCGCGCCCATGTGCGTCGGCGCCGAAGACGGCCAGCTGCGCGTGCGCGCCGGCGTGCTGGCGCAGACCAACGGCCTGACCCTGCTCGTCACGCACGGCTTCGGCCCCGCCATCGAATCGAAAGCCGCCCAGGTCCACGCCTGGCTCAGCGACTACCTCGCCCACCCCGACGACTGCGGCCATGTCCTGCAAGCGGCTTGACGCGATGCCCTTTTACTTATTTCGATTATTACGATTAATTCGCCTACAATGAATTGAGTGTCTATTCTTGTGGAGTCGGAAATGGCAGAGGATGCTGGCAACAAAATCCTATTGAATGGGAGGGAAGAAATTGAACTGGTGCAAGCTGCGCAGCGACGCTTGGCCAGTTCGCTGGACCATTCACACCCGGTCAGTATCGCGCTCATCGACAACAGGGCGGAAAGCCAGGATGGGCAGGCCATTTTGCGGCTGCCGCCCCAAGTGCTGAGAATGTTCGCGGACATGCTGGACGCGTTGGCCCAAGGAAAAACGGTCTCTATCGTGCCGAAGGAGCTCGACTTGACCACGCAAGAGGCTGCCATATTCCTGAATGTATCCCGTCCGCATTTGGTGAAACTGCTGGAGCGAGGAGAGATAGCCTTTCATAAGGTTGGAAGCCACCGGCGAATCACGCTGGATGAAGCCATGCGCTACAAGGACGAACGCTATCGGGCTTCGCAGGCCGCTTTGCAGGCCTTGGCGGATCAGGCACAGGAACTGGACATGGGCTATTAGGTGGCCGGATATCATCGCTACACAGCGGTGCTTGATGCGTGCGTTCTCTACCCGGCGGCGTTAAGGGATTTGCTGTTAAGCCTGGCTGCTGACGGTGTGTTTCGCGCCAGATGGAGCGATCGCATTCACGAAGAATGGACGCACAGCTTGCTGGCCAAGCGTCCTGATCTGCAATACGCCAAATTACGCCGGACCATAGAGCTCATGAATGAGGCTGTGGAAGATGCCACTATTTCCGGTTTCGAGCCTCTTATTCCTGCTTTGGCGCTCCCGGACGAGGGCGATCGACATGTGCTTGCTGCCGCCATCGTCGGGCATGCGGATGCGATTGTGACGTTTAATCTCAAGGATTTTCCAGAGTCTGCGGTCGCTCAGCATGGCGTGGAAGTCCTCCATCCAGATGATTTCCTGGTTGTGCAACATAGCCTTGCTCCGGGCGTTGTGCTCGGGATTGTAAAGGCAATGCGGAAACGGCTGGGCAAGCCTCCCAGAACCGCGGCGGAATTTATTTCCGCGCTCGAAGCATCAGGGTTGCCGCAGTTTTGCGCATTGCTGCGGCAGGCGCAGAACTTGATTTAGGCCGTGCCCTAATTTCCATTTGCCGGAGCTGCGGGCTTGCGCCAGCGCAGCCACAGGCGGGTGAGGGCGTACATGATGAGCAGCATGCAGACCCAGGCCAGGTAGACGGCGGGCAGCGAGGGCTCGTAGCCGGCGGGCATGCGGGGCGTGGGGCCGTGGAAGTCGGGCGTGCCGCCGAAGCGCAGCTGGAAGTAGAGGTTGCCCAGCAGGTGGATCAGCGCGATGTGCACGGTGTAGAAGAACATGGGCGTGCGGCCGAACAGCTGCAGCCAGGCCAGCGGCCGCACCTGCTCGCCCGCCGGCGCGTCCGCGCGGTCGAATATGCGCTCGAACATGGCCAGCAGCGCCAGGCCTATGCTGCCGGTCACCAGCAGATACTGCAGCGACGGCGGATATTTGTGCACGCGTGCGAAGGACATCAGGTCGAACATCCAGCCGCGTCCTTGCGCGCTCCACGGGCCGGGGTCGCCGTACAGGTTCACGGAGCGCAGCAGCACGAAGGCCAGCATCAGCGCGGCGGCTGCGAGCCATAGCTGCCGCTGGCGCCGGGCTGCGGGCACGCCGGGGCCGAATAGCGGACCGGTGGCGTAGCCTGCCGCCATCAGGCCCAGCCAGGGCAGCAGCGGGTAGGCGAAGACGATGCCGAAGCTGTCGCTCACAGGGTGGTAGCCGCGTTCGTGCAGGGCCTGCCAGAGCAGGCCGCCCGGGTGCCAGCCGTCCAGCGCGTTGTGGCAGCAGATCAGCAGCGCGGCGATAAGCGCAATGGCCCAGCGCGGCAGCCACACCAGCGCCGCCAGTACCACCATGCCCATGCCGATGGCCCAGATCACTTGCAGGATGATGACGTTGTAGCCGAACTGCCAGCTGAAGCTGATCCAGGTCGCTTCCAGCATCAGCAGCAGTAAGCCGCGCGTGGCGAGGTAGCGTGACAGGGCGGGGCGGGCGTCGCCGGCCTGGCCCGCTTTGGCGCCGCGCAGCCAGGCGGAGGCGCCGACCAGGAAGACGAACACGGTGGCGCACAGGTGGGTGATCCAGCGCGTCCAGTACCAGGCGAGCGTGGTGGCGGCCAGGTCTTCCGGGTCGAACAGGGCCGGGCCGAAGAAGTCGCGCGTGTGGTCGAGCGCCATCAGGACGATGACCAGGCCGCGCAGCATGTCGATGGAGGTGAGGCGCAAGCTGGCGGTCATGGCGTTTTCCTTTGCCGGGCGGCGGTTGGGCGGACTACTCTTGTTTCAGCGGTTTGCTTTTATCGATGACTTCGCGGCAGTCGCCTTTGATGATGGCGTTGTCGTAGTTGGTCCAGCCATAGCTGTCGACGTAGCGCTTGTGCTGCTTGAATTTCGGGCTCAGGAAACTCCACTCCAGGCGCTCGCCTTCGTAGCGGATGTCGCCCATGTCGAGCAGGGTGTGGAACATGTTTTCCGTGGCCAGCCGCGCTTTCTTGTGCTTGAGCAACTGCTGCACCTTGCCGGGATAGCGCTCCTCGTACTGCTCGGAATACCAGACGAAGGCGGGGACGTGGAATTCGTATTGCGTATTGTGGCCGTGGAAGGCCAGGCGGCAGCTGCCGTCGTACAGGGTCTGGCCGTGGTCGGCCACGTACAGCATGGACGCGTTGATGCGCTTGTCCTTGAGCGTGCCGATGACTTGCGACAGGAACCAGTCGGTATACAAGATGGAGTTGTCGTAGCTGTTGTTGAGCTGCGGCTTGAGCTTGAGGTCGGTGTAGGCGGGATTGCTCACGCCGTACAGCGAGGGGCGCCATTTGTCGAACTCCTTGGGATGCCGCTGGCTGTAGTTCCAGTGGCTGCCCAGCGAGTGCAGCACGATCAGCTTTTTGGGCGCCGGGTCGGCCAGGGCGTGCTTGAGCGGATCGAACAGCACCTGGTCGAAATTGGAGTTGTTGGTGAAGCCGCCCAGGTTGAGGAACTGGATCACGTCCGCTTCCTTGGCGAACACGGACACCGGCGTGTCGTACTGCCCGAAGGAGATCTGGTTCGACAGCCAGTAGGTCTTGAAGCCCGCCTCCTTGTAGGCGGTGATGAAGGATTTCTCGGCAAAGCCGTCCTTCAGGCTTTGCGTGGCGGGCTTGCGCGAGATGATGACCGGCACCGACAGGCGCGTGGCCGACACCGGCGTGATGACGTCGCGCAGCGTGACCAGCTTGTCCTCCTTGGCCAGCAGCGGGTTGGTTTCGCGCTCGTAGCCATTCAGGCTCCAGCGGTCGTAGCGCGACGATTCGCCCAGCACCATGACCACCACCTGCGGCTCGGCCGGGGCGGCGCTGGCGTCGCCGCCGTCCTGGTGCGCCTTGAAGGTAAAGGTGCTGCTGCGCTGGCCCAGCTCGGCCAGGTGCTGGCGCTCGTGGTAGAAGTCCAGTCCGCGCCACATCAGGCCGAAAGGCCAGGTGTTGGTGAAGGCCGAGAAGTCGACCGGCACCCTGGCCCACCATGCCAGCGGCGCCAGCTTCCAGCCGGTGCGGGCGGCCGCCGGGCTGGCGCCGCTGCTCGCCGCGCTGTCCGCTTCGTCCTCTTCCTCCGCGTCTTCCACCTCGGCCGAGGCGCCGTCGCCAAAGCCGGATGCCTGCACGCGGGCCGACGCCGATGCGGACGCCGAGGCCGACGCGTGTGCAGCCTTGGCGGCGGGCCGGCCCGCCACGCCGAATTCCCAGCCGTAGCCGGCCACGGCCGCCAGCACCGCCACCATGGCCAGTCCCACCCAGCGCGGGGCGCCCCGCCAGGCCAGTGCCTGCGTCCTGATCGCCGCGTACCAGCTGGCGAAGAACCAGGCGATCACGCCCGCCAGCACCGCCGCCATCAGGTAGACGGTGCGGCCCAGGAACTCCATCGCCTCCTTGGGGCTGGTTTCGGCAATGATGCCCAGGTGGTGCGTCGAAATGCCCTGGCCGTAATAAATGATCAGGTAGACCTCGGTGGGCAGCGCCAGGAAGGCCGGCAGCAGCAGCCAGTGGAACCAGGCCGGGCGCTGGAACACGGCCCACACGGCGGCCCAGGTCACCACCTCCATGCCCAGCGTCTGCCAGGGCGCCTCCACCGGCTTGCCCAGCAGCAGGGGCACAAAGGGCACGGCCGACAAGGCCAGGTAACTTAGCAGCAGGAAGAGCCGGGCGGCCTGAGGCGTGGCGGAGGGGACGGCGGAGGGACGAAACAGATGACGCATGACACCAGACACGAAAAAAAAGTTTCCCATTATCCGGCCCTTTGGCCCGCGCGGCGAGCTTTTCAGCAGAGCTGGCCGTTGAAGGTGTCGCGCACGGCGCCGGCGCGGTAGTCGATGCCGCTGAAGGCGCTGTATTGCTCCATGGTCCGCGCGCTGCCCAGGCCGTAGGCGCCCGGCAGGCCGTCGCCGCACAGCAGGCGCTTGAGGCGCTCGGCCGCGCGCGCCGTCAGGTAGGCCCCGCTGAAGGCGCGCAGCCGGTCCACCTCGCCGTGCCAGTGGTGGCTTTCGTGCGGCGTGTTGGGCGCCTTATATAAGTGGTAGAGCGGCACGTGCAGCGGGTGGTAGATGTCCCAGCCCCGGGTCCAGGCGCGCACCGCCAGGCTCTGCTCCTCGCCGTGGAAGTACAGGAAGGGGTCGTAAGGCACTTCGTCGATAAAGCTGCCTTCGCAGAACACGAAGCCGCCGGCGATGTGGCAGGCCGGCACCGGGCGGTCGGTGAACAGGTGCTTGGCGATAAAGCGCAGCACCACGTCGCCGCCGGGCGCCAGCGGCGTGTCCGGATGCGGCCGCAGCACCAGCACGGTCTTGCCCTCGGGCGCGGCGTACTGCGGCTGGCCGTCCACCATGTCGAAGCGGTAGGGATAGGTGCTCAGCACCGGCTTGGCCGACAGCTCGCGCAGCTGCGCGTGCTGGCGCCGCAGCGATTCGTCCCAGCCGGGCTCGAAGCAGGTGTGGGAGTCGATCTGCAGCAGGTACTGCTCGCCGTCGTACAGCGAGAAGGCCTGGTTGCGCGCCCAGCTCACGCCCAGCGTGTCCTGCACCTGCACGTGCACATAGCGTATCAGCCCGGCGAAGGGCAGCGCGGCGATGGCGGCGCGCTGGCTGGCGTAATGCTGGTCCACCACGGCGATGCGCAGGCGCTCCGGGCGGGCGGCCTTGGCCACCGCTTCATTGAGCGTGAAGAACAGCATCGGGTCCAGGTAGGACGCCAGGCTGATGAAGATATTCTGGTTCGACATGGCGGAAATGGTAACAGTTTCCATATGGCAGGTATGCTGCCGAAATGCCGCAGCGGCGGGCCTTCCGGCGGCGAAAGGGTTTGACTCGACTTGTTTACCAGTCTATACTCGCGAGTTCTCGATTTATTCTGCGCATCGTATACGCTTTTTGCAGGCCGCTCCTGGTGAGTGGCTGCTCGCGCCTTCGATGCCGCATCTAGTAGTGAGTCGGGACTAGGTTTTAGCCCCCGGGCGCTTGTCCGGGTTGTCAACGGTAGTAATTTTGTTGGATTAACAACGATGCCAACCATCAATCAATTGATTCGCAACCCACGCGTTTCGCTGCGCGTGAAGAGCAAATCGCCGGCGCTGGAAAACAGCCCGCAAAAACGTGGCGTTTGCACCCGTGTGTACACCACCACTCCTAAGAAGCCTAACTCGGCACTGCGTAAAGTTGCCAAAGTGCGTCTGACCAACGGTTTCGAAGTGATTTCGTACATCGGCGGTGAAGGCCACAACCTGCAAGAGCACAGCGTTGTTCTGCTGCGCGGCGGTCGTGTAAAAGACTTGCCGGGTGTGCGTTACCACATGGTTCGCGGTGCACTGGATACCCAGGGCGTTAAAGACCGTAAGCAAGCTCGCTCGAAGTACGGTACCAAGCGCGCCAAGGCTGGTAAGAAGTAATACAAGTTTCGCCTGGTCGAAACTGACTAAGTGAATGTATCGGTCGAACTGACCGAGTAAGTGGACCACTATGATGGTGATCCGCGAGCTGCGGAACATATCGCCGCGAGCTCAACTGAAGATTGAAAGGAATTGATATGCCACGTCGTCGTGAAGTACCCAAGCGCGAGATTCTGCCGGATCCAAAATTCGGCAACACTGATGTCGCCAAATTCGTTAACGTGCTGATGCTGTCGGGCAAAAAGTCCGTCGCAGAAAACATCATCTACGGTGCTTTCGAGCACATCGCTGCCAAGTCCGGCAAAGACCCGCTGGAAGTGTTCGCCACCGCGATCAACAACGCCAAGCCGCTGGTTGAAGTGAAATCCCGTCGCGTTGGTGGTGCAAACTACCAGGTGCCGGTTGAAGTCCGCCCAGTGCGCCGCATGGCTCTGTCGATGCGCTGGCTGCGTGAAGCCGCGAACAAGCGCAGCGAAAAATCCATGCCACAACGCCTCGGCGGTGAGTTGCTGGAAGCGGCCGAAGGCCGTGGCGGTGCGATGAAAAAGCGTGACGAAGTGCACCGTATGGCTGAAGCGAACAAGGCGTTCTCGCACTTCCGCTTCTAATAAAACTGGCTGGAGCCTGGTGCTCCGGCCGTTTAATCATTTGTTCGAAGCCGGGCTCATTTTGGAAGAAATGGCGTCCGGTTTTGTACATTAAAAGATTTAGGATCTATTATGGCCCGCAAGACCCCCATTGAGCGCTACCGCAACATCGGTATCTCCGCTCACATCGACGCTGGTAAAACCACCACCACCGAGCGCGTGCTGTTCTACACCGGCGTGAACCACAAAATCGGTGAAGTGCACGACGGCGCAGCCACCATGGACTGGATGGAGCAGGAACAAGAGCGCGGCATCACCATTACTTCCGCAGCGACCACCTGCTTCTGGAAGGGCATGGCGAACAACTTCCCTGAGCACCACATCAACATCATCGACACCCCGGGCCACGTTGACTTCACCATTGAAGTTGAACGCTCGATGCGCGTGCTGGATGGCGCTTGCATGGTTTACTGCGCAGTGGGCGGTGTACAGCCACAGTCGGAAACCGTATGGCGTCAGGCTAACAAGTACAAAGTGCCACGTCTGGCCTTCGTCAACAAGATGGACCGTACCGGCGCCAACTTCTTCAAGGTCTACGAGCAGATGCGCGCTCGCCTGAAGGCAAACCCGGTCCTGATCCAGATCCCTATCGGCGCTGAAGACAACTTCAAAGGCGTGATCGACCTGGTCAAGATGAAAGCCATCATCTGGGACGACGCGTCCCAGGGCATGAAGTTCGACTACGTCGATATCCCTGCAGAGCTGGCCGCATCGGCCGCCGAGTGGCGCGAGAAGATGGTTGAAGCCGCTGCTGAAGCGACCGAAGACCTGATGAACAAATACCTGGAAGAAGGCGACCTGTCGGAAGCCGAGATCAAGAAAGCGCTGCGCGACCGCACCATCGCTTCCGAGATCGTTCCTATGCTGTGCGGCACCGCCTTCAAGAACAAGGGCGTGCAGGCCATGCTGGACGCCGTGATCGAATACCTGCCATCGCCAGTCGACATCGACGACGTGACCGGTACCGACGAGAACGAAGAGCCAGCATCGCGTAAAGCAGCTGACGACGAGAAATTCTCGGCACTGGCCTTCAAGATCATGACCGACCCGTTCGTCGGCCAGCTGGCCTTCTTCCGCGTGTACTCGGGCGCCATCAATTCGGGCGACACCGTGTACAACTCGGTAAAAGGCCGTAAAGAGCGTCTGGGCCGTATTCTGCAGATGCACGCCAACCAGCGTGAAGAGATCAAAGAAGTGCGCGCCGGCGACATCGCCGCTGCGGTTGGTCTGAAAGACGTGACCACCGGCGAAACCCTGTGCGATCCAGCGTCGATCATCGTGCTGGAACGCATGGTGTTCCCGGAGCCGGTGATTCAGCAGGCTGTTGAGCCAAAAACCAAGGCCGACCAGGAAAAAATGGGTCTGGCACTGAACCGCCTGGCACAGGAAGATCCGTCGTTCCGCGTGAAGACCGACGAAGAGTCGGGCCAGACCATCATTGGTGGTATGGGCGAGCTGCACCTGGAAATTATCGTTGACCGCATGAAGCGCGAATTCGGCGTGGAAGCGACCGTCGGCAAGCCACAAGTGGCTTACCGCGAAACGATCCGCAAGGTGTGCGAAGAGATCGAAGGCAAATTCGTCAAGCAATCCGGTGGCCGCGGCCAATACGGCCACGTGGTTCTGAAGATCGAGCCGCAAGAGCCAGGCAAGGGCTTCGAATTCGTCGACGCGATCAAGGGCGGTACCGTGCCTCGCGAATACATCCCTGCAGTAGAAAAAGGCGTGCGCGAAACGCTGCCTTCCGGCGTACTGGCCGGCTACCCAGTGGTGGACGTGAAGGTAACGCTGTTCTTCGGTTCGTACCACGACGTGGACTCGAACGAAAACGCGTTCCGCATGGCTGCTTCGATGGCCTTCAAGGACGGCTGCCGTAAAGCGGCTCCAGTCATCCTGGAACCAATGATGGCAGTGGAAGTGGAAACGCCGGAAGACTACGCCGGTTCCGTGATGGGCGACCTGTCGTCCCGCCGCGGTATGGTGCAGGGCATGGACGAAATCCCAGGCGGCGGCGGCAAGATCATCAAAGCCGAAGTGCCTCTGTCGGAAATGTTCGGTTACTCGACCACCCTGCGTTCCGCAACGCAAGGCCGTGCAACCTACACGATGGAATTCAAGCACTACTCGGAAGCGCCTAAGCACGTAACCGATGCAATCGTGACTGCTAAAGCGAAGTAAAATAATGAATTGACCGGCCGGGGGACGATCCCCCTGGCCGGACAACTTTAAATCTTGTTCTAAGGAAGAATAAAATGGCAAAAGGTAAATTCGAGCGGACTAAACCGCACGTCAACGTCGGCACTATCGGTCACGTTGACCACGGTAAAACCACCCTGACCGCAGCAATCGCTACCGTTCTGTCGAAGAAATTCGGCGGCGAAGCTAAAGCTTACGACCAGATCGACGCAGCACCAGAAGAAAAAGCACGCGGCATTACCATCAACACCGCTCACGTTGAGTACGAGACCGCATCGCGTCACTACGCTCACGTTGACTGCCCAGGCCACGCCGACTACATCAAAAACATGATTACCGGTGCAGCGCAGATGGACGGCGCGATCCTGGTTTGCTCCGCAGCTGACGGCCCAATGCCACAGACCCGCGAGCACATCCTGCTGGCCCGCCAAGTTGGCGTTCCATACATCGTTGTGTTCCTGAACAAGTGCGACCTGGTCGACGACGAAGAGCTGCTGGAACTGGTTGAGATGGAAGTGCGCGAGCTGCTGTCGAAATACGAGTTCCCAGGCGACGACCTGCCGATCATCAAAGGTTCGGCACGTAAAGCACTGGACGGCGACACCGGTCCTCTGGGCGAAGTGGCCATCATGGCCCTGGCCGACGCACTGGACAGCTACATCCCTACGCCAGAGCGCGCAGTGGACGGCGCCTTCCTGATGCCAGTGGAAGACGTGTTCTCGATCTCGGGCCGCGGCACCGTGGTGACCGGTCGCGTTGAGCGCGGTATCATCAAGGTCGGCGAAGAGATCGAAATCGTTGGTATCACCGACACCGTGAAAACCACCTGCACCGGCGTGGAAATGTTCCGCAAGCTGCTGGACCAGGGTCAGGCCGGCGACAACGTTGGTCTGCTGCTGCGCGGCACCAAGCGTGAAGACGTACAGCGTGGTCAGGTTCTGGCGAAGCCAGGCTCGATCAAGCCGCACAACCACTTCACCGGCGAGATCTATGTTCTGTCGAAAGACGAAGGCGGCCGTCACACCCCGTTCTTCAACAACTATCGTCCACAGTTCTACTTCCGTACCACCGACGTGACCGGTTCGATCGAACTGCCAGCGGACAAAGAAATGGTTATGCCAGGCGACAACGTGTCGATCACCGTTAAGCTGATCAACCCGATCGCTATGGAAGAAGGTCTGCGCTTCGCAATCCGCGAAGGCGGCCGTACCGTCGGCGCCGGCGTGGTAGCAAAAATCCTGGCCTAATAGCCTCGGTTAGACAAGAAGGCAGTGCCGTTCGCGGCGCTGCCTTTTTTTGTCGCAGAGACGGGCATGGCTGGCATTTTGGTGCTATCATCTCGCCTCTTAGCTGTACTGAGTTTGTTACTTATTGCCGCCGCTCCCGCGCCGGCTCGTTCTTTTAAGGAATAATCATGTCCGCACCAAACCAAAAAATCCGTATCCGCCTGAAAGCTTTCGACTACAAGCTGATCGACCAGTCCGCTCTGGAAATCGTTGACACCGCGAAGCGCACCGGCGCCGTGGTAAAAGGTCCAGTACCTCTGCCAACCCGCATCCAGCGTTACGACGTGCTGCGTTCCCCGCACGTGAACAAGACTTCGCGCGACCAGTTCGAAATCCGCACCCACCAGCGCCTGATGGACATCGTCGACCCAACCGACAAGACCGTTGACGCGCTGATGAAGCTGGACCTGCCAGCTGGCGTGGACGTAGAAATCAAACTGCAATAATTCGCAGTGTGAGTTAAGGCTGGCGGCTCTGCCGCTGCCAAGGAAAGGCCGGTCCCTCGCGGGGCTGGCCTTTTTGCTTTTCAGACCACGGCGGCGCGCGGCGCGGGCGGCTGGCGGCCGAGCAGATGGGATAGTTTGCGCAGGGCGCCGGCCAGGCGCGCGCGTTCGCGGATGCTGCCCAGCGAGATGCGGATGGCGTTCGGCGGCCGCGCGCTGTCGTCGAAGGCGTCCGAGGCGGTGACGGCCAGCCCTTCGGCGTGCGCGGCCTGGACCAGCTGGCCGGCGCTCCAGTAGTCCGGCAAGGTGAGCCAGATGTGGATGCCGTCGGGGCCGCCCGGCGCGAACGCCAGGCCGGCCAGGATTTGCGCGGCCAGCTGCTGGCGCGCCCGGGCTTCCTCCCGTACTCCCTCCAGCAGGCGCTGCGCCGTGCCGTCGTGTATCCATTGCGTCACCAGCGCGCTGGCCAGCGGCGAGGGCATCAGCACCAGCGAACGCAGCGCCTGCAGGAAGCGCTCGCGCACCTGCGCGTCCGGCAGCAGCACGAAGGCAGTGCGCAGCCCGGGCGCCAGGCATTTCGACAGCGTGGAAATGTAGTAGACGTTGCGCGGCGCCAGCCGGGCCAGCGGCGGCGGGGCTGAAGCCGGTGCCAGGGCCGATCC
The DNA here is from genome assembly GCF_009857595.1 of Pseudoduganella aquatica. Lineage (GTDB taxonomy): Bacteria > Pseudomonadota > Gammaproteobacteria > Burkholderiales > Burkholderiaceae_D > Rugamonas > Rugamonas aquatica_A. The sequence continues at coordinate 128,357 of NZ_WWCU01000005.1, read as the reverse complement.
TGTCGCCGCCGCCGCTCCCGCCAGCAGCCAATAGGGATCATCCTCGATAATGGCCGCGCCGCAGCGGATGGCGGTCTGCGCGATCTCGCGGCGGCGCTGCTCCGGCATGGTGTGCGCGGTGGGGTTCTGCAAGGTCGGGTTCAGGTAGACCAGCCGCGCGCGGTGCTTCCTGCAGGCCTTCTCCAGCGCGTCCGGCCGCATGCCGTCCTCGTCCACACCCACCGCCACCACGCGCCGCCCCAGCTGCTCCGCCGCCGAGCGCAGGCCGGGGTAGATGGTGGACTCGGCCAGGATGGCGTCGCCCGGCCGCGTCAGCGCCAGGATCAGCGCCGCCAGCGCGCACTGCGCGCCGGGACAAGCCACCACGTGTTCCTTGTCCACCTGGCCGAACATGGGCGCCAGCCAGAGCGCGCCCGCCGCGCGGTCGGCCTGGCTGCCGCCGCCCAGCTGGTAGCTCATCAGCAAATCGCTGTCGGTGCGCATCAGTACCTGGGACAGGCCCAGTTTCAGCATGTCGTCGAAATCCACCCCGGCCGGCGGGGGAGGGATGTTCATGCCCAGGTCCAGCATCGGCGCCAGTTCCACTTTCGGCGCCGCCGCGTAGGTGCCGGCCGCGCCCCGACCTTCCAGCAGGTGGCGGCGCCTGGCCTCGTCGTAGGCGCGCGTCACCGTGGTCAGGTCCACCTTCAGCTGCGCCGCCAGGCTGCGCTGCGGCGGCAGGCGGTCGCCCGGCTGCAGGCGCCCGTCAGACAGCGCGCGCTCGATGAAATCGGCGATCTGCAGATAGCGCGGCCCGCCATCCGCTCTGAATTCGCCCAGCCAGGAGGGGATTTGTATGGGTGGAGTCCGGGTCATTTTGTCTGGATGTATGGATTTTTGTCGCGGATTAAACAACTATAAAGGAAAACAATCCATACAAGGTCCGCGATGTGCAACGACCTTATTCCTCTTGCAGCACACGGCGCACTCTCCGCTGGACAGCATGCCCGCTGCGCAGTACATTCGGCGGATGTTAAGTTCCTGGAAATGTTATGGCTAAGACGATCCTGATCGTTGAGGATGAGCAGGCGATTGCGGACGGCATTGCCTATGCACTGCGCACCGAGGGCTTCGCGCCGCTGCACGTGATGCTGGGCGAGCAGGCGCTGTCGGCCATGCGCGGGGAGGGCGGCCAGCCGCCGCCGGACCTGGTGGTGCTCGACATCGGCCTGCCCGATATGAGCGGCCTGGAGGTGTGCCGCCGCCTGCGCCAGTTCTCGGACGCGCCCGTCATCTTCCTCACCGCCCGCAGCGATGAAATCGACCGCGTGGTGGGCCTGGAGATCGGCGCCGACGATTATGTGACCAAGCCGTTCTCGCCGCGCGAGCTGGTGGCGCGCATCCGCGTCATCCTGCGCCGCCTGGGGCCGCAGGCCGCGCAGACGGCGGCGCAGGCGGTGCAAGCTTCCCAGGCGCGCCGCGTGGCCGGGCTGGAACTGCGGGCGCTGGAGGCGCGCGTGCTGTATCTCGGCCACGCGCTGGACCTGACGCGCTATGAATACCTGCTGCTCAAGACGCTGATCGAACATCCCGGCCACGTGCTGTCGCGCGCGCAGCTGATGGACCGCGTGTGGACCGGCGCCGCCGACACCCTGGACCGCACCGTGGACGCCCATGTGAAGTCGCTGCGCGCCAAGCTGCGCGCGGTTTCCCCCGAGAACGAGCCGATCCAGACCCACCGCGGCCTGGGCTACAGCCTGGCCGCCACATGAGGATAGGCCTGCGCATTCTGCTGGGCTATTTCCTGATCGTCGGCCTGGCCGGCTGGTTCCTGCTGAATGTGTTCATGGCCGAGGTCAAGCCGGGCGTGCGCGCCACGCTGGAGGACACCCTGGTCGACACCGCCAACCTGCTGGCCGTGATGGTGGCGGACGACGTGCGCGCCGGCGCCTACGACGCCGCGCCCATGCTGGCGCGCATGCGCGACTACGCCGGGCGCGGCGTCAGCGCGCAGATCAGCGGTCTGCCCAAGAACAAGCTGGACTACCGCATCTACATTACCGACGCGCAGGGCATCGTGCGTTTCGATTCCGAGAACAAGGCGGTGGGCAAGGACTACTCGCGCTGGAACGACGTCTACCTGACCCTGCGCGGCAAGTACGGCGCGCGCAGCACGCGCGACCGCGAGGACGACGAGAACAGCACCGTGATGCACGTGGCGGCCCCCATCCGCGACGGCGAGCGCCTGATCGGCGTGCTCACGGTGGCCAAGCCCAACGCCAGCGTGCAGGGCTTTGTCGAGCGCAGCCAGCAGCACATCCTGCGCCGCGGCGCGCTGCTGCTGGCGCTGTCGCTGCTGATCGGCCTGGCGTCCACCTATTGGCTGGCGCGCGCGCTGCGCAAGCTGATGCATTATGTGGAGGAGGTGCAGGCCGGCCGCAAGGTGGCGCTGCCGGTGCTGGGCAATACCGAGATCGGCACGCTGGGCCACGCGCTGGAGGCCATGCGCGTCAAGCTGGAGGGCAAGGAGTATGTGGAAACGCTGATGCACACGCTTACGCACGAGCTGAAAAGCCCCATCGCCGCCATCCAGGCCTCGGCCGAGCTGCTGCAGGAGGACATGCCGCCCGAGCAGCGCCGCCAGTTCCTGTCCAGCATACTGAGCCAGAACGCGCGCCAGCGGCAGCTGATCGACAAGCTGCTGGCGCTGGTGCGGGTGGAGAAGCAGCAGCGCCTGGATGCGCTCGAGCGCATCGATAGCGGCGCGCTGCTGCAGGAGGTGGCGCGCGACTTCGCCGCGCCGCTGGCCGCGCGCGGGCTGCGCCTGGACCTGGAGCTGCCGCGGGACGGCGCCCCGGTGCTGCACGGCGACGCGCTGCTGCTGCGCCAGGCCATCGGCAATCTGCTGGACAACGCCATCGCCTTCGCGCCGGCCGGCGGCGTGGTGGCGCTGGGCGCGCGCGTGCCCGGCGAGGGCGTGGAAATCTACGTGGCCGACGGCGGCCCCGGCATTCCCGACTACGCGGCCGGGCGCGTGTTCGAGCGCTTCTACTCGTTGCCGCGCCCCGGCGGCGGCGCCAAGAGCACCGGCCTGGGCCTGCCCTTTGTGCGCGAAGTGGCGGCCCTGCACGGCGGCACCGTCAGCGTGGCCAACATCGCCGGGCCGGGGCAGGGCGGCTGCCGCGCCGCGCTCTACCTGCCGCTGCCGCTGGCGCTGTAGCACTTCACACGGAACGCATCGTCACCGCATACGCGTTTTCTAGACTGGCGCCACTCCAACCAGAAGGAAGCGCCATGCAAAAGAAACTGTTGTTCAAAATACTGGCCGTGATCGCGGTGATGCTGCTGATCGGCATTCCGCTGCTGATGATAGAGTCCACCATCCGCGAGCGCAGCGCCTACCGCCAGGACGCGGCGCGCAGCATCGCAGAGGATTCGGTGGGCGAGCAGACAGTGTACGGGCCGGTGCTGGTCATGCCCTACAGCGAAACTTATGAGGTGATGGAGCCGGTGGCGGGCGACGAGAAACGCAAGGAAGCCAAGCGCTACCGCAAGCAGCTGCGCCACCTGGTCTTCCCGGACCAGCTGGAGGTGAAATCGACCTTCGGCACCGAGCGCCGCTACCGGGGCATCCACCAGGTGCTGATGTTCCAGGGCGAACACGCGGTGGCGGGTGCGTTCACGGTGCCGCCGGTGTCCGCGCTGCCGCGCACCGTGGAACGCTCCGATATCGCGCCGGAGCCGCCCTTCGTGGCGCTGGGCATTTCCGACGTGCGCGGCGTGCGCGACATTCCCAAGCTGCGCTGGGGCGCGCGCAGCTTCGAGTTCGAGCAGGGTTCGGGCCTGGCCGCCGCCCGCCAGGGCCTGCACGTGCCGCTGGCCATGGCCGACGCCACCGCCGGCCCGGTGCAGTTCAGCTTTGGCCTGAGCCTGTCCGGCATGGACCGCCAGCAGTTCGTGCCGCTGGCGCGCAACAACCGCTTTGCGATGGCCTCGTCCTGGCCCCATCCGCAGTTCAGCGGGCGTTTCCTGCCCGAGCAGCGCAAAGTGGGCGAGCAGGGCTTCGAGGCGCTGTGGCGCATCTCGGCGCTGTCGACCGAGGCGCAGCAGCAGCTGCGCCAGCGCGAGCTGGCCGCCGGGTCTGGCGATGAAGCTGCCCGCAACGCCGCGCGCAACGCCGTGCCGGACAGCTTCGCGGTCGGCTTTATCGAGCCGGTCAACATCTATTCCATGGCCGACCGCGCCACCAAGTATGGCCTGCTGTTCGTGGCGCTGACCTTCGCCGCCTTCTTCCTGTTCGAGGTGCTCAAGCGCCTGCCCATCCACCCGGTGCAGTACGCGCTGGTGGGGCTGGCGCTGGTGCTGTTCTTCCTGCTGCTGGTCAGCCTGTCCGAGCACATCGCCTTCCTGGGCGCCTACCTGCTGGCCAGCGCCGCCTGCATATTGCTGACCGGCTACTACCTGGCCCACGTGCTGCGCGACCGCCGCCGCGGCCTGGCCTTCGGCGCGGCGCTGACGGCCTTGTACGGCGTGCTGTACGGCTTGCTCAGCTCGGAAAACAACGCCCTGGTGATGGGCGCCATCCTGCTGTTCGCCGTGCTGGCCGCCATCATGGTTGCCACCCGCAAAGTCGATTGGTACCAGCTGGGCGGCGCGGACGCGGCTCAGATTTTGACTGATCGTCAAAAAGCGATATAAGACTCCGTGTTAGCAATTGGGAGGGCGTCTTTTTTGTTCTGAAGCGGCGCCGCTGGCTGCGTTGCCGTTCAGTGATTTCAGCTACCATCACGGTGTTGTTTTTTTGCATATTTGTAACTAAAAAGCTGTTGTAATCCAGCATCATTGCAATGCGCGCAAAACGCATATGTTTCTGAGAACTTTAAGCTGCAATTGGGAATATTTTTACAATTTCGATGTTTTCGAAATTAAATTCAGTATTTCGTTTGAATCTCATATTCTTATATTGCAAGTGGTGCTGTAATGTTGTTTTTTGTGAAAAAAGGCCGTTGCAAATATATTGCCCATTCATTGACTTTCATTAACTCAGATGTTCAGATTCTTTCTTCGGAATAGCACAGCCTCTTCTGAAACAAGCCGTCGGCACAGATGGCAGCCGGCGCGCATGCACCGGTATAGTCCCTTGCAACCCTTACAGCGGAGAAACTTTTGAACAATAAACTAGTCCTCAAACGGGGCGTCCTCGCCGTTGCCGTAGCACTGGGTACCACCCAGTTTGCAATCGCACAACAAGCAGCAGAAGCGCCGGTTACCAAGGTCTTCGTTACCGGTTCCAACATCAAGCGTTCGGACAAGGAAGGCTCGTCGCCAGTCCAGACCGTGAGCGCCAAGCAGATCGCAGCCAGCGGCGCCAACACCGTGGCCGAACTGCTGCACTCGATCCCGGCCTTCGGCTCCGGCGCGTCGGTCGACATCGTCGACGGCGGCTTCTCGCGCGGCGCGGCAACCGCCTCCCTGCGCGGCCTGGGTTCGTCTTCGACCCTGGTGCTGCTGAACGGCCGCCGTATCGCCTCGTCCGCGTATGCCGACCCGAACCAGGGCAAATCGGCCGTGTACGACCTGAACTCCATTCCTATCTCCGCCATCGAGCGCGTCGAGATCTTCAAGGATGGCGCTTCGGCGGTGTACGGCTCCGACGCTATCGCCGGCGTGATCAACTTCATCACCAAGACCGACTACACCGGCTTCGACATGGCGGCCAGCATTACCGCCAACGATGACGGCGAATTCGCCCGCAAGAATGTCAGCGGCGTGATCGGTTTCGGCGACCTGGACAAGGACCGCTTCAACGGCTTTATCTCGTTCGACGTTTCCAAGCGCGACAGCACCACCATCGCGAACGCGACCGACGTCGACCAGGCCGCCTACAGCTACATCAACGCCCGCCTGAACCCGTACTCGAGCAGCCTGACGGACCAGCCGTTCTTCTACCGCGAACGCACTCCGGGCGGCAAGAACTTCGCCACCACCTACGCGCTGCGCGCCGACGTGATCAACCGCACCAATTGCGATCCGTCGCAGCGCCTGGTGGGCAATATCGCCGCCCACAATCTGTCCGCGACCAGCGTGCTGATCGACCGTACTTTCTGTAACTTCAACCTGAACGACTACAGCGAAGTGCAGAGCGCCGGCAAGGACGCCAACATCCTGGCGCGCGGCACCTTCAAGGTCAATGAAGCGATGACCGCGTTCTCGGAAGTGTCGTATGCGCGCACCGAGCGCACTTATCTGGGCGCGCCACGCACGATCTCGAGCACCTCGTCGAGCACCGTGTTCGCCGCCGACGGCAAGCCGTCGTCGCAATTCCAGCTGATCCTGCCAGTGGGCCATCCGGACAATCCGTTCCCGACCTCGCGCACTGCGGTGGGCTTCCGCTTCATGGGCCACACCGGCGGCAGCGACAACCTGAACGAATCCTACCGCGTGCTGGCCGGCCTGAAAGGCACCACCGGCGCGTTTGACTGGGAAACCGGCGTGCTGTGGAACCGCACCGAGCGTACCGAGCACTACCTGGGCATGCTGTACCGCCCGGTGGTCGAGCGCATCATGACGGAAAACCGTACCATCGCGTCGACCATTGCTGATCCGAACTCGACCCGCGACCTGGAAAACAAAGGCTTCTCGCAAGTGATGCAGATCGATGCCAAAGCATCGACCACGCTGGGCAAGCTGTCCGGCGGCGACATCGGCCTGGCCTTCGGCGCCGAGGCGCGCCAGGAGAAAATCGGCCTGACCCCGGACGCGGCCACCCGCGCGGGCGAAATCATCGGCCTGGCCAACTCCGTTGCGGACGGCCAGCGCAATGTGAAGTCGGCCTTCATCGAGCTGCGTACGCCGTTCTTCAAGAACTTCGAGATGGACTTCGCCGGCCGCTACGATAAATATCCGACCGAATCGAGCTTCGTGCCTAAAGCAGGCAGCAAGTGGACCGTGACCGAGCAAGTGGCAGTGCGCGCGACCTATGCCCGCGGCTTCCGCGCCCCGGCCCTGACCCAGGTTTCGCCAGGCGGCGTGCAGTCGTTCCAGACCGTGACCGACTCGATCCGCTGCCCGGATGGCGTCAATCCGATCGGCACCGCCGACCGTACCGACTGCTCGAAGAGCGTTTCCAGCCTGTCCAAGGCCAATCCTGAGCTGAAGCCGGAGAAATCCAAGTCCGCATCGCTGGGCCTGATCCTGCAGCCGACCAAGAACCTGGACATCCTGATCGATTACTACAACATCAAGCTGCGTGACGAAACCGCGCTGCTGGGTGGACAGACCGTGATCGACCACCCGAACCAGTACCCAGGCGCGGAAGTGCTGCGCGACACCAATCCGGCCAACTTGCTGGTGGTAAACGGCGTAGTGGTGCCGAACTCGGGTCCGCTGCTGCAGGTCAACCGCTCCTACATCAACCAGGGTTCGACCCAGGTTGCCGGCGTGGACCTGGAAGTGACCCTGCGTAACTCGCTGGGCGACTACGGCCGCCTGAGCAGCACGGTGAACTGGAGCTACCTGGGCACCTACAAGCGCGCCATGCAGCCTGGCGATGCGATCCACAACACCGCCGGTTCGAACGGCGGCCTGTCCGACTGGTCGCTGTCGGCTGGCGACAATCCGCGCAACCGCGCGTCGCTGTCGACCAACTGGACCTACGGCGTGCACAGCACCACGCTGTCGGCGGACTTCGTCGACCACGTGTCCCTGCTGCGCCGCTACGACAACGCCGTGGTGTACCCAACGCCGTACTGCCACTATGGTACCGGCCAGCCTTCCAGCGCCTACCAGCTGGGCGGCCTGCCTAAGTACACCAGCTCGAACTGCGAAGTGGCAAGCTGGACCACCTTCGGCCTGAACTACGCGTACACCGGCGTCAAGAACCTGACCCTGGCCCTGAATATCAAGAATATTCTGGACAAGGCGGCGCCATACGATCCGCGCTATCCAACCGAAGGCTTCAACACCCAGCTGCACAACGGCATGGGCCGCACCTTCCGCGCGACCGCGAAGTACGCCTTCAAGTAATCTGACTGCGTGAAGCGGCACAAGGCCAGGCAGCAATGCCTGGCCTTTTTTCATGTCCGCAAATAGTTCACATACCCCGTACTAAGTTGTTGCGTCAAGAGTCTTTTCGCGCTACACTAGCCGGCTTCGGTATGGAATCCATCTTTTTACGGGCCGTACTAATTTTTGTAGTTAAACAAAGCCCCGCCCAATCGTAGGTGGGAATGGAGAAAAAATGAGCCTAGGCCTCCTCGGTCGCAAGGTTGGCATGATGCGCATCTTCACGGATGATGGGGACTCGATCCCAGTCACCGTGCTGGACGTGTCGAACAACCGCGTTGCGCAAATCAAAACCCCTGAAACGGATGGTTACTCCGCTGTTCAGGTCGTCTTCGGTCAACGTCGCGCTTCCCGCGTGACCAAAGCCGCAGCCGGTCACTACGCTAAAGCTGGTGTTGAAGCCGGTACTCTGCTGAAAGAGTTCCGCGTCGACGCTGCTAAAGCTGCAGAATTGAAAGCTGGTGAAGTTATCGCCGCTTCGCTGTTCGAAGTTGGTCAGAAGATCGACGTTCAGGGCACGAGCATCGGTAAGGGCTACGCCGGTACCATCAAGCGTCACAACTTTGCCTCCGGTCGTCAGACCCACGGTAACTCGCGTTCGCACAACGTACCAGGTTCGATCGGTATGGCGCAGGATCCGGGCCGTGTATTCCCAGGCAAGCGCATGACCGGCCACATGGGTGACGTTACTGTTACCACCCAGAATCTGGAAATCGCTCGTATCGACGCCGACCGTCAGCTGCTGCTGGTCAAAGGCGCGGTACCAGGCGCGAAAAACGGCCAAGTGGTCGTCTCGCCTGCTGTCAAAGTCAAAGCAAAGAAAGGGGCTTAATCGATGGAACTCAAGCTCCTGAATGCTCAAGGTCAAGCATCTTCCAACGTTGCCGCCGCTGACACCGTCTTCGGCCGTGATTACAACGAAGCCCTGATCCACCAGATCGTGGTCGCCTACCAAGCCAATGCGCGCAGCGGCAACCGTAAGCAGAAAGACCGTGAAGAAGTCCACCACACGACCAAGAAGCCATGGCGCCAAAAAGGTACCGGCCGCGCTCGTGCCGGTATGTCGTCGTCGCCACTGTGGCGCGGCGGTGGTCGCATCTTCCCGAACTCGCCTGACGAGAACTTCACCCACAAAGTGAACAAGAAGATGTACCGCGCTGGTATCTGCTCGATCCTGTCCCAACTGGCTCGCGAAGAGCGCCTGGTTGTTGTTGAAGACTTCGCTATCGAAGCTCCAAAAACCAAGCTGCTGTCGCAAAAGCTGAACGCCATGGGTCTGGAATCGGTGCTGATCATCGCTGACAACATCGAAGAAAACCTGGAACTGGCTTCCCGTAACCTGCCTAACGTGCTGGTAGTTGAGCCACGCCACGCAGATCCAATGTCGCTGGTCTTCTACAAGAAGATCCTGGTCACCAAAGCGGCACTGGCCAAGATTGAGGAGATGCTGGCATGAGCGCAGTCATCAAACACAGCGAAGAGCGCCTGATGAAGGTGCTGCAGGCTCCGGTCATTTCCGAGAAGGCCACCATGGTCGCGGAAAAGAACGAGCAAATCGTATTCCGCGTACTGCCGGATGCGACCAAGCCTGAGATCAAGGCAGCCGTTGAACTGCTGTTCAAGGTTGAAGTCCTGTCGGTGCAAACCGTCAATCGCGAAGGTAAAGTCAAGCGTTCGGGTCGTTTCACCGGCCGCCGCAACCATACCAAGCGTGCTTTCGTGTGCCTGAAGCCTGGCCAGGAAATCAATTTCTCCGAGGAGGCTAAATAATGGCACTCGTAAAGATGAAGCCAACCTCCCCAGGCCGTCGCGGCATGGTGAAGGTGGTGAACCCGGACCTGTACAAAGGTCGTCCGTTCGCTGCCCTGGTTGAAAAGAAATCCAAAACTGCCGGCCGCAACAACAACGGCCACATCACCACCCGCCACATCGGCGGTGGTCATAAGCAGCACTATCGCCTGATCGACTTCAAGCGTCAGAAGGATGGCATTCCTGCGAAAGTGGAACGTATCGAATACGATCCAAACCGCACCGCGAATATCGCCCTGCTGTGCTACGCCGACGGCGAGCGCCAGTACATCATCGCGACCAAGGGCATGTCCGTTGGCGACAGCGTGATGAACGGTTCGGAAGCGCCTATCAAGTCGGGCAACTGCCTGCCTATCCGCAACATCCCGGTCGGTACCGTGATGCACTGCGTCGAAATGCTGCCAGGTAAGGGTGCCCAGATGGCCCGTACCGCCGGCGCCGGCGTTGTGCTGATGGCCCGCGAAGGCACCTACGCTCAAGTGCGCCTGCGCTCGGGCGAAGTGCGCCGCGTGCACATCGAGTGCCGCGCGACCGTGGGCGAAGTCGGCAATGCCGAACACAGCCTGCGCAAGATCGGCAAGGCTGGCGCGATGCGCTGGCGCGGTGTTCGTCCTACCGTTCGCGGTGTGGTCATGAACCCGGTCGATCACCCGCACGGTGGTGGTGAAGGTAAAACGGCAGCAGGTCGTCATCCAGTGTCCCCATGGGGCCAGCAGACCAAGGGCAAGAAGACGCGCAGCAACAAGCGTACTTCTTCGATGATCGTCTCGCGCCGCGGCAAGAAATAAGGATAAACCATGACTCGTTCATTGAAAAAAGGGCCGTTCTGTGACGCCCACCTGGTGAAAAAAGTCGAAGCCGCGCAAGCGACCAAAGACAAAAAGCCAATCAAAACCTGGTCGCGCCGCTCGACGATCATGCCTGACTTCATCGGTCTGACGATCGCTGTGCACAACGGCAAGCTGCACGTGCCAGTGTATGTTTCCGAGAACATGGTTGGTCACAAGCTCGGCGAATTCGCGCTGACCCGCACGTTCAAGGGCCACGCTGCTGACAAAAAGGCTAAGAAATAATGGAAACCAAAGCTATCCTCAAAGGCGTGCGCCTGTCGGATCAAAAAGGCCGCCTGGTGGCTGATCTGATCCGCGGCAAGAAGGTTGACGCTGCGCTGAACATTCTGCAGTTCAGCCCGAAAAAAGGCGCGGCCATCATCAAGAAAGTGCTGGAGTCCGCAATCGCGAACGCCGAGCACAACGATGGTGCCGATATCGACGAACTGTTCGTGAAAACGATCTACGTCGAAAAGGGCCCGATCCTGAAGCGCTTCACCGCGCGTGCAAAGGGCCGTGGCGACCGCATTTCGAAACAATCCTGTCACGTGTACGTGACTGTCGGTAACTAAGGAGCCACGATGGGTCAGAAAATTCATCCAACCGGTTTCCGTCTGGCGGTCACCCGTAACTGGGCTTCGCGCTGGTACGCAGGCAACGGCAATTTCGCTGCCATGCTGAACGAAGACCTGAAAGCTCGCGCTTTCCTGAAAAAGAAACTGAAGAACGCCTCCGTTGGCCGCATCGTCATCGAGCGCCCAGCCAAGAACGCGCGCTTCACGATCTACAGCTCGCGTCCAGGCGTGGTCATTGGTAAAAAAGGCGAAGACATCGAAGTACTGAAGTCGGCGCTGACCAAGATCATGGGCGTGCCGGTGCACGTGAACATCGAAGAAATCCGCAAGCCGGAAATCGACTCGCAGCTGATCGCCGATTCGATCTCGCAGCAGCTGGAAAAGCGTATCATGTTCCGCCGCGCCATGAAGCGCGCGATGCAAAACGCCATGCGTCTGGGTGCCCTGGGCATCAAGATCATGTCGTCGGGCCGTCTGAACGGCATCGAGATCGCGCGTAAAGAATGGTACCGCGAAGGCCGCGTGCCTCTGCATACCCTGCGCGCCGACATCGACTACGGCACCAGCGAAGCATCGACCACCTACGGCATCATCGGCGTCAAGGTGTGGGTCTACAAGGGTGACCGCTCGCCTACCGGCGAAGCGCCAGTCATCGAGACCCCGGCTGACGAGAAGAAAAGCCGCGGTCCACGCCGTGACGATGGCAAGCCTTCCGGCCGCCCACGTCCAGGTCCGGCCGGTGCTAAACCATCCCCGGCAGGTGCTGCCCGCGTGCGTTCCGCTAAACCGGCCGCCGCTGCACCAGCTGAGAAAGCAGGAGAATAACCATGCTGCAACCAGCACGCAGGAAGTATCGTAAAGAGCAGAAAGGCCGCAACACCGGCATTTCGCACACCGCCGGCACTTCGGTGTCGTTCGGCGAGTTCGGTCTGAAAGCAGTGGCCCGCGGTCGTATCACCGCGCGCCAGATCGAAGCAGCACGTCGCGCCATGACCCGTCACATCAAACGTGGCGGCCGTATCTGGATCCGCGTTTTCCCGGACAAGCCGATTTCGAACAAGCCGGCCGAAGTTCGTATGGGTAACGGTAAAGGTAACCCGGAATACTACGTCGCTGAAATCCGTCCGGGCAAAGTCCTGTACGAAATGGACGGCGTCGGTGAAGAACTGGCACGCGAAGCGTTCCGCCTGGCTGCTGCCAAACTGCCTCTGGCTACCACCTTCGTGGTGCGCCAGGTTGGCCAATAATAGGAGTGAAATATGAAAGCATCTGAACTCCGCGGCAAAGACCAGGCAGCTCTGCAACAAGAGCTGAACGATCTGCTGAAGGCCCAGTTTGGTCTGCGTATGCAAACCGCTACGCAGCAACTGAGCAACACTTCGCAGCTCAAGAAGGTACGCCGCGACATCGCGCGTGTAAAAACGGTAATGAATCTGAAGGAAGCCAAATGAACCAACCAGTGAAACAGTCGCTCAAGCGCACGCTGATCGGTAAAGTGGTGTCCGACAAGATGGACAAGACCGTTACCGTTCTGATCGAACGTCACGTGAAGCACCCTCTGTACGGCAAGATCATTGTGCGTTCGGCTAAATACCACGCACACGACGAAACCAACCAAGTCAAAGCCGGTGATACGGTCGAGATCCAGGAAGGCCGTCCGATCTCCAAAACGAAGGCGTGGACGGTGACTCGTGTAGTGCAAGCTGCACAAATCGTTTAATTGACCAAGCGTCGCCGGCCTAGCCGGTGGCGCTTTTCAATTAGTTCTTGCAAGCCCGCAGGTTTCGTGTAATACTTGCGGGCTTCGTTCATGTAACGCCGCAAAGTGTCTCTCCGCAGACATGGACCGCGGTCAGTACTTGTATGAAGGTCAAGCACCCAAACAATGGTGAAAGCCATTGGCGGGACCAAGACTGACCGAGAGGTCCACATTGTGTGGATTCTTCGGCTTAAGTTGGGAAAGAGAATACTATGATTCAAACTGAAAGCCGGCTCGAAGTGGCCGACAATACCGGTGCCAAAGAAGTCATGTGCATCAAGGTATTGGGCGGCTCCAAGCGCCGTTATGCTGGCATTGGCGACGTGATCAAGGTAACCGTCAAGGTTGCCCAGCCACGCGGCCGTGTCAAAAAAGGTGAAATTTACAACGCTGTGGTTGTGCGTACCGCTAAAGGTGTGCGCCGCCAAGACGGCTCCCTGGTGAAGTTCGACGGCAACGCCGCCGTGCTGCTGAACGCCAAGCTGGAGCCGATCGGTACCCGCATCTTCGGACCTGTCACGCGCGAACTGCGCACTGAGAAGTTCATGAAGATCGTGTCCCTGGCACCGGAAGTCCTGTAAGGAGTCAGTAAATGGATAAGATTCGTAAAAACGACGAAGTCATCGTTTTGACCGGTAAAGACAAGGGCAAGCGCGGCACCGTGCAACAGCGTGTAGACGCTGAGCATGTCGTGGTTGAGGGCGTCAACGTTGCTAAAAAAGCGACCAAGCCGAACCCGATGACTGGCGTAACTGGTGGCATCGTTGACAAGACCATGCCTATTCACGTGTCCAACGTTGCTCTGTTCAACGCTGCGACCGGTAAGGCAGATCGCGTAGGCTTCAAAGATGTGGACGGCAAAAAAGTCCGCGTCTTCAAGTCGAACGGCGAAGTAGTGAAAGGGTAATAAGAAATGGCCCGTCTGCAAGCAGTCTATAAAGACAAAATCGTTGCCGAGCTGACCGAGAAATTCGGTTACAAAACGGTAATGGAAGTGCCGCGCCTGACCAAGATCACCCTGAACATGGGTGTGGGCGAAGCAATCGCCGACAAGAAGGTGCTGGAACACGCCGTTGGCGACCTGACCAAGATCGCCGGCCAGAAGCCAGTGACCACCAAGTCGCGCAAAGCTATCGCCGGTTTCAAAATCCGCGAAGGCTATCCGATCGGTACCATGGTGACCCTGCGCGGCGCCCGTATGTTCGAGTTCCTGGATCGTTTCATCACCGTGGCCCTGCCGCGCGTGCGTGACTTCCGTGGCGTGTCCGGTCGTTCGTTCGACGGCCGCGGCAACTACAACATCGGTGTCAAAGAACAGATCATCTTCCCAGAGATCGAGTACGACAAGATCGATGCGCTGCGTGGTATGAACATTTCGATCACCACCACCGCGAAGACCGACGACGAAGCGAAAGCTCTGCTCGCCGCCTTTAAATTCCCGTTCAGGAACTAATAGATCATGGCAAAACTCGCACTGATTAACCGTGAACAGAAGCGTGTCGACCTGGCAAACAAATTCGCTGCCAAGCGCGCCTCGCTGAAGGCCATCATCGACGACCAGTCGAAGACGGAAGAAGAGCGTTACGAAGCCCGCCTGAAACTGCAGGCGCTGCCACGCAACTCCGCTCCGACCCGTCAGCGCAACCGTTGCGCCGTCACCGGTCGTCCACGCGGCACCTTCCGTAAATTCGGTCTGGGCCGTATCAAGCTCCGTGAATTCGCCATGCGTGGTGAGATTCCGGGTATGACTAAAGCCAGCTGGTAATAGGAGAACAAGCAATGAGTATGAGCGATCCTATCGCCGATATGCTGACCCGCATTCGCAACGCCCAAGGCGTTCAAAAAACGACCGTGGCCATGCCATCGTCGAAAGTCAAAGTAGCGATTGCCAACGTCCTGAAGGACGAGGGTTACATTGAGGACTACGCTGTCGCCGAAGCTGGCGGCAAGTCGGAACTCAAAATCGGTTTGAAGTATTATGTAGGCCGTCCTGTTATCGAGCGCCTTGAGCGCGTGTCCCGTCCGGGTCTGCGCGTCTACAAGGGCAAGGATGAAATCCCAACCGTGATGAACGGCCTGGGCGTTGCCATCGTGTCGACCCCGCAAGGCGTCATGACCGACCGCAAAGCACGCGCTACCGGCGTCGGCGGCGAAGTCATCTGCTACGTCGCGTAAGGAGCAATAATGTCTCGTGTAGCTAAAATGCCTATCGCTGTGCCAGCTGGCGCTGAAGTCGCCATCTCCGCAGCAGCGATTACCGTAAAAGGCCCGCTGGGCGTACTGACCCAGGCCCTGACCGGCCAGGTGAAAGTCGAAAACAACGCCGGCACCCTGTCCTTCAACGTGGCCGACGACAGCCGCGAAGCCAATGCCATGTCCGGCACGCTGCGCGCCCTGGTGAACAATATGGTCACCGGCGTCACCAAGGGTTTCGAAAAGAAACTGAACCTGGTTGGCGTGGGTTACAAGGCGCAAGCCGCTGGCGACAAGCTGAACCTGTCGCTCGGCTTCTCGCACCCGGTCGCCCATGCGATGCCGGAAGGCGTCACCTGCGCAACCCCGACCCCGACCGAGATCCTGATCAAGGGTATCGATCGTCAAAAGGTCGGCCAGGTCGCCGCCGAAGTTCGCGCTTACCGCCCACCTGAGCCTTACAAGGGCAAGGGCGTCCGTTATTCGGACGAAGTGGTTAAGATCAAAGAAACCAAGAAGAAGTAATTAGGGGCTGACGATGGATAAAAAAGAATCTCGTCTGCGTCGCGGACGTCAAACCCGGATCAAGATTGCGCAGCTGAAAGTGAACCGCCTGTCGGTCCACCGCACCAACCTGCACATCTATGCAAACTTGACCAGCCCGGATGCCAAAGTACTGGTTTCGGCCTCGACCGCGGAAGCGGAAGTGCGCGCTGAACTGGCTGGCAAATCCGGCAAGGGTGGCAACGCCGCCGCCGCCGCACTGGTGGGCAAACGCGTAGCAGAAAAAGCACTGAAAGCAGGAATCACCGAAGTTGCGTTCGACCGCTCCGGTTTCCGTTACCACGGCCGTGTCAAAGCGCTGGCAGAAGCTGCCCGCGAAGCCGGTCTGAAGTTCTAAGGGTACGATCATGGCAAAAATGCAAGCTAAAATGCAAAGCGACAAGCCGGACGACGGCATGCGCGAAAAAATGATCGCGATCAACCGCGTGACCAAAGTGGTCAAGGGTGGTCGTATCATGGGCTTCGCGGCGCTGACCGTGGTTGGTGACGGCGATGGCCGCATCGGCATGGGTAAAGGCAAATCGAAAGAAGTGCCAGTGGGTGTGCAAAAGGCAATGGAAGAAGCCCGCCGCAACCTGATCAAAGTGCCGCTGAAAAACGGCACGCTGCATCACACCGTCATCGGCCGCCACGGCGCGTCGAAAGTGATGATGATGCCAGCCAAGCCGGGTACCGGCGTGATCGCTGGTGGCGCCATGCGCGCGATCTTCGAGGTGATGGGCGTGACGGACGTGGTGGCGAAATCCACCGGCTCGTCGAACCCGTACAACCTGGTGCGCGCTACCCTGGACGGCCTGTCGAAAATCAGTACTGCTGCTGACATCGCTGCGAAACGCGGCAAGTCGGTGGAAGACATCCTGGCTTAAGGGGAAACCACATGAGCACTATCAAAGTACAACTGGTGAAGGGCCTGATCGGCACTCGTCAAGACCACCGCGCCACCGTGCGTGGCCTGGGTCTGCGCCGTGTTAACTCGGTTGCCGAGTTGCAGGACACCCCATCGGTACGCGGCATGATCAACAAGGTCGCCTACCTCGTGAAAGTCGTATCGTAAGCCTTGGCTTATGATCTGGAGAAATCAATGGAACTGAATACCATTCAACCTGCAGAAGGCGCGAAGCACTACAAGCGTCGCGTCGGTCGCGGTATCGGCTCCGGCCTGGGTAAAACCGCCGGCCGTGGCCACAAGGGTCAAAAATCGCGTTCGGGCGGCTTCCACAAAGTCGGCTTCGAAGGCGGTCAAATGCCTCTGCAACGCCGTCTGCCTAAGCGCGGTTTCAAGTCGCTCAACGCCACCTTCAAAGCTGAAGTGCGCCTGTCCGACCTGAACAACCTGCCGACCGGCGAAGTCGACATTCTGGTCCTGAAGCAAGCCGGCGTGCTGGGCGTGCTGGCCCGCGACGTGCGCGTGATCGCCTCCGGCGAAATCACCAAAGCCGTTGTGGTCAAAGGCCTGAAAGTCACCGCGGGCGCGAAAGCGGCCATCGAAGCGGCTGGCGGCTCGGTAGCCTGAGTCAGTAGCTAACAGCTAGATCGGAGCGAAAATTGGCGACCAACCCGCAACTTGCTAAGAGCGCTGCAGCTGGCTTCCCTTGGGGCCGCCTGTGGTTTTTGCTTGGCGCATTGGTGGTGTACCGTATCGGCGCTCACGTTCCTGTGCCGGGTGTAGACCCGGCACAGCTCGCGGCACTGTTCAAGTCGCAGGAAGGCGGCATCCTGGGCATGTTCAACATGTTCTCCGGTGGCGCCCTGTCTCGCTTCACGGTGTTTGCGCTGGGTATCACGCCCTACATCTCGGCCTCGATCATCATGCAGTTGCTGTCGATCGTGTCGCCGCAGATGGAAGCGCTGAAGAAGGAAGGCGAATCCGGCCGCCGCAAGATCACCCAGTACACCCGTTATGCGACGGTGGCACTGGCTCTGTTCCAGGCTCTGGGTGTGTCCGTGGCCCTGGAATCGCAGCCTGGCCTGGTGCTGGATCCTGGCCTGGGCTTCCGCTTCGTGACGATCGTGACGCTGTTGACCGGCACCATGTTCCTGATGTGGCTGGGGGAGCAGATTACCGAGCGCGGTCTCGGTAACGGCATCTCCATCATCATCTTCGCCGGCATCGCCGCCGGTCTGCCGGGCGCGCTGGGTGGCTTGTTCACCCAGGTGTCGACCGGTTCGATCGGCAGCTTCTCGGCGATCCTCATCGTGGCCCTGGTAGCCCTGGTTACCTTCGCCGTGGTGTTCGTGGAGCGTGGACAGCGCAAGATTTTGGTCAACTACGCCAAGCGTCAAGTCGGCAACAAGATCTACGGTGGCCAAACCAGCCACCTGCCGCTGAAGCTGAACATGGCAGGCGTGATCCCGCCGATCTTCGCATCGTCGATTATCTTGTTCCCGGCTACGCTCGTGGACTGGTTCTCGAAGGGGCTCGACAAGTCCAGTCCTGTCGTCAGTTTCATGAAAGACCTGGCGGCATCGCTGGCATCGGGCGAGCCTATCCATGCATTGTTGTACGCCATTGCAATCGTGTTCTTCTGTTTCTTCTATACCGCGCTGGTGTTCAACAGCAAGGAAACAGCGGACAACTTGAAGAAGAGCGGGGCCTTTGTGCCAGGGATACGTCCCGGTGAGCAGACTGCCCGCTACATCGACAAGATCCTGACGCGATTGACCCTGGCCGGCGCCGTCTACATCACGCTGGTGTGTTTGTTGCCGGAGTTTATGAATGCCCAGTGGAAGGTTCCCTTCTACTTTGGCGGCACCTCCCTGTTGATTATTGTGGTTGTGACCATGGATTTCATGGCCCAGGTGCAAAACTATGTGATGTCGCAGCAATATGAATCGCTGCTGCGCAAAGCAAACTTCAAGGGCGGGATTCCGCAGCGATAAGCGCGGCAAACATAACGAAAAATGGCAAAAGACGACGTCATACAGATGCAAGGCGAGATTCTGGAGAATCTCCCCAATGCAACATTTCGAGTGAAGCTGGAAAACGGGCACGTGGTGCTCGGGCATATTTCGGGTAAAATGCGGATGAACTATATCCGCATCCTTCCTGGCGACA
This sequence comes from Pseudoduganella aquatica, assembly GCF_009857595.1. Classification (GTDB taxonomy): domain Bacteria; phylum Pseudomonadota; class Gammaproteobacteria; order Burkholderiales; family Burkholderiaceae_D; genus Rugamonas; species Rugamonas aquatica_A. The sequence continues at coordinate 109,529 of NZ_WWCU01000005.1, read as the reverse complement.
AGGTGACGGTCGAACTGACACCTTACGATCTGAGCCGGGCCCGCATCGTGTTCCGGACCAAGTAAATAAACAATCGTACTAGAAGAGAGTGCAAAAATGAAAGTTAACGCTTCAGTCAAGCGCATCTGCCGCAACTGCAAGATCATCAAGCGCAAAGGTGTGGTCCGCGTAATCTGCGTCGAACCGCGTCACAAGCAGCGTCAAGGTTAATAACCGTTATTTATCGAGGAATAACGAATGGCACGTATTGCAGGGGTTAACATCCCAAACCACCAACATACCGTTATCGGCCTGACCGCCATCTACGGTATCGGCCGCCCACGCTCGCAGTTCATCTGCCAGGCGACGGGTGTTCCAACCAACAAGAAGATCAAAGATCTGGACGACAGCGAGCTGGAAAAGCTGCGTGATGAAATCGGCAAGTTCGTAGTGGAAGGCGATCTGCGCCGCGAACTGTCGATGAACATCAAGCGTCTGATGGATCTGGGCTGCTACCGCGGCATGCGTCACCGTAAGGGCCTGCCGGTCCGCGGCCAGCGTACCCGCACCAATGCACGTACCCGCAAGGGCCCGCGCAAAGCCGCTCAATCGCTGAAGAAATAATCTTAGGAAAATATTATGGCTAAGCAACAAAGCAGCGCAGCAGCAGCTCGCGTACGCAAGAAGGTCAAGAAGAACGTTGCCGAAGGTATCGCACACGTTCACGCTTCCTTCAACAACACCATCATCACCATCACCGACCGTCAGGGCAATGCCCTGTCGTGGGCGACCTCCGGTGGCGCTGGCTTCAAGGGTTCGCGTAAATCGACCCCGTTCGCAGCGCAGGTTGCTGCGGAAGCCGCTGGTAAAGTGGCTGTTGAGTGCGGCGTCAAGAATCTGGAAGTGCGTATCAAGGGCCCAGGTCCTGGTCGCGAATCCGCAGTGCGCGCACTGAACAACCTGGGCATCAAGATCACCGAGATCCAGGACGTTACCCCAGTACCGCACAACGGCTGCCGTCCTCCTAAGCGTCGTCGTATCTAATGACGTTGCCGGCGGACCAGTCCGCCGGCGCCGTCCTCTTGGAAGCAAAAAACCGCTGGAACAGTGGGCCGGAAACGGCTATACTGTCCGGCTGTTCTCGCCTGTCGGATCAACTCCGGCGGGTTTTTCGTTTTGAGCCACCGTCCAAGCTGAAAGTGAGCTGGACTAGCGCCTAACCATCCGCACAGCGGCTGGCTGGGGCGTCATTATTTAAAGGAAAGCACCGTGGCACGTTATATCGGACCAAAAGCAAAGCTGTCCCGCCGTGAAGGCACTGATCTGTTCCTGAAGAGCGCACGCCGCTCCCTGGATTCGAAATGCAAACTGGACGTCAAGCCAGGCCAGCACGGCGTGAAATCGGGCGCCCGCACCTCGGACTTCGGCAACCAGCTGCGCGAAAAGCAAAAAGTAAAACGCATGTACGGCATCCTGGAACGCCAGTTCCGCCGCTACTTCGCTGAAGCCGACCGCCGCAAAGGCAACACCGGTGAAACCCTGCTGTCCCTGCTGGAAACCCGCCTGGACAACGTTGCATACCGCATGGGCTTCGGCTCGACCCGCGCCGAAGCGCGCCAGCTGGTATCGCACAAGGCGTTCACCGTGAACGGCAATGTCGTGAACATCGCTTCGTACAACGTGAAAACCGGCGACGTGATCGCTGTGCGCGAAAAAGCCAAAAAGCAAGTGCGTATCGTTGAAGCGCTGTCGCTGGCTGAACAAGTTGGCATGCCAGCTTGGGTGTCGGTAGATTCCAAGAAAATGGAAGGCACCCTGAAATCGCTGCCAGAGCGCAACGAAATCGCCCACGACGTCAACGAATCGCTGATCGTCGAACTGTACTCGCGTTAATCGTAGTCAGTCGTTCCCCGCCCGCTGCCGCAAACGCACAGCGGGCGTTTTCACTAATGCCATCAGCCTTATCGGTGTAATGAGCCGAGGGTATTGAAAAGGACATTTCATGCAAAACAGTTTGTTGAAGCCACGTATTATCGACGTAGAAACCCTGGGCGCCGGCCACGCGAAAGTCGTGATGGAGCCGTTCGAGCGTGGCTACGGCCACACCCTGGGCAACGCGCTGCGCCGCGTGCTGCTGTCGTCCATGATCGGCTACGCGCCGACCGAAGTGACGATCGCCGGCGTGGTGCACGAGTACTCGTCGCTGGACGGCGTCCAGGAAGACGTGGTTGACCTGCTGCTGAACCTGAAGGGCGTGGTCTTCAAAGTCCACAACCGTGACTCCGTCACCCTGACCCTGAAGAAGGAAGGCGAAGGCGCCGTCCTGGCATCGGACATCGACCTGCCGCACGACGTCGAGCTGATCAACCCGGACCACGTGATTGCCCACCTGACCGCAGGCGGCAAGCTGGACATGCAGATCAAAGTGGAAAAAGGCCGCGGCTATGTGCCGGGCAACGTCCGCCGCCTGTCCGAAGACACCAACAAGACCATCGGCCGCATCATCCTGGACGCGTCGTTCTCGCCAGTGCGCCGCGTGTCTTACGCCGTGGAATCGGCCCGTGTGGAACAGCGTACCGACCTGGACAAGCTGATCATCAACATCGAAACCAACGGCGTGATCACGCCGGAAGAAGCGATCCGCCAGTCGGCCCGCGTCCTGGTGGACCAGTTGAATGTGTTCGCCGCCCTGGAAGGCACGGAAGCGGCCGCCGAAGCGCCATCGCGCGCTCCGCTGGTCGATCCTATCCTGCTGCGTCCAGTGGACGACCTGGAGCTGACCGTGCGTTCGGCCAACTGCCTGAAAGCGGAAAACATCTACTACATCGGCGACCTGATCCAGCGTTCGGAAAACGAACTGCTGAAGACGCCGAACCTGGGCCGCAAGTCCTTGAACGAAATCAAGGAAGTGCTGGCTTCGCGTGGTCTGACTCTGGGCATGAAGCTGGAGAACTGGCCGCCTGCAGGTCTGGAGAAGTAATTCTTGTAGCACCCGTCCCCGGCATGTGCCAGGGGCGTTTAACCCTTATGAACCGGTCCGCGCCCTGGTGAGAGCCCTGGCGATCGAAGAACCTGGCATTAAACATCATTGAAAGGAAGTACCATGCGTCACCGTCACGGCCTCCGTAAACTGAATCGTACCTCGTCCCACCGCCTGGCTATGCTGCGCAACATGACCGTTTCCCTGCTGCGTCATGAAGCCATCAAAACCACCGTTCCTAAAGCTAAGGAACTGCGCCGCGTGATCGAGCCGATCCTGACCCTGGGCAAGACCGACACCCTGGCCAACAAGCGTCTGGCCTTCGCTCGCCTGCGCGACCGCGAAATGGTCCTGAAGCTGTTCGCTGAACTGGGCCCACGCTACGCCAACCGCAATGGCGGCTACCTGCGCATCCTGAAAATGGGTTTCCGCGTAGGCGACAACGCTCCTATGGCTTACGTTGAACTGCTGGACCGTCCAGAAGTCACCGAAGCTGTTGAAGTTGCTGACGAAGCGTAATTCACGCCGAGTAAGAAAAAGCCAGGCTCTGCCTGGCTTTTTTTATGCGCCGCTGGTTTGGCGGGTTACGTGGCTGCGCCCCTAACCCGCCCTACGCATCGTCCAGACCCGAGGCGTGGCAAGCGCGTAGGGCGGGTTAGCGGAGCGTAACCCGCCAAGCAGGTGTACCATAGAAAAGTTTTAGTTTTAGAAGGCTGTCATGTTCCGCTTTGCCCACCACCTCGTCCGCCTGCTGCTCCCCTTAACGCTGCTGACGCTGCTGTTCTCCGGCCCGGCCCGCGCCGAAGAGGACTTCCTCGATCCCGCCGTCGCCTTCAAATTCTCGGCCCGCATGCTGGACGCCAAAACCGCCAGCGTCACCTACGAGATCGCGGACGGCTACTATATGTACCGTGAGCGCTTCGCCTTCAAGGCGCAGGGCGCCACGCTGGGCAAGCCGGACATCCCGCCGGGCAAGGTCAAATTCGACGAGACCTTCAACAAGGAAGTCGAAACCTACCGCAAGCACATCACCATCACCATCCCGGTGGACACGGCCGGCCCGTTCACCCTGACCGCCACCTCGCAGGGCTGCTCCGACAAGGGCCTGTGCTACTCGCCGCAGGACGCGCAGGCCAGCCTGATCGGCAGCGGCGGCAGCGGCGCCGCGCCGGCGGCTGACGTGGCTGCGGCATCGCCGCAGGGCGCCGCATCCGGCACCGGCGCCGCCAGCGAGCTGGGCAAGATCGAAGCGGCGCTCAAGGGCGGCCGCCTGCTGGTCATCCTGCCGCTGTTCGCGCTGCTGGGCCTGGGCCTGGCGTTCACGCCCTGCGTGCTGCCCATGGTGCCCATCCTGTCCTCGATTATTGTCGGCGAAGGCCAGCACAGCAGCCGCTCGCGCGGCCTGCTGCTGTCGCTCACCTACGCGCTGGGCATGGCCATCGTCTACACCGCGCTGGGCGTGGCCGCCGGGCTGATCGGCGAAGGACTGGCCGCCGCGCTGCAGAATCCGTGGGTGCTGGGCGCCTTCGGCCTGCTGATGGTGGGCCTGTCGCTGTCCATGTTCGGCGTGTACGAACTGCAGGTGCCGGCCGGCCTGCAAAGCCGCCTGAGCACCGTGTCCAACCGCCAGTCCTCCGGCAAGCTGGCCGGCGTGTTCGCCATGGGCGCCATCTCCGCGCTCATCGTCGGCCCCTGCGTGGCCGCGCCGCTGGCCGGCGCCCTGGTCTACATCAGCCAGACGCGCGACGTGGTTGTCGGCGGCGGCGCGCTGTTCGCCATGGCGGTGGGCATGAGCGTGCCCCTGGTGCTGGTGGGCGTGTCGGCCGGCACCTTGCTGCCGCGCGCGGGCGCCTGGATGGACAATGTGAAGCAATTCTTCGGCGTGCTGCTGCTGGCCATGGCCTTGTGGCTGGTGTCGCCGGTGCTGCCGGCCGCGCTGGCCATGGTGGGCTTCGCGCTGCTGGGCATAGGCTACGGCGTGTATCTGCTGTCCCGCACCGGCCGCAGCCGCGGCATGAACTGGGGCAGCGCGGGCTACGGCTGGCTGGCCAAGGCGGTGGCGGCCGTGTTCATTCTTCTCGGCGGCGTGCAGCTGGTGGGCCTGGCTACCGGGGGCAGGGATGTGCTGGCGCCGCTGGCGCACCTGACCGGCGGCGCGCAGGCGGTGCACTTCACGCGCGTGAAAACCGTGGCCCAGCTGGATGCCGCGCTGGCGCAAACGGGCGGCAAGACCGCCATCCTCGACTTTTATGCCGACTGGTGCGTGTCCTGCAAGGAAATGGAGAAGCTGACCTTCATCGAGCCGGCGGTCAAGGCCAGGCTGGCCAACACCGTGCTGCTGCAGGTGGATGTGACCGCCAATGATGAAGATGATAAGGCTTTGCTGAAGCGTTTCAAGCTGTTTGGTCCGCCGGGCATTATTCTGTTCAATGCGCAAGGGCAGGAGATTCCGGATTCCCGCGTGGTGGGGTTCCAGAATGCGGAAACCTTCCTGAAGTCGCTGGATAAGCTGCAGTAGTTCCGGACGGCGCTTGGCGGGTTACGCAGCGCCGCTGCTAACCCGCCCTACGATATTTTCGCAGGTGCTGAGTCGAGCGTAGGGCGGGTTAGCGCGTGGGCGCGTAACCCGCCTTGCCGGCTTAGCCGTGGCGCATCATCATCCCGCCACCCTGGCCGCCGCGGTGGCCGCCGAAACGGCCGTGGCGGTGCCTGGCTGCCTCGTCGAAGGTCTTTTGCTGCTCAGGCGTCAGCTGCGCGTAGAAGGTCTTCAGCGCGGCCAGGCGGACTTCCTGCTGGGCCAGCATCTGCTTGTGCATTTCCTGGCGTTTTTCCATCAGTTCCGGCGTGCTCAGCTGGGCCAGCGCGGCGCGGTCCGGACGGGCTGCCGGCAGCTTGGGCGCGGTGGCGGCGGTGAAGGCCGCCCAGGCCGGTTCCTGCGCCGCCGTCAGCTTCAGCTTGTCGTGCAGCGCGGCCTGGCGCTTGGCGACCATTTCCTTGAATTTGGCCTGGCGCTCGGCCATTTTGGCGGCGATCTGCTCCTGCGTCAGAGCCTGGCCGTGGCGGCCCGGAGCCGGGGCGTCGGCGGCGTAGGCGGCGCTGCCGGCCACGCCCAGACCGAATACGGTCATGCCGATGATGAGGGATTTGCGTATCGTGTTCATGGTCCATCCTTTGCGTTGGGTTCAGTGGCTTCTGCTTATGTGCACTGCACATGGAACACATCTTGGCAGGGTGGTGTTGCCCCTGCATTGCCCCGCCGGCCGCTTTTGTATCAAACTGTTTCTCCGCCGCCGCTACTTGCTGTGGCGCAGGATATACAAGCCGATACAAACGCTTGTTGGCCTTCCCCCGCCGAACTAAGGATAATTGGAGCATGGAACAAACTTCTACCATCCTGATCGTCGACGACGACCGCGATATCCGCTCCCTGCTGGCCGATTATCTGGAATCCAACGGCTATCGCGCCCAGTGCGCGGCGGACGGCACCGCCATGTGGAAACAGCTCGACGAAGCCCGTCCTGACCTGATCGTGCTGGACCTGAACCTGCCCGGCGACGACGGCCTGAGCCTGTGCCGCAAGCTGCGCGCCACCTCCTCGCTGCCGGTCATCATGCTGACCGCGCGCAACGAGCCGCTGGACCGCATCCTGGGCCTGGAAATGGGCGCCGACGACTACCTGCCGAAACCGTTCGAGCCGCGCGAACTGCTGGCCCGCATCCGCAGCGTGCTGCGCCGCAGCCACGCCATGCCGTCCAATGCCGGCTCCGACAAGGTGCAGCAGATGCGCTTTTCCAACTGGACGCTGGACCTGACCGCGCGCCATCTGGTCAATCCGGACGGCCTGGTCATTATGCTCTCGGGCGCCGAATTCCGCCTGCTGAAAGTGTTCCTGGAACACCCCAACCGCGTGCTCAACCGCGACCAGCTGCTGAACCTGACCCAGGGCCGCGACGCCGACCCCTTCGACCGCTCGATCGACATCCAGATCAGCCGCCTGCGCCAGAAGCTGGGCGAGGACGCGCGCGTGCCGCAAATCATCAAGACCGTGCGCAACGGCGGCTATGTGCTGGCCGGCGCCGTCAGCGTGGAGCCGCTGGCGTGAAAGATTTCCTCAGTTCGATGACGGGCCGTGTTTTTCTGGTGCTGCTGCTGGGCATCGTGGGCTCGGCCGCGCTGACGCATTACCTGGCCGTCACCGAACGCCAGCGCACGCTGGAGCGCTACCGCGACTCCTATGTGCTGGACCGCTCCGATGAAATCATTTCCACCATCAGCGTGGTGGCGCCGGACGCGCGCGCCGCCTACCTGAAAATCGTCAGCCAGGGCGGCCTGCGGCTGGAGGCGAGCGACGCCGCCATCGACACGGCGGCCCAGCCGACGCCGTTTTCCCGCCAGCTGTCCGCCCGCCTGGGCAAGGACTACGTGCTGGCGCCGCAGCCGGGCCGCCCGGCCGCCTGCGACGCGCCGCGCGAGATCAACTCCATCTTCGGCCCGGTCCAGTGGCGCGGCATCTGCGGCGTGGTGCACGTGGGCCTGCACGACGGCCAGGTGCTGCGCCTGACCGTGCTGCCGCCGCGTTCGCCGCCGCCCACCGGCCAGAACGAGCTGTTCAGCATTCTGCCTTTCCTGTTCAGCATAGTCGGCCTGGCCTACCTGGTCACCCGCATGGCCGTGCGCCCGCTGCAGAAGCTGGCGCAGGCCGCGAAAGACCTGGGCAACGACATCAACCATCCGCCGCTGGCCCTGAGCGGCGCCAGCGAAATCCGCCAGGCCAGCGCCGCCTTCAACGCCATGCAGGCGCGCATCCGCCAGCACATTTTCCAGCGCACGCAAATGCTGGCCGCCATCACCCATGACCTGCAGACCCCGCTCACGCGCATGCGCCTGCGGCTGGAAAAAGTCACCGACAGCGACCTGCAGCAAAAGCTGCTGGGCGACCTGTCGGCCACGCAGCAGATGGTGAAAGAGGGCCTGGACCTGGCGCGCAGCATGGACAGCACCGAGAACATGCAGGCGCTGGACCTCGACTCCCTGCTCGACAGCGTGTGCGCCGACGCCGCCGACGCCGGCCAGGACGTGACCCTGAAAGGCCGCGCCGCCATGGCCCTGATGGGCCGCCCGCTGGCGATCCGCCGCTGCCTGGTGAACCTGCTCGACAACGCCGTCAAATACGGCCACAGCGCCAGCGTGACGGTGGAGCGCATGGTGGGCGCGGCGCGCATCCGCATCCACGACGCCGGCCCCGGCATCGCCCCGGACCAGCTGGCCCAGGTGTTTGAACCCTTCTACCGCATCGAAACTTCCCGCTCGCGCGAATCCGGCGGCACCGGCCTCGGCCTGACCATCGCGCGCAACATCGCAGAACAGCACGGCGCCAGCATCGCGCTGGCCAACCACGCCAACGGCGGCCTGGAAGTGACCCTGGTGCTGCCCGAATATTACGCAGGGAAATAATTCCCGCATTGCAATAATCCAAGAAAAACCATGAAAAAGACGACACTGATAGTTCTGGTAGGCGCCGCCGCCGCAATAGGCGCGGGTGGCTGGTATTACGCGCAACCGGCGGCCGAGCCCGCCAAGCAGGCGGCCGGCCAGGGCCAAGGCGCAGGCAAGGGCGGCGGCCAGGGCCAGCAAGGCCCGACCACGGTCAACGTGGTGTCGCCGCAGCGCCAGGACGTGCCGGTGATGCTCACCGCCAACGGCACCGTGTCGCCCATCAGCACCGTGGACCTGCACCCGCAGACCACCAGCACCATCGTCAAGGTGCACATCAAGGAAGGCCAGTTCGTGAAGCAGGGCGAGCTGATGTTCTCGCTCGACAGCCGCAGCGAAAACGCCAATGTGGAAAAAGCCCAGGCCCAGGTGATGCGCGACCGCGCCACGCTGGCCGACCTGGAACGCCAGTACCAGCGCAGCATGGACCTGCTGGCGCAGAAATTCATCGCCCAGGGCGCGGTGGACACCCTGCGCAGCCAGGTCGAACAGGCGCGCGCCGTGCTCAACGCGGACCTCGCGGCCACCCAGGCCGTCAAGGTGGACGCCAGCTACACCAGCATCCGCGCCCCGATGACGGGCCGCGTGGGCGCCATCAACGTCTATCCGGGCAGCCTGGTGCAGCTGTCCACCTCGCTCACCACGGTGACCCAGCTCAACCCGATCAATGTGTCCTTCACCCTGCCGGAGAGCGCGCTGGCCGGGCTGCTGGCGGCCCAGCAGGCCGGCGCGGTGCCGGTGGAAGTGGACTCGGGCGGCAAGCAGTTCAAGGGCAAGCTGAGCTTTATCGACAACGCGGTCGACGCCATGGCCGGCGTGATACGCGTCAAGGCCCAGTTCGACAACAGCCAGACCCAGCTGTGGCCCGGCCAGTACGTCAACACCAGGCTGACCGTGCAAACGCTGAAAGATGCGCTGGTGGTGCCGCAAAACGCTATTATTAGCAATACCCGAGGTACTTTCGTGTACACGGTCGCCCCGGACCAGACCGCCGTGGTGGCCAACGTCAAGCGCCTGCACACCTTCGGCCCGTACGCCGCCGTGTCCGGCCTGAACGGCGACGAAAAGATCATCGTGGAAGGCAAACAGAACCTGCGCCCCGGCGGCAAGGTGCGCATCGCGGAGGCCGCGTCCGAGGGCAAGAAGAAGGGCGGCGGCGACGCAAAAAAGAAGGATAGCGCAGCATGAACCTGTCCGAATTGTGCATCCGCCGCCCGGTGATGGTGGTGCTGCTGTCGCTGAGCCTGATTTTGGCCGGCGTGCTGGCCTACGCCCACATCCCGGTCGCGGCGCTGCCCAGCTATAACACGCCGGTCATCAACGTCGGCGCCGACCTGCCCGGCGCCAGCCCGGAAACCATGGCGTCCTCGGTCGCGCTGCCGCTGGAGAAGCAATTCTCCACGATCGCCGGCCTGAGCATGATCACCTCCACCAGCACGCTGGGCAACACCTCGCTGACCCTGGAGTTCGACCCCAGCGTCAACGTCAACGAAGCGGCGGTCGACGTGCAGGCCGCGCTGCTGCGCGCCCAGCGTTCGCTGCCGCAGGAAATGACGGACTTGCCGTCCTACCGCAAGGTCAACCCGGCCGACGCGCCGGTGCTGTTCATGACCATGACCTCGCCGTCGCTCAGCTTGTCCGAGCTGAACGACTACGCGGAAAACCTGATCGCCCCCAGCCTGTCGACCCTGCCCGGCGTGGCCCAGGTCACCGTCAACGGCCAGAAGCGCTTCGCCGTGCGCGTGCGCGCCAAGGCCGACCTGCTGAACGCCCGCAACATGACGCTGGACGAGCTGGCCGCCGCCATCAAGGCCGCCAACGCCAACACCCCGCTGGGCATCCTGGACGGCCCCAGCCAGACCCTCACCATCCAGGGCAACGCCCAGCTGATGAAGGCGGCCGAGTTCGCGGAACTGATCGTCGCCACCCGCAACGGCCAGCCGGTGCGCCTGAAAGACGTGGCCGACGCCGAGGACAGCTACCAGTCCGTCAAGACCGCCGGCAGCTACAACGGCGAGCGCTCCATCGTGCTGCTGGTGCAGCGCCAGCCGGACGCCAACACCGTGCAGGTGGTGGACGGCGTGCGCCGTTTGCTGCCGCGCTTCCTGGCCCAGGTGCCGGCCTCGGTCAAGATCAACCTGGTCAACGACCGTTCCATTTCCATCCGTGAAGCCATCCACGACGTCAACCTGACGCTGGCGCTCACCGTGGTGCTGGTGGTGCTGGTGATCTTCCTGTTCCTGCGCAAGGCCGCCGCCACCTTCATCCCGGCCATCACCATGCCGATCTCGCTGCTGGGCGCGCTGTCGCTGCTGTACGCCTTCGGCTACAGCCTGGACAACGTGTCCCTGCTCGGCATCACGCTGGCCGTGGGCCTGGTGGTGGACGACGCCATCGTGGTGCTGGAAAACATCGTGCGCCATATCGAGATGGGCAAGAAGCCGCTGCAGGCCGCGCTGGTCGGCTCGCGCGAAATGGGCTTCACCATTATTTCCATTTCGATTTCGCTGGTGGCGGTGTTCATCCCCATCTTCTTCATGCCGGGCGTGATCGGCCTGCTGTTCCATGAATTCGCCGTGGTGGTGGCGCTGTCGGTGCTGGTGTCGGCGGTGGTGTCGCTGACGCTGGTGCCCATGCTGTGCGCGCGCCTGCTGCCGAACGAGGCGCACGAAGCCGAAGGCGACGACACCTTTATCGGCCGCTGGTTCGAAGCCGGCTTCTCGCGCCTGCGCAACGGCTACGCCAGCACGCTGGACATCGCCCTCAAGCACCGCTACGTGGTGCTGGCCCTGGCCATCGGCACCTTCGTGCTGACGGTGATCCTGTACGCCACCATTCCCAAGGGCTTCTTCCCGGAGGAAGACCTGGGCCAGATCCGCGTCACCACCGAAGCGGCCGAAGACATCTCGTCGGCCGCGTTGCTGGAACTGCAGGGCAAGGTGGCCGACGCCATCATGGCCGACCCGAATGTGCAGGACGTCACCTCCTTCGTCAGCGGCGGCAACGGCGGCCGCATGTTCCTGGTGCTCAAGCCGCGCGGCGAACGCGCCAAGATGCCGCAAGTGCTCGACAGCCTGCGCAAGGCCACCCGCAAAGTGCCCGGCATGTCCGTCTACATGAGCCCGGTGCAGAACCTGCAGCTGGGCGGACGCCCCAGCAAGAGCCGCTACCAGTACACCTTGCAGTCGGTCAGCCCGGACGCGCTCAACGACTGGGCCGGCAAGTTCCAGGAACGCATGCGCAACGACAACGACTTCCGCGACGTCACCAGCGACTCCCAGAACAAGGGCCTGCAGGCCTCGCTCAAGATAGACCGCGACAAGGCCAACACCCTGGGCGTGGAAATCAGCGCCATCCGCAGCGCGCTCTACCTTGCGTTCGGCGAGCGCCAGGTGTCCACCATCTACTCGTCCGCCGCCAGTTACTTCGTGATATTGGAAGCGGCCGCCGAGGACCGCCAGTTCGACGACGCGCTGACCAGGATCTCGGTGCGCAACAAGGCCGGCGCGCTGGTGCAGCTGTCCAGCTTTGCCAGCGTGGAACGCACCGTGGGGCCGACCTCGGTCAACCACCAGGGCCAGCTGCAGGCCATTACGCTGTCCTTCAACCTGGCGCCGGACGTGCCGCTGGGCGTGGCCACCAACAAGATCGACAAGATGGCGGTGGACATGGGTCTGCCCGCGTCCATCATCACCACCTACGGCGGCGACGCGGCCGTGTTCCAGAGCTCCCAGGGCAGCCAGCTGATCCTGATCATCGCCGCGCTGGGCGTCATTTATGTGCTGCTGGGCGTGCTCTACGAGAGCTATATCCACCCGCTGACCATCCTGGCCGGCCTGCCGTCGGCGGCGGTGGGGGCCTTGCTGACGCTGCGCATCTTCAACCTCGACCTGACCATGATCGCCATCATCGGCATCCTGATGCTGATCGGTATCGTCAAGAAGAACGCCATCATGATGATCGACTTCGCGCTGCACGCGCAGCGCAACGAAGGCATGCAGCCGGCCGAAGCCATCCGCGAAGCCTGCGTGTTGCGTTTCCGTCCCATCATGATGACCACGCTGGCCGCGTTGATGGGCGCGCTGCCCATCGCGCTCGGCCTGGGCGCCGGCGCCGAGCTGCGCCAGCCGCTGGGCCTGGCCGTGGTGGGCGGGCTGATCTTCTCGCAGGTGATCACGCTCTACATCACCCCGGTGATCTATCTCTTCCTCGACAAATACAGCGGCAGCGGCCCGATGGACGACGCGGCCCTGGTGGACGAGCCCGAACCGGCGAAGGGGCCGGTCGAGCTAAAAGCTGTCAGCCTCGCCAAGCACTGATATCATACTGCGGGCCGGAATAATTCCGGCCCGTTTAGTTTTGGGCGCGTGGCCGTCGCTACGCAAGCGCAACCTTTGTGATACATACGGTAACATCCATCAAGACCGAGTCCGGGTAAGCTGGGTGCTCTCTCTCGGGTGTTTGTACAGAAAGTCCGTTTATCTTGTTCCAGTTTAGCCACACCCACGGGGCCGACCATAGCCACGAATATTGCGAAGCATGCGGCCAGCGCCTGCCCCGTCCCGACGGCTACGGCTTTGGCGGGCCGCGCAAGCACAACCGCGTCGGCGTCGGCATCTCGATCGCGCTGCACCTGCTGATCGTGCTGTACTACCTGTTCCAGCCCAAGGACAAGATCACCATCAAGCCGCCCGCCAAGGAGGGGCAGATGGTGTGGGTGGCGCCGCTGAAGGACAAGCCGGCGCCGAAAGCCAAGCCCGAACCCAAGAAACCGGAAGTCGCGAAAGCGCAGCCGCAGCCGCGCCGGGAGAGCAAGGCCGTGGCCAAGAACGCGCCGCCCAAGCTGGAGACCTATGTGCCGCCGGTGCAGGCCACGATGAAGCCGCCGCCGACCCCGGCGGTGGAAGAGGACATGATGGCGCGCGTGGAAGCGGCCCGCAAGCGCCGCGCCGACGCCAATCCGCAGCCGGCGGCCGAGCCGCAGGAAAGCGATGCCGACCGCGCCAACCGCATCGCGCGCGCCAACATCATGGGCGCCATGGGCCGCAACGCGGCCGGCGAGCGGGAAGACACGGGCGGCATCTTCTCCATCGTCAACAAGTCGGGCCTGAGCGCGGACATCAAATTCCGCGGCTGGAACACGAACTTCAAGCGCCAGTGGTCGCAGCAGGTGCACGTGGAGCTGGGCACGGACATCGACATCGAGACGGCCATCGTGCGCCGCATGATAGATCTGATCCGCAAAGAGAAGCCGGGCGAGTTCCAGTGGGAATCGCACCGCCTGGGCAAGGTCATCACGATGAACGCCGGCAAGCAGTACCAGGGCGAACTGGAAGCCTTCCTGCTCAAGGAATTCTTCCCCAACTACCGCAGATAAAAAACGGGGCGCCTGAAGCGCCCCGTTTTGGTTTATGCCTTGAGCTTGCGCGCGATGTCGAGCGCGAAGTAGGTCAGCACGCCGTCGGCGCCGGCGCGCTTGAAGGCGAGCATGGATTCCATCATCACCTTGTCATGGTCCAGCCAGCCGTTTTGCGCGGCCGCCTTGATCATCGCGTATTCGCCGCTGACCTGGTAGGCGAAGGTCGGCACCTTGAACTCGTCCTTCACGCGCCGCACGATGTCCAGATAGGGCATGCCGGGCTTGACCATCACCATGTCGGCGCCTTCCTGCAGGTCCAGCGCCACTTCGCGCAGGGCTTCGTCGCTGTTGGCCGGGTCCATCTGGTAGGTGTTCTTGTCGCTCTTGCCCAGGTTCTTGGCCGAGCCCACCGCGTCGCGGAAGGGGCCGTAGAAGGCCGAGGCGTATTTGGCCGAGTAGGCCATGATGCGGGTGTGGATGTGGCCCTTGGCCTCCAGCCCGGCGCGGATGGCGCCGATGCGGCCGTCCATCATGTCCGACGGCGCCACGACGTCCACGCCGGCGTCCGCCTGGCACAGGGCCTGGCGCACCAGCATGTCGGTGGTGATGTCGTTGAGCACATAGCCGTGCTCGTCGATCAGGCCGTCCTGGCCGTGGCTGGTGTACGGGTCCAGCGCCACGTCGGTCAAAATGCCCAGCTGGGGGAAGGCTTGCTTGAGCGCGCGCACGGCGCGCGGCACCAGGCCGTCCGGGTTGGTCGCTTCAATGCCGTCCGGCGTTTTCAGCGCGGAATCGATCACCGGGAACAGCGCCAGCACGGGGATGCCCAGCGCCACGCATTCTTCCGCCACCTTCAGCAGCAGGTCCACCGACACGCGCTCCACGCCCGGCATCGACAGCACCGGCTCGCGCTGGTTCGCGCCTTCGAGGATGAAGACCGGGTAGATCAGGTCGGAGGCGGTGATGACGTTTTCGCGCATCAGGGCGCGCGAGAACGGGTCGCGGCGCATGCGGCGCATGCGGATGGCGGGGAAGGGCGTGTTGTGGGCCATGTCTGGTGTTGTCCTTTGCGTAATTAGTCTTCCGATGCGTCGTCCGATTCCTCGTCCGGCGTATCGATGCGTTCAGCTTGCGCGGCGGCGTCGTCCTCGGCCAGGCCGGCCAGTTCGACAATCTTGGCCGTGGCTTCTTCCAGGCCCACGCGCTTGAGCGCCGAGAACAGCTGCACGGTGAAGGGGAAGCCTTCGCCGTCCTCGTCCACGTAGCTGTCCAGCTTGGCTTGCGCCTGGCGCAGCACGGTGGTCGCCTCGCTGCGGGTGAGCTTGTCCACCTTGGTCAGGATGCAGTGGATGGGCTTGCCGGTGGGGGCGAACCATTCCAGCATCTGGATGTCCAGGTCGGTGAACGGGCGGCGCGAGTCCATGATCAGCACCAGCGCGGCGAGCTGCTCGCGCTGCTGCACGTAGTCGCCCAGCAGGCGCTGCCAGTACAGCTTGGTGTTGCCGGACACTTCGGCGTAGCCGTAGCCGGGCAAGTCCACCAGCATGGCCTGGATCTCGTCGACCTTGGTCGGGTCCTTGCGGTGCATCGCCACGTGGGCGCCGCCGATCGAGAAGAAGTTGATGTGCTGGGTGCGGCCCGGTGTCTTGGACGCGAATGCCAGCCCCTTCTGATTGCACAGGATATTGATGGAGGTCGACTTGCCGGCGTTGGAGCGGCCGGCGAAGGCGATTTCGGGCACCGTGGTATTTGGCAGTTCGCGCAAATGGTTCACGGTGGTAAAGAAGCGGGCTTGCCAGAGTTTGGACATGGGGAAGGGGTGGGCAGAAATGCAACAAAGAAAGCTAAAAGCGCGAAAAGCTATTGTACAATAAGGGGTTACGAATTGTTGCTATGCATAAAAGCAAGTAAAAATAATGCATCGCAGTCCCACCATTTTTTTCACTAGTCTCAGGGTGTTTGAATGAATCGTGCGTTTTCACCGTTGGTAAAGTCCTTGCTCCTCGCAGTGTTGGCCGTTTCGGGTGTGGCGTCGGCTGCCGAACATGCTGCTGCTCCTGCCAAAGCCGATCCCGCCAAAGGCGCCACCCTGTATGCCGACGGCGACAACGCCCGCGGCCTGCCGGCTTGCGTGTCCTGCCACGGCGCGTCGGGTAATTCCACCATTGCCGCCAACCCCAAGCTGGCCGGCCAGCCGGAAGCCTACCTGTACAAGCAACTGGTGAATTTCGCCTCGCCGTCGCGCAGCAACCCGGTGATGAGCACCTACGCCAAGATGCTGACCGAGGACGAAAAGAAAAACCTGTCGGCGTATCTGAGCACCCAGGCGCCTAAAGCGGGCGCTGCGAAGAATAAGGACACCATCGAGCTGGGCAAGAAGATCTACCGCGGCGGCATCGCCGAGAAGAACGTGCCTGCCTGCGCCAGCTGCCACGGCCCTGCCGGCGCCGGCATTCCAGCGCTGTACCCGCGCCTGGGCGGCCAGCACCAGGACTACACGGTAGCCCAGCTGACCACCTTCCGCACCGACGCGCGCAAGAACAGCGCCGAGATGAGCACCATCGCCAAGCGCCTGTCGGACGACGAAATGAAAGCCGTGGCCGATTATGTGGCCGGCCTGAAGTAATCTGTGTATTTCCGCGCCGATATGGCGCGTATCAGCTAATGCATATCAGAAAGAGGGCGGCCGCGTGAGCGGGCTGCCCTTTTTGTTGGTATTCTGCTGCCAGTCCATTGAGAGATAGTGTCCGTATGAGCACCACCAGTACCGCCGGTATCAAATTGAAAACAAGCCGGCCAGCGTTCGACGCAAGCGTCGAGCTGCTGTCGTCGATGCGTTTTGCCATCAGCCTGCTCACCATGATCGCCATCGCCTCGGTGATCGGCACCATCATGAAGCAGAACGAGCCGATGTCGAACTATGTGAACCAGTTCGGGCCGTTCTGGTTCGAGGTGTTCAGCAAGGCCGGCCTGTACGCCGTGTATTCGGCCTGGTGGTTCCTGGGCATTATGGGCTTCCTGGTGGTCTCCACCACCCTGTGCATCGTGCGCAACACGCCCAAGATGATGAAGGACATGCGCAGCTGGCGCGAGAACGTGCGCGAGCAGTCGCTGCTCAATTTCCACCACAAGAACGACTGGAACTCGCCGCTGCCGCGCGCCGCGCTGGCGCAGCAGATGGCGCAGCGCCTGGGCCACGCCGGCTACAAGGCCAAGATCGTCGAGAAGGAACACGCCACCCTGGTGACCGCCAAGCGCGGCGCCGGCGCCAAGTTCGGCTACATCTTCGCGCACACCGCCATCGTGGTGATCTGCATCGGCGGCCTGCTCGACTCGGACATGCCGATCCGCTTCCAGGAATGGTTCATGGGCAAGACCCCGTTCGCGGGCAGCGGCGTGATCGCCGACATTCCGGCCCAGCACCGCCTCGGCCTGGGCAATCCCACCTACCGCGCCAACACCGCCATTCCCGAAGGCCAGACCAGCAACACCGCCATCATCCCGCGCGCGGACGGCGTGCTGATCCAGGACCTGCCCTTCACCATCAAGCTCAACAAGTTCAATATCGACTTCTACAGCACCGGCATGCCCAAGCTGTTCGCCAGCGAAGTGGAAGTGCGCGACCATGAAACCGGCAAGATATTCAAGTCCGTGATCGAAGTGAACAAGCCGCTGATCTACAAGGGCCTGGCGGTCTACCAGTCCAGCTTCGAGGACGGCGGCAGCAAGCTCAAGCTCAAGGGCTACCCCATGGCGGGCGCAGGCAAGGACAGCTTCGACGTCGAGGGCGAGGTCAATTCCGCCACGCCGCTGGGCAAGGAATACAGCATAGAGTGGACCGGCTTCCGTCCCTTCAACGTGGAAAACATGGCGAGCCAGGACGCGCGCGGCGTGGCCAAGGGCGAAAAGCTGGAAGAGGGCTTTGCGCGCGGACTGCGCAGTTTGGATCGGCAGCTCGGTTCGGCGGCCAAGAACGCCAACAACAAGGATTTGAAGAACGTTGGCCCCAGCGTGCAGTACAAGCTGCGCGACCAGACCGGCCAGGCGCGCGAGTTCCAGAACTATATGCAGCCGGTGACGGTGGACGGCGCCACGGTGTTCCTGGCCGGCGTGCGCGCCAATCCGGGCGACCCGTTCAGCTATCTGCGCATTCCGGCCGACGACGAGCACACCGTCAAGGAGTGGATGCGCCTGCGCGCCGCGCTGCAGGACCCGGCCCTGCGCGCCGTCGCGGCCGAGCGCTATGCGCGCCGCGCCATGCCGGCCGGCGGCAGCGTTGCCAATTCGGCTGCCAGCCCGGCCGCCAGCGCCGGCGGCGCCGCGCTGCGCGGCCAGCTGGAGCAGTCGTCCGCGCGCAGCCTGAACATGTTTGCCGGCGCCGAAGCCGGGGACGCCAAGGACGGCAGCACGGCAGCAGGCTTCGTGGCCATCTCGCGCTTCCTGGAAAAAGTGCCGCCGGCCGAGCAGGAAAAGGCGGCCGACATCTTCATGAAGATCCTGAACGGCAGCATGTGGGAACTGTGGCAGGCCGCGCGCGAGAAGGACGGCCTGGCGCCGGTGGAGGGCAACGAGCTGCACGGCCGCTTCCTGCAGCTGGCCACCAACGCGCTGTCCGACGCCTCCTTCTACGGCGCCCCGGTCTACCTGCAGCTGGACGAATTCAACGAAGTCAAGGCATCGGTATTCCAGGTGACCAAGTCGCCGGGCAAGAACGTGGTCTATCTGGGCTGCCTGTTCCTGGTGCTGGGTGTGTTCTCCATGTTCTACATCCGCGAGCGCCGCCTGTGGGTATGGATCAAGGATGGCGGGGAGGGCGCGGGCGCCCATGCGCTGATGGCCATGAGCACGCAGCGCAAGACCCTCGATTTCGACAAGGAATTTGCAGACTTGAAGGAAAAACTGCCGCAATCGGCGTAAGCTGCATGGCATAAAGCAGTACTGGAGACCATTATGGAAATGACACAAACCCAAACCTACAGCCAGACGCCGGGCTACTTCAAGCGCCTGGGCATCTTCGACTGGCTGTTCGCGCTGGTGCTGGCCGGCGGCGCGCTGTTCGCGCTGAACCGCTACGGCGCCTATATGGACATCTACGAAAAAGTGATATTGCTGGCGGCCGCGCCCGCCTTCGCTGCGCTGGGCTGGCACTGGAAGCCGGTGCGCTGGTTCATGCCGCTGGCCTTCGCGCTGGCGCTGCTGGCCGTGGCCATGTACGACCACAGCCTGGACGCCGCCAACACCAGATTCTGGCTGAAATACATGCTGTCGAGCCAGTCCGCCATCTTGTGGATGAGCACCTTCTTCTTCCTGTCCACGCTGTTCTACTGGATAGGCCTGGCGGGGCGTTCCTCGATGGGCTTCGTGGTCGGCTCCAAGCTGTGCTGGGCCGCGCTGGTGATCGGCCTGACCGGCATGCTGGTGCGCTGGTACGAGTCCTACCTGATCGGCGCGGACGTGGGCCACATTCCCATTTCCAACCTGTACGAAGTGTTCATCCTGTTCTCGCTGATCACGGCCATGTTCTACCTGTACTACGAAGCCCACTACAAGACGCGCCAGCTGGGCGCCTTCGTGCTGCTGGTGATTTCGGCGGCGGTCGGCTTCCTGCTGTGGTACACCGTCTCGCGCGACGCGGCCGACATCCAGCCCCTGGTGCCGGCGCTGCAAAGCTGGTGGATGAAAATCCACGTGCCCGCCAACTTCATCGGCTACGGCACCTTCGCGCTGGCGTCCATGGTGGGCTGGGCCTACCTGCTCAAGCATGAAAAAATCCGCGTCCTGTGGCAGGCGCTGGTGATTGCGCCGCTGGTGCTGCTGGCGCTGGCATGGTTGATCGCCTTCGTGTCCGGCGCGGGCGACATCGTCATCAAGGGCATGGTCAACGCCAGCCGCTTCACCGCCGTGCTGGTGGTGCTGTTCGCCGTCACCAACCTGATGCGCGACCGCCTGGCAGCGCGCCTGCCGGACGCCGAAACGCTGGAAGACCTGATGTACAAGGCCATCTCGGCCGGCTTCGCCTTCTTCACCATCGCCACCATCCTGGGCGCGCTGTGGGCGGCCGAAGCCTGGGGCGGCTACTGGTCGTGGGACCCGAAAGAGACCTGGGCGCTGATCGTCTGGCTCAACTACGCGGCCTGGCTGCACATGCGGCTGATGTCCGGCCTGCGCGGCAAAGTGGCGGCCTGGTGGGCGCTGGTGGGCTTGCTGGTGACCACCTTCGCCTTCCTGGGCGTGAATATGTTCCTGTCCGGCCTGCATTCCTACGGCAAGCTGTAAGCCGCCGCAGCCCCTCCGCAAGCCCCCGGCCGCGCCTGCGTCCGGGGGCTTTTGTATTCCTGTGTATCCGCCGCGCAGGGCGAAACAGAGCACTACAAATCCCCG
Source organism: Pseudoduganella aquatica (assembly GCF_009857595.1). Taxonomy (GTDB): domain Bacteria; phylum Pseudomonadota; class Gammaproteobacteria; order Burkholderiales; family Burkholderiaceae_D; genus Rugamonas; species Rugamonas aquatica_A. The sequence goes on along the minus strand of NZ_WWCU01000005.1, from coordinate 89,337 downwards.
CTTCCCCCTTGGGGCCAGCTTCATTAATATCGGGATTAGTGTAAGGTTGTCTCTGTCCCGCCCGACAGAGCTGTCAGAAGCCCATTTACCACGGAGTTGCCATGTTGATCAAACGTAGCCCGAACGGCATAGAGTTGCCGTTTTCGTCAGAAATCACGCCGCGCGAGGTATTCGAGTCGCGCCGCAGTTTCATCAAGCAGCTGGCGGTGGGCTCCATCGCCGGCGGCGCGCTGCTGGAAATGGCCTCGCGGGAAGCGTTCGCCCAGGGCACGCCCGGCAAGCTGGGCGCCAAGCTGAACCCGTCCTACTCCGCGCTCGACAAGCAGACCGCGTTCAAGGACGCCAGCACCTACAACAACTTCTACGAATTCGGCACCGGCAAGGACGACCCGGCGCACAACGCCCACACGCTGAAGCCGCGCCCTTGGACGGTGAGCATCGAAGGCGAGATCAAAAAGCCGCTGACGCTGGACCTGGACCAGCTGCTCAAGCTGGCGCCGCTGGAGGAGCGCGTCTACCGCCTGCGCTGCGTGGAGGGCTGGTCCATGGTGATCCCGTGGGTGGGCTACTCGCTGTCCGAGCTGATCAAGAAGGTGGAGCCGACCGGCAACGCCAAATACGTGGAATTCATTTCGCTGGCCGACAAGGCGCAGATGCCGGGCGTGGGCAGCCGCGTGCTGACCTGGCCCTACCGCGAAGGCCTGCGCATGGACGAGGCCATGCACCCGCTGGCGCTGCTCACCCTGGGCATGTACGGCGACGTGCTGCCCAACCAGAACGGCGCGCCGGTGCGCATCGTCACGCCGTGGAAATACGGCTTCAAGTCGGCCAAGTCCATCGTCAAGATCCGCTTCGTCAAGGAGCAGCCGCGCACCGCGTGGAACGAGGCCGCGCCGTCCGAATACGGCTTCTACTCCAACGTGAATCCGGACGTGGACCACCCGCGCTGGTCGCAGGCGTCCGAGCGCCGCATCGGCGAAGACGGTTTCCTGGTGCGCAAGCGCAAGACGCTGATGTTCAACGGCTACAACGACGTGGCGCCGCTGTACGCCGGCATGGACCTGAAGAAGTTCTTCTGACATGGCCTTCAATCCCACCGCGAAGCAGGTGACCGCGCTGAAGGCCGTGGCCTTCGTGCTGTCGCTGCTGCCGTTTTTCAAGCTGGTCTGGCTCACGGCCAGCGGGCAGCTGGTCGAGCCGCTGCAATACATCACCCGCGCCACCGGCGACTGGACTTTGTACTTCCTGTGCATCACGCTGGCGGTCACGCCGCTGCGGCGGCTGAGCAAGTGGAACTGGCTGCTCAAGCTGCGCCGCATGGTGGGGCTGTACGCCTTCTTCTACGGCCTGCTGCACTTCACCACCTTCCTGTGGTTCGACCATTTCTTCGACGTGCAGGAAATGTTGAAGGACGTGCTGAAGCGGCCCTTCATCACGGTGGGCTTCATCGCCTTCGTGCTGCTGATACCGCTGGCCGTCACCAGCACCAACGGCATGGTGCGCCGCCTGGGCGGCAAGCGCTGGCAATGGCTGCACCGGCTGGTGTACGTGATCGCCCCGCTGGGCATCCTGCACTACTGGTGGATGAAAGCGGCCAAGCACGACTTCTCGCAGCCCATACTGTTCGGCCTGATCGTGCTGGCGCTGCTGGCCGTGCGCGTGTACTGGGCGCGCAGCAAGGCCGCCGCCAATACGCGGGCAGTGGGATCGGTTTAGTCTGTGGCGGCGCTTGGCGGGTTACGCACTGCGTGCTAACCCGCCCTACGAGGGTAGGGGCGGTGGCGATGCGTAGGGCGGGTTAGGCGCATGGCGCCGTAACCCGCCGCAGCGGCATTACTTGATCAGCGATTCCAGCGCGAACAGGTCGGCCGGGTTTTCGCGCTGGCGGACCAGGTGGACCTGGGCGCCGTCCACGATCAGCTCGGCGGCGCGGCCGCGCGTGTTGTAGTTGGACGCCATCGTCATGCCGTAGGCGCCGGCCGTCTTCATCACCAGCAGGTCGCCCGGGGCGATCGCCAGCGCGCGGTCGCGCGCCAGCCAGTCGCCCGATTCGCAGATCGGCCCCACCACGTCGAACGTGCCCACCGGCGCGTCGCCCTGCACCACCGGCTGCATGTCCATCCAGGCCTGGTACAGCGCCGGACGCGCCATGTCGTTCATGGCCGCGTCGACGATGCAGAAGTTCTTCTCTTCGCCGTGCTTGATGAATTCCACCTTGGTCAGCAGCACGCCGGTGTTGCCCACGATGGAGCGGCCCGGCTCGAAAATCACCTTGATGCCCTTGCCGCCATGGCTGGCTGCGCGCCAGGCGTCGATGCGCTTGAACACGCGGCCCAGGTAGTCGCCCACCGGCACCGGCGCGCCGTCTTCCTCGTCGCCGTAGTCGATGCCGATGCCGCCGCCCAGGTCCAGGTGGTGCAGGTGGATGCCTTCCGCGCCCAGCGCGTCGATCAGTTCAATCAGCTTGTCCAGCGCTTCCAGCAGCGGCGCGTCGTCCAGCAGCTGCGAGCCGATGTGGCAGTCGATGCCGGCCACGTTCAGGTGCGGCAGCTGGGCTGCGGCGCGGTAGGTGGCCAGCGCGTCGGTGAAGGCCACGCCGAATTTGTTGGCCTTCAGGCCGGTGGCGATGTAGGGGTGGGTCTTGGCGTCCACGTTGGGGTTCACGCGCAGCGACACGCGCGCCTTCTTGCCCATGCTGCCGGCCACGTCGTTCAGGCGGTGCAGCTCCGGGATCGATTCCACGTTGAAGCACAGGATGTCGTGTTCCAGCGCCAGGCGCATTTCCTCCATGCTCTTGCCCACGCCCGAGAAGATCACCTTCTGCGGGTCGCCGCCGGCCGCGATCACGCGCAGCAGCTCGCCGCCGGACACGATGTCGAAGCCCGCGCCCTGGCGCGCCAGCAGGTCCAGGATGGCCAGGTTGGAATTGGCTTTCATGGCGTAGCACACCAGCGCGTCGCGGCCCTGGCAGGCATCAGCGTATGATGCAAAGTTATCGAGCAGCTGCGCTTTGGAATACACGTAAGCAGGCGTGCCGTACTGTTCGGCGATGGCGCTCAGCGAAACGCCCTCGGCGTGCAGCACGCCGTTCTGGTAAGAAAATTGCGACATGGAGTAGTTTATTGTTGGGATGCGGGGGGAGTCGAAGGCACGGGGGCGGACGGCGGCGCCACGCCGGGCTTGCCCTGGGTATTGGCAGAGGCGGGTTTGGCGGGCTGTTTGGGTAGGTACAGCGGGCCGGTCTGGCCGCAGCCGCCCAGCAGGGCGGCGGTGCAGGCCAGCGCAGTGAATTGCAGCGCTAATGTGGACTTCACGATTAAAATCACAGTTTGACTAGAGAGCTTGGAGTGTAGCATGACCGAAACAGAATTTTTGACCCTGGCCGACGCCACCCTGAACACCATCGAAGCCGCGCTGGACCGCCTGAACGACCAGGACATGGTGGACGTGGAATGCAAGCGCAGCGGGAATGTGCTGGAAATCGAGTTCATCGACAACGGCTCCAAGGTCATCGTCAACAGCCAGGCGCCGATGCAGGAGCTGTGGGTGGCGGCCCGTTCCGGCGGCTTCCACTACAAGCGCATCGACGGCAAATGGATCAACACGCGCGACGGCTCCGAGCTGTTCGCCGCGCTGTCCGAGATCACCACGGCCCAGGGCGGCGCCCCGGTCGTCATCAGCGCAGCGTAGTTTTCAGCAGGCGCGCGGCGGCCGCGTCCAGCACGCTGTCGCCGCCGCCGCTGAGCTGGTCGCTCAGCCGGGCCGGCATCGCCACGTCGGGCTGCACGCCCTTGCCGTCGTACAGCTGTCCAGTGCTGGTGAAGGACGCCATCTGGCACAGCTGCATCTGCAGCCTGGAATGCGGCAAGGTGTAGTCGGCCATGCGGCCGCTGCCGCCGCCGCTGGCCATACCCATCAGCGTCACATTCGGATGGCCCTTGAGCGCGCCCAGGAAGGTGTCGGTGGCGCTGAAGGACGACTCGTCCAGCAGCACGATCACCGGCTTGCCGTAGACCCCGTGCGCGCCGTCCCCGGGCCGCACCGCCATCACATGCCAGTCGCTGAACTTGCCTGCCGGAGGCTGCCACGCGGGCTGCCAGCCGGCCAGGAAGGCGCGTACCTGCTGCGCCTCTTCCGCCGTCCACACCGGGCTGCCGGCCGGATACAGGCCGCGCCCTTCCATGCCCAGGAAGCCGCCCCGGTTGGGCTCGGGCAGGGCCAGCGGCATGCGGTAGGCCGCCACGTTGATGATCTTCATGGGATCGCCCGGCTTCATCAGCCAGGGCAGCAGGGTCTGGATGGCGTCCACGGTGCCGCCGCCGTTGCCGCGCACGTCGACAATCAGGCCGTGCGTGCCGCTGAATTTCTCCATCCAGCCGTCTATCTGCTTGACCATGGCCGGGCCGTGCTCCATGGAAGCCAGGCGCAGATAGCCCAGATTGTCGGCCCGCAGTGCGGATTCGCCGGCCGGCCACTGCGGCGGCGCGGGCGGATTGCTGCGCTCCAGGGCGACCGGCAGGCGCGCTTCGGTGCCGTCGGACGAGGCCAGCGTGAGCTCAAACGCGCCGCCCGGCTGCTGCAGCTGGCGCGCCACCATGCCCAGCCTGCGCAGCTGTTCCAGCGCCAGGACGCGGCGGTATTGCGGCGAAGCCTGTTCGACGACGGCCTCGGCGGCGGCCAGCCAGCGCGCCACCGGCAGGCCGTTGATGGCCGCAACGTAGGGATGGGCCGGGTCGAGCAGGGCGCTGCGGTCGTACTTGAGCGCGGCCACGCGTTCGCCGTCCATGACGAAGCGCACGGCGGCGCGCGGTTCGCTGATGCGCTGCACGCGGCTGTGCGGGTCGCCGAACACGGACAGCACGCGGCCCACGCGGTGCGCGAAGGTGTCCGCGTTGAGGTCGGTGGTGATGCTGGCGCGCAGCGCGTCCAGGGCGCCGCGGTAGTCGGCGCCACGCCGTTCCAGGTAGGAATAGCAGTTTTCCAGTATCAGTTCCAGGTCGTCCACGTCGGCCAGCAGGTCGGCGCGCCGCAGCATGGGGCCGCCGGTGCGCTCCGGCGTGTCGGCAATGAAGCGCCACTGCTCGGCGATGGCCGCCGGCAGCGGGCGCGGCGCCGGGCGGATGGGCAGGTCTTTGCGGGCCGCCACGCGGGCGCGTATCCACGCGTGCACCACGGCCATATCGTCCGGCGCGGCGGCGCGGGTGCGGTCCAGCAGTCGCACGTAGCGCGGGTCGCGCGCGGAACCGCCGCCGGCGAGTAAGGCGGACGCGCCCGCCATGGCCAGCTGCGCATAGCCCGCGCGCGCCGGATCGAGCCGCAGCAGCAGGTTCAGCGCCTTGTCGGCATTGCCTTCGGCCAGCGCCGCGTAGGTGTCGGGGTAGAGGTCGGCGGGCGGCGTTTCGCCCGGCGCGTAGGCGCGCACTTCCAGGTCGAACACGATGTCGCTGCTGGTGGGGCCGGACTGGTGGATTTCCACCGCCAGCACATTGGCGCCCTTGCGGATGGGCAGGGCGGCGGCTGGCGCCAGGTGGCGCCGGTATTCGATTTCGCCGTAGCCGTCGATGGCCTTGAGCGCCGTGGTGCGCGCGCCGACGGGGCCGGGCGGCATATTGCTGCGCTGGATTTCCACGCCGTTCCAGTACACCACGGCGCCGTCGTCGCGCCGCAGGTCCAGCGTCAGCAGGGCCACTTGCGCCGGGTCGGCCACGTTGACCGTGCGGCGGAAGTAGGTGGTGATCGGTTTGGCTTCGGGCGCGGCGCCGAAGGAGACCGTGGTGTTGGCGCTGTCCGTTCGCCCGTAGCCCAGCGGGGCGGCGCCGGTTTTCCAGCCTGCGGCGGCCATGTCCGCCGACGCGCTGTTCCAGTCCGGCGCGGCGGGTTTGCCCGCGTCCAGGTATTGCCAGGCGCTGGCGGCGCCCGCTGCGGCGAGCAGCTCCGCGGCCCCTGCGTGTTGAACGGCCTGCAGCCCGGACAGGGCCAGCAGGGTGGAGGACAACAAGCGGGGCAACTGCTTCATGCGGTGGCGGTCTCCAGTCCGATGTGTTGGAACGATGGTCAGAACAATTCGTTTTTCACTGCGTCCTTGGCTTTTTCCTCGGCCGGGGTGGCGCGCGTGGCGCCTTCCAGGCTGGTCACGCCGGTGCCGGGCGGGTTCTCGGCGTAGTAGTACTCGCCGTCCACCACCATCATGCCTTCCGGTACGGCGCGCTCCTCGATGGGGATGTTCTTCAGCGCCTTGCCCATATAGCCTATCCAGATCGGCAGCGCCAGGCCGCCGCCGGTTTCGCGGTTGCCCAGGTTTTTAGGCTGGTCGTAGCCGATCCAGGCCACGCCCACCAGCTTGGCCTGGTAGCCCGCGAACCAGGCGTCGATGGAATCGTTGGTGGTGCCGGTCTTGCCCGCCAGGTCGGTGCGCTTGAGCGACATGGCCTTGGTGGCCGTGCCGAAACGCACCACGTCTTTCAGCATGCTGTCCATCAGGAAGGCGTTGCGCTCGTCGATGACGCGGTTGGCGTCCACGCCGGCGCGGTCCGGATTGGCCTGCGACAGCACCTTGCCGTTGGCGTCCGTCACCTTGGAGATCAGGTAGGGGGCGATCTTGTAGCCGCCGTTGGCGAACACCGCGTAGGCGCCGGCCATCTGCAGCGGCGTGACCGCGCCCGCGCCCAGCGCCAGGGTCAGGTAGGGCGGATTTTTCTCGGCGTCGAAGCCGAAGCGGGTGGTGTATTCCTGGCCGTACTTGGCGCCGATGCGGTGCAGGATGCGGATCGAGATCATGTTCTTGGACTTGGTCAGGCCGCGCCGCATGGTCATCGGGCCTTCGTACTTGCCGTCGTAGTTCTTCGGCTCCCAGGCCTGGCCGCCGGTCTGGCCGGCGTCGAAGGAGATGGGCGCGTCGTTGATGACGGTGGCCGGCGACAGGCCGCGCTCCAGCGAAGCCGAATAGATGAAGGGCTTGAAGGAGGAGCCCGGCTGGCGCCACGCCTGCGTCACGTGGTTGAACTTGTTGCGGTTGTAGTCGAAGCCGCCCACCATGGCCTTGATGGCGCCGTCTTCGGTGGAGGCCGCCACGAAGGCCGATTCGATTTCCGGCATCTGGGTGATTTCCCAGTCCTTTTCCTCGCGCATGACGCGGATCACGGCGCCGCGGCGGATGCGCTTGTTGGGCGCGGCCTTGTCCGACAGCCAGGACTTGCCCATCTCCAGGCCGGCGCCGGTGATGCTGATTTCCTCGCCGGTGGCGGTCACCGCCGTCACCTTCTGCGGCGTGGCCTGCAGCACCATGGCGGCCACGATGTCGTCGCTGTCCGGGTGGCCGGCCAGTTCGGACTCGATGGCGTCGTCCGCCTCTTCCTTGGTGGTGGGGATATTGATATACGCTTCCGGACCACGGTAGGCGTGGCGCTTCTCGTATTCCATCACGCCCCGGCGCAGCGCCAGGTAGGCCGCGTCCTGGTCGGCCTTGGTGATGGTGGTGAACACGTTCAGGCCGCGCGTGTAGGTGTCCTCCTTGAACTGCTCGTACACCAGCTGGCGCGCCATCTCGGCCACGTACTCGGCGTGCACGCCGAATTCGCTGCTGTCGGTCTTTACTTTCAGCGGCTCGGCCTTGGCGGCCTGGAACTGCGCGTCGGTGATATAGCCCAGCTGCTGCATGCGCACCAGGATGTATTGCTGGCGCGTGCGCGCGCGCTTGGGATTGACCACCGGGTTGTAGGCCGACGGCGCTTTCGGCAGGCCGGCCAGCATGGCGGCCTCGGCCACGCTAATGTCTTTCAGATTCTTGCCGAAATAGATTTGTGCGGCCGAGGAAAAGCCGTAGGCGCGCTGGCCCAGGTAGATCTGGTTCATATACACCTCGAGGATCTGGTCCTTGCTGAGGTTTTTCTCGATCTTCCAGGCCAGCAGGATCTCGTAGATCTTGCGCTTGAAGGTCTGTTCGCTGGACAGGAAGAAGTTGCGGGCCACCTGCTGCGTGATGGTGGAGGCGCCCTGGCGCGCGCCGCCGGTGGCGTTGTGCACCGCCGCGCGCAGGATGCCGGCGTAGTCGATGCCGCCGTGGTCGTAGAAGCGGTCGTCCTCGATGGCCAGCACGGCCTTTTTCATCACGTCGGGGATGTCCTTGATATGGACCAGGTTGCGGCGCTCCTCGCCGAACTCGCCGATCAGCACATTGTCGGCCGAGAAGATGCGCAGCGGCATCTTGGGGCGGTAGTCGGTCAGGGAATCCAGTTCAGGCAGGTTGGGGTAGGCCATGGCCAGGCCGAACACCAGCAGCAGCACCGCGACCATGGCCAGGCCTACCACGGAGGCCAGCACGGTCAGCAGGAGTTTCTTGGAACGGGAAGGGGCGGCGGTACCGGGTTGGGCAGTGCTCATGCGCGTTGTCTTTCGCTGTCATTTTGTCCGGCCCATTATAAGCGAGCGCAGATGGCAGCGGCAGCTTACGGAAGCAGCAGGAACGGAGGAAACATTTACTCTGAGTAACTAAACAACTTAGTTGTTTTTGCGGTCACGCCAGAGGGAAAAAAGTGTGGCGTAGGCCGCACAACCGGGCAATTGTGCACAGTAGAAATACCTTTACACTGGATTCATCTTATTGCTACGATTTAATGTACTGTCTCACTTCCTTCTCCTAAACGCTGGTTTTCAAACGAGTTCCCTTATGCATTCAACCACAGGTGTTGCAATATGAACCTGGATCTCGGCAGCTTGTTCGGTGGCGGCAACCCGCCGCTGATCGGCGTGGACATCAGTACCTCCAGCGTGCGCCTGGTGGAATTGTCGCAGGCCGGCAAGGAAGGCTGGCGGCTGGAGCGCTACGCCGCCGAGCCGCTGCCGCGCGGCGCGGTGGTGGACGGCAATATCGAAAACATGGAGCAGGTGGTCGACACGCTGCGCCGCGTATGGAAAAAAAGCGGCACGCGCGCCAAGCTGGCGGCGTTGGGCATGCCGCCCGCATCCGTCATCACCAAGAAAATCGTGCTGCCCGCCGGCATGGCCGAAGACCAGCTCGAAGTGCAGGTGGAATCCGAAGCGTCCCAGTACATTCCCTTTGCGCTCGACGAAGTCAGCCTGGACTTCGACGTGATCGGCCCCGCGCCCAATTCGCCCGACGACATTGAAGTGATGCTGGCCGCCTCGCGCCGCGAGAAGGTGGAGGACCGCGTCGCCATCGCCGAAGCGTCCGGCCTGAAGGCCACCGTGATGGACGTCGAGTCCTACGCCGCGCGCGCCGCGCTGGACCGCATCCTGATGCAGCTGCCCGAGGGCGGCGCGGGCCAGATCGTGGCGCTGTTCCAGATCGGCGCCCAGGTCACGCATATTTCGGTGCTGCTGGACGGCGCCACCATCTACGAGCGCGAGCAGCCCTTCGGCGGCAACTCGCTGACCCAGGAAATCGTGCGCAGCTACGGCATGGCCTTCGACGAGGCCGAGTCGCGCAAGAAGTCGGGCGAGCTGCCCGACAACTACACCGCCGACATCCTCACGCCTTTCCTGGAAAGCGCCGCGCTGGAAGTCACGCGCGCCATCCAGTTCTTTTACACGTCCACGCCCTACACCCGGGTCGACCAGCTGTTCCTGGCCGGCGGCTGCGCGCTGATCCCGGGCCTGCTCGACATCGTGGCCGCGCGCAGCAAGATCTCCAGCACCGTCATTTCGCCGTTCAAGGGCATGCAGCTGGGGCCGGGCGTGCGCGAACAGGCCCTGCGCGCCGAGGCGCCCGCCTATCTGGTCGCCTGCGGCCTGGCCATGCGGAGGTTCGGCTGATGATCCATATTAATCTGCTGCCGCACCGCGAGGCCAAGCGCAAACAGAAGAAGTCGGCGTTCTACGCGCTGCTGGTGCTGGGCGCGCTGATCGGCGCGGCCGTGGTGCTGGCGGTGGGCGGCTACAACGCGCGCGCCATCTCCATCCAGGAACAGCGCAACAAGGTCATCAAGGACGCCATCGTGGTGCTGGACAAGAAGATCGCCGAGATCGCCACGCTGAAGCAGGAAATCGAGGCGCTGAAGGCGCGCCAGCAGGCGGTGGAGGATTTGCAGGGCGACCGCAACCAGCCGGTCTACCTGCTCGACGAGCTGGTCAAGCAGACCCCGTCCGGCGTGTACCTGAAATCGTTCAAGCAGGAAGGCCAGAAGGTCACGCTGCTGGGCTATGCGCAGTCGCAGGAGCGCGTCTCCGAGCTGCTGCGCAATGTGGCCGGGGTGTCGCCGTGGCTGGAGAAGCCGGACCTGATCGAAGTCAAATCCACCGGTCTGGGCCAGGGCAAGACGGCCAAGAAAGTAGTGGAGTTCAATATGATCGTCAGCATCAAGCGGCCGCGCGACAAGGACCAGCCGGCCGACGGCAAGCCCGGCGCCAAGCCGGGCGCGGCAATGGCTGCGGCCAGCAACTAGGGGCGGACCATGGCGATCGATCTGAAAGAAGCAAGCGCCGCGCTGGCGGACCAGTTCAGGGGACTGAGCGGACGCCATCCCGGCCAATGGCCGCTGGCGCCGCGCCTGATGTGCGCGGTGGGCATGGTGGCGGCGGTGGCCGCGCTGGGCTATTTCGCGTACTGGAGCAGCCAGTTCGAGACCCAGGACACGCTGGCGGCCGAGGAAAACCGGCTGCGCGGCGAGTACATCGCCAAGACCCAGCAGGCGGTCAACCTGGACGCGCTGCGGGCGCAGAAGCTGCAGGTCGACCAGTACGTGGAGCGCCTGCAGAAGCAGCTGCCGAGCAAGGCCGAAATGGCGGCGCTGCTGTCCGACATCAACCAGGCCGGCCTGGGGCGCGGCCTGCAGTTCGAGCTGTTCAAGCCGGGCCAGGTGGTGGTGCGCGATTATTACGCCGAGCTGCCTATCGATATCAAGGTGACCGGCAGCTACCATGACGTGGGCGCCTTCGCCAGCGACATGGCCAATCTGCCGCGCATCGTTACGCTGAACAATATGGCGCTGTCGGCCGGCAAGGACGGCGGCCTGACGCTGGACGCGGTGGCCAAGACCTTCCGCTACCTGGATCCCGACGAAGTGGCGGCGCAGCGCAAGGCCGCCGCCGACAAGAAAAAGGCGGCGAAAAAATGAGCAAGCGCCTATCCCGGTTTTCCCGGTTCTCGTTCGTCCTGGCCGGCCTGCTGGCGCTGGCCGGCTGCGGCGACAGCGACGTGCAGGAAGTGCGGCAGTGGATGAAGCAGGTCGACAATTCGGCCCAGGTGGCTGTCAAGCCCATCGCCGCGCCGAAAAACTTCATCCCCTTCGCCTACGTGGCGCAGGACCAGATCGATCCCTTCAGCGCCAACAAGCTGCTGGCCGAGCTGGCGCGGCTGGACCGCAAGCCCGGCGGCGGCCTCAAGCCGGACCTGGACCGCCGCAAGGAGTTCCTCGAAAGCTTTCCGCTCGACATCGTGAAGATGGTGGGCACCATGGAAAAAGCCAAGGTGATGTACGCCTTGCTGCAAGTGGACAAGGCGGTGTACCAGGTACGCCCCGGCCAGCACGTGGGCCAGAATTTCGGTCTGATCACCAGCATCAGCGACGACGCCGTGAGCGTCAAGGAAATCGTCCAGGACGCCACCGGCGACTGGGTTGAACGCGTGTCCAAGCTGGAACTGCAGGAAAGCAAGGAGAACCAAAAATGAACCGCCTGAATACCGCCGCTTTCCGACAGGCCATGCACGCCATGCTGGCCGTCGCCGCCATGGCGCTGGCCCTGGCTCCGGCCCGCGCCCAGCAGGGCAACGCCATCGAGTCCATCACCACCAACCAGCAGGGCGCCAACGTGATCGTCAAGATCGCGCTCAAGCACGCGCCGGACAAGCTGCCGATCGGCTTTGCCATCACCAACCCGCCGCGCATCGCGCTGGATTTCGGCGCCACCGTCAACGGCACCGGCAAGACCACCCAGGAAGTGAACCAGGGCGAGTTGCGCAGCGTGAACGTGGTGCAGGCCGGCGAACGCTCGCGCCTGGTGTTCAACCTGAAGCGCAGCCTGAACTACGCCACCGTCATCGACGGCAACGCCGTCATCCTGACCATAGACGGCTCCGGCGGCCTGGCCACGGCGGTGGATGCCACCGGCATGCCGGCCAGGACGGCGCAGGCGCCGCAAGCGGCGCCGCCGGGCAAGCAGCAGTTGCGCGACCTGGATTTCCGGCGCGGCGCCAACGGCGAAGGCCGCGTGGTGGTGGACCTGCCGAACAGCCAGGTGGCGGTCGACGTGCGTCCTACCGCCGCCGGCCTGGTGATCGATTTCCTCAAGACCGGCGTGCCGGAATCGCTGCGCCGCCGCCTGGACGTGACGGACTTCGGCACCCCGGTGTCGCAGATCACCACCGTGCCGCAGGGCGACAATGTGCGCATGACCATTGAGGCCAAGGGCCTGTGGGAACAGAGCGTGTACCAGAGCGACACCCAGCTGGTGGTGGACGTCAAGCCGATCAAGGAAGACCCGAACAAGTTGACCCAGGGCACCCAGGGCTACCGCGGCGAGAAGCTGTCCTTCAATTTCCAGAACGTGGAAGTGCGCGCCGCGCTGCAGGCCATTGCCGACATTTCCGGCCTGAACATCATCACCAGCGACAGCGTGAGCGGCAACCTGACCCTGCGCCTGAAGGAAGTGCCGTGGGACCAGGCGCTGGACGTGGTGCTGCAGGCCAAGGGCCTGGACATGCGCAAGAACGGCTCGGTGCTGTGGATCGCGCCCAAGGAAGAACTGCTGACCAAGGAGAAGCTGGAGCTGGAGCAGCGCGCCCAGATCGCCGACCTGGAGCCGCTGAAGTCGGAAATCTTCCAGCTGAACTACCAGAAGGCTGAATCGTTCAAGACCGTGTTCGGCCTGGACGGCGCGTCCGACGTGAAGAACCGCGTGCTGTCCAAGCGCGGCAGCGCCATTATCGAGCCGCGCACCAACCAGCTCTTCGTCACCGACATCGCCTCCAAGCTGGACGATATCCGCAAGCTGATCGCCAAGACCGACATCGCTTCCAAGCAGGTGCTGATCGAGGCCCGCATCGTCGAGGCCAGCGACTCTTTCACCCGCAACCTGGGCGCCAAGCTGGGCTTTGCCGACCTGCGCACGCTGCGCGGCGGCGACACCGGCTACCAGATCGGCGGCGGCAACACCCGCATTGGCATCGGCGGCAATATGACCGGCATCGGCCAGGTCACCGGCCAGACCCCGGACCGGGGCGACGGCTACACCAATTCCCAGTTCATCAACCTGCCGGCCGCGTCCATCAACGGCGCCGCCGCCGGCAGCCTGGCCGTGAGCCTGTTCTCGTCGGCCGCCAACCGCTTCCTGAACCTGGAGCTGTCGGCGCTGGAGGCGGACGGCACCGGCAAGATCGTGTCCAGCCCGCGCGTGGTGACGGCCGACAAGGCGGTGGCCGTGATCGAGCAGGGCCTGGAGCTGCCTTACCAGGTGGCCACCAGCAGCGGCGCCACCTCCATCATCTTCCGCAAGGCCAACCTGCGCCTGGAAGTGACGCCGCAGATCACGCCGGACGGCAACGTGGTGCTGGACGTGGACGTGAACAAGGACAGCGTGGGCCAGGAAACCCGGGCCGGCTTCGCCATCGACACCAAGCACGTGAAAACCCAGGTCATGATAGACAACGGCGGCACGGTCGTGCTGGGCGGCATCTACCAGCAGGTCGAGCGCAACGTCGTGAGCAAGGTGCCGCTGCTGGGCGACGTACCGGTGCTGGGCTATCTGTTCCGCACCGACTCCCGCACCAATGACAAGACGGAATTGCTGGTCTTTATTACGCCCAAGATCGTCGCCGAGCGCCTGTCCGCGCGCTAAGACCCCGGAATACGCAAGAATCCACCTATGATTACTACGGAAAACAGCATGATGAAAAAATTCAAGGATTGGCTGGCGCTGTCGTTATGCGCCACCTTGCTGGCCGCCTGCGGCGGCGGCGGCGGCAACCCCGGCAGCGTCGGCGGCGGCACCGGCACCCCCACCACTCCGGGCACGCCCAAGGTGGCCAGCGTGGTGCTGGTCTCCAGCGCGGACACCATCGCCTCCTCCGGCGCCGACGGCACCGAAGTGACGCTGACCGTGGTGGTCAAGGACGCCAGCAACAACGTCATGGCTGACCAGACCGTTGATTTCAAGGCCAGCTCGGGCGCCATCGCGGCCTTGGCCAAGACCACCGACGCCACCGGCACCGTCACGGCCCGCCTGAGCACCAAGGGCGACAGCTCGCTGCGCACCATCACCATTACCGCCACCGTCGGCACGGTGGTCTCCGCCGAGAAGAAAATCCAGGTGGTGGCCGGCACGCCGGTGCAAATCCCGACCATGACGCTGGCGCTGTTCAGCAGCACCGGCGCGGCCAGCAATTCGCTCAGCAGCATTGCGCCGCTGACGGCGCGCGCCACCATCAAGGACAAGGACGGCAAGCCGGTCCCGAACGCACTGGTGTCCTTCAACGCCGCGGTGTCCAACTCCGCCACGCTGGTGGCGTTCTCGCCATCGGCCGGCACCACCCTGACCGACGCCAACGGCGTGGCCGAAGCCACCGTGCGTCCGGCCAGCCTGGTCGCCAGCGGCGCCGGCACGCTGAACGCCACCGCCATCGTGGACGGCACCGGCCTGACGGCCCAGGCCAACTTCATCGTGGGCGCCACCACCGTCACGCTGAGCAAGCTGACCCTGTCGCCGGCCACCATCGGCGCCTATGGCTCCTCGGTGATCTCGGTCGACGTGCTGGCCGGCAGCAGCAAGTACACCGAGCAGCAGATGACGATCAACTTCTCCTCCGCCTGCGTTACCGCCGGCAAGGCCACCCTGGCGGCGAGCGCGCCCACCAGCAACGGCACCGCGCAAGTGGTGTTCCGCGACCAGGGCTGCGGCAATAACGACGTCATCACCGCCACCCTGAGCAGCGGCGCGTCCACGCCGGTGGCCGCCAGCGCCGCGCTGGCCATCGCCAGCCCGGCCGCCGCCTCGATCCAGTTCGTCGGCGCCAGCCCGGTCAACCAGTCCATCGTGGTCAAGGGCCAAGGCGGCTTCGGCCGTACCGAAACGGCCACGCTGACCTTCAAGGTGGTCGACATCTTCGGCAAGGCGCTGCCGGCCCAGGCGGTCAAATTCGCCGCCTCGACGCCGGACGTCACCGTCAACAAGGCCACCGACAGCACCGATGCGAACGGCGAAGTCATCATGACCGTCAACTCGGGCGCCAAGCCGACCTCGTTCCGCGTGCAGGCCACCCTGGTCAGCAACGCCGCCGTGTCGACCAGCTCGGACTCCATCGTCGTCACCACCGGCCTCCCGGTGCAGCAGGCCTTCTCGCTGAGCGTGGGCAGCCCCAACGTGGAAGGCTGGACTTACGACAGCGGCACCCAGGTGCCGGCCACCACGGTCAACGTGATGGTGGCCGACCAGGCCGGCAATCCGGTGGCCGACGGCCTGCCGGTGGTCTTCCAGAGCAACCTGGCGTCGGTGGGCGCGTCCAGCAAGGGCGCCTGCAACACCGCCAACGGCGGCTGCTCGGTGGACTTCCGCACCCAGAACCCGCGCTCGGCGCCGGCCAACACGCCTAAAACGGCGTGCAACTCGCCCACCGTGCGCAGCGACGGCACCAGCACGTCGGTTGGCATCACCAACGACAGCACCCGCACCGGCCTGGCGACCATCTGCGCCAGCACCACCGACGGCTACAACACGCTGTTCGCCAAGATCGGCATCTTCTTGAGCGGCAGCTTCGCTGAAAACGTGTGGTTCAACGACACCGCCAGCCCGGTTCCCGTGCGCCTGACCGGCGCCGAGTACGACCTGGGCACCGTGGGCGCCAACGACTCGCGCGTGTTCAACCTGCAGCTAAACGACATCAACAACAACCCGATGCCGGCCGGCACCCGCGTGGATATTACCAATGCGGTCAATGCGTCGGCCACCGGCGTGTCGCCGGCCAGCGTGCAGAACGTGTTCGCCCACATTGCCAGCGGCGACGCCAGCAGCGGCACCGGCATCGACAACGCCAGCATCCGCCAGGGTTCTTACCACACCGTAACGGTGGGCAGCGTGCAGCCAAAACCTTGCCTGACGCCATTGAATGCAACATTTAATGTCACGATCACCACGCCGCGCAACAATGTCACCACGTATCCGTTTAAACTGCGGTTCAGCTGCCCGTAAGGAGGCAGTAGCGGACGCCGGCGCCGGCGTCCGCGCATTCTGAAAAGTGGATCAACGTGGCTGATACTTACGGCAGTAATATATTTCTGGTCGGACTGATGGGGGCGGGCAAGACCACCATAGGCCGCCTGCTGGCCCGCAAACTGGGGCTGACCTTCATCGATTCGGACCACGAGATCGAGGCCCGCACCGGCGCCTCCATTCCCTGGATCTTTGAAATCGAAGGCGAACAGAGCTTCCGCCGCCGCGAGGCGGACGTGATCCGCGACCTGAGCGCCCAGCAGGGCGTGGTGCTGGCCACCGGCGGCGGCGCCATCCTCAATCCCGACAGCCGCGCCCTGCTGCGCGAGCGCGGCACGGTGATTTACTTGCGTGCAAGCATCAATTCCATCCTGGCCCGCACCGCCCACGACAAGAACCGGCCGCTGCTGCAGACCGCCGACCCGCGCAAAAAGCTCGAGGAGCTGATGGTGCAGCGCGAACCCTTATACGAGGAAATGGCCCACATCGTCATCGATACCGGCCGACCTAACGTACAATCGATGGTTCACACAATTCTGAACCAGCTGGACGCGCGGGCCTGCCATGCCGCGCCCAACTGCGTCACAACCGCACAACCATCGATGAACGAACAAACCACCATACTCCTGAACGTTGAGCTGGGCGAGCGCAGCTACCCCATTTCCATCGGTCCCTCGCTGCTGGAGGACGGCGCGCTGCTGGCGCGCCACGTCACCGGCAGCAAAGTCGCCATCGTCACCAACACCACGGTGGCGCCGCTGTACCTGGACGGCGTGCGCAGCGCGCTGCAGGCGCACGGCAAGGACGTCATCGAGATCGTGCTGCCCGACGGCGAGGAATACAAGACCTGGGACAGCCTGATGACGGTGTTCGACACGCTGCTGGCGGCCAAGGCCGACCGCAAGACCACCTTGCTGGCGCTGGGCGGCGGCGTGATCGGCGATCTGACCGGCTACGCGGCGGCCAGCTATATGCGCGGCGTGGACTTCATCCAGGTGCCGACCACGCTGCTGAGCCAGGTTGACTCCTCGGTGGGCGGCAAGACCGGCATCAACCATCCGCTGGGCAAGAACATGATAGGCGCGTTCTACCAGCCGCGCGTGGTGATCGCCGACACGTCCACGCTGGAAACCCTGCCGGACCGCGAGCTGTCGGCCGGCCTGGCCGAAGTGATCAAGCACGGCGCCATTATCGACGCCGAGTTCTTCGACTGGATCGAAGCCAACATCGGCCTGCTGGTGGCGCGCGACAAGGGCGCGCTGGCCTACGCCATCGCCCGTTCCTGCGAAATCAAGGCCGACGTGGTGCGCCAGGACGAGCGCGAAGGCGGCCTGCGCGCCATCCTCAACTTCGGCCACACCTTCGGCCACGCCATCGAGAACGGCCTGGGCTACGGCAACTGGCTGCACGGCGAGGCCGTGGGCTGCGGCATGGTGATGGCGGCCGACCTGTCGCACCGCATGGGCCTGGTGGACGGCGAAACCGTCGAGCGCGTGCGCAAGCTGGTGCACGCCGCCGGCCTGCCCACCGTGGCGCCGGACTTGGGCGCGGCGCGCTGGCTGGAGCTGATGGAGGTCGACAAGAAGAACGAAGGCGGCGCCATCAAGTTCATCCTCTTGAAGCCGCTGGGCAGCCCCAGCATCACCAACGCGCCGCAGGAACTGCTGCTGCAAACCCTGGCCGCCTGCGTACAAGCGCCATGATGAGCAGCGAAGCCCACCTCGCCCCCTATGCCGTGCATTCGGACCAGGGCGTGGGGCGCCGCTATCCGGAAACGCCGCACGCCTCGCGCAGCCAGTACCAGCGCGACCGCGACCGCATCATCCATTCGACCGCGTTCCGCCGTCTTGAGTACAAAACCCAGGTCTTCCTCAACCACGAGGGCGACCTGTTCCGCACCCGCCTCACGCACAGCCTGGAAGTGGCCCAAGTGGGCCGCTCGCTGGCGCGCAACCTGCGCCTGAACGAAGACCTGGTGGAAGCGGTGGCGCTGGCGCACGACCTGGGCCACACCCCCTTCGGCCACGTGGGCCAGGACGTGCTCAACGAATGCATGCAGGACCACGGCGGCTTCGAGCACAATCTGCAAAGCCTGCGCGTGGTCGATACGCTGGAGGAGCAGTACGGCGCCTTCGACGGCCTGAACCTGATGTTCGAGACGCGCGAAGGCATACTCAAGCACTGCTCGCTGGCCAATGCCAGGCTGCTGGGGCCGGTGGCGCAGCGTTTTATCGACCGCACCCAGCCCTCGCTGGAAGCGCAGCTGACCAACCTGGCCGACGAGATCGCCTACAACAGCCACGACATCGACGACGGCCTGCGTTCCGGGCTGATCACGATAGAGCAGCTGGAGCAGGTGGAGTTCTTCGCCCGTCTGTGGCACGACGTGCAGCGCGTGCATCCCGGCCTGAGCGGACGGCGCGCCATCTACGAAACCCTGCGCCGCCTGATCACGGCGCTGGCGGACGACTTGCTCGCGACTTCCGGCCAGCTGCTGCTGGACGCCGCGCCGAAAAACCTGGACGAGGTGCGCCACGCGCCGCCGCTGATACGCTTCTCCGACCAGATGCGCAAGGACGCAACCGAGCTCAAGCGCTTCCTGCGGGCGAATCTGTACAAGCACTACAAGGTCAACCGCATGCGGGTCAAGGCCAGCCGCATCCTGCGCGAGCTGTTCGACGCCTTCATCGCCGATCCGGTGCTGCTGCCGCCCGACTATATCGACGCCTCCGGCGACGCCACCGCGCAGGCGCGCAAAATCGCCGACTACATCGCCGGCATGACCGACCGCTACGCCATCCGCGAGCACCGCCGCCTGTTCGCGCTGGAAGAACTGTAGCGTCATCTGAGCTGCATCAAGCCCCCTGCGCGGTCCGCTTGATATCCGTCCTTGCGCGGCGCATGATGAAGGGACGGAGGTGCGCCATGGATGAAGAAACCAAGGAGCGGTTCACAGACGTCGATCGCCGTCTCAGCGAGATTGAAAGCCGGCTGCGGTCACTGGAAATTGATGTCGCAGTGATACGCTCCAGCTACGCCACCAAGGCGGACCTGGAGGCGCTGGAAAAACGCCTCATCAAGTGGTTTGTCGGCACGGCAACTGCAATGTCGCTGGTCACCTTCAGCGCCACGCTGACGGTCGCCAGATTACTCAGTTAGAACATGCGCGCCTGCGCGGCGCCGCTGTCGCCCAGCAGCTCCAGCAGCAGCTTCTTGATGGGCGCTGGCAGGGCGGCGCCGGACACGCGGGAGGCGTCCAGCCAGACGTGGCGGCCGTCGGCGGCGAAGGGCGCGCGGCGCGCCAAGGTCACCAGCAGCGGCGCGATATGCAGCTTGTAGTGCGTGAACACATGCGTCACCGTCACCAGCCGCTCGTGCGACTCCATCTCCCCGAATACACTCACCGCCGCCACCAATGCCGCCTGGTCGGCCGGCGGAATATCGTCATCCTCGGCCAGCGTGTGGCCGTCCAGTTCCGGCAGCGACAGCAGTCCGCCCCAGATGCCGCTGGCGGGGCGCTGCTCCAGCAGCACCTGGCCCTGGTCCATCAGCACCAGCATGGTGGCGTGCTTTTCCGGCGTGGCCTTCTTCGGCTTGCGCACCGGCAGATCCTTGGTGCGCTGGGTGGCGTAGGCCACGCAGCGCGGCTGCATGGGGCAGCGGCCGCAGTCCGGGCTGCTGCGCGTGCACAAGGTGGCGCCCATGTCCATCAGGCCCTGCGTGTAGGCCTCGATGCCCTGCTCGGGCAGCAGCGCCTCGGCGCGCAGCCACATGGCCTGCTCGACCTTTTTCTCGCCCGGATAGGCGTCGATGCCGAACACGCGCGCGAACACGCGCTTGACGTTGCCGTCCATGATGGCCGCGCGCGCGCCGCTGGAAAAGGCCGCGATGGCGGCCGCCGTCGAACGGCCTATGCCGGGCAGCTCGGCCAGCAGCGCCGGGTCGGACGGGAACACGCCGCCGTATTCCGCCACCACGCGCTGCGCGCACTTGTGCAGATTGCGCGCGCGGGTGTAGTAGCCCAGGCCGCTCCACTGCGCCATCACATCCTCCACCGGCGCTTCGGCCAGCGAGCGCAGGGTGGGGAAGCGCTCCAGGAAGCGCGCGTAATAGCCCAGCACGGCTGAGACCTGGGTCTGCTGCAGCATGATCTCGGACAGCCACACCAGGTAGGCGTCGCGCGTGTTCTGCCACGGCAGCGTGTGGCGGCCGTGCTGCTGCTGCCAGGCGATCAGGTCGGCCGAGAAAGTGGGATCGATATAGTCCGCCGCGCCTTCGGGCGCCAGCGGATGGGTCAAACGTTTCATTCTGTTCCTTGGGTTGCGGCGGGTTACGGCCTGCGGCCTAACCCGCCCTACGCAATATCGTAGGGCGGGTTAGGCGCAGCCGTAACCCGCCATTACGCGGCGGCGTCCAGCGCCACATATTCCGCGTTGATGGCGATGCTGATATTGCCGGACAGCTCGGTCAGCTTGGCCCTGAGCTGCTCCAGCTCGGCCTGGCTCTGCTCGAAGGCCTCGATTTTCTGCTCCAGGCTGTCGGTCGCGTCATGGATGCGCTGGATGGACGCCAGCCTGTGCTTGAGCTGGTCCTTGTGCTGCCGGATCTGCGCCTCCAGCGGCGCCATGATCACCTTCAGCCACGCCTCCGCGTCCGCGTTGGCCGCCTTGAAGCAGCGCTTCACGGCCGACGCGATGGAGTCGAAGAAGCGCTCCATCAGCACCACGCGGCTGGTCATCAGCAAGGTCACGGTGCCGAACTGCGCATCGTAGATATCCTCGATGTCGGCGATCTCGTCGCGGTAGCGGTCCAGCGTGAAGGGCATGGGCGGCGGCAGCGTGAGCCCGTGCTCGCTGGAGAACTTGCGGTACATCACCTCCATCATGTCGCGGATCTCGCTGGTCTTGCGTTCGGACGCCTGCAGGTCGCGCTTGATGTCGTCGAAGAAGACCTTGACCGCCTCGCGCATGCCGGTGGAAAAGCGGCTGCGGTCCATGGCGGCGCGCACGCCCAGCACGTGGTCGCGCAGCATGTCCATGCCCAGGCAGGTGTACAGCTCGGTGGACAGCCGCGTGAACACCGCGCGCGTGGCCTGCAGCTTGAACAGGCTGCTGTCGAACTCCTTCTTCTCCACGTCGATGCGGCGCATCATGTGCGCCACCACGCTCTGGTTCTTGCCGCGCAGGCTTTTCAGCTCGTGCAGCTGCTCGACGATGCCGCGCATGCGCGCGCTCACCATGGCCTGCTGCGCGCCGCTCAGCGTGCCCAGCTCGCGCGCCAGCTGCTTGCGGATGATGTCCTTCTTGGCCGGAATCAGTTCGTTGAACAAGGCCCGCTCCAGCAGGCCCAGGCGGCTTTTTTCCAGCAGCGCCGCGTCGCTGTTGATCTTGCCCACCAGCGCCTTCTGCGCCGACACCGGAAACACCTGGCGCGGCTCCAGGGCCAGCATGTGCGCCGCATGCTCCTGCTGGCGCGCGATCTCGGCGTTCACCTCGGTGTCGCTGCGCAGTTCGTCCCACATGCTGTCGATCTTGTTGAGCACCACCAGGCGGCCGGCGCCGGCGCCGATGTGCGTGCGCCAGACTTCGATGTCGCTCTTGGTCACGCCGGTGTCGGCCGCCAGGATGAACAGCACCGCGTGGGCGTGCGGGATCAGATTCAGCGTCAGCTCCGGCTCGGTGCCGATGGCGTTCAGGCCCGGCGTGTCCAGGATCACCAGGCCCTGCTTGAGCAGCGGGTGCGGGAAGTTGATGATGGCGTGGCGCCACAGCGAGATTTCCACCAGGCCGTCGTTGTCCAGCGTAACCGGCATGTCCGGATCGTTCTCGTCGTACAGGCCGTAGCGCTTGGCTTCCTCCACGCCCACGTGGCGCGTCAGGCTCACCTGGCGGAACACCTCGTGCATGGCGGCCGGCGAGTCCAGGTCCAGCGGCAGCATGGTCCAGGCCGAGGCGTTGTCGCGGTAGTCGCTGGTGGACAGGTTGTCGGCCCGGGTTTCGATCGGCAGCAGGCGGATGCAGGCCGGCCACGCCGGGTCGTACATCAGCTCGGTGGGGCACATGGTGGTGCGTCCGGCCGCCGAAGGCAGGATGCGCTGGCCGTAGTCGGCGAAGAAGATGGCGTTGATCAGTTCGGATTTGCCGCGCGAGAATTCGGCCACGAAGGCCACCGACAGCTTGTCGTCCGCCAGCCGGGCCAGGGTGCGCGCCAGGCGCTGCTCGCTGGCCGCGTCGGCCAGCTCGGCGCCGTGCAGCCATGCCTGGTACTGCTGCAGCGCCACCACCACGCCCTGGCGCCACGCACTGTACTGTTCAAGATCCCTGACCATGCTTCCCTCTTATTTCTGGCACTGCACACAATAGAAGGTCGAGCGCTGCCCCTGCTTGACCTGGCGCACCGGCGTCCCGCACACCCGGCACGGCAGGCCGGTACGATCATAGACGAAATAGCTTTGCTGGAAGTAGCCGGACTGGCCATTGACGCTGATAAAGTCGCGCAAGGTGCTGCCGCCCTGGACGATGGCCTCGGCCAGCACGTCGCGGATGGCCTGCGCCAGCTTCTGGTAGCGCGCCAGGCTGATGCGGCGGGCCGGCGTCTTCGGATTGATGCCGGCGCGGAACAGGCTCTCCGAGCAGTAGATATTGCCCACGCCCACCACGATATCGCCCGCCAGCAGCACCTGCTTGATGGCCGAGCCGCGCGTGCGCGTCATGCGGTGCAGCAGCTCGCCGGTGAACGCGCCCTCCAGCGGTTCCACGCCCAGGCCGCGCAGCAGCAGGTGCTGCTCCAGGTCGCCGTCCTCGCTGGGGTGCCACAGCACGGCGCCGAAGCGGCGCGGATCGGTCAGCCGCAGCACCTGCTCGTCGCGGTCGCTGTCGACCACCAGGTCGAAATGGTCGTGCTTCTGCGGCGGTATGCCTTGCGGCAGCACGCGCAAATGGCCGGACATGCCGAGGTGGATGATGAGGGTGCCATTGTCGAAGCGCAGCAGCAGGTATTTGCCGCGCCGCCCCGTGGCCGTCACCACGCGGCCCGCCAGCGCCTGCTCCAGGCCGGCAGGGAAGGGCCAGCGCAGGCCGCTGCGGCGCAGCACCACGCCGCGCACGGTGCGCCCTTCGATATGGGGCGCCACTCCGCGCCGCGTGACTTCAACTTCTGGCAATTCTGGCATAGGCAAAAAACTTCGTTACACCTGCAAACGGACGATAGCGGTGGGTTGGCGTAAAATCAGGGCTAGTTTCCTACCAGTCAGGGCTATCCTTTGAAAAACGCATTCGTCATTGTAACCTTCTCGGCAGTACTGTCCGCTTGCGCTGTTGTACCGCAGCCGGATGCGCCCGAGCAGCCCGCTCCTGCCGCAGAATCTGCTACGTCCCCCGCCGCCGAGGCCGATACGCCCGCCGTGCAGGCGGTGGCGGCCGCAGCCGCAGTGCAAGCCACCGAGCCCCTGCCCAGCGTGGAGCTGACCAGCGATTTGTTCTACAAGCTCACCAAGGCCGAGCTGGACTTCAAGCGCGGCCAGTGGCAAAGCGCCTACGTCACCATGATGGTGCTGGCCCAGCAGACGCGCGATCCGCGCCTGGCCCAGCGCTCGGCTGAAATGGCGCTGGCAGCCAAGCAGGGCGGCGAGGCGATGGCGGCCATCCGCCTGTGGCGGGAACTGGCCCCCGAGTCGGACGAAGCGGCGCAGTATTTCCTCGGTTTCTCCGTGCTGAGCGACGACCTGAGCGAAGCCGAGCAGGTGTTCGCGCAGCGCCTGAAGGCCAGCCCGCCCAACGCGCGCGGCCTGGCCATGTTCCAGATGCAGCAATTCCTGCTGCGCGCCAAGGACAAGGCCGCCGCTTTCGCCCTGATGGAGCGCGTGCTCGCGCCTTACGCCCAGACGCTGGAAGCCCACCTGGTGCTGGCCCAGGGCGCGTTTTCGAATAACGACGTGGAGCGCGCCGGCAAGGAAGCGCAGCAAGCCATGCGCATCAAGCCCGACTCCGAACTGGCGCTGCTGACGATGGCGCAGGTGACGCCCGACGGCGCCGCCGTGACCAGGCTGGTGACCGGTTTCCTGGCCAAGTACCCGAATTCGCGCGAAGTGCGCGCCGCCTACGCCCGCATGCTGGTGGAGCAGAAGCAGTACGACCAGGCCCGCGAGCAGTTCCAGTTCCTGCTGAAAAGCCAGCCGGACAACCCGGCCACGCTGTACGCGCTGGGCATCATGTCCATGCAGGGCAACGACATTGCCGCCGCCGAAGGCTATTTCAAGCACTTCGTGGAGGTGGTGGACAAGGAGGGCAGCGATGACCGCGACCCCACCAAGGCGCTCTTGATCCTGTCGCAGATCGCCGAGGAGCGCGGCGACTTCGCCGGCGCCCAGGCCTGGCTGGAGAAGATAGACAATGGCGAGCCGCGTTTGCTGCTGACCGTGAAGCTCAAGCGTGCCCAGCTGTCCGCCCGCCTGGGCGACCTGGACGGCGCGCGCAAGCAGCTGGCAGACATCAAGAGCGAAGATCCGGCCGAACTGGCCCAGGTGGCCCAGACCGACGCCCAGCTGCTGCGCGACGCCGGCCGCAGCCTGGAGGCCTACGCCGTGCTGCAGGACGGCGTGCTGCGCTACCCGAACAGCCCGGACCTGCTGTACGACTTCGCCCTCGCGGCTGAAAAGCTGGGCAAGGTGGAGCTGATGGAAACCAGCTTGCGCAAGGTGATGGAGATCGCGCCGGACAACCACCACGCCTACAACGCGCTGGGCTATTCGCTGGCGGACCGCAACCAGCGCCTGGACGAGGCCTTCACCCTGGTCGAGAAGGCCATGCAGATGGCGCCGAACGACCCCTTCATCATGGACAGCATGGGCTGGGTGCAATACCGCCAGGGCCGCCTGAAGGAAGCCGAGGCGCTGCTGCGCCAGGCCTACACCCTGCGCAGCGACCCCGAAATCGCCGTGCACCTGGGCGAAGTGCTGTGGGCGCAGGGCGACCAGGGCGGCGCGCACAAGCTGTGGCGCGAAGCGCGCGCCAAGGACCCGCAGAACGACGCGCTGAAAAGCACGCTGGCCCGTTTGAATACCAGCCTATGATGCGCGCACATGTGATGCGCCGCGCCGCCATGGTCTTCGCGCTGGGCAGCGCCGCGCTGCTGTCCGGCTGTGCCACCACCAGCGGGCTGACCGGCGCCGGCTACGACGTGGAGTTGGCGGGCAGGCTGAATGCCGCCTACAGCAAAGAGGGCCGCGACGAGAACATAACGGTGCGCTTCATCTGGCAGCAAAACGCGGAGCGCACCGACATCGCCATCCAGGCCCCGCCGCTGAACCAGACCGTCGCCACCATCAGCGTCACGCCCCGGCTGGCCACGCTGACCGAGAGCGGCAAGGCGCCGCGCAGCGCCACCGATATCGACGCGCTGAGCACGCAGGCGCTGGGCTGGACCCTGCCGGTGTCCGGCATGCGCGACTGGCTGCAGGGCCGCGCCACGGCGGCGGGCGGCAAGCCTTTCGTGGCCAATCCCGCCGCCGACGGCGCCGCCAACAGTGTGACCACCGCCGACGGCTGGCGCGTGAGCTGGGTCTCGTGGCACGATGCGGCGCCGGGCGGCAAGAGCGCCGTCCAGCAGCCCAAGCGCATCGACGCCGAGCGCGGCGCCACCGGCAAGCTGGACCACATGTCCATCCGAGTCATCATAGAAGCACAGAATTAAACCAGCTACATGAACGAACTGAAGAACCTCCCGGCCCCGGCCAAACTGAATCTGTTCCTGCACGTGACCGGCCGCCGGGCGGACGGCTACCACATGCTGCAAACCGCCTTCCAGCTGATAGACCGCGGCGACCTGCTGCACATCCGCGTGCGCGCGGACGGCCAGCTGCGCCGCAGCAACGACATTCCCGGCGTGCCGGAAGAACAGGACCTGGTCATCCGCGCGGCGCGCCTGCTGCAGGCCGAGGCGCGGCGCCGCAGCGGCCAGCTGCACGGCGCCGACATCACGGTGGAGAAGGTGCTGCCCATGGGCGGCGGCCTGGGCGGCGGCTCGTCCGACGCGGCCACCACGCTGATGGCGCTGAACCATTTGTGGAACGCCGGCTTGACGCGGCAGGAGCTGATGGCGCTGGGCCTGCCGCTGGGCGCGGACATCCCTTTCTTCATCTTCGGCCAGACCGCGTTTGCCGAAGGCGTGGGCGAGGCGCTGCAGGCGGTGGCGGCGCCGGACTGCTGGTATGTGGTGATCGAGCCGGGCGTGGCCGTGCCCACGGCGGAAATATTTTGCTCTCCCCATTTGACAAGGGACAGTTCGCCGATCATAATAGCGGACTTTTCCAGCCACTACGAAAATCGAAACGATTTGAAGCAGTATGGCAGGAATGATTTGCAGCAAGTGGCAACCAGTCTTTACCCGCCGGTAGCAAAGGCGATAGAATGGCTGGCAGCTTACGGAGATGCCAGGATGACTGGTTCCGGTGCTTGTGTGTTTTGTGCCTTTGCAGATGAAGGCCAGGCCGATGCGGTACTCGAAAGAGCGCAGGGTGTCTGGACTGCCTGGAAGGCCAAAGCGCTGAAGCAGCATCCGATCTTCGACATGTTGTGAACGAAAAAAAGATTTTGCTTTTCGTTAGTTCGGTAGTATAATAATCGCCGTCGTAACGACAAGCAGCAAGTTACAGCAGGGGAATCGCCAAGCTGGTTAAGGCACTGGATTTTGATTCCAGCATACCAAGGTTCGAATCCTTGTTCCCCTGCCACCTAATTTTTCTTGAGTCTGTCGATGCATCAGCGTCCAGTCAAGATAAAATACAGGTGCCCACGGCACCGAAGCTCGCAGCGCCGGATAGAGGTTTGTCCGGCGATCAATCAAAGATATCAACGCTTACTTCTCTGGGACTCCCCATGGCTTACGAAAACCTGATGGTTTTTACCGGCAACGCTAATCCTGCGCTGGCTGAAGGAGTCGCAAAAAACCTCGGCATTCCTCTCGGCAAAGCAGTCGTCTCGAAATTCTCGGACGGCGAAGTCATGGTCGAAATCAACGAAAACGTTCGTGGTAAAGACGTGTTCGTGCTGCAATCGACCTGCGCACCGACCAACGATAGCCTGATGGAACTGATCCTGATGGTCGATGCACTGAAACGCGCCTCCGCTGGCCGTATCACTGCCGCCATCCCTTACTTCGGCTACGCCCGCCAGGACCGCCGCCCACGCTCGGCGCGTGTTGCGATCTCGGCAAAAGTGGTGGCCAATATGCTGGAAAGCGCCGGCGTTGAGCGCGTCCTGATCATGGATCTGCACGCAGACCAGATCCAGGGCTTCTTCGATATTCCAGTCGACAACATCTACGCTTCCCCTATCCTGCTGGGCGACCTGCAGAAGAAGGACAATGAGGACCTGCTGGTCGTGTCGCCCGACGTTGGCGGCGTGGTCCGTGCCCGCGCCCTGGCGAAACGCCTGGGCTGCGACCTGGCCATTATCGACAAGCGCCGTCCGAAAGCCAACGTTTCCGAAGTGATGAACATCATCGGTGAAGTCGAAGGCCGCAACTGCGTCATCATGGATGACATGGTGGACACCGCCGGCACCCTGGTCAAAGCTGCCGAAGTGCTGAAAGAGCGCGGCGCCAAGAAAGTGGTGGCGTATTGCACCCACGCCGTGCTGTCCGGCCCTGCGATCGACCGCATCTCGAACTCGTCGCTGGACGAGCTGGTGGTGACCGACACGATTCCGCTGTCCGACGCGGCCAAAGCTTGCGGCAAGATCCGCCAGCTGACCTGCGCACCGCTGCTGGCAGAAACGTTCAAACGCATTATCAAGGGCGATTCCGTGATCTCCCTGTTCATCGACTAAGTCGGTCAACACATGGTTTTTAGCGGCGGCGCGACCGGTTTTTGACCGGTTGCGCCGCTGTTTTTCCGGAGCGTCCTGGTCGCGGGGCGCTTCTTCACAACGAGGCGCGAGCCTTGTTACTTTTGGAGTCTCAAATGAAAGTTGTTGCATTCAAACGCGAACTGCAGGGCACGGGTGCGAGCCGCCGCCTGCGTATTTCCGGCCAAACCCCAGGTATCGTGTACGGCGGCGCTGAAGGCCCGCTGAACATCTCCCTGGACCACAACGCGCTGTACCACGCGCTGAAAAAAGAAGTGTTCCACTCGTCCATCCTGGACCTGGAAATCGACGGCAAGACCCAGCAAGTTCTGCTGCGCGACTTCCAGATGCACGCATTCAAGCAACTGGTACTGCACGCTGACTTCCAGCGCGTTGACGCAAACACCAAGCTGCACAAGAAAGTGGCGCTGCACTTCATCAACGCCGACGTATCGCCAGCAGTCAAACTGCACGGCGCAACGATCAGCCACGTGATGTCCGAGCTGGACGTTTCCTGCGTAGCAGGCGACCTGCCGGAATTCGTGAACGTTGACCTGGCAAACATCGACGTTGGCCACTCGATCCACGTGTCGGACCTGGCACTGCCAAAAGGCGTGACCGCAATCACCCACGGCAAAAAGCTGACCATCGCTACCGCTTCGGTACCAGCAGGCCACGTGTCGGCTGAAGCCACCGCAGCTGCTCCAGCCGCTGATGCCAAGCCAGCCGCTAAAGGCAAGAAGTAATCTTTACTTCCCATGAAGTAACACAAAAACCCCGCTAGTCGGGGTTTTTTTACATCCACAGAATAAACCATGTCCATCCGCCTCATCGTCGGCCTCGGCAATCCCGGTCCCGACTACGAACAAACCCGTCACAACGCCGGCTTCTGGCTGGTCGACAACCTGGCCAACAGCCTGGGCGCGCGCCTGCAGCGCGAAACCCGCTTCAACGCGCTGATGGCCAAGACCTCCGTCGCCGGCAGCGAGCTGTGGCTGCTGGAACCGCAAACCTATATGAACCGTTCCGGCCAGTCGGTGGGCGGCCTGGCGCGCTTCTACAAGATCAACCCGGACGAAGTGCTGGTGGTGCACGACGAACTGGACATGATGCCCGGCGTGGCCAAGCTGAAGAAGGGCGGCTCCTCGGGCGGCCACAACGGCCTGAAGGACATCACCGCCGCGCTCGGCACGCAGGACTACTGGCGCCTGCGCATCGGCATCGGCCATCCGCGCACCCTGAGCCTGCAGCAGGCCGTGGCCGACTTCGTGCTGCACCGCCCGCGCCGCGACGAGCAGCTGCTGATCGATGAAGCCATCGAGAAAAGCCTGAAAATCATCCCGCTGGTATGCGAGGGCAAGTTCCCGCTCGCCACCACCCAGCTGCACACGGCCTAAGCCAGCGCCGCCGTCTCCGGCAATGGCTTGCTGGCGTCGAAGTAGTAGCTGATGCGCTTGCGCGGGCTGAGGTAGACGTAGACTTCCATCGGCACCTGGCTGGGCCGCAGCGCCTTGACGATGTTCAGGTCCGTTTCCCGCTCCAGGTCCACCATCAGGGCCTCCAGGCGCGGCACATCCTTGTCGTACACCACCAGCATGGGCTTCATGGGCCGCTCGGTGTTCACGGTGGCCACCATGCCGGTCATGCCGTTGGACAGCTGCACCACCGTGCCCGGCGGGTACACGCCCAGGCAGCGGATGAACATTTGCAGCAGGCGCGGATCGAACTTGGCGCGGTGCTTGGCGAACATCATGGACAGCGCCTCGTGCGGCGTGAGCGCGTGCGCCAGATTGAATGGGTTGCACAGCTCGTCGTAGTAATTGGCGATGGTCACGATGCGCGCCAGCACCCCTATGCCTTCCCCCTTCAGCTTGCGCGGATAGCCGCTGCCGTCGAACAGCTCGTGATGGTCATGGATCAGCGCGCTCACCGCCGGCAGGCATTGCAGGCGCTGCGCCATTTCGGCGCCGTATTGCGCGTGCATCTCATACAGGTTTTGTTCGGCAGTGGTGTAGGCGTCCGGCTTGGTGAGGATTTTGTCCGGAATATTCTTGCGGCCGATGTCGTGCAGCAGCGCGCCCAGGCCCAGCACCGTTGCCACCTCGGGCGGCAAGCCCATTTCGCGCGCGATCATCATGGACAGCATGGTCACGTTCAGCGAATGGAAGTAAAGCTCCTCGTTGCCGGCGGTGTCGCCCATCACGTGGATCGCCAGTTCCGGCGCGGACAGGATGGAGTCGGTAATCTGCGTCACCAGCGCGGTGGCCTGGCCGACCGATTCTTCCGGCCGCGAGAACAGGTTTTTCTCGATTTCCCGGATGGCGCGCGCGGTGCTGGTGAAAGCGCGTTCGACGCGCTCGGCGTCGTCGCGGCGCTGCTGCATCTGCGCCATCATGGCGCGCTTGGCTTGCAGCGCAGGGGAGTCCGGGATGGCCGCCGGCGCCGCCTGCGTGGCGGTGGCCTCCGGCAGCGGCACGGCACTTTCCGGCGGCGCGACGTCGCTCAGTTCCGGCTTGTAGCGCACCTGGCGCAGCCCCAGGCTGCGCAGTACGCCGATCTGTTCCTCGGACTTGATCTTGAAACGGCTGAACGCAAACGGGTGCTCGAACCACTTCAGGTCCAGCTCGACATATAGCCCGACGCGCAGCTGATCCATCGTCACCGTCAACTCATCCAAGTCGGCTCCCCCTACAGGCTTGCAACGCAAAAGTTGTGGCTGTGCAAATTTCTAATTTCAAGTGTATACGAGAAGTAATGCTGCGGGTGCGTATGCCCATGCTCAGCGAGGAAATTCATGTCCCAGCGCCGCTGGATATCACGCGGTTTGCTGCGATTTCCAGTACTCCAGCGGCGGCTTGCCCACCAGTTGCGTGAAGCTGCGCGTGAAATGGGCCTGGTCGAAGAAGCCCAGCCGTGCCGCCAGCTCGGCCAGGTCCGGCGCCGCCGCCTGGCCCAGCCGCCAGGTGGCCTCTTGCAGCCGGAATCGCTGGATTACCCACTTTGGCGACACGCCCACATAGTTGCTGAACAGCCGCTGCAGCGTGCGCTCCTCGATACCCAGCTGCGCCGACAAGGCCGCCACGCTGACCGGCCCGTTTGCCGCGGCGGCTGCCTCCACCGCCTGCTGCGCCAGCAGCGCGCGCTCGTCCACCGGCGGCAGCGCAACTGCCAGCAAGGCATCCGCTGCTGTCACCATGTCCGCATCGCTGCGTCCACGCTCGTCGCCCAGCACGCGCAGTTCCGCCTCGGCGCCCGCAACGCCCAGCACCTCGTCCACCGGCATGGTGCGGTCCGCCAGACGGGACAAGGGATGCGGCAGGAAAGGCCGCAGCCCGCCCGGCTTGAAGCGCACGCCGAGCACCTTGCCGGCGCCTTCCACCTTGCGCTCGAACGCGCCGCGCACCACGCCGTGGATGGCGGTCTGGCCCCGGTCGAGCACCAGATGGGCGTTCGGATACGGCAGCACACGCTGCGTCTCCGGCGGCCGCCCGCCCAGATCCCACTCCACCACCCAGTGATAGTCAACAAACGGCTGCAGCGCCGCCGAGGGCGGATACGTGGCCAGCCGGATGCGGCGCGCCGCGCCCGCCGGATCGACCACGCCCTTGGGCATCAGTGTCTGCGCGCTGTCGGTTTTTTCCAATCTTTTCTCCCGTCCCAACATTAC
This sequence comes from Pseudoduganella aquatica, assembly GCF_009857595.1. GTDB lineage: Bacteria > Pseudomonadota > Gammaproteobacteria > Burkholderiales > Burkholderiaceae_D > Rugamonas > Rugamonas aquatica_A. The sequence continues at coordinate 57,669 of NZ_WWCU01000005.1, read as the reverse complement.
AGTGAAGCTCCACCTTCCAAGAAAGCGCGCCATGAAACCAGTCCTCGCCATCCTCGCCGCCCTCGCTTGCCTGTCCGCCCGCGCGGAGCGTGTGGAAGGCACGTTCGAGATCAAGATGTCGCCGGCGTCCGCGCCGCAGCACGAAGGCCGCACGGCCACCGGGCGCATGTTACTTGAAAAACAATACTCCGGCGACCTGCAAGCTGCCGGCACAGGCGAAATGCTGACGGCCGTGACCGACACCAAAGGCTCCGCCGCCTACGTCGCCATCGAGCGCATCACCGGCACGCTGAAGGGGAAGACCGGCAGCTTTGTCGTGCAGCACGCCGGCACCATGCACGGCGGCGACAGCCAGCTCGCGGTGACCATCGTGCCCGACTCCGGCACCGGAGAACTGGCCGGCATCAGCGGCCGGATGTCGCTGAAGCAGGTGGACCGCAAGCACCAGTACGAACTGGACTACGTGCTGCCCTGACAGCGCATCGGCCGGACACAGATGTACTTGACTTCTTACACCTGTCAGATATTATTGACATATCAAATCAATAACCAGGAGAGGTCTATGAAAGAAGTGTCTTTGTTCCGGCTGTATGCGCTGCGGGCGGTGTACCTGCTGATCGTTGTGGGACTGGCGCTGCTGGTCTGGCCCGGCATCCTGCACCACAGCAAGCCGTGGGAGCTGATGGAAGGCGTGGTGGTGTGCATGCTGGCCGCGTTCTCGCTGCTGTGCGCGCTGGGCCTGCGCTATCCGCTGCAAATGCTGCCCGTGTTGCTGTGGGAGCTGGTCTGGAAAGTGCTGTGGCTGTCGCTGGTTGCGCTGCCCGCCTGGCGCTCCGGAAACATGAGCCAGGCCGTGCTGGAAAACACCATCGCCTGCATGGTGGTGATCGTGGTGCCGCTGGCCATGCCCTGGCGCTACGTGTTCGACCACTACCTGAAAAAATCCGGCGACCGCTGGCGCCTTGCGGCCAATTAACATGCGAATATAGGGGCTATGAAAAAATCCCTCGCATACTTTCCCCTGGCGCTGGCGGCAGCGCTGACAACGATGGCCGCCACGGCGCAGGATGGCGCGCCGCTCAAGACGCAGGTCGCAAAGCGCATCGACAGCATGTATCCGCAGCTGGAAATGGTCTACAAGGACTTGCATGCCCATCCCGAAATCGCCTTCCAGGAAGTGCGCACCGCCGCCAAGCTGGCGGCCGAGATGCGCGCGCTCGGCTTTGAAGTCACCGAAGGCGTGGGCAAGACCGGGCTGGTGGCGATCTACAAAAACGGCCCTGGCCCAACCGTCATGGTGCGCACCGAACTGGACGCGCTGCCGATGGAGGAAAAGACCGGCCTGCCTTACGCCAGCAAGGCGCGCACCCAGTCCGGCGGCGCGGAAACCTACGTCATGCACAGCTGCGGCCACGACATCCACATGGCCAGCTGGCTGGGCGCGGCGCGCACCCTGGTCGAGCTGAAATCGCAATGGCAGGGCAGCCTGATGTTCATTGCCCAGCCGGCCGAAGAAACCGTATCCGGGGCCAAGGCCATGCTGGCGGATGGCCTGTTCAAGCGCTTCCCCAAGCCGGACCTGGCGTTCGCCCTGCATTCCTGGCCCACCGCGCACGGCACGGTCGGCTACAACGTCGGGCCGGTGTCGTCCAACTCCGACTCCATCGAGATCGTGTTCAAGGGCCGTGGCGGCCACGGTTCCGCGCCGGACAAGGCGCTGGACCCTATCGCCATCGCCGCGCGCTTCGTGGTGGACGTGCAGACCGTGGTCAGCCGCGAGAAAGACCCCAAGGAATTCGGCGTCGTCACCATAGGCGCGATCCAGGGCGGCACCGTGGGCAACATTATTCCGGACAGCGTGCTGGTGCGCGGCACCATCCGCTCCTACAGCCCTGGCGTGCGCGCCAAGCTGCTGGAAGGCGTGCGGCGCGTCGCCAATGCATCGGCCGCGATGGCGGGCGCGCCGGCGCCGGACGTGGAACTCAAGTCCGGCGGCCAGGCCATCATCAACAACGAAGCGCTGGTGCGCAAGACCGAAGCCGTGCTGAAGGACGCACTCGGCGCCGCCAACGTCGGCTTGATCGCGCCGATGACGGCCAGCGAAGACTTCTCCGAATACGTGAACCAGGGCGTTCCCGGCATGTTCTTCTTCACCGGCGTCTATCCCGCCAAGGCCGTGGCCGAGGCCGAAGCCGCCGGCGGCAAGCCGCTGGCCTTCAACCACTCGCCGTTCTATGCGCCGGTGCCCGAGCCGTCCATCAAGACGGCGGCGCAGGCCATGAGCCTTGCGGTGCTGAGCGCACTGGCGCGCTGACGGCCATGCAGCCCGTGTTCTGGCGCGACGCCGCGCTGCCCTTCATCGAGGCGCGCTCCATACGCGGCGGCCGCGACCTGTGCTACGCGCGGCATACGCACAGCACCTTTTCCATCGGCGCGGTCACCGGCGGCGTGAGCACCTACTGGAACCGGCGCAGCAAAGAAACCGTGGGCGCGGGCAGCGTGGTGGTGATCAACCCGGAGGACGCGCACGCCTGCAATCCCGCCGCCGGCCAGCCCTGGTCCTACCGCATGTTTTATGTGGACGTGGCCTGGCTGACCGCGCTGCAGCACGAACTCGGCTTCAGCCCCAATGCGGACTTCCGGGCATTTTTAACGACCTTGAACACCTCGCTGTTCGCCGGCCTGAACCGGCTCTACGACACCTTGACCTCGGCGCACGCAGACGGCTTGCAGAAGGAGAGCGCAGCCCTCGGCTTCTTTATGGACATGCAGCAAACGCTGGACCCGGCGTCCGCGCCGCTGGCGGGCGCCAACGGCAAGCTGCTGCGCGCCGCTGAATTCATCAGCGACAATTGCACGCGCCTGCTCAGCCTGGACGACATTTGCGCTGCCGCCAGCCTGTCTCCGGCCTACCTGATCCGCGCCTTCAAAGGCCAGTTCGGCATGACGCCGCACGCCTACCTGGTCAACCGCCGCATCCAATACGGCCAAGGGCGGCTCAAGCGCGGCGCCGCGATTGCCGACGCCGCGATCGAAAGCGGCTTTGCCGACCAGGCCCACTTCCAGCGCGCCTTCAAGCAGCACCTTGCGGCCACGCCGGGGCAGTACCGGGGCCGATAAGGTCCACCACGGCCTGGAATACCCGGGCCGGTTCTTCCGCGATGCGGTTCAGCACGTAGAGGAAATACTCCTCGCCGAAGATCGCATACTCGCGGGTTTGAAAGCCGCGCCGGCGCAGCGCGTCCAGGCCGTCCGCTCCCAGCCCGAACAGCGTTTCAAATTCCGATTGCTGCGGCGGCAGTTTTTGCTCCAGGATGAAGCCGGCCAGATCGTTCTGCAACTGCGCGTCGTGCGTGGCGAGCGAGCACTTGTGGCCGCTGGTCAACAGGGTCTGCGCAAAGCGGCGGTAGGCGGCGGCCAGTTCCGGGCTGCTGCGGTCCCAGGCAATCCCGGGCGATTCAAGGAAGGCGCCCTTGACCAGGCGGATGCGGCCGGGCGCTTCCATCAGCCGTGGCAAGTCCTGTGCGCTGCGGTGCAGTTTGGCGGGCACGGTGATCCCCACGTTGTCCAGCCCGGCCTCGCCGTGCAGCCGGAGATAGGTGGTGTAGATCAGGCCGGCGCGGTCCGCGCCCTCCATGGAAATCATCACCTCGCGGCCGGTGCTTGCGGCGGCGCTGGCGATGCGCCTGGCGTTGCGATAGCCCAGCTCGGGGTCGACCAGCAAGCCGACGTGGGACAGATCCAGCGACACCGAGCACGGCAGCTGTTCGTGCGCGATGGCGTGCACCAGTTCCAGGAAGACCGCCGTGTCGGCGTTGGCCTTGCCCTCGTTGCGGCAGCTTTCGCCCACAAACTCCGCCGATCCTGCATGTCCGCGCGCGGCAACTGCGTGCAAATGCCGCACCACGTCCGCGACCGTTTGCCCCGCCACGTAGCGCGCAGCCACACGGCGCATATAAGGCCGTAGCTGCGGATCGTTGCAGAAGCGTTCTTTTGCCTGCTCGTTGAGCGCCAAAGAGCGCAGGCTGTCGGCCGCCAGCGCCATCATGTTCGGGGTGTGCATCGTCTGGTCCTTTCAAATTAACGAAAGGACAGCGTATGCGCACCCCGTGCCGCTGTATTGAAGGAAATTGCCCTGCTTAAGACTTGTTGGACTGCAGGGTAAAGCCGATCAGGCGCGCCACCACGGCCGCGAGATACATCAGGCCGACCAGCATCTCGACGCTGGCGATGGCCCGCGCCTGGGAGGTCAGCGGAATGACGTCGCCGATGCCGGTGCTCGACAGCAGGGCGAAGCTCAGATAGTTCAGCTCGGTCCAGGTGCGCGGCGCGGCGGCGTTCACCGCTGCGCCGAAAGTGCCGGGCTGCAGGGTCTGGAGCAGGATGAACACGTGCGTGAAAGCCCAAGCCAGCAGCGTAAACGCCGCGCCCGCCGCGAACAGCTCGTCCGTCGTGGCCTGGCGGTCCTCCATCATATAGGCCACCAGGCTGGCGGCCGCATAGAAGTAGAACGCCGCCTCCAGCGCGGAGGACCAGGGCAGCAGCCCGGGCAGGTCGAACGCCATTTGCAGGCCCAGCAGCGCAATCACCGGCCCGGCGATGCTGGCGCTGATCCAGGCGTGGCCAGGCGTGCGCCGCACCATGCGTGTGGCGACCAGCAGCACGAGAATGCCGAACACATTGAAAATAATGTGGCCGCCGCGCACGCTTTCGATAAAGGGATACAGTAGCATGCCCAGCAGTTGCGTCAGCAGCAATACCGCCGACGGGTGGCGCTTGGTGCTGCGCATCAAGGGGAAGGGATTCACGCTTGCGCCCCGCGCAGGGTCTCCAGCACTTGCCGCACCGGCGCCGGGATGGGCACCGAGCGGTTGCTGGCGCGCGCGACGTAGACGTGGACGAAATGGCCGGCCGCGCAAGGCTGCTCGTCGTCATTGCGGAACAGCGCGATTTCATAGCGCACGCTGGAATTGCCCAGCTTGGCCACGCGGATGCCGGCGTGGATGGTGTCCGGGAAGGAGATCGAGCTGAAGTAGGCGCAGCCGCTGTCGACCACGAAACCGACCACCTCGCCTTTGTGAATATCGAGCACGCCGCGTTCGATCAGGAACTGGTTTACCGCCGTGTCGAAATAGGAATAATAAACAACATTGTTGACATGGCCATACACGTCATTGTCCATCCATCGCGTAGCAATGGACAGGAAATGGGGGAATTGCGAGCGTTTGGCGTCGCGCATCGTCATGGAAGCTCCTGGTTCTGGGGTACAATTGATCCTTACGCGCGGGCAATCGGCGCAGCAAAACAATACCATCATTAAAGGTTTTTCATGAGTCTCCAATGCGGCATCGTCGGCCTGCCTAACGTCGGCAAGTCCACTCTTTTCAATGCACTGACCAAAGCAGGCATTCCGGCTGAAAACTATCCGTTCTGCACCATCGAGCCCAACGTCGGCGTGGTGGAAGTTCCGGACCCGCGCATGGCCGCCCTGGCCGAGATCGTGAAGCCTGAACGCATGGTCAACGCCATCGTCGAGTTCGTCGACATCGCAGGACTGGTGGCGGGCGCTTCGCAGGGCGAGGGCCTGGGCAACCAGTTCCTGTCGCACATCCGCGAAACCGACGCCATCGTCAACGTGGTGCGCTGCTTCGAAGATGAAAACGTGATTCACGTGGCCGGTAAAGTTAGCCCGCTGGACGATATCGAAGTTATTCAAACCGAATTGGCGCTGGCCGATCTGGGCACCGCTGAAAAAGCGCTGCACCGTGAAAATAAAAAAGCCCGTTCCGGCGATAAAGACGCTGCCAAACTGGTCGCCCTGCTGGAAAAAATCATTCCGCAATTGAATGAAGCCAAACCAGTGCGCGCCATGGGCCTGGACGCTGATCAAATGGCGATCATTAAATCGCTGTGCCTGATCACCGCCAAACCGGCAATGTATGTGGCCAACGTTTCCGATACCGGCTTCACCAATAATCCGCTGCTGGACCAATTGACCGAATACGCCAAATCGCAGAATGCGCCTATCGTTGCCATTTGCGCCTCCATCGAAGCGGAAATCGCCGATCTGGACGATGCGGATAAAACCGAATTCCTGTCCGATATGGGCATGGAAGAGCCAGGCCTGGACCGCCTGATTCGCGCCGCATATAAACTGCTGGGCTTGCAGACCTATTTCACCGCCGGCGTAAAAGAAGTGCGCGCCTGGACCATCCATATCGGCGATACCGCTCCGCAAGCGGCCGGTGTTATTCACACCGATTTCGAACGCGGCTTTATTCGCGCCCAGACCATTGCCTATGACGATTACGTTGCGCTCAAAGGCGAAGCGGGCGCCAAGGAAGCGGGTAAGATGCGCGCCGAGGGCAAGGAATACGTGGTCAAGGATGGCGACGTACTGAACTTCCTGTTCAACGTCTAAATATCCAGCGGCCTAGGCCGCAATAAAAAAGCCGCGAGCAATCGCGGCTTTTTTTTCGTCCGTATTTTTCGTCAGCCGGGCACGGGGTAGGCCGGCACACTCAAATCTGGCGCGAACAAGCTAAAAGCTGGCTTAAAATGGCCACGCCAGCCCCATGAAAGCATGGGTAGCCGAGGTTTTACTGCGCGGCGGCCGGTTTGGCTTCGAAGTCCTTGATGATCTTGGTGAACTGGTCCATCAGCGGATTGGGCACCGCCAGCGACAATTGATAATGCTCGATCTCGAATCCGGACGCAGTGCGGTGAAGCACGCCGCTGGCCTGGCATATCCCCATCTGCGTATTCAATTGCTCATCAAACCAGGCATAACTTTTATCTGGCGAGAAATAGATATTGCGCTTGGCCGCAGTAAATGCCCAGGCCTTTTTCCTGTCGAAATAAGGCTTGGCCCAGACCTTGAATTCGTCACGCGTCCATATTTCTGTTTTATCCGTGCCGATATAAATCCCCTTGACCGCCATTTTGTCGAAATAGATGGGATCTGCTTGGGCAGCATCTTTATGCCACTGATCCATAAACGTATTGACCTGCGCGCGGAATGCCTCATCGGCGGCGGGCGATTGGGCGGCGGCGCTGGCGCTCATCAGCAGAAACACGAGGGTGGCGAGCAATTGCTTCATGGAGACTCCCGAAAAAAATGGTAAAGCCAGCATACACCAGGGCGGGCGATGGGCGGGCCTGGCTGTATAATCGTCAGGTTCGCCGGCCACCGGCCCAATAGCACCTCCTCACCACAGAAAACGAAATCACATGGCTTCATCCAACGATAACGTCAGCATGGCGCTGTTCTGCGACTTCGAAAACGTCGCCCTCGGCGTGCGCGACGCCAATTACGAAAAATTTGACATCAAGCCCGTACTGGAGCGTTTATTGCTCAAGGGCAGCATTGTGGTCAAAAAAGCGTATTGCGACTGGGACCGCTACAAAGGTTTCAAAGCGCCGATGCACGAAGCCAATTTCGAACTGATCGAAATCCCGCACGTGCGCCAATCGGGCAAAAACTCGGCCGACATCCGCATGGTCGTGGACGCGCTGGACTTGTGCTACACCAAAGCCCACGTTAACACTTTTGTCATTATTTCCGGCGACTCGGACTTCTCGCCGCTGGTCTCCAAGCTGCGCGAGAACAACAAGAAAGTGATCGGCGTGGGCGTCAAGCAGTCCACTTCGGACTTGCTGGTGGCCAACTGCGACGAGTTCATCTTCTATGACGACCTGGTGCGCGAAAGCCGCCGCGCGGCCGCCAAGCGCGACACGCGCGAAGGCCAGCCCGCCGTCAAGCGCACCCCGGAAGAAGAAAAACGCCGCCGCGAGGAAATGGACAAGCGCCGCCGCGAAGCGGTGGACATGGCCGTCGAGACCTTCGACGCGCTGGTTTCCGAGCGTGGCGATTCCGGCAAGATCTGGGCCTCCGTGCTGAAAGAGGCGATCAAGCGCCGCAAGCCGGACTTCAGCGAGTCCTATTATGGTTTCCGCACCTTCGGCAACCTGCTGGAAGAAGCCAAGGCGCGCGGCCTGCTGGAATTCGGCCGCGACGAGAAATCCGGTGCCTATGTATACCGTAGCAGCGGCGCAGGCATGGGCGAGCAGGGCGCGGCGGGAGAAGGCTCGGCGCCGGTGGCGGCGCCAGGCGCAGGTGAATCCGGCGAAGTTCGCCAGGATGGCCGTCCGGATGGCCGCCAGGAAGGCCGTCACGAAGGCCGGCGCGGCCGCGGCCGTGGCCGCAACCGCGGCGGAGACCGCTACGCCAGCCAGGAACCGGTATCGGAAGAAGTGTCGGCCGAACTGCAATTGGCGCAGGATGAAAACGCCTACGCGGAAGCCGAAGCCGTGCATGCCGCCGACGACGCCCCTTACGTTCACCCGGCCGTGGACGCGGAAGGCGGCGAGGCAGCTGATACTGTCGAGCAGCCGGCCGGCGGCGAGCAGGGCAGCGACGTAGTCGACGACCGCGACGAGGAAGAACGCGCGCTGGACGAAGCCGCCGCCGCCATTGCCAACGGCACGCGCAATGCGCGCGCCGCGCAGCAGCAGGCAGGCCAGGGCAAGCGCAAGCCGCCCAAGATTCCAGCCCGCCAGGCCAAGGCCGCCAAAGTGAAGGCGTCCCAGGCTGCCTCGGGAGGTGATTCGCGGGGCAAGCCAGCGGCGCAGCATGCCGCGCCTGCAGGCCGCCAGCCAGCCGCCCCGGCGGTTGTCCCGGCGCCGGTGCAGCCGCTTGCCGAGGTGGTGCAGGACAGCGTGGCTGCGGAAGCGCCTGTCGCCGTGCAGCCAGCCGTACAGCCGGCCACGAAAGGCCGCGCGCGCGCTCCCGCCAAGGGCCGCGCCAAGGCCGGCGAGCCGCGCCTGACTGCCGCAGCAGCCGAGGCAGCAGTGGTGGAAGCTCCCGCCGCCGCTCCGGCCCAGGAAGCGGCAGTTGCCGCCGAAGCGGCGCCGGCGCGTGCTGGTGGCCGCCGTGGCGCTGCTTCGGCCAAGCCGGCCCGGCCAGCCAAGGCCGCCAAGGCTGCCGAAACGATCGCCGAGCCTGCCGCGCCAGCCGCCGAGCAGGGCGATGCCGCCGACGCATCCGGCGACGCCAAGCCAGCCCGCAGCCCGCGCCGTCCGCGCAAGCCCGCAGCGAAATAAGGCAGCACCCGCAACCGGCGGACTGCCCGTCCGCCGGCGGCGCAGCCCGCGCCCAAAACGCCCCCAGCCCGCGCTGGGGGCTTTTTTTGCCGCCCGCCCGCGCAGCGCTGCGGTTTTCCCCGATTTACTGCTGGTCACTTTGCTGCCATACTGCCAACTTGAATAACATTTAGGCAGCGTCCGTTCGCGTTGCCTGCGGCGGTCAGCATGGCTATCCTCTCCGAAATCAACCTCTACCCGATCAAATCCTGTGCCGGCATGCCGCTGCGTTCCGCCACGCTGACCAGCGCAGGGCTGATGAAAGAGCAGATTTACGACCGCGAATGGATGGTGGTGGACCAGTCCGGCCTGGCGCTGACCCAGCGCGAGCATCCGCGCATGGCGCTCATCGTGCCGCGCCTGAAAGCGGACACGCTGGAACTGCGCGCGCCCGGCATGCTGCGCCTGGAGATCGCCCTCGGCCTGCCCGACCCCGAGCTGGCGCCCAAGCTCACCGTGCAAGTGTGGGACGACCAGGTGCTGGCCTACGACTGCGACGCCACCACCGCCGCCTGGTTCAGCAGCTTCCTCGGCCTGCCGTGCCGCCTGGTGCGCTTCCATGCGCACGCCACCCGCGCCGTGTCGCAGAAATGGACCAATGGCGTGGCCGCCACCACCATGTTCTCGGACGGCTATCCGATCCTGGTAGCCGGCAGCGCCTCGCTGGCGGACCTGAACGAAAAGTTGCTCAAGGCCGGCCGCGAGGCGCTGCCGATGAACCGCTTCCGCCCCAACCTGGTGATCGACGGCATAGGCGCGTTTGAAGAAGACTACGCGGAAGATTTCCGCGCCGGCAGCGCCGTACTCAAGCCGGTCAAGCCCTGTCCGCGCTGCCCCATGCCCTCGATCGACCAGGCCACCGGCCAGTTCGGTCCGGACCCGCTCGACATCATGGCCGGCTACCGCGCCAAGCCCGAAGTGGAGGGGGCGCTGTGCTTCGGCATGAACAGCATCCTGCTCGAAGGCGACGGCCAGCAGCTGCATGTGGGCCAGGAAATCGACGTCAACCTGGCCTTCTGATGACCACCACCATGCCCGACAAAAAGTCCCAGGCGCTCGAGCTGGCGGCGGAAAACCAGGCGCTGCGCACGCGCATGGCCTACCTGCTGGAGCAGGCCGAGCGCAACCACAACATCATGATGCGGCACCAGGCCTTTGACCTGGAAATCGTCGGCGCGGGCACTTTCCCGGAGCTGGTGGGCACCATCTTCCGCACGCTGCCCATTATTTCCGAGCTGGAAGCGGTAACGCTGACGCTGATCGACGAAGGCGGCGACATCAACACGGTGATGGGCAAGCTGGGCGTGAACTTCAGCGAGTTCCCCGACCTGATTTTTGTGGAAGAAGTGGACGCCCTGGGCTTTGACCTGGGCCGCCGCAACGCCTACTCGCCCACGCCCAAGCCGCTGCTGGGCATGTACGACGCCGCCAAGCACGGGCACGCCTTCCCGCGTCCGCCGGACGGACTGCAAAGCGTGGCGCTGGTGCCGCTGCTGCGCAACAAGCGCATTATCGGCAGCCTGAACCTGGGCAGCGTGGACCCCACGCGCTTCACGCCCAGCCTGGGCACGGACTTCATCGAGCACATGGCCTCCATTATTGCCATCTGCCTGGAGAACGTGATCTCGAACGAGATGCTCAAGTACATCGGCCTGACCGACTCGCTGACCGGCGTGTACAACCGGCGCTATATGGACCGCCGCTTGCTGGAGGAAATTTCGCGCGCGCGGCGCCAAGCCTACGACATCTCCTTCATGTACATCGACATCGACCACTTCAAGCGGGTGAATGACACGGTGGGCCACCAGGGCGGCGACGAAGTGCTGCGCGAGGTGGCGCAGCGTATCAAGGCCGAGCTGCGGCTGTCGGACGCGCTGGCGCGCTTTGGCGGGGAGGAGTTCGTGGTACTGCTGATCAATGCGGACCTGGACAGCGCCGCCTTCGTGGCCGAGCGCATCCGCGCCGGCATCGCCGCCAGCATGATCCACGTCTCGCCCAGCGTGCGGGTATCGATCACGGCCTCGCTCGGGGTGGCCTGCCTGGACCGCAGCGACCTGTCGGTCACGCCGGAGACGGCCGCGATGGAACTGATCGCCCAAGCCGACTCCGCGCTCTACCAAGCCAAAGACAGCGGTCGCAACCGCGTGCTCACCTACCGCCCCGGCGACTAAACCTTAAGCAGCCTGAGCCGCATTCTCCCCATTTCGGGGTCAGACCCCGAAGGCGGATAAATGCGGCTCAGGCTGCTTGTAGGAATATTAGGCGAGCAGTAGGCGATTGACGCAGGATCGGCGCCACCTTGGCGCCTTGCCAACGCAGCCGGCGCTGTCGCCAGCGCTCTTTACGCCCATTGCAAGTGAACTGAGCCGCATTTCTCCCACCCCGGGGTCTGACCCCGAATTGGGGCGGATGCGGCTCAGGCTGCTTGTAGGATTGTTAGGTGAGAAGGAGGTGTTCGGCGCGGGCGACGGCGTCGGCGGCGCCGCGCAGCACGACTACGTCGCCTGCTTGCAGCACCGTGCCGGGCGCGACTTCGACCCCGCTTTTGCCGCGCCGGATGGAGGCGATTTCGGCGCCCGCCGTCTCTATCTCCACTTCGCTCAGCGCCTTGCCGACGCTGCCGGCTTTTTCGCCCAGCGCCACCGAGTGCAGCCGCAGCATCTCGTCGTCCCCGCCGGCGTCGCTGGCGCCGTGGAACCAGCCGCGCAGCGAGGCGTAGCGCGCTTCCCGCGCCGCCTGCACCCGGTGCACCACGCGCCGCAGCGGCACGCCCAGCATCACCAGCGCGTGCGAGGCCAGCATCAGGCTGCCTTCCATCAGCTCCGGCACCACTTCGGCCGCCCCGGCCGCTTTCAGCCGGTCCAGGTCCGTGTCGTCGTGGCTGCGCACGATCACCGGCAGCGCCGGCGCCAGCTCGTGCACCAGATGCAGCACCCGCAGCGCCGACGGCGTGCTGGCGTAGGTGATCACCACCGCGCTGGCGCGGTAGATGCCGGCCGCCACCAGGCTTTCGCGCCGCCCGGCGTCGCCGTAGGACACGTTGGCGCCCGCCGTCTGCGCTTCCTGCACCCGTTCCGGGTCCAGGTCCAGCGCGTGGTAGGCGATGTCTTCCTCGCTCAGCAGCGTGGCCAGGCTTTGCCCGCTGCGCCCGAAGCCGGCCACGATCACGTGCTTTTGCGTGCTCATGGTGCGCGTGGCGATCTTCGTCAGCGCCAGCGACTGCATCATCCATTCATTGCTCGACACCTTCATCACCAGCTGGTCGGACTTGGCGATGATGAACGGCGCCAGCAGCATCGACAGCACCATCGACGCCAGCACCACCTGGATAATGAACGGGTCCATCAGCGCCATGCCGCCGGCCAGGTTGAGCAGCACGAAGCCGAACTCGCCCGCCTGCGCCAGCGCCAGGCCGGTGCGCATCGACACCCCGTCCGACGAGCCGAACAGCTTGGCCAGCCCGGCAATGAGCGCGAACTTGAGCAGCACCGGCCCGGCCAGCAGCACCAGCACCAGCCACCAGTGCTCCACCACCAGCCGCAGGTTGAGCAGCATGCCCACGTTGATAAAGAACAGCCCCAGCAGCACGTCGCGGAAGGGCTTGATGTCCTCCTCCACCTGGTGCTTGTATTCGGTTTCCGAGATCAGCATGCCGGCCACGAAGGCGCCCAGCGCCATCGACAGCCCGGCCTTCTCCGTGATCCAGGCCGCGCCCAGCGTGATCAGGAGCAGGTTCAGCATGAACAGCTCCTGCGAGCGCCGCTTGACCACGATGGTGAACCAGCCGCGCACCAGCTTCTGCCCCACGAACAGCAGCAGCACCAGCACGATGGCGGCCTTGCCCGCCGCCCAGGCCAGCGTACTGAGCAGGTCGTCCGGGTTCTTCGACAGGGAGGGGATCAGTATCAGCAGCGGCACCACCGCCAGGTCCTGGAACAGCAGGATGCCGATAATCTTGCGGCCGTGCTCGCTCTCCAGCTCCAGCCGCTCGGTCAGCATCTTGACCACGATGGCGGTCGACGACATGGCCAGCGCGCCGCCCAGCGCGAACGAGGCCTGCCAGCCGATGTGCACGCCGGGCATCTGGGTCACCAGCAGCCAGCCCAGCACCATCGTGGCGGCGATGGTGGCCACCACCTGCGCCATGCCCAGCCCGAACACGATGCCGCGCATGGCCATCAGCTTGGGCAGCGAGAACTCCAGGCCGATCGAGAACATCAGGAACACCACGCCGAATTCGGCCAGGATGTGGCCGGCCTCGCTCTGTTCGGCCAGCCCCAGCGCGTGCGGCCCGATAATAATGCCGACCGCCAGATAGCCCAGCATGGGCGGCAGGTGCAGCATCCTGAACGCGACCACGCCCAGCACGGCGCTGCCCAGCAATAACAGGGTCAGTTCTAGCGGTGAAAACATGCGGCGGTTCCAGGTCAGCAGCCGATCCCGTTGTTTGTTGGGACTGGCAAGTTTTTTGCTTTCGCAATTCGGCTATACTTCCGGCATGAGTGTAACCGATGGAAATCCCATGCTGAAAGCTTTTGACAACAATACGGCCGAACGCGCGCTGGCGCTGGCCCGAGAAACCCTGCGGATCGAGGCGGACGCCATCATCGCCATGCACGCGCGCCTGGCCACCGACGACAGCGTCGGCAAGGCGGTCGCGTTGTTGCTGAACTGCAAAGGTCGCGTTGTGGTGTCCGGCATCGGCAAATCCGGCCATATCGCGCGCAAGATCGCCGCCACCCTGGCCTCGACCGGCACCCCGGCCCTGTTCGTGCATCCTGCCGAAGCCGCGCACGGCGACCTGGGCATGGTCACGCCCGAGGACGCCTTTATCGCCATCTCCTATTCCGGCGAAAGCTCGGAACTGATGGCCATCCTGCCGGTGGTCAAGCGCATGGGCAGCACCCTCATTTCCATGACCGGCAAGCCCGGCTCCAGCCTGGCCAAGCTGGCCGACGTGCACCTGGACGTGTCGGTCGACAAGGAAGCCTGCCCGATGAACCTGGCGCCCACCGCCAGCACCACCGTGACCCTGGCGCTGGGCGACGCGCTGGCCGTGGCGCTGCTGGACCTGCGCGGCTTCAAGGAAGAAGACTTCGCGCGCTCGCACCCGGGCGGCGCCCTGGGCCGCCGCCTGCTGACCCATGTGCGCGACGTCATGCGCAGCGGCGACGCCATCCCGGCCGTGGGCCTGGACACCCGCCTGCCGGACGCGCTGCTGGAAATCACCCAGAAGGGCATGGGCATGACCGCCATCGTCGATGCCGACAAGCGCCCGGTGGGCGTGTTCACCGACGGCGATTTGCGCCGCATGATAGAAAAAGTGCAGGATTTCAGCAAAGTGATCATCCGCGATGTGATGCACGCCAATCCGCGCAGCATTTCGCCTGATAAGCTGGCGGTGGATGCCGTCGCCATCATGGAGCAGTTCCGCATCAACCAGATGCTGGTGGTGGACGCCGACGGCAAGCTGGCCGGCGCGCTGCATATCCACGACCTGACCCGCGCCAAGGTGATCTGAGATGAACCAAGCCTACAACCTGGAAAACGTGGCGCGCGCCGCCAAGATCAAGCTGATGATCTTCGACGTGGACGGCGTGCTCACCGACGGCAGCCTGCACTACGGCCCGGACGGCGAAGTGATGAAGACCTTCAATGTGCACGACGGCCTGGGCATCAAGCTGCTGCAGGAAGCCGGCATCCTGACCGCCATCATCAGCGCGCGCCGTTCGCCGCAGGTGACGGCCCGCGCCAAGGACCTGGGCATCGAGTTCGTGCACCAGGGCGGCCACGACAAGCTGACCCCGTTCAACGACCTGCTGGCCAAGACCGGCCTGGGCGCGGACGAGGTGGGCTTTATCGGCGACGACGTGGTGGACCTGACGATATTGAAACGCGTGGGCTTCGCCGTGGGCGTGCCCAACGGCCGCGCCGATGTGCTGAGCCGCGTGCACCATGTGACCGAGGCGCATGGCGGCCGCGGCGCGGTGCGCGAGGTGTGCGAGTTCGTGCTGCGCGCCACCGGCAATTACGACAAGGTCATGGCCCAGTTCCTGGTCTGAGGGGGTAGCTAATGCGTAAACGAACCGCGCACCGCTGGCGCCTGAGCATGACCCTGGTGATCGGGGTCTTTGTTGCTTTCGGCACCTTCTGGTTGCTTCAGCTGATGAACCGCGGCGAAGAGGACATGCTGGCCGATAAGCGCCTGAACGAGCCCGATTACATCATCGAGCAGTTCAGCGTGGTGCGCATGGCCAAGGACGGCAAGCCGAGCTACATCGTGTCCGGCGACAAGCTGGTGCACCGTCCCATCGACGACGCATCGGAAATCGACAAGCCGGTGGTGCGCAACCTGAGCAGCACGCACCCGCCCATGGACATGAAGGCGGACCACGCGCGCGTGGACGAAAACAACTCGCGCGTGCAGTTGAAAGGCAATGTGCAGATCGACCGCGCGGCGCAGGGCAAGAGCCAGGCGATGCAGATCACCACGCCGGCGCTGACGGTGTATCCGGACGAGGACCGCATGGAAACCGACCAGCCGGTGCAGCTGGTGCAGGGCGGCGCCACGGCCAGCGGCACCGGCATGAAGGCCAACAACGCCACGCGCCAGGTGCAGCTGCAGGGACGCGGCAGCATCGTGTATCCGCCGGCAAAAACGCATTGATGAACGAACGAATGAATGGACTATGATGAAAAAAATTCTGATCTCGGCCCTGCTGCTGTGCGCGGCCGGGCTGGCCCAGGCTGAAAAGGCCGACTCCTACAAGCCCACCGAAATCAAGTTCGACCAGGTGGACGTGGACGACGTGAAGCAGATCCGCACCTTCACCGGCAACGTGATCCTCACCCGCGGCACCTTGCAGATGAAGGCCTCCAAGGCCGTCGTCACGCAGGACCCGGAGGAGTACCAGTACGTCACGCTGACCAGCGTGCCGGGCAAGCCTGCCACCTTCCGCCAGAAGCGCGACGGCGAAGGCGAACAATGGATAGAAGGCGAAGCCGAACGCATTGAATACGACGGCAAGAGCGAGCTGGTGCGCCTGTACACCAAGGCCAAGGTGCGCCGCCTGGAAGGCAGCAAGCCGAGCGACGAGGTGGACGGCGAATTCATCTTCTACGACAGCCGCAAGGAATTCTTCAGTGTGAAGAACTCGCCCACCGGCGATAGCAAGCCGGGCGCCGGCCGCGGCACCATGGTGATACAGCCGTCGTCCAAGCGTCCGCCGCCGCCGGCCGCATCGGCCACCCAGGCTGCGCCGGCGCAGCAGCCGGCAGCGGGGAAATGACGATGGCCGACGCAATGGAAGCAAGCTGCACCAGCACCCTGGTGGTGCGCGGACTGCAGAAGTCCTACGGCAAGCGCCAGGTGGTGCACGACGTGTCGCTGCAGGTCGAATGCGGCGAAGTGGTGGGCCTGCTGGGGCCTAACGGCGCCGGCAAGACCACCTCCTTCTACATGATCGTGGGCCTGGTGCCGTCCGACGCGGGCAGCATCGACATCGCCGGCGTGGACGTGTCGAGCATGCCCATCCACCAGCGCGCCACCCTGGGCCTGTCCTACCTGCCGCAGGAGGCTTCGGTGTTCCGCAAGCTGACGGTGGAGGAGAATATCCGCGCCGTGCTGGAGATCCAGAAGGTCAACGGCAAGGCGCTGACCAAGCAGGAGATCAATGAGCGCCTGGACCGCCTGCTGGCCGACCTGCAGATCGAGAAGCTGCGCGAGAACGCCGCGCTGTCGCTGTCGGGCGGCGAGCGCCGCCGGGTGGAGATTGCGCGCGCGCTGGCCACCAACCCGCGCTTCGTGCTGCTGGACGAGCCATTCGCGGGCGTCGATCCGATCGCCGTGATCGAGATCCAGCGCATCGTGCGCTTCCTCAAGGAGCGCGGCATCGGCGTGCTGATCACCGACCATAACGTGCGCGAGACGCTGGGCATTTGCGACCGCGCCTACATCATTAACCAGGGCAGCGTGCTGGCGTCCGGCCGTCCGGACGACATCATCGCCGATGAATCGGTGCGGCGCGTCTACCTGGGCGAACACTTCCGCATGTAATTCCTGAACCAGCCCATGAAACAGTCACTGCAACTCCGCACCTCTCAGCACCTGGCGCTGACGCCGCAACTGCAGCAGTCGATCCGATTGCTGCAGCTGTCCACGCTGGAGCTGCACCAGGAACTGGAACAGCTGCTGGGCGAGAACCCGCTGCTGGAGCGCCTGGATGATCCGCTGGACCGCTCGCTGCGCCTGCTCGGCGACGGCGCCATCAACCAGACCCAGTCCGACGGCGCCGACGCGTCGCCGGCCGACGTGGGCGCGCCGGCGCAGGACAGCGCGCCGGCCGGCGAGGGCGACCCCTTCGACGGCGCCGGCGGCGACAGCGCCAGCGGCGCCGAGGCCGACACCGACTGGAGCGACGCCGGCCGCAGCAAGGCGCCGGACGACGAGGACTCGCGCCCGCAGCTCGAAGCGAGCCACTGCACCTTGCGCGAGCACCTCATGGAGCAGATGCGCGTGACCGTGCAGCAGCCGCGCGACCGCGTGCTGATGGAGCTGATCATCGACGCGCTGGACGAGAACGGCTACCTGGAAGAGCCGCTGGAGGAGATCCATGCGCGCCTGCCGGAAGAGGCGGACGTGGAGCTGGAGGAGCTGCAAACGGCACTGACCCTGCTGCAAAGTTTCGACCCCATCGGCGTGGGCGCGCGCAGCGCCTCCGAGTGCCTGGCGCTGCAGATCAAGCGCATGCCCGGCGTGCCGCTGGTCACGCGACGCATGGCCATCTGCATCGTGGAAAAGCACTTGGCCTGGTTCGCGCAGCGCGAATTCAACAAGCTGAAAAAAGCCCTTGATTGCGACGACGAAGACCTGCGCGAAGCGCAAGCGGTGATCCGCCAGTGCAACCCGCACCCGGGCGCCGAGTTCGCTTCCGACGTGTCCGACTACGTGGTGCCGGACGTGATCGTGAAGAAGGCGCGCAATGGCTGGCAGGTCTCGTTGAACAACGACGTGATGCCGCGCCTGCGCGTGAACGCGCTGTACGCCAACATGCTCAAGCAGGGAAAAGGCGAGTCGGCCATGGGCGCGCAGCTGCAGGAAGCCAAGTGGCTGATCAAGAATATGCGCCAGCGTTTCGACACGATACTGCGCGTGGCGCAAGCGATAGTAGAAAGACAAAAGAACTTTTTCAGCCATGGCGCGGTTGCCATGAGACCCCTTGTGTTGCGTGAAATTGCTGATACACTGGGACTACACGAGAGCACTATTTCTCGGGTAACAACTCAGAAATACATGCTGACTCCGCATGGGATGTTTGAGTTGAAATATTTCTTTGGCAGCCACGTCGCCACCGAAGCAGGAGGAGAAGCATCCTCGACGGCGATACGGGCGCTGATAGTGCAACTGACAGGAGCAGAAGACCCGAAAAATCCTTTATCCGACAGTAAGATTGCGGACATGCTGGGAGAACAGGGCATGGTAATTGCGCGACGGACTGTTGCCAAATATCGCGAAGCCTTGAAAATCCCTCCGGTAAGTCTGCGTAAAGCTTTGTAGTTTTACTTGGGTTCCCCTGCGCTCAAATAACATTCGATAGCGCATGAGCCCTTATCTTTAGGAGTGTGTATGAATCTCACCATCAGTGGACATCATCTCGAAGTGACCCCCGCCATCCGTGAATACGTGCAGAACAAGCTGGAACGGGTAAAGCGCCATTTCGATCAAGTTATTGATATTGCTGTCATCCTGACTGTAGATAACCTCACCGAGAAAGACAAAAGGCAAAAAGCCGAGATCAACCTGCGCATGTCCGGCAAGACTGTGTACGTGGAAAGCCTGTCGCAAGACCTGTATGCTGCCATCGATACGCTGATCGACAAACTGGACCGCCAAGTCATGAAGTACAAGGCCAAAGTGCAGGAGCATGGCCACGACGCCATCAAGCATCTCCCGGACACCTACGAGCCAGCCGCCACCGCATAAGACGGTCACCGGCACTCCCAACAAAGGGCGCATCTGGCGCCCTTTTTTGCGCCCGCGCTAAAATGGCTGTCTAACAATCATAGAGACAATCAGCCATGAGCGAGCACGTCATCACCCAGGTTGCCAACGGCGCCGGCATCATCACCCTCGACCGCCCCAAGGCGCTCAACTCCCTCTCCCTCGACATGGTGCGCGCGCTGACCGCCGCCCTGCTGGCCTGGCGCGACGACAGCGCCGTGGCCGCCGTCGTCATCCGCAGCAGCAGCGAGAAGGCCTTTTGCGCCGGCGGCGACATCCGCTTCTTCCATGAAGTGGGGAACGCCACGCCGCAGGGAGGCAGCGCGCTGCTGGAGGACTTCTTCACCGAGGAATATGCCCTCAACCACCTGATCCACTATTACCCTAAACCGTATATCGCATTAATGGACGGCGTGGTGATGGGCGGCGGCATGGGCATCTCGCAGGGCGGCCCCGGCTGCGGCGTGCGCATCGTGACGGACCGTACCAAGATGGCCATGCCGGAAGTGAACATCGGCCTGTTCCCGGACGTGGGCGGCAGCCATTTCCTGTCGCACGCGCCGGGCAGCCTGGGGCGCTACCTGGGCCTCACCGGACTGACCGTGGGCGCCGCCGACGCGCTCTACGTGGGCCTGGCGGACTACTACGTGCCCGAGGCCCGCTGGAGCGCGCTGGGCGAGCTGCTGCAGGCCACGCCCGGCGCAGGCCTGCGCGATGCGATTGCGGCCTTTGCAGGCGCTGCTGGCAGTGCTGGCGCTGGTGTGCTGGAAACGGAGCGCGCCGCCATCGAGCGCCACTTCGCGCTGGACAGCGTGGCGGCCATCATGGCCTCGCTGGCCGGCGACGAGGGCGCCTTTGCGCAGAAGGCGCTGAAGGCCATGCAAAGCCGTTCGCCGCTGATGATGTGCGTCACGCTGGAGCTATTGAACCGCGGCGCGCAGATGGACGTGGCGGACTGCCTGCGCATGGAGCGCAACCTGGTGCGCCGCAATTTCGAACATGGAGAAGTGCTGGAGGGCGTGCGCGCGCTGGTCATCGACAAGGACAACGCGCCGAAATGGTCGCCCGCCACGCTGGAGGACGTCACGCAGGAGATGGTGGATGCATTCTTCGCGCCGCCGTGGCCGGCGCACGCGCATCCCCTGCGCCACCTGTGATCACGACTGCTCGCGGTGGCGCAGCACCACGCGCTCAGTCGGATGGAAATGCCGCGCCAGCCGCTCGGCCATATACACCGAGCGGTGCTGCCCGCCCGTGCAGCCCACCGCCACGGTGAGATAGCTGCGGTTGTCGGTCTTGAACGACGGCAGCCACTTGCTGACGAAGTCGCGGATATCCTTGAACATTTCCTCTGCGCTGGGCTGCGCGTCCAGGAAGGCGATCACCGGCGCGTCGCGGCCCGTCATCGGGCGCAGGGCCAGGTCGTAATAAGGATTCGGAATCGCCCGCACATCGAACACGAAGTCCGCATCCAGCGGCACGCCAACCTTGAAAGCAAAGGACTCGAAGAACAGCGTCAGCGGCGCGTTCTCGCTTTGCACCAGGTCTTTGATCCAGGCGCGCAGCTTGTTGGCGCTCAGTTCCGAGGTATCAATCACATGCCCCAGCTGCTCGATGGCCGACAGCCGCTCGCGCTCTTCCGAGATGCATTCGATCAGCGTGCGGCGCGCGGCCGGATTCTGGCCCGGCTTCAATTCATGCGACAGGGGATGGCTGCGGCGCGTTTCCGAGAAGCGCGCCACCAGCGAATGCGTGTTCGCCGTGAGATACATGATCTTGACGTCATGCCCTTGCTGGCGCAGGGCCTGCACGGCGTCCGGCAAGCTGGCCAGCGACTCGGCGCTGCGCGCGTCGACCGCCACGGCCAGCGCCTGCGTGCCCTCGTCGGTCAGCTGCAGCACCAGGTGCGCCAGCAGCGCCGGCGGCAGATTGTCCACACAATAATAGCCCGTGTCCTCAAGGACATTCAGGGCGACGGATTTTCCAGAGCCGGATATACCGGTGATGAGCACGATACGCATAGCTGAAGATGATACATCAAGACTACGCGATAGGTGCGTTAGCACACCAATTGGCGGCGGATGACGACTTATCAGTCGCCGCTCATGGCCTGTCTTTGGCGCTCCATGAACTCCTGCAGCGTATCGATGCCGCGCAGTTGCAGGATGGTGTTGCGCACCGCAGCCTCCAGCAGCACCGCGATGTTGCGGCCGGCCGCCACCGGGATCACCACCTTGCGGATAGGCAGCCCCAGCACGTCTTCGGTGGGGAACTGGAAAGGCAGCCGCTCCACTTCCTCCTCCAGCGCCGAGCGCCGCACCAGGTGCACGATCAGCTTCAGGCGCATCTTGCGGCGCACCGCCGTCTCGCCGAAGATGGCCTTGATGTCCAGCAGCCCCAGCCCGCGCACTTCCAACAGATTCTGCAGCAGGGCAGGGCAGCGTCCTTCAATCATATTGGGCGCAATGCGCGCGAACTCCACCGCATCGTCGGCCACCAGGCCGTGCGAGCGCGAAATCAGCTCCAGGCCCAGCTCCGACTTGCCCAGGCCCGAATCGCCGGTAATCAGCACGCCCACGCCCAGCACATCCATGAACACGCCATGCATGATGATGCGCTGCGCCAGCTTCTTTGACAGGTACACGCGCAGGAAGTCGATCACCTGCGCCGCCGGCAATGGCGTGGAAAACAGCGGAATGTTCTTTTCGTCGCAGATGGCGAGGATATCGGGGGGCGTTTCCAGACCTTGCGCGATGATGAGCGCAGGCGGCCCACCAGCGATCAGCTCGCTGATAACGTGGGCGCGCGTCAGCGACTTCAGGCGCTGGTAGTAATTGATCTCCTGGTGCCCGAACACCTGGATGCGGCCGGGGTGGATGGTGTTCAAGTGGCCGACCTGGTCGGCCGCCGAGGCCACATCGCCCGAGATCAGGCGTTCGCCGCCGGGGAAGCCGGCGAACCAGCCTAGCTGCAACGTTTCACGATTGTCGTCGTAAAGGCGTTGTATCGTCAGGGGCGTTTGCAGCATAAGCGTATCTGTTCAGGGTGGAGACACCCTAGTGTAACCTGCTTTAACCTGCTGCTTGCAAGCTAGGTTGCCAATTCACGATGCGGCTGTACACCGACTGCGGGTCCGGATCGCTGGCCAGCGCGGTGCGGAAGCCGTCGTCCGAGAACATTTCGGCGATCTCGGACAGGATTTCCAGGTGCTGCTGGGTCACATGGTCCGGAATCAAGAGGAAGAACAGCAGGCTGACCGGCTTGCCGTCCGGCGACTCGAAGGGAATCGGCTCTGCCAGGCGCACAAAGGCCGCCAGCGGCGACTTCAGGCTCTTCATGCCCTTGATGCGTCCGTGCGGCACGGCCACGCCGTGGCCCAGGCCGGTGGAGCCCAGGCGCTCGCGCGCGAACAGATTGTCCGACACGGTAGAGCGGGCAATACCGCAGTTGTTTTCAAAAATCAGGCCGGCTTGCTCGAAAGCGCGCTTTTTGCTGGAAACTTCCAGGTCAAGCTGGACGTTTTCGAGGGATAGGATTTTGCTCAGGTTGTTCATAACGCGACGTGGAATGGTGCGGCGCACAAATGTGGCTTGCGAGCAGAATTATAGGCTGGTTTTTTTGCCGTGTAACTTGAATTCGCTTGCGCCATGGCTGGCTCCGCAATCCGCCGCAGTCCGCTTGGGGCAGGCCGTAGCGTTGTTAAATAAGCACTGGCAGGGATATTAGCCATTTCCGCATCGAATGCAAGACAAATGCCAGATTTTTGTCAGGGACTACGCGGATTGGCCGATTTTTGAATGTCTTTTACAGTTAACGGCTGCAGCTTTGAAAACTGCAACCTTTATTGATTCATTGTAAGACAAAACCGGGCCAAGTGATACAGGATTGCGCGACCCCAGCCACGTTTCAGTTGCAGATCAAAATCTTACTGGCGGGCAGTGCGCAAATTGGACGGCATGGCGCCGGTGCTGTAGTTGGCGCGCCAGGGGTTGATGTCCAGTCCGCCGCGCCGCGTATACCTCGCATATACGGCCAGTTGGGTCGGTTTGCAATGGCGGAGTATGTCGGTAAAGATGCGTTCCACGCATTGTTCGTGGAATTCGTTGTGCTCGCGGAAACCGATCAGGTAGCGCAGCAGGCTTTCCTGGTCGATTTGCGGCCCCGAGTAGCAAATCTGCACGCTGCCCCAGTCCGGTTGGCCGGTGACCAGGCAGTTCGATTTGAGCAGGTGGGAAATAAACACTTCTTGCACCGGCAGGTCGTCCAGGTTGGCTTTCAGCACTTCCGGCTGCGGCGCGTAGTTGTCCACGTCGATATCCAGGCGGTCCAGCAACAGGCCGTCCAGCTCGCCCATCTGCAGCTTGGCGAAATCTTCCTGCAGGGTAATGACGACATGCACGCTGGCGCCGGCGGCGGCCGACAAGTCCTGCACCATCAGCGAGCGCAGCGCTTCCTCGTTGGCCAGGCGGGTCTGGTTGAAGGAGTTCAGGTAGAGCTTGAACGATTTCGATTCGATAATGTTGGGGGAATCGGCCGGGAAGGTGATCTTGGCCACCGCCACCTGCGGCTTGCCGCGCATGTTCAGCCACGACAGCTCATAGGCGTTCCAGATATCCACGCCGAAAAAAGGCAGCGTGCCCTGCAGGCCCAGCTCGTCGCGCTTGCCCTGGCGCGGGATGGGGAACAGCAGCTCCGGCGCGTAATCGGTGCGGTAAGCGGAGTTTTTGCCCAGCGGGGACAAGTCGGCGGTATTGGTCATGGCAGTGATAAAGGCGGAGGAACGAAGGACGCATGGTAGCGCAAAAGCCGCGTCCCCGCCGTGGCAAAACCGTAGGGCGGGTAGGGCGGGTTAGCGGCGCAGCCGCGTAACCCGCCAAGCTCAGCCGAGGAACAGCTTGTAAACCGGATTCTGCGACTCGTCCCAATACCGGTAGCCCAGGTTGGCCAGGAACTTGTTCAGCTCATCCATCTCGTCCGGCGGCACCTGCAGGCCGATCAGGATGCGTCCCACGTCGCCGCCTTGCGAGCGGTAGTGGCACAGCGAGATATTCCAGTTCGGCGCCATCGAATCCAGGAAGCGCATCAGCGCGCCCGGGCGTTCGGGGAACTCGAAGCGGTACAGCAGCTCGTCCTTGGCCAGCGCGCTCTTGCCGCCCACCAGGTGGCGCAAGTGGGACTTGGCCAGCTCGTCATGCGTCAGGTCCAGCGTCTTGAAGTCGGCCGCCTCGAAGCCGCGCGCCAGCACGCTGGATTCGCCGCGGTCCGAAATCTGCACGCCGACAAAGACGTGCGCATCCTTCTGGTCGCTGATGCGGTAGTTGAACTCGGTCACGTTGCGCGGGCCGATCAGCGAGCAGAAGCGCTTGAAGCTGCCGCGCTGCTCGGGCAGGGTCACCGCGAACACCGCCTCGCGCGACTCGCCCAGCTCGGCGCGCTCCGCCACGAAGCGCAGGCGGTCGAAATTCATATTGGCGCCGCTGGCGATCGTCACCAGGGTCTGGTTGCGGACCGGATCCTTGGTCAGCTCGGCGCGCTCCACATAAGCCTTGGCGCCCGCGATGGCCAGCGCCCCGGACGGCTCCAGGATGCTGCGCGTATCGGTGAACACGTCCTTGATGGCCGCGCACACCGCGTCCGTATCGACAATGATGATGTCATCCACATACAGCTGCGCCAGGCGGAAGGTTTCCTCGCCCACCAGGCGCACGGCGGTGCCGTCCGCAAACAGGCCCACGTCCGCCAGCGTCACGCGCTCGCCCGCCTTCAGGCTCTTGCCCATGGCGTCCGAATCGAAGGTATGCACGCCGATGATCTTGATGTCCGGCCGCACCTGCTTCACGTAGGCAGCGATGCCCGCCAGCAGCCCGCCGCCGCCTATCGGCACGAAGATGGCGTGGATAGGCCCGTTGTGCTGGCGCAGGATCTCCATGCCGATGGTGCCCTGGCCTGCGATCACGTCCGGATCGTCGAAGGGGTGGACGAAGGTCAGCTTCTGTTCTTTTTCCAGCGTCAGCGCGTGGTTGTACGCGTCCGTGTAGGACTCGCCGTGCAGTATCACTTCCACGCCGGCGCCGCCGCGCGTGCGCACCGCGTCCACCTTCACCTGGGGCGTGGTGGTCGGCATCACGATCACGGCGCGGCAGCCCATCTTGTTGGCCGAGAACGCCAGGCCCTGCGCGTGGTTGCCGGCCGACGCGCAAATCACGCCGCGCTTCAGCTGGCCTTCGCTCAGGTGCGCCATCTTGTTGTAGGCGCCGCGAATCTTGAAGCTGAACACGTCCTGCATGTCTTCGCGCTTGAAATAAATTCGGTTCTGGTAGCGCTGCGACAGGGCAGGCGCCAGCTCAAGCGGCGTTTCGTGGGCCACGTCGTAGACGCGGGCGGTCAGGATCTTCTTCAGGTAGTCGATAGTCATAGTCTGCAATGAGTGATTCGGGGCGTGCTGCAAGGACTTGCTTTTCAACGGCGGGTAACCGGGGTGGGGCGGCGCTGTACTGCGTACTGTTGTGTAGTACCTCACGCGCCATGCCGGATCATTATAATGGCAGAATGATTGAATCCACCATCCAGTGGCTGCTGGAGCAGCTGTCCGCGCCGGAAGTCGGCCTGACTTCGGTCTTCTTTGTCAGCTTCGTCTCCGCCACCCTGGTGCCCATGGGCTCCGAGCCCATGGTGTTTGCCACCATCAAGGCCAACCCGGAACTGTTCTGGCCCGCCATCGCCGTGGCCACCCTGGGCAACACCCTGGGCGGCGCGCTGGACTACTGGATAGGCTACCGCGCCAAGGTTGCCTTCGCCAAGGAGCGCGAAAGCCGCTGGTTCCGCTGGCTGGCCCGCTACGGCGCCAAGACCATGCTGCTGTCCTGGGTGCCGGGCATAGGCGATCCCCTGTGCACGCTGGGCGGCTGGCTCAAGCTGCCGTTCTGGCCGTCCGTCGCCTACATGGCCATCGGCAAGTGCGCGCGCTACCTCACCATGACCACCTTGCTGCTGTATGTGCCCGATGGTGTGTGGAAAACCATAGCCAATGCGCTGGGCGGCTGAGACGGAATGTATTTTGTGGAAAGCCGCTTTCGCCGCATGAAAATTGCTCATGTGGCATGAAAAGGCAGGAAATTGTCTGAAAATACTATTTTTTCGAATTTTTATCGGCCATTTGACGTTCGCGTAACCCCGCGGCGCTCTAAGGCTGTTGGGGCGTGGTGCGGCGCAATAAGTTAGAATGTTCTTCCTTAGGGTCAGTCCGTAGCACATTAAACAATGAACGCCCCCGCACAAATCCAAGCTCTCCTCGCCGAAACGCCAAATGGTCCCGCAGCCACCCGCTTGCGTGAAATCCCCTACAACTACACGTCGTTTTCCGATCGCGAGATCGTCATCCGGCTACTGGGAGAGGAGTCGTGGCAGGTGCTGGACGAGCTGCGCAGCGCGCGCCAGACCGGCCGTTCGGCGCGCATGCTGTACGAAGTGCTGGGCGACATCTGGGCCGTGCGCCGCAATCCCTACCTGCAGGACGACCTGCTGGACAACCCGAAACGCCGTCAGGAATTGATCGACGCCTTGCACCACCGCCTGGCCGAAGTGGACAAGCGCCGCGTGGCCGTGGACGGCGCCGAGGCCGACAAGACCCGCAGCCAGAACGTGGAAAAGCTGCTCAAGGCCGCCAGCCAGGCGGTGGAAGCGTTCGGCGAAGAATTCCGCCAGACCTATGACCTGCGCAAGCGCACCACCAAGGTGCTGGGCCGCTACACCGAAAAGCACAACATCTGCTTCGACGGCATGAAGCGCATTTCGCACGTGACCGACGCCACCGACTGGCGCGTCGAGTACCCCTTCGTGGTGCTGACGCCGGACACCGAGGACGAAATGGCCGGCCTGGTGAAAGGCTGTATCGAACTGGGGCTGACCATCATCCCGCGCGGCGGCGGCACCGGCTACACCGGCGGCGCCATTCCGCTCACGCCGCTGTCGGCCGTCATCAACACGGAAAAGCTGCTCAATCTCGGCAAGGTCGAGATGAAAGTGCTGCCCGGCCTGGACAAGGAATACGCCACGATCTACTCGGGCGCCGGCGTCATCACCAACAAGGTATCCGAAGCGGCCGAGAAGGCCGGCTTCGTGTTCGCGGTAGACCCGACCTCGGCGCACGCCTCCTGCATCGGCGGCAATATCGCCATGAACGCGGGCGGCAAGAAGGCCGTGCTGTGGGGCACGGCGCTGGACAACCTGGCTTCGTGGAAGATGGTGGACCCGAACGGCGACTGGCTGGAAGTCACGCGCCTGGACCACAACCTGTCCAAGATCCACGACACCCCGCTGGCCCGCTTCAAGCTGGAATGGACGCACCCTAACGCGCGCGGCGAGGCCAAGGGCGAGCCGTTCAAGACCGAGATCCTGGAGATCGCCGGCCGCGTATTCCGCAAGGAAGGCCTGGGCAAGGACGTTACCGACAAATTCCTGGCCGGCCTGCCGGGCATCCAGAAAGAGGGCTGCGACGGCCTGATCACGTCCGCGCGCTGGATCCTGCACAAGATGCCCAAGCACACCCGCACGGTCTGCCTGGAGTTCTTCGGCCAGGCGCGCGACGCGATTCCATCGATTGTTGAAATCAAGGACTACCTGGACGGCCTGCCCGCCACCGGCGAAAAATTCGCCACGCTGCGCTTGGCCGGCCTGGAGCACCTGGACGAGCGCTACCTGCGCGCGGTGGGCTACGCCACCAAGTCCAAGCGCGGCGTGCTGCCCAAGATGGCGCTGTTCGGCGACATCGTCGGCGACGACGAGGACGCGGTGGCCATCGCCGCCTCCGAAGTGGTGCGCCTGGCGAATACCCGTGTGGGCGAAGGCTTCGTGGCCGTGAGCCCGGAAGCGCGCAAGAAATTCTGGCTGGACCGCGCCCGTACGGCCGCCATCGCCAAGCACACCAACGCCTTCAAGATCAATGAAGACGTGGTGATCCCGCTGAACCGCATGGGCGAATACACCGACGGCATCGAGCGCATCAACGTCGAGCTGTCCATCACCAACAAGCTGGAACTGGCGGGCGAACTGCGCGCCTTCTTCGAAGTGGGCAATCTGCCGGTAGGGAAAAGCGACGACGCCTCCGACGATAAAGTGGGCGACGCCGAAATGCTGGGCGACCGCGCGCAGCAGGCGCTGGCCTTGCTGGAGCAGGTGCAGCAGCGCTGGACCTTCACGCAGGACAATCTGGACCAGCCGCTGTCCGCCGTGCGCGAACAACTGCGCGCGCTGGGCCTGGGCGCGCTGGACGCGGCCTTCGACGAGCGCCTGCAGCGCCAGCCGGACGCCACCCTGTTCGACGTGGTGCAGGACCGCACCGTGCGCGTGAGCTGGAAGCAGGAAATCCGCGCCGTGCTGCGCCAGATCTTCAACGGCGCCGCCTTCAAGCTGATCCTGGACGAAGCCGCCGCCATCCACAAGCGCGTGCTGCGCGGCCGGGTGTTCGTGGCGCTGCACATGCACGCCGGCGACGGCAACGTGCACACCAACCTGCCGGTGAACTCGGACCACTACGAGATGCTGCAGTTGGCGCACAAGGCCGTGGCGCGCATCATGAAGCTGGCCCGTTCGCTGAACGGCGTCATCTCGGGCGAGCACGGCATCGGCATCACCAAGCTGGAATTCCTGACTGAAGAAGAAATCGTCAGCTTCCGCGAATACAAGCTGCGCGTGGACCCGGAAGGCCGCTTCAACAAGGGCAAGCTGCTCAACCTGCCGGGCATGGACGCCGACCTGTCCAACGCCTACACCCCGTCGTTCGGCCTGATGGGCCACGAATCGCTGATCATGCAGCAAAGCGATATCGGCGAAATCGCCAACAGCGTCAAGGACTGCCTGCGCTGCGGCAAATGCAAGCCCGTGTGCTCGACCCACGTGCCGCGCGCCAACCTGCTGTACTCGCCGCGCGACAAGATCCTGGCGACGTCCTCGCTGATCGAAGCCTTCCTGTACGAAGAGCAGACCCGGCGCGGCATCTCCATCAAGCACTGGGAAGAATTCGAGGACGTGGCCGACCACTGCACGGTCTGCCACAAATGCGTCACGCCCTGTCCGGTCAACATCGACTTCGGCGACGTGTCGATGAATATGCGCAACCTGCTGCGCAAGATGGACAAGCGCAGCTTCAACCCCGGCAAGGCGGCGGCCATGTTCTTCCTGAACGCGACCGACCCCACCACCATCAACACGGTGCGCCAGGGCATGGTGGGCGTGGCCTACAAGGCCCAGCGCCTGGGCAACGACGTGCTGAAGAAATTCGCCAGGAACCAGACCAAGGCGCCGCCGCCGACCGTCGGCAAGCCGCCGATCAAAGAGCAGGTGATCCACTTCATCAACAAGAAGATGCCGGGCAACCTGCCGAAGAAGACCGCGCGCGCGCTGCTCGACATCGAAGACAACAAGATGATTCCGATCATCCGCGACCCGAAGAAAACCACGGCCGACACCGAAGCCGTGTTCTACTTCCCGGGCTGCGGTTCGGAGCGCCTGTTCTCGCAAGTGGGCCTGGCCACGCAGGCCATGCTGTGGGAAGTGGGCGTGCAGACCGTGCTGCCGCCGGGCTACCTGTGCTGCGGCTACCCGCAGCGCGGCGCGGGCGACTTCGACAAAGCCGACAAGATGGTGACGGACAACCGCGTGCTGTTCCACCGCATGGCCAACACCCTGAACTACCTGGACATCAAGACCGTGGTGGTTTCGTGCGGCACCTGCTACGACCAGCTGGCGTCCTACGAGTTCGAGAAGATCTTCCCCGGCTGCCGCATCATGGACATCCATGAGTACCTGCTGGAGAAGAACGTCAAGCTGGAAGGCGTGAACGGCACCCGTTATATGTACCACGACCCTTGCCACTCGCCGATGAAGATGCAGGACCCGCTGAAAACGGTGAACTCGCTCATCACGACCATTGACGCCACCAAGATCGAGAAGAACGACCGCTGCTGCGGCGATTCCGGCACGCTGATGGCGGCGCGCCCGGACATCTCTACCCAGGTGCGCTTCCGCAAGGAAGAGGAGATGGTCAAGGGCGCAGACAAGCTGCGCGCCGACGGCTTTACCGGCGAAGTGAAGGTCCTGACCAGCTGCCCGGCCTGCCTGGGCGGCGTGTCGCGCTACAACGAAGACGCGGGCACCACGGCCGACTACATCGTGGTGGAAATCGCCAAGCACCTGCTGGGCGAGAACTGGATGCCGGACTACGTGGCCAAGGCCAACAACGGCGGCATCGAGCGGGTGCTGGTATGAGTACGGCCTTCAAGCCCTGCGAGCTGTGCGTCCTGCTGGCGAACGCCTCCGCCGACACGCTGATCTGGCGCGACGGCAAGCTGAGCGCCTTGCTGGTGAACGACGCCAGCTACCCCGGCTTCGTGCGCGTGGTATGGAACCAGCACGTCAAGGAAATGACGGACCTGTCGCCAGCAGACCGCACGGCCGTGATGAACGCCGTGTGGCAGGTGGAAGCGGCGGTGCGCGAAGTGATGAAGCCGGCCAAAGTCAACCTGGCCAGCTTCGGCAACATGACGCCGCACGTGCACTGGCACATTATTCCGCGCTACACTGACGACGTGCATTTCCCCAATCCCACCTGGGGCGAAGCGCAGCGCGAGCCGGACACGATGGCGCTGGCCGGCCGCAGCGCGCTGCTGCAAAAACTGCGCGAGACCATCGTCGCCAATCTGTCGAAAGCATCATGAAACAAGCAACCGGCCTCACGGTCCACAATAAATCGCGCATCCTCGAAGTCAGCTTCGACGACGGCGCCACCTTTGAACTGCCATTCGAACTGCTGCGCGTGTACTCGCCGTCGGCCGAAGTGAAAGGGCACGGAGCGGGGCAGGAAGTGCTGCAAGTCGGCAAACGCGAAGTCGGCATGGCCGGCCTCGAACCGGTGGGCAACTACGCCGTCAAGCCCACCTTCTCGGACGGCCACGACTCCGGCCTCTACACCTGGGACTACCTGTACAAGCTGGGCGCAGAACAGGAGCAGCTGTGGAAGGACTACCTGGCGCGCCTGCACGCCGCCGGGTTCGAGGGCGACAGCGGCCGCGCCTCCGGGGCCGCCCTGCCCAGCGCGCCCAAGGCGCACGGCTGCGGCCACAAGCACTGACAACGATCCCCGCCTGCCGCGGGGATTTTTTTTGCATGGATGCTGTCGATATTGTTAAAGTCGTTCGTCGTGGTGATGTCCGGATGTCCGGTCGACTTTTGAGGAGAACAACATGGAATACATGATCCTGATCTACGCCGACGAAAAACTGTACAGCGGCATGAACGAGCAGCAGCTCGGCGAGCTGATGCAATCCTATAACGACTACACCCAGGAGCTGATCGCCGCCGGCGTGCTGCGCGGCGGCTCGGAGCTGGCGCCGGTGCATACCGCCACCACGGTGCGCGTGCGCGACGGCAAAATCGCCTGCACCGACGGTCCCTTCGCGGAAACCAAGGAGCAGCTGGGCGGCTACTACCTGATCGACTGCGCCAACCTGGACGAAGCCATCCAATGGGCCGCCAAGTGCCCGTCCGCCGGCGTGGGTTCGATGGAAGTGCGGCCGCAGATCAAGAACGGCTAGGCCGGTTTTCATGCTGACGCGGGCGGTTGAGGAAGTCTGCCGCCGTGAGGGCGGCCGCCTGATGGCCGAACTGGCCCCGCGCGACGCCGAAGTGCAAGGCCTGCTGGCGCTCATGCAGCTGCAGCACGCCCGCAGCGGCGCGCGCGTGTCGGCCGAGGGCGGGCTGGTGACGCTGGAATCGCAAGACCGCTCGCTGTGGGACGGCGCGGCCATTGCCGAAGGCATCGCCGTGCTGGACGCGGTGCTGCCGCTGCGCCAGCCCGGCCCCTACCAGATCCAGGCGGCCATTGCCGCATTGCACGGCAAGGCCGCCAGCGCCGCCGCCACGGACTGGCGGCAAATCTCCGCCCTGTACGGCGCGCTGCTGCGCTACCTGCCCACGCCTGTGGTGGAGCTGAACGCCGCCGTGGCTCTCGGTATGGCGCACGGTCCCGCGCAAGGACTGGCGTGGATAGCGCGGCTGGAGCAGGGCGGCCAGCTGGCGCAGTTCCACTATCTGCACGCGGCCAAGGCCGAGCTGCTGCGCCGCCAGGGCGGTGCGGAAGCAAACGCCGCCGCCATCGCCGCCTACGCGCGCGCCTACGAACTCACCGCCAACGCGGTTGAACTGGAATACCTGCGTTCCCGCAGCGCGCAACTGCGGCAGGACGGCCCGTGAACACTTGGCATGCCTTCGGCTGCCGCTTAATCCTCGCGCGTGAAAATGTAGCGATAAATGGCGCGTTGATGCGGTGTTAGTTTTTTTAGTGCATCGGCATTAGGACCCATGGGAGGTGGCTCCGTTCCGGGGTGAGTCTGTTGCCAGACCTCCCGGGCAGTACTCGGCTGCCGAACTGGTAGCCTGGGATCTTCACGCATGCGCCTGGATTCGGCCTGCATCCTTGCGTGCAGAAGGTCTATCTCCACTTTGGTTTTCTCGTCCAGGTCCGGAAAGTCCACATCGGAGGGGAGGGGAAGGAAACTGGTCATAGTTTATGCTCCAACAGTTCAAAAGGCGTCACCAATTCCGGAAGCCTGAGTTCATGCGATCGCACCAGCATGCGCATCAACCTGAAATTGAATGGATTGGCAATATCGGTGCAGTTCCATGTGACGAGAATATTGAGTCGATTAATTGCAGCACATGCGATATGACGCGCTTCTATTTGCGCGCTGGACCTTAGACCCCCGCCGCAGACTAAAAGTTCCGCAAGAGAGTCTATCGCATTATCTTCTGGCAAGAATTTGTTTTGCGCGCTAAGAAGTAAGCGATTTTCTGCCAGCAATGGCTCGTCTGCCATGATTTCGCTATTCACATAGTGCGATGAATAGCTCATTTCCGGCTCTCGCTGGCTGGACCACCCGCGCCGGGTGAGTTGCTGGCAGGCGCGGGTGATCGGGTCGCGGCTGGGCGGCGTGCTAAGCAGCTTGATAATAGATGTGTCGATGTAGACTGTGTAGCTCATCCGGGCCTCCTGTGCTGCCAGCTTAGGCTCGCCAGCGCATCCCGCTTTCATCCAGATCAAGCCCGGGCGGGATTTTCCGTGTTGCGCTTGTATAATGCTGGCAAATCCACAGCTTTCCTGACCATGACCAATACCACCCATTTCGGCTACAAGACCGTCTCCGAAGACGATAAAGTGAAGGAAGTCGCCAAGGTGTTCCACTCGGTGGCCGCCAAGTACGACGTGATGAACGACCTGATGTCGGCCGGTCTGCATCGCCTGTGGAAGACGTTTACCATCGCCAACGCGGCCGTGCGCCCCGGCTTCAAGTGCCTGGACATCGCTGGCGGCACCGGCGACTTGGCCAAGGCCTTCGCCAGGCAGGCCGGCCCCACCGGCGAGGTGTGGCTGACCGATATCAACGAGTCCATGCTGCGTGTCGGCCGCGACCGCCTCTTGAATCGCGGCCTGGTCACCCCCACCTTGCTGTGTGACGCCGAGAAATTGCCCTTCCCGGACGACTATTTCGACCGCGTCAGCGTCGCTTTCGGCCTGCGCAACATGACGCACAAGGACCAGGCGCTGGCGGAAATGCACCGCGTGCTGAAACCGGGCGGCAAACTGCTGGTGCTGGAGTTCTCCAAGGTCGCGGAACCCCTGCAAAAGCCCTATGATGTATATTCGTTCTCTGTCCTGCCTTGGCTGGGACAGAAAATCGCCGGCGACGCGGAAAGCTATCGCTACCTGGCAGAATCGATTCGCATGCATCCGGACCAGGAAACCCTGAAAACCATGATGCAGGATGCGGGACTGGAGCGGGTCCAGTATTACAACCTGACGGCAGGTGTGGCCGCTTTGCACACCGGTATCAAACTGTAAGCAGGAAACTATCATGAACATGAAGAAAATTCTGATCGGTGCCGTACTGGCGCTGTCCGTCACCTCCATGCTGAGCGAGGCGATTGCCCGTCCCATGGGCGGCGGCCGTTCGATCGGACGCCAGTCGCAAAGCGTGAGCCGCATGCCGGCCCAGCCTGCGCCTAGCCAGGCTGCGCGCCCGGCCGCCCCTGCGGCGGCCCCGGCTGCCGCGCCGGCGCCTGTCCCGGCCAAGCCCGCCAGCCCGTGGAAGGGCATCCTGGGCGGCGCCCTGCTGGGCCTGGGCCTGGGCGCGCTGTTCTCCCACTTCGGCCTGGGCGGCGCCATGGCGTCCATGCTGGGCTCGCTGCTGACCATCCTGCTGATCGCCGGCGTGGCTTACTTCATCTTCACCCTGATCCGCCGCAAAACCTCGCCGCAGCCCATGGCCGCCGGCGGTAATTTCGGCG
This sequence comes from Pseudoduganella aquatica, assembly GCF_009857595.1. Taxonomy (GTDB): domain Bacteria; phylum Pseudomonadota; class Gammaproteobacteria; order Burkholderiales; family Burkholderiaceae_D; genus Rugamonas; species Rugamonas aquatica_A. Next base: position 23,189 of record NZ_WWCU01000005.1, on the reverse strand, counting down.
GCAGCGCCTGGCAGCCGCAGCAGCCTGCGGCCTTCACCCCTGACGTCCGTACCCCTGAAATCGGTTCCGGCCTGCCTCCGCTGCAGCCTGCCTCGGGCGGCCTGAACCTGGACAAGGCCGCCGCGCCGGTTGCGCACACCCCATGGGGCGTGCCGGCCGACTTCGACACCGCGTCCTTCCTGCGCCACGCGAAGAGCAACTTCATCCGCCTGCAAGCGGCCTGGGACAAGGGCGATTCGGCTGACATCCGCGAATTCACCACCCCGGAGGTGTTCGCCGAGCTGAAAATGCAGATCGCCGAACGCGGCGCGCAGGCCGACTACACCGACGTGGTCACCATTGAAGCCGAGCTGCTGGGCATCGAGAACGACGGCAAGGACTACCTGGCCAGCGTGAAGTTCTACGGTTCCATCAAGCCCGCGCCGGACGCGCTGGCCGAGCCCTTCCACGAAGTGTGGAACCTGGCCAAGCCGGTTGCCGGCAGCGGTGGCTGGCTGCTGGCCGGTATCCAGCAATTGGCCTGAGCCCAGAACTGGTAAGATCAAGACCGCCCAGGCAAACTGGGCGGTTTTGTTTTTTTAAGCCCCCTGAATGCATGCCTTCCTCGACCATACCTAATCTGCCGTCGCCGCTGGCGCCCGTCGCCGCCACCATCAACCACCTGCTGGCCCAGGAACCGTGGGCGCGCGCCGCCTTGCGCCTGCATGCCGGCAAAGTGGCCTGCATCGCCGCCGCCCCGGTGGAACTGCGCCTGGGCGTGACCGCCGACGGCATGGTGGAAGCGGCCGCGCCGGACGCCGCCGCCAGCGTCACCATCCGCCTCAAGCTGTCCGACCTGCCGCTGATCGCGCAAAACCGCGAACGCGCGTTTTCCTACGTGCAGATCGAGGGCGACGCCGAATTCGCCAACGCCATCTCGCAGCTGTCCAAGTCGCTGCGCTGGGAAGCCGAGCACGACCTGGAAAAAGTGCTCGGCCCCATCGCCGCCACCCGCCTGGTGGGCGGCGCCAAGGCCGCTTTCGAGGCGCTGAAAACCGGGCAGCGCAAGCTGGCCGAGAACGCCGCCGAGTACTTCCTTGAAGAAAACCCGCTGCTGGTGCGCCCGGCCGTGACCGAGCAGTTCGGCGCGGACGTGCGCCGCCTGCGCGACGACACCGAGCGCTTCGCCAAGCGCCTGGCCAACCTGGAAAAGAAGCTGGCGCAGCGCGCCGGGGACCCTACATGATCTTGAAATTCCTGCGCCTGCTGAAAATCCTGCGGGTGGCCGTCCAGTACGGACTCGATGAAATCGCCTTCTCCGGCCTGCGCGTGCCGCGCACCGCCAAACTGATCGACACCGCCTTCTTCTGGCGCGACATCTCCGCCCCGCGCGGCCTGCGCCTGCGCCTGGCGCTGGAGGAGCTTGGCCCCATCTTCGTGAAGTTCGGCCAGGTGCTGTCCACCCGGCGCGACCTGATCCCGCTCGACATCGTGGAAGAACTGGCGCTGCTGCAGGACCGCGTGCCGCCCTTCGACTCCGACCTGGCCATCGCGCAGATCCAGCGCTCGCTGGGCGACCACCCGGACCGCCTGTTCGCCAGCTTCGAGCGCATTCCGGTGGCGTCCGCCTCGATTGCGCAGGTGCACTTCGCCGTTCTGAAGGACGGCAAGGAAGTGGCCGTCAAGGTGCTGCGTCCGGGCATGAAAAAGCTGATCGACGAGGACGTGGCGCTGATGCACATCGCCGCCGACTGGATAGGCCGCCTGTGGGCCGACAGCAAGCGCCTGAAGCCGAAAGAGGTGGTGGGCGAGTTCGACAAATACCTGCACGACGAGCTGGACCTGATGCGCGAGGCGGCCAACGCCAGCCAGCTGCGCCGCAACTTTGCCGACGGCAAGCTGCTGCTGGTGCCGGAAATGTACTGGGACTATTGCTCGTCCAGCGTGATCGTCATGGAGCGTATGCACGGCATTCCCGTGTCGCAGATCGACCGCCTGCGGGAAGCGGGCGTGGACCTGAAAAAGCTGTCCAGCGACGGCGTGGAGATCTTCTTCACGCAGGTGTTCCGCGACGGCTTCTTCCACGCGGACATGCACCCCGGCAATATCCTGGTGTCCATCGACCCGGCCACCTTCGGCCGTTACATTGCGCTGGACTTCGGCATCGTCGGCACGCTGAACGACTTCGACAAGGACTACCTGTCGCAGAACTTCCTGGCCTTCTTCCGCCGCGACTACAAGCGCGTGGCCGAGGCCCACATCGAATCCGGCTGGGCGCCCAAGGAAACCCGCGTGGACGAGCTGGAATCGGCCGTGCGCGCCTGCTGCGAGCCCATCTTCGACCGTCCGCTCAAGGACATCTCCTTCGGCCAGATCCTGCTGCGCCTGTTCCAGACCTCGCGCCGCTTCAACGTGGAAGTGCAGCCGCAGCTGGTGCTGCTGCAGAAGACCCTGCTGAACATCGAAGGCCTGGGCCGCCAGCTGGACCCGGACCTGGACCTGTGGAAGACCGCCAAGCCCTACCTGGAAAACTGGATGGCCGAGCAGGTGGGTTGGCAGGGCATGCTGGAGCGCCTGAAGGCCGAAGCGCCGCGCTACACCCACGTGCTGCCCCAGCTGCCGCGCCTGATGCACCGCGCGCTCAGCGTGGCCGGCGAGCCGGACAACACCAACAATGAACTGCTGCGCGTGCTCATCGCCGAGCAGCAGCGCACCAACCGGCTGATCAGCTTCGTGGTGTATTTCGCCGGCGCCTTCGCGGTTGGCGCGCTGGGTCTGCAAGCCATCATGCGCTGGCGCGGCCTACTGTGAACAAGCCGCCGTCCTTCGACACCCGCGACCCGCTGGCCCCGGCCTTCTGGGATGAGCGTTTCGACAAGGGTTTTACGCCCTGGGACCGGGGCGGCGTACCCGAGCGCCTGCGCCGCTACGTGGCGGAGTGGCCCTCCGCCGCGCCCGCCGCGCTGATCCCCGGCTGCGGCTCCGCCTACGAGCTGGCCTTCCTGTGCGCAGCCGGCTGGAGCGCCACCGCCATCGACTTTTCCCCCGCCGCCGTGGCCGCCGCGCGCCAGGCGGTCGGCCCGGAATGGCAGGGCCGGGTGCTGGAGGCCGATTTCTTCCAGTTCCAGCCCGCCGCCCCGCTTGAACTTATCTACGAACGCGCCTTCCTGTGCGCCTTGCCGCGCGCCATGTGGCCGCAGGTGGCCGAGCGCTGGGCCGCTTTGCTGCCGTCCGGCGCCGTGCTGGCCGGCTATTTCTTCTTTGACGACAACGCCAAAGGCCCGCCCTTCGGCATCGCCCGCGCCCAGCTGGACGCCTTGCTCGCCCCTGGTTTCCGCTGCGAGGAGGACGAAGCGGTGTTGGATTCCATGCCCGTTTTCGAGGGCAAGGAGCGCTGGATGGTCTGGCGGCGGCTGTAATTCGCGTTCCGGCGTGTAAAAGGCTTTATAATTCAGGGTTTTGATGATTTTTGCGGAGTAATTGAATGCCGATCTACGCTTACCGCTGCGACGACTGTGGCTTTGCCAAGGATGTTTTGCAGAAAATGTCCGATCCGGTCCTGACCGATTGCCCTAATTGCGGCAAGGCAACTTTCAAGAAGCAGCTGACCGCCGCTGGTTTCCAGCTCAAGGGCACCGGCTGGTACGCGACCGACTTCCGTGGCGGCACGCCGCCGGCCACCGGCGTGGCCACCGGTCCTGCCGAACCGAAGGCCGAAGCGAAATCCGAAGCAAAACCGGACACCGCAGCGCCTGCCGCGCCGGCCGGCACCACCACCTCGGCCTGATCCGATGCGTAAATATTTCATCACCGGCCTGCTGATCCTGGTGCCCCTGGCGATTACCGCCTGGGTGCTGAACCTGGTGATCAGCACCATGGACCAGTCGCTGCTGCTGGTGCCCGAGCGTTTCCGCCCGCTGGCCCTGTTCGGCTTTGACATTCCCGGCCTGGGCACGATACTGACCGTGCTGATCGTGTTCCTGACCGGCCTGCTGACCAACAACCTGGTCGGCAACTACATCGTGCGCATGTGGGAAAAGCTGCTGAACCGCATTCCCGTGGTCAGCTCGCTGTACGGCAGCGTCAAGCAGGTGTCGGACACGCTGTTTTCCTCGTCCGGCAACGCCTTCCGCAAGGCCGTGCTGATCCCCTACCCGCACCAGGATTCGCGCACCATCGCCTTCCTGACCGGCGTGCCGGGCGGCGACGTGAAAAATCATCTGGAGGGCGAGTACGTCAGCGTGTACGTGCCCACCACACCGAACCCGACCTCGGGATTTTTCCTGATGTTGGCCAAGAAAGATGTCATCGAGCTCGACATGAGCGTCGATGCAGCCCTGAAGTACATCGTCTCCATGGGCGTGGTTGCGCCCGATTGAACCAACTTACCTGAACTGAGAAATAACCATGTCTATGCGCACTCACTACTGCGGCCTCACCACTGAAGCCCAGCTCGGCCAAACCGTCAGCCTGTGCGGTTGGGTACACCGTCGCCGCGACCACGGCGGCGTGATCTTCATCGACCTGCGCGACCGCGAAGGCCTGGTTCAAATCGTCTGCAATCCTGAGCAGGCCGAGGTGTTCAAAGCCGCCGAATCCGTGCGCAACGAGTTCTGCCTGCGCGTGACCGGCGTGGTCACAGACCGCCTGGCCGGCACCGTCAACGCCAACCTGAAATCGGGCAAGATCGAAGTCATCTGCTCCGAACTGGAAGTGCTGAACCCGTCCGTGGCCGTGCCGTTCCAGCTGGACGACGACAACCTGTCCGAAACCACCCGCCTGACCCACCGCGTGCTGGACCTGCGCCGTCCGCAGATGCAGAACAACCTGCGCCTGCGCTACAAGGTGACGATGGAAGTGCGCAAGTACCTGGACGCGCTGGGCTTCATCGACATCGAAACCCCGATGCTGACCAAGTCCACGCCGGAAGGCGCGCGCGACTACCTGGTGCCGTCGCGCGTCAACGCCGGCAACTTCTTCGCGCTGCCGCAGTCGCCGCAGCTGTTCAAGCAGCTGCTGATGGTGGCCAACTTCGACCGCTACTACCAGATCACCAAGTGCTTCCGCGACGAAGACCTGCGCGCCGACCGCCAGCCCGAGTTCACCCAGATCGACTGCGAAACCTCCTTCCTGACCGAACAAGAGATCCGCGACCTGTTCGAAGACATGATCCGCCTGGTGTTCAAGAACACCATGGAAGTGGACCTGCCCAAGCCGTTCCCGGTGATGAACTTCTCCGAAGCCATGGGCAAATACGGCTCGGACAAGCCGGACATGCGCGTCAAGCTGGAATTCACCGAACTGACCGACGTGGTCAAGAACGTCGAGTTCAAGATCTTCAACGCCGCCGCCAACATGCCTAACGGCCGCGTGGTCGGCATGCGCGTGCCGCAAGGCGGCTCGATGCCGCGTTCGGAAATCGACGCCTACACCCAGTTCGTGGCCATCTACGGCGCGCGCGGCCTGGCCTACATCAAGGTCAACGAGAAAGCGAAAGGCCGCGACGGCCTGCAATCGCCTATCGTCAAGACCATCGACGACGCCACCCTGGCCAAGATCCTGGAATTGACGGGCGCGCAAGACGGCGACCTGATCTTCTTCGGCGCCGACAAAGCCAAGGTGGTGAACGACGCCATCGGCGCGCTGCGCGTGAAGATCGGCCATTCCGAATTCGGCAAGAAAGCCGGCCTGTTCGACGACGTCTGGGCGCCGCTGTGGGTGATCGACTTCCCGATGTTCGAATACGACGAAGAAGCCGACCGCTGGACCGCGACCCACCACCCGTTCACCGCGCCGAAAGACGGCCACGAAGACATGCTGGAAACCAATCCGGGCGCCTGCATCGCCAAGGCCTACGACATGGTGCTGAACGGCTGGGAACTGGGCGGCGGTTCGATCCGTATCCACCGCGAGGAAGTGCAGTCGAAAGTGTTCCGCGCGCTGAAGATCGACGCCGACGAAGCCCGCCTGAAGTTCGGCTTCCTGCTGGACGCGCTGCAATACGGCGCGCCTCCGCACGGCGGCCTGGCATTCGGCCTGGACCGTATCGTGACCCTGATGACCAAGTCCGATTCGATCCGCGACGTGATCGCCTTCCCGAAAACCCAGCGTGCGCAAGACCTGCTGACGCACGCGCCGTCGGAAGTGGACGAGAAGCAGCTCAAAGAGCTGCATATCCGCCTGCGCGCCGCCGAGCCGAAAGTCGCCGGCTAATGTAGCAATGGAAAAGGCGCTGCGGCGCCTTTTCTTTTATCGGACTTATGAAGCCTTACAAGATCCCTGAATCGGTGCTGGTGGTGATCCACACGGCCGACCTGCAAGTGCTGCTGATCGAGCGGGCCGGCAACCCCGGCTTCTGGCAATCCGTCACCGGTTCGCTGGACGCGCCGGACGAGCCGCTGTTGGCGACCGCCACGCGCGAGCTGTTCGAAGAAACCGGCATCGTGGCCGACGGCGAGACCATCGCGCTGCGCGACTGGCGCCTGTCCAACGTCTACGAAATCTACCCCATCTGGCGCCACCGCTACGCGCCCGGCGTGACGCAGAACACCGAGCACGTGTTCAGCGTCGAAGTCCCGCCCGGCACCCCCGTCACGCTCAGCCCTCGCGAGCACACGCAATACGTGTGGCTGCCCTACCTGGAGGCCGCCGACCAGTGCTTCTCCTCCTCCAACGCCGAAGCCATCCTCCAGCTGCCGAGGCGCGCAGGGATTTCGGCTTGACCGTAGCGTAAAAGTGGAACCATAATGGTTCCGAAATGGAGGGCCGCACCATGCCGACTACCCTGACGCTGAAGAATATCCCGGACGCAGTTTATGACAGCCTGAAGCTCGCGGCAGCGGCACATCGCCGCAGCCTGAACAGCGAAGCAATTGTTTGCCTGGAGTCGGTACTATTGCCGACGAAAATCATGCCGAGCGAGCGAATTGCCCGGGCGCGCGAATTGCGCGCGGCTTTACCGGCGGGGCAATTCCAAGCGCATGGGATCGACGCGGCGAAGCGCGAAGGCCGTTCGTGATCGTTGTTGATTCGAACGTGCTGGCCTACTTGTATTTACCAAGCGAATACACGGCTGCCGCCGAGGCATTACTTGAACAGGATGCAGACTGGGCTGCTCCAATTCTTTGGCGTAGCGAGTTCCGCAACATCCTGGCCGGATACATGCGGCGCAAAGCCATCTCGTTTGACCAGGCGAACAGGCTTCAGCGCGAAGCAGAGAGCTTGCTGCAGGGCGCGGAGTTCGATGTTGACTCTTCGGCTGTGCTCGAACTCGTGCGGGACAGCGATTGCTCCGCTTACGATTGCGAATTTATTGCCCTGGCAATAAAGCTCGGAACCAAACTTGTCACCATGGATAAGAAGTTGCTGCGGGCGTTCCCTGCGCACGCCATGCCACTTTCCAAGAGCTGACCCCGTTACGCAATCGCTTGTCTGTGTTTTGCCGCACGGAACCGGCATCGCACAATAGCCGCACGGCAAGCGGACTGTTGGGAGTAGAATCGTTCCCATGAAAATCCGCGTCGCCACCTACAACATCCACAAGGGCGTGTCGTACCGCTCGCAGCCGCGCGTGCATGCGCTCAAGCAGGCCATCGGCAAGTTCGAGGCGGACATGGTGTTTCTGCAGGAAGTGCAAGGCAAGCACGACCGCATCGCCGAGAAGTTCGCCGAGGAGACGCACGGCCACCGCCACTGGCCTGCCACGGCGCAGCACGAGTTCTTCGGCGACGGCCGCCATTCCGTCTACGGCATGAACGCCAAGTACGACCACGGCCACCACGGCAACGCGCTGCTCAGCAACTTCCCCATCGCCCAGTGGACCAACACCGACATCTCGGACCACGCCTACGAGGCGCGCGGCATCCTGCACTGCATCGTCGACACGCCGGAGACGCCGGTGCACTGCTACGTGGTGCACCTGGGCCTGTTCGAGGCGGGCCGCACGCGCCAGACCCAGGCGCTGATCGACGCGGTCAAGGCCACCGCCCCCGACAACGAGCCGGTCATCATCGCCGGCGATTTCAACGACTGGCGCAACACCCTGAGCGCCACACTGCGCAAGGCGCTGGGAGTGGTCGAGGTCTTCGATGAGATCCGTCCGCCGTCCGCGCTGGGCGACCTGGTCCGTACTCTGGCGCGGCGCAAGGCGGCCCTGCATCCGGCCCGCACCTTCCCGGCTGCCTTGCCCGTGTTCCGGCTGGACCGCATCTACGTGCGCGGCTTCAGCGTGGAAAGCGCGCAGGTGCTGCACGGCCCCGAATGGGCGCGCCTGTCGGACCACTCACCCATCGTGGCGACTCTGGGGTTAAACTGACGCCGTATGCGCTCAGTCAATTTCATCGCCGATAACGAAGTCAAGCTTCTGCACTGCGGTACCGATTACTTCCCGGCCCTGAGGGAAGCGATCGACGCGGCGCAGTACGAAATCTATTTCGAGACCTATATCTTTTCCGGCGACAGCACCGCCCAGTCCGTGCTGGAGGCGCTGACGCGGGCCGCCGCGCGCGGCGTCACCGTGCGCATGATCACCGACTGGTTCGGCACCGGCCACCGCCAGGTCTACCGCATGCACGAGCAGCTGCTGGCGGCCGGCGTGGAGCACCGCATCTTCAATCCCTGGTTCCGGCGCGGCGTGACGCGGACCCACCGCAAGATATGCGTGGTGGACCGCGAAATCGCCTTCGTGGGCGGCATCAACATCAACGACGACATGGTCTGCGACACCAGGCCCGACGTCAGCCTGGCCGCGCCGCGCTGGGACTTCGCGGTGGCCGTGCGCGGCCCGCTGGTGGCCTCCATCCAGCAGGAGGCGCAGACCCAGTGGCGCCGCCTGGGCAAGATGAGCATCATCAAGCGCATCGGCCTGTACAACGAAATGCGCAAGGTGAACAAGATCGCGCGCCAAAGCACGGTGCAAGCCGGCTTCGTGGTGCGCGACAACCTGCGCAACCGCGCCACCATCCAGCGCGCCTACCTGCAGGCGCTGGGCCGCGCGCGCAAAAGCGTGCTGATCGCCAACCCGTATTTCGCGCCCGGCCGCAAGTTTCGCCACGCCCTGGCGCGCGCCGCCCAGCGCGGCGTGGAAGTGGTGCTCCTGATCGGCGTGGGCGAGATCTGGCTGCAGGACGCGGTGGCCCATTCCTTCTACCCCAAGCTGCTGGCGGCCGGCGTGAAAGTGGTGGAGTACCGCAAGACCCAGCTGCACGCCAAGGTGGCCGTGATCGACGACGACTGGGCCACGGTCGGTTCCAGCAATGTGGACGGCCTGAGCCTGTTCCTGAATCAGGAAGCCAACGTGGTCATCAAGGACGCAGAATTCGCGCGCAGCCTGCGCGCCCACATCGAGCAGGGCATAGCCGACGGCGTGGTGATCCATGCCGAGGACTTCGCCCACGTGGGCCGCTTCCGCCGCATCGGCTACGAGGTGGCCTTCGTGTTCTACAAAATCCTGATGAGAATATTTGCAGTGGGGAAATACGCGTAATGGACAATGTGCGCATCGACAAATGGCTGTGGGCCGCCCGTTTCTTCAAGACCCGCTCGCTGGCGGCCGACGCCGTCGAGGCCGGCAAGGTCAAGCTGGACGGCGAGCGCATCAAGCCCGCGCGCGCGGTGCGGGTGGGCGACAAACTGCACATCGACAACGGCGCCGACGCCTGGGAAGTCGAGGTGTTGGGGATTTCCGACAAGCGCGGCGGCGCCCCGGTGGCGCGCCTGCTGTACCAGGAAAGCGCCGCCAGCGTGGCGCGCCGCGCTGCGGAGCACGAACGGCGCAAATTGTTTCACGAACCGGGCGCCGACATCAAAGGCCGCCCCACCAAGCGCGACCGCCGTCAGCTGGGCCATTTCCGCGACGAATAAGGGGCAAAAAAAGGGGGCAGGGTTGATATTCCCTTGCGGGAAAATCAACCCTGCCCCCTTTTGTTCGTGCTGCGCCGCACCAATAGAACGCCGCCTCTAACGAAGCCGTTTGACATTTACCCCTCGCTGGATAATAGTACGAGCGTTCGCAATTCTTTTCACACGAAGAAAATCCAGGTGGGAGAAAATAGAACCCCCTGACCTGGATTACTACTTTGAGTGGCAACTATTAATACTTCAATCAAATTTATGCGCAAGGGCGAGCTCACTCGCGCAGCCATCCTGGATATGGCGCTGGAACTGGCCAGCCGGGACGGCCTGGAAGGCCTGACGATCGGCTTGCTCGCGGACAAAATGAACATGAGCAAGTCGGGCGTGTTTGCCCACTTTGGTTCGCGCGAGGACTTGCAGCTGGAGGTGCTGAAGCTGTATCACCACCGCTTCGAGCAGGAAGTGTTCTTCCCCAGCATTAAGGAGCCGCGCGGCTTGCCGCGCCTGCGCGCGATGTTTGCGCGCTGGATTACCCGCGTGAGCGAGGAGATCGCCTCGGGCTGCATCTACATCAGCGGCGCCGTCGAATATGACGACCGCCCCGGCCCGATCCGCGAGGAACTGGTGACCATGGTGTCGGCCTGGCAGAACGCGCTGCTGCGCTGCGTGCAGCAAGCCACCGAGACCGGCGACCTGAAACAGGACACCGACGCGGCGCAGCTGGTGTACGAGATGTACGGCCTGATCCTGGCGGTGCATCACGACGCGCGCTTCATGCGCACGCCCGGCAGCGTGGAGCGGGCGCGCACCGGCTTCACGCGCTTGATTGAAAATTACCGCACTTAGCTTAGCTCGCTGCGAGCTTTTACTTATTTAGCTTACTTTTAAGTTTGCGCCATCAGGAGAAAATCATGGGTCAATACGTCGCACCAATCCGGGATATGCAATTCGTACTGCACGAGTTCTTGAAGGTTGAAGATCAGCTGAAAGAACTGCCGGCGCACGCCGAAACCGACGCTGACATCATCAACGCCGTGCTGGAAGAAGGCGCCAAGTTCACCTCGGAAGTGCTGTTCCCGCTGAACCACTCGGGCGACCGCGAAGGCTGCACCCATGATCCGGTCGCCAAGACCGTGACCACTCCCAAAGGCTTCAAGGAAGCTTACAAGCAGTACGTTGAAGGCGGCTGGGCCGCGCTGGCCTGCGATCCGGAATTCGGCGGCCAGGGCCTGCCTGTGGTGCTGAACAACTCCTTCTACGAGATGCTGAACTCGTCGAACCAGGCCTGGACCATGTACCCCGGCCTGTCGCACGGCGCCTACGAGTGCCTGAAAGAACACGGCACCGACGAACAGAAGCGCCTCTACCTGCCCAAACTGGTGTCCGGCGAATGGACCGGCACCATGTGCCTGACCGAACCGCACTGCGGCACCGACCTGGGCATGCTGCGCTCGAAAGCCATCCCTGAAGCGGACGGCTCCTGGACCATCACCGGCAACAAGATCTTCATCTCGGCCGGTGAGCACGATATGTCCGACAACATCCTGCACCTGGTGCTGGCCCGCGTGCCGGACGCGCCGGAAGGCTCGAAAGGCATCTCGCTGTTCCTGGTGCCGAAGTTCCTGCCGAAAGAAGACGGCTCGGTCGGCGAACGCAACCCGATCACCTGCGGCGCCATCGAAGAAAAAATGGGCATCCACGGCAACTCGACCTGCCAGATGAACCTGGACGGCGCCAAGGGCTGGATCATCGGCCAGCCGAACAAGGGCCTGAACGCCATGTTCGTGTTCATGAACGCGGCCCGCCTGGGCGTGGGCATGCAGTCGCTGGGCCTGACCGAGATCGCCTACCAGAACGCGCTGACCTACGCCAAGGACCGCATCCAGATGCGCTCCCTGTCGGGCGTGAAGGCACCGGACAAGCAAGCCGACCCTATCATCGTGCACCCTGACGTGCGCCGCATGCTGCTGACCGCCAAGGCCTACGCCGAAGGCGCGCGCGCATTCACGTCCTACATCGCGCTGCAGATCGACCGCGAACTGAACCACCCTGACGAAGAAGTGCGCAAAGAGTGCGCCGACGAAGTGGCGCTGCTGACCCCTATCGTCAAGGCCTTCATCACCGACAACGGCTGGATCGCCACCTCGGAAGCCATGCAGGTGTACGGCGGCCACGGCTACATCTCCGAATGGGGCATGGAACAATACGTGCGCGACGCGCGCATCAACCTGATCTACGAAGGCACCAACACCATCCAGTCGCTGGATCTGCTGGGCCGCAAGATCCTGATGGACAACGGCGCCAAGCTGCGCAAGTTCGGCGACAAGATCCGCGCCTTCGTGGAAGAAAACGGCACCGATGAAGCGATGTCCGAGTTCGTCACCCCGCTGGGCGACCTGGGCGAAAAAGTCGGCAAGCTGACCATGGAAATCGGCATGAAAGCCTTCCAGAACCAGGACGAAGTCGGCGCGGCCGCCGTGCCTTACCTGCGCGTCGTGGGCCACATGGTGTACAGCTACTTCTTCGCGCAGATGGCGAAGATCGCGCTGGAAAAGCAAGACAGCGGCGACAACTTCTACAAAGCCAAGCTGGCCACGGCGCGCTTCTACTTCGCCCGCCTGCAGCCGGAAACCGCAACCCTGATCCGCCAGGCACGCTCCGGCGCTGCCAGCCTGATGGCGCTCGACGCCGACCTGTTCTAAGAGGATAGAGGACCGATATGACCAATTTCACCGTTAAAAAAGTAGCCGTGCTGGGCGCCGGCGTCATGGGCGCGCAAATCGCCGCCCACTGCGTCAACGCCAAAGTGCCGGTCGTGCTGTTCGACCTGCCGGGAAAAGAGGGCACGCCGAAGAACGGCATCGTTCTGCGCGCCATCGAGAACCTGAAAAAAATGTCGCCGGCACCGTTCGGCGACAAGGCCGACGCTGAGCTGATCCAGGTCGCCAACTACGAAGACAACCTGGACCTGCTGGCCGGCTGCGACCTGATTATCGAAGCCATCGCCGAGCGCATGGACTGGAAGCACGATCTGTACAAGAAGGTCGCGCCGCACATCGGCGCCAACGCCATCTTCGCCTCGAACACCTCGGGCCTGTCGATCACCAAGCTGTCCGAAGGCTTCGACGCGGACCTGAAAGCGCGCTACTGCGGCGTGCACTTCTTCAACCCGCCGCGCTATATGCACCTGGTGGAACTGATCCCGACCACGGACACCAAGCCGGAGATCCTGGACCAGCTGGAAACCTTCCTGACCTCGGCCCTGGGCAAAGGCGTGGTACGCGCCAAGGACACGCCTAACTTCATCGCCAACCGCGTGGGCGTGTTCGGCATGATGGCCACCATCCACGAAGCCGAAAAATTCGGCCTGTCGGTGGACGTGGTGGACGACCTGACCGGCTCCAAGCTGGGCCGCGCCAGCTCCGGCACCTTCCGCACCGCGGACGTGGTCGGCCTGGACACCATGGGCCATGTGATCAAGACCATGCAGGACTACCTGCCCAACGATCCCTTCGCCGCCATCTACAAGACCCCGGCCGTGCTGAGCGCGCTGGTTGAGAAGGGCGCGCTGGGTTCGAAAACCGGCGCCGGCTTCTACAAGAAGGTCGGCAAGGACATCATGCGCCTGGACTTCGCCACCGGCGAATACGTGGCAGGCGGCGCCAAGGCAGCCGACATCATCGCCCGCATCCTGAAGGAAAAGGATCCGGTCAAGAAGATGAAGGCGCTGCGCGAATCGACCAACCCGCAAGGCCAGTTCTTGTGGGCGATCTTCCGCGACGTGTTCCACTACATCGCCGTGCACATGAAGGACATCGCCGACAACGCGCGCGACATCGACTTCGCGCTGCGCTGGGGCTTCGGCTGGAAATCCGGCCCGTTCGAAACCTGGCAAGCCGCAGGCTGGTCGCAGATCGCCGAGTGGGTGAAAGCCGACATCGACGCAGGCCAGGCACTGTGCAGCGAACCGCTGCCGGCGTGGGTATTCGAAGGCCAGGTGGCGGAGAAGGGTGTGCACACCCCTGAAGGCTCCTACTCGGCAGCATCGAACAGCTACGTCCCGCGCTCCACGCTGGACGTGTACAAGCGCCAGGAATTCCGCGCCGGCCTGTTCGGCAGCGGCGCCATCGACGGCACCAAGGCCGGCACCACCGTGTTCGAGGACGACTCGGTACGCCTGTGGCACTCGGGCGACGAAGTGCTGGTGATCTCGCTGAAGACCAAGATGCACGTCATCGGCGACGGCGTCATCAAGGGCCTGAAAATGGGCCTGGAAGAAGCCGGCAAGAACTTCAAGGGCCTGGTGATCTGGAGCGCGGACGCGGCCGACGGCGGCGCGTTCTCGGCCGGCGCCGACCTGCAATCGGCACTGCCTGCATTCATGCAGGGCGGCGCGAAAGCAGTCGACCCTATCATCAAGGAACTGCAGGACACCTTCCAGGCCATGAAGTACTCCAACGTGCCTGTCGTGGCTGCGGTGGCTGGCCTGGCGCTGGGCGGCGGCTGCGAAATGGCGCTGCACGCATCGAAGCGCGTGGCCTCGATCGAGTCCTACATCGGCCTGGTGGAAGTGGGCGTGGGCCTGATTCCTGCCGGCGGCGGCCTGAAGGAAGCGGCGGTACGCGCCTTCAAGGAAGCCAAGGGCAACGACATTCTGCAATTCCTGAAGACCGGCTTCACCAACGCCGCCACCGCGCAAGTATCGAAGTCCGCGCTGGAAGCGAAGGCCATGGGCTACCTGAAGGAAGACGACGTGATCGTGTTCAACCCGTACGAACTGCTGCACGTGGCCAAAGTGACTGCGCGCGCCATGTTCGACGCGGGCTACCGCGCGCCGATCCAGCGTCCCGTGACCGTGACCGGCCGCTACGGCTGGGCCACCATCAAGGGCCAGCTGGTGAATATGCGCGACGGCGGCTTCATCTCCGCGCACGACTTCAAGCTGGGCGACATGATTGCTGAAATCGTGTCCGGCGGCGACATCGACCAGGGCAGCGTGGTGAGCGAGCAGTGGCTGCTGGACATGGAACGCAAGGCCTTCCTGGAGCTGCTGAACAATCCGAAGTCGCAAGAGCGCATCATGGGCATGCTGCAAACCGGTAAGCCGGTGCGCAACTAAGTCCGATGTCCTTCCTGTCACTGGCCTTCAAAGTCCTGTTGAAAGTGAAACCGAGCATGGTTTATGACCGCATCAAGCAGCAAATGATGGACACCCTGCCGATGGTGCGGCTGCTCGGCATCCGCATCGACAGCATCGGCAGCGGCACCTCGGAGGTGTCCATGCCGGATGACGCCAAGCTGCACAACCACCTCGGCACGCCGCACGCCGGCGCCCTGTTCACGCTGGCCGAAACGGCCTCCGGCGCGGCCATGGCGGGCGGCTTCGCCGAGCTGATTGCGGACATGCGGCCGGTGGCCAAGGAGTCGCGCATCCAGTACCAGAAGCTGGCCAAGGGCGCCACGCGCGCCAGCGGCCGCGTGCCGGGCGACCTGGCCGCGCTGAAGGCGCAGCTGGCGGCGGACGGCAAGGTGGCCTTCCCGGTGGATGTCGACATCCACGACGAGCACGGCACGCTGGCGGCGCAAGTACAGGTGGACTGGTATCTCTCGGCCAAGCGCTAAAGACTGACGGCTAATCGATCACACAATATTCGAAAGCAGAAAATGAGCAAACAACTTCAAGACGCATACATCGTCGCAGCGACCCGCACCCCGATCGGCAAGGCGCCGCGCGGCATGTTCAACAAGACCCGCCCGGACGACCTGCTGGTCGCCGCCATCAAGGGCGCCATGGCCGCCGTGCCTGGCCTGGACCCGGCGCTGATCGTCGACGCCATCATCGGCTGCTCCTTCCCGGAAGCCGAGCAGGGCTTCAACATCGCCCGTAACTCCGTGGTGCTGGCAGGCCTGCCGAACACCGTGGGCGGCGTGACCGTGAACCGCTACTGCGCTTCGGGCATCACCGCCCTGGCCATGGCGGCGGACCGCATCCGCGTGGGCGAGGCCGACGTGATGATCGCCGGCGGCGTGGAATCGATGTCCATGGTGCCGATGATGGGCCACCATCCCTCGATCAATATGGACACCTTCAAGGACGAGAACATCGGCCTGGCGTACGGCATGGGCCTGACCGCCGAGAAAGTGGCGCAGCAGTGGAAGATCTCGCGCGAAGACCAGGACGCGTTCGGCGTGGAATCGCACCGCAAGGCCATCGCCGCGCAGCAAGCCGGTTTCTTCAAGGACGAGACCACCCCGGTTGAAATCATCACCCGCACCCCGGACCTGAGCACCGGCGAGATCAAGGTCTCCAAGCGCGTGGTGGACAAGGATGAAGGCGCGCGCGCCGACGCCAGCATGGAAACCATGGGCAAGCTGAAGCCGGTCTTCGCCGCCAAGGGCACCGTCACCGCCGCCACTTCCTCGCAGATGTCCGACGGCGCCGGCGCGCTGATCGTGGTGTCCGAAAAAATCCTGCGCGAGCACAACCTGACCCCGCTGGCCAAGTTCTCCTCGTTCGCCGTGCGCGGCGTGCCGCCGGAAATCATGGGCATCGGTCCTAAAGTGGCGATTCCCGCAGCCCTGAAAGCTGCCGGCATCACCCAGGACCAGCTGGACTGGATCGAACTGAACGAAGCGTTCGCAGCGCAAGCGCTGGCTGTGATCCGCGACCTGAACCTGGATACCTCCAAGGTCAACCCGATGGGCGGTGCAATCGCCCTGGGCCACCCGCTGGGTGCCACCGGCGCTATCCGCGCCGCTACCGTGGTGCACGCGCTGCGCCGCAACAGCCTCAAATACGGCATGGTCACCATGTGCGTAGGTGCAGGCATGGGCGCGGCTGGTATCATCGAACGCGTATAAGCATCGCTGATAGCTAACTGAAGGCGCCGCGGCACAACCCCGGCGCCTTTTTTAATGTCATACGGAGACAATATGGATATTCTCAGCAGCAAAGCCAACGGCATCCTCACCATCGAATTCAACCGCCTGGAGCGCAAGAACGCCATCACCACCGTGATGTACCAGGCCATGGCCGACGCCATCAAGGACGGCGAGCAGGACGCCTCGGTGCGCGCCATCCTCATCACCGGCAAGCCGGAGATTTTCACCGCCGGCAACGACCTGGACGACTTCCTGAAAACGTCCAAGCCGGCCGAAGGCGCCGCCTTCACCGACCGTCCCGTGTTCCAGTTCATGCGCGCCCTGAGCGGCGCCAGCAAGCCCGTGGTGGCTGCCGTGAGCGGCGCGGCCATCGGCATCGGCACCACCTTGCTGATGCACTGCGACCTGGTCTACGCGGCCGACAACGCCAAGTTCTCGGTGCCGTTCGCGCAGCTGGGCCTGTGCCCCGAATTCGCCTCCAGCCTGCTGATGACGCAAGCGGCCGGCCACGCGCGCGCGGCCGAAAAGCTGATGCTGGGCGAGCCTTTCCTGGCGCAGGAAGCCTACGACATGGGCATCGTCTCGAAAGTGCTGCCGGCTGCCGACGTGCTGGCCTACGCGCAAGGCCAGGCCGCCAAGCTGGCCGCGCTGCCCGCCACCTCCATCCGCAACACCAAGCGCCTGATGAAGGCCGGCCGCGCCAGCGAAGTGCAGGCCGTGATCGAAACCGAAGGCCAGCTGTTCGGCCAGATGCTGCTGGCCCCCGAAGCCAAGGAAGCCTTCACCGCCTTCTTCGAAAAGCGCAAGCCGAACTTCAGCCAGTTCAACTGACTATTCGTAGATGGCGTCCGGCCAGTTGGAATTGGGAAACTCCGGCTGCCGGGCGGGCCGTTTGGGCAGCGGAAAGCCATGTTTGGCAGCCCATTTCTTGATGTCAGGGATAATGCCGGGCTGCTCGCCTGCAGGGCACTCATGCAGGCAGAGCCACACCTTGCCGTGACGGCCAATGACAGGCTTGGGCGGGTCGCCAAAGCGCGACCAGCCCACATGCTCTGCGATATAAACGTGGCGGTCCTGGTAGGACGTGACGTCGATATAGGGGCGGTCCTGATCGTAAAGCTGGGCGGTCCATTCGCGGCAACCGAAATTCCCGGAGTAATGGAAAGTAGCTTGCCACCGTGGGCCATATCGTCCTTGGTCATCTCCTGCACATACTGCGGGGGAGATATAGTCTGCGCCTGGAACCTGGCGCCAGTCCGCGAAGTAAAATGGCCGATTGAGCCTGTCGCCATTACCGTTGACCAACAGAACAAGAGCGTCAATTTCGGTCAGTTTTCCAGTTAGTTGAACTGAATGCACATTGGCAGTTGTTACCAGGCCTGTTTTGTCAAAAGCCAGCAGTAGCACTCCAAGAGACTCCTGCCCGGCTACTTTAAAAGTCGACGTTAAATCAAATAGCTCTTCATAGAACAAGTACACGCTGTTTCGTTTTCCTTGTTCGCGGGCCAGGTTTTCTCCATGGACGGCATGCATGCGGTCACGCATACTGTCTTCGTTGCCGACGAAGATTACGTAGCGGATATTCCAGTCTTTGTTTATCCAGGTATAGGCAGGGCGGGTTTCCTCCCCGCTGGCTTGGCAGCTTGGGCAATGAAGACTGCCAAATATCAGAGCGGCGGCCGTCGATGTCTGGATGATTTTTTTAGTGGGAATCATAGTATTTTGGGTTCGTGAACAGTGATGTGCAGATGATTACTGTGTAATTTCTCGTTTGCGCTGCGCTGTTGATTCGCTGCTGGCGGGGTTGTATCCTTGGTATCGGTGTCCATGTACCAGGGGTCGAATAGCTGTTGAACGGACTTGTTTTTGCATAGATGGCTACGTAATGAGCGAACTAGACGTGGTTGGTCAGCTGAAAGCTCATCATTCCATCGCTTCTCAGCCTCCTTCTGCTCCAACTTAGCCGTTTGAACACGCTTGTTGGCGGACTCAATGTCCTGTCGCAGTCGAGTGGTATCGTCGGGGTTGCGGTTGGCTTGACTTAGCTTCGTCGCCCGGTCGCGCGCCTTTTCCTCATTTTCTCTTGCCTGGACAGCATGGTCGAAGTCCGCATACAGCGCTTTCTCTTTGGCGCCGACATTGGCTGTATCCGGAGCTTTTGGATCGGTCAGTGCAACCCTGTTGAATTGGACGGCGTTGTCGGCGGCGCCGGCATAGCTGACATCGATGCCGAGTCCGGCGCGGTGGGCGATGGAGCCGAGCATAGGGCGCCATGCGGATGTGACGCGTAGTTCCGTGATGCCGGCCGCGCGCGCGGCGCTCAGCAGGGCTGCGTAGCCGCTCGGGTGGGTCCGGGGTAGGACCAGCTTTTGCAGCGAATAGGTGGCGGTGATATTGGCGCGGGCATTGTCCGAATCGTCGAACGTCACGTGCATGCTGGACGCCGTGGCAGTATCGCTGGCGTTGAGTCTGATCAGCAGTTCGGGCCTGGGCAGGCCGTGGTAAATGCTGAGCACGGCGGCGCGGATGGTCGGCTCCAGGCCGACAGGCAGCAGAGCCTGCGCCTCGGCGCTGGTGTAGCAATGCGATATTTTCAACCAAATATCGCCGTTCAGTTCGTCATCGTAGACGTCGATACGCTTGCCGTCGCGCAGTTGGCACGTGGGCGGCTCCAGCACACCCTTGCGATGGCTGCCACGTCCTTTGCGTTCCACTATCCGCACCAGCACATCGCGGTTGCGGACTTTGACGGCGTACACCGGTGCTGTGCGGAATTCCGGATGCGCGTCGCTGTTGAGGTATAGGGCCACTTCGTCACCCGCTTCCACGGACACGCGGATGGTACGGCCTTTGGCGTCAAGCACGCGCGGCTTGTCGGCATGGGCCGCCAATACCTTTCCATTGAGGGCGACAGCATAGGGCAGCGCCAAGTCACGATTGGTCGCAGTGGTGTCGAATTCGTAGCACACGCTGAACCTTGCGCTGATCAGCACCGTCGTGACGGCGCCATCCTGTGTCAGTACGCAGCTCGCAGCAGCTTTCTCGTCCGGCATGGCTTACGTGCCTCAGGTTAGGTTGGAAATACACAGTAAAGGATTTGCCCGCAGGTCTATTTGATGTGGAGCAACGATTGCTCTGTCATCTGACACGCCATAGTGAAGTGGGCGGCGCGGCGCCGCCTATTTGCTGATGGGGCCGGTTGCCATTGCTTACATTCGTCCGCGAGGCCGACACAGGCGTGCCGGCCCGCCTTGGCTATAATCGTTTGAACGGCTGGGACTGGAGGACGGGATGGCGGTGAACCAATCGGTGTTCGTGGAGCTGGATTTCTTTTTGCTGATCGTGCTGTCGCTGCTGCTGCCGTCGGCCATCTACGGCTACATGATGTGGAAGCGCGCCTTGTCGCGGCTGGCGATTTTCGGTTTCGGCCTGAGTCTCATCGTGCTGGCCGGGGTCAACGTGGTGGTGCTGCGCCGCCTGGCGGAGCTGACCGCGCACACGCCCTCGCTGCTCGACGACCGCTTGTTCGCCTCTGGCATTTCGCTGGCGCTGTATCTGTTCCCGGCGCTGTTCGCGGGTGTGGGCATCAATATTGTTTCGCACCTGCTGGTCAGCCACCTGACCGAAGCGGAGCGCCGCTACCGCCGCGAGCACCGGCGCCGCAACGCCGATCAGTTCAAGCCGTAGCGCGCGCGGATGGCGGCCAGCGTGCCGTTTTGTTCAAGGCGGGTGATGGCGGCGTTGATGCGGTTCAGATCCGCCTGGCTGGTGCTGATGGCGTTGAGCATCAGGTGCGCCGGGGCGCGGAAGGGCACCCAGGGCAGCGCCGCCAGCCGCACGCCCTGGCGCTGCGCTTCGTGGCGCAGGGCGGCCGCGTCGCCCATGATGACTTCGGCGCGGCCCGCCTTGAACATGCGCATGCCCTGCTCGTAGCTGCCGAAGGGGCTGCGCGTGCCGGCCGCGTCCAGTTCCCGCTGGGCGCGCGCATAGTTTTCGCCATACCAGCCGCCGCGTGGCGTGAGCAGCATCACGTGCTGCTGGAGGATGGCGTCGAAGTTGTCCAGGCTGCGGAAGCGCGCAGCGTTGGCGGGGCTGGTGTACAGGCCCACCGTCTCGTTGCGGTAGGGCAGGCTGAAACGGGCGAAGCTGCGCCGCTCCGGCGTGTCGGACGCGCCCAGGGTCAGGTCGAGCCGGCCCTGGCGGAATTCCATCTGCCGCCGCAGCGAAGGCAGCGCCATCTCCACCTGCAGCGTGCAGCCGGCTTCCTTCATGATGGCCTGCGCCAGTTCATAGTCCAGCCCAGACAGTCCGCCGCGCTCGTCGATGAAGATATAGGGCGGCCACGGTTCTGGCGCCGTCTTCAGGTTGCAGGCGTTACCGGTAGCTGCCAGGGACCAAAGTGCCGCTGTTAGCAAGAGGGTGCGTCCGCTCATGTTTGTGCCGCTTGACGAAAAGTCTCAATGTGCCAGAACGGGCTGGAAAGTCAAGTGTACGGGGGCTGCTGGTGATCTCCCCGCACCGCCTTTCCGCTAGAATGGATTAAAACAATAGCGGGAGGCGAGGGGATGACAGAGACCACAGCTCCAACGGGCACCCATGTCCACCACATGCGGCAAGTGCTGCTCTGGCCCTTGCGCCTGATGCCCGCCACCGGCGCCGACCACACCCACCAGCGGCCATGGGAAGTGCTGCGCGCCCTGGGCGACGCGGGCGGCTCGCCGTGGCGCGAGGTGGTCGATGAATTCAACGGCGACGCGGCCAACTTCCACGAACGGCATTACAACGAATTCGTCACCTTCCTGCCCTATGTGCAGCGCTTCCTGTACGGCGAGGCGCGCACCGGGCGGGGCGAAACCGGCGGCGCGGGCATGCGCGTGTTCCGCCGCCACGACGTGGCCCAGGTGCGCGTGACGGCGCATGCGGACGCCGTGCCGGTCACGCTGTCCATCGTCCACACCGACCTGTATTTCTTCTTCGACGTGGACGTGGTGATGCTCAACGTGGAAGTGAGCGCGGACGACCTGGAACTGGCCGAGGCGCAGGACTTGCTGTACCGCTTCGGGCGCGGCTATCCGGCCGGCTGGGACGGAGAGGGTAAGGCGCTGCACTGCATGCACAGCGTGGAATGGCTGGATGCGCAGGGCCAGGTGCTGTCGCGCTCCGACGCGCAGCAGCGCGACACTTTCCTGGCGCACGTGTGCGAGAAGCGCGCGCCGCGCATCGCCGCGCACTGGCAGTTCATGCTGGAGCCGCTGGTGTACGACCTGGGCGACGAGCCGGGCGCGCTGCGCTACCGCCAGATCGAGTACTACCGCATGCCCGTGATGGCCTACCTGGCCGTGCAGGATCCGCGCGCCCTGTCGCGCGAGGACTTTATCCGTCTGGGACTGGTGACCGGCCAGGGACGCGGCGCGCTGCCCTACTCGGAGCAGCACCTGAACGACTTCGAGCGCCAGGTCTGCTACGACCGCTTCTGGGGCGGCAGCGGCGCCGCGCCGGCTGCGATCAACGATACGCGCTACCTGTGCAGCGGCCTGTCGCTCATCGTGGTCGGCGCGGCGGGCTCGGACTTCTTCTGCTGCCGCGACCGGGGCGTGCTGGCGCAGTTCCGCCATCAGCACTTCCTGCTGTTCCTGATTGCGCACCTGCAGAAGTCCTCGCTGCTGATGTTCTCGGACCGGCTGGCTGAAGCGCTGAACTGCCTGAACGTGGTGGACGCGAACAGCGTGCGCCGCTTCAAGCGCCGCATCCGTTCTTCCTTCGAAGGCTTCCTGCGCTTTACGCACCGCTACTGGTTCAAGGACATCTCGGAGCAGACGCTGGTGCGCGCGCTGTACCAGATGTGCGCCACCCAGCTGGGCCTGGAGCGGCTGCACGCCGAGGTGAAAGTGCGGGTGGAGGACATGAACGGCTACCTTGAAGCGGACAGCCTGCGCCGCCAGGCCAACACGGTGGTGCGGCTGACGGTGGTGACGATCTTCGGCCTGATCGGCACCGTGACCACGGGCTTCCTCGGCATGAATCTGCTGGCCGAAGCGGATGCTCCCATGAGCCGCCGGCTGTGGATATTCGGCGTCGTGTTCGTGGTCACCACGGTGCTGACGGCCTACACCATGATCAAGTCCAAGCGCCTGTCGGACTTCCTGGACGTGCTGTCCGACGAGCGCTTGCCGTTCTGGACCAAGATGAAGGCGCTGGTGGGCGTGTGGCGGGCGGAGCAGAGCTGAGCGGGCTCCACATGGCGGGTTACGGCTTCGCCTAACCCGCCCTTGTATTATTCCATCTGCCCCGAAAACGGAACGTCGGGGCAGAGCAACTGGATGCCGTACCCGCCCTTGGTCGCCAAGACCGTGATGTAGATTTCGCAGCAGTTGCTCTTATTCCATTAAAGATCGAACAGTATCTTTGGCCCGGCGTGCCGTGAGCCCGCATTTGCAAGGTTGATCAGGAGAAGAGTAATGTTGTGTCTTGGTATA
>NZ_WWCU01000059.1 GCF_009857595.1 Pseudoduganella aquatica | reverse complement strand
TACCGGCCAGCTTGAGGGTATCAACAACCGGATCAAGGTAATGAAACGGATGGCCTATGGCTACCGCGACTCCGACTTCTTTTTCCTGAAGATCAAAGCCGCGTTTCCCGGAAATCCGTGAAGAACCAAAAAAAAACCCATCCCGGCGAGACGCCGGAACGGGCAAAAGGTTGCTCGTGAATTTCTGTTATTGATACGTGACGACTAGCGTAGGACGGTAATTCGCGTTCCCATGCTCTTTCGTTCCATACTCCACCGACGAGGCGCTGCCGAAATTGGCGGCGCCCTCCAGCTTCATCGACAAGACCTTGCTGCCACCCATCACGCCGTTGGCCGCCGCCGTCACATCAATCTCGACCGGCGTATTCACCGCAGGCACCTCCCAGCTCCCCAGCAAGCCGCCATTGGCCGGCATGGTATTCCAGGTCACCGCGCCTTCAGTCCAGTTGTCCGTGCCGGTCTGGTACAGATTGTGCGTCACGCCCGCCATGCCCACCGACGTCGGCGTCAGTTTCAGCTTGGCGCTGGTGACCGTGCCGCTGATGGCGGACAGGTCAAACTTCAGCAGCGCTTTGCGCGTATAGCTCACCGTCTCCTGCTTGACCACCATGCTCGCCGTGGCGCCGTAGTTGGTGGTGGCGTAAGTGCCGTCGCGCAGATACGCATCCCCGGCAGGTCCCAGCGACGTCTTGTTCGTCAGCGCGAACTTGGCCTTGAAGGACTTGCCCAGCGAGCCATTGACGCTGACCGCCAGCTTGATCGTCGCCGCGCCCGGATTGAGGAAGCTGATGGCGTCATCCTTGCTCACCAGGTTGCCGCTGCGGTTCACTTCCAGGTTAATCAGGCCGGTATTGAGCTGGGTCGGATCGGCCACCGCCAGTTCCAGCTCGCCGCCCACCTGCCGCAGCGTGACCACCGAACGCTTGTCGCTGGTCAGATACGGCTGGCCCGCCACGTTGACGGTCTTGGACGAATCAAACCAGTACACCACGCCCGTCACGCCCTGCGCATTGTCCCGGACCGCCGTGGCGGTGGTGGAACGCTCGATCACGCTGATGGGATTGGCGGCGGCAAAGGCGGCGGTTTCCTCGGCGCTGCGGTTGGGCAGCAGGATATAGGTGTAGACCGCGTTCGTGGGATTGACACCGTGGTTCAGCGCCAGGCTCAGGAAGTTGTTGCTGACCGAGGCCGTGCCGCCGTCGTCATTGATCGCGCGCCACGTCCCGCTGCGGCTTTCCCTCAACGCGGCCACGGAAGGCAAGTCCGGGAAGACATAGCCGATATCGGAGCCGTAGGAGGTGTTGCCCGCCAAATGCGCCCACTTGGTGGCGGGCATGGCCTCGGACCAGGCCAGCGTGCCTGGCTTGGCGTTGGCCACGTCGTTGACGGTCAGCTGATTGTCGCCCGCCCCGTTCAGCAAACGGTTCTCCACGATGGTCTCCACCGGCACGCCGTCGGTGCTGGTGATGCCGGTGCCGACGGCCACAATGCGGTCGCCGAACATGAACCAGGCCTTCTTTCCCGACAAGGTGCTGGCCGTTGAATTGGTCATCGCGAACTCCATGGCGGCGGTGGCGAACTCGCGGTTCAGTTCCGCGCCGCCGATGGCGTTCTTGGGATTGCTGTAGTGCTTCCACGCCACCAGCGTGCCGCTGCTGCCGTCTGTCGTGGTGCCGGACAGGCGCCGCGGATTGACCGTGGGCCAGTAGTTGTTGGTGTACTGGGTCTGGTCCGCGTTATACAGCTGGGTCATGCCTGCGCCGGTCCACCAGCCGAACTTGTTTTCGCCGTTGCCGTATTCGAAAGCGCTGATACGCTTGGAGAACATCGACAAGGCGAAGGCATAGCCGTCGCGGCGCGACACGGCGCGGTCCGCCGACGGGAAGATGCGGGTCTCGTTCCCTTCCGGCGCGGACGGAATGCTCGGGTCATTCAGGATGGCCTTGATCAGCGCGATATCGAACACCGGCACGCCCGCGCCGGCCCAGGGCGTGAAATAGCTCTCGCCAAAGCTGCCGTCGCGCTCCACCCAGCCCTTGATCACGGACTTCAGCTGGAACGCCTGCGGCTCCGGCAGCACCTGCGCCAGCTCGGCCAGGGAGTTGATGGTGGAGCGCCCGGTAAGATGGTCCGACGAGCCCTGGCGCGAAATGCTGCGGCCGCGCTGGTTGTCCATCATGGCGCCGTCGAAGATGAAAGGACGGTAGGCGTTCATCGCCCAGTCAAAGGGATTGAGGTAGTTCGGGTCCGAGCTGATGGACCAGGCGGTATCGTTGAGCAGGTAATACAGCTTGCTGATATCGGCCAGCAGCACCGTGCCGTAAGCGCCAACATAAGGCGTGTTGGTGTGCTGGATAAAGCTGCCGTCGGTGTAATAGCCGTCTCCCTTGGAAACGTAGACCAGGGCGGCGGGTATGGCGTCGCGCCCCGCTGCGATCTTGCTGCCGTCCTTGCCGACTATGCCGCGCAGCACCGCGCCGAGCGCCTTGTCCAGCCGGTTGGCCGCCACTTCCTCAATGGCATTGGCGGCAATGGTGCCGTCCATGCTGGCGCGCTTGATCGGATTGGGCGTGTAATGGTCCATCGCGGCGACGACGGCGGCGATGCGCTCTGGCGTCAGCAGGCTGTAGTTCGCCATCATGAAGGTGTTCAGATTGGCCGGCGTGCCTATCTGCCAGTCCCACCAGTTGTCGTAGCCGGTGCCGGTGGCCGAGTAGCCATGCGCGATCAGCCAGTCCAGGCTCTCCAGCGTGGCCTGCAGCACCTCGACACTCTGGTAATAAGGCGAACTGGAAGACTTGTAGGCCGCCATGAGCGCGCTCAGGCGGGCCACGCTGGCCGTGACGTTGGCCGACACCGTGCCCAGCGGCAGATCCGGCCACAGCGCCGCGCGGTCCGGCGCCTGGTTCAAGGTGGTCCAGTAGCGCTCGTTGGCGCTGCTGCTGTTGGCCGCCTGCATGGCCACGTCGGGGTCATTGGCAGCCAGGGCCGGGGCGCTGGCGGAACGGTTCAGCCACTTGTTGCGCAGGTCGTCGTACACGTCGGCGCGGGCCGGGGCGGCGGTCAGGCCGGCATGCAGCAGCAAGGCCAGCAGCAAGCCGGGGCGCCGCGGGCGGAAAGCGAGATTCATGTGTTTCTCCAAAGTGTGCGCAACCAGGATTATTTTTATCAGTTAACGTTATCACTCAAATACCTGCAGGCGCAATCGAAATACCCGCGCGCCGTTTGCCGGCCACAACAAACCGCAGTTGCAATGCGATCATCAAAGTGATAACGTTAACTCACATCCTTGCGCCCAACTTTTCCAGGACACCCACATGACCGAAAAACGCCGCGACTTCATCAAACAACTGGCCGCCGCCAGCGGCGCCATGCTGGCGGCGCCGTCCCAGGCCGCCGCGCCGCGCAAGCCGGGCAAGAGCCGGCCGCCCAACCTGCTGCTGGTCTTCCCCGATGAAATGCGGGCGCAAGCGCAGCAATTTATGCAGGCCGATCCCGTGCTCACGCCCAATATCGACCGCTTCGCCCGCGAAGCGCGGGTGATGCGCGAGGCCGTCTCCAACTACCCGCTGTGCACGCCGGCGCGCGGCATGCTGATGACGGGCCAGTACGCCATCCGCAACGGCATGACCGGCAACTGCCACGACTACGGTGCCCTGGTCGGCATCGACCTGTCGCGGCATGCGCTGTGCTGGTCCGACATCCTCAAGGCCCAGGGCTACGCCACGGGCTACATCGGCAAATGGCACCTGGACGCGCCGCATGCGCCCTTCGTGGAAAGCTACAACAACCCGCCGCACGGCATGAAATGGAACGAATGGACGCCGCCCGAGCGCCGCCACGGCTTTGATTACTGGTACTCCTACGGCACCTACGACCGCCACCTGACGCCCATGTACTGGAGCAACGAGAGCACGCGCGACACGCCGCTGCATATCCGCCAATGGGGGCCGGAACACGAAGCCGACAAGGCCATCGGCTACCTGAAAAACGAAGGCGGCAAGCTGCGCGATCCCGCCAAGCCCTTCGCGCTGGTGGTGTCGATGAACCCGCCGCACAGCCCCTACGACCAGGTGCCGCAGCGCTACCTGGACCTGTACGCAGGCCAGAGCGCCAAAGAGCTGAACCGCAGCCCGGCGGTGAACTGGGACAAGGCCTACGCGGCGGGGGCCGGCCCGCGCCACGCGCAAGCGTATTTCGCCATGGTCAGCGGCGTGGACGAGCAGTTCGGCCGCATCATGAAAACGCTGGACGACTGCGGCCTGCGCGAGAACACGCTGGTGGTGTTCTTCTCCGACCACGGCTGCTGCCTGGGCGCGCATGGCGAGGTCAGCAAGAACAACTACTACGAAGAGTCGATGCGCATCCCGATGATGTTCCGCCTGCCCGGCGTGGTGCAGGCCGGCATGGACGACATGCTGATGTCGCTGCCGGACCTGTATCCCACCATGCTGGGCCTGCTGGGCCTGGAAGGCAAGATCCCGGCCACGGTGGAAGGCAGCGACCTGTCCCGGCGCATGCGCACCGGCAAAGGCGAAGGACCGGCGTCGCAGCTCTATATGTACATGCCCTACGGCGCCAACGCCTTCGGCAAGCGCGGCGTGCGCACCGCGCAATACACGCTGTCAATAGAGCGCCGGGACAAGAAGCCGCTGCAATACGTGCTGTTCGACCGCCAGGCCGACCCGCACCAGCTCAACAACATCGCCCCCGCCAACATGGCGCTGGTGCAGGATCTGGTCGAGCGCGAGCTGCAGCCCTGGCTCGAGCGCACCGGCGACCCATGGCGCCCCGCCCCGTTCGACACCAGCGGCCGCGCCAGCTAAAGCACGAGCTAACACACTCGCCTCACCCGGGGTCAGTTCTACAATCACGTCATACCTGCACCCGGGGTCAGTTCTACCATCACGTCATACCTGAAAGCATGACGTGATGGTAGAACTGACCCCGTAGGTGAAATGACGCGATGGGAGAACTGACCCCCGGGGGGTTAGCGCAATTTTGCCAGTGACTGCTGGGAACGGATGATGTTGATCAGCGTGCGCAAGGCGGGGTGGTTGTGGCGGCGGCTGCTGTAGTACATGTGGAAGGGCTCGCTGCTGGCGGCGTAGCCGGCAAGCACCAGCTGCAGGCTGCCCTGTTCCAGTTCTTCCCGCACCCGCGCCTCCAGCACATAGGCCAGCCCCACGCCGGCCTTGGCCGCCGCGATGGTGCTGGCGGTGTCGCCTATCGTGATCAGGCCGGGCACCCGCACGTGGCGCCGCGCCCTGCCCCGCCCGAGCTCCCAGCGGTAGCTCGATTTGTCGCCCAGCAGCAGTTGCAGACAGGTGTGGCTGGCCAGGTCGTCCGGATGCATGGGCTGGCCGCGCGCTTGCAGGTAGGCGGGCGCGCCGGCCACGATCCAGCGCTGCGGCCGGCTCAAAGGCACGGCCACCATGTCCTCCGGCACGTAGTGGCCGTAGCGTATGCCCGCGTCGTAGCCTTCGGCGACGATGTCGATCGGCCTGTCCTCCACCACCACCGTGAGCCGCACATCCGGGCACTGCCGGGCGAATTCGGGGATGGCGGGCTGTATCAGCACGTGCGCCGCGTCGGCGAAGACGTTGATGCGCAGCTCGCCGAAGCGGCCCGCGCCCGGCGCGTCCAGCTCGGCCAGCGCCTGCCCTATGCGGTCGAAGCCTTCCTCCAGCCGCTGCGCCAGCTCCTGGCCCAGATTGGTCGGCGAGACGGCGCGGCTGGAGCGGTTGAGCAGCTTGGTGGCCAGCCGCTCTTCCAGCCGCCGCATGGCGTGGCTGGCGGCGGACGGCGTGAGCCCGAGCTGGATGGCGGCCGCCTTGAAGCTGCGGGTGCGCGTAATGGCGAGGAAGACCCGCAGATCCGCGAGGTCGACACGGTCCAATGTGGACATGGATGAATCTCCTTCATTGCTGCAATGAAGCAGTCTAATCCAAAATCGTATCACGCCGCCTGCGATCCGGGATATAACTGGGCTTTACACCATCAGGGATTCAAGCAATGAAACATCGCGTGTTGGGCAAGACGGGGAAAGAGGTATCGGAAATCGGCTTTGGCGCATGGGCCATCGGCGGCGCGTGGGGCGATGTGTCCGTGGCGGACGCGAAGCAGGCGCTGCACGCGTCGCTGGATGCGGGCACCACCTTTATCGACACGGCGGACGTGTATGGCGACGGCCGCTCGGAGCGCATCATCGCCGAGGTGCTGAAGGAGCGCGGCGGCCCCCGCCCCATGGTGGCCACCAAGGCCGGCCGCCGCCAGTCGCCGCACACCGCCGACGGCTACAACCGCGAGAACCTGACCGCCTTCGTGGAGCGCTCGCTGGCCAACCTGGACACCGACGCGCTGGACCTGCTGCAGCTGCACTGCCCGCCCACCGAGGTCTATTACCGTCCTGAGGTGTTCGGCGTGCTGGACGACCTGGTCGCGGCGGGCAAACTGCGCAGCTACGGCGTGTCGGTCGAGAAGGTGGAGGAAGGCCTGAAGGCGATGGAGTACGCCAACGTGGCCACGGTGCAGATTATCTTCAATATGTTCCGCCAGCGCCCGGCCGGCCTGTTCTTCGCGGAGGCGGCCAGGCGCGGCGTGGGCGTGATTGCCCGCGTGCCCCTGGCCTCCGGCCTGCTGACCGGCAAAATGAACCGCGACACCCTCTTCGCGGCGGACGACCACCGCGCCTTCAACCGCAACGGCGAAGCCTTCGACAAGGGCGAGACCTTCTCCGGCGTGCCCTACGGCCTGGCGCTGGAGGTGGTGGAGGACATCCGCAAGCTGCTGCCCGCCGGCGCCGCCATGACCCAGTTCGCGCTGAAATGGATCTTGATGGAGGACGCGGTCAGCACCGTCATCCCGGGCGCCAAGAACGGCGCCCAGGCCCAGGCCAACAGCGCCGCCAGCGCCGCGCCCGCCCTGCCGGCCGATGTGATGCAGGAAATCCGCAACCTCTACCTCTCCCGTATCGCCCCGCACGTGCACCACCTCTGGTGAGGTTTTGTTTGACTTTATAGAAAGTCTGTCGTTATTATGAAAACGTTTTCAAGAAATGTGAAAACGTTTTCAAAGACCAACTATAATTCATCAAAACAGCAGCAACGGAGACCAGCAATGCCACCAAACCGTCCATCGACCTCGCCGCTGCTATGGGTGCCCACCGGCTATTTCACCATGGCGCTGGCCTATGTGATGCTGACCAGCGTGAGCTCCATCATGTTCAAGAACCTGGGCATGGACAACGGCCAGGCGGCCGGCTATTCGAGCATGCTGATCTTCGCCTACACCATCAAGCCGCTGTTCGCGCCCTTCGTGGACATGTACCGCACCAAGAAGTTCTTCGTGCTGGCCACGCAGCTGCTGCTGGCCCTGGGCTTTGGCGCCATTGCGCTGGCCATGGCCATGCCGGGCGCGATGGCGCTGCTGGTGGCAATGTTCGTGCTGATGTCCTTCATCGGCGCCACCCAGGACATCGCCAGCGACGGCGTCTACGTCACCTCGCTGGATTCGCGCAGCCAGTCGCTGTACTGCGGCATCCAGAGCCTGTCCTGGAACGTCGGCCCCATCGTGGCCTCGGGCGGCCTGGTCTACCTGTCCGGCCGCCTGCACGCCGACGTGTTCGGCCATGATCCCAAGACCTTCGGCCCGGAGTGGATGGACGCCTGGCGCGTCATCTTCATCATCGTCGCCGTGCTGACGCTGGTGATGATGGCCTGGCATGTGCGCGTGATGCCGGACGGCGCGCGCGCACCGGACACGCCCTCCTCCGCCGCCGAAGCGCGCCGCATCCTGGTCGACGCTTTCCGCACCCTGTTCGCCAAGCCCGGCGTGTGGCTGATGATCGCCTTTGCCTTCCTGTTCCGCCTGAGCGTGGGCTTCCTGGAAAAGATCGGCCCCTTCTTCATGGTGGACCCGGTGGCCAAGGGCGGCCTGGGGCTGTCGAACGAGCAGCTGGGCATTATCTACGGCACCTACGGCCTGGCGGCCGTGCTGCTCGGCTCCCTGCTGGGCGGCTGGTTCGTGGCGCGGCGCGGCCTCAAGTCCACACTGTTCACGCTGTGCTGCGCCATCAACATCCCCAACGCCACCTTCCTGGTGATGAGCATCTACCAGCCGGACAGCCTGCTGGCCATCAGCGCCGGCGTGGTGATCGAGAAGTTCTTCTTCGGCTTCGGCGCGGTGGGCTTCATGATCTACCTGATGCAGCAGCTCGCCCCCGGCAAATACGCCACCACCCACTACGCCTTCGGCACCGGTTTGATGGGCTTGTGCGGCATGGTCACCGGCGTCCTGTCCGGCCACCTGCAGCAGATGATGGGCTATGTGCCTTACTTTATCTTCGTGATGGTGGCCACCATTCCTTCCTTTATCGTGTGCTGGAAGGCGCCCTTCCACCATGACGACGGCATGCAGGACCCGGCCCAGGCAGCCAAGCCGGAACCGGACGGCGCGCCGAGCGGCTATTCGGCCTGAGCTCAGACAACAAGCAGCTTCTTGCCCTGCTCGCGCAAAATGGCCGCCACCCGCAGCGCCACCGGCGACAAATAAGCCTGGCGCCGGTGGCTCAGGCCGAAGCGGCGCTGCATCTGCAGCTCCGCCACGGCCACCTCGCGCACGCGCGCCCGGCCAACCACCAGGTTGAAGCGCGACACAAAGCCGAGCATTGAGGTCCGCTCCAGCACCGGCAGTATGGTGTTGAGCACGTTCGATTCAATCTGCACCTGCGGGCGCGGCAGGCCGTTGCGCTCGAAGGTCTGCTCCAGCCACTGGCGCGAGGCCACCGTGGCCGCCGGCAGCATCCATTTGTATTGCAGCAGCTCGGCCGGCGTGCGCGGCGCGTCGAAGATGGGATGGCGCTCGCTGGCCATCACCACCACCGTGTCCTCGGCAATCTGCTCGCACACCAGTTCCGCGTCGCCCTCCTGCATCGGCCCCACCGCCAGGTCGATCTCGCAGTCCCGCAGGCTGGCCACCAGGTTGTTGTTCATCGCCACCACCAGCTGCACCGTGATCTCCGGCGCCTGGGCCAGCAGTTGCTCGAACACGGCCGGCATCAGGTGCTCGGCCAGCGTGGGCAGGCAGCCAATGCGCACATTGCCGCGCAGGCCACCGGCGTAATCCTGCATCTCGCGCGCGGTCTCCTCCACCATGATGGCCATCTGCCGCGTGCGCTTCACCAGCACCTGGCCGGCGGCCGTCAGCCGCATGCCCCGGCCGTCCTTCTCGAACAGCCGGGCCCCCAGGTCGTCCTCCAGCCGGTCTATGCACTTGGTCAGCGCCGGCTGGGTCCGGTGCAGGCGCTCGGCCGCGCGCGCCAAGCTGCCTTCGGCGGCGATCACCTCGAAATACTTCATGTCCCGGAAGTCCACAACTCATTCCTCAAAGTTTAAAAATTCAAAAATTAAGTGAATATACATTATAGATTGTGCTACCTATACTCGGCTCACTGATTGCACAACACCACAACAAGGAGCACCCATGAGCCATTCCACCCCACCCGACGTGATCCGCGACATCGAACGCATCGACCCCGACCTGGTTGCGCGCGCCGCCATGTTCCCCTCGTCCATCCTGGCCGACGTGGCCGGCCGGCGCGGCGCCCTGAGCAGCCGCATCGCCCCGCTGGCGCCGTCCATGCGCCTGGCCGGCCCGGCCCTGACGATAGAAGTGCGTCCCGGCGA
The DNA here is from genome assembly GCF_009857595.1 of Pseudoduganella aquatica. GTDB lineage: Bacteria > Pseudomonadota > Gammaproteobacteria > Burkholderiales > Burkholderiaceae_D > Rugamonas > Rugamonas aquatica_A. The sequence goes on along the minus strand of NZ_WWCU01000059.1, from coordinate 11,821 downwards.
CAACCTGATGATCCACGCCGCCATGGCCATGGCCAAACCGGGCGATGTGCTGGTAATCGACGGCAAGGGCGACGAGAGCTGCGCGCTGATGGGCGAAATCATGGTGTCGCAGTGCATGGCCATCGGCATTGCCGGCGTGGTGATTAACGGCGCCGTGCGCGATACCGAAGCAATCCGCGAGCTGGGCTTCCCCATGTATGCCATCGGCGCCAATCCGAACGGGCCGACCAAGCTGGTGCCGGGCCGTGTGAACTGGCCGGTGTCCGTGGGCGGCGTGACGGTGCAGCCGGGCGACCTGGTGGTGGCCGACGCCGACGGCGTGGTGGTGGTCGAACCGGCCAAGGTGCCGGCCATCCTGGAACTGGCGAAGAAGAAACTGGCGGACGAAACGGTGCGCCTGGAAGGCATCCGCAGCGGCGAGCAGCTGCGCCCGAACTGGCTGGACGGCGCGCTGCGCAAGGCCGGCGTGCTGGCCGAAGGGGAAACGCTGTGAACCACGCACGCGATACCATTCTGCGCGACACCATCCTGGTCACCGGCGCCGACCTGGCCGAGCAGGCGCTGGCCCTGCTGCCTTCGTTCGACATCGTGTACGCAGGCAGAACGCCGGACGAGGAACAGCTGCTGGACCTGAGCCGCCGCCACCAGCCGGCCGCCATTATCGTGCGCTACGGCCGCATCACCAGCCGCGTGATCGAGGCCAACAGCAAGCTGCGCGTGATCGCCAAGCACGGCGCCGGCCTGGACACCATAGACAGCGCGGCGGCCGCCCGGCGCGGCATCGCCGTCAAGGCTGCCGTGGGCGCCAATGCGCCCGCCGTGGCCGAGCACACCTGGGCCTTGATCCTGGCCTGCGCCAAGAACGTGGCCGGGCTGGACCAGCGCATGCGCGCCGGCCACTGGGACAAGCCCACCCACAAGAGCCTGGAACTGCGCGGCCGCACGCTGGGCCTGGTGGGCTTGGGCGCCATCGGCGCGCGCGTGGCCACCGTGGGCGCGGCGCTGGGCATGAAGGTCATCGCCCACGACCCGTATGCGACGACCGCGCCGGAAAGCGTGGCGCTGTTGCCGCTGGCCGAGGTGATCGCCGGAGCGGACGTGCTGTCGCTGCATTGCCCGCTCACGCCGGACAACGCCAATATGCTGAACGCGGCCACGCTGGCCACCATGCGTCCCGGCGCCATCGTGGTCAACACCGCGCGCGGCGGCCTGATCGACGAGCAGGCGCTGGCGGACGCCCTGCGCAGCGGCGCGCTGCTGGCGGCAGGGCTGGACAGTTTCCAGGTGGAGCCTTTCCGCGCGGACCACCCGTTTATCAGCATTCCCAACCTTGTCCTGTCGCCGCACATCGGCGGCGTGACCAGCGACGCCTATGTCGGCATGGGCGTGGCCGCCGCGCGCAACGTGTTGGCGGTACTGCAAGAACCAGCCTGACCGCAGCAAAACAAGCCCAAGCGCGCACCAAGACGCGCTTTAGGATTACAGTTACGGAGACGACTATGAACGCACTCGACAACAATACACGCATCGAAGCGGAAACCATCCGCAAGGTGACCTGGCGCCTGATCCCTTTCTTGATGGTGTGCTACCTGCTCGCCTTTATCGACCGGGGCAATATCGGCATGGCCGCGCTGCAGATGAACCACGACCTCGGCATCACGCCGCGTGTGTTCGGCTTTGCAGGCAGCCTGTTTTTCATTTCCTACTTCCTGTTCGAAGTGCCCAGCAACCTGGCGCTGCAGAAATTCGGCGCCCGCAAGTGGATCGCCCGCATCATGATCACCTGGGGCATCGTCACCGCCTGCACCGCCATGGTCCAGGGCCAGGCCTCGCTGTTCGCCATGCGCTTCCTGCTGGGCGCGGCCGAAGCGGGCTTCTTCCCCGGCGTGCTGCTCTACCTCACCTACTGGTTCCCGGCCGCCTACCGGGCGCGCATCATCGCCATTTTCATGGTGGCGGTGCCGATGGCCAGCTTTGTCGGCTCGCCGCTGTCGGCCCTGCTGCTGCAGGCGGACGGCATGCTGGGGCTGCGCGGCTCGCACTGGCTGTTCATCCTGGAAGGCGTGCCCACCGTGGCCATGGGCGTGGTCTGCCTGTTCTTCCTGACCGACCGCCCGCAGCAGGCCCGCTGGCTGACTGAAGAGCAGCGCAACTGGCTGGCCGGACGGCTGGAGCAGGAACGCAACGCCAAGAAAGGCGGCGCCAAGCCCACGGTCTGGCAGCTGTTCCGCAGCAAGGAAGTGCTGGGCATGGCCCTCATCTGCGCCACCGCCTCGTCGGCCGGCTCGGTGCTGGGCATCTGGCAGCCGCAACTGATCAAATCGTTCGGCCTGACCGTCATGCAGACCGGCCTGGTCAACGCCATCCCCTACGTGATCGCCTCGGTGGCCATGGTCTGGTGGGGCCGCCATTCGGACAAGAAGCGCGAACGCCGCTGGCACACCGCCATTCCGCTGGCCCTGATCGCCGCCGGCATGCTGTGCACGCTGCTGACCACGTCGCTGGCCACCACCATCGCGCTGCTGTCCTGCGTACTGATCGGCGCCTACTCCTTCAAGGGGCCGTTCTGGGCACTCAGTTCCAGCTGGCTCGCGCCGTCCTCCGCAGCGGCAGGCCTGGCCACCATCAACGCGGTGTCCAACCTGATCGGAGGCGGGCTGATGGTCAACGTCTACGGCTGGATCAAGGAGGAAACCGGCAGCCATGCGCTGGCCCTGATGCCCATCGCGGCGCTGGCCGTGGCCAGCATCCTCACCCTGCTCTCGCTGAGCAACAGCGCCCGCCAGACGGCGCGCAACGCAGCGGCCAACGCCACGGCTTAACAGCCCGGCAGCCGCCTCCCCTCGCAGCGTCCCGCACCGCCCCTGGCGGAGGGACGCTGCCGCCTCGCCACATCACGAAAAAAATCGGAGACAACCATGATCAAGCCCACCCTGCTGGCCTTGGCGCTGGCCGCCGTGCTGCCGCACGCCGCCGCCCGATCCAGCGTGCAGTTCTACGGCGCCATCGACGCCGGACTGCGCTACCAGACCAACGTGGACGAGGCCGGCAACAGCCTGCTGTCCATGGGGTCCGGCAACTACTATTCGAACCGGCTTGGCTTCCGCGCCCTGGAAGACCTGGGCGGCGGCCTGAGCGCGCGCGTCCTGCTGGAGAGCGGCTTTGTCAGCAAGACCGGCGCGCTGGACAACACCAAGAACGTGCTGTTCAACCGCACCGCCGCCGTCGGCCTGGGCGGAAAATGGGGCTATGTGGATCTGGGGCGGCAATACACCATAGGCTTCCGCACCGAACTGTTCCTCGATCCCTTCAACCACCACTACACCGGCCTGGTGCCGCTGTCCTCGGGCGCGGGCACGACGCTGCCGGCGGCGGCGGTGGCGGCCGGGCTGAGCGCCTCGTCCTCGTCGGGCACGCGCTTCAACAACGACATCCAGTACAGCGGCACTTTCGGCGGCCTGACCGTGCGCGCCGAGTACGCGCCGGGGGAAGTGGAAGGTGATGCGCGCAAAGGCACAGCGCGCGCGGCCGGCTTCAGCTACACCGGCGGCACGCTGCTGGCGGCGGGCGCCTACACCCGCAAGCAGACGCCGGCCGGATTCGAGAACGAAGCCCACATCGTCGGCGGCGGCGCCAAGCTGCAAAACGTGACCGTCAAGGCCGGCCTGTCGCGCGAACGGCAGGACGGCGCAGCTGGGGTTGCATACCGCAACATGACGGCCTTTGGCGGGGTCAGCTACCTGATCAATCCCTTCGTGGAAATCACGGGCGCGCTGTACCGCTCCCGCTACGCAGCGGGCAACAACAGCGGCACGCGCACGCTGTCCCTGCTTGGCGCGAGCTACACGCTCTCCACGCGCACCAACCTGTACGCGGAGATCGACGTCAACAGCTATCGCGGCGCGCTGCTTCCGGCCTCAAAGCAAACCCGCCAGCACGGCGTGTCGGCCGGCGTGATGCACCGGTTCTGAGGGGCGGCTCAAAGTCCGCTCAGCCGAAGGTGAAGGCGTAGGCTTCCGCGCCCTTGTCCAGGAAGCGGATTTCAAACCGGCGCTGGCGCACCTTGCCGCTCTGGCGGACCAGCTGGTACAGGCGGGTGGCGCTGACCACGCCGTTGCCGTCGGCGTCGATGTCGGCGCCGTGGTCGGCGCCCGGCGGCTGGCCGTCCAGCGTGACCTTGATGCGCACGCTGGCGCCCGGCTTGCCCGCGCCCAGCACCAGGTGCAGGTCGCGCGCGCTGAAGCGGTGCGCCACGGCGGCATCGGCCTGCCCCGCCACCGCGCTCTCGGCGCCCACCGTCCACTGGCCGGACAGCCCCCACTCGTTGAGTTGCAGCGCGCCCACGGAATACTGCTGCAAACGGTCCTGGCGCACACGCTCCGGCGAGCGGAAGTTCTCCGCCTGCCGGTAGCCGATGTAAGCTTCGCCGGAGCCGACGTTGTCCAGGTCCGGCTGCATCTGCTCGGCCGGCGTGGCTGGATTCACCAGGCCGCTGTCGACCGCCGGCTTGCCGCTGGCCTCGGCCAGCAGCGACTGGATGGCGCGCTCCATCTTGTCGTAATTGCCTTCGCCGAACTGCTTGTAGCGGATCTTGCCGTTGGCGTCCACCAGGTAGTAGGCCGGCCAGTAGCGGTTGCCCCAGGCCTGCCAGATGCTCTGCTTGCTGTCCACGGCGATGGGGAAGTCGATCTGGAAGCGGCCCACGGCGGCGTTCACATTGGTCAGGTCCTGCTCGAACTTGAATTCCGGCGTATGCACGCCGACCACGGCCAGGCCCTGGTCTTTGTATTTGCTGGCCCAGGCGCGCGCATAGGGCACGGTGCGGATGCAGTTGATGCAGGAATAGGTCCAGAAATCCACCAGCACCACTTTGCCGCGCAGCTGCTTGGACGTCAGCGGGGCCGAATTGAGCCAGGTCACGGCGCCGTCGAAACCGGGCGCGGTGCCCTCCACCGGCAGCTTGCCGCTCAGCGGCCCGGCGGGCGCCGTCGCCGCACTGCCGGCCGCCGCCAACAGGATGGCCGCCACACCGCCGGCCAGGGCCAAAGAGATCCGTTTCATCTGCATGCCTCGCTATGGAAATTGTCGATACCTGCGATTAGACCGCACGGCTGTATCCGGCGCATGTCGGGAAACGCTCTCCATGTGTCCGGGAGGCCGCCGGACATATTGAGATACAAAGCCGCGCTAGGCGGAGGGGCCGGCCCGTTCGCGGTGGTATTTGTCCAGGATGTCGCTGACCTTCTTGGCGGTGTAGGGCTTGACGATGAAGCCGCGCGCGCCGCCGGCGATGGCCGCCATCACGTTCGACAGTTCGCTGTTGCCGCTGACGACCACGCAATAGCACTGCGGGCGCAGCGTGCGCGCCAGCGCGATGACCTCCAGGCCGCCGAAGCCGGGCATGTTCAGGTCGATAAAGGCCAGGCCGATAGGCACGTCGTCGCGGCCCAGCATGTCGACGGCCTGCTGGCCGTCGGCGGCCAGCAGGAACTGGCGAAAGCCGTGGTCGCGCAGTACCGAGGTCAGCAGCGAGCGCATGGCAGGCTCGTCGTCGGCGATCAGGACCGTGCCCGCTTCATTCAAGCTCATGGTGTTCTCCTTCCGTGCGCAGCCGGCGCACCGCTTCCAGTTGTTCAATCTTCTGCAGCGCTTCCAGCGCGCGCGGCGCGGCGCCGTTCAGTGCGGCCGACTCGATCTCGGCGGCCAGGCTGCCCACCTCGGCAAAGCCGAACGAGGCAGCCGAGCCCTTGAGCATATGGGCCAGGCGCTCGGCCTCGTCCAGCCGCGCCGCGTCGAGCGCCGCCCGCAACGCGTCCAGCCGTCCCGGCAAGGCCTGACCGTAGGCCAGCCGCAGCGGTCCCAGGCTGGGGATGTTGGCGAAGTCGGTGGGCGCCGAGCCCGGCCGCGCGGCCAGCGCCTGTTCCAGCGCCTGGCCCAGCAGGCCGAAATCGATGGGCTTGGCCACATGGCCGCTGAAGCCGGTGGCGTGGTAGCGCGCCAGGTCTTCCGGCAGCACATTGGCGCTCAGCGCCAGGATGGGGCCGCCGTAGCCGGCCGCCCGCAGCACGGCGGTCGCCTCCAGGCCGCCCAGCACCGGCATCTGCACGTCCATCAGGATCACGTCGTAGGAGGCCTGCAGCGCGGCCTCGACCGCCTCCTTGCCGTTCTCGGTCATGGTGTAGCGCAGGCCGCAGCGGGCCAGGTAGGCGGCCACCAGCTTGCGGTTGTCGGGACCGTCCTCGGCCACCAGCACATGGCCGGCCAGGCGGCTTTCGCCCGGCGGCGGCGCGGTGGGCTGCGCCGCCGGCGCCTGCTCCAGCCAGGCCGACTGCGGCGCCACTGCAGCCGGCACGCTGACCGTGAAGCGCGAACCGCGCCCCGGCTCGCTCTCCACGCCGACCTCGCCGCCCATGGATGTGGCCAGCTGGCGCACCAGGTGCAGCCCCAGGCCGGTGCCGCCGTAGCGGCGCGCGGTCGACGCGTCGGCCTGCGAGAAAGGCAGGAACAGCGCCGCCTGCTGCTCGGCCGACATGCCGATGCCAGTGTCCGACACCACGCAGCGCAGGCGCTGGCCAGCCGCGTCGTAGTCCAGCGCCAGCGTTACGCTGCCCAGCTCGGTGAACTTGACGGCGTTGCCGCACAGGTTGAACAGGATCTGGCGCCAGCGCGTGGGGTCGCCCATCACCAGGGTGGGCAGCGGATAGGCCACCTCGCAGGCGAAGGCCACGCCCTTGCTGTGCGCCTGGGGGCGCATGGCGGCGCTGACGCCGGCGACGCAGTCGTAGGGCGAGAACGGCAGCAGTTCCAGCTGCAGGCGCCCGGCCTCGACCTTGGAAATATCCAGGATGTCGTTGAGGATGGCCAGCAGGTGCTGGCCGTTGCGGGCAATGATCTGGCCGGCGTCGCGCGCGTCGCTCAAGTGCGGCGCGCTCTCCATCAGCTCGGCAAAGCCGATGATGGCGGTCAGCGGGGTGCGGATTTCATGGCTCATCAGGGCCAGGAAGTCCGACTTGGCGCGGCTGGCCGCCTCGGCGTCGGCCTGCAGGCGCGCCATCAGCGCCATGTCGCGCTCGCGGCGGCGCACCGCGCGCAGCAGGAAGGCAAAGGCCATGCCCACGGCCAGCACGCCGCCGCCGCCCATCATGGCCAGCTTGAGCGCGTACTGGCGCCACTGGCCGAGAAACATATCGTCGGTCACGGTGACGTTGACGATCAAAGGGTATTTGTCCACCAGCCGGGGCGCGCCCATGCGCAGCACCGGCTGGCCTCCGGCAGCCAGGCGCGGCTGCGCCGTCACCAGCACGCCATGGCTGCGCCCCATGGTCTCGATCACGGTGTAGCTCGAGCCGCTGCGGTTGACCTTGCCCATCATCTCGTCCACGTGGGGCCAGCGCGCCAGCAGCGTGAAGTCGCGCCGGTACAGCGTAATGCTGGCGTCCTTTCCCAGGCTGATCTTGCGGTAGAAGTCGCTGATGAAGGCGCTGGAAAAGCCCACCAGCGCCACCCCGATGAACTCGCCGTGCCGGCCGTTGAGGCGCTTGCTCAGGTAAAAGGTCCAGGCGCCGTTGCCCTTGTTGCGCACCGGCGCGCTGATGAACACGCCGGCCTGGTTCGAGCTGCGCTGGGCCTGGAAATAATCGCGGTCGGCCAGGTTGATGGGCGGCGCAGGATGGGAACGCGTGAAATTGATCACGTCGCCGTTCGCGGCGATGATGGTGGCCACGTCCACCTGCGGCACGGCGCGCTTCTTGTCGCGCATGCTGGCGTACACGGCCGCCGTTCCCATGCGCTCGCGCAGTTCGGCCGCGCTGCCCGCCTCGGCCGCCTGCACCGTTTCGGCGATGCTCTCGAGGATCAGGTAGGCGGCGGTCACCTCCTGCGAGGTCTGCTCGGCCAGCACCAGCGACAGATTGCTCAGGTGCTGGCGCCATTCGTCGATGGCCTGCTGGCGCGCCATCCAGATCAGCGCGGCGCAGCCGGCCAGCATCGCGCCGATCAGCACGCAGGCCGAGGCGATGACGATGCGGCTGGCGCGGCGCCGGTTCGGCATGGGCGGCTCAGCCCGCCGGCGCGGCGTCGCCGGCCCAGATCCGCTCCAGGTCCGCGAAGGCCCACTGCTCGCGCGGCTCGCGGCCGCTGATGCCGTCCTTGGCCGCAGCCGAGGACAGGTCCAGCCGCACCGGCTCGATGCGCTCCTGGCTGCGCAGCGAGTAGAAGGCCTTGACCACCGGCTTGGTCAGCGTGGCCGGATTCTGCTCGACCACGATGGCCAGCCGCTGCGACTGCAGCCGCACCAGCGTGCCCACCGGATAGATGCCCAGCAGTTTGACGAAGGCCGCCAGCACCTTGGGGTCGAAATGGCCCTTCCACTCGAGCATGCGGGCCACCGACTCGGCCGGGTCCCAGCCCGCCTTGTAGGGCCGGTTGGAGGTGATGGCGTCGTACACGTCGCACACCGCGCCCATGCGCGCCAGCAGCGAAATGGCCTCGCCCTGCAGGCGGTCCGGATAGCCGCCGCCGCCGAATTTCTCGTGGTGGTGCAGGCACACGTCGGCCACGGCCGGGCTGACGTTGCCGCACTCCATCAGCAAGTCATAGCCCTGGCGCGGATGGTTGCGCACCTCTTCGAACTCCAGGTCGGTCAGCTTGCCCGGCTTGTTCAGGATGTCGAGCGGGGTGCCGGATTTGCCCAGGTCGTGCAGCAGCCCGGCCAGGCCGGCCTCGCGGCAAGCCGCCTCGCCGAAGCCGAGCGCCTGGCCCAGGCCGACCATCAGCGCGCACACAGCCACCGAATGCATATAGGTGTAGTCGTCCTTGCTTTTCAGGCGGGCCAGGCTGATCAGCGCGGCCGGGTTGGCCAGCACCGACTGCGCCAGCTCGTCGACCAGGCCGGCGGCCTGCCCCAGGTCGACCGCGTTGCCCAGGCGGGCCTCGCGGAACATCGATTCGGTCGCGTCGCGCGCCTTGGCGCACAGCGCGGCCGCCTGCAGCAGTTCGCGCTCGAACTCGGTCGCCGGCGCTGCCGGGACTGCCGGGGCGGGCGCCGGGGCGGCGGCCGGCGCGGGCGCGACGTCCTCGCCCTTGTCGAGGTCTATCCAGCAGGTGGCGATGCCGCTGGCCAGCACCGCGTCGAGCTTGGCCTGGTCCGCCAGCAGGAAGCGGCTGCGCCAGAAAGGGCTGGCTAGCCAGGAGCTGTCAAAAGCATGTAAGAACATGCCCAGCCGAAGCTCGGCAACCCGGATCTGCTTCAAATTTTTTGCCATTGGACAAGTATTTTTCTGCAAGCACTGCTATGACGATGGCAGCCCGGGGCGCCCGGCCCCGAAACTGGATTTCCTGCGGTAATCATAGCAGCTAGCAGGCCGGCTCAGCGGCCCGCCGGCCGCGCGCCGTCAAAATTCTTCCCGGTCGGCAACGCTGCCCGCGCCGCCGCGCCCGCACGGGCTATAAAATTGATCCACATCAATTTTCAGCGCGGTTCAGGGCACCAGCACGGCAGCGCCGTCCACGGCGCCGGCGCGCAGCGCCGCCAGCGCCGCGTTGGCCTGCGCCAGCGGAAACGCGCTGGCGTGGGTGCGCAGCGGATAGTCCGCCGCCAGCCGCAGGAAGGCCTCGCCGTCGGCGCGGGTCAGATTGGCCACCGAGCGCAGCACGCGCTCGCCCCACAGCAGGGCGTAGGGAAAGGACGGCACGTCGCTCATATGGATGCCGGCGCACACCACCACCCCGCCCTTGCGCACCGCGGCCAGCGCCTGCGGCACCAGCGCGCCGACCGGGGCGAACAGGATGGCGGCGTCCAGCGGCGCAGGGGCGCGCTGGTCGCTGCCGCCGGCCCAGCTCGCGCCCAGCGCAAGCGCGAAGCGCTGCGACGGCAGGTCGCCGGGGCGGGTGTAGGCATACACCTCGCGGCACTGGTGGCGCGCGATCTGGCACAGCAGATGGGCCGCTGCGCCGAAGCCGTACAGGCCGATACGCTGCGCCGGGCCGGCCATGGCATAGGCGCGATAACCGATCAGGCCGGCGCACAGCAGCGGCGCCGCGTGCACGTCGTCGTAGCCTGCTGGCAAGCGAAAGACATAGCGCGCGTCGGCCACCATGTACTCGGCATAGCCGCCGTTCAGATCGTAGCCGGTGAAGCGCGCCTGCCCGCACAGGTTCTCCTGCTGCCGGACGCAGTAGGCGCAGAGGCCGCAACTGCCGCCCAGCCAAGCCACCCCCACCCGTTCGCCCAGCGCGTAGCCGGACACGCCGGCGCCGCAGCGCAGCACCCGCCCCACCACTTCGTGGCCGGGGATGAGCGGCGCCCGGTGCGGCGCCAGTTCGCCGTCGGCGATATGCAGATCGGTGCGGCATACGCCGCAGGCGCCCACCCGCAGCAGCAGTTGCTGCGCTTGCGGCGCCGGCAGCGGCACCCGGGCGGCGCGCAGCGGCTGGCCGGGCCGGTCCAGCAGCATGGCCAGCATGGTCCCGTCCGGGGCCGGCAGATCGGGCAGGGGTGCGCTCATGCGGCCTCCTTGCCCGGCTAGCTGGACGGCGTGGAGGCCAGCTGCACGGCAATGGCCAGCACCGTATCCATGGTGGCCAGGTGCGCTTCGAACCACAGCGGCAGCAGCGACACGGCGTGGCGCGCCGCCGCCACGTCGTCCGGATGCAGGCCGTGCAGCGTGGCCAGCACGCGCGCGTGCTGCTCGCGGTGCGCCGGCAGGCCCGGGTAGCCGATCGCCTCCATCAACGCCTCCTCCGCGCGGAAGTCCTGCTCCAGGCAGTCGACCAGCAAGGCCAGGCCCGCACCGAATGCCTCGTCCGGCTGCGCCAGCAGGTGCGCGATCTGCCCGATCAGGGCCTGGTGGGCCAGATCGACCGACGGTATGCCCACCGCCATGTGCGGCGCCCATGCGATCTGCTCCATAGTGTGCCCTCCTGTTGCTTGCGCCGCCGCGCGGCGCGCAAGCTTACAATAGTCCACCCGCCCGGCCGGCGCAGCGCGCGGGTTTGATAAAAATCAAAAAACCGGCGAATTGTCTTTCCGCCGCTATTCATTGCGCAGCGCCGCAATCGGGTCCATGGCGGCGGCGCGCCGCGCCGGCACATAGCCGAACAGCACCCCCACGCCGGCCGAGAAGGCGAAGGACAGCAGGTTGATGCGGGGGTTGAACAGATAGGGCAGCTGCATGGCGGCGGCCAGCAGCGCGCCGGCCGCCGCCGCCAGCGCCACTCCGATCAGCCCGCCCAGCGTGGCCAGTACCACGGCTTCGATCAGGAACTGCAGCAGCACGTCGCGTTCGCGCGCGCCGATGGCCAGCCGCAAGCCGATCTCGCGGGTGCGCTCGGTGACGCTGACGAGCATGATGTTCATGATGCCGATGCCACCGACCAGCAGGCTGACCGAGGCCACCGCGCCGAGCAGGGTGGTCATCACCCGCGCCGCGCCGGACATGGTGTCGGCCAGCTGGCGCGTGTCGACGATGTTGAAATTGTCCTCGTCGCCGGCGGCCAGCTTGCGCCGCTCGCGCAGCAGCTGGCGCAGGCGCGCCTGCAGCGCCGCGCCGTCGCTGTCCTCCTGCATCGAGATCAGCAGCGTGTTCACGCGCTGGTTGCCGGTGACCCGGCGCTGCAGGGTGCGCAGCGGCAGCAGCACCACGTCGTCCTGGTCGTTGCCGGACGCGCCCTGCCCCTTGGCCGCCAGCAGCGCCACCACCACGCAGGAGAAGCGCTTGATGCGCAGCCGCTCGCCCAGCGGGTCGCGTCCCGGCAGCAGCGCGCGCGCCACCGTGGCGCCCAGCGCGCAGACGGCGACGCCGGCGCGCTGCTCGCCGTCGTC
>NZ_WWCU01000058.1 GCF_009857595.1 Pseudoduganella aquatica | reverse complement strand
GGCGAGAAGCGCGCGCCGTCCGCGCTGCGCAGCAGCTGGCCGGACTGGCTCACCAGCAGCAGGCTGCCGTCGTCCAGCACCTCGCCGGCCGCCAGCGCGGTCTGGGTGCCGGTCTCGGCGCGCGTCCAGCTGGCGCCGCCGTCCGTGCTCAGCAGCGCGGTGCCGCGCAGGCCGAACACCAGCAAGCGCCTGGCGTCGCCGGCCAGGCCGAAGAAACTGCCCTGGTAGGGCGTGGGCAGCGCGGTGAAGCGCGCGGCGCCGGCGGCGCGCTTGAGCACCAGGCCCTGCTCGCCGACGATGTACAGGTCCGGTCCGACCGCGCGGATGGCGTTCAGGTGCAGGCCGTTCGGGTTGTCCAGCAGGTCCTCGGCATGGCGCCAGCTGCGGCCGCCGTCCTCGCTGCGCAGGGCCAGGCCGAAGGCGCCCACCGCCAGGCCGTGGCCGGCGGCGTCGAACCAGACGTCGAGCAGCGGCTTGTCGCCCGCCTGCGGGTCGCGCCGGCCGTCGAACTGGCGCTCCCAGGTGGCGCCGCCGTCGGCGCTGTGCAGGATGGCGCCGTCATGGCCCACCGCCCAGCCTTCGCGCGGGCCGCTGAAGCGCACCGCCGCCAGGTCCACCGACAGCGGCACGGCGGCCTGGCGCCAGCTGCCGCCCTGGTCGTCGGAATACAGCACGTGGCCGCGCTGGCCGGCCGCCACCACGCGGGTGCCCGCCAGGGCCAGGCCATTGACCAGCGCGCGGCTGGCCAGCGGCGAGGCCAGCGCGGGAGTGTCGAGCGGATCGGCAAAGCCGGCCCGGGCCGCATGGGGCGCCAGCAGCCAGGCGGCGCAGGCCAGGGCGGCGGCGCGGTAGAGATGTGTCATAGGAACTCGCAAAAAAAGACCGCCGGCGCGCAGGCCGGGCGGTCAAGAGAGAACGGCAAACTTGCCTAGCGCACGCCGGCGCCGGACAGCGCTTCGGACGACCACTGGGACGGCTTCAGCGGGTCGATGTACTTCAGGCCGCCGTAGGCGCCGGACATGCCCGACAGGTTGTAGGCGCCGCTGACGAAGTCGTAGATCACGTGATTGCCGTTGTAGGTCGCCTGCGCGTCGTAGGCGTACACCATGTGGTCGAAGGACGAGCGGTACAGCTGGCCCCGCGCGTCGTACTGGTCGGCCGCCAGCGCCACCCAGCTGTCCTCGTCCACGTAGAACACGCGCTTGCCGTAGATGTGGCGCTTGCCCGGCTTCAGCGTCGCTTCCACCACCCACACGCGGTGCAGTTCCCAGCGCAGGAAGTCCGGGTTGATGTGGCCGGCCTTGACCACCTCGGACGCCACCTTGGCGCCGAACAGCTTGTAGTTGTTGTACGGCACCAGCATCTCCTTCTTGCCGATCAGCTTGAAGTCGAAGCGGTCCAGCGCGCCGTTGAAGATCCAGGCGTCGTCGTAGGTGGCGATGCCGGCCGTGCCCGGGTTGGGCGTGTCGTAGGCCACGTCCGGCGCCAGCTTGACGCGGCGCTGGCCCGGCAGGTATTGCCACACCTTGCGCGGCTGCACCACGGGATTGACGGCGTCGAAGGCCATCAGCCCTTCGCCGGCGCGGCGGGCCGGGGCGTTGTAGATCACGCGGGTGCGGAAGAACACGTCGCCCTGCTTGGCCGCTTCCGTGTTTTTCGCGTCGGCCAGCGGGAACTCCGAGGTGATCTCGCCCGCCGTGGCCAGGCTGGGCACACCGGAGGCGTCCACGTTCCACGATTCATACTTGGTGGTCAGGGCCTGGCCCTGGTAGCGCAGCAGGTGGTTCCACATGACTTCGTAGCCGGACTTCGGGATCGGGAAAGGCACGCCGTTGAGCGCGTTTTCCACGCCCACGCCGCCGTCGGCCGCCTTGGCGCCAAGGGCGTTTTTGGCCGTGTTCTCCAGCACCGCCTTGGGCAACGCCACCGGGCGGTGGCTGGGGTAGACGTCGACGCGGAAGGTGGGGAAGCGCTTCAGCAGCTCCCTGGTGCCGGCGGTCAGCTTGTCGTCCATGCCGGCCAGGTTCTTGCCGGTGATGACCAGGCGCGGCGTGTCGGCAGCGTAGGGGTCGGGTCGGACGCCGCTGCCCTTCACGTAGCCGGCCGGCGGCGCGCCCAGGCCGCCGGTGTATTCGGGGATGGTGCCTTCCTTGTTGCCGGCCTTCTCGGCGCCCACGGCGGTCAGCGTGGTGCCCAGCAGCTTGGCTTCGTCGGCCGGGACGGCGGCGCGCGCGGCGCCGCCGGCGCCCAGGCCTGCCGCCAGCGCGGCGGCCAGGATAGTGTATTTAAACTTCAGCATGATGTGCGTCCTGTCAGAAAGTGGTCTTGAAGGTGGCGGCGAGGAAGCCACGGTCCTTGAGCAGCGCAGAGGCGCCGCCGAAGGAGGAGACGGCGCCGTTGGCGTCCAGCGCCAGCGGGCCGAAGAAGCTGACGTACTTCACGTCGAAGCGGTACTTCTGGCGGATGTCGAAGGCCACGCCGGCGCTGTAGGTGCCGGCGCCCTTGTTGCCGCCCACCTGCACCGCCGAGTTGCCCGACATGCCGCGCGACCAGGCCAGCGGCGCGGACACGTCCACGCCCGGCAAGGCCTGGAACCAGGTCGGGGTGAAGGTGGCCTGCAGGCCGAAGAAGTCCTTGGTCACCTTATCGACGCCGGTGTAGTTGTCGCGGCCCTTGAAGAAGGCCGCGCCCTGGGTCACCTTGTCGAGGCGGTTCCAGGTCATTTCCACGGCCCAGGCGGCCGCGTCCGACAGCGGCGTGCGCGCCACCGCGCCCAGCAGGTTGACCACGCCGTGGTAGGTGTTGCCGCGCGCGCCGCTGACCTGGCCGGCTTGGGGCAGGTCGGCAGCCGTCACCACCAGCACGGGATTGAGCTTGCCGTTCAGCGCGGCCAGGATGGCGGCGTTGGTGCCGGCCGGCATCAGCAGCGCCGGGGTGCCGTTCAGCGGCATGTTGCGGCGGTAGGACAGGTCGGCGCCCACCGACACGCCGGCCACGCTCTTGGCGAGCGACAGGCCCAGCAGGTCGATATGGTCGGCGTATTCCAGCTGGTAGGAGCTGTTCGTGCCCAGCGTGGCGGGATAGAACAGGCACAGATTGCCCGCCACGGCCGCGCCCGGGATGGCCGCCTTGCACAGGCCGGCGCCGGTGGGGCCGAACAGCGCGGTGGGCAGCCCGGCCAGGCGCAGATTGGCCTGCGGCAGCAGGTCCGAGGTGCGGCGCAGGTAAAGGCCGGCGGTGCCGTCCAGCCAGTCCGGGCTCCAGCGCGCGGCCAGGCCGAAGTCGCCGCGCTTGGGCGCCTTGCTGTCGGCGGCCTTGAGCGCGCCGGGCAGGCCCAGCGCGGACAGGTTGAACGTTTCCGCGCCCTGGAAGGCGTAGTCGTAGAAACCGAGGAAGGAGCCGGACTCGGGCAGGCGGGCCGGCTTGGTGTCCAGGAAGTACTGCGCCGTCAGGCCCAGTGCCGGCGTGGGCGACATCTGCACCGACAGCGCCGAGCGCGGCATGAACAGTTCCTTGGCGTCCGAGCCGGGCACCGAATAGGCTTTCAGCAGGTCGACCGGCGACTGGCCGTAGTTGGCGCCGTGGATGGGCGTGAACAGGCTCTCGCCCCAGTACAGGGTGTGGCGGCCCAGCTTGACGTTGACCGGCATGTCGGCCACGTCGAAGCTGGTGAACAGGAAGGCGTCCAGCAGCTCGCCCGAGCCCTTGTGGTAGCGCTTGGTGTGCTCGGACAGCCCGACGGCGGGCTTGCCTGCCTCCAGGTGGTTGGAGGTGGCGGGGTTGGTGTTGTCCAGCTTGCTGTAAGCGCGGTCGTACCACGCGGCGGCGGTCACGCGCAGACCGCTCTTCTGCTGGAACACCACGTCCAGCTCGGTGAGCCAGTCCACGCGCTCGGAGACCGGGCCGCGGTTGAAGTTGCGGTCGCCGTCGTCGAAGTTGACCGACTTCAGCAGCGCGGCGTTCTGATGCTTGAGGCGCTGGCCGTAGTTGAACTTGATGGTGTTGTCGAAGCGGACCGCCAGGTCGGGGTTGCCGGTCTCGATCTCGGCGGCGTGGGCCACGCCGACCGCACACAGGGCTGCGGCCATGGCGCGCAGGACGGGACGGGCGCCGGCGGCGCGGGGCCGGGCGGGTACTGGGGTGTGCATGAAGCGTCTCCTCATTATTTTTACGCTGGCGGTACCGGCCGGGCTTGTGTCGCCCGGTCCGGGCCAGCGATGAGGAATCATAGATTTTTAGCGCCGCGCCGCCGTAGCCAATTCGTGACGGCCACTACGCATTTCACGACAATGCGTCATCCGCGCCACGCGCTCAGCAGCGCTCGAAGATGGCGGCGATGCCCTGCCCGCCTCCCACGCACATGGTCACCAGCGCGTAGCGCCCGCCGATGCGCTGCAGTTCGTGGATGGCCTTGGTGGCGATGAAGGCGCCCGAGCAGCCCACCGGGTGGCCGAGCGCGATGGCGCCGCCGTTCGGATTGGTTTTGGCCGGGTCCAGCTCCAGGCCGCGCTGCACCGCCAGCGCCTGCGCGGCGAAGGCCTCGTTCGATTCGATCACGTCCATCTGCCGCAGCGTCAGCCCGGCCTTGGCCAGCGCCTGGCGCACCGCCGGTATCGGCCCTTCGCCCATGACCATGTTCGGCACCCCGGCCAGCGCGTAGCCCGCCAGGCGCGCCAGCGGCGCCTGCGCGTGGCGCGCGGCCGCCCCGTCCCCGGCCAGCACCAGGAAGGCCGCGCCGTCGTTGATACCGGAGGCGTTGCCGGCGGTGACCGTGCCGCCCGGCAGGAAGGCCGGCTGCATGCGCGCCAGGCTCTCCAGCGTGGCGCCCGGCTTGGGGTGCTCGTCGGTGTCGAAACTGACCGTGCCCTGGCGCGTCACGCGCGTGACAGGCACGATCTGCGTAGCGAAGCGCCCTTCGGCCTGGGCCAGCGCGGCGCGGCGCTGCGACTCGAGCGCAAAGGCGTCCTGCTGCGCGCGCGTGATGCCCCATTTTTCGGCCAGGTTCTCGGCCGTGACACCCATATGGCCGACGCCGAAGGGGTCGGTCAGCACCGCCACCATCATGTCCACCGCCGCGCTGTCGCCCATGCGCGCGCCGCTGCGCAGCGCCGGCAGCATATAGCCGCCGCGCGACATCACCTCCACGCCGCCGCCGATGCCATACTCGAAATCGCCCAGCGCGATGCCCTGGGCCGCCGTCAGCACCGCCTGCAGGCCGGACGCGCACAGGCGGTTCAGCTGCATGGCCACCGAACTCATCGGCATGCCGGCGTTGACCGAGGCCAGCCGCGACACATAGGCGTACTGGGCATTGGTGGGAATGCAGGTGCCGACCACGGCGTTGCCGACCGCCGCCGGCTCGACGCCGGCGCGCGCGATGGCCTCGCGCATCACGATGGCGGCCAGGTCGGCCGGCTCCATGCCGGACAGCGCGCCGCCGAAGGCGCCGATGGCCGAGCGCGCGGCGCTAAGTACGTAGACTTCCTTGTTCATATTTTCTCCCGGGATGACGGCCCGCCCGCAGGATGCGGCGCCAGGCCCAAGCCGGCAGTCTTCGGCCGCCGCGCCCGCCTTGTCAACCGCGCGGCGCGGCCGGGCGGGTTCTTGTCATGCATTGGATAGGCACTGTCATCCAATGCGCAGCGGCGTCGCGCGGACCGTTTCAAACTACCCAATTATTTTCCCGAGGGAATGGCAAAGACCGCGCGATGACAGTTTCCCTTCTACGGAGCAAAGGTCCCGACGCAAGCAGCTGCAGTCGGCAGCGCAGGCGCCTGTTGATGTGCCCGCTGCTGTGGGCCGCCGGGAACGCGTTCCCGGCCGTAGCGCAAACGCCGCCGGCCACATTGGTGCTGGCCATGCCGGTCACCACCTACCGCTCCATCCAGGGTCCGTGGCTGGTATCCATCTACCGGGAGGCTTTTGCCCAGCTTGGCCTGCGGATGGAAGTGCGGCCCCTGCCGGCCAATCGCGCCAGCGTCATGGCCAGTGCCGGGCTGGTCGACGGCGACCTGCACCGCGGCCACTCCTACGGCGCGCTGCACCCCGAGCTGGTGCGTGTGGAGCAGGCGCACTTCGCCGCCGCGTTCGCCGTGTACTCAAGGCTGCCCGGGCTAAGGCTGGCCCCTGGCTGGGACGGCTTGTCCCATACCCGGCTGCGCGTGGAGCATGTGCTGGGCAGCGTCACGTCGACCAGGGAGTTGACGCAGCGCGTTCCGGTCACCCTGCTGTCCACCGTGACCGATGCGCAACTGGGCCTGCGCAAGCTGGTGCTGGACCGCGCCGACCTGCTGGTGGCGCTGGACCAGATTGTCGATCCCCTGCTGGGGCTGGAAGACTATCGGCGCGGCGGCATCCGCAAGGTTGCCGTGCTGGGCCAGGCGGACGGCTATCTGTATTTGCACAAACAGCATGCGGCGCTTGCGCCCAGGCTGGCGCAGGTGCTGGCGCGGATGAAGCGCACCGGCCGCATCGCGCAGCTGGAAAAGCAGGCGCGCCTGAACTGGGTGCCGCCGCAGTCCAGGGCGGAGCCGCCGGACAGCGACGAAACACGCGGCTGACGCCGCCCGCCCGGCCAACTCGTCAGAATTCTTCCCAGTCGTTCGCAGCCGCCTTCGCGGCAAGCGCCGGCGCCGATGCCCGTTGCGTTGCGGCAGGCCGGCGCGCCGGCGCGAGCCGCACCGCCGCCGTTGCAGGCGCCGGCGCGGACCGCAGCGGCGCAGGCGCGGCGCCGGGCGCCAGCGTGAACACGGCCACCGTCTGCACCAGGTCCTGCGCCTGGTTTTTCAGGCTGGCGGCCGCCGCCGCCATTTGCTCGACCAGGGCGGCGTTTTGCTGCGTGTTTTCGTCCATTTGCGTGACCGCTTCGCCGACCTGGCTGACGCCCTGGCTCTGCTCCACGCTGGCCGAGCTGATCTCGGCCATGATGTCGGCCACCCGCTTGATCTGCAGCACGATCTGCTGCATCGTGCTGCCGGCGCTGTCGGCCAGCGCACTGCCCTGCCCCACGCGCTCGACACTGGCGGTGATCAGGCGCTTGATCTCCTTGGCCGCCTCGGCGCTGCGGCCGGCCAGGCTGCGCACCTCGCTGGCCACGACGGCAAAGCCGCGCCCCTGCTCGCCGGCGCGGGCCGCCTCGACCGCCGCGTTGAGCGCCAGGATATTGGTCTGGAAGGCGATGCCGTCGATGACGCTGATGATGTCGGCGATCTGGGTGCTGGCCGCGCTGATCTGCTTCATGGTGTCGACCACCTGGCCCACCACCTCGCCGCCGGTGGCCGCCACCGCCGAGGCGCTCTGCGCCAGCTGGTTGGCCTGGCGGGCATTGTCCGCATTCTGCTTGACGGTCGAACTGAGTTCCTCCATCGAGGCCGCGGTTTCCTCCAGCGCGCTGGCCTGGGCCTCGGTGCGGCCGCTCAGGTCCAGATTGCCCTGCGCAATCTCGGCCGACGCCGCCGACACGCCGTCCGAGCCCTTGCGCACCTGCGCCACCACCTTCACCAACCCGGCCTGCATGGCGCTCAGCGCGCCCAGCAGGCTGGCCACTTCAGCCGGACCATGCACCTGCACGGCGGACGACAGGTCGCCGCCGGCCATCGCGTCGGACAGGCTCACGGCCTGGCTCAGCGAGGCGGAGATTACACTGTAGACGTACCACAGCACGCCAGTCATGCTGACCAGCAGCAGCACGGCCAGCGACACCAGCACGTAGAACCACTTTTGCTTGACGGCCTCGGCGCGGTCGATATCGGCCTTGGTGCGCTAGGACTGATGACCTTGCAGCATTAATCGGCGCCACGGGGGGGGGGGAGTGACGGACGTCCAGACCTACAAGCTGTACTCCCGCGTCGCGCGGCTGGGCAGTTTTTCCGCCGCCGCCCGCGAATGCGGGCTGGCGCAATCCCAGGTCTCGCGCATGATCGCCGAGCTGGAAGCGGGCCTGGGCGCCCGCCTGCTGGCACGCACAACGCGCGCCGTCGTGCCCACCGAGGCCGGCATGGAATTCCTCTCCCGCATAGAAACCATCCTGGCCTCCATCGAGGACGCAGAAAACAGCATCCGCGAAACCGGCGAGCTGCGCGGCACGCTCCGCATCGCCATGCCCTCCACGCTGGCGATACGCGTGGTGCTGCCGCGCATGGCGGCGTTCACGGAGCGCCATCCCAAACTGCAGATTGAAGTGATGCTGGATGATAAGCGCCAGGACATGGTGCGGGAGGCGGTGGACGTCGGCATCCGCGTCGGCATCCTGCCCGACATGTCGGGCACCGCCCGCCTGATCGGCACCATGCAGCGCGTGGTGGCCGCCGCGCCGGCCTATCTGGAACGCTACGGCACGCCGCTCGTGCCGCAGGACATCCTCCGCCACCGCATCGTGGGCGGCCCGGCGGGTTCGCACGCCACCTCCTGGCAGTTCGAGCGCGATGGCAAACAGGAATCGGTCGACCTGCTGCCGCAGATCTCGGTCAACGACACGGCCGGCGCCCTGGCCACAGCAACGGCGGGCCTGGGCATCATCTCCACCACGTCCTGGGCCTGCCGCATGGACGTGGGCAGCGGCGCGCTGGTGCGCCTGCTGCCGGACTGGAAGATGGCGGACCTGCCGGTGCATGCCTACTTCCCCATGGGCCGGGCCACGCGCATGGCCGCGCGCGCCTTCGTCGAGTTCATCGAGGCGGCATTCGTCCGCGACGGGATGGCACCCTTATAGGTCCCACTGATGCTGTTCCAGCATAAGTGTTAGCCCAAAACAGCGGCTACCGCGCCTGGCCGGGGTGGGCAATACTTCCTGCTCATCCCACGCCAAGGAAAACACCATGGACTTCATTACCACCCTGACCCGGCGCAACGCCGAATTCGCCGCCACCGCCTTCTCGGCCGGCCTGAAAATCCTGCCGTCGCAACGCACGCTGATACTGGGCTGCGTCGATCCGCGCGTCGATCCGATGGAAGTGCTGAAACTGGCGCCGGGCGAAGCGGCCATCATCCGCAACGTCGGCGGACGCGTCAATCCGGCGCTGCTGGAAACCATGGACATCCTGCGCACGGTGTCCAGGGCGGGCGGCGCAGCGATAGGCGAAGGCTGGAATTTCATCGTGCTGCACCACACGAAATGCGGCATCGCGGGCTGCTACCACCACGCGCCCGCCTTGCTGGCGCAGCACATGGGCGTGGCCGAAGGGGAAGCCCTGGATGCGCTGGCGGTCACCGATCCCTACGCCTCCGTCGCCATCGACGTCGCTGCGCTGAGGGCCAATCCCGGCTTTGCGGATGGCATCAGCATCACCGGCATGGTCTACGACGTGGACACCGGCCTGGTGGAAACCGTAGTGCCCGCCGCGTGATCGCCGTAGCCGGGGCTGCGCTGCCTGCCCCTGAATAGTACTCAAGCCTTGCGGTCGATAATGACGTAATGCTTTCTGACCGGTTCGACGACTTCGAACACGCCCCGGAAGCCGGCCGGGATGACGAGCGCGTCGCCAGGCCCCGCCTCGGCGGCCTTGCCTTGCTCATCAATGACGCGGCAGCGGCCTTCGAGCACATAGAAGTATTCGTCCTTGTGCGGCCCGAACGCGATGCGCCAGCTGCCGCGCTCGCACGCCCAGACGCCCGCGCTCACTTCGCCGCTGGCATTGCTGTAGTGGTTCCAGGTGGTGCGCTGGGGATTGCCATCGAGCCGGCGCTCTTCGCGCGGGTGGTCGTACTCGGGAGCGGGCGATTGGAGGCGGAATTCGGTAATGGTCGGTGTCATTCGGCTCAGATGAAGGGCCAGTTGAGAATGCGCTTGGCGTGCAGCACGGTGCGCGTGGCCACGTAGGCGCCGGCGAAGCCGAAGGCGAGGATGCTGAGCGAGCTGCCCATGAAGGCCAGGAATAGCCCGCTGACGGTCGCTGCGGCGACCAGCACCATCAGCCACAGCTCGATGCTGAGGAAGAAGGCGGATGCGGCGCGCCACACGCGCAGCGTGAGGGCGATGGCTTCTTTGATGTTCTTGACGTCGTGTCCCATGGTCTTTTTCACTATGTTGAAAAGTCGACCCGGAAATGAAAAATCGCCGGCTAGCGGCGATTTCTTCATTGATTCTGGAGGCGAGGATCGGAGTCGAACCGACCTAGACGGCTTTGCAGGCCGCTGCATAACCGCTTTGCTACCTCGCCGAGGAAGACTTGTCTGAAACGGCAGCCGGTTAAGCTCTGCCATTCGAATTCTGGAGCGGGAGAAGAGTCTCGAACTCTCGACCTCAACCTTGGCAAGGTTGCGCTCTACCAACTGAGCTACTCCCGCATTGGAGTGTATTACTGACAAAACCGTGGAGCGGGAGAAGAGTCTCGAACTCTCGACCTCAACCTTGGCAAGGTTGCGCTCTACCAACTGAGCTACTCCCGCATTGGAGTTTTGATACCATCTTGTAAAACCTGGAGCGGGAGAAGAGTCTCGAACTCTCGACCTCAACCTTGGCAAGGTTGCGCTCTACCAACTGAGCTACTCCCGCATGGAGTCTTACATTTTTGCTGCCCTAAACACCCCAGTTTGCCGACTGGAGCGGGAGAAGAGTCTCGAACTCTCGACCTCAACCTTGGCAAGGTTGCGCTCTACCAACTGAGCTACTCCCGCGTTAGGAACCGCATTATCGCAGAAACATTCTCGCACTGCAAACTGGAGCGGGAGAAGAGTCTCGAACTCTCGACCTCAACCTTGGCAAGGTTGCGCTCTACCAACTGAGCTACTCCCGCTTCGCTTTTTGCTGCGCGTTGTTATCAACAACAGGCCAGCATTATAGACCATGGGAGCGCACTGTCAAGAGTGAAAACTTGCAAAGCTAAATGATTTATTTCGATTCCAGCATGCCGCTCTTTTCCTTGATCAGCGGCCAGGCCTTCTGCAGGTAGTACAGCATGGACCACACCGTCAGCACGGCAGCCACCCACAGCAGCTTCTCGCCCCAGAAATGCGTGTCCACTGCGCCGAACAGGATGTCGTGGAACAGCAGCATGGGAATGGCGGTCATCTGGGCGGCGGTCTTGATCTTGCCGATGGAGTTCACCGCCACCGATTTGGACGCGCCGATCTGCGCCATCCACTCGCGCAGCGCCGAGATGGTGATCTCGCGGCCGATGATGATGAAGGCGATGATGGCGTTGCAGCGGTCCAGCTGCACCAGCACCAGCAGGGCGCCGGCCACCATCAGCTTGTCGGCCACGGGGTCGAGGAAGGCGCCGAAGGCCGAGGTCTGGTTCCAGCGACGGGCCAGGAAGCCGTCGAACCAGTCGGTGATGGCGGCCACGATGAACACCAGCGTGGCGCCCAGGTTGCGGTCGCTCACCGGCAGCCAGGCGGGCGGCAGATAGTACACGCCCACCACCAGCGGAATGAGCGCTACGCGCAACCAGGTCAGTAAAATCGGGATATTGAAAGGCATAGTGACTGCGGCTCTGAGGCTAGTTAATTTTTATCAACGCGCCGCTAGTCTACCTTGCCGCCGTGCTTAGCACCAGCGAACGCACGCCCTTAGTGCAGCTGTTTGTAGATTTCTTCCGCCAAGGCGCTGGAAATGCCGTCAACCGACATCAAATCCTCCACACTGGCGTTGACCACGCCGCGCAGGCCGCCAAAGCGCGCCAGCAGTTTCTGGCGCCGCTTCACGCCTATGCCTTCGATTTCCTCCAGACGCGAGGTCTGGCGCGTCTTGGCGCGCTTGGCGCGCATGCCGGTGATGGCGAAGCGGTGCGCCTCGTCGCGGATCTGCGCCACCAGCATCAGCGCGGCCGATTCCTTGCCCAGCTCCTGCGCCGCGCGCCCGTCCACGAACACCAGCGTCTCCAGGCCCACGCGCCGCCCTTCCCCCTTGGCCACGCCGACGATCAGGCTGATGTCCAGCCCCAGCTCGGAGAACACCTGGCGCGCCATCTCGACCTGGCCCTTGCCGCCGTCGATCAGCACCACGTCCGGCATCACGCCGTCGCCGTTGGCCACCTTCTCGTAGCGGCGCATGAGCACCTGGCGCATGGCGGCGTAATCGTCGCCCGGCGTGATGTCGTTGATGTTGTAGCGGCGGTATTCGCCGTTCTGCATCTGGTGGTGGTGGAACACCACGCAGGATGCTTGCGTGGCTTCGCCCTGGGTGTGCGAGATGTCGAAGCACTCCACGCGCAGCGCGTCCAGGTCGTCCGACTCCAGCGTGAGCGCTTCGGCCAGCGCGCGCGTGCGCGCCTGCTGCGAGCCCTGCTCGGACAGCAGCCGCGCCAGCGAGATCTCGGCGCCCTTCTGCGCCAGTTCCAGCCACTGCCGGCGCTGGCCCTGCGGCTGGAAGATCAGGTTGATGCGGTGGCCGCACTGCTCCTGCAGCGCCAGCATCAGCTCCGGCTGGTCGTATTCGATATTCAGTATCAGCGTGCCGGGGATGAATTTCTCGGTGTAGTGCTGCACCAGGAAGGCGCTCAGCACCTCCACTTCCGGCGCCGCTTCGGCGATGGCCGCCGCGTCGCCGAAGTGGCTGGGGAAATAGGCGCGGTCGCCCAGGTGGCGCCCGCCGCGCACCATGGCCAGGTTGACGCAGGCGCGGCCGCCCTGCACGATCACGGCGATGATGTCCACGTCGGCGTCGCCGGTGGTCTCCATGCTCTGCTGGTGCAGCACCTTGGCCAGCGACTGGATCTGGTTGCGCACCGAGGCGGCCTGCTCGAACTTGAGCTCGGCCGCGTAGCCGTGCATCTTCTTCTCCAGGTCTTCCATCACTTCGCTGGTGCGCCCGCGCAGGAAGCGCGCGGCGTTTTCCACGTCCACCTTGTAGTCTTCCGGCGCGATCAGGTCCACGCAGGGCGCGCTGCAGCGGCCGATCTGGTGCAGCAGGCAGGGGCGCGTGCGGTTGGCGTACACGCTATCCTCGCAGGTGCGCAGCAGGAAGACCTTCTGCAGTATCTGCATGGACTCCTTCACCGCCCACGAGTTCGGGAAGGGGCCGAAATACTGGTTCTTCTTGTCCACCGAACCACGGTAGTAGACCATGCGCGGCACGGCGTCGCCGGTGATCTTCAGGTAGGGATAGGACTTGTCGTCGCGGAACAGGATGTTGAAGCGCGGCTGCAGGGCCTTGATCAGATTGTTCTCAAGGATGAGCGCTTCGGCTTCGCTGTGCGTGACGGTGGTTTCCAGGCGCGCGATGCGCTCGACCATCATGGCGATGCGCGGGCTGGACAGGTTCTTCTGGAAGTAGCTCGACACGCGCTTCTTCAGGTCGCGCGCCTTGCCCACGTAGAGCACGTTGTCGTTGGCGTCGAAATAGCGGTACACGCCCGGCAGGCCGGGCAGCTTGGCGACGGTGGCGAGCACCTGCTCGCGCGCATCGGGTGCGGGCGTGGGCGGCGTATCGGGCGTAACGGAATTGTCGGGCGTCGTTGCGTCTGTCATTGCTCTACTTCTGTTCTGGCGCCTGCTCCACGACCACGAAGGCGACGGCGTAATCCACCTCGTCGCTCACCGTCACGTGCGAAAACAGGCGGTGCTGCTGCATGTATTCGGCCAGCGTGCCGCTGCACACCATCACCGGCTTGCCGCTGCCTTCGTTGAGCAGCTGCGCGTTGTGCAAGGTCATGGGCGCGGCCACGCCGGTGCCGATGGCTTTGCCGAAGGCTTCCTTGGCGGCGAAGCGCGTGGCCACAAAGCGCTGCGCGCGCACCGGGCTGACGGCTTTGCGCGCGCGGTAGATCTCCAGCTCCTCCGGCCCCAGCACCTTGTCGGCAAAGCGCTCGCTGCGCGCGAGCGCGTCGGCGATGCGGCCGATCTGGCAGATGTCGGTGCCGATGCCGAAGATCATTTTGCGCTGAACCGTGCCGCCGTCGCGGCGACACGCGTCGAGGTCATGATGGCCTTCATTTCGCGCACGGCGTTTTCCCAGCCGACGAAGACGGCGTGGGCCACGACGGCGTGGCCGATGTTCAGTTCCGCGATGTCCGGAATGGCGGCGATGGCCTGCACATTGGTGTAGTGCAGGCCGTGGCCCGCGTTCACCTTCAGGCCGCGCTGCACGCCGAACAGCGTGCCGGCCTTGATGCGTTCCAGTTCGGCGGCCTGCTCGGCGCCTTCGGTGTCGGCATAGCGGCCGGTGTGCAGTTCAATCACGGGCGCACCGGCTTCGGCGGCGGCGGCGATCTGCTGCTCGTCGGCGTCGATGAACAGGGACACGCGTATGCCTTCGGCCTGCAGCTGCTTCACCGCCGCCTGCACGTCGTTGAAGTGGCCCACCACATCGAGGCCGCCTTCGGTGGTGACTTCGGTGCGCTTCTCGGGCACCAGGCACACGTCGGCCGGCTTGATCATGCAGGCGAAGTCCAGCATCTCTTTGGTGACGGCCGCTTCCAGGTTCATGCGCGTGATGAGCTGCGGCGCCAGCGCGATGACGTCGGCGTCCTTGATGTGGCGGCGGTCTTCGCGCAGGTGCAGGGTGATGCAGTCGGCGCCGGCCTGCTCGGCCAGCAGCGCGGCGCGGATCGGGTCCGGATAGGTGGTGCCGCGCGCGTTGCGCAGCGTGGCCACGTGGTCGATGTTGATGCCCAGGTCGATGACGGGGCCGGACGGGTACAGGAAGCTCATATATTCTCTATAGCGGCAGGGTTAAAGCTGCAATAAGTCTATCAGTATCTGGCGCGTGTTCAGCGGCGCGCCGCCCAGGTGATGCGCGAGCAGAAAGCGCATCAGTTGTTTGCTTTGCGCCTGCGTGGCGGCGTCTTGGTAATCTTCGCACTCCATGTCCAGCAGCGTCTTGCCGGACACGCGCGGCGCGATGTCGTCCGCGCGTTCAGGGCGCGGGCCGCGCTCGGGGTCCACTACGTAGACCACGTCCGCTTGCACGCGCGCGCGGGTGGCGGTGCAGCGCGTGAGGTCCGCCGCCACGCCGGTTTCTTTCAGCAGCGCGCGTTCGAACTTGCGCAGCACGATGGGCGCAGGCTCATTATGCGCCAGCTGGTTCAGCGTGGCGACATAGTGGTCGAACAGGGCGGGATGGGCGTCGTCGCGCGCGAGCAGCTTGACCAGCAGCTCGTTCAGGTAGAAGCCGCACAGCAGCGCGGTCTTTTCGAGCGGCAGCATGCCGCCCACCCACTCGGCGCCGGTCAGGGTGCGCAGTTCGTTCTTGCCGACGAAGCCGGCGGACAGGGGCTGGAAGGTTTGCAGCACGCCGCGCAGCTGCGAGTGCGGGCGCTTGGCGCCCTTGGCGATCACGGCGACGCGGCCGAAGTCGCGCGTCAGCATGTCGATGATGAGGCTGGTTTCTTTGTAGGGATAGCTGTGCAGCACGAAGGCCGGCTGGTCCGACACGCGGGTGCCCACCGTGCGCTCGCGCGACGGCGCGCGCGCACGCTTGACGGGTTCAGCTACGGCGGCGTCGGACATCGCGCTGATGGGATTACTCGTAGCCGTAGGCGCGCAGTCCGGCTTCGTTGTCGGCCCAGCCCGACTTCACTTTGACCCAGATTTCCAGGTACACGGGGCCGCCGAACAGCTTTTCCATGTCCAGGCGGGCTTGCGAGGACACCTCTTTCAGGCGCGCGCCCTTGTTGCCGATGATCATGGACTTGTGCGTGTCGCGCTCGACCAGGATGGCGGCGAAGATGCGGCGCAGATTGCCTTCCTGCTCGAACTTCTCGATCAGCACGGTGCTGGTGTAAGGCAGCTCGTCGCCCACGAAGCGGAACAGCTTTTCGCGCACGATTTCCGAGGCCAGGAATTTCTCGCTGCGGTCGGTGATGTCGTCCGGCCCGAAGATCGGGTCGTTCTCCGGCAGCAGGCGCTTGATCTCGTTCTGCAGGCCGTCCAGCTGGAAGCGCAGCTTGGCCGACACCGGCACCACGGCCGCGAAGTCGTGCTTGGCGGCCACCTGCTGCGCGAACGGCAGCAGCACGGCCTTGTCCTTGGCGCGGTCGGCTTTGTTGATCACCAGGATCACCGGCACGGTCTTGGGCAGCAGGTCCAGCACTTGCTGGTCGGCCGGGCCGAAGTTGTTGGCCTCGATCACGTACAGGATCACGTCCGACGAGTCCAGCGTGTTGGTGACGGTCTTGTTCAGCGTCTTGTTCAGCGCGTTCGAGTGGCGGGTCTGGAAGCCCGGCGTGTCGATGTAGATGAACTGCGCGTCGTCCAGGGTCTGGATGCCGGTGATGCGGTGGCGCGTGGTTTGCGCCTTGCGCGAGGTGATGCTGACCTTGGCGCCGATGAGCATATTCATCAGCGTGGACTTGCCCACGTTGGGGCGGCCGACAATGGCGATATAGCCGCAGCGGAAGCCGGCAGGCGTTTCCGCGCCTGCGGCCGGAATGGTTGGGGTGTTCATGGTGTTACCTTGTTCAATGTTTGGCGAGCTTGCCATCGCCAGCGGCTTTGCCCTTGGGGCCGTTCTGCTCGTGACTCTGCTCCTGCGCCGCGTCGCCCTGGATGGTGGCGATGCCGGCCAGTTTCAGCTGTGCGCCGCGCTGGCGCGGCTTGCGGCTGGCGGCCGGCGTTTTCTGCAACGCCTGCTCGGCCACTTCCAGCGCCAGCTTGGCCGCCGCCTGTTCGCCGGCGCGGCGGCTGCCGCCACGGCCGTAGACCTGGATGCCCAGCTTGGGCACCAGGCATTCAATTTCGAATTCCTGGCTGTGCGCGGCGCCGTGGGTGGCTACCACATTGTACAGCGGCAGCGAGATCTTCTTGGCTTGCAGGAATTCCTGCAGCAGGGTCTTGGCGTCCTTGCCCAGCGTCTGCGGGTCGACCGAGTCCAGGATGGGGATGTAGAAGGCGCGTATCACCTTGGCGGCGGCGTCGAAGCTGGTGTCGAGGAAGATGGCGCCCAGCAGCGCTTCCAGGGTGTCGGCCAGGATGGACGGACGGCGGAAGCCGCCCGATTTCAGTTCGCCTTCGCCCAGGCGCAGGAAGTTGGACAGCTCCAGCTTCTGCGCAATCTCGTACAGCGACTGCTGCTTAACCAGGTTGGCGCGCAGGCGCGACAGGTCGCCCTCGTCGATGCCGCTGTAGCGCTCGTACAAAATCGAGGCCACCACGCAGTTCAGGATGGAGTCGCCCAGGAATTCCAGCCGTTCGTTATGCAAACTGCTATGGCTGCGGTGCGTCAAGGCTTGCTGCAACAGGCCAGCATCCTGGAACGTGTACCCCAACCGTGTTTGCAATAACTGTAAATTCATAGACTCTCGTGTTTATTTGCCGTCGGCGTCGGGTTTCGCTGGCGCGCCGCCCGTTTTCGACGTGGTGCCGGCGTATTCCAGCAACAGGCTGGCCGGTCCGACCAGGGGGATTTTCTTGTCGTAAGCGAAGCTCACTTCCAGGCCGCCCTCTTCGCGGCTGATGACCAGGTCGCGCGCGGTGATGGAACTGATGTAGCCCACTTCGGCGCTTTTGCTGAACGATTCCTGGATCTGCTGCGGCGTGCTGCCGGCGGCCTTGGCCTTGACGATGGCGGCCGAGATGGCGCGGTATTCCGAGTAGGTGGGCACAACCTGCATGGCCAGCAGGCCGATGCCCGCCAGCACGGCGATGGCAAAGATCAGGCCGACCAGCGAAATACCGCGTTGTTTTTGCAAACCTTGCATCTCTACCCCTCGTCGTTTATTGAATGCTGCCGATGCGCTTGAGCGGATTGCTCAGGTTCATCCATACGAAGAAAGCCTTGCCAACGATGTTCTTGTCCGGCACAAAGCCCCAGTAACGGCTGTCCAGGCTGTTGTCGCGGTTGTCGCCCATCATGAAGTAGTTGCCAGCTGGCACTACACAGGTAAAGCCTTCCGAACGGTAGCTGCACGCTTCGCTGTGCGGGAAATCCATCACCTGCGGCACGTTCACCGACGGCGCGCCTTCGGTGGCGATGATGCGGTGCTCGACGCCGCTCAGGTTTTCCTTGGCCTGCTTGGAGTACTGCAGGCTGTCCTCGTTCAGGTAGTCGTCCAGCGGCGCGTACGCGATGGCCTTGCCGTTCACCGTCAACTTCTTGTTTTCATAGGTGATTTTATCACCCGGCACGCCGATCACCCGTTTGATGTAGTCCTGGCTCATGTCGCGCGGATACTTGAACACCATCACGTCGCCGCGCTGAGGGTCGTTCAGCTCGATGACTTTTTTGTTAATGATGGGCAGGCGCACGCCGTAGGTGAACTTGTTCACCAGGATCAGGTCGCCCACCAGCAGGGTCGGCACCATGGACGAGGACGGGATCTTGAACGGCTCGTACAGGAAGGAGCGCAGGAAGAACACCAGCGCGATCACCGGGAAGAAACTGCCCGAGTACTCGATCCAGGTAGGCTGGCGCAGCTGCGCCGCTTCGATGCCGGCGCGGTTGGCCGCGTTGTCGACCTTGATGCCGTCGGCGGTCAGCTTGGCCGTGCGGGCGTCGTACTCGGCCAGCGCGCGGTCCGCTGCGGCGCGGCGCTGCTTGGCCAGGTAGAACACGTCCAGAAACCAGATCACTCCCGTTACCACCATCAGGATAAACAGGATCAAGGCGAAATTGCTCAGCACAGCTTGCAGGTTCATTTATCGTCCACTTGTAAGATTGCCAGGAATGCTTCTTGTGGAATCTCCACCGAGCCCACCTGCTTCATGCGTTTTTTACCGGCTTTCTGCTTCTCCAGCAGCTTCTTCTTGCGGCTGATGTCGCCGCCGTAGCACTTGGCCAGCACGTTCTTGCGCAGCGCCTTCACGTTTTCACGCGAAATCACGTTCACGCCGATGGCGGCCTGGATGGCCACGTCGAACATCTGG
Source organism: Pseudoduganella aquatica (assembly GCF_009857595.1). Lineage (GTDB taxonomy): Bacteria > Pseudomonadota > Gammaproteobacteria > Burkholderiales > Burkholderiaceae_D > Rugamonas > Rugamonas aquatica_A. The sequence goes on along the minus strand of NZ_WWCU01000058.1, from coordinate 3,793 downwards.
CGCGGTATCAGTTCGCGCATCTTGGCGGCCACCTGGCGGCCGCGGTAGGCGCTGTTCGAGCGGTGGACGATGATGGCCAGCGCGTCGACCTTCTCGCCGTTGATCAGCATGTCGACCTTGACCACGTCGGAGGTGCGGTATTCCTTGAACTCGTAGTCCATGGAAGCGTAGCCGCGCGAGGTGGATTTCAGCTTGTCGAAGAAGTCCAGCACAATCTCGCCCATCGGCATTTCGTACACCAGCTTGACCTGGCGGCCGTGGTAGCTCATGTCCATCTGCACGCCGCGCTTGCCGATGCACAGCGTGATCACCGAGCCGACGTACTCTTGCGGCATGTACAGGTTGACCGTGACGATGGGCTCGCGGATCTCGTTGATCTTGGTCGTTTCCGGCATGCGCGACGGGTTGTCCACCTTGACGATGCTGTTATCGCGCATCACCACTTCGTACACCACGGTGGGCGCGGTGGTGATCAGGTCCTGGTCGAACTCGCGCTCCAGGCGCTCCTGCACGATTTCCATGTGCAGCAGGCCCAGGAAGCCGCAGCGGAAGCCGAAGCCCAGCGCCTGCGATACTTCGGGCTCGTACATCAGCGCTGCGTCGTTCAGCTTCAGTTTTTCCAGCGCGTCGCGCAGGGCGTCGTACTGGTTGGCTTCCACCGGGAACAGGCCGGCGAACACCTGCGGCTGCACTTCCTTGAAGCCGGGCAGCGGCGCGGGCGCCGGGCGGTTGGCCAGGGTGATGGTGTCGCCCACTTTGGCGGCCTTCAGCTCCTTGATGCCGGCGATGATGAAGCCCACCTGGCCGGCCGACAGCTGCGGCAGCGACAGCGAACGCGGCGCGAACACGCCCACGTCCTCCACCAGCTGCAGCGAGTCGGTGGCCATCAGTTTGATCTTGTCCTTCGGCTTCAGCGTGCCGTTGACCACGCGCACCAGCATCACCACGCCCACGTAGGCGTCGTACCAGGAGTCGACGATCAGGGCCTGCAGCGGCGCGTCCGGGTCGCCTTTCGGCGGCGGCACTTTGGCGATAATGGATTCGAGCACGTCGTCCACGCCCATGCCGGTCTTGGCCGAGCAGTGCACCGCGTCGCCCGCCTCGATGCCGATCACGTCTTCGATCTCGGCGATGGCGCTTGGCGGGTCGGCGTTCGGCAAGTCGATCTTGTTCAGCACCGGCACCACTTCCACGCCCAGGTCGAGCGCGGTGTAGCAGTTGGCCACGGTCTGGGCTTCCACGCCTTGCGAGGCGTCCACCACCAGCAGCGCGCCTTCGCAGGCCGACAGGGAACGGCTGACTTCATAGGAGAAGTCGACGTGGCCGGGGGTGTCGATCAGGTTCAGGTTGTAGATTTTGCCGTCGCGCGCCTTGTACTGCAGCGCAGCGGTCTGGGCCTTGATGGTGATGCCGCGCTCGCGCTCCAGATCCATCGAATCGAGCACTTGCGACTCCATCTCGCGCTCGGACAAGCCGCCGCACAATTGAATGATGCGGTCGGCCAGGGTCGATTTACCGTGGTCGATGTGGGCGATGATGGAGAAATTGCGTATGTTGTTCATTAAACAAATCTAAAAGCGTGTAGGGACGTGGCGAGTAGCGCTCCAGGCGGGACGATGGCCCCTGGCGAGCGCTTTTTATTACTATCACAGCAAGGAAACAAGAGCTTCCAAACCCGGCATTTTACCGGATTTCAGAGGGGAAAGCCCGGTTTTATGCCAAAGCGGTTTTCACCGCGCTTTCGTCGAGGAAGTAGTGGCACAGTTCCGGCTGGTTCAAATCGGCGTACAGGACGGGCACCAGCTCGTCAAAACGGGCCACCAGGGCCTCGTCGGCGTCCACATCGATGACCTCGACGGTGAAGGGGCGTTCGGGGGTCTGCAGGGCGTTGAGGGCGTCCAGCATGTCCTGGCACAGGTGGCAGTAGGAGCGGGAGTAGAGGGTAAAGTGCATCGGTCTCGGGCGGAGCCGGCGGGTTACGTGCTGCGCACTGACCCGCCCTACGCGCCTCGTGAAGACCGTAGGGCGGGTTAGGCGCAGCCGTAACCCGCCAAGCGCCGCTATTACTTCGCGCTTGGGCGCAGGGAAATGAACTGCGCCACCTCGCCGCGCCGCACCAGCACCACGTGGGCGCGCTTGACGTCGAGCTTGGCCACCACGGCGTTGAACTGCTTGGCGTCCTTGATCTCCACATTGTTAATCTGCAGCAGCACGTCGCCTTCGCGCAGCCCGGCGTTGGCGGCGGCGCCTTCGGTTGCCTCCACCATCACGCCGCCCTCCACCGCCAGCTCCTTCTTCTGCGCGGCGGTCAGGTCGGCCACCTTGAAGCCCAGCGCGTTGGCGGGCTCCTCGGCCTTTTTCTTCTTCTCGGCCGGGCTGGCCTTGGCGGCGGTCTTGTCCGCCTCCAGCTCCACCACGGTGACAGGGATGTCCACCTGCTGGCCCTTGCGCCACACGGTCACCACGGCCTTGCTGCCCAGCGCCGTGCCGCCCACCATGCGCGGCAGGTCGGTGGAGCGGCTGATGGCCGCGCCGTTGAATTTCAGGATGATGTCGCCGGCCTTGATGCCGCCCTTGTCGGCCGGACCGCCCGGCTCCACCATGGTCACCTCGGCGCCCTGCGCTTCCTTCAGGCCCAGCGACTCGGCCACTTCCTTGCTCAGCTGGCCGATCTGCACGCCGATGCGTCCGCGCGTGACCTTGCCGGATTTCTTCAGCTGGTCCGCCACGCGCATGGCCTCGTCGATGGGCACGGCAAAGGAAATGCCGTTGTAGCCGCCGGACAGGGTGGCGATCTGGGAATTGATGCCGATTACCTCGCCGCGCATATTGATCAGCGGGCCGCCGGAATTGCCGGGATTCACCGCCACGTCGCTCTGGATCAGGGCCAGGTAGTCGCCGGTGTCGCGCGACTTGGCGGAAATAATGCCGGCGGTAACCGTGTTTTCCAGGTTGAACGGCGAGCCGATGGCCACCACCCATTCGCCCACGCGGATCTTGCCGGAGTCGCCTATGGTCAGGTAGGGCAGCTTGCTGCCTTCGATTTTCAGCACCGCCACGTCGGTGCGGGCGTCCGCGCCCAGCACCTTGGCCTTGAATTCGCGCTTGTCGGTCAGCGTGACGTAGACCTCGTCGGCGCCGTCGACCACGTGGGCGTTGGTCAGCACATAGCCGTCCGCCGTGGTGATGAAGCCGGAACCGACGCCGCGCTGCACTTCCTGGTCATCCTGCTGCGGGGCGCCGCGGCGGCCGCGCGGGGTCTGGCCGGGCTGGCGCGGCGTGGGCACGGCGCCGCCGAAGAAGCGGCGCAGGAATTCCTGCATTTCCTCTTCGCCGGGCTGGCCGTTGCGGCCCTGGCTCAGCTTGAGGCGCTCGGTGGTGCGGATGTTGACCACGGCCGGGCCGACTTTTTCAACCATGTCGGCAAAGTCGGGCAAACCCGCCACCACCGGCCCGGCGGCCTGCGCCACGGGCGCCAGGCCGGCCACGGCCGGGGCAAACAGGACAGCTGCGCTCAGCGCCAGCGCGGATACGGTTTTACTACCTGCAGGGAAATTGTTTTTCATGGAGGTCATCATGCGTGTGGGTTCAGCGGATATTCAGTCAATATAAGCGAAAACGGCCGTTGCCGCTCGCACAAGATATTGCGAACGGCAAGGTTTTTCAAGAGGGGCGCTTAGACCGCCGTGTCCGGCACTGTGGCGGCCAGGGCCGGCGATGCGGCCGGCGCCTGGGGGGATGCCGGCGCCGATGCCGGGGTGGAAGCGGCGGCCGGGGCGGCGGCGGGCGCAGG
>NZ_WWCU01000057.1 GCF_009857595.1 Pseudoduganella aquatica | reverse complement strand
TGTTGCTGAAGCGTTTTGTTCAGCAGCAGAGAGATGAGATTATGAGGCGTTTCGTTTAAACCGTCAACCCCTCATTTTCCTACTCCCCTGCGCTGCGTATGCTCAGCAGCGCGGGGACAGAACTATAGCAAGCCACAGTCCCATAGGCAAGCCCTATTTCGCGGCGGTTCAGGTTCATGTAAGCAGGTGGCATCAGGCTTGCTAACAGCAAGGGAACGGCACGGCTAACGGCCCTGCCGGGGCATTTGCTCCGTTTTATCTGTGCCAGAACGGAACATGTGCTCAAATAAGGAACACCCGGCAAACACAAAAACGCCGCATCAGACGGCCCATTGCAGGAATCGGAGACATGTACCAGCCAACCGCCACCAGTGCCGCTCCAGAAATGGCCGGCATCATCACCACTTCGCACGAGCGCTCGCTCGCCTATGGACTGTGCCCGGAGAGCCGGCAGGACTTCGGCACCATCGCCCGCAACGATCTTGCTCTGCTTATAGAGAAGAACAAGATGCTGCACACCCACGCCCTGCCCGCCATGGAGACGCTGTACCAGCAAATCATCAACACCCATAATATGGTGCTGCTGACGGATGCGGACGGCGTGATCCTGCACTCCCTGGGCGACGCCGACTTTCTGGAGAAGGCCAACCGGGTGGCGCTGCAGCCCGGTGCGGCCTGGTCCGAGGAATGCCGGGGCACCAACGCCATCGGCACGGCCATCGCCGAAAAGAGCGCGGCGCTGGTGCACGCGGACCAGCACTATATGCATGCGAATCATTTCCTCACCTGCTCCGCCGCGCCAATTACCGACCACCACGGCAACGTGGTCGGGGTGCTGGACGTGTCCGGCGACCAGCGCAGCTATCACAAGCACACCATGGCGCTGGTGCGCATGTCCGCGCTGATGATAGAGAACCAGCTGTTCTCGGCCGCGTTTGAAGATGCGATCACGCTGCATTTCCACACCCGACCGGAGTTCATTGGTACGCTAATGGAAGGCATCGCCTCGTTCACTCCGGGCGGGCGCTTCCTGTCCGCGAACCGTAACGGGCTGTTCCAGCTGGGGCTGAGCTACGCCGCGCTGCAGACCCACACCTTCAATTCGCTGTTCGGTCTTCCCGTGTCCGCCCTCTTCGACCACTACCGGACCGCGGCGCCCAGCCTGCTAGACTTGTGCATGCACAACGGCGTGCGGGTATCCGGCCGCGCCCAGCTGCGCTTGGCCAGCAGCCGCTTCCAGCACGTGCTGGCGGCGCCTCAGGACGGAGAGCCCGCGCCGCGCCCTGCGGCTCCGGCATCGCCCATGCATGCGGCCAATGCAGCGCGCAAGCTTTCCGGTCTGCGCTACCTGCGCACCGGCGACCCGCAGCTGGAACTGGTGATCGACAAGGTAACGCGGGTGCTGGGCAAGGATATCCCCATCATGATCATGGGCGAGACGGGAACCGGCAAGGAACTGCTGGCCCAGGCCATACACAACGATTCGCCCCGCGCGCAAGGGCCGTTCATCCCCGTCAATTGCGCCTCCATTCCGGAAACGCTGATCGAGTCCGAACTGTTCGGCTATGAAGACGGCGCCTTCACCGGCGCGCGCAAGAAGGGCGCGGTGGGCCGGATTCTGCAAGCGAACGGCGGCACGCTGTTCCTGGACGAGATAGGCGACATGCCCTACAGCTTGCAGGCGCGGCTGCTACGCGTGCTGCAGGAGCGCATGGTCACGCCGCTGGGCAGCAGCAAGTCCATTCCGGTGAATGTGGAAGTCATTTGCGCCACCAACCACAATCTGCGCGAGCGTATTGCGAACGGTTTGTTCCGCGAAGACCTGTATTACCGCCTGAATGGCCTGGTGGTGAAACTGCCGCCGCTGCGTGAACGCACCGACCTGGAAACGGTGGTGAAAAAGATCATCGCCATCGAGTCCGGCAGCACGCGCTACACGCTGGCGCCGGAAATGCTGGAACTGTTCCGCTGCCACAAATGGCCGGGCAACTTCCGCCAGCTCACCAATCTGCTGCGCACGGCCATTGTGATGGCGGGGGACGAGTACGAAATCTCGCAGCGGCATATGCCGGACGACTTCCTCGACGATATCGCAGCCGCCGGACCCTGCGGTGAATCGCTGCAAGGCGCGGGAGAACACGGCGGCCTCCTGCCTGCCGGCGGTGCGCGGCTGGAGGATGTGGAGCACTCCCTGATCCAGAAGACGCTGGCAACGCATGGCGGCAACGTGTCGGCCACGGCGCGGGCGCTGGGCGTGTCCCGCAATACCATTTACCGCAAGATGCCGCACCTGAAATAAGCCGCTGAGCTGCGCAGTCATGCCGGCACCGCCGCCGCAGCGAAACCGGGCGAGCGGCGCGCGTTGCCCTGCTTGTCCACCGTGAGCAGATCGATGCCGGGCAGACGGCCTGCCAGCGCGTGGGACTTCTTCGCACCCATCACCATGAAAGCGGTCGACAAGCCGTCCGCCAGCAGCGCGGAAGGCGCCAGCACGGTTACGCCGGCCAGTTCCGGCGGCGAATCGCCCCGTTCCGGATCGAAGATATGGTGGTGCACGCGGTCCTGGGTGAACACGGCCTCATAGTCGCCCGAGGTGGCGATGCAGCGGTCCCGCGCCAGCACGATGTCGGTGCAGGACTGCGAATCGCGCGGGTCGCGGATGCCAAGCGCCCATAGCTGGCCCGGCGCCTTCATGCCGCTGGCGGCGAATTCGCCCGTGTCCAGCAGGGCGTTGCGGATGCCGTGGCGGCGCAGTGCGGCCAGCGCCAGGTCGGCAGCATAGCCCTGCGCCAGGCCGTTGAGGGTAATGCTCATGCCCGGCAGCAGAAAACGCGCCTCGCTGCGCCTGAACGACAGGTTGCGCCAGCCCACGCGGGAGCGCGCCTGGCGCAGCACCTGTGCGTCCGGCAGGAGGCCGCGCCGCGCCGCTTCGCTGTAGGCCAGCCATAGCGGCTGTACCGTGACGTCGAAGGCGCCGTCGGTCAGCTGGGACAAGGCGCGGGCCTGGGCCAGCACCACCAGCAGCCGTGCGTCAGGCTCGGTCAGCGCACCGTCGCGGTTCAGGCGGAACACCTGGCTGGCGGGATGGTAGATCGACATCAGCTTGTCCACCGCCTGCGCTTCATGCAAGGCTGCGGCCATGGCCGCCTGTGCCTGCGCGCCATCGTCGTGGGCCACCGTGACGGTGATGGTGGTGCCGAAAGCCTGCGCGGCGGCCTTGTGCAGACGCGCAGGCGGCGATGCGGCGCCAGCGCCGGCCAGCAGGCCCATGGATGCGGCCAGTACGGTTCTTCGTTTCATGATGTCTGCTCTTTCGCGTCGGCGCGCGCAATGGGGATGAAGTTGCTGCGCTTGCGTTCCATCAGCAGCGGTGCGCACTTGTCTTCGCTGTCGTGGATGACGACGCAGTCCAGGCACTGGAAACATTCGCCGTAGTCGACCGTTCCCGCTGGCTGAATGGACTGGTAGGCGCAGCGGTGGCGGCAGGTCTGGCAGGGCTGGCCACATTCGGCCCGGCGCGGTAGCCAGTCGAACAGGCGGACGCGCCCCAGCAGGGCCAGGCAGGCGCCCAGCGGGCATAGATAGCGGCAGAAGAACTTGAACCAGAAGGCGCTGAGCAGCACCAGCCCGGCCGCATACGCCACGTAGGGCCAGCTCCGCACGAAGCCGAGCGTGATGGCGGTCTTGAACGGTTCCAGCTCGACCAGCCGCTCCTGCCAGAGCGCCGCAGGGGCCGCGATGGCGGCGCTGGTAGCGCTGCTGGCGATAAGCACATTGATGGCAATGGCGGCAAGCGCGGCGAACTTCAGCCATTTGAGACGCACGTCCGCGCTGCTGCGCAGGCGTATCTGCGGCAAGCGCAAAACGCGGCCCAGATGCGCACTGAATTCCTGCAGCGCGCCGAAGGGACACAGCCACCCGCAGTAGGCGCCTCGTCCCCATGCCAGCAGCGCAGCCAGCGCGAACACCCACACCAGCAGCGTGGCGGGGTCAAACATCAAATACGCCAGGCTGCGGCCGGCGGCCAGCGCCTGCATTGCACCGGCCACGTTGACGATGGAAAGCTGGGCCTGAGCCCAGTAGCCGACGAAGCCCGCAGTGAACAGCAGGTAGGCGATGCGGAAGCGCTGCAGCCGCTTGCCGTTCGCCGCGAGCCGCCGCTGCAGCATCAGCGCGCCAGCCAACGCCAGCAATCCGGCGCTGAGTATGCCCAGCTCCCAGGCACGCGCGCGCCACACACTGCCCCAGGATTTCTCGTCGGCGGCGCCGGCAATGTAGTAGCGCTGCGGCAGCCGGTATTGCAGCGCCAGCTCGCGCGTGATCCGTTCAGGGTAAACGATGCCCTTGCTGCGCGTGAGCGGCAGCGCGAAGTCCAGTGGCAGGCCAGGGTCCAGGCCGGCCTGGGCGATCACGCGGAACGCGGCCACGCGCGCGCCGCCAAACGCGGCTGGCTCCTTCAAGGCGAGATCGAGGTCGAGATCGCGCAGCTCCAGCGGCAGGCCCTGCTGCTTCAGCACCAGCCGGTCCGGCACGCTGCCGCGCACGAATTCGTCCGGCATCAGCGTGTAACGGCCCGACCAGATGGCCAGCAGCGCATGGTCGCCAGGTTCCAGGCGCGCTTGCAGCTTGTTCCAGCTGCGCGGCGACAGCAGCGAGCGGCCCACAGCAGGCACCGACACATAAGCCATGCGCAAGTCGAGGAACACGCCGTCCGGATCGCGCAGCGCCTCCGCATCCAGGGCGGCGCCCGGCGTGCCCTTGAACAGTGCCTCGGCTTCCCGGTTCGGCACGCGGAGCTGCTGCAGCACGCCCTGCGCCACCATGCGCTCCAGGCTAAGCACCTCGTCCACGTCCTCCCGCACGCGGGCGGCCAGCGAGGGATCGCGCCCGGCGGCAAAGCCCAGGCGGGCACGCGCCACCTTCAACGCAGCCGATAAAACACTTTGATTGATGATGCGCACCGAGGCGGTGGCTTTCGCCACGCCGTCCAGATGCACATCGCGCGCGCTGCCGCTCTTGTCGTCCTTGCCGCCGATGCGGATCGAGCTGGCCAGCGGCACGCCCTTGTACTGCGCCAAAAACTGCCGCAACGGCGGTTCGCCCAGCCCTTCGAGGAACACCGGTTCGTGCTGCGACAGCAGCGACACGCCGATGAATTTTCCCTTTGCGTCCAATGCCACCAGCAGGTTGGGGGGCACTCCCGCAAAGCCCGGCACCGGCGCCAGATCGGCAGACTCGAAAACATAGCCCGCCAGCTCGGTGGCCGTGGCGTTCTGGCGGTACAGCGGCCATACCGGCAGTTCCGCGTCGCGTTCTCCCACCATCAACGGCGCGGGAAACAGCTGCGCCACGGCGGCGCGGACCAGCTGCCCCGCCTCCGCCGGCACGGGCAGCGCAAGCGCAGCGGCCAACGCCACTGCCGCCGCCAACGCCAGCAGCGAGCAATGCCGCAGCCGGCGCGCGCAGTGCCGCCATGCTTGCGGCCGCGCCTGCAGAATATCCGCCTGTGCCATGAACGCGCTGCTCCCGTCAGAAGAAGATGATGCCGCCCAGCGAGGCGCCATTCATTTTGGCTTCATTGCCGTTGAAGCCTTTGGAGCGGGTCTGCCCTACTTCGCCCACCAGCGTGATAGCGCTGTTGAGCGTGTAGTAAGCGCCCAGCGTGAGATTGGCGTTCGACTTCAGGCCGCCCGTACCGGTGGTGTTGTCGCTGTTCTTGCTGATGCCGTAGCCCAGGCCCAGCTTCATCTTGCCGGTGGCCTTGTAGGTACCCTGCACGAAGTAATTGCGCGCCGTGGTGTTGCCCTGGTCCGCATCGGACAGCACGCCGAGGCCTTTTCCGCCCTGCACATTGGCCAGCAAGCCGAGCGCGCCTTCGCTGTACGACGCTCCGGCCTCGAAGGCGTTCATTGTGAAGTCCTTGACGCCCGCCGTGACCGATTCGAACTTCTGGGTCTTCGCGCCCAGCCAGGCTTTGGCGCCGCCGCCGCTCCACGTCAACTGGCCCTGCAATTGCGGACTGGTCTTGGTCGAGTACAGCGAAGGCGTGAGCAGCGGCGTGTCTGACACGGGGCTCACCAGCGCAACATCGACACCGAAGCCCGCGCTTTTCGGCGAGCTGTATGCGATCTGGCCGTAGTAGCCCACGTAGCTGTAGCCGGCGCCGATGTGGCCCAGCGTGACGCGGCCGCGCTGCGTCGCCTGCACCGGTGCGCCGGCGCCGATCAGCGTCATGTCGCCGAAGATGGCGCCTGCGCCGAACAGGCCGTTGTCGCGCCCCATCTTGATGGTGCCCATCTCCGCATTGCCGAAGGTGAAGTAGGCCTGGCGCACGTCCACGCCGCTGTTCTGGCTGATGGCGCTGTCGGTGGCGGTGGCGTGGTACATGCCGATCAGCGCCTTGACGTCATAGCCGCCCAGGTTGGAGCTGGCGGAAGTGACCAGGCCATTCGGCAGCAGGCCGTTGCCGATGGTGCTGCGGTCGTCCTGACCGCCGCAGCCCAGGCCCTTGCTCGCCAGCGCCAGCCCGCCCACCGCATTGCCGGAGCAGGATACCTGCGTGTAGTAGGCGTTGACGATGCCGCCCACGCCCACGGTCCAGTCGCCGGCTTTGAAATCCACAGCGCCCGCGTGCTGCGCCGTGAACGCCGCTGCAACCATGCCACCCATGATGATCTTCTTCATTACTGTCTCCCTTGTTTTAGTACATCGATTGATGTATCCCTACAAGGGCAATTAGCGTGCCGAGCCCGCTTCACTGGGAAGGGCCTGCGGCGCGCTGCGCTGGCTGTGCCAATACGGACCAGAAGCGCGCCGCAGGTGTCCCTATTTTCTACACCGCCTTTGCCAGCTGATCAAGGATGGCGGGGTTCTCCAGGGTGGACACGTCCTGCGTCACGACCCCGCCCTGGGCCAGCACGCGCAGCAGGCGGCGCATGATTTTTCCCGAGCGTGTCTTCGGCAGATTGTCGCCGAAGCGCACTTCCCTGGGCTTGGCGATCGGGCCGATTTCTTTTGCAACCCAGTTGCGCAACTCCTGCGCCAGCGCCGTGGCGTCCGCGCCGCCGGGCCTGTCCTTCTTCAAGACCACGAAAGCGCAGATCGATTCGCCCGTGGTGTCGTCCGGCTTGCCGACCACGGCCGCCTCGGCCACCAGAGGATGCGCCACCAGCGCCGATTCGATCTCCATCGTTCCCATGCGGTGGCCCGAGACGTTGAGCACATCGTCGATGCGGCCGGTGATGGTGAAGTAGCCGGTGTCCTTGTCGCGTATGGCGCCGTCGCCCGCCAGGTACAGCGCGCCGCCCAGCTCCTCGGGGAAATAGCTGGCCTGGTAGCGCTTCGGATTGTTCCAGATGGTGCGTATCATCGACGGCCACGGACGCTTGACCACCAGGATGCCCCCCTGCCCGTCCGGCACGTCCTGCCCCGCCTCGTCCACCACGGCGGCCATGATGCCGGGCAGCGCCAAGGTGCACGAACCCGGCACCAGCGGCGTGGCGCCCGGCAGCGGCGTGATCATGTGGCCGCCCGTCTCGGTTTGCCAGAACGTGTCCACCACCGGGCAGCGCTCTCCGCCCACTTGGCGGTGATACCAGAGCCACGCCTCGGGATTGATGGGCTCACCGACTGAACCAAGCAGGCGCAAGGTCGAGAGGTCGTAGTTCGTGGGATGCACCGCAGGGTCCATGTCCGAGGCCTTGATCAGCGAACGGATCGCGGTGGGGGCGGTGTAGAAAATGCTCACGCCGTGGCGTTCTATGGTCTGCCAGAAGCGGCCCGCATCCGGATAGGTGGGTACGCCTTCGAAGATGACCTGGGTTGCGCCCACCGCCGTCGGCCCGTAGGCGATATAGCTGTGGCCCGTGACCCAGCCGATATCGGCGGTGCACCAGTACACGTCGTCCGGCTTGATGTCGAAGGTCCACTTCATCGTCAGCGCGGCCCACAGCAGGTAGCCGCCGCTGGCGTGCTGCACGCCCTTCGGCGTGCCGGTGGAGCCGGACGTGTACAGGATGAACAGCGGATGTTCCGCCCCCACCCACTCCGGCTCGCATCGCTCCGGCTGGTCCGCCATCAGGTCATGCAGCCAGATGTCGCGGTCGGACACGTGCGTGACGCCGCCGCCGGTGCGCTGGTACACCACCACGTGCTTGACGCTGCCGCAGCCGCCCAGCGCCAGCGCCTCGTCCACGATGGATTTGAGCGGCAGCCGCTTGCCGCCCCGCAGCTGCTCGTCCTGCGTGATAACCACGCATGCGCCGGCGTCGGCAATGCGCTCCTGCAGCGCCTTGGCCGAGAAGCCGCCGAACACCACCGAATGCGTGGCGCCGATGCGCGCGCACGCCAGCATGGCCGCCACGCCCTCGACCGACATCGCCATATAGATCACCACCCGGTCGCCCTTGCCCACGCCGCGCGCGCGCAGGCCGTTGGCGATGCGGCACACCCGCGCGTGCAAGCCGCTGTAGGTCACGTGCGAGAAGGCGCCGTCGTCCGCCTCGAAAATAATGGCGGTCTTGCCGCCCAGGCCGCGCTCGATATGGCGGTCCAGGCAGTTGTAGGACACGTTCAGGCGGCCGTCGCCGAACCAGCGGTAGAACGGCGCTTCGCTCTCGTCCAGCACGCGCGTGAACGGCACCTGCCAATCCAGGTTGGCGCGCGCCTGCATGCCCCAATAGCCTTCGTAGTCGCGTTCCGCGTGCGCGCACAGGGCATGGTAGGCGTCCATGTCGGGAATGGCCGCCCTTGCGGAGAAAGCGCTTGGCGGCAAATACGTTGATTGCATGATCTTGACCCTCTTAAAAAAACTGACGGCCGCAGCCGTCAGTAAGACACCAGGAAACCGCAGTGATTACTTCATCAGCTTGAATACCCAGACCGAGCCGCCCTGCTCCAGGAAGTTGACCTTCTTGGCCACTTCGCCGCCCCACAGCGGCACCGCGCCGCCCCAGCCGGACACCACGGCCACGTACTGCACGCCGCCGTCCTGCCAGGTGACCGGCGGCGCCACCACGCCCGAACCGGTCTGGAACTTCCACAGCTCCTTGCCGGTCTTCGCGTCCAGGGCCTTCAGGTAGCCCTCAGGCGTGCCGTAGAACACCAGGCCGCCGGCGGTGGTCATCACGCCGCCCCACAGCGGCGCCGTGTTCTTGACTTCCCAGGCGACCTTGCCGGTCTTGGGGTCCACCGCGCGCAGCGCGCCGATGTAGTCGTCGAACAGCGGCCGGATGGTGAAGCCCGCGCCCAGATACGCGCCGCCCTTCTTGTAGCTGATAGGCTCATTCCAGATGTCCATGCCCCACTCGTTGGCGGGAACGTAGAACAGCTTGGTCTGCGGGCTGTACGCCATCGGCATCTGGTTCTTCGCGCCCAGGAAGGCTGGCGCGGCGAACACGGTCTTGCCCTTCTTGCCTTCCTCGCCCTTGGTCGGATCGCCGGGACGGCCTTCGGTGATGAATTTCGGACGCCCGGTTTCCAGGTCGATACCGCTGGCCCAGGTGATCTTCTTCACGTAGGGGAAAGCGTTCTTCAGCTTGCCGGTAGCCGCGTCGTTCACGTAGAAGAAGCCGTTGCGGTCGGCCTTGCCGCCATAGCGCTTGCCGTCCATATCGAAGGTGACGAATTCATTGGCGCCGTCAAAGTCCCAGGCGTCGTTCGGCGTGTTCTGGTAGGCCCACTTGATCTGGCCGGTGGCAACGTCCAGCGCCACGGTGGACGATGAATACAGATTGTCGCCGGGGCGCAGATGGCTGTTCCATGGCGCCGGGTTGCCGGTGCCGAAGTAGGCCAGGCCGGTGGACGGATCATAGGTGCCGCCCATCCAGGTGGACGCGCCGCCGGTCTTCCATAGCTCGCCCGGCCAGCTCTTGTTCGGCGTGCCGGTCACGCCGTTGTCGCTTGCATTGCCGTCCTTGTCGTACTTGTGGCCCATGTGGCCTTCCACCGTGGGACGCGACCAGACCAGCTCACCGGTCTTCGGATTGCGCGCCTCCACCCGGCCGACGATGCCGAACTCGCCGCCGGACACGCCGGTCAGCAGCAGGCCCTTGGCGATCAGCGGCGCGGCCGTCATCGAATAGCCTGCGGCGTAGTCGTCCACTTTCTCTTTCCAGACCACCTTGCCGGTGTCCTGGTCCAGCGCCACCAGCTGCGCGTCCAGCGTGCCGAAGATGACCAGGTTGTCGAACAGGGCGGCGCCCCGGTTCACCACGTCGCAGCATGGCATGATGCCGTCCGGCAGGCGATGCTCATACTTCCACAGTTTGGCGCCGGTCTTCATGTCGACCGCGAAGATGCGCGAGTACGAGGCGGTGACGAACATCTTCCCGTTGTGGATCAGCGGCTGCGATTCCTGGCCGCGCTGCTTCTCGCCGCCAAAGGAGAACGACCAGGCCGGCGTAAGCTTGCCCACGTTGGCGGTATTGATCTGCGCCAGCGGCGAATAGCGCTGGCCTTCCGAGCCCATGCCGAAGGACAGCACCGACGAGGTATTTTTCGCCGCCGCCTCCAGCATGCCAGTGGTGACGGCCGCGCCGCCCGCCTGCGCCAGTCCCGCGCTGCCGGAGGCCAGCAGCGCCAGCACCGATGCGATTAAAGTTTTTTGCACAATGATCTCCTCTTCCCATGTTTTTATTAAAGTGACGACAAACCCAGTTCCCTGCACTCCTCGTCCGTGAACAGGCGCGAGCGCGTGAGAAAGCGGCGCCCGGTCCCGTTATCCAGCGAGAACATCCCGCCGTTGCCCTGCACGACGTCGATAATCAGCTGCGTGTGCTCCCAGTAGCCGTACTGTTCCAGGCCGATGTAGAACGGCGCGCCGTTCAGGTTGCCCAGGTAGACATCGGTGTCGCTCAGGTTGAACTCCCCGGCCTGGTAGCACATCGGCGTGCTGCCGTCGCAGCAGCCTCCGGACTGGAAGAACATGATCGGCCCATGGCGATGGCGCAGTTCTGCAATCATCTCCAGCGCGGGGCCGGTCGCGATAACGCGGGCTACGGCGGTTTTCATGTCAGCCTCAGAAAAAGCCCAGCGCCTTCGGGTTGTAGCTGACCAGCAGGTTCTTGGTCTGCTGGTAGTGGTCCAGCATCATCTTGTGGTTCTCGCGGCCGATGCCGGACTGCTTGTAGCCGCCGAAGGCCGCGTGCGCTGGATACAGGTGGTAGCAATTGGTCCACACGCGGCCGGCCTGGATGCCGCGGCCGACGCGGAAGGCGCGCGCGCCGTCGCGGGTCCATACGCCTGCACCCAGGCCGTACAGCGTGTCGTTGGCGATGCGCAGCGCGTCCGCCTCATCCTTGAAGGTAGTGACCGACACCACCGGCCCGAAGATCTCCTCCTGGAAGATGCGCATGCTGTTCTCGCCCTTGAACACGGTGGGCGTGACGTAGTAGCCGCCTTCCAGCTCGCCGCCCTGCACATTGCGCGCGCCGCCGGCCAGCAGCTGGGCGCCTTCCTGTTTGCCGATGTCCATATACGACAGGATCTTCTCCAGCTGCTCCTGCGAAGCCTGCGCGCCTATCATGGTGGAGGAGTCGAGCGGGTTGCCCTGCTTGATGGCCGCCACGCGTTTCAGCGCGCGTTCCATAAAGGCTTCGTAGATCGACTCCTGTATCAGCACGCGCGAAGGGCAGGTGCACACCTCGCCCTGGTTCAGCGCGAACATGGCAAAGCCTTCCAGGCATTTGTCGAAAAACTCGTCATCGGCCGCCATCACGTCTTCGAAGAAGATATTGGGCGACTTGCCGCCCAGTTCCAGCGTGACCGGAATCAGGTTCTGCGCGGCATACTGCATGATCAGGCGGCCGGTGCCGGTTTCGCCGGTGAAGGCGATCTTGGCGATGCGCTTGTTCGAGGCCAGCGGCTTGCCCGCCTCCAGGCCGAAGCCGTTGACAATATTAAGCACGCCCGGCGGCAGCAGGTCGCCGATCAGCTCCACCAGCACCATGATGGAAGCAGGCGTTTGCTCGGCCGGTTTCAGCACTATGCAGTTGCCGGCCGCCAGCGCGGGCGCCAGCTTCCATACCGCCATCAGGATGGGGAAGTTCCACGGAATGATCTGGCCGACCACGCCCAGCGGCTCGTGGAAGTGGTAGGCGTAGGTGCTGTCGTCGATCTGCGCGACCGAGCCTTCCTGGGCGCGGATGCAGCCGGCGAAATAGCGGAAATGGTCGATCGCCAGCGGAATGTCCGCCGCCATGGTTTCGCGGATAGGCTTGCCGTTGTCTATGGTTTCCGCCGTGGCGATCAGCTGCAGGTTCTGCTCCATGCGGTCGGCGATCTTGTTCAGGATGTTGGCGCGCTCGGTCTGCGAGGTCTTGCCCCACGCTTCCTTCGCTGCGTGCGCCGCATCCAGCGCGATTTCCACGTCTTCCGCCGTGGAGCGCGCAATCTCGCAGAACGGCAGGCCGGTGATCGGCGTGAGGTTGGCGAAGTACTCGCCCTTTACCGGCGCGACGAACTTGCCGCCGATGTAGTTGTCATAGCGTTGCT
The DNA here is from genome assembly GCF_009857595.1 of Pseudoduganella aquatica. Lineage (GTDB taxonomy): Bacteria > Pseudomonadota > Gammaproteobacteria > Burkholderiales > Burkholderiaceae_D > Rugamonas > Rugamonas aquatica_A. Next base: position 15,059 of record NZ_WWCU01000057.1, on the reverse strand, counting down.
TGAAAGGGTTGGCGACACCCAGTTTGTTGATATCGGCGAGATTCATGTCATCCTCTTTCTTCAGTGTTGGTTGGACTTGCACCCTCTATTTCGCAAACACCGTGCCAGCCCTCCGCGCCGCGAAAACCGCGCTGCCGCCGCCGCAATCTGTTCCAAAGTTGAACAGGTGTTGCATGGCCGCTGTGGCAAGTGTCACGCTCAGGGGATGGCCACGCCCCAGGGCAATTCGCCCACCGCGATGTCGGCCACCTTGCGCGCGCTGGCCGTGTCGATGACGGAGACGCTGTTGGAGCGTCCGTTGGCCACATACAGCTTGGCGCCGTCCGGCGTGAGCGCCATATTCCAGGGCCGCTTGCCCACGGCCACGGTCGCGCTGACGGTATGGCTGGCGGTATCGATCAGCATCACCGTGCCGTCCGCGCCGTTGGACACATAGACTTGCTTGCCGCTCGGGTGCACGGCGATGCCGTTGGCGTTGCGCCCAGCCGGTATCCTGGCCAGCGTGCTGCGCGTGGCGGTGTCGATCACGTACACCGTGTTGACCAACTCACAGGCGATATAGGCCCTGCTGCCGTCCGGCGAAAAGCCGATGCCGCGAGGGCGCAGGCCCACGGCCACAGCCCCGGTCTGGCGCCGCTGCGCCACGTCGATCACGTCCACCTGCTCGGCTTCCTCCGCGCTGACATAGAGCCAGCGCCCATCCGGACTGAACACAGCGTGCTCGGGATTGCGGCCCTGGACCGGTATGTCGGCCAGCCGCGCGCCGCTGCGGGCATCCACCAGCGTGACGCTGTTACTCTCCTCGACCGCGACGGCGGCGTAGCGGCCATCGGCCGACACGCCCACGCCTTCCGGCGATCTGCCCAGCGCCAGCGCTGCGGGCGCTGAACCGCCTGCGCTATCGAGCATCAGCAGCTGGCTGCTGGCGGCGTCCGTCACGAACAGCCGCGTGCCGCCGGCCAGCGCAACAGCGGCAATGCCGCGCGGCCTTTTGCCCGCCTGAAGGCTGCGCAGCACCGTGTCGGTGGCGGTATCGACCACGCTCACCGTGCCGGACTTCTCGTTCGGCACATAAGCCAGCGCGGCTGCCTGGACGCAGGGTTGCACAGCCAGCAGCAGGGAAAGGCTTGCAAGCACGCCGGCGGCGCGGGGACAATAGGATTTTTTCATGGCGGCACCTTTAAGGTCAGTGAGGATCGCAAGGCGATGCAAACGCCATGCCACGCGCACAGGAAAAGCGATGGCAGGTATATTGCTTACGGGTTGAAGCAGACTTGCCGGCCCCCGCCAGGCAGGCGCGGAACTCAACCAAGGAGATTCAACATGCAGCACCGATTTCATTTAAACGCCGTCGCAGCCCTGTTCGTGGCGGGCGCCGCGCAGCAAGCGGCGGCAGCCACCGGCGAAGCGCCGGTCGTCATCGTCAGCGGCAGCCGCGTGGAGCACAGCAGCATGGACTTCCCGGCCGCCATCGACGTGGTGGACGCCGAACGCATCCGCGACAGCCAGATGCGCGTGAACGCATCCGAATCGCTGGCCTCCGTGCCCGGCCTGGTGGCGCAAAACCGCCAGAACTACGCGCAGGATTTGCAGATCTCCTCGCGCGGCTTCGGCGCACGCTCGGCCTTCGGCGTACGCGGCGTGAAACTGATCGCCGACGGCATCCCGGCCAGCATGCCGGACGGCCAGGGCCAGGCCGCCACCTTCAACCTCGACATGGCCGAGCGCCTGGAAGTGCTGCGCGGCCCCTTCTCCGCCGTCTACGGCAACCATGCCGGCGGCGTGGTGCAGCTGTTCACCCGCGACGGCGAAGGCCCTCCCACGCTGGAAACCAGCCTGTCCGCCGGCAGCGACGGCGCACGCAAAGTGGATGTCAACGCACAGGGCAAGGCGGGCAATGTGGGCTACGTGCTGGACGCGTCGCGCTTCGACACGGACGGCTACCGCGACCACAGCGCCGCACGGCGCGACCAGGCCTACGCCAAGCTCACGCTGGCGCCCGGCGCAGGCGGCAAGCTGACCATCACCGCGAGCGCCCTGCGCCAGGACAATACGCAGGATCCGCTGGGCGTCACCTGGGCCACCTGGCGGCGCGACCCGCGCGCCGGCGAAATAGACACCAGCGACACGGCCGCAATCAAGCGCACCTTCGCGGAACGCTACAACACCCGCAAAAGCATAGACCACCAGCAGATAGGCGCGGCGTGGGAACAGCAGCTCGGCGGTATCGCGGGCGGCGACAGCGGCAAGCTGCGCGTCACCGCTTATGGCGGGAACCGCCAGGTCATCCAGTACCAGGCCTTCTCGCGCGCCTTCCAGGCGCCGGCCAGCCATTCGGGCGGCGTGGTCGATTTCGACCGCGACTTCAGCGGCATCGACGTCAGTTGGGTGGATGTGCGCGCCCTGGCCGGGGGCAAGCTGACTTCCACCGTCGGCATCGAATACGGCCGCTCGCAGGACGACCGCAAAGGCTATGAAAATTTCACCGCCACCGAGTTGGGCGTCAAGGGCAAGCTGCGGCGCGATGAAACGGACACCGTGGCCAGTACCGATCCCTACCTGCAAACCGAATGGGCGCAAGGCGCCTGGGTGCTGAACGCGGGCCTGCGCCACAGCCGCTTCAAGGTGGACGTAAGCGACCGCTATCTCTCGAACGGCAACGACAGCGGAGGGCTGCGCTACAGCCGCACCACACCGGTGGCTGGTCTGCTGTACAAGGTATCGCCGGTACTGAACGTGTACGCCAGCGCCGCGCGCGGCTTCGAGACACCCACGCTGAACGAACTGTTCTACTCCGGCGCCGGCGGCGGTTTCAACTTCGGCTTGCAGCCTGCGCGCAGCACGCACCTTGAAACGGGCGTGAAAGCGCTGCTGGGCGCAGACAGCCGTATCGACGCCGCAGTGTTCCAGGTGAAGACCAGCGGCGAGCTGGTGGTCGACGCCGCCAGCGGCGGCCGCACCAGCTACCGCAACGCCAGCGAAACGCTGCGCAGGGGCGCCGAGGTATCGGCGGATACGCGCTTCGGCTATGGCTTCAGCGCCCGCGTGGCGCTGACCGCGCTGCGCGCCGTGTACGATCAAGCCTTCGGCAACGTGCAACGCGGCAGCCGCCTGCCCGGCGTCCCTAAGGCCTACGCCTACGGCGAACTGGCATGGCAATCGCCATCGCGCGCACTGGGCGCCGCCGTCGAAACCGTGGCCAGCGCCAGGGTCTACGCGGAGGACAGCAACACCGAGCAGACCGCCCCCGGCTACGCCGTCGTGAACCTGCGACTGACGGCCCGGCAGGAAATGGGCGGCTGGCGCTTCAAGCAGTTCGTCCGCCTGAACAACGTGGCCGACAAAGCCTATGTGGGATCGGTCATCGTAGGCGACACCAACAAGCGCTACTACGAAGGCGCGCCGGGCCGCAACTGGCAATTGGGCGCCAGAGCCCAATACCAGTTCTAAAACCGCAGGGCGCGTACCGCGTAGGGCGGGTTAGCGGCGCAGCCGCGTAACCCGCCAACCCTGCAAGCCACGTTCAGAAGCGATACCGCACTCCCGCCGAAACAGAGCGCGGCGCCCCGGGCGCCACAAAACGCGCCAGCGATGCCTCCCCGCCGGCGCCCCGCGGACTAGCCAGCTGCCCGCCCGGGAAGATATCCATACCAACCGAGCCAAAAGTCTCATAGCGGCGGTTCGCAGCATTATTCACGCGAACAAACAGCTCCCAACCCGGCTGCGGCTTATAGCTCAAGCTCAGTCCCAGCAAAGCATAGCCGCGCGTGCGCAGGTCCGCGCGCTGCGGCGCCTCGCCGTCCTGCGGATCGGCCGACAAGCCATCCTCATTCCCCTGCGTACCCTGGCTGGACACAGCGCGCAGTTCCGCGCCCAGTGTGAGCGCAGCGGCGGCACGCCAGTCCAGCGCCAGCTTAAGCGTATTGCGCGGCAGTCCCGCGATGCGCGTTCCCGGTGTAACAAGCACCTTGCGCGTGCCCGTGAACAGCGTTCCGTCCGCGTCATAAACGGCATCAAGCCAGCTGTAGCTGAGCCGCACAGCATACGGCCCGCGCTCAAAACCCGCGCTCAAATCCAGCCCCTGGTGCCGCGTGCGTGAAAAATTGGAGAAATACCCGTGCTGGCTCAGGCCTGCGCTGCGGAACACAATATCGTCCCGGTTCACGGTGCGGTACATGGTGGCAGTAACAGTATCGCGGCCGGACTGCCAGCGCGTGCCCGCCTCCACCGTGCGTGACACCACCTGCTTCAAATAAGGATCGGACTGCAGCCCCACCGGCAAGCGGCAAGGCTGCTCCGGATCCGCGCAGCCCAGTTCAATCACGGTAGGCACGCGGTTGCTCTGCGCCGCATTGGCAAACACCGTCCACCCGGGCGCCGCCTCGTGCGACAGCCCCAGAGCGGGATTAAGCTTGCGGTAGCTGAACGCCTCGCGCGGCTGTGGCACGCCCTCGTTACTGATAGTGTTGGCCACGCGCGCGCTGGCATAGCGGACAGACGCGGTGAGCCAGGTTGCAGGTGCGACAGTCCAGGTGCCGGTGAAATAGACGCTGCCGCCGCGCGCCCGGCCATCGACGGAAGCGTCCAGTTCACGTTCTTCGCCGCTGTCCGCGACCACGCCGCGCGCGGTATCGAAACCGGCCGCCTGCTCATACTGCGCAAAGCCCACCGTGCTGCTGTCATAGCTCAGGCCAGCCATCAGATTCGCCCCGGCAGAGTGGCCCGACCATTGCGCGCTGAAACCACGGCTGCGCTGGCGAGTGCTGGTGGTATTTAGCGACGCGGCATGCTGGTCCGCGTCTTCAAAGCCGTCGCTGACATCGCCGTTCACCGTGTCGCGGCGGCTGTTGCGCACATACGCGGCTGCGGTCAATTGCGCATCCGCAGCCAGGCGGCGCGTGTAGCTCCATTGCGCCTGGCGCAAGCGGTTGCGGGTCTCGTCCGGCCAGGTATAGACCGCGCGCCGGTCTTCCTCGTACATGGCGTCCGGCAGCAAGCCGTTGCCCACCAGGCGGCTCGCGCCACCCAGCAGAGTAAGCTGCCATTCGCTGTCCGTCTGCGTCCGGCCCAGCTTGAGGAACAGATTGCCAAGCCACCCGTCCGAATGCGCGCGCCAGCCGCCGTCGTCGAACAGCGTGCCGGCGGTGAAGATATGCCAGCCGTTCTGTGCCGCGCCATAGGCCAGGTCAGCCCGGCGCCGCTGGTGGCTGGCGCTACTGACGGATGCCTGTAGACCGGGATCGCTGGCGCCGGAACGCGTGTTCAGCGCCAGCGCACCGCCCAGCGTATTAAGCCCGTACAAGGGATTGGAGCCCGGCGCCAGCAGCACGCTGCCTATCGCCGCTTCCGGCAGCATGTCCCAGTTCACCACGTCGCCAAAGGGTTCGTTGACGCGCACACCGTCCAGATAAACGGAGATACCCTGCCCCGTTCCCAGCACTGGGGAAGCCCGGAAGCCACGATAGGTAAGGTCGTTCTGGAAGGGACTGCCAGAGATGTCGTTCAGGTTAACGCCGGCGAAACTGCGCGCAAGGAACTCGCTCAGATTGTCGCCCCCGGCACGCGACAGCGCCGCATCGGACGCCGTCTGCACCGCGTAGGGCAGCGTCTTGCGCTCCACGCCCAGTCCCGGCAAGGGCGCAATGCCGACGATCTCCACGCTCGCCATCGGCGAGGCCGCCATGCCGGCACCATGCGCCAGCAGCATGGCCGCCAGCGCAATGGCCGTACGCTGCATCATGGCTGCACCATGCGCACGCCATGTTTGGCGAAGATAGCCTGCAGTTCTCCGCTCTCGCGCATCTCATTCACCGCCGCCTGCAGCAACCGCGCCACATCCTGTTCATCCTTGCGCACGGCCATGCCCACAGCCCAGCCCTTGCGCGGCAAGCGCTGGAAATCCGCCTGCGCCAGGGGGAATGCAGGATCGTCGCGGAACACCGATTCAATCTCCGAGCGGTTGGCCAGCACCGCATCCAGCCGCCCCTCCTTCAGTTCCTCCAGCGCGGCTGCGGCGCTCGGGAAGATGCGCACGTTTTCACGGAAGCGGCCATTGCCTTCACCCAGCAGCACCATGGCGGCGATCGATACCTTTTCCACGCCGATGCGCTTGCCAGCCAGCGCATCAATGCCGTCGAACACCGGCACGGCCTGGGCGCTGCGCACCAGACGCACCGCCTCCACATGGTAAGGCGCGAAGATCTGCACCTTGCCGTTCTCCGCCATCAACTGCGGATCGACCGGCACGTGCAGCAGCACATCGGCCGGACCGTAGCCGAGGTAATGGCCTTTCCACACCATGTTGCGCAAGTCGTCCCCCAGATTTTCGCCCGCCGGGAAAGGCAGCAGCGTGAGCCTGAGCTTGAGCTTTTTGGCCAGCGCATCGGCCAGGTCGATATCTATGCCGCTGCCGTGATCGGAGAACGGCGCAAACTCGTTGTACACCGCCACCTTCAGCGCGCCCGACTGCTGCAGCCGGCTCCAGTCGGCGTGCGCCGGCAGCACGGCGGAGGCGAGCGCCAGCACCGCAGCGGCCTTGCGGTAGAAATGGGACATGGCGTGCTCCGGTATCAGTTGGTTTCGCGGCGGTTTTCCAGGTAGGTCTTGATGGCCCACATGGCTTCCTGGTTGAAGATGCCTTCGAACGGCGGCATATAGACCGCGCCGTTGCGCACCTTGCCGGCGCGGATGGAGCTGAGGAAGTAGGCGTCCACTTCCTTCAGGCAGGCGGCTTTCTTGGCGGCGTTCTTGACGGTGGCGCAGTCGCGGTCCAGCAGGCGCAGGTCGGGCGCGATGCCGCCCGATACCGCCTCCAGGCCATGGCAGCGGGCGCAGTTCTGGTTGTAGGCGGAGCCGCCTATCTTCAGCGCCAGCTTGTTGCCCTTGTAAGGATTCTCGTCGCGCCATTTGTCGCCCAGGGCGGCAAGGCCGGTGGTGTCGACCGCCTGCGGCGTGACGGCGCCATGCGCCTGCGCACCGAAGGAAGTGATAAGGGCCGCCGCCGCGAGGCAAAGGGTAAGTGCGCGTTTCATGGTGTTGTCTCCTGTAGTTGTGAATAGCTGCTGATCCACAAGGAGCAATTGGCGTGCCACACGGTTTTGCAAGGTACGCGCAGGGGGCGTGCCGCAGCGCTGTACCAGATTGGGACAGGTGTCACATGCTGTGCAACACCTGTCCTTTCAGCGCGCCGTGACGCAACAGGTACTGTGCCTGTCGCCGGCCCGGAACTGGATGTCCACCGGCAGGAAGCGGGCGATCACGGCGGCATTCGTCAACGCATGCTGCGACACGCGGGCCACCGTGAATTTGCCGCCGCCCGCCAGCGCCATTGGTATCAGCAACTGGTCGGCCAGATGCTCCCCCACCGCTGCGCCGGATGCGACATAGCGGCGCACTTCAGCTACCGCATGCCGGGCGACGTTTTCCGCCGTCACCGACTTTTCGCCAAAGCCGGCGATCACCTCGGTAACGTGCTCGGAGTCCAGCGTAATGAGCAGCACATTGCCCGGTCCCTGCTCGTCCGGCAGCTTCCGCTGGTGCAGCTGGGACTCGGACCAGCCCAGGCCTGTGGCCACGCACTCCAGTTCGCGCCGGGCCACACGCTCCGGCACACCGGCGATCAGGCTCTCCGCATAGGAGTGCAGCCTCGCGCCTGGCGACATCAGCTCGATGCGCGTCAGTTGCCCGCACGGCCGCACCACCGCAGCGATTTCGCCGCCGCCCGCCGGATAAAAACCGTGGCGCCGAAGCGCTATCGACATGTCCGCGCCCATGGCCGCCATTGCCCGGCCATAGCTGCGCTCCAGGAAATGCGCGGGCGGCGCCATGGGGTTGTGCGTTCCGCCGCAGACCGTCACCGTGGACGGCGCGTCGGCAAACAGCAATGCAGGCAATAGCGTCTGCAGCACCAGCGTGCAGCTACCCGCCGTTCCGATCGCAAAGCGGTAGCTGCCGCCGCGTATCGCGCCTGGCTTGAATTCCAGTTCGCGCGCGCCCACCGCTGCAAGCGATACGTCCGCGCCGCACACCTCCGCTGCGGCCTGCACGGCAACCAGGTGCTGCCGCATCAGACCCGGCTTGGGGCGGTTGGCGCGGATGTTCACGATACGGAAAGGGCGTCCAGTGATCATGGCCAGCGTCAGGGCGGTGCGCAGCACCTGCCCGCCGCCCTCACCCTGCGCACCGTCCAGTTCCAGCATGTCCATCGCCATCATCACCCTTTCACACAGACGACCTGCTTCAGCGTGTGCACCACCTCCACCAGGTCGCGCTGGGCATGCATGACGGCGTCGATGTCCTTGTACGCCATTGGAATCTCGTCGATCACATTGGCGTCCTTGCGGCACTCCACGCCTTCCGTCGCGCGCACCTGGTCCGCCAGCGTGTAGCGGCGCTTGGCCTCGTTGCGGCTCATGGTGCGGCCCGCGCCGTGGCTGCAGCTGTTGAAGCTCTCCGGATTGCCCTTGCCGCGCACGATGAAGCTCTTGGCCCCCATCGAGCCCGGAATAATACCCAGCTCGCCTTCGCGCGCCGACACCGCCCCCTTGCGGGTGACCAGTACGTCCTGGCCGAAGTGACGCTCCTTCTGCACATAGTTGTGGTGGCAATTGACCGCCTCGACGTGCGTCTCGAAGGGCTTGGCGATGACTTTGCGCACCGCCGTGATCAGGTTCTGCATCATCACCTCACGGTTCATGCGGGCGAACTTCTGCGCCCAGCCCACGGCTTCCACGTAGTCGTCGTAATGCTGCGTTCCCTCGTTCAGATAGGCCAGGTCCTTGTCCGGCAAGTTGGCGATATGCGTGCGCATGTCCTGCTGTGCCACCTCGATGAAGTGGCTGCCGATCGCATTGCCCACGCCACGCGACCCCGAGTGCAGCATGAACCACACCGCGCCCTGCTCATCCAGGCAGACTTCCACAAAGTGGTTGCCCGAACCCAGCGTGCCGAGATGGCGGTAGTTATTGGTGTTCTTCAGCTTGGGCGTCTTCTGGCAGATGACGTCGAATTCGTCCTTCAGCTGAGTCCACGCCGCGTCCACCGCCGACGGCGGGTTCTGCCAGCTGCCTTCGTCGCGGCCCTTATAGCCGCGCGTCTTGGGCGTCATGCCGTGAGGGATGGCTTTTTCGATGGCGCTGCGCAGCGGGCCAAGGTTGTCCGGCAGATCGCGTGCATTGAGCGTGGTCTTGGCCGCCATCATGCCGCAGCCGATGTCCACGCCCACCGCTGCCGGGATAATCGCGCCCAGCGTCGGGATCACGCTACCGATGGTCGATCCCTTACCCAAGTGCACATCGGGCATTACCGCGATGTGCTTGTAGATAAAGGGCATCTTCGCCGTGTTGGCCAGCTGGGCTTTGGCCTGCTCTTCAACCGGCACGCCGCCGGTCCACATTTTCACCGGGCTGCCGCCCTCGTTATCCAGCAATTCGTAAGTTTCGTCTTTCATCATCGTTCCATTTAATCCGGTTTAATCATCGCCGACAAGAGCGGCCAGTACGCCATACCAGACTTGCCTGGCCTGGGCGGCAGGAAGTGCGCGGCCGGCAGTGCCATGCAGCTGCCAGCTGACAACTGTGCGGTAAGGCGCCGACCTGATGCTGAGTCCCTCGCCCTTCGCCGCTTTGCCCACTGCGCCGGCACTGATCGTCCAGCCTCTGGCAGCATTTCCGCCCATCTTCGCCATTTCTCTCTCCTCCCGGTTTGTATGCTCTATATTGCAAGCAGTGTGCCAGTCAGGAAAAATACGCTAAGCGATTGATAAATAAAGAAATTTATAAATACAAGGGATTCCGCCATCTATGATAAATTATCTTAATAGATAAATATTTATCCAAAAATGAAAAAGAAAACAGTCATCCTCGGCTTTGTCGGCACGCAGCTCGACAGTGGAAAAGGCAGCGCGCGCTGGGAAAAGTGGCGGCCCACCGTCGCCATGGCGCAGCACGACGACCTGGTGATCGAGCGCTTCGAACTGCTCTACAACGGCAGCTACGGCCCACTGATAGACCAGGTGCGCGAGGACATCGGCACGATCTCGCCGGAAACCACGGTGCTCCAGCACAAGCTGGCGATACGCGATCCTTGGGATTTTGGCGACGTGTACAGCAGCCTGTTCGACTTCGCGCGCAGCTACCCCTTCGATCCCGACAACGAGGAATACTGGATTCACATCACCACGGGCACGCACGTGGTCCAGATCTGCATGTTCCTGATGACGGAGGCACGCTACTTCCCCGGCTGCCTGCTGCAGACTTCGCCCCCACGCCGGCACGCCGCAGGTTCGCCGGGCGACTACACCTTGATCGATCTGGACCTGTCGCGCTACGACCAGATCGCGCAGCGTTTCGCGGCGGCGCAGCAGGAGGGCGTGGCCTTCCTCAAGTCCGGCATCGCCACGCGCAATCCGCAGTTCAATCTGATGATAGACGAGATCGAACACGTCGCCGTGCGTTCGCGCGCGCCCATGCTGCTGATGGGACCAACCGGCGCAGGCAAGTCCTTCCTGGCCCGGCGCGTGTTCGAACTGAAGAAAGCGCGCCACCAGCTGCGCGGCGGCTTCGTTGAGATCAACTGCGCCACGCTGCACGGCGACGGCGCGGGCTCCACGCTGTTCGGCCACATCAAGGGCGCATTCACCGGCGCAGCATCGGACCGCCCCGGCCTCCTGCGCACTGCGAACAAAGGCTTGCTGTTTCTTGACGAGATAGGCGAGCTTGGGCTGGACGAGCAAGCCATGCTGCTCAAGGCCGTGGAGGAAAAACGCTTCCTGCCCATGGGCGGCGACCACGAAGTGGAAAGCGACTTCCAGCTTATCGCCGGCACCAACCGCGACCTGGCGGCGGAAGTGGCCGCCGGCCGTTTCCGCGAAGACCTGTACTCCCGCATCAACTTGTGGACCTATGCCCTGCCCGGCCTGGCCGACCGCCCGGAAGATATCGAACCCAATCTGGACTACCTGCTGCTGCAATTCGGCGAAGAGCACGGCGACGCGGTGCGCTTCAACAAGGAAGCGCGCGAACAGTTCATGACCTTCGCCACTTCGTCCGACGCGCGCTGGAGCGGCAATTTCCGTGACCTGTCCGCGTCCGTCACGCGCATGGCCACGCTGGCCGAAGCCGGGCGCATCACCACGGCGGTGGCCGGCGCAGAAATCGCGCGCCTGCAGCGCCAGTGGCGCACGCTATCCCAGCCTGCCGCAGCGGGCGTTCCGCTCGAAGACGCCATCGGCGCGGAGGCGGCGGCGCAGCTGGATCTATTCGACCGCGCGCAGCTGCAGGCGGTGCTGGATGTATGCCGGCAGTCGAAAAATATGTCCGACGCAGGCCGCAAACTCTTTGCCGTTTCGCGCGCCGGCAAGGCCAAGCCGAACGACGCGGACCGCCTCCGCAAATACCTGGCCCGCTTCGGCCTGGAGTGGGACAGCGTATCGTAGGCCGCCATACCGTCGCTTGTTATACGATGGCCGGATTCAACCTTGGAGAAGAAAATGAACAAGGAGCTGGAACTCAAAAAGGCCAAGCGGACCGCCTTGCTATTCCTGGCCGCAGCTGCCCTGGTCTTTATCGTGACGGCCATCCTGCCGCGCAGCTTCGCAATGGACTGCGTAAAAGCGGTGGCGGAAGCGGCCATGGTGGGCGCGCTGGCCGACTGGTTCGCGGTGGTGGCGCTGTTCCGCCGCGTGCCCATCCCGCTGATCTCCGCGCACACCAACATCATCCCCAACAACAAGGACCGCATCGCCGACAACCTGGCGCACTTCGTGCAGGAGAAGTTTCTCGATTCCGAATCGCTCGTGGGCCTGATCCGCAAGCATGACCCCATCGCCCGGCTGGGCGCCTGGCTGGCCGAGCCGGCCAATGACCGCATCCTGGGCGCCTACGTGGTGCGCCTGGCAGCCGGCATGCTGGACATGGCGGAGGACGCGCGCATCCAGCGCTTCCTGAAAGACGCCTTCCACGCCATGCTGGGCAAGCTGGACCTGTCGCGCTCACTGGCCACCGTGCTCGATGCGCTCACCCGCGACGGCCGCCACCAGGAGGTGCTGGACGACGTGATCGACGCGGCCCTGCTGCATCTGCGCGCGCCGGAAAACCAGGAGCTGATCGCCACCAGCATCATCCATTGGCTCAAGCGCGAGCACGCCGCCATGGAAAAGGTGCTGCCCACGGCCTGGCTGGGAGAGAAAGGCGCGGACTGGGTGACCGAGGCGCTCAACACCCTGCTGATGGAAGTGGCGGAAGACCGCTCGCACAAGCTGCGCCGGCGGCTGGACCGCATGATCGCCGAGTTCATCACGCGGCTGCGCGACGATCCATCCTTCCATGAGCGCGCGGAGGAGATCAAGCGCTATATCCGCGACGGCGAAGCGGTGAACGCCTATCTGGCGGAGATCTGGGATGGCTTGCGCAGCTGGATGCGGCAAGACCTGGCGGCGGAAGAGTCGGAGCTGCACCGGCGCGTGGCGGCGATGAGCAAATGGCTGGGGGAGGAGCTGGGCCGCAATCCGGACCTGCGCGCCTCCTTCAGCCGGCATATGGAAGACGCGGCGCGCGCAATGGCGCCGGACTTCGCGGACTTCCTCACCCGCCATATCAGCGATACGGTGAAGAAGTGGGATACCGATGAAATGTCGCGCCAGATCGAACTCAATATCGGCAAGGACCTGCAGTACATCCGCATCAACGGCACCATTGTTGGCGGATGTATCGGCTTGCTCTTATTCCTGTCCTCGCACCTGATCGGCCTGGCGCGCATGCAATAGCGGCTTAGTAGGCCGTCAGCGCCTTGCCGAACTTGATCAGCCACAGGCGGCTTGGACGCTCGCGGTCGTCGCCGCGCGCCACGCGAATGTTGTTGGCGGCATCGCAGCCAGCGGAGGTGCTGGTGACGATGGCGCCGTTCGCGTCCACATTGCACTTGGTGACGTCGGCATCGGCTACCGCCACACCGGCCGGCGTGAAGATCTTGGTTTTCAAGCCGAAGTCGTTGTCGTTGGCCAGGGCCAGTGTGTTGCCGTCGACGATGGTCAGGCCTTCGGCTTTTTCAGCCAGCCAGCCGATCGCGTTCAGGTCCAGCAGCAGGGTCTTCTTCAGCGCCACCACTTTCGACCAGTCCGCGCCGTTCACCGCAACGCCGCCCATCGAGCTTTTCTCCAGGTCGGAGCTGGCGGCGTTGAACGCGGCCGCGCTGATATCGGTAGCGTTGGCGATTTCCACCAGCATCAGCTTGTTGAACACTTTGCCGCTTGGCGCCGCGCCCTGTTCAATCACGATGAATTTGCCGTTGCCCAACGCCACCACGTCGCCCAGCTTGGCGTTGCCGGTGCGGCCGTCCTGGTAGTCGGCGCCGTTCAGCGGGTAGGCGTACATCTTCGACGTGGTGCCGCTCACCGGATCGAATTCCACCCAGCGCGTAAAGCGTGCAAAGCGCTCGATCTGCTCGCTCTTGCCGGTCACCGAGTATTGCGCGCTGCCGTCGGTCAGAGGGCTTTGCAGGAAGGTGTGCAGCTTGTCGGTGGTGGTGTCCAGCGCCATGCCTTCGATACCGCGGTTGGCGCGGCGCTTGGCGAAGATGGCAGGCAGGCCGCTGCCTGCGGCGTATTTGTTCTGCACGATGCCGGTGGCGGGGTCGATCTTCACAACGAATGGACCGTATTCGTCGGCCACCCACAGCGCGCTGCGCTTCTTGTCCAGCACGATGGCTTCGCTGTCCAGGCCATTCACGTTGAACGCGGCCTTGCTGTTGGCGTCGAACTTCATCGCATCCATGACCGGGACTTCCGCCGAATTGCCCAGGGTGCCCGCTGGCAGCGGCAGGCCGCTCATATTGACGGTGGCGCTGGCTTTGATCGGCTGCACGGAGGTCAGCACCGCACCGGTCTTGCCGACGGTGATGATGCCGATCGATGGCGTGAAGCTCGGCGAGGGGAAGATTTTTGCGCCCATCACGCCGCTGCCGGTCAGCGCCGGCACGTTCGGGCCGTCGCCGTTCGGGCCGCGGTCGGTCAGGCCGTAGAACTCCAGGTCGCCGTTGGCGTTGGTGCCCTTGAAGGCCAGCGAGGAGCCGAAGGACGGCAGGAAGCCCAGCGGGAACTCTTCTTTCACCTTGGCGTTGCTGCCTTCGTAGGGGATGTAGTACTTGCTGTCGGCCTGCATTTGGTAGCGGGTCACGGTTACGCTCACGTCGCCCTGCGTGAAGTTCTGGTTGACCGGCGTGCCCACTTTCGACGCCAGCGTGTCCTCGAAGTGTTCGCGCACCAGGGCGCGGCGGTCGTCATCCACGCTGCGCGCAGCGTACTTGGCGCCGGCGGCGGTCAGGTTGGCGGCCATGGCGGTGTTGAAGGCTGCGGCGGCCAGGGTAAAGTCGGCGGTCTTGGTTGCCAGCGCGGTTTTCACGTCGGCGGTGATTTTGATGCCGTTCTGCGGATCGCTGTCCTCGTCCAGCAATTGCAGCGCCAGCAGGCGGTTGACGACTTTCACATCGCCGACATCGGTGGCGCCAGCCAGCTGCAGCGGCGTGATGGTGGCAGCGCAAGCCGCACTGCCCAGCGCAATGCCGCCGATGTTGAAGCTCACCGTGTCGCCCGTGGTGCAGGTGAATTCGCCTTTCGAGCCGGTAGCCGCCTTGGCGGCGGTGCCGGCCACGTAATCCAGGCCTTCAACTGCGCCATCCAGGAACACGCCGTTGATGACGGGCTTCACCGGCGCAATGACTGCAGGGCTGTCGTCGCTGCTGCCGCAAGCGCTCAGCGCGAGGGCGACGGCCAGGGACAACAGGGAGAGTTGGGGGAGCTTCATGCTGCGGACCTCTTCTGATTGAAAAGGCGCAGTCTACTGAGCAGATATGACAACGTTATGACGCTGAAAAGCGAAAAACCCCCATCTGCACTGAGCGCGATCTTGAGCGCGTTCAGGCTGATGGGGGCTTTTTCATATAACTAGCCTGACGATAACCTACTTTCACACTGGTTGCAGCACTATCATCGGCGCAAAATCGTTTCACGGTCCTGTTCGGGATGGGAAGGGGTGGGACCGATTTGCTATGGTCATCAGGCTTTG
>NZ_WWCU01000056.1 GCF_009857595.1 Pseudoduganella aquatica | reverse complement strand
CCTGTCGATCTACTCGCAGGACGAGCTCGACGCCATCGCCTTATCGCTCAATACGCGCCCCAGAGCAAGGCTCAATTACGAATCGCCACTCGTCGTTTATACTCAACACATCGAACTGCTACAACATTCAACTGACACTGTTAATTAACCCAGTGTTGCGCTTGGTATTTGAAACCGCCACCTATTTAAAATTATTTAACATTCGAAATTTAGAATGGGATGCATGACAAAAATGGTGTTGTTTTGGAAATTAATTTCCCATAGGATAGCACTTTGCTCCGCTGAGAGATGGGCTAATCATAAATATTTCGGGTGATGAGTCACATGATGCTTGTTCGGCGGACCTATGCATAAGTCGGTGCGAGATACTGCTCGATCAGCGCTGCGCCGTCGCTCAGAAGGAAGTTCTTGAACGCCTGCGCCACCGGCGGCAGGCGCTTGTTTTTGCGGTGGACCACGTACCAGTTCAGCATCACCGGGAATCCTTCCACGTCCAGCACCACCAGGCTGCCGGCCTTCAGCTCCTGGCTGATGGTGTGTGCCGATAAAAACGCCACACCCATGCCCGCGATCACCGCCTGCTTGATGGTCTCGGTGCTGCGGATCTCCATCGCCACGTTCAGGCGCTCCAGGTGAGCGCCGAAGCCGTCTTCCATTGAATTCCACGTATCCGACCCGCGCTCGCGGACCACGAACGGTTCCTGCACGATGCGCTCGACGGGAATGCGGCGCTCGCCCGCCAGCGGGTGCTGCTGCGGGGCCACGATCACGTAAGGGTGGGGCGCAAAGGCTGCGTGGGCAGCGTCGCCTTGCTGCGGCGGGCGCACCATCACCGCCAGGTCGGTCTGGTTGCTGGCCAGCCGTTCCAGCAGCTCGGCGCGGTTGTGCACCGTCAGGTTCAGCTTTACGCCCGGATGCCGGCGGGCGAATTCCACCATCAGGCGCGGGAAGAAGTAGTCGCCCGCGCTGATTACCGCCACGTTCAGCTTGCCGCCTGCGATGCCGCGAAACTGCGTCAGCGCCTCTTCGGCTTCCTGGAACTGCTGGATGATGGCGCGGCTGTGGTACAGCAGCTCGGCGCCGCCCGGCGTCAGGTAGACCTTCTTGCCCAGCTGTTCGAACAGCACCAGCCCGGCATGGCCTTCCAGCGTCTTGATCTGGGTCGACACGGCCGGCTGCGTCAGGTGCAGCTCGGCGGCGGCCCGGGAAAAGCTCAGGTGGCGCGCTACCGCTTCGAAGACTTTCAGCTGGCGCAGGGTGGCGTGTTTCATCGGTGGCCTATGTATACAGCATCGTGTATGGAAATGACAAAAACCTTTAACTATACCTAATCATTGTCTGAGCCTACGATGCATTAGTCAACCGACATTATTCCAACAGGAGGAGACCATGATGCAGATCGATACCGCCGACCTGGCAGACGCGCAGCGCGAGGCTTACAACGCCGCTTTTGGCGAACTGGGCCTGCGCTGGTACTGGGGCAGCAACGATTACACCGGCCAGATGGGCGTGGAGAGCCAGCGCGCCCACCTGCGCCGCTATGTGGAGAACCACCACCCGCACATGCTCAAGGTGTACGAGGCCGATTTCCTCGTGAACGCCATCCAGACCACCATGGCGCGCTGCCTGGAGGCGGCCCGTGCAGGGGGTGCTTTATTTAGCTTGAAATAAATGAAAGAATGTCGAATCTTAACCGCGGTCAAGGATATCGGTTTTTGCTTCTTCCACAATCATCTCGTGACACGGTCGACCAGACACAGTCCCACATAATAAATTTAATGGAGATAACGAAATGAAGCATGACGATGACATCGCGCCAGTGATCAGGCCTCCTTCGTACCGCTGGCTACAACTCATCATGGGCATTATCTGTATGGCCATGATCGCCAATCTGCAGTACGGTTGGACCCTGTTTGTGAACCCTATCGCCGACAAGTACGGCTGGAGCAAGGCGGCCATCCAGGTTGCCTTCACTATCTTCATCCTGACCGAGACCTGGCTGGTGCCGGTGGAAGGCTGGGCGGTCGACAAATGGGGACCACGTCCCGTAGTGCTGTTCGGCGGCCTGCTGTGCGCGCTGGGCTGGATCATGAACTCCTACGCCGACTCGCTGACCATGCTCTACATCGCGGCGGCCATCAGCGGCATTGGCGCCGGCGCGGTGTACGGCACGTGCGTGGGTTCGGCACTGAAATGGTTCCCGGATCGCCGGGGCCTGGCGGCGGGCTTGACGGCGGCGGGATTCGGGGCCGGATCGGCGGCCACCATTATCCCGATCTCCATGATGATCGCCAAAAGCGGCTACGAGTCCACCTTCCTCACCTTCGGCATCGGCCAGGGCGCCATTGTGATGCTGCTGGCGCTGCTGATGGTGCGTCCGCCGGCCCACGTGCCGAGCAAGATCCAGAAGCAGACCAAGGTGCAGCAAGGCCGCGCCGAGTTCGGCCCGTCGCAGATCATCCGCAAGCCGGTGTTCTGGGTCATGTACACGATGTTCGTGCTGGTGGCGGCCGGCGGCCTGATGGCGACCGCGCAAATGGGTCCTATCGCCAAAGACTTCAAAATTGACGGCGTGACCTTCAACATCATGGGCATGGTGCTGCCTGCTCTGACCTTCGCCCTGGCCATCGACCGGGTGCTGAACGGCCTGACGCGCCCCTTCTTCGGCTGGGTGTCGGACCAGATCGGCCGCGAGAAGACCATGTTCATCGCCTTCGCGCTGGAATCGGTGGGCATCCTGGCGCTGTACTACTGGGGCCGCGATCCTATCATGTTCGTGATCCTGACCGGACTGGTGTTCTTTGCCTGGGGCGAGATCTACAGCCTGTTCCCCGCTACTTGCGCCGACACCTTCGGCACCAAGAACGCGGCGGGCAATGCCGGCCTGCTGTACACGGCCAAGGGCACGGCGTCGATCTTCGTGCCGCTGTCCAGCGTCATCACGGCGGCGACCGGCAGCTGGGAAGCGGTGTTCTTCGTGGGCTGCGGCCTGAACGCGGTGGCTGCCTTCATGGCCTGGTGGGTGCTGCGTCCGATGCGCAAACGCTTCATGGACACTGCCGTCACCCCGGTTGAAGTGGCCGACGAAAAAGGCCTGGCGGCCGCCGCCCGGCTCGCCAACTAGCCCAACCCCCTGACTGATACGCGCCGGCTGCAGCAGCAGCCCTGGCAGCCGCAGCTCCCGCTGCCGCCGCCGAGGGACTCTGCACGCCGGCGCCTTTCGAAACGAGAACGACATGATCAAACGCTGGCTGCGCTTCCAACACTTCGACACCGTGCGTTTCGGCACCGTGGAAGGCGACAAAATCCGCATCTACGAAGGCGATATGTTCGACGCGCCCACGCCGACCGATTACACCCTGCAGCTGTCCGACGTGAAGCTGCTGATGCCGGCGGTGCCCGGCAAGGTGCTGGCCATGTGGAACAACTTCCATGCGCTGGGCCGCAAGCTGGGGCTGGAACCGCCGCCCGAGCCGCTGTACCTGCTGAAAACGCCGAACTCCTACCTGGCCCCCGGCGCCACCATCCGCAAGCCGCTGTGCGAGGACAAGGTGGCGTTCGAAGGCGAGCTGGCCATCGTGATCGGCAAAACCTGTTTCAACGTCTCCGAGGCCGACGCCCCGGACCATATATTCGGCTATACCTGTGCCAATGACGTCACCGTGAACGACATCATCAAGCGCGATCCGACTTTTCCGCAATGGGTGCGGGCCAAGGGTTTCGACACCTTTTGCCCCTTCGGCCCGGTGATCGCCACCGGTCTGGACCCCGCCATGCTGGTGGTGCGGACCATCCTCAACAGCGAAGTGCGGCAGGACTACCCGATCAACGACATGGTGTTTTCCGCCGCCCAGCTGGTGAGCCGGATTTCCAAAGACATGACGCTGGATCCGGGCGACATCCTGCTGTGCGGCACCTCGGTCGGCGTCGGTTCGATGCGGCCGGGCAGCATTGTGGAGGTCGAGATCGACGGCATTGGCAAGCTCAGCAACCGTTTTGAGTAAAAACCAAGGAGCTGAAAATGAAAATCGCCATAGTAGGGGCGGGAGCAATAGGAGGATTGGTGGGGGCCAGGCTGGCCCTGGCAGGCGAGCAGGTGACGTTCCTGGTGCGGGGCGCCAATTTAATGGCGATCCGCAACAAGGGCATCAAGCTGATCGAGCATGACGGCACGGAGAAGGTGGCGGTCAACGTGACGGCCACGGACGACTACGCCGAAGCAGGACCGCAGGACGTGGTGATCCTGGCGCTGAAGGCGCACCAGGTGGCGGCCGTGGCCGACCAGCTGCCGCTGCTGTTCGGCCCGGAGACCAGCGTGGTCACCATGCAGAACGGCATACCGTACTGGTATTTCCACCGCCACGGCGGCAGCCTGGAAGGGCGGGTGGTGCACAGCGTGGACCCGGACGGCCTGCTGGCGGCGCGCATTGCGCCGGAACGCGTGATTGGCTGCGTGGTCTATCCGGCCTCGGAGCTGGTGGCGCCTGGCGTGGTGCGGCATGTGGAAGGCGAGCGCTTCCCGCTGGGCGAGCTGGACGGCTCGAACAGCGACCGGGTGCAAGCCATCTCGGCCTGCTTTACGCGGGCCGGCTTCAAGGCGCCGGTGCTGGACCATATCCGGTCCGAGATCTGGCTCAAGCTGTGGGGCAACCTGAGCTTCAACCCGATCAGCGCGCTGTCCCACGCCACGCTGGAGGGCATCTGCCAGTATCCGCTGGCGCGCGGCCTGGCGGCGGACATGATGCGGGAGGCGGAGGCGGTGGCCAACCAGCTGGGCGTGACCTTCCGCGTCACGCTGGACAAGCGCATCGCCGGGGCCGAGAAAGTAGGGCGGCACAAGACGTCGATGCTGATGGATATCGAGGCAGGCAGGGGGCCGGAAATCGACGCCCTGGTGGGCTCGGTGGTGGAACTGGGGCGGCTTACCGGCACGGCAACGCCCCATATCGACGCGGTCTACGCGCTGGTGAAAATGCTGGAGCGGACCATGGCCGATGAGAGAGGGCAGGTCAGGCTGCAAAAAATGGCGGCCTGATGAAGAAACGGACGTCTCACAAGGACGTCCGTTTTGCTTTGCGGCTGAATTACAGGCCGTAGGTGTATTTGGCGTCGCTCTTGTCGCCGCCGGTGCTGGCGTCCAGCTGTTCGCGCAGGTTGACGGCGAACAGCGTTTCAATGATGAACATCAGGCTGAACGGCGCTGCTTGTTCGGTGGCGGGACGGGTCTGTTTGCTGGTGATGGTGGTCATGATATTTCCTCTGAAGTTAAGAATGGGTGCCAACGCGTTTGGTATGAAACGAGTATAGGTAGACGCCCAGCACGCCGCCAATTGCGGACGCGCATATCAGATATCACTAGCAAGAATATTGCCTATGAAAAACCCGGTTTTTCCACATATTCCTAATTTCAGGATTCTTGACCGCGGTCAAGATTCGTGGCGGGTTACGCGCTTCGCGCCTAACCCGCCCTACGCGGAAGTTGATCATTCGTAGGGCGGGTTAGCGGCGGAGCCGCGTAACCCGCCGGATCCGCCAGAGCCGCTAAATCTTGCCCTGGTTTTTGAGTCGGCTCAGCGTCTCCGGCGACAAATTCAGATACGCCGCCAGCTGCTTCTTCGGCAGGCGCTCAAACATCTCCCCATGCTTGCGCACAAAGCGGTGCACGCGGCCGGGCGCGTCCAGCAGATGCAGGGTGATGGTATGCCCCATGATCTCGCTCATCAAATGCATCACCTCATATTCGAAGCTCTGCTTGAGCTGGGAATGGCTTTCCAAAAACGCCACCCACTGCGGCATCGGCAGCTTGGCCACGCGCGCCTTGCTCACGCAGACGATGCTGTAAGGCGTGGGCGTCTTCAGGCGCCAGGCCGCGTAGCTGGTCTCGATATCGCGCTCGGCCGCGAAGCGCAAAATCATTTCCTTGGCCTCCTGGTTGGTCACCACCCGCTTGAGTATGCCGTCCAGGATGAAATACTGCTCCATCTCGTGCACGCCCTGGTTCAGCAGCAGGTCGCCCTTCTGGCAATCGACCACGCTCAGGTAGGGCTCAAGCGCCGCCATCTCGCTTTCGCGCAGTTCTTTCAGCACGATATTTTGGCGCAGCTGCACGCGCAGCACATTGCGTTCGGGGTGATTGGCTAACAGCGTCATGGCTAGAAATTGATACCGATCTGGAAATGTTAAGCATCTTCCTTTGAATCTTGACCGCGGTCAATGAGAGAAAACAAGTGCTCTCGCTAATATGGCCTTCAACAACCGGCCCGTTTCATAACCACAATATAAGAGACACTCATCATGACCAATACCGCAGCGGCATCCGAGCAGACCGATGGTTTCCACCTGGTAGTCGACGCCCTCAAGCACAACGACATCGACACCATTTACGGCCTGGTCGGCATCCCGATCACCGACCTGGCGCGCCTGGCGCAAGCCGAAGGCATGCGCTTCATCGGTTTCCGTCATGAGCAGCACGCCGGCAACGCCGCCGCCATCGCCGGCTACATGACGCAGAAGCCCGGCATCTGCCTGACCGTGTCCGCGCCCGGCTTCCTGAACGGCCTGACCGCGCTGGCCAACGCCACCACCAACTGCTTCCCGATGATCCTGATCAGCGGTTCCAGCGAACGCGAAATCGTCGACCTGCAGCAGGGCGACTACGAAGAGATGGACCAGTTGAACGCCGCCAAGCCTTACGCCAAGGCCTCCTACCGCATCAACAAGGCCGAGGACATCGGCATCGGTGTGGCGCGCGCCATCCGCGCCGCCGTGTCGGGCCGTCCCGGCGGCGTCTACCTGGACTTGCCGGCGCAGTTGCTGGCGCAAGTGATCGACGCCGAACACGGCCGCCGCTCGCTGGTCAAGGTGGTGGACGCGGCGCCGCGCCAGATTCCCGCGCCGGACTCGGTGCAGCGCGCGCTGTCGCTGCTGCAAGGCGCGAAGAAGCCGCTGATCCTGCTGGGCAAAGGCGCAGCCTACGCCCAGGCCGATGCCGCCATCCGCGCGCTGGTGGAAGAGTCCGGCATTCCTTACCTGCCCATGTCCATGGCCAAGGGCCTGCTGCCGGACACCCACGAACAATCGGCCTCGGCGGCCCGGTCCTATGTGCTGGCCGAAGCGGACGTGGTGATGCTGATCGGCGCGCGCCTGAACTGGCTGCTGGCGCACGGCAAAGGCAAGACCTGGGGCAGCCCCAAGCAGTTCATCCAGATCGACATCTCGCCCACCGAGATCGACAGCAACGTGGCGATTGCCGCACCGGTCATCGGCGACATCGGCTCCTGCGTGACGGCGCTGCTGGACGGCATCCGCGCCAGTGCCCAGGGCAAGCCTGATCCGGCCTGGACCGGCGCCATCGCCGAACGCAAGGACAAGAACCTGACCAAGATGGCGGGCATGCTGGCGCAGAATCCGTCGCCGATGAACTTCCACAGCGCGCTGCGCTCCATCCGCGACGTGCTGAAAACCCGGCCCGACATCAACGTGGTCAACGAAGGCGCCAACACGCTGGACTTTGCGCGCAGCATTATCGACATGTACGAGCCGCGCAAGCGTTTCGACTCGGGCACCTGGGGCATCATGGGTATCGGCATGGGCTTCGCCATCGGCGCGGCGGTCACCAGCGGCAAGCCGGTGGTGGCGATCGAAGGCGACAGCGCCTTCGGCTTCAGCGGCATGGAACTGGAAACCATCTGCCGCTACGAGCTGCCCGTGACCACCATTATCTTCAACAACAACGGCGTGTACCGCGGCACCGACGTCAACCCCACCGGCGGCAAGGACGTGGCGCCCACCGTGTTCGTGAAGAACGCCCGCTACGACAAGATGATAGAAGCCTTCGGCGGCGTGGGCTACCACGTCACCACGCCGGAGGAAATGACGCGCGCACTGACCGAGGCCATCGCGGCCGGCAAGCCGGCGCTGATCAACGCCGTCATCGACGAAACCGCCGGCACGGAAAGCGGCCGCCTCACCAACCTGAACCCCAGCACCGCAGGCAAGAAGTAAAAACCGAACAACACCAGGAGACTTAAATGACCAAACCGTTAGAAGGCATCAAGATCATCGACTTTACCCACGTGCAGGCAGGTCCGGCTTGCACCCAGCTGCTGGCCTGGTATGGCGCCGATGTGATCAAGGTCGAGCGCCCCGGCGCCGGCGACGTGACGCGCTCGCAGCTGCGCGACATTCCCGGCGTGGACGCGCTGTACTTCACCATGTTGAACAGCAATAAGAAATCGCTGACGCTGGACACCAAGACGCCCGAGGGCAAGGAAGTGCTGACCCGCCTGATCAAGCAGTCGGACGTGCTGGTGGAAAACTTCGGCCCCGGCGCGCTGGACCGCATGGGCTTCACCTGGGAGCATATCCGCGAACTCAATCCCGGCATGATCGTGGCGTCGGTCAAGGGCTTCAGCGACGGCCACCACTACGAAGACCTGAAAGTGTACGAGAACGTGGCGCAGTGTGCGGGCGGCGCGGCCTCCACCACCGGCTTTGACGACGGCCCTCCAACCGTAAGCGCCGCCGCCCTGGGCGACAGCAACACCGGCATGCACCTGGCCATCGGCATCCTGACCGCGCTGCACGCGCGCAACCGCAACGGCGGCAAGGGCCAGAAGGTGGCCGTGTCCATGCAGGACAGCGTGCTCAACCTGTGCCGCGTGAAGCTGCGCGACCAGCAGCGCCTGGACCGCATCGGCTATCTGGAAGAATATCCGCAATACCCGCACGGCAAGTTCAGCGACGTGGTGCCGCGCGGCGGCAATGCGGGCGGCGGCGGCCAGCCAGGCTGGGTGCTCAAGTGCAAAGGCTGGGAGACCGATCCGAACGCCTACATCTACTTCACCATCCAGGGCCACGCCTGGGCGCCGATCTGCCGCGCCATCGGCAAGCCGGAGTGGATAGAAGACCCTGCCTACATGACCGCCTCGGCGCGCCAGGACAAGATCTTCGACATCTTCGCCACCATCGAAGCCTGGCTGGCCGACAAGACCAAGTTCGAAGCGGTGAACATCCTGCGCAAGTTCGACATTCCTTGCGCGCCGGTGATGACGATGAAGGAACTGGCCAACGACGAGTCGCTGCGCGCCAGCGGCACCATCACCGAGGTGGACCACAAGGAGCGCGGCAAGTACCTGACCGTGGGCAGCCCGATCAAGTTCTCCGACCTGAAAGTGGAAATCACCGGCTCGCCGCTGCTGGGCGAGCACACCAACGAAGTACTGGAAACGCTGGGCTACAGCTCGAAAGAGATCGCCGCGCTGCACGCCGCATCGGCGGTTTAAGGGAGCATGGCGGGTTACGCTGTGCTAACCCGCCCTACGGTCCCACAGTAATCGTAGGGCGGGTTAGCGCAGCGTAACCCGCCAGAGCGCCCCCACCAACATACCAGGAGCACCCATGCAACCATCAGACTACCAGCAACTAGTGGAAGCCATCGGCGACGCGGTGGTGGTGTGCGACGCGGCCGGGGCCATCACCGTGTGGAACGACGCGGCGGTGCGCATGTTCGGCTTTACGCGCGAGGACGCGCTGGGCCAGTCGCTCGACCTGATCATCCCCGAGCGCCAGCGGCAGCGGCACTGGGACGGCTACAACAAATCCATGTCCACCGGCGAGACCCGCTACGGCAACGACGTGCTGCGCGTGCCGGCGCTGCACAAGGAAGGCCGCACGCTGTCGATCGCGTTCACGGTGGCCATGCTGTTCGACGACGCGCGTAAGGTCACCGCCATCGTCGCCGTCATCCGCGACGAAACCGTGCGCTGGGCCGAAGAGCGCCAGCTGCGCATCCGCGTAGCCCAGCTGGAAGCGGCAGCAGCGGCAGCCGCCCCGGCTTAGCACGCCATCGGGCAATTACATTTTCAGGAGTTCCCTTGCGGAGTGGGGAGGACATTGATCACTACTCCATCTGCATTGATTTCATAGGGGACTCTGATTCCCCCGCCGCTGAAGTCGGTTGTATTCCGCGTGATCAGTAACCTGCCCGTGCAGTTTGCAGTTGCCTGGATGATTGCATCAGGCAGTTTGAGCCGGCGCTTGGGAAGTTCGTGTAGTGCGGCGTACCGGATTCGCACGGTCTCTGCGGAGATTGCGCCAGTTAAAGACACTACGGTTAGCGCTGCATCGGCTAGAAACTGTTCGACCTCTGGCCTGACAGCAGCCGGCATGCCGGTTAGGACTTCAATCCAGGTAATGATGCTGATGGCAGCGTCGCAGTAGGCGAGCAGCTCTGCCGCCGCCGCTTCGCGCCCATTCAACGCATCGATAATGATATTGGTGTCAAATAGCGCTGCGGTCATTCGGAACGCATTTCCAACTGAAACGCCAGTCCGTCTTGGGGAGCGTCAGTACGGCCTTTAAGTATGCCGAAGACTTTGCTCAACGCGGCCTTCCGCCGTTCAATCGGAGGAAGTTCTGCATCGGTATGATGATTTTGCGTGTGGCCAGCTGCGATCGCTGGTTCAATAAGTTTGTGGGCAGATTTGCGCATTGCTCCCTCCCTAGCCTGTATTCACACATATAGCTTGCCGAGGAAAGTGTACTCCGAATCACCAAGTTGGGCTTGCGCGTGGAGGTGCTAGTTACGAGTGTGTGCGCCGCCTCCATTGAAAATCCTATTACTATCGACTTTCCCCTAGGGGGAGGCGCGGCGGCGGCTGCCGCAGGTCGAGTAAAGGAGACTTTCAATGACAAACTCTGCAGCGTATTCCCGCCTGCTTGGCATTGCTCTGCTTGCCGCCGGGGTTCAGGCGTCGGTGCTGGCTGCGCCGGTGCCGCTTCCATCCTATAACGTGGATATTGCCAAGACCTCGGTGTCCGGCCTGTCCTCGGGCGGCTTTATGGCCGTGCAATTGCATGTGGCGTTTTCGGCCACCTTCAAGGCCGGCGCGGGCATCGTCGCCGGCGGGCCTTACTACTGCGCGCAGGGCGCGGTGAGCACAGCTCTCGGCCCCTGCATGGCGGCCAGCAGCTTCAGCAAGCCCGCCACGGCGACGCTGGTATCTACCACCAACAGCTGGGCCAGCCAGGGCCTGATCGACCCCACGAGCAACCTGGCCGGCTCCAAAGTCTATCTGTATTCCGGCACCATAGACAGCACCGTCAAGCAGCTGGTGATGAATGAGGCGAACAGCTACTACAAAAACTACATCGCCAGCGCCAATATCTTTTACAAGAATAATCTGGCGTCCGAGCACGCCATGGTGACGGACTTCTTCGGCAGCGGCTGCAGCACCAAGGCCAGTCCCTACATCAACAACTGCAATTTCGACCTGGCGGGGAATATCCTGCAATGGATCTACGGCCCGCTGAACACCCGCAACACGGGCACGCTGGGCGGCAGTTTTGTGGAGTTTGACCAGGCCGAGTTTATCGCCAGTCCCGCCGCGCATGGCATGGCGGCCAGCGGCTGGGCTTATGTGCCGGCCAGTTGCGGCAGCCAGCAGCAATGCAAGCTGCACGTGGTGGTGCACGGCTGCCAGCAGGATACGACCAAGATCCAGGACAAGTACTACCGCAACACCGGCTACAACCGCTGGGCGGACACCAACAACATCATCGTGCTGTATCCGCAGACCGCGCCCAGCAGCGCAGGCAATCCGAATGGCTGCTGGGACTGGTGGGGGTATGACGACGCCAACTACGCCAAAAAAAGCGGGCGCCAGATGGCTGCCATCAAAGCCATGGTGGACCGCGTGGCGGCAGGCGCAGGCCCTGGCGGAGGAGGCGGTGGCGAAGGCACGCTGCCCGCGCCGGCCGGGTTGGCCGTGAGCAGCGTGAGCAGCAGCAGCGTGTCCCTGGCCTGGAATAGCGTGGCCGGTGCGGCTGGCTACAATGTGTACCGCAGCGGCGGCAAGATCAACGCCAATCCGGTCACGGCGACGAGCTATACCGATACCGGCCTGGCCGCCAGCACCACCTACAGCTACACCGTGCGGGCGCTGGATGCGGGCGGCGCGCCCGGCGCGGAATCCACTCCGGTGAGCGCCACCACCAGCGCGTCCGGCTATGTGTGCAGCGCCACCACGGCCAGCAATTACGCGCACGTGACGGCGGGCCGGGCAGTCAGCAGCGGCGGTTACGCGCTGGCCAAGGGCTCGAACCAGAACATGGGGCTGAACAATATCTTCTTCACGAACACGCTGGCGCAGACGGCGCCGGGGTTCTACATTATCGGCACTTGCCCCTGACCGCTCACTGGCGACGCCGGCAGCCGATCTTTGCTAAGCTGTACGTACTGGTTCTTACTTGGGAGACCATCATGGCCATGTCACACGAAAGCTATTCCAGGCAGCAAGGCCTGCGCAATACCTACGACATTGAATACAGCAGCCTGCGCTACCGGATTTCGCTGTCTGGCAAGGTGCTGAAAGAAATCGAGTTGCCGTTGGACTCGCTCGCCGCACTGGGCGACGAGGCGAGCTGGAAATGCGCAGTGGCCGATATCGAGCATCTGCGCGGCATGCCGGAACAGTAGGATCAGGCCCGGGCGGGCAGTTTCCAGTCCGGGCGGATGAAGTGGCAGGTGTAGCCGTGCGGCAGGCGCTCCAGGTAGTCCTGGTGCTCCGGCTCGGCTTCCCAGAACGGGCCGGCCGGCGCCAGCTCGGTCACCACCTTGCCCGGCCACAGGCCAGAGGCGTTCACGTCGGCGATGGTGTCTTCGGCCACGCGCTGCTGTTCGGCGCTGGTGTAGAAGATGGCCGAGCGGTAGCTGGTGCCCAGGTCGTTGCCCTGGCGGTTGCGCGTGGTCGGATCGTGGATCTGGAAGAAAAATTCCAGGATCTTGCGGTAGCTGATCACGGCCGGATCGAACACGATTTCAATCGCCTCGGCATGCGTGCCGTGGTTGCGGTAGGTGGCGTTCGGCACGTCGCCGCCCGAATAGCCGACGCGCGTTTTCAGCACGCCCGGATAGCGGCGCAGCAAATCCTGCATGCCCCAGAAGCAGCCGCCTGCCAGCAGCGCGGTTTCAGTAGTAGTGCTCATGCCAGTTCCTTTGCAGTGTTTAGGCTGCATAAGTATAGCCACAATGCAAAAAAACAACCCGGCGCGAGGCCGGGTTGCGGGAACAGCCAGGGAACTGCCGACGAACTTAGTTGCGGATCGTCATGCCGATCATGATGCGGCGGCCGGCGTAAGCGTAGTCCAGCAGGTTAGGCGTACCATCCGCGAACGGCGAGTATGGACCTTGGCTGTTGGAGGTGGTCGCTTTGCCCAGGTTGCGGCCTTCGGCGAAGATCTCGATGCCGTTGGCGAAACGGTAAGCCATGCGGGCATCGACGAAGCGGGTGGCGTCCTTGAAGTTAGGCGAACCTGGGTTATACGGGGTGACCGTGATGCGGGTCACGCCAGGCGAGCTTGGGTAGTTGTTCACAGTGTTAGCGTTGCAAGCGGCGATGCAGGTGAACTGCTGCGCCACGAACTGCAGTGCCACGCGGGCCGAGAAACCGCCATCGTCATACCACAGAGCAGCGTTGTACGAATACTTCGACTCGCGTGCCGGCGGCAGCGGAGTGCCGGTGATCAGATCCACAACGTTGACGGCCGAAACAGCCGAGCGCAGCTTGGTGTAGTTCGCATCAAAACCGGTGTACTTCAGGATCGACGGCAGGAAGGTGAACGCGGTCTTGCTCTGGAACTCGATGCCCTTGCGGGTGGTCGCCGCACCGTTGTCGTAGGTGCGGTAGTTGAAGTCCAGGTCACCCAGCGACTTGCCGGTGACCGGATCGACCAGCTCGGTGCCCGAGAACAGTTTTACGTCGCTGCGGCTCTGCACTTCATTCGGTCCGATAATGCCCTTCTGGTGGAAGTAGGACACGTTGAACGTGGTGTCGCGGTTAGGGTACCACTCGAGCGAGAAGTTCTGGTTCCAGTTGGTCTGCGGACGCAGGGCCGGGTTGCCCATGGTGCCGGTGCAGGTCTGGTCCAGTTCGGTACCGGTCAGGGTGTCGATCTTGCGCTCGTCGTAGGTGCAGGTGCCGGATGGCAGCAAGCTCGTCACCGGTGGCCGCGCGACGGTCTTGGCGCGGTTGTAACGCAGCACCACTTGGTCTGGTATCGCCCACAGCGCCAGGTTAAGCGATGGCATGTAGTCGGTGGTGCTGGCGTTGAGCGTGGTAGGAACGATCAGCGTGTTGGTGATGGTGCCGCCGTCTGCGTTCGGGTTCGAAGGATTGTACGACGGAGATTTCTGAATGGTCTGGAAGCCCAGGATGCCAGTGCCGGAAACCTTGGTGTTAACTATGCGGTAGCCGAAGTTGCCTTCCAGTTCCAAGTTGAATGGCAGCGCCTTGGTGGTGCCTGGCAGGTGATCGATGGTGAAATCGGTCATCAGGTAGCCGGAACGTACTTTTTCGTCGAACTTGTTGGACGGTTTCTTGTAGACCTTGCCGTCGCTGGCCAGGCACTCTTTCACGCAGTCGTAGTTGACGTTTGGTATGCCGGTCAGGGCGAATACCTTCTCCACGTCGATCTGTGTCCAGCCATTCAGCAGATTTTCCGGACGGTCCTTGGCACCATTGAAGAAGGTGGTGGTTGGCTTGGTCATGGACTGGGTCAGGATGTCCAGGAACTGTTTTTGCGTCACGACGAGCTGGCCTGAGCTGGTGTTGCTCGGATTGAGGGCGGGGTTGTAGCCGTACTTGCATGCCGCGCCGCCTGCGCCCAGCGAACCGGCGGTGTTTTCGCAACCGACAAAGGTGGAGCGGACGATAGTCTGCGGCATGTAGACGCCAGGAATGTAGCCAGGCGTGCCGAAGGTGCCCACTGCCGCTTTGACTACATAGTCGCCGTTCGGCGCCCAGCTTTCGCCGAAGGTGTTGCGCAGGTTGATACCGGTCTTGATGCGTGACAGGAAAGGCACCTGGTCGTTCAGCGCGTAGGTCAGATCCACCTTGGCCGTGCGTTCGCCGCCTTCGTTCAGGCGCGGCGTGAACTGCAGCGACGGCGCCTGGGTCAGCAGTGGTTGCTGGTTGATGGTGTAGGCAGGGATGGCCACTGGCACGGTTGCCGAGGCGGGTACCGCCGCCAGCGCCGCAACCGCAGGCCGCGCCACGGCGAAGTTGGCCGGATTCGACGAATCGAAAGTGCTGCCTTGCGGGAAGGTGTGGGTCCACAGGCCGTTCGGCAGCACTTGCAGCGTGGCTGGGCCGTAGTTGTAGCTCCACGACGTGCGCTTGTCGCCACGCGAAAAGTCGGACTTGGCGCTACCGACGAAGAATTCCGCAAGCAGGGGGCCGTTGCGGTAGGTACCGCCGGTTTGCAGATAGGTGCTGCTGGTTTCGATGGTGTTGTGAATCTGGTCCACGCCGACGTTGCCGTCGCTGATGGTGAACTTGGTCACGTGGTGGTTGGCGTCCACCGTCACCGAGCGCGGGTCCACGTTGGCCACGGTGCCGGCGATAGGGAACGCGTTGGTGCGGAAGCTAGGCGTGTCGTAGGTATAGTAACCGGAACCGGGGATGGCAACGCGCGAGCCGGTGGCGTCGCTAAACGTGGCGCCGCTATACGTCGGCGTGGAGGTCGAGGCCGCGTTGGTGGTCAGGCCCCCCAGACTGTAGGTCAGGAAGTTGTCGTCCACTTTGCGGCGCTGAATGCTGCCCTTGGCGTACACGGTCAGCTCATTGTTGACCTTGAAGTCCAGGCGCAGGTCGGCGGAGCGGCGTTTGTCGACCTGGGATTTCTCCAGGTAACGCACCAGGGATGGCGTGTAGTCATTCCACTGGTTCAAGCAGGTCAGCAGTTCATTGCCGCGCTGGTTGATGGCGGCATTGCGTGGAGCGCCGGCAGTGATTGCGTTCTGCTGCGCGGTGGTCAGGTTCGGGAAGGCGGCGTAGCAGTCCGCTTTCGAGTTGGCGGCGGCCGAGCGCGTCACCAGGTCCAGCGGCGTGGCAGCGTTGAAGAAGCCGCCTGCGATCAGCGGGCTGGCCAGCAGGGTAGTAGTGGCCAGCGGGTCCGAGGTGGATACGGTGCTCGGATTGAACTTGAAGGTCTTTTCCGGCGAGTTGTCGAAATCAACTGCGCGCGCATAGCCCTGGTTGGCGCTGGTGGCGACCTGGGCCGAATGGCCTTCGTTGCGCGCCTGCGAGGTGGTCACGTTCAGGATGACGCCCAGGCGGTCATCGAAGAATTTGTTGGCCAGGATCAGGTTGGTGTCCGGCGTCCATTTCTCGTTCAGCGAGTTCTGCGCTGCGGCTACGCGCAGCGAATAAAATGGTTTCTTGAAGTCCAGGCCGGTGCGGGTCTTGATGATGATGCCGCCGCCCAGCGAGCCTTCGGTCATGTCGGCGGTGGAGCCTTTGACCACGTCCACGCTCTTGATCAGGTCGGACGACATTTCGCGGAATTCCACGCCGCGGCCGCTGCCGCCGCCGTTCAGGTCAGTACCGCCGCCCGCTTGCACGCCCTGGCCGTCGATCTCGACGCGGGTCAGGTCGGCGGAGTTGCCGCGCACGGCGACGCTCACGCCCTCGCCGAAGTCGCCGCGGTCCAGCGCAATACCGGCGATACGGGAAATGGCTTCACCGATGTTACGGTCGGGCAGGGCGCCGACGTCTTCGGCGACGATGGAATCCTGTGCGGTGGCCGCGTTCTTTTTGCGGTCGATGCTGCTTTGCTGCGAAGCGCGGGTGCTGCTGACCACGACCTTCTGAACTACTGGGTCTTTGGCCGGCGCCTCGGCCGCTTTCGGTGCTTCCTGTGCGATGGCCATATTGCTGGCAAGTGCCAGGGCAATGGCGTAGCTCAAACGTTTTGGCCGAAGTTGGCCGTTTGCGATGATGTGCATTCTCTCCGTCTCCCTTTAAGGAATTATTAATTGCGAACTGAGTTTATTGTTGGAGTTTGAATGTGTGTTTGTCGCTCAGGAAATAATCACCCTATTGATTAAGATTGTTGTTTTTGAAGGATTTAGCTATATCGAATCGGGCAGTTGCTATATCGGAAGGGCATAGCGGGAAGCAAACAATCAGTGGATTGATTGTTTGATCGACAAGCTGCTTAGCGCGGTGCGGCCAGTACCTGAGTCCAGTACATAAGCCGCCGCGCTGTATTGAGGGAGTAAGCCGCACCCATTTCGGTAAAGGCCGGGTTCATGATATTGGCGCAATGGCCCGGGCTTTCCAGCCACCCGGCCACTGCTTCCTCGGGAGTGTTGATGCCGGAAGCGATGTTTTCGCCGACGATGCGCCAGGCGTAGCCAGCGTTTTGCGCACGGTCTGCCGCATAGCTGCCGTCGCGGGCCTGGTGGCTGAAGTAATGCTTGGACGCCATGTCGCTACTGTGCGCCAGTGCCGCCTCGGCCAGTGCCGGATTGAGCGACAGGGGCGGAGCCGCCGCGAACATGCGGTCGCCGCACAGCCGGGGCGCGGCGCGCGCGGCGTTGCTGGCCGCGAGCGCGGCTTGGCCAGCCAGATCCGGGTCGGGGAGGGGAATTGGGCGCTGCGGCTCGGCCAGCACGACCTGCCAGGTGTCGCCGTCGCGGGCGGCGCCCACGGCGGAAAATTGCGTGTTGAGCAACTGGTGGCAGTATTTTTCCCGCAGCACAGTCATGGCGGCGGGCGCATCCGGAGCGCCGGCGACGTAAATGACCGCAGCGTGCTCGACCGGGTAGCTGGCCCGTTCCAGTGCCAGTTCGATAAAGGCGCCGGTGCCCAGGCGCACGCGGGACAGTGCAGGGGCTGCGGCCAGCGGTGCCATCGGGGAGGCGGGTAGATCGCCGCAGCGTTGCGGCAAGGCGCGGAAACCATTAATCAGGTCAAGCAGCGCCGGCTGCGGTACGCCCGGCGCCGCAGCCGCCGCGAATGGCGGCGCGGACAAGGCGGCAAGCAGGACGCTTGCATGCAAGGCCAGCGTTAGCCTGGATCGGTTTTCTGGTGCGTGGGCGAGAACCATATTGGGCCGGGGTGAGTGAGGCTGGCGTTGTCTGGATCAGCTTTCTAGTGGATAATTGACGCCCATGAACGATACCACCACCCCACCACCACTGCCGGACCGCCTGTCGGTTGATCCGAAAAGCCCACACCACCACCTGCCAGTGCTGCAGCACGACATCGGCATCAAGTTCAACGACAAAGAACGTCTGGACGTCGAAGAGTACTGCATCAGCGAAGGCTGGATCAAAGTTGCCGCTGGCAAGTCGCTGGACCGCAAGGGCCGCCCCATGCTGATCAAACTGACCGGCAAGGTCGAAGCGTTTTACAAGTAATGTCTCACCGAGCCACGTGCGCAGCCAGCGCGTGGCGTTCTTCCTCGAACCACACTGGCGTACCCAGCAGCTGGTCGTAGTCCCAATATTCCCACTGATTGCCGCCCAGCTCGCGCGCGCCGGCGGGATGGCGCACGGCCCAGCCTTCGGGCGCGGCATAGCGTACCCGGCAAGGCCCGTCGTGCGGCGCCACACGCAGGTAATTCCCTCCCAGCACAATCGAATTAGACTCCAGCCGCAGCGCGGCCATGCGGTAGGACAAGCCCAGCGAATTTGAGCGCTGCTGCGCCGTGTAGCACGACCAGCCGTGGCGGTGGATTTCGATGGCCGTACCGCTGGCCGGATCGAAGGCGCGCACCTCGCGCACGGCGCGGCTGAAACGCTCAAAATCGTAGTCGCCCGGCGCCAGGCCCGGGGCCAGCAGCGTGGTTTCGCGCGGCGTGAGGCCGGCGATGTGCAACTGCACGCGCAGTTCCAGGAGCCCTGGGTCCAGTTCAACCTGGTAGGCTGGTTGCATGCGCATCCTAGTAGCCCAGGTGGTAGGCCGGGTCCAGCCATTGCGGGCGGCGCAGGCCGAAATGCTCCTCCAGCATGCGCTCGGCCGTGCAGAAGGCGCCTTCCACCCAGCCTTGCTGGTCCGAATAGGCCTCGCCCACGATATGGACCGCCTCGGCGCGGTCGGGTTTGCGCATGAAGGGCATCACGCGGTCCACCGCGTAGCCCGGCTGCCAGGCGTGGTAGCCGCCACCGTAGGGATCGGCCGACCAGTCCTTGAACCAGGTGACGTAGGGCTGCGGAATGCTCACGCCGCTGCCGTGCAGCTCGCGCAACTCCTTCATCACCTCGTTCACCATGCGCTGCGGCGCCTGCACGTCCTGCAGGCCTTGCAGCTGGGCCGGCGATACCAGCGCCGTGGCGCGCGGCTGGAAGCGCTCCGGATGGCGCGCCAGTACCTGCCAGAACGGCGTGGCGCGCATGTCGTTGTAGCTGCCCAGCAGCAGCGAGTGGCTGTTGGACGGGTCGGTGCCGAAGTAGTAGCACTGGCGCAGCGGCAGGTCGGTGATGGAATGGCCAGCCTGCGCGCCAAAGCTCTGCTGCCACCAGGGCTGCTCGAAGCCCATCAGTATCTTATAGGACGGCTCGGGGATGACGGCCGCCAGATTGCGCTGCAGCTCGTCGTTGCGGAAGAAGAAGCTGTCCTGCGCCAGCAGTTCCAGCGCGCGGCGCGGCAGGGCCAGCACCACGCTGTTGGCGTGCACCGCCCACGGCGCGCGGCCCGGGCGGTTCAGGAAGTGCAGGGTGTAGCGGTAGCCCGGCTTGCCGGAGCGGGTGAAGCCCAGCAGCTGGTTTTCGCGCCAGATGCAGGCGCCCGGCTCGGCCAGGTAGGCGTCCGCCAGCGCGTAGGCGATGCCGTCGTAGCCGCCGGCGATGGTCTTGTAGGCCGTGCCGGCGTTGGAAAAGTCGCCCACCATATAGGGCAGGGCTTCGGCGGCGTTCCAGTTGATGGTGTTGGAGTAGTAGCCGCCAGCGTCGGCCAGGAAGTTGTAGCCCTCCTGGCCCACGCGGTCCTTCAGCATGTTCCAGAAGCCCAGCTCGCTCACCAGCGCGTCCTGGTAGGGGCCGGCGAAGCAGTAGCGCAGCTGCGGCTTGATGCGGCTCCAGTCCTCCGCGCTCAGCAGGAAGGTGTAGTCGTAGGCGCCGAAGTGCTTCACCTTGTCCGCATAGCGCGCGTTGAACCACGGGTCGGCGGTCAGCACCTCGTACACCACCTTGTTGAACAGCTGGTCCGCGCTGTAGCCGATGTCGCCTTCGTTCAGCATGTAGCGGGTGAGCTGGCGGTCGCCGCGCGCCTGGGCGCGCTGCCAGGCGTCCGCGCGCAGGTACTGCTTGCGCAGGAATGCGAACAGGTGCGCGTTGTCGCCCATGGGGAAGGGCACGCTTTGCAGCGTGTTGCTGAATACCTGCTCGACCAGCGTGGCGATAATGCTTTGCGAGGCCATGTAGCGCATGCCGCCCAGCTCGCCCACCACGTCCATGCCCGGCAGGGTGACCGATTCCAGGCGGCCGCCGATGCGGTCGTCCATTTCAAACAGCTGCACCTGGGAGCCGGGCAAGGCGCCATCGGCCACCATGCGCCACGCACTGTACAATCCGGCAGCGCCGGCGCCGATGATGGCAAGCTCGGTACACAGGCCGTCCTGATAGGTGCTGTTCAGTGGCAGATCGGTCAGTTCGCTGCGCGTTTTCATGTTGCTGCTCCTGCAATTCATCATTACTGGATGTCAATAGCAAACCCCATGCCTGCACGCAATATGGACAAACTAACCTGATTTTCATATTGCAACCCTTTCATTCCGTTAATTGACATGTCAACCGGCGGGCTTTACATTGTCATTTACACTAGGAGAGAACTTTGGCTGCAGGCTTGAACGATTCCGATTACACGCTGACATCCCCGCTGCGCGACGCGGAAGTGACGGGCGGGCCGGTACTGGCGCTGACGGTGCTGTGGCATCCGGACCCGGCGCGGATCGGTGAACAGTACCTGGACGGCAGCGGCGACGGCGTGATCGAGCTGGGCCGTTTCATGCCCATGTTCAGCCGCCCCGGCAAGGACAGGCTGCCGCTGGGCTACGGCGGCATTTCGCGCCAGCCGCTGCGCATTGCGCGCACGCCGGACGGCGGCGTGGCCATTACGCCGCCGGACAGCCGCATGATCGTGGAGCTGGACGGCGAGGAAGTCGGCGGCGCGCAGCAGCTGGGCGCCGAGCGCGTGGCCGAGGGCGCCGTGCTGGGCCTGGGCCGGGCCGTGCTGCTGTGCCTGCACTGGGCCACCTCGCTGCCGCGCAACAATCCCGTGAAGGGCCTGCTGGGCGTGGGTAGCGCCGCCATCATGATGCGCGAGCAGGTGCGCGCGGCGGCGCAGACCAATATGCCGGTGCTGCTGCTGGGCGAAACCGGCAGCGGCAAGGAAGTGGCGGCGCGGGCCATCCACGCCATGGGGCCGCGCGCGGCCGCGCCGCTGGTGGCGGTGAACATGGCGACCCTGAACGAATCGCTGGCGGCGGTGGAGCTGTTTGGCGCCGCCAAGGGCGCCTACACCGGCGCGCAGACCGTGCGTGTGGGCCTGTTCGGCGAGGCCGACGGCGCCACCCTGTTCCTGGATGAAATCGGCAATACCCCGGCCGTTGTGCAGCCCATGCTGCTGCGCGTGCTGGAAAGCGGCGACTACCGCCCCGTGGGCGCGGCGGGCGACCGCCACAGCAGCGCGCGCCTGATCGCCGCCACCGACCAGGATTTGTACGGCGGCGCCTTCAATCACGCGCTGCTGCGGCGCCTGGAAAGCTATGTCATCCCGATGACGCCGCTGCGCGAGCGGCGCGAGGACATCGGCGTGCTGATCCTGCATTTCCTGGCCGAAGGCGGCGCGGCGGCGGACGAATTCCCGTTTGCGCTGGTGAGCGACTGCGCCTGCTACGACTGGCCTGGCAATGTGCGCCAGCTGGCCCAGGTGGTGCGGCGGGCGCTGCTGTCGGTGCGCATGGGCGAAGTGCCGCTGCTGACCGCGCTGACGCGCAGCGTGGCAGCGCCGCAGGGTAGTGCGGCCCGACTGGCGGCCTCAGCGGCCGCGCAGGGGGATGATTTTGCTGCGGAGGCAGGAGCGTATCGCGGCGGGCAAGGGCGTGCGGGGCAGGGCGTGGCGAGCAACGGCGGCGTTAGTCCGGCCGGGAATGGCGCAGCACCGCCGGCGGACGCCAAGCGCGGACGGCGCGCCATGCCGGATCACGAGGAAGTGTTGGCCGCGATGGACGGCAACGGCTGGCGCATCCTGAGCGCCGCGCAATCGCTGGGAATTTCCCGTCCGACCATGTACAAGCTGCTGGATGAACATCCGCAGATCCGGCGACCCGAGCGGATCGCCGAAGAAGAACTGCGCAGCGCGCTGGCCGCCTGCGACGGCGCCGTCGACCGCTGCGCCGCGCAGCTCAAAACACCTGCCGAAGCGTTAAGGCGTTACCTTGGTGCGCTCGGAATTTCCTGATGAGTTAACCGCCGGCGCTAACTTCAAGTTCCGGCCCGCCTGCAACTGCGCGTAGCTCGTCCTCGGTCAGCGGGCGTATTTCAGCCGCATGATTTTTTGCCGGCGTTTCGCTTGTAAACAGTTTGCGGATGTTGGAGAAAATCGATTCGTGTTGTGCATGTTGCATTTGAGTTCCTTAAATGGTTATGGAAGAACGCGCTATCGTATTGCGTTTTGCGTCAATTCGCCTAGCGGCCCGGTGTAGGTGACGGATTAGTCGGATCCCGATCCAACTTCGCACTCAGGATCAAATCCGAACACGCGCCGCTCAATGCCTTCGACTCCAGCAGAGGTGGTGCGGCGGATCGATGCAGTAATAATGAAAGACAAGTCCCAGCGACCGAGGTTGGTGCACTCGAGCGTCAACGTCGGTTGCCACACAGCCACTTCGCTGGAGCCTTGGCACACACCCTTGCCATAGCTGATGACAGCGCTATTGCTACCAAATGGCGATGGTTCGGGGAACTGGCCTGCCAGTTCGGGATTTTCCCGGGCGGTGAAGGCGCGTGGGGTGGTGATCATATTGCAGTCGTCAATCGTGACCTGGGCGATATGCGCTTTTTTGCTGGTCGCAATCATCACCACGTTGACTTTGTCCTCGCGTTTGAAGGCCAGCAGGCCGGTTTCTATGCCCGTTCCAGTGATTGGTTCGCCATCAACCGTGAAAGACCATTGCAGCAGTTGGCTGTCCTGGTCGATATCGAAGGTAGTGGTAAGGACGACTTCTCTCATTATTTAACTCCATCAGGTGATAAGGACATATACCGGGTGTCTCTCCTCAGCGCTACTAGGTCTGGTTCCGATGCGATAGCGCTGGCGGGATAGCCGTTCTTTTTCGCTTGCGCCAATGCTTCCAGTGCAAGCTCTCGTTTTCCAAGCAATTCGTATGCCAAGCCTGTGCGGAAATGAACATCAGGACTTGAAGGGGCCAGGCTCGTTGCTTTACGCAGCAGATCTATACCCCGCTCGTTGTCGCCAGCACGCACAGAATACAGGCCCATGCGCGAAAGGAGCGTTGAATCATTGGGGGCGATCTGTTGGCGCGGCTCAAGCAGCTTTAACGCTTTCCGATAGGCGTCCTTCGCCTGCCCCGCCTTGCCGGGTATCCACAACAGCGTGTCCCCGAGATTGGCCCATCTGAGATAATTGTTCGGATTCCCCGCAGGTGGCGTGACCGCGCGGTCAAACGCCTCCGCAGCGCCGACATAGTCACCGCGCGCAAACAGCGCGTTGCCCAGGCTGGTATACAACACTCCGTTAGGGCGAACTTGAAGGCCTTGTTGCAGCACCTGCAAGCCTTCTTCGCTGCGGTTCAACCTCAACAAAGTGGCGTTGAGATTGGCGTAGGCGAAAGCCGAGTCTGGTTGTAACTTCATGCTGCGGCGGAACGCCTGCTCAGCGGCTGCGTAGTTGCCTTGATCGAAATGCAAAGAGCCAAGTTCGTCGGCAAAGACGCGCTCGCCCGGGTTGCGCTGGATTGCCTGCTCTAGCCATTGTTTGGCTTCATCAAAACGGCGCAATTTGCGCAGTGCTACGGCCTTGCCCAAGGTGCCAAAATAATGTCCCGGCTCAAGGGCCAGGGCGCGTTCGCACTCGGCCAGCGCTTGTTCGCGTTTGCCTTGTTTAGACAGTACCCACGCCTGCGCAGCATGGCTCAACGCTAACTGGCCATCGAGCTTGAGCGCTTGCTGGGCGCTGGCGGTAGCACGCTGCAGCCAAGTTTCGTCCTGACTGTCGCTGAGATAGCGGTAGCTGTATACCAGTGACATGCCCGCAACGGCTGCGGCATTGTCCGGGTCCCGCTCAAGAATCGCAGTGAAATCGCGCGTTGCAGCCTCTAGTCGTTCCGGCTGATCGGATTGTTGCAGCGCTGCCAGCGCCCGGGAAATAGCCTGGGCCTTTGAAAACGGCGGATTAACCTTGCCAAGCGGCGAGTCGGTTGCGAGGAAAAGCCAGCATCCGGCGCTAACCAGCAGTATGGCTCCCGCAGCGAAGGTCTTCCAATTCCTTACCAATGCTTGTTTGTCTGCGAAACGCGACGAGCGCTTTGTTGCTACGTTACCGGCACTATCACCGGTGTCGTTGTTTATGTAGTCGATGCAGGCCGCTGTGCGTTGTTTCACTAGGTTCATGTTGGCCAAGCGCTGGTCCAGTCGGCGTGCGGTCAATGCTCGGATCAGCTGGATTATTTCTTCAGGCAGCGTATCGGGGAAAGTCCAATCATTGGAGCTGGACTGCATCTGCGCCGCAGCCAAGGCCAGGCCGCTCATGTTGCCGAAAGGGCGGGCGCCGGTGGCCAGTTCGAACAGGATCACGCCCATGGCGTAGATGTCGGACTGGCGGCCCGGCGCGGCGCCCAGCAGCACTTCGGGCGCCATGTAGGCGATGGTGCCTTGCTGCTCCAGCTGCATCACCGAGGTGGTGGCTTGCGCGTCGTCGTGGAAGGCCAGGCCGAGGTCGAGGATGCGGACTTTGCCGGCCGGGTCCAGCATCAGGTTGGACGGTTTCAGGTCGCCGTGGATCAGGCCGGACTCGTGCGCCGCTTCCATGGCCACGGCCAGCTGGCCCATCCAGCCGAGCACGGTGGGCAGGTCGAGCGGATGCTCCTTGTCCTGCGCCAGCTGGCGCCAGGTCTGGCCGGCGATCAGCTCCATGACGATGGCCCAGCCCTCGTCGTCCTGCTCAATCGAGTAGATCTGTGCGAAGGCCGGGTGGTGCAGCGACGCGGTCATGCGCGCTTCCTTGACCAGGCTGGCCGGGTCGCGCAGCGGGTCGAGGGCGCGGTGGCGCTTGATGGCCACCTTGCGGCGCAGCCGGCTGTCCCAGCCTTCGTACACCTCGCCGTGGCCGCCCGCGCCCAGGCGGGCCAGAATTTGATAGTGCTGGAACTGGGGGACGTCTGGCGGCGGGCTGGTGACTTCGGCGGCTTGGTTTTCCATATCTTTCCGGGGACGGCACGGCGCTTGCGTTGCCGAACCGCCTTTCAATAGCAGATATGGTGAGTCTCGCATAGCGGACGCCCATCCGCCAGTGAAATATTGTACTTAGGGAATGATTCCGGGGCAGAATGTCAATTTTCATGTAAAAAACCGCCTCACGGCGGTTGATTTACACGTCAGTATTGACAGTCTTGCGCC
The DNA here is from genome assembly GCF_009857595.1 of Pseudoduganella aquatica. Taxonomy (GTDB): domain Bacteria; phylum Pseudomonadota; class Gammaproteobacteria; order Burkholderiales; family Burkholderiaceae_D; genus Rugamonas; species Rugamonas aquatica_A. The sequence goes on along the minus strand of NZ_WWCU01000056.1, from coordinate 2,281 downwards.
GCACGGCAATGGCAACGGCGATGCTCAGCGCACCCAGCAGCCAGGATGGGCGGTCGTTCTTCTCGGCTCGGGTAGCTGCTGCGTGAGCAACAGGCGCCAGGGCCAGGATAGATGCGGCCACCAGAGCAGTAGTGACGGTTTTGCGGACGATTTCAGTGTTCATTTCCCACCTCGGTTACTTACACAGGCAACAGCGCCGAGAGGGGTAATGCAGGATGCGTGCCAGCAAGATCAACACTTCATTACTGAATAGACTTGAAATGGCTGGGGCCGCCTAAATATGGGGGGTAGATTAACCCACAAGAAAGTAGCCACCATGTCCGATCTGCTCGAAGTCCTGAAATGGCGTTACGCCACCAAGAAAATGGAACCCACCAAAGCGGTTCCGCAAGAAAAAGTTGATCGCATCCTGGAAGCGGTGCGCCTGACGGCCAGCTCCAGCGGGTTGCAGCCGTATGAAGTATTTGTCGTTACCAATCCCGAGCTGCGCGAGCAGATCAAGCCGCACGCGTGGAACCAGGGCCAGGTCACGGACTGCTCGCACCTGCTGGTGTTTGCCGCGTGGGACAACTACACGGCCGAGCGCATCAACCAGATGTTCGACCTGGTGAACGAAGAGCGCGGTATCAAGAACGAAGGCTGGGAAGCGTACCGCCAGCAGCTGCTCAACACCTACCCGCAGCGCGACGCCGAGACTAACTACGCGCACGCCGCGCGCCAGGCCTATATCGGCGTGGGCACGGCGCTGATCGCCGCCGCGCAGGAGCAGGTGGATTCGGTGCCGATGGAAGGCTTTGATCCGGCCAAGGTGGACGAGATCCTGAAGCTGCGCGAACGCGGCCTGCGCTCGGTGGTGATGCTGCCGCTGGGCTACCGCGCCGGTGACGGCGACTGGCTGGTCAACCTGAAAAAGGTCCGCCGCCCGCGCGAGCAGTTCATCACCGAACTGAAGTAAACTTAGTACCGCGCGCCCCTTGAGTAGGGCGGATTAGCGTAGCGTAATCCGCCGCATGCACGCATTGCGACGGCTATGGCGGGTTACGCTTCGCTAACCCGCCCTACGGAATTTGCTTGACTTAGCGGTATTTTGGGGCAGGCATCGCGTCATTTTATGTTGGGCTTAGGGACGTGGCTGGGGCAGGGCGGGGGGGGCGATGATGGTGTCGTTCAGGCGCAGGAATTTGAAGCCGGCGAGCTTTTGGCCGTTTTTGCCTTCGGCGGCGTTGCGCGCTTCGCGTTCTGCCGTGCGGGCGAGGAATTGGTCGAAGCTTTCTTCGCGCACTTTGGGCTCGGCGGAGTTGAGGAACATGCGCTTGCCGTCCGCCGCCGTGACCACCAGCCCGACGTGCGAGGCCCAGTAGCCGCCGTCGCGCGTGGAGATGATGTTGACGAAGTCGCCGTCACGCAGCTTGTCCAATACTTCGGCCACGCGTTCCTTGGGGATGTAGTACTCGGTGCTGTCCTGCACCGGCATGCTGACCTCGGTGTTGTGGCGCGTTTTCAGGAAGCGCTGGCGGTCGACATGCAGCGGGTACGAGGCCACGAAGTCGCCCGCCAGTTCGCGCGTGGCGTCCGTCAGCAGCCAGCCGTTGTTGATGTTCCAGTCCTGCTCGGTGTAGTGGTTGCGCGTGGCCACGCCGACCACACCGTCCTTGTAGCGGATACGCTGCAACATCCAGAAGAACTCTTTCCAGTTGCGCGAGAGCGCCATGGCGTAGGTGTGCTCGGCGAACACCACGCAGTCGCTTTGCGTCAGGCTGAACATGGGCAGCGTGTCGTGCAGCTCGTAGGGGTATTCGCCCAGCAGGTTGAGCATATAGGGCTGGCCGATGTTGCGGCGGCCGATGGCGGCGATGCGCTTGCGCAGGTCGGGCTCGGACTGCTGCATCTGGGCGATGTAGCCGTCTGCTTCCTGCGGCGTCATCTGGTAGAGCTGCTTGGGCTGCGGCGCGGTGGCGACAGGCGGGGTGGGCACGCTGGCGCAGCCTGCGAGCATGGCGGCGACGAGTAGGGCGGCGATTCGGGTCATGTGGTGGCGCTCGCAAAAAAGCTCTACGGTATACCGAATCGCGCAAATAGAAAAGGCCCCCGAAGGGGCCTGGGTGCTGCTTGCGGCGGGGGCGCTTGGGCTGCTCTGGCGGGTTAGGGCTTTGCCTAACCCGCCCTTGTATTATTCCATCTGCCCCGAAAACGGAACGTCGGGGCAGAGCAACTGGATGCCGTACCCGCCCTTGGTCGCCAAGATCGTGATGTAGATTTCGCAGCAGTTGCTCTTATTCCA
>NZ_WWCU01000055.1 GCF_009857595.1 Pseudoduganella aquatica | reverse complement strand
CCCAGCGCGGCGCCGGCGCCGGCGCCGGTGGCCGTGCCGCGCTGGGTGGCCGACATGTCGGCGCAGCCGGTGCTGGCGATGGCCAGCGCCAGGGCGCCGGCCAGGGCGCCGCTCAGTTTTTTCTTGCTGATTTGCTGCATGGTGACTCCTTTACGCTAAATGCCGCGTCCGCTTATCAGGCGCAGCAGGATCATGATGACCGCCACTACCAGCAAAACGTGGATGAAGCCGCCGATGGTGTAGGAAGTCACCAGGCCCAGCAGCCAAAGTATGATCAGTACAACCGCGATGGTATAGAGCATGATAGTGGTCCTCTCGTGTGGATGTTGATGTTGGAAGCTTCAGTATCGGCGTTGATGCAGTGCTTATCTGTACGGTGCCGTACATACAGGAAAATTTCCTAGCCGTGACGCAGTTCGCCTTTCACCACGCGCACGCGTTCGCCCTGCTGCCAGTTCGGCGCGCTGCGGTGGAAGGTGCGGTAGCTGCCGTCGTCCATGCGCACCTTGATGGTGTAGCTGCGCGTGGCGCGCATATTGCCTTCCACCTGGTTGCCCACCACGGCGCCGCCCACCGCGCCCGCCACGGTGGCCAGCTGGCGGCCCGTGCCGCCGCCGATCTGGTGGCCCAGCAGGCCGCCCACCACGGCGCCAGCACCGGCGCCCAGGCCGCTGCCCTGGGCGCGCGTGCTCACTTCGCGTACGGATTCCACCACGCCGCAGCTCTTGCACACGGCAGGTGCGGCAGGCTCGGCCTGCGCCACGCGCTGCGGCTCGGCGGCGGGAGCGTAGCCGCCGCCCGCATCGGCGCCGGAGCGGTTCGCCGGCGGCGGCACCGGCGTCAGGCTGGAGCCGGGGCCGGGGCCGGGGTGGTAGCCGGGATAGGACGCCTGGCCCTGTGCCTCTGGCAGCGGCGCTGCGGCGGCCTGGATGGGCAGCTCGGCCTGCGGCGATGGCGTGCTGTTGGAGTTGGGCAGCCAGCCCATCACTGCGGCGATGCCCACGCTGCAGAACAGGATGACGGCAACGGCCGCAGCCAGCAGCAGTGGATGGTTGGTGCGCAGGGAGGTGGTGTTCATGATGGTTTCCTTAACAGTCTGATGCGTAGGATTTTCTCCCCGCGGCCCGGCTGGTTCAGTGCGTCAGCGTACATACACCGCTATTCATTGCCGCTAATCTGAAATTCACGATAAAGAAACGATAATTATTCCCATCCCATGGACTTGACCTTCGCCTCCGCACATAGCAGCATGCCGCCGCCGGACTTCGGCAACCGGCTGCTGGCCAGCCTGCCCGAAGACGATTTGCTGCACCTCGATTCGCTCTGCGAGCAGGTGCATGTGGACGTCGGGGACGTGCTGTACGAGCCGGGCCAGGCCATCCAGTACATCTACTTCCCCAGCGACAGCCTGATTTCCCTGCTGGCCGTGGCGGAAGGGCGCATGACGCTGGAAGTGGGCTCGGTGGGGCGCGAGGGCATGATAGGCGCGTCCGTGGCGCTGGGCCATCGCTTGGCGCAGGTGCGGGCCGTGGTGCAGCGCGCCGGGCACGCCAGCCGCATCCAGGCGGGCGATTTCTGCGCCGAGTTCGGCCGCATGGAGTCGCTGCAGCGCCTGCTGTACCGCTACACCGATACCTTGCTGGCGCAGGCGATCCAGATTGCCGTGTGCAGCCGCTTCCATGTGCTGGAGGCGCGGCTGGCGCGTTCGCTGCTCATTACGCGGGACCGGCTGCAATCGGAGAAATTCCACCTGACGCATGAATTCCTGGCGCACGCGCTGGGGGTGCGGCGCGTCGGCGTGACCAAGGCGGCCAGCGCATTGCAGAACCAGAAGCTGATTACCTACAGCCGGGGCAATATCGAGATACTGGATTCGGCCGGCCTGGAGGCCGTGTCCTGCCGTTGCTACGAGATGGTCAAGGACACGGGGAGTATCGGTATGGCTAACGTGTTTCTGTGAAAGCCGGCGGGGATTAACGCGGTGGCTTGTTGACCTGGTTGCCGATCACGCCGCCCACTGCCGCGCCGCCCACGGCGCCGACCGCGCTGCCGCCGGTCAATACGGAACCGGCCACGCCGCCGACGGCCGCGCCGACCGCCGTGTTTTTATCTTGCTGGGACATGCCCGCGCAAGCGCTCAGGGACAGGATGGCGGCGATGGCCGCGAGGTGTTTGATGGTGTTCATGGTGGTTCTCCTTGATGGTTGGGGGGATTACTTGAGACGCATGTCGTTCGTTACGCTTTTCACGCCGTTGATGCTGCGCGCGGCCGCCACTGCCTTGTCGATTTCCTCTTGCGAGGACACGAAGCCGCTAAGCTGCACGGCGCCCTTGTAGGTCTCCACGTTGATTTCGGAGGCTTTCAGGTCCGGCTGGTTCACCATTGCGGCTTTGACGTTGGCGGTCAGCACCGTATCGTCGAGATACTCGCCGGTGCTTTCCGAGGTGCTCGTCGATGCGCAGCCCACCGTGGCGGCCAGCAGCAGCGCGCCAAGCAGGGCAGGGAGGGATTGCAGAGGTTTCATTGTTGGCTCCTTGTGGTGTGGCGCCTGGAGCGGCGCTTGCTACAGGATCAGCGTAGCGCTTACCGGCCGATTGTTCTGTACGCCACCTCACGCTGGAGCAAAGCTGCCTATTGTTTCCGCACGGGTTTGCCTTTCAGCGTCTTGCCGGGCGGCGGCGCCACCGGCTTGACGCGCGCCTGCGCCAGCAGCTTGCCGCATTCGCTGTCCTTGCCGGGGCCGGTGTTGATCAGCGGCAGCAGCGCCGCCACCGGGGCCGCCGCCACGGCCAGCGCCAGCGCGCCGCCGGCCTTCAGGGCCAGCACGCCCTTGTCCACGCTCACGTCCGGCTGCTTGAAGGTGCCCGTCACATACAGCGGCGAGCGCAGCGTGATGATGCGCAGGCCTTTGCTGTCGGGCTTGAGCGTCAGGTTCAGCTGCTCGCTGGCCAGGTTGACGCTGCCGTTCACATTGATGACGGCGTCGTCGGTGTCGATGATGAACTCGCGCGTCTGCGCCAGGCCTTTGGTGACGGCGAAATCGGCCGCCATGCAGTTGAGCTTGACCTGCTTATCGCCGGACAGCTTGGTCAGCACCACGTTGCCCAGGTTGAGCCCCATCTGTTCCAGCAGCAGCTTGCTGATGCTGCCCTGGTTGATCAGCGCCTTCAATTCGCCGTTGGAGCCGGCCAGCAGGGTGGCCACCGAGTCGCCGGTGGCGCTCAGCGAGGCGTCGCCGTTGATCTCGCCCACGCTGGCCTTCAGGCCGTCCAGCGTGGGGAACAGTTCTTTCAGCTTGAGATGGCGCGCGGTGGCTTTCAGCTCGGCGCGGATGGCGTTCTTGTCGGTGCGGCCGCTGCCGTCCAGCTTGACGTTGGAGGCCAGCGTGCCGCCGGCCCAGTCGAAATTGAGCGGCGTGAGCGCCAGCACGCCGTCCTTCAGGTGGATGTCGGTCTCCAGCTTGGCGATCGGCAGCTGGTGCTCGCGCACGATGCGGTCGGCCTTGAATTTCACGTCGGCGTCGATGCTGGTCCAGCGCTCGGTGCGGAATTTTTCCACCGGCAGCACTTTGCCGCTGGGCTGCACGGCCGGCAGGCCGCGCGCTTCCTTGCTGGCGTTGGAGTCGGCCCCCACCAGCGGGCCGAGGTCGGCAAACTGCAGCAGGCGCGAGTGGACGTTGCCGCTCAGGTAGCCGCGCGGCTGCTTTTGCTGGTATTCCATATGGCCGCTGATGTCGCTGGAGCCGACCTTGCCGGTGAACTTGTCGTAGGTGTAGTGGCCGCTGTCCTTGCCCAGCGTGGCGCTCAGGTGGCCCGAGGTGGTGAAGGGCGGCGTCTCCGGCAGCACGATGCCGGTCAGCGCGTACAGGCGCGCCATGCTGGGCGCGGACAGGGTCAGCTTCATGTCCAGCGCGGCCAGCGCGGCGGGCTTGGTCAGCGTGCCTTCCACGGCAATGCGGGTGCCGCCCAGGTTGACGTCGGCCGCGATCGGGTAGGGCGCGGTCTGCTGCTGCAGCGACAGCACGGCGCCGGCCTTGCCGCCGCCGCTGACGGGCGCGCCGCGCCACTGCCCCTTGAGTTTCCAGGACACGCCGTACAGCGGGTCGGCGTTGATGGTGTCGATCTCGGCGGTGGCGTCGGCCTTGGCCAGCGCGTCCTTGTAGTGCACGGTGCCCTTGGTGAACACCACGCGCTGCAGGTCCAGGCGCCATGGCGAGGGCTTGTCCTTTTTGTCGAAGGTCCAGTTGTTGCGGCCGTCTTCGCCGCGCTGCAGCAGCACGGACGGGGTTTCAAAACGCAGCACCGGAATCGAAATCTCCTTGCCCAGCAGCGCGAAGGGATTCAGCGAGAAGGAGAACTCGCCCACGCTGGCCATCTCGGCCGGCTCCATGCCGGCGGGATTGCCGAGGTGGACGTCGCGCGCCACCAGGTGGGGCCAGGGCAGGTGGTCGCGCCAGCTGCGCTCGCGTTCGGGCACGATCTGTTTTTCCCACGTCAGCGCCAGGTTGCCCTTGATGGCGAAGGGGCGGCCTATGGCCTCGCTGGTTTTTTCGCTGAGCCAGGGCCGCGCGCGGTTCCAGTCGTAGTTGAGCAGCACCACCAGCGCCACGGCCGGCACGGCCAGCACGGTGGCGCCGATGGCGAGGGCGATTTTTGTCTTTCGTGGCATGGGCATGATGCGGCCTTTCTTTGTGTTCTATGTTTATACGCGCAGCCTACACCACGCGTCGCGGCTGCAATGTGCGGCACCGTACTGAATGGTTTCCTGGGAACGCTTATAACGTTTACACATCGCAACCATCAAGGAGAATAACAATGAACACACCGCTGCGTAGGCAATCCGCCGCCGCCCTTTGCGGCCTGGCCCTGCTGGTGATTACCGGCTGCGCCAGCCAGAAGACGCCCGCCACCGCCGATGTCGCCGTGTCGCGCGCGGCAGTCGACAGCGCCACCTCGTCCGGCGCGGCCGAACTGGCCCCGGCCGAGATTGCGTCGGCCCGTGAAAAAATGCTGCGCGCCAACCAGGCGCTGGCCGCCAAGGATTACCAGGCCGCGCGCGACCTGGCCACGCAGGCCCAGGCCGATGCGCGCCTGGCGCAAAGCAAGGCCAACTCGGCCAAAGCCACCGCCGCCGCCGACGCGCTGCAGGAAAACATCCGCGTGCTGCGCGAAGAGCTGGACCGCGCCAACACCACCACCGTCAAATAAGCAGGAGGCCACCATGAAAAAATCCATCTTCCAACCCGCCGCGCTGGTGCTGGCGCTGGCCGCCGCGCTGGGCGCCTGCAGCTCGGCGCCCACCACCACCAGCTTGCTGGACCAGACGCGCGGCGACTATATGGCTGCGCAGAACAACCCGGCGGTGGCGCAGTATGCCCAGGCTGAGTGGCGCCAGGCCACGGCCGCGCTGGACCGCGCCAACGAAGCGGCCGCGCGCAAGGAGAATGCCGCCGAGGTCGACAAGCTGGCCTATCTCGCCAAGCAGCGTATAGGCGTGGCGCAGGAAGTGGCCAAGCAGAAGGGCGCCGAGGCGTCGGTGGCCGATGCGGCGCGCCAGCGCGACCAGCTCCGCCTGGATGCGCGCACCGCCGAGGCGGACCGCGCCAAACGCGGCGCCGAGCAGGCCCAGGCCGAGGCGGAGGCCGCCAAGGCGCAGGCCGATGCGGCGCGCATGGCCGCCGAGCAGCAGGCCGGCGCCACGCGCGAGGCGCAAGCCAAGGCCGATGCGCTGGCGGCACAGCTGGCCGAGCTGCAAGCCAAGCAAACCGAACGCGGCATCGTCATCACCTTCGGCGACGTGCTCTTCAATACCGACCAGGCCGTGCTGACCGAAGGCGGCCAGCGCACCATCCGCAAGCTGGCCGACGTGCTGCAGCAGAACCCGGACCGCAGCGTGATGGTGGAGGGCTTCACCGACAGCACCGGCACGTCGTCGCACAACCTGGAGCTGTCGCAGCGGCGCGCCGAGGCGGTGCGCAGCGCGCTGATGGCCATGGGCGTGGCAGGCACGCGGGTGGCCACGCGCGGCTACGGCGAAGCCTATCCAGTGGCCGGCAATGACTCGGCGGGCAACCGCCAGCTGAACCGTCGCGTGGAGATCGTGCTGTCCGAAGCGGGCCGCCCTGTCACCTCGCGCCAATGAACTTTTGAAAAGGACGCATCATGGTTGAATCGACAGTAACCCCAGCATCCCCTGCACCGGCAGGCATCGATACGGCCGCCATCCGCGCGGCAGCGCAGAATTTGGCGGACGGCCCGGTGACGGCCGGCTACAAAGGCGACCGCGAGGCGGTGATCAAAATGCTGAACGGCGCGCTGGCCACCGAGCTGGTCTGCATTCTGCGCTACAAGCGCCACTACTACACGGTCACCGGGCGCGACAACGCCGGGGTCAAGGCCGAGTTCCTGGAGCACGCCACGCAGGAGCAGGAGCACGCCGATTGGCTGGCTGAGCGTATCATTCAGTTGAACGGCGAACCTGATTTCAATCCGGCAACATTGCTCGATCGCAGCCATGCCGAGTATGATGAGTCAGCGGAGGTGCAATCGATGGTGCGCGCCAACCTGATCGCCGAGCGCGTCGCGATTGAAAGCTACCGCCAGATGATAGAGCAGATCGGCGAATCGGACCCGACGACGCGGCAACTCTTGATCAAGATCATGGCGGTGGAGGAAGAACACGCCGACGATATGCGAGACTTGCTGGAATAGAATATTTTTTTTGCTGTACCGTTTCAACCCACCATAACAACAGGAGTCCATCATGCTTGAAAATAACATCAGTACCGTGAACAACGACGTGAAAACCCTGGTCAAAGACGCCCAGGCCCTGTTCACCGCCGCCACCGCGCTGACCGGTGAAAAGGCCGAGGAACTGCGTGGCCGCGGCATGCGCGCGCTGGACACGGCGCTGGCCAAGGCCCACGAAGCGCAGCAAAGCGCGGTTGCGGCCGGCAAGCAAATGGCGCAGTCGACCGACGCCTATGTGAAAGAAAACCCATGGCGTTCGATCGCCCTGGCAGCCGGCGTCGGCCTGCTGGTGGGCGTGATCCTGGGCCGCAAGTAATTGCGCGTGCCAGGAGCTGAAATGGAGCAACCCGCATCGCACGCCCCTGGCTTGATCGGCTCGCTGGCCGGTGTCTGCCGCAACACCGCGCGGCTGATACTGTCGCGCATAGAACTGGCCGCGCTGGAGCTGTCCGAGGTGCGCGAGCACCTGGTGCAGCTGTCGGTGGTGTTTGCGCTGGCGCTGGTGGCCGGCTGGTTCGCGGTGGCGTTCACCACCGCCACTGTGGTCTACCTGGCGTGGGCCGCGATAGGCTGGAAAATCCTGCTGATCCTGGCAGTGGCGTTCGTCCTCATCACCCTATGGCTGGTGATGATGGCGCGCGCCCTGCTGCGCCAGAACAAGCTGGGTTTGCCCATGACGATGGCGGAGCTGAAAGGCGACCGCGACATGCTGCTGTAACGTGCCAAGGAATGATCGATGACCAAGGAAGAACGCGCGGCGCACGCCGCCGCCAAGGAGAAGCTGATGCTGGAAGGCCAGCTTTACCGCGTCAGCGTGGTGCACGCCAAGGCCCAGCTGGGCAATGCGCTGCGGCCGGACGCACTGGTGCACGGCGCCATCGAGCACGCGCTGGGGGCGGTGCAGCACCGTTTCGCCGGCTTGTTCGGCGGCCATGGCGGCCGTGATGGCGCGGCGGGCGAGGGCGGTACGGCCGCCCTGGGCGGGCTGGCCAGCCTGGCCGGCATTATTGGCGTGGTCAAAGGCATGGGATTGACGCGGGCGCTGCCGATGGCAATCCGCGTCGGCTCCTTCGTGGCGCGCCGCCGCCTCGTCAAGCCGGTGCTGGTCGCCGGCGTGGCCGCCCTGGCGGCCGGCCTGTGGCTCTCGCGGCGCAAGCCATAAGCACTGTAGATAAAGCAAAACGCCGCGATCATCGCGGCGTTTTTTTTGAGCCGGCGGCTTACTGCCCGCTGGTGTCGTACACGGCCTGGCGCGGATTGTTGGCATTGGCCAGCTGCTGGCGCATATTCCCCATATCCGCCACATAAGTGGCTTGCGCTTCCTTCAGGCAATCGGCGCGTTCAGCCTGCTCCATCTGCTTGCAGGCGGTGCGCGCCTCGGCCAGCGCGGCATTGATTTCCTTGCGCAGCGTGGCCAGCTGCTGCGCTTCGGTGCGGTCAGGCTTGGTCCAGCGGGCGGGATCGCCGTGCCGCAGTTCCTGGCGCTGGTGCTTCTCCACCTCCGGCGGCGTGACCTGTGCCTGGGCCGCGCAGCAGGCGGCCAGCAGGCCTAAGACGAGAGTGCGTTTCATGATGGGCTCCTTGTGCATGCGGCCGCTTACAGCCGGCCGGTAATCAGCATGAATAGCAGGACCAGTACGATCAGTCCCGTGACGCCGCTGGGCGCATAGCCCCAGTTGCGGCTGTGCGGCCAGGCCGGCAGCGCGCCTATCAGCAGCAGGACTAATACGATCAGAATGATGGTTCCCATGGCGTTCTCCTTGAGTTGTAATTGGTGGTGCGGTGCTTGGTGGCTGCTTGGTGGCTGCTTGGTGGCTGTGTAGTCGCTGCTTAGTAGCGGTAGACGCGGCCGTCGACCATGCGCACGCGGTTGCCCACGCGCAGGTCGTAGACGCTGTCCTGGTTGATGGTGCGGTACTCGCCGTTGTCCAGCCGCACGGTGATCTGATAGGCGTCGTAAGGCTGGTTGCGGTTGCGTTCCACCTGGTTGCCGACCACGGCGCCGCCGATCGCGCCGGCCGCCGTGGCAGCCGCGCGGCCTGTGCCGGAGCCGACCTGGTTACCTACCAGCGCGCCCACCAGGCCACCGGTGACGGCGCCCACGCCGCTGGTGGCGGGATCGAGGCGGACGATCTGGATGTTGTCGATCACCCCGGTGGTGGCTTCGTTGCCGGCGGTGGTGTAGCTGGTGGATTGCATGGGGGTGCTGGAGCAGCCGGTGATCAGGGCGGAAGCTGCGATCATCAATGCCGCAAGAGTAGGTGTGGTCTTCATATCGATCTCCTGGAAAGTGTGCTTACAGCATAGTCAGCTTGCCTTCCGGGGTCTGTGCGATGACGCACGGAGCCTTTTGCTGCAGGGTTTGTTTCAAATGCGGCAAATAATTCATGGTGTGTACGCTAGCGTACAGAAGCCGCGCCGCGCCTGGGCCAAACTGCAGACTGCTCAGTTGAGCACCTTTCAAAACCAAGGAGAAGACCATGAAGATCGCTCAAAAATTCGCTACCGCTGTATTTACCGCCGCTACCGTCTTTACCGTTGTTGGCTGCGCCTCCAGCCCGACCAAGGAAGGCGCCGGCGAATACGTCGACGACACCGTGCTGACCACCAAAGTGAAGGCCAGCATTTTCAACGAGCCTACGCTGAAATCGACTGAGATCAATGTCGAGACCTTCAAAGGCACCGTGCAGCTGAGCGGCTTTGTCGCCCAGCCTGGCGATATCACCAAGGCCGGTGAAATTGCGCGCGGCGTAGCCGGCGTGAAGTCGGTGAAAAACGACATTCGCGTGAAGTAAGCTGCGCGCGGCGCCGTCCCTGCGGGGATGGCGCCGCCTGCCGACATCCCCATGACGCCCGCCGACGACACCGAGGCTGCCTCCCGCCTTCCACTGCATGTACACGCGCGCGGCATCGCGCTCGGCATTATTGCCACCGTTTCCTTTCTCTACGCGCTGCAATGGGCCAAGAATTTCCTCGTGCCCCTGCTGCTCGGCATCTTCCTCGCTTATACCCTGAATCCGCTGGTGTGCTGGCTGGAGCGCTTGCGCCTGCCGCGCGCCCTGGGCGCCACCCTGGTCACCGTCGCCATCCTGTGCGGCTCGGCCGCCATTGCCGACAAGCTGCACGGCGAATTCGAGAGCATCGTCGACGAGCTTCCCACCGTTACCCATAAACTCGCGCGCCTGATGTCCGACAAGCTGGGCAAAGGCCCCAGCACGATAGAACGCATCCAGGCCGTCGCCACCGAGATCGAGCAGGCCGCGTCCGGCAGCGCCAAGCGCACCGTGCGCAAGGCCGTGCCGGCCGAGCAGGGCGGCATCAAGGTGATCGACTGGGTGTGGGCCGGCTCCATGGGCGTGGCCGGCTTTGTCAGCCAGGCCACCATGGTGATCTTCCTGGTGTTCTTCCTGCTGCTCTCGGGCGACACCTTCAAGCGCAAGCTGGTCAAGCTGACCGGGCCTTCGCTGAGCCGCAAAAAAGTCACCGTGCATATTCTCGAGGACATCAACAGCAGCATCCAGCGCTATATGTTCATGCTGCTGGTGACCAATGTGCTGCTGGCGCTGCTGATGTGGATGGCCTTGCGCGCCATCGGCCTGGAGAACGCGGGCGCGTGGGCCATCGTGGCCGGGCTGCTGCACCTGATGCCTTACTTCGGCCCCTTGCTCATTACCAGCGCCACCGGCGTGGTGGCCTTCATGCAGTTCGAATCGCTGCAAATGGTGCTGCTGGTGACCGGCGCTTCGCTGGCCATCGCCACGCTGGTGGGCACTTTCGTCACCACCTGGATGACCGGCCGCATCGCCCGCATGAATCCCGCCGCCGTGTTCGTCAGCCTGCTGTTCTGGGGCTGGCTGTGGGGCGTGTGGGGACTGCTGCTGGGCGTGCCGGTGATCGTGATCGTCAAAGTGGTGGCCGAGCGGGTGGAAGGCATGGAAGCGGTGGCCGAGCTGCTGGGAGAATAGAGCGGGCTTGAATTTCTCCGGCAGGGGGCGTATAAAATCAACACCACCCCTGCGTTGGCACTGACCGGAGAATAATGATGGCTATTCTTTTTGAAGGCAAGCAAGGCACGGCGCTGCCTTTTCCCTGCACCGACGAATTGCTGGAACTGGAGGACTGCGGCGGGCACGCTATCCCCGTCCTGCGCCCGGCCCCCCAGGCTGCGCGCGCCGCCATGGCCGCCTTGCAGCAAGCGGCGCCCCAGCTCGAGTGCGACCCCGAACAATTCCTTAGCCTGCGCCTGGGCCGGGCCGAGTACATGGTGTGCATGGCGCGCCAGGCCCTGGCGCCGGACCGCGCCGGCAATCTGCTGAAACAGAAGACCGTGCTGGGCGCGGTCGCCACGCGTGCGATGGACGAGGACGTCTACCGTATCGACCATATGCTGCTGGCCGAGCCGGTGGCGGGCCTGGCTTGCAGCGTGCACGTGCTGGTGCAGCACCGCTCGGGCGAGCTGGCCATGGCCGGCTGGGGCGAACTGGCGGCGGGCCAGCTGCTATTCCATTTGCATGCGGTGAACCGGCCCGGCGCCGTGCCGGCCGCCATTGCCGGCTGCCTGGGCGGCGGACGCCTGGAGATCACCCACGCGGCGGCCCGCCTGCCTGGCGAGCGGCACTAGAACAGCAGATTGCCGTGTTCGTCGCGCGGGTGGTGGCGCAGGCTGCCCAGCTGCAGCGCGTACTGGCGCGCGAACTCGGCGCCGAGAAAGAAGATCTGCGCCGAGTAGTAGACCCATAGCAGCAGGGCGATCAGCGAGCCGGCCGCGCCGAAGCTGCTGGCCACGCCGCTGTTGCCGATATACGCCCCGATGCCATACTTCCCCAGCGTGAACAGGGCCGCCGTGCCGAGCGCGCCTATGGTCACGTCGCGCCACGACAGCACGATGCGCGGCAGCAGCTTGTAGATCACGCCGAACATGGCGGCGATGACGGCGAAGCCGATCACCCAGTTGAGCACGCTTAACGCCAGCGTGGCTTTGCTCCACAGCCCCTGCCAGTAGTTGTCCAGCACGGCCAGCGCCGCGCTCACCACCAGCGACACCAGCAGCAGGAAACCCAGCACCAGCACCATGCCGAAGGACAGCAAGCGGGTGCGCACGGTGTCCCACAGCGTGCCCTGCGTGAGCGGCGGCAGCTGCCAGATTTCGTCCAGGCTGGCTTTCAGTTCGGCGAACACGGTGGTGGCGCCGAACAGCAGCAGGGCGCCGGCGGCCAGCGTTGCGAAGCGGCCCTGCTCGGGATTGCGCGCGCCGGCCAGCACCGCCTGCAGCGCTTCCGCGCCCTGCGGCCCGACCAGGCCGCGCAACTGGCCGAACAGTTCGCCCTGGGCCGCCTGCTGGCCGTAGAAGGCGCCGGCGATGGCGATCACCAGCACCAGGATGGGCGCGATGGAAAACATGGTGTAGAAGGCCAGCGCCGCGCCTTTGCTGCTGGCGCGGTGCTCCAGCCATTCGGTGACGGTGCAGACGGCCACGCTGCGCAGCGTCTTCACCCGGGGCGGGATGTGTTTCATGGCAAGTTCTCCTTCCGAAATGGAAAGAGGGGGCCGAAGCCCCCTCTCTATCAGTCAGATGACCAGCCGTGCGATTAGTTCACGCGGCGTTCGATGGTCACTTGGTCGACTTCAACGCGGCGGTTAGGCTCCAGGCACTTGATCAGGTCTGCGCGTTTTTTGTTGTCGCATTTAACGACAGGCTGGGACTCGCCCTTGCCCACGGCGGTCAGACGGTCGGCGGCAACGCCTTTGCCGGTCAGGTAAGCCTTGACCGAGTTGGCGCGCTGTTCCGACAGCTTCTGATTGTACTTGTCCGAACCGATCAGGTCGGTGTGGCCGGTGATGGTCACATTGCCGACGGATGGGTTGTTGTTCAGCAGCGTGGCCAGCTCGTCCAGCTTAGGCTGGTTCGGGTTCAGCTTGGCGCTGTCGAAGGCAAACAGTTCGGTCGCCGACATGGTGATTTTTTCGAAGCGCGGCGCTGGTGGCGGCGGCGGAGCAACCGGTGCAGGCGCTGGCGCGGCGACTGGCTCAGGAGCCGGCGCTGGTGCGGGAGCTGGAGCCGGCGGCACTGGCTTGGCGCCCAGGGCGTAGTTCAGGCCGAAGGTCAGGTACAGGTTGTTGCTCTTGCTGCCGACGGCCGGGAAGGCCGAACCGCGCAGGAAACCGTGCACATTGCGCAGGTCCACTTGCATTGCGGCGCGGTCGGTCAGGTCAGCCTGGAAACCCAGGCCGGCGCTGATGAACGGGGAGCTTTTGCGCACTTCGCTGCGCAGAGGCTGGTTTTGGGTGTCGCGCTCGGCGCCGATACCTGCCAGCAGGAAGGGACGGAAGGAGTTGCGGGAGAACAGGTACAAGCCGTCCAGGCCCAGGGTCTCTTGCTGGTAGCGGCGCGCGTCTTCCTTGGCGCGGGCATAGGTGTAGCCAGCCTGGATGTCCCAGCTCGGGGCGATGGCTTTGCCGAATTTCAGGCCGGCGCCGTATGCGCTCTTGTCGGTGACGAAGCCGGAGTCCGGATTGAAGGTGCTCAGGCTAGGCTGGATGTACCAGTTTGGATTGATCTGTGCATCTTGGGCCATGGCGGCGGTCGACGACAGCGTAACGATGGCTGCAATGATAGCGAGCTTGTTGGTCTTTTTCACAAATAACTCCCGTTTTTATTTGAAGGTGGTGCTGCCTACACAGCGAAGTTTCCAGCATCTTGCTCTGCTGTTGGACTGGACTCTATGGACATTCATCCAACTGAACCGTGCGTTACCGCACAAAACCTTGCGCAAAATCAAAAGTGTTGTCGATTTGTGACGCCCCAGTCCGTGAACCACGCGCAAATTGCGCGGTCCAATGGAAACAGCGCCGGCACCAAAAATGGTGCGGCGCGGTGGCATTGTATCAGAGTAACAAGCTTGGTGACTTGTAATGACTTGTAATTACTTGTAATCAGCGTGCCGGTGGTGCGGGGGCGGGTTCCGGGGCCGGTTTGGCGGCGTCCGGCACCACGATCACCGTGTCGCCTGGCTTGCCGGGTTCGCCCGGTGCGCCTTGCGGACCGGCGGGACCGGGGACGGGCACCGGCACAGGGACGGGAACGGCGGCAGGGGCCGGCGTGTCTACCGGCGGCGGATTGTTGACGGTGGTGCGTTCGCAGGCAGCCAGGGCCAGGGTGGCGGCGGCGGCAGCTAACAGGACGGACAGTTTCATGATGAATCCTCTCTTCAAGTGGACAAGCTGCAGCCAGATTAGCGGTCTTCAGCGTTCCCTTCTGTACGCGAACGCACCAAGCCCAAGTTTGCGTATTGCTCATTTATGTTCGTTGCCGCACAGACCAAAAATGGCCCCGGCGGCATTCTGGAGCCAAGAAACCAGACTAGTGTGTCGCTGGAAAAGGCAGTCGGGCCTGCTCCAAGCAATGCTGGCTATCGTTAAAGGAGTGATGAAATGCATGCAATCATACAAAACCAAAATTCCGGTCTTGCCCTGCAGGAGCCCATCAAATCGGCTGACAAGCCCCGGCTGACGCTGGTGGAGCGTCCCGGTCCCATTTCTGAACGCAAGGCCCTGTCGCTGGCGCCGATCGAGCGGGTGCGCTCGACTTCGGCCACGCTGCGCCGCATCGAGAATATGCAAAAACTGATCGGCGAGCTGCAGCAGCACGAGATGCTGGCGGACGAGATTGCATGGTTCCTCAAGTTTTCGCCGTCCGGCGCGCGCAAATACATCCGCGACCTGCGCGATGCCGGCGTGATCGAACTGGCGCGCTATATAGAAGGCACCGCCACCTACCTGGGCAAGGCGGTCTACCAGCTGACGCCCGACCCTGAGCGCGTGAAGATGTTCCTGGCCGCCATTTCGCAGCCCAAGCGCGAAGGCGCGCCGCCGCGCAAGGAACGCCCCAGCCTGCGCGAGCAGGCCATGGCCGGTGCCGGACGCCATTTCCACATCCTGGCCGACGACACCCATTACGCCATCCGCGTGAACCGCGGCCCGGTCACCCGCGATCCGCTGGTCGCCGCCCTGTTCGGCGCGCCCACCTCGCTGCAGAAAGCGTAAGTCCGGCGCAGCAGCGCCGCCGCAGTGCTAAAGTAAGAACAGCCGGACAGCGTTCCGGCTGTTGCGCATTGAATTGGCGCAAAGGAACCCCACCTGAGGCGGACGAGTTTCCTTATGGATGGCACTATGGACGGATTGTTGTGGCTCCCCGTGTTGGCGCTGGCGCTGGCCGCACCCCTGCTGTACCCGCGCTGGACCCTGCGCCGCGCGCTGGCGCGGCCCTTGCCGGCCGCCGCGCAGGCCGTGCTGCTGCGCAATATCCCGGTCTACAGCAGCATGGGCGCGGAATTGCAGCTGCAATTGCAGCAGCTGATCAAACAGTTCCTGCACACCAAGAAGTTCGTCGGCTGCGAAGGGCTGGAGGTGGACGACGAGATGCGCTACACCATCGCCGGCCAGGCTTGTTTGCTGCTGCTGAACCGGCCCAGCAAGGTCTACCGCGCGCTGCACACCATCCTGCTGTATCCCAGCGCCTTCCTGGCGCCGCGCCAGCAGATGGAGGCGGGCGGCGTGGTGACGGCCCATAAGCAAACCCTGCTGGGCGAATCCTGGGACGACGGCCGCGTGGTGCTGTCCTGGGCGGACGTCAAACTCGGCTACCGCGACTGGACCGACGGCCACAATGTGGTGCTGCACGAGTTTGCGCACCAGCTCGACAGCGAATCGGGCAGCACCAACGGCGCGCCCTACCTGGGCAGCCAGGACAGCTACCGCAGCTGGTCGGCCGTGCTGTCGCGCGACTACGACAACCTGCGCTACGACGCCTATTACGGCCGCCAGGACAGCGTGATCGACCATTACGGCGCCACCAGCCCGGCCGAATTCTTCGCCGTGGCCACCGAGACCTTTTTCGAAAAGCCGTGGCAGATGGCCGAGCGCCATGCCGCGCTGTTCGGCGAGTTCCTGAAATACTACCGGGTCGATCCGCGCGCCTGGCTGGCGCAGCCTGCGCCGCCGGAGCCCCTGACGGCGCTGGCCACGGGCTTGGCGCCCATGCCGGCGCACAGCGGCGAGCCGCGCCGTTCCTACGCGATTGCAAGCTGGTAGCGGGCGAATAAATAGTGCGCTTTCCAAAACGGAAAAGCGCATAATCGCAGCATATCCCTGGCGTGGGCGGAGGGCTGCATGCAATTCGAGGAATTCGATTTTTTCACGCAAGCCCCCTCGGCGCCGGCCACCGCCGCCGAAGCCGCCTCGCCGCTGGTGCGCTTGCAGTACCTGGTCGACAACACCCCCGCCATCATCTATTGCACCGTGCCCAGCGGCGACTTCAAGATGACCTTCGTCAGCAACAACGCCCTCAATGTGCTGGGCTACCGGCCGGAGGACATGGTTGCCGACCCGAATTTCTGGTTCGACCATATCCACCCGGACGACGCGCCGAATATCTTCTCCAGCCTGGCCAGCATTTTCACCGAAGGGCAGCGCGCCTACGAGTACCGCTTCCGCGCGGCGGACGGCTCTTACCTGTGGATGCACGACAGCCTGCGCCTGATACGCGACGAGCACGGCGCGCCGCTGGAGGTGATAGGCTCGCTGACCGACATCACGGTGCGCAAGCATATGGAGCAGGCCCAGCACGAGCTGATCGCCAAGCTGCGCGAGGCGCACGAGCAATTGCTGCAGTCGGAAAAAATGGCCTCCATCGGCCAGCTGGCGGCCGGTATTGCGCATGAGATCAACAATCCGGTGGGCTTCGTCAATTCCAATATGAACACGCTGCGCAGCTATGTCGGCACGCTGTTCGGCGTGCTCGACGCCTACGACCAGGCGCTGGCCGCGCAGCCGCTGCCGGCGGTGCTGGCCGGGCGCATCGCGGCGGCGCGGCAGGCGGCCGACCTGGCGTTTCTGCGCGAGGACGTGACCGAACTGGTGAAGGAATCCATGGACGGCCTGAAGCGCGTCAAGGACATTGTGCAGGCGCTCAAGGACTTTTCCCACGTGGGCGAAACCGAGTGGCAGGTGGCCGACCTGCACCACGGCCTGGACAGCACGCTGAATATCGTGGCCAATGAAATCAAGTACAAGTGCACGGTGGAGAAGCACTACGGCGTGCTGCCGCAGGTCGAATGCCTGGCCTCGCAGCTGAACCAGGTGTTCATGAACCTGCTGGTCAACGCCGGCCACGCCATCAAGGAGCGCGGCACCATCACCCTGCGCACCGGCGCCGAGAAAGGCTGGGTGTGGATAGAGGTGGGCGACAGCGGCTGCGGCATACCGGCGGAGAACCTGAACCGCATCTTCGAACCTTTTTTCACCACCAAGCCGGTGGGCAGCGGCACGGGGCTGGGCTTGTCGCTGTCCTACGGCATCGTGCACAAGCACGGCGGCCGCATCGAGGTGGCCTCGGAGGTGGGCAAGGGCACGCGCTTCACGATACGGCTGCCGGTGCATCCGCCCAAGACCGAAGCGGCCGCGGCTACAGGATGATGGAGCCGTCCGGCGCCCAGTTGACCTTCAGCAGGCCGGGTTCCTCCGCTTCCAGCCGCTGCGCCTCCAGCTCCTGCGGCGTGAGCGGCGTGGGCGGCGCGGGCTGCAGCCCCTGGCTGGCGAGCAGGCTGTCGCGCTGCGCCAGCGCTTCGCCGATATTGGTTTGCAGCTCGGCCAGGTGCCAGGGCTTGGGGATGAAGCGGAACACCTGGGCGTCGTTGATGGCGCTCATGGCGGTTTCAAAATCGGTGGAGGCGGTCAGCATCATGCGTATGGTGTTGGGCGCCACGTCCTTGAGCGCTTGCAGGAAGGCCACGCCGCTCATGTGGGGCATGCGGTAGTCGGAGATGGCCAGGTCGAACTCGCAGGCGCACACGCGCTGCAGCGCGTCGTAGGGATTGGTGAAGATTTCCACGCGCAGGTCGGGGATGGCCAGGTGGGCGCGCATGGAGCGCTGCAGGGCCAGCAGCACATTCATTTCGTCGTCCAGCAGCAGGATGCGCCTCATTGCTTCTCCTTTGCGGGCCGCACGCGTATCGGCAGGCGGCCGCCGCTTTTCGCTTCAAAGTCCTGCACCTGCTGGATCATGCGCGCGTCCAGCACATGGTCGGCGGCCAGCAGCATCAGGCCGTCGCGGCTGACCAGGTCGCGCGCCAGCACCATGCCGGGCACCAGTTCGCCCGACAGCATCTCCACGCCGCTGGCCTCGTCGCCGCCGCCGCTGTCCACCACATGGCGGAAGGCGTTCACCACGTGCGGGTCGTAGCGCGTGCCGCTGGCGTTGATGATGAGCGACTTGGCCTCGTCGGCGCGCAGGTGGCGCTGCACCATGGCGCCTTGCTGCAGGTTGAAATAGTCCACCGCCAGCGCCAGGATGCGCGCGCCCAGCGGGATCGCCAGCCCGGCCACGCCGTCCGGGAAGCCGTTGCCGTCAAAGCGTTCGAGCTGGGCGCGCAGGATGGCGGCGCTGCCGCGCAAGTCCTCCAGCGGCATCAGCAGTTGCTCGGCGCGCACGGGATGCTTGCGGAACAGGCCCAGCTCCTCGCCGTGCAGCATGGTCAGCGGCGTGGCCAGCATGTCGTCGCTATAGCCTATCTTGCCCAGGTCGTGCAGCAGGCCGGCCACGAACACGTCCTGCGCCTCGCGCGCGTCCAGCTTGAGGTGGACGGCGATCTTGCGCGCCAGGTCGGCCACCTGGCGCGCGTGGCCGGACAGCGCGCCGCCGCGCATCTCCAGCATGCTGGAAATGACCTTGATGGTGGTGACGAAATTGTGCTTGAGCTTGTCGTTCGCGGCGATGGCCGCGTCGCGCGACAGCTTGAGCTGCAGGGTGCGCGCCTCGACCTTGGCCTCCAGGCTGTGGTTGAGCTGCTTCAGCTCCTCGTTCTGGCGCAGCGTGAGCGCTTCCAGGCGCTGCTTTTCCTGCTCCAGCGCGCGCCGCTCCAGCGCGTGGCGCACCACCAGCTGGATGTCGTTGTCGTCCCAGGGCTTGGTGATGTAGCGGTAGATCTCGCCGCAGTTGATGGCGTCCTGGATGGACTGGATGTCGGAGTAGCCGGTCAGCAGCAGCCGTACCGTGTCCGGCCAGCGCTGGCGCACCTGGGCCAGGAACCGGGCGCCGTCCATCTCCGGCATGCGCATGTCGGAAATCACCAGGTCCACCGCTTCGGCCTCGAGCACGCGCAGGCCCTCGGCCCCGCTTTCGGCCAGCAGCACGCGGTAGCCGGCGGGGCGGAACAGGCGCCGCAGCGAGGCCAGGATGTTGGGCTCGTCGTCCACGCACAGCAGGGTGGGCATGGCCGCCGCGGGTGCGGCGGGCGGGGGCGCGGCGGCAAGGGGCTGGGCAGGCGTCATGGCTGGGGGGCTCCTGGTTCGGTCGGGGACTTGTCATGGCGCACCGGCAGCAGCACGCGGAAGGTGGTGCCGGCGCCCACCGTGGACTGGACCGTGATGGCGCCGTTGTGCTTGCGCACGATGCCGTAGGCCATGGACAGCCCCAGTCCCGTGCCTTTGCCGACCGGCTTGGTGGTGAAGAAGGGGTCGAAGATGCGCGACAGGTTGTCCGGCGCGATGCCGCTGCCGTTGTCGCGCACTTCCAGCCACACGTGGCCGCCGTCATCGGCGCCGGTGGCGACGGTGATGGTGCCGCGCTCGCCGGCTATGGCGTGCGCCGCGTTCACCACCAGGTTCATGATCACCTGGTTGAGCTGCAGCGGCAGGCATTCGATGTCCGGGATGTCGCCGTAGTGCTTGACCACGTCGGCCTTGTACTTGACCTCGTTGCTGACGATGTTGAGCGTGGAGTCTATGCCCTGGTGCAGATTGGCCCACACCCATTCCTGGTTGGCGTCCACGCGCGAGAAGTCCTTCAGGTCCTGCACGATGTGGCGCACGCGCACGATGCCTTCCTTGGACTCGTTCATCAGCGAGGGGATGTCTTCGCGCAGGAAGTCCAGGTCCAGCCCCTCGCGCATGGCGCGCAGGCGTTCGGCGGTGGCGGCGTCGGCCACGTGGGGCTCGGCCTCGCGGTAGGCCTGCAGCATCTCGAACAGGCTGCCCAGGTAGCTTTGCAGGGTGCCGAAGTTGGAGAAGATGTAGCCGATGGGGTTGTTGATCTCGTGCGCCACGCCGGCCGCCAGCTGGCCGATGGAGGCCAGTTTTTCCGACTGCAGCAACTGCTGCTGGGCCATGCCGAGCTGCGCGTTGAGTTCGGTCAGCTCGATATTGCGGCGGCGCAGTTCGGCGTCGGCCAGTTCGCGCTGGCGGATGTCGTCCTCCAGCCGCTGGTTCGCCTCGGCCAGCTGGGCCGTGCGCTTTTCGACCAGGTGCTCCAGGCTGTCGTGCGCCTTGCGCAGCGCGTTTTCCGCCACCCGGCGCTCGGTCACGTCGCGCAGCGTCTGGATCGCGCCCACCACCTGGCCGCCGCCGTCGCGCAGCGGCGCCGCCGTGAAGTGCAGCCAGTGGCCGCTGACGCCGATATTGGGGAAGAAGTCCTCGTCCTCGTAGGCGCCGGGGATGAGCGCGGAGCGCTTGTGGCGTTCGCGGTAGTGCTCGCTGGCGGCCGGGTCCACGCCGGACACGATGAGGTCGGCCAGCAGCGCGCGCTGCTTGGGGTAGAAGGCCTGCCAGTGGTTTTTCGTGCCCACCATTTCCTCCGTGCTCCAGCCCAGCAGGTGCTCGCAGGCCTTGTTCCAGTGCGTGATGGTGTGCGCGGTGTCGAGCACGAAGGTGGCCACGGGGTGGCCGTCGAGGAAGGCCGACAGGGCGATGGCGGCCGGGCCGGCTTCACCGGCCGCATGCGCGCCGGGACCGCTGGTGCTGGCTGCGCTGGCTGTGCTGTGGGGCATGGCGGCTCTCCCGGGCGCTCAGTTGACCAGGATCTGGCACAGGTCGTGGAAGGTGCGCTCGGACTCGGCGAACACTTCCTGGCAGACTTGGTCGCTCAGCGCGGCGGCCTGCCAGGCCGGCCAGCCCACCGGCGGCGCCTGCTCGTCCTCGCGCCCGGCCAGGTCCAGCCCGTGCGCAACGGCGTTGGCCAGGTGGATGGCCAGGGCCAGCGAAGGCGCTTCCAGTTCCTCGGTGTTGTGGTGGCGCGCCACCGCGCGCTGGATCTGCAGCGGGAACTGCCAGCGCGCGGCCAGCGCGCCGCCTATGCCGGCGTGGTCGAAGCCGAAGATGGCGCGCTCGGCTTCGCTCTGGCTGCAATCTTGTTGCACGCGGTGCGCTTCCAGCATGGCGTATTCGTCCGGGTAGCGGGTGGCCAGCACCAGCGTGCCCAGGTCGTGCAGCAGGCCGGCGATGAAGGCCGTGTCCGGGTTCTGGCGCAGCGGGCGGGCCAGCGCGCGCGCGCAGGCGGCGGTGGCCACGGAGTGGCGCCAGAAGGCGGGCAGGTCGAAGCTGCTGCCGGCCATGCCGCGGAAGCTGCCGGTCACCGAGCAGGCCGTCACCAGGGTGCGGATATTGTGCACGCCCAGCACCGCCACCGCCTGCTGGATGGTGGTCACGCGGGAGGGCATGCCGTAGAAGGAGGAGTTGGCCAGGCGCAGGGTCTTGGCCGAGAGCGACTGGTCGAGCGCGATCTTGCCGGCCAGGACCTGCAAGTCCAGCCCCTCCTGGCCCACGCAGGCCAGCAGCTCGCCCACCACGGCCGGCAGCGAGGGCAGGTCCTGCACGCGGCGGGCCACGTCTTCCATGGTGGGTAGGGTGGCCATGGTCAGCTCCGGCTGCGGTAGGCGGCCAGCAGGCGCAGCAGCTGGCCCGTGGCTTCGGTGTCCGCGCTGTGGCGGAACAGGTGCTGCAGGCGTTGCAGGCGCTGCTGCGCGCGCGCGGCGGCCAGCGCGGGGTCGGACGCGTCCTCGCCGTCCGGTTCCTGCGGCGCCAGCACGCTGCAGCCGGCAATGCCGCGCCGGCGCAGCGAGGCCAGCGTGGACTCGCTGAGCACGGCGCCCGGCGGCAGCAGCACCCCGCCGTGGCTGTCGAGCAGGGCCTCGGCCAGCACCATGCCGGCGCTGGCTTCCTCGAGTTCAATTTGTATTGCGCTCATGGCAGTGTTCCGGTGCGGCTCAGGGCGATCAGGCTGCCGCGCGAGCTGGAGCTTTCGCCCATGGGGTAGACATCGACCGCGTAGCGCACGCCGCCGATGTCGGCCTCGTGCGTGCCGGGCGCGCGCAGGCCGCCGGCGGCCATGGCCTGGAAGCCGTCCCCGGCCGGGAACAGTTCAGGCAGCACCACGCAGGCCTCGTCGCCGAGCAGGGGGCCGCCGTGCCGGAACAAATGCTCGGCGGCGGCGTTGACGAAGGCGATCATGCCCTGGTCGTCCATGCCGATGACGGGCAGCGGCAGGTGCTGCAGCAGCTCGCGCGCCACGCCCAGGCTGATCTCGTCGCGGCTGATCTGCTGCTGCTTCTGGCGCAGCACTTCCTCCAGGCGGCGGTTGGCCGAGGCCAGTTCGAGGTTCACGGTGCGCAGTTCCAGGTTCAGGCGCTCGTTCTCGTCGGCGATTTCCTTGAGGCGGAAGGCTTCGGCGATATGGCCGCGCAGCTGTTCGTCGTCCCAGGGCTTGGTCAGGAATTTGTAGATGGCGCCTTCGTTGACGGCGTCCGTCACCGACTGCAGCTCGGTGTAGCCGGACAGCATGATGCGCAGCGTGTCCGGGTACAGCTCCTTGGCCTTGCGCAGGAAGTCCGCGCCCAGCATGCCGGGCATGCGCTGGTCGGACACGATCACGTCCACCGCCTGCCGCGCCAGCAGGTCCAGGCCTTCCTGGCCGCTGTGGGCGGTGTGGATCTGGTAGTCGTCGCGGCGCAGCAGGCGCTTCAGGGCCGACACGATGTTCTGCTCGTCGTCCACCAGCAGCAGGCTGCGCTGTTGCTTCTGGATGCGCAGCAGGTGCGGCGGCAGGCGGCGGCCGTCGCGCAGCAGGGCCGCCACCTCGTCGGCCAGCAGCGGGGCGGCGAAGAAATAGCCCTGGATCAGGTCGCAGCTGTGGCGGCGCAGGAAGTCGCACTGCGCCTCGCTTTCCACGCCCTCGGCCACCACCTGCATGCCCAGCAGGTGGGCCATGGAGATGATGGTCTTGGACAGCGCGGCGTCGCCGGCGTCGGTGATGATGTCGCGGATGAAGGCGCAGTCGATCTTGACCACGTCGAAAGCATGCCGCTTCAGATTGCTCAGCGAGGAGTAGCCGGTGCCGAAGTCGTCCAGCACCAGCGCCACGCCCAGGGCCTTGAGCGGCCCCAGCAGCTCGCCGCCGGCGGCGCTGTCCAGCGGCAGCGCGGCCTCGGTGATTTCCAGCGCCAGGGCGCTGGGCGGCAGGCCGTACTCCTCCAGCGCGGCGGCCACCTGGCCCGGCAGCAGCCGGTCGCGGCACTGCTTGGGCGAGAGGTTGACCGCCACCCGCACCGGCGCCAGCCCGGCGTCGCGCCAGGCGCGCATGTCCTGGCAGGCGCGGCGCAGCACCCAGGCGCCGATGGCGCCGGCCAGGCCAGCTTCCTCGGCCACCGGCACGAAACGCTGCGCCGGGATCAGTCCCAGCTCGGGATGCTGCCAGCGCACCAGCGCCTCCAGGCTGGTCACGGCGCCGTTTTGCAGGTCCGCCAGCGGCTGGTAGCGCAGTTGCAGCTCGTCGCGGAACACCGCCAGCCGCAGCGCCGCCTCCATGCCGATGCGTTCCAGCGTGCGGTGGTTCATCTCGGAGGCGAAGAACTGGTAGTGCGCGCCGCCCAGCTCGCGCGCGCGCGTGAGCGCCATGTCGGCGTAGCGCAGCAGCGTGGCGCCGTCGCGCCCGTCCTGCGGGCTGTGCACCACGCCGATGCTGGCGCTGGCGTGCACCTGCTGGCCCTGCAGCGCGAAGGCCGGCGCCAGGGTGGCGAAGATGGTTTCGCACACCGGCACCGCGTCGGCCGGGCTGCCGACCTCGCTAAGCATGACGATGAACTCGTTGCCGCCCAACAGGGCCACGGTGTCGTCGCTGCGCACGCAGGCGCGCAGGCGCTCGGCCACGCCGGCCAGCAGCTGGTTGCCGCCGGTGTGGCCCAGGCTTTCGTTGATGAAGTTGTAGTTGTCGATGCCGATGCACAGCAAGGCCAGCTGGCCGTTGCGGCGCTGGGCTTTGAGCAAGGCTTGCTGCAGGCGGTCGGTGAACAGGTTGCGCTTGGGCAGGCCGGTCAGCTTGTCGTAGGTGCTGTGGAAGGCCAGCAGGTCTTCCAGTTCCTTGACGCGGGCGGATAACTGCGGCGTGGCATCCAGTTCCATCGGGCGTTCCTATCGGTGAACATGCTGGCGTGGGAGCGGCGGTTGCTTTGATTATACGGCGGGCGTGGCGCTGCGTGCGCGCAGCATGCCGTGCGCGCAGCGCCGCAGGACGGGGCTGCTTCTTTCCCGATTGCAAGACGAAACCCACTGGCTGGCGCGCGTTGTTGTGGGCCTGCAACCGGGACAGGGAATTTATAAGCCGGGCAGGCCACAGGCTGGATTGTTGCTACAATAAAAATACCAATATGCGGTCCTCAAGGCCCATGCTAGACATGGATCATGGCGTAGTTGCCCGAGCCGGTACATTATTCGCCAGAAGAATGCTAACGAGTTGAGAAGGGGGAGCGTCAATGACACAGGCATGGGTAGTGCTGACTCGCCCGGACGGCCGCGACGTGGCTGCGCCGACGGAATCCCAGCTGGCTGCGGCCCTGGCGGAAATCTATAGCGGCGCCGTGCCCGGACCGGACGGCGGCCCCGGCACGGCCGTGCTGCGCTTCGGCTATGACGACGGCCTGATGTATGAAGTGGAAGTGGCCAGCGGCGGCGACATCATCTTCGCCGAATGGTCCGATCGCGACTGCGAAATCGCCCTGGCCAGCCCGCGCCGCATGGCGGGCGCGCCGCAGGCCGACGCGCTGCAGCTGTGGAAATGGCTGGCGCAGCGCCAGGTGGCCAAGATCCGCAGCCAGTCCTGGGCCGAGGGCTAGCCGGCGCGCCAGCGCGATGCGCTGGTTCAGTGCGCCATCAGCACCGGCACCGTCATGCTTTCCAGCACGGTGCGCGTGACGCCGCCCAGCAGCGTTTCCCGGAAGCGCGAATGGCCGTAAGCGCCCAGCACCAGCAGGTCGCAGCCTTCCTCCGCCAGCAGGGCCAGCAGCGCCTCGCCGGTGCCGGTGGGGCGCTTCAGCAGGCCGGCGCGCTGCGACTGGCGCACCAGGATGTCCGCCTGCACGCCTTGCCGCGCCAGGTATTGCAGCAGGTCCGCGCCGGGCGAGGCGCCGTGCAGGGCGCGCTCGCTGTCGGGATCGAACACGGCAATTTGCACGCGCTCGGCGCGCCGCAGCAGCGGCAGCGCCTCCCGCACCGCGCGCGCCGCCTCCTTGCTGGCGTTCCAGGCCACCAGGATGCGCCGCGCCGGCCCGGCCTGGCCGGACGCGGGCCGGGGCAGCCCGGCGTAGGGCACCAGCAGCACCGGGCAGCCGGCATGGCTGAGCACCTGGGCCGGAAACTCGCTGCCGGCCGAGGTGGACGCGTGTTCGGGATCGGCCTGGCCTATCACCACCAGGTCGGCATGGCGCGCCAGCAGGCTCAGGCCGGCGCCGGGGTCGTCGTCGATCACGCGCTGTTCATAGTCCTGCAGGCCGAGGCGCTGGACCAGCGGCCCGAACTGCTCCAGCGCGCGGTTCGCGCGTTCTCTCAGGAAATTCAGATGCAGGGCCAGGTTGGGATCCTGCTCGTCGACGATGGCGTTCTGGTACAGGGCGCGGGCGATGCCGGTCATGGCGACGCCCAGCAGGTGGCCATCGTCCTGCTGCGCCAGTTCCACGGCATAGCGGATGCGTTCGGCCACGCGCGGCGCTTCGTCCACGTGGACCACGATAGATTTGTAAGACATGCGGCGCTCCTTGGCGGGGGCATGTCTTGATTATAGGCCGCTGCGGCATCAGCCGGCGCGGTCTTCCTTCAGCCGCGCGTAGCGGTCCTTGATGCTTTCCACCACGCCGGGCAGATGCTCGGGCTTGCCGGCGGCCAGCGCGGCCGCCAGGCCCAGCATGTCGGCGGTGATGCCGATCAGGTCTTTCAGCAGGCCGGCGTCGCGGATGCGGCGGCGCGCCACCGCCACCAGGTCCAGCAGCGTGCGCTCGGGCACGCGCAGGCCGGACGCGGCCAGCAGCGCGGCGTCCACGTAAAGGCTGTTGGCGCGCTGGCGCAGCGCCACTTCGTTTTCGAACAGCGCCTGCGCGGCGCCGTGGGAAATGCCCAGCTCCAGCTTGCCGCTGGCTGGACTGGACGGGGCAGCGGCGGGGGCGGACGGGGCCAGGCCGGTCAGCGCGGCTTGCGTGGTCGGGTCTGTTTGCGGCTCGCGCGGCGGGCCGCCGGGCGGATTGCGGCGGATCGCCTTCATGATGCGCAGATGCAGTTCGTCGGCGCAGGCGGACAGGCTGTCGGCCAGCGTTTCAAAGGCGCGGGCGGTCACGGCTGGGGGGGCGGATGGGTTCATGGCGTGCTCCTTATTGGGCGGCGGCTGCGGTGGAATATTCGTCGGCCAGGGCGGCGTCCGGCTTGCCTTCCTGCGCCATGTGCTGCACCAGCGCCGCGTGGGCCGCCGCAATGGCCGCCACATGCTTGGCCGCCAGCGTGTGGCGCAGGCCGATCAGGCGGTACTCGTTGCGCTTGGCCAGGCGGTGCGACTTGGCCAGCGCCGCCAGCAGGCGGTCGCGCGGCGTGTCGGCGTAGGCGATCTCCACCTCCAGCATGCCCAGCACGATATCGCGCTCGTTGTCGCTGCTCTTGCCGTAGTAGCGCAGCAGGTTCTGCATCGCCTCCAGCAAGGCTTGCAGCTGCTGGTCGCCGTCGCGCACCATGGCTTGCACGGCGCGCTCCTGGTAGGGGTTGGTGACGGTGCGCGCCAGCAGCTGCGCCAGGCCGCTGTAGGCGTTCACGTGGCGGTCGGTCAGGCCGGTGTCCGGCCAGGCCTTGATGCCGGTGCCCATGGTCTTGAGCGGCGCCTTCAGGTCGAAGGTCTCGCCGCCGGCCAGCTTGCCCAGCGTTTGCATATACAGCAGCACCGCTTCGTGGATGGCCATCAGGTCCGGATAGGCGGCGTGGCGGCGCGCGTCGGCGGCGCGCTCGCGCTGGTCGGCGGCGGGGGACAGGTAGGGCTGTTCGCGCTGGTAGGTGTCGCGGAAGCGCTGGGTGAGGTCGGCAAAACCGCCCAGCTTGGCGGACTCGGCCGCGAACTCGCGGGCTTCGTGCAGGCGCGGATTGCCGGCGCAGCCGCCGAGGGCGAGCGCGGCGGCCAGCGCCGCGAGCAGGGCGGCAAGCGCGCTTGCCGGAATGCGGAGCAGTTTCATCGGGTCCTCTCCCTTGAAGGTGAGGACCTATCTTGCTCCGAGCAAAGATCGGGGTTTTGCGCTAGCGCAAACGGCCGTCAGCTAGCCCCGCGATCCAGCCCAGGCCTTCGGCCGTGCCGGCCAGCGGCGTGTATTCGCAGCCCAGGTAGCCGTCATAGCCCAGCTCGTCGAGCAGGCGGAACAGGAAGGGGTAGTTGATCTCGCCGGTGCCCGGCTCGTGGCGGCCGGGTGTGTCGGCCAGCTGCATGTGGCCGATGCGGGGCAGGCAGGCGCGGATGGTGTTGGCCAGCTCGCCCTCCATGCGCTGCATATGGTAGATGTCGTACTGCAGTAACAGATTGGGGCGGGCGCAGGCGGCCATGATGTCGAGCGCCTGGCTGCTGCGGTTCAGGAAGTAGCCCGGCATGTCGTAGGTGTTGATGGGCTCGATGAGCAGGGCGATGCCGTGCTCCTGGCAACGGTCCGCCGCGTATTGCAGATTGCCGACCAGCGTTTCGCGGGCGCGCTCGGGCGCCAGGCCGCCGGGCAGGATGCCGGCCATGCAATGCAGCTTGTCCACCTCCAGCTCGGTGGCGAAGGCGATGGCCTGCTGCACGCTGTCGCGGAACTCGTCGGCGCGGCGCGGATCGCAGGCCATGCCGCGGTCGCCGGCGGCCCAGTCGCCGGGCGGCATATTGTGCAGCACCAGCTTCAGCCGATGGCGGTGCAGGCGCTCGTTGAGCTGGTCCGGATCGTAGGCATAGGGGAACAGGAATTCCACCGCATCAAAGCCCGCCTCGCGCGCCGCCGCAAAGCGGTCCAGGAAGGGCAGCTCGGTGAACAGCATGGACAGATTGGCGCAGAACTTTGGCATACAGCAATAAAAAAGGGGGCAGGGTTAATTAAGTATACCGACTTAATTAACCCTGACCCCTTTTTTGCTTTCCCTATATTGCCGCCCGGATCAGGGGCGGCGGGGAATTAACGGCCGCGGCCGCCGGAGCGGTGCGGTGGCGCTGCGCGCGGGGCGCTGCGGCCGCCGCCCGGCACGGCCGG
>NZ_WWCU01000054.1 GCF_009857595.1 Pseudoduganella aquatica | reverse complement strand
TGCTGGCGCTGGCGCTGCTGGCCGCCGCCGCGCTGTTGCATCCGGCCCTGGACGACGCCGACGCGCGCGGCCAGCTGGCCCGCGCCGTGCGCGTGGGGCAGGACGCGACGGCGGCGGTGGACCGCTATTACTACGCCTACGGCCGCCGTCCTGACAGCCTGCGCGAAGCCGGCTTTGCGCTGGCCGATCCAGGCCTGGCCGTGGTCGACGCGCGCATCGACGGCGACACCGGCGTGCTGCGCATCTACCCGTCCGACTTCGCCCTGCGCGGCAAGGCTATTGCGTTCACGCCTGTGCTGGCCGAGAATAAGCGCGTCGCCTGGCGCTGTGCCGGCGAGGACATCCCGGCCCGGCTGCTGCCGCCGGCATGCCAGAGCAACCAGCCTCCCGGGACTACTTTTGACCACCACTAATCTGGAACTTGCCGCCAATGCGGTGATGGCGCTGTCCATCGTCCTGGCCGGACGCAACAATATCCACTCATGGTGGCTGGGCATCGTTGGCTGCGCGCTGTTCGGCGCGCTGTTCTACGGCGTGCAGCTGTTCGCCGATGTGGCGCTGCAGCTGTTCTTCATCGCCACCTGCGCCATCGGCTGGTACGAATGGGCGCGCGGCGGCGGCGGCAAGGCGTTGCCCATCACCTCGGCGCGCACCGGCACGCTGGCGTGGATGGGCGCGGCCGGCGTGGCGGGCACGGTGGGCTATGGCCTGATGCTGCACCACTACACCAGCGCCTACGCGCCCTTTGTCGACTCGGCGGTGCTGGCCTTCAGCATCGTCGCCCAGTTGCTGCTGATGGCGCGCCGCGTGGAGACGTGGCCGGTGTGGCTGCTGGTGAACGCGGTGTCGGTGCCGCTGTACACCAGCCGGGGCCTGTACCTGACGGCGGTGCTGTACGCGGCTTACTTCATCAACGCGCTGGTGTCCTGGCGCTGGTGGCGGCGCCAGATGGGCACGCAGTCCGAAATTAGTATATGATGGGCGTCATGCAGAAAAAATCAGACTATCCGGGCGCACGGCGCGCCGCCTCCAGCCGCAAGGAAGCGACGCACCAGCGCATCGTCGAGGTGGCCGCACGCGCGATACGGCGCAGCGGCTACGCCGGCACCGGGGTGGCGGACATCATGAAGGAAGCCGGGCTTACGCACGGTGGCTTTTACGCGCATTTCGCCTCGCGCGAGGCTTTGCTGGCCGAAGCGGCGGACCGTGCCGGGGCCGAGGCGGTGCGCATGTCTGCCGATATCGCGGCCGCGGCTCCGCCGGGCAAGTCCTTGCGGGCGCTGATGGAAGCCTATTTGTCGCAGCAGCATGTCGACGCGGTGGAGTATGGCTGCCCGGTGTCGGCGCTGGGGTCCGAGATGCACAGGCAGGCGCCGGAAGTGCGGCATGCGGCCACCCGCCACATCAAGGAGATGATAGATCTGGTGGCGCGCCAACTGCCGGACTGGGGCACGCCCGAAGCGCACCAGCAGGCCATGTTCATGGTCAGTTCCATGATAGGGACCGTGGTGATGGCGCGCGCCGTGGACGATCCCAAACTGTCCGCAGCGCTGCGCGAGGCGGCGCTCAGCCACTTTTCAAAATAGGTCCGCCGGGCTTTTTTTTAAACAGAAATATGATGAGCATCATATTGGAGGTAGCATGAGCAGCAAAATCGCAATCGTGACGGGCGCGTCATCGGGCATAGGCGAAGCCACGGCCGGGCAGCTGGCCCGGGCTGGCTACAAGGTATATGGCACCAGCCGCCGCGGCGCGCAGGGGAGCCGGCGCGGCTTCGAGATGCTGGCGCTGGACGTGACCAGCGATGCGTCGGTGCAGGCCGCCGTTCAGCAGGTGCTGGCGCTGGAGGGACGCATCGACCTGCTGGTCAACAATGCCGGCTTCGGCGTGGCGCCGGCCGCGGCGGAAGAAAGTTCGATCCAGCTGGGGCAAGCCATCTTCGACACCAACTTCTTCGGCATGGTGCGCATGATACGCGCGGTGGCGCCGCACATGCGCCGGCGCGGCAGCGGGCGCATCATCAACATCAGCTCAGTGCTTGGCTTCGTGCCCATGCCCTATATGGCCTTGTATTCGGCCAGCAAGCACGCCATGGAAGGCTATTCGGAAGCGCTGGACCAGGAACTGCGCACGCAGGGCATACGCGTGTCGCTGGTGCAGCCGGCCTACATCAAGTCTCCGTTCGACGCCAACCAGTTGCAGCCCGACCAGGCGCTCGATGAATACCGCGACTTGCGCGCGGGGCTGGACCGCCGCGTCAAGGAAGCGCTGCAGGGCGCGGACGGCCCGGACGTGGTGGCGGCCACCGTGCTGCGGGTGGCGCTGGCGGCGGCGCCGAAAGTGCGCTATACCTCGGGGGCGCTGGCAGGCCGCCTGCGCTTGCTGCGCCGCTTCGCACCGGCTGCGCTGGTCGAAGCCGGCGTGCGCAAGGACTTGCGGCTCGATACCCAGCCGTCATTGGTGAGGAGCGCAGCATGAAAGCCTGGTACATCAAACGCTACGGCAAGCCGGATGTTCTCGTGCAAGGCGAGCAGCCGGAACCTGCGCTGAACGGCGACGACGTGCTGGTGCAGATCCATGCCGCCGGCGTCAACCCGCTGGACAACAAGATACGCGACGGCGAATTCAAGCTGCTGCTGCCGTACAAGCTGCCTCTGGTCCTCGGCAACGACCTGGCCGGCGTGGTGGTGCGTACGGGCGCGCGCGTGCAGCGCTTCAAGGTGGGCGACGAAGTGTATGCGCGGCCGGATGACGACCGCATCGGCGCTTTTGCCGAATACATCGCGGTCAGGGAAAGCGCGCTGGCCCGCAAGCCCGCCAGCCTGAGCATGGAAGAAGCCGCGTCCATTCCGCTGGCGGCGCTGACCGCCTGGCAGACGCTGCTTGTAAAGGGCCAGCTCAAGGCGGGCCAGAAAGTGCTGATACACGCCGGTTCCGGCGGCGTGGGCACGATGGCTATCCAGCTGGCCCGGCATCTGGGCGCCACCGTCGCCACCACCGCCAGCGCGGCGCAGGCGCCTGCGCTGAAAGCGCTGGGCGCGGACGTGGTCATCGACTACAAGACCGAGGATTTCACGGCCATGCTGAAGGACTATGACCTGGTGCTCGATACGCAGGGCGGCGACACGCTGCGCAAATCGCTGGCGGTGCTCAAGCCGGGCGGCAAGCTGGTAGGCATCGCCGGGCCGCCGGACCCGGCGTTTGCGCAGCAGCGCGGCGCGAACGGCTTTGTCAGCCTGGTGATGCGCTTGCTCAGCTACGGCATCCGCAAAGCGGCGCGGCGCGGCGGCGGCAGCTACGCCTTCCACTTCATGACCGCCAGCGGCCAGCAACTGGAGGACATCGCCAGGCTGATCGACGCGGGCCACATCCGTCCCGTGGTGGACCGGGTCTTCCCGTTCGCGGAAACCGCCCAGGCGCTGGATTATGTCGCCACGGGCCGCACCAAGGGCAAGGTCGTCATCAAGGTGCGCTGACGGCGCTGCGGGACGCTGGCTTATATCCAGGCTGAATAAGCTATGCAGTTTTAATTCGTTCATGTATCGAAACTGCGCCGGTATAGTGCTGACTCCCGTATCGCCCCGATTGAATTTGTTTATGTTCCGTTTCGCTCCGCTGTCCCTCGTTCCTAGCCGCCACGTGCTGTACATGCTCTGCATGGCCCAGTGCATGTGCCGCGCTGCCTTGCGTTAAACACGCGCCAAAGAAACCCAAGCCCCTGCCGCATTCCGCTCCGGCCCACCAGGCCGGGATGGCTGCGCTCACCCAGGTTCCACGCGGACCGGGGCCGTTGTTCCATTCCCACCCAAGAGGAAACCATGTTGATCAAACCACTCGCCATCTCGCTCGCCGTCGCCTCCGCCCTCCCATCTCTCGCCGCCGCGCAGGAACTGGAGCGCGTCATCGTCACCGGCTCCAATATCCGCACCACGCAAAAGGAGGGCGCCAGCGCCGTCCAGGTGATCAGCGCCAAGGACATCGCTGCCAGCGGCAAGGCCAGCATCGCCGACGTGATCCGCTCCATCTCCGCCAACAGCGGCAACAGTTACAACGAGCAGTACACCGGCAGCTTCTCGGCCGGCACGGCCGGCCTGTCGCTGCGCGGCATCGGCCAGAAGAACACGCTGATACTGGTGAACGGCAAGCGCGTGAGCCCTTACGCCACCGCGCAGGATCTGCAGGAAGTGTTCGTGGACCTGAACAGCCTGCCGATGGCGGCGGTGCAGCGCATCGAGGTGCTGAAGGACGGCGCGTCGTCCGTGTACGGCTCGGACGCGGTGGCCGGCGTGGTCAACATCATCCTGTACAAGGAATTCAAGGGCACGGAACTGAGCGCGCAGGTCGGCAGCTCCACCGAGGGCACTGGCCAGTCGGAAAAGAGCGCGGCGCTGCAGACCGGCTTTGGTAGCCTGGCGAAAGACGGCTACAGCGTGGTGTTCTCGCTGGACGCGCAGCAGCGCGACAAGCTGCAGCAGGACCAGGTGGCCTGGATGGCCGGCAGCGATTTCCGCGGCAACGCCAATGGCGCGCTGGCCTGGGTGCCGGCCAACTATCTGAACAACGATCCGACCAAATTGCTGGGCGGCCTGCAAGGCCCGCTGCAACTGCAGCCTTACGGCGCCATCACGCCGGGCAAGAGCGGCACGGTGCAGGCGTATAACAATGCGCAGTACAAGACGCTGATTCCCGGCATCAGCCGCATCCACTCCTCGCTGCGCGGCACGCTCAAGCTGAACGAGGACACCGAAGCCTACGCCGACCTGCTGTACGGCCACTCGCGCGCCGACCAGACCTTCGGCGCACCGCTCACCGTGGGCAGCGGCCTGCGCGCGTGGAACAACGCCAGGCAGCAGCTGGACAACATCAGCGTGCTGCTGCCGGTGGGCCATCCGAACAACCCCGGCGCCACGCCGCTGCCGTTCACCGCGACCCTGTTCGACCTGGGCGCGCGCACCAAGCGCGACAGCGTGGACTTCTTCCGCGCGCTGGCCGGTGTGAAAGGCGCGCTGGCGGGCTGGGACTACGACGCGTCCGTGGGCCGCTCCGGCAGCAAGCTGGAAGAGACCGTGAACAACTTCGTCAACCGCTACGAATTCGAGAAGGTGCTGGCCGAGGGCAGCTACAACTTCGCCGACCAGTCCAGGAACAGCGAAGCGGTGCGCAACCGCCTGCGCCTGTCCACCTTGCGCCCGGCCGAGTCCACGCTGACCACGGTGGACTTCAACGCATCGAAAGAGCTGGCCGGGCTTCCGGCCGGCCCGCTGGGCTTCGCCTTCGGCGCGCAGTGGCGCCGCGAAGAGATGGATTCGCAAACCTCCACCGCCGTGTTGAGCGGCACCGAGCTGCGTCCGGCCATCAACATCATCCAGGGCAAGCGCGACGTGGCCGCGCTGTTCGCCGAGTTCAATGTGCCGGTGGTGAAAGACCTGAACGTCAACCTGGCCGGCCGCGCCGACCGCTACAGCGACTTCGGCTCGGCCTTCTCGCCGAAGGCCAGCGCGCGTTACCAGGCGGCGCAATGGCTGCTGCTGCGCGGCACCGTGTCGCGCGGCTTCCGCGCGCCGTC
The DNA here is from genome assembly GCF_009857595.1 of Pseudoduganella aquatica. Taxonomy (GTDB): domain Bacteria; phylum Pseudomonadota; class Gammaproteobacteria; order Burkholderiales; family Burkholderiaceae_D; genus Rugamonas; species Rugamonas aquatica_A. Next base: position 23,166 of record NZ_WWCU01000054.1, on the reverse strand, counting down.
GCTGCCGGAGATCACCAACTCCACCTCGGTCAGCTACGGCAGCGTGATTGACCCGCGCGACCCGATCACGCCCACCCAGGCGCGCGGCGTGACCAACCTCACCATCGCCAACGCCGAGCTGCGTCCCGAGCGTTCCGGCAATGTAAACCTGGGTGTCGTCATTGCGCCCAGCAGCGACAGCAGCATAGGCGTGGACTACTACCGCATCCGCACCAAGGGCGTGATCGACACCGAGAGCGCGGACAACATCATCGCCAACGAAAAGACCGCGCCGGAGAAGGTGGTGCGCGACGCGCAGGGCCGCATCCAGACCCTGTACCGCCAGTACGCCAACCAGGGCGACCGCCTGGTGTCCGGCATCGATATCGACCTGCGCCAACGCCTGGGCCTGGGCCGCTGGGGCAAGCTGGCGCTGAACGCGCAGTTGAGCCATGTGTTCAAGTTTGAAGCGCCGCTGGCGCTGGGCGAGCCGCTCACCAACGGCGCCGGCAACAACTACTTCGGCTCCATCCCGAAATGGCGCGGCGTCACCAGCGCCACCTGGGACATCGGCGCCTGGGCCAGCACGCTGACCTGGAATTATGTGGACGGCTACGAGCAGACCACGCGCGAGAACGAGCGCGTGAAGCCGGTCGGCACGCTGGATGCGAATGTGGGCTGGAAGGTGACGCCGGCGGCGACGGTGAGCTTCATCGTGCAGAACCTGACGGACAAGCGCCCGTCGTGGGATTCGTCGACCGCCTTCTTCGACTTCACCCAGGCCGACCCGCGCGGCCGCACCGCAGCGGTCAAGCTGAACTACAAGTTCTAATCGTCGCTGAGCCTTTGCGCCTGCTCGGCTCCCTGCCGGTAGGCGCTGGGCGTGACGCCCATGCGCTCGCGGAAGGCGGTGGCGAAATTGCCCGCGTTGTTGAAGCCGATCAGCAGGGCAATGTCCTGCACGTCGATTTCCGTATCGCGCAGCAGCTGCACGCCGCGCGCGATGCGCTCCTCGCGGATGAAGGCGAACACCGTCATGCCGGTCTGCTCGCGGAACAGCTGCGACAGCTTTTCGCGGTAGGTGCCTACGCTGCGCGCAATTTCGGACAGGCTGGGCAAGGCCGCCAGGTTGTCTGAAATCAGCCGCTTGGCGGCGTTGACGATGACCGCGTCCGGGTCGGCCGGCGCGGCGCTTTCCGGGGCGCCCGGTTCGGCGCGCGTGCGCCGCATCAGGTTCAGGTGCACGTGGATGCGCGCCGCCAGCTCGCCCGGCGTAAAGGGCTTGGCCACATAATCGACGCCGCCTATCGACAGGCCCATGATGCGGTCCTCGGCCGCGTCCGCGCCGCTCAGGAAGATCACCGGAATATCGTAGGTGGCCGGATTGGCCTTGAGCAGGCGGCAGCAGGTGTAGCCGTCCATATTCGGCATGCGCACGTCGAGCAGGATCAGGTCGGGCTGGTTGGCCAGGGCCAGCTGGTAGCCCTGCATGCCGTTGAAGGCCACCGACACCCGGTACGGCAGCTCGCTGAGCAGATCGACCAGCATGCGCTGCTCAAACGCGGAATCGTCCACGATCAGGATGCTGCGTACATTCGCGTCGCTGGTTAAATACATGGTCGGCTTGATAAAGTTAGCAATTCCGTGTTGCGTATTATGCCTATTTTTTAAAATTTTTTAATGGTTTTCTCCGCGCCCAAAAGGATGGTCGCATCTGGCAAAAGCGGCTTTTTTTACGATCGATAATAATGGAATCGAGTGTTGAGACCGGGCAATTTAAATGCACTCGATCAATTAATGTTGTATCCACCAGGAGGAAGTCATGTTACCCGCCAAGATTACCCGTCTGGCTTTGGCCGCCATCGTCGTCGCAGCAGCGCCCGCCATCACCGGCGCTGCCGTGTACTCGAACGGCTCCAAGACGGCAACCTTTGACGTAACGATGCGGATCATCGCCGATTGCACGGTGTCCGCAAATGCCCTCGACTTCGGCCAAAACCAGGGCGTGCTGGCAGCAACTGTCACCGGCACCACGACTCTGGGAGTTACTTGTACTAGTACCACGCCTTACAACGTCGGCCTCAGCGCCGGCAACGGCACCGGCTCGTCCGGCACCGTGCGCTACATGAGCGGCCAGACCGCAGGCAACACCGGCACCGTGCAGTTCATGCTGTACCAGACCGCCGGCGCCACCATCTGGGGTGAAGACCAGGGCGTCAACACCAAGGGCGGCACCGGCAACGGCACGCTGCAAACCCACACCGTGTACGGATCGATCCCGGCTCAAACCACGCCGGCGCCCGACACCTATAAATCCACCATCACCGCGACGGTGTTTTTCTAGAAAAGGAGAGCAATGCCGGATTGGCACGCACCGTTACTGACCCTTGGGGCGCTGGGAGCCGCCCTGGGAGCGGTATTACCCACCGCAACGGCAGCCAATTTGCAGATTTCACCGGTGATGATCCATTTCCAGGCGGGCCAGGGCGCGTCCGGCATCACCTTGCAGAACCTGGGCCAGCAGCCGGTGTACGGCCAGGTCCGGGTGTTCTTGTGGGACCAGCAGAATGGCGAGGACGTGCTCACGCCAACCCAGGATGTGGTGGCCAGCCCACCCATCATCCAGGTGGGGGCGGAGAGCAGCCAGACCATCCGCCTCGTGCGGCGCGGCGCGGCGCAGCCGGGCGAGCAGAGTTACCGCGTGCTGATAGACGAAATTCCCAGCGCCGGGACCGGCGGAGCGAACAGCGGAGTGGACTTCCGGCTGCGCTACTCGGTGCCGGTGTTCATGGCGCCGGCCACGCCGGCGGCGCCGCAGCTGAGCTGGCAGTTTTACCGCGAGGGCGGCAAGCCGGACGGCGACTGGATGCTTAAGCTGAGCAATACTGGCCAGCTGCATGCGCAGCTGGGCGCCACCACGGTCAGCAACACTGCCGGGCGCGAGTATGCGCTGAGCCAGGGTTTGATGGGCTATGCGCTGGCGGGCCGGGTGCGCATCTGGCGCCTGCAGGTGGCCAAGGACGCGCAGCTGGGCGGCGAGCTGTCGATACGCAGCCAGGTCAATGCCCAGCCCGTGATGGTGCGGAGTGCAGCGCAAGAGCCTTGACGGGGCGCTTGGCAAAGATTTGTACCGTCTGTCCATGACAAATGGCGCGCGGCTATTTTTTATGACCTTACTGTGCGTGTGGATGCTGTGCGGCGCCGGCTGCGGTGATGCACGGGCACAAACGCCGGCCACACAGGACGAGCTGTATTTGGAGGTGACTTTGAACGGCGAAGCGACGGGCACAATATTGCGCTTCACACAGGGCAAGAAGGGACTGCGCAGCACTGTGCAGAACCTGCGCGACCTGGGACTGGACCCGCAGCTGTTCGGCGTGGCGGGCCGGGACGAGTTCGACCTCGACGAAGCGAACGGCCTGAGCTACACCTACGACGCGGCGCGCCAGACCATCTCGCTGCAGGTGGCGGACGCGCTGCGCGTGCCCTTTGAGCTGGCGGCGCGGCAGGTGCGCCAGGCCATGCCGGCCAGCGCGGCGCGCGGCGCGCTGCTCAATTACGACGCCTATCTGCAGCTGGGCGAAGCCTGGCGCCAGTCGAGTGTGCACGAGCTGCGCTATTTCGACCAGGACGGCGTGTTCAGCAGTTCCGGCGTGCTCAACCTGACCTCCGGCGACCAGACCCGGCGCGCTGAATATGTGCGCTTCGACAGCTACTGGACCCGCTCCGACCCGGCCACGCTGCAGACCTGGCAGGTGGGCGACGTGATCACCTCGTCGCTGCCGTGGACGCGCTCCATGCGCCTGGGCGGCGTGCAGTGGCGCAAGAACTTCGACTTGCGGCCGGACCTGCTGACTTTCCCGGTGGCCGCGCTGAAAGGCTCGGCCGTGGTGCCCACCGCGCTCAGCCTGTACGTCAACGGCGTGCAGCAGATCCAGACCGAGGTGCCCAGCGGCCCCTTCGTCATCAGCCAGATGTCCGGCCTGAACGGCGCCGGCCAGGCCACCATCGTCACGCGCGACGCGGCCGGGCGCACCGTCTCGACCACCTTGCCGCTGTATGTGGACACCCGCTTGCTGAGTGTAGGCCTGCTGGACTACGGCATCGAGCTGGGCGCGCCGCGCCGCAACTACAGCATCCGCTCCTTCAGCTACGCCAGCTCGCCCGCGCTGAACGCCTCGCTGCGCTACGGGGCCAGCGACGCGCTGACGCTGGAGGCGCATGCCGAGGCCGGGCGCGGCGTGGTCAACGCGGGCGGCGGCGTGCTGTGGCGCCTGGGCCAGTTCGGCGTGGTCAACGCCACTGCGGCGGCCAGCGCCGGCTCGGGCGCCGGGGGCGGTGCCGTCACCGGCACGGCCGCCGCTCCGGTGGTACTCCCCGGTTCGGGCCGGGGCTGGCAGGGCGGGCTGGGCTACCAGTACATCCGCGCCGGCTTCAGCGTGGACGCGCAGACCCTGCGCGCCACGCCCCGCTACAGCGACCTGGCCACCACCGAGGGCAGCCCGCTGGCCACCCGCTCGGACCGCTTCAGCCTGAACCTGGCGCTCAGCACGCGCCAGAGCCTGGGGCTGAGCCTGATCTCCTTCCACTCGCCGCTGGCCGAACCGGCCCGCATCGCCAGCGTGTCCTATTCGGCCACGCTGCCGGGCGGCGCCTTTTTCAGCGTGAGCGCCTTCCGCGACCGCCGCGTGGCCGGTGCGCACGGTGTGTCGGCCAACCTCAGCTTTGCGTTCGACAACCGCGTGGCGGCCAGCGCGAATATGGCGCACCAGCAGGACAGGCGGACCGATGGGCCGCTGGCGGGCCAGCCGGAGCGCAGCCGCAGCCGCAGCTACACGGTGTCGCGCGCGCCGGAGTTCGGCGGCGGCCTGGGCTGGGTGCTGCAGAAGGGCAACCTGAACGACACCCGCTACGACCAGGCGCAGCTCCAGTATCTCGGCCGCAGCGGCCAGCTCAGCGCCATCACCCTGAACAACGGCAGCACGCGCAGCACCGCGCTGGACCTGTCCGGCGCGCTGGTGCTGATGGACGGCAGCCTGCAGACGGCGCGCCAGACCGGCGGCGGCTTTGCCCTGGTCTCCACCGACGGTGTGCCGAATGTGCCGGTGTGGCACGAGAACCGCCCGATAGGCGTGACCGACAGCGGCGGCCACCTGCTGGTGCCCAATCTGCTGCCTTACGCCGCCAACCAGATCGGCATCGACGTGTCCGGCCTGCCGGTGGACGCGCGCATTTCCCGCACCCGCCAGATCGTCGCGCCGCGCCTGCTGACCGGGGTGCTGGCGCGTTTCCCGGTCGAGCGCTACACGGCGGCCAGCATCATCGTCCACGGCGAGGACGGCAAGCCGCTGGCGCCGGGGCTGGCGGTGCTGCACACGGCCAGCGGCGCCGCCTCCGTGCTGGGCTACGACGGCATGGCCTTCATCGACAATCTGCAGGACGACAATGTGCTGCTGATCGGCAGCGGCGAGCGGCAATGCGCGGTGCGCTTCCCCTACCAGTATCAGAAGGGCAGCGGCGCGCTGCCGGTGATTGGTCCGCTGGTGTGCCGGCCGCCGGGGGAGGTGCAATGATGGCGCTTCGCCCGAAAAGCTGGCTGCGGTGGCTGTGCGTGCTACTGGCGCTGTACTGCCTGGCGTGCGCGCCGGCGCGTGCCGACAGCTGCACCGTCACCATGAGCGACGTGGTTTTCGGCGACATCAATTCCATCGCCGGGGTGGACTATACCGCCACCGGCAGCGGCTCCGTCACCTGCAGCTGGACGCTGCTGTCGCCCACGCCGCCTTTTGTGCTGCTGTTTCCCAACGTGGTGGTGTGCGTGAACGCCGGCCTGGGCACCAACTCCCTCAGCTATGGGGGGCGCCAGCTAGGACAAGCCGCGCAGCGCATAGACTACAACCTGTACACGGCCAGCAGCTATGCCAGCGCCACCACGTGGGGCGCCACCGGGCAGGCCGGCACGGTGCCGATCAACCTCTCGGGCGGCGTGCTGCCGCTGGTGGGCGGCAGCATCGTGCGCCCCTTCACCGTCTACGCCAAGCTGCCGGCCAGCGCCTCGCTGACCGCCGCCAAGGTCGTGGGCAATGGTCCAACCAGCTTCTCGTCCGCCTTTACCGGCGCCGGCAGCATCAGCTACGCCTTCTACAACCTGACCGCGCCGGCCTGCACGGCCGGCGGCAGCGTGGCGTTCAGCTTCAATGTCACCGCCAACCTGACCAACAACTGCACCATCAGCGCCAATCCGCTGGCCTTCCTGAACGCGGGCGCGCTCACCAGCGCCAAGCGCACGACCACCGCGCTGTCGGTGCGCTGCACCAACGACAACGCCTGGCGCATTGCGCTCGACGGCGGCACGGTGGCGGCCAATGTGGCGGCGCGCAAGATGAAGGACACGGCGGGAACGGACACCATCAGCTACCGGATTTCGGACACGCTGGACGGTCCGCTTTGGGGGGACGGCAATGCGGGCACGTCGGTGGTGACGGGGACTGGCACCGGCGCCGCGCAGACGGTGACGCTGTATGGCCTGGTGCCGGTGCAGACCACGCCGCGGCCGGGGGACTACAAGGATTCCGTTACCGCGACGATTTATTTTTGAACGATGAGGGGAGTTTGCTTAGAAGTACACAGTCCATTCCTGCGCGCCTTCGGTCTTGTTGACGATGGCGTTGGACTTGGCGGCAGCCTGGGCGGAGGTTTGAACGGCGGCGTCGTTGCGCTGCAGCTGGTATGGGCTTTCATGCTGGCAGCTGACGGTGGCGGCCACAGGTTTGGCAGCGTCTTTGCCGGACTGGATGTTGCAGCTTTCGGTGATGACGAAGCTTACCTGCATGGAGGCGCTGCGGTGGCCTGCGGCGGACGCGCCGAATGACAGGCCGAGCAGCGAGAACAGCGCAATGGTAGTTAACGTTTTCATGATTCACACACGTGGTTGAGGTGCGTAGCTTGAAACACGGCAGCTACGGGACCGGGACTTGCGGAACCTCACGCTTTTTAAGTGAGGCTCCGGCAAACAAATCCGGGTCTTGATGGGGTAGCTGAGCAAGAGAGCGAATGTGTCTGCAGGAATCAATTTTACTCTGCATAAACTTTCGCGCGCTTTTCACATATTACACGGAAATTGCCGTAAGTAAAGAGTGTGATTTTTGGTGAGAATTCATGCCGGTTTCTCGAATGAAAACTCACCAATTCTAATGCAGAAGTGTAGGTCGGAAAAAGAAGGTGTGTGTAGCACCCAAGATGAAAGTTAGTAGGGAAAACCGTCCCCGGTCCGGGGCTTGAAACTATAGACAAACAACTAACGTTGATCGAAGGAGTTGCAAATGAAACATACCGATTTCGGCCGCATGCCATGCCCTATCGCCCGCAGCCTGGGTAAAGTGGGTGAATGGTGGAGCATCCTCATCCTGCGCGACGCCTTCTATGGCCTGACCCGTTTCGACGAGTTCGAAAAAAGCCTGAAGATTGCCCCGAATATGCTGACGCGGCGTCTGGCCGGCCTGGTGGAGGGAGGGCTGATGGAGCGCCGCCAGTACAGCGCGCGGCCGCCGCGCTACGAGTACGTGCTGACCAAGGCGGGGCGCGACTTCAAGCCCGTGCTGCTGGCCTTCGTGGCCTGGGGCAATGACCATCTGGCCCCGGAGGGCGCCAGCCTGCTGGTGGTGAGCCGCGAAACCGGCAAGCCGGCCGACCAGGTGCTGGTCGATGCGCGCACCGGCCTGGCCATCAACGACGAGGACTATATGTTCGCGCCGGGTCCGGCCGCCAACGAGCTGATGCGCATGCGCCTGGACGACATGGGCCGACGCGGCGTGCAGTAATCCCAGGCAGCCCTGGGGTCAGGGCTGCAGCTGTTCGTAGACCGCGTTGGCGACCTGCGACAGCTCGGCCTTGGCCAGCGCGCCGGAGAGCGCGTAGCCCCAGCTGCCGTCTATCCAGTAGAACACATTGACTGCGCCGTCCTGGGCGTAGCGGAAACCGCTGTCGCGGTTGCCTGCCTGGCCGGCGGACACGTAGAGCGTGAGCCGCTGGCCGCTGGCGTCGGCGTACATGAATTGCGCCACCGGGCCGCTGTCGCCCGGCAGCAGCCTGCCGCCCACCAGTTCATAGCCCAGTGGCGCCAGCCGAGGCGGGCGCAGCGGCGCTCCCAGACGTTTCGACAGCCAGGCCACCAGATGTTCCTGCTGGTCCGCTCCCACTTCCACCGGATGGCGCACTTCGGGCGCGTACACGCGGTGCGCCAGCGCGGCGCGGTGCGCCAGCGCGGACGGCGCCGCCGCTGCCGGGGCCGCAGCGTTGGCGGCCACTGCAGCGGCCACGGCGGCGTCCGGCGCGGCGCCGTAGCTGCCGTGCGCCACCCAGCCCAGCGCCGCGCTCGAGAGCATCAGCGCCACGCTGGCGGCATAGCGCTGCACTGGCCAGCCATAGCGCTGCCAGCCGCGCGGACGCTGCATGCTGCGCGGGATAGCCTCATCCAGCACCGCGCTGTAGAGCGCGCGCAGGCCGGCGTTCTGCTGGCGGTAGGCGCGCAGGCGCTCAAGCTCCTGCGGATGGTGCTCCAGGTAGCGGTCCACGTCGGCGCGGCGCTCCAGCGCCAGGCGGCCGTCGACCCAGGCCTGCAGTTCGGCTTCGGTGACCGGATTCATATCACTGCCTTCATTTGACCACCTTCAGGGTGGAGGCCGGGGCCTGGCCCAGCATCAGCAGGCGCAGCCGTTCGCGCGCGCGCGACAGGCGCGACATCACCGTGCCGGGCGGAATGTTCAGGACGGCGGCCGCTTCTTCATAGCTGAGTTCCTCGAGCGCCACCAGCAGCAGCACCTCGCGCTGCTCGGCCGGCAGCATTTGCAGCGCGGTTTGCATGTCGCGGATTTCCAGCCGGTCCGAGGGCGAGGGGCCGGAGGCGCTGAGCGAGCTGTGCAGCTCGTCGCTCAGCGCCTCGGTGGCCAGGCCGGGCTGGCGCAGCCGGTCCACATGCAGGTTGTGCATGATGCTGAACAGCCAGGCGCGCATGTCGCCATTGCGCCGCCACGTCGACAGCTTGTGCCAGCCGCGCTCCATGGTGTCCTGCACCAGGTCGTCGGCGCTGGCGCGGTCGCCCAGCAGCGCCCGCGCGTAGCGGCGCAGGCGCGGGATGCAGGCGGTGAGGCTGGCGCTGTCGTCTTGCATGGCGGGCCTGGACTCAGTCCTTGACGACGTGCCACACGTCTTTGAAGTTGTCGCCCGCGCGGTCGCCCGCCTTGGCGTCCTTGACGAAGGTGTACAGCGGCTTGCCCTTGTAGGCCAGCTGCTTGCTGCCGTCGTCGCGCGTGATCACCGAGTAGGGCTCGGCCACTTTTTCCGGCGCGGCCACGGCGGGCCAGTTCTGGATGCAGGGACCGGCGCAGGCGCTCTTGCCGCTGCCGGCCACGTCCTTGTCGAAGGTGTAGACCGTCATGCCGGAGGCGGTGGCGAGTACGCCGCCGGTGGTTTTCAGGTCCTGGGCCTGGGCTTGGGCGGCCAGCAGCAGGGCGGCGATGGCGAGTGCGTTTTTCATGGCTGTGTCTCCTTTTGGGGATGGATAGGGTGGAACAGTTGCGTATACGTATGCTGCGGCCGGTTTATTCCATCCCGCGTAAAATTTTTCTCCACACCTCAAGGATAGGAGATCCCCATGAACAAGGCAAAACTCGCATTGATGACGGCGGCCCTGCTGGGAGCGCTGTCTGCCCAGGCCCAGACGCTGGGCAAAGCGGACCAGCATATGCTGCAGCAACTGGCGCAAGGCAATATGGCGGAAATTGAAGCGGGCAAGATCGCACTGCAGAAATCGCAGAACACGGAAGTGAAGGCCTTCGCCCAGCAGATGGTGGACGACCACACCAAGGGCTTGCAGGAAGTGCAGACCGTGGCCCAGAGCAAGGGCGTGACCTTGCCGGCCGAGCCGGACGCCAAGCACAAGGCCATGGCCAGCAAGCTCAAAGGCTTGTCCGGCGACGCGTTCGACCGCGCCTATCTGAGCCAGGCAGGCGTGGACGACCACAAGAAGACGCACGCCCTGGTGCAGAAGGTGCAGTCCAGCGCCAAGGACGCCGACGTGAAGGCGCTGGCCGCCAAGCTGGAGCCCACGGTGGCCCAGCACCTGACCCACGTGACCCAGCTCAACGCCAGCATCAAGGGCGCCACGGCCAGCGGCAGCAGCGGCACGGAAGGGGCCAGCGGCAGCGGCATGGAAGGGAGCACGGGCAGCACCGGCAAGCGTCCGCGCGCCGTGCCGGACAAGGCCAGCGGCAATACGGACAATCCGGAAAACAAGCAAAACCCCACCACGCAGCCCCCCGCGCCCATGAAATAAGACGCTGTGACGGCGGCAAGCATGGGTACAATCGCTGTCCATGCTCGCCATTCTTTCCGTCACGTTTCCCTTTTTTGCGCTGGTGCTGTGCGGCTATGTGTCCGTGCGGCGCGGCATGCTGCCGCAGCTGGCGATTCCCGGCCTGAACAGCTTCGTGCTGTATTTCGCGCTGCCCTGCATGCTGTACCGCTTCGGCGCCGCCACCCCCATCGCCCAGCTGCTGGACGTGGGCGTGTTCAGCGTCTACCTGCTGTGCGCGCTGCTCATGGTGGCGCTGGCCATGGCCGCCACGCTGCGGCGCGCCGGCTGGAACGACGCCGCCTTCGGCGCGCTGGTGGCGGCCTTTCCGAACACCGGCTTCATGGGCGTGCCCCTGCTGCTGGCGCTGCTGGGGCCGCGCTCCACGGGGCCGGCCATCGTCGCCATCGTGGTCGACATGGTGATCACCAGTTCGCTGTGCATTGCGCTGTCGCGCATGGGCAGCGGGGCAGGGCGGGCCGCGCTGGGACGGGCGCTGCGCGGCATGCTGGGCAATCCCATGCCGTGGGCGATTGCACTGGGCGGCCTGAGCTCGGCGGCCGGGCTGGCCTTGCCGGGGCCGGTCATGCATACCGTCGGCCTGCTGGCGGACGCGGCCTCGCCGGTGGCGCTGTTCACCATAGGCGCGGTGCTGGCCCGCTCGCAAATGGGGGCGCCCGCCGCCGCGTTGCCGGGCGGCCCGCCCGGGGATTTCGTGGGGCTGGCGCTGATGAAGCTGCTGCTGCATCCGCTGCTGGTGGCCGGCGCCGGCCATGCCGCCATCGCCCTGGGCGTGCCGCTGGACCCTGCCGCGCTGACCGTGATTGTGCTGGTGGCCTGCCTGCCCAGTGCCAGCAACGTGGCCCTGCTGTCGGAGCGCTTCGGCGCCCACACCGGCCGTATCGCACGCATTATCCTCGTTTCAACAAGCTTGTCATTCTTGACATTTTCCACGGCAGTCGCTCTGCTGCGCTGAACTGTGGAATAATGCGAAAGGACGCATAGTGCGTTTAGGCAATATTGCAGGGAAGGACTCCGTGTAGTGGACATGTTTGCGCTCGATGAGCAGCTGGTGCGCTGGGACGCGGAATTGCCGTCCTTGCAGGGCGACGTGCGCCTGCTGCGCCTGGCCGAGCTGGCCTGGCAGCTGCGCCAGCGCGACGTGGCCCGGGCGCGGCGGCTGATTGCCGAAGCGGCGCCGCTGCTGCCGCTGGTCGATGCGCAGGAGGCCAGCGCGCTGGCGGCCCGCTTCATGCTGATCGAAGCCGAAGCGCAATGGCTGCACGGCGAACTTGACGCCGGCCAGGCCCAGGCGGCGCAGGCGCTGCACGCTTTCGAGCAGCTGGGCGACATGCTGGGCTGCGCGGACGCGCACTGGCTGCAAGCCTGGATCGCCACCGACCGCGGCGACTCCGCCACCAGCGACGCCGAACTGGCCATCGCCTCGGCCGACGCGCGCGCCGGCGGCGACCTGTCGCGGGCCGACATTATCGACGCAGCCGCCGCCATTTTCAGCGTGTTCCACAGCCTGCAGCAGGCCAACCAGCGCTGGGGCCAGCGCTTCGCGCCCGACGCCGCGCTGGCGCCCGCCATCCACCCGGCGGTATCCGGCTGGATCAGCGACTACCATGGCATTTCCGCTTTCCAGGCGGCCGATTTCGGCTACGCGGTAGGCCGCCTGATGGTGGCCTTCGAAGCGGCCATGGCCACCGGCCAGGTGCGGCGCGCCATCATCATCGCCACCAATATCGGCAACGGCTTCACCAGCCTGAACGCGCACGACGCGGCGCTGGAGTGGATGCAGCGCGGCCTGGCGCTGGCGCGCCCCACCGGCTGGCCGATGAGCATAGGCTCCTGCCTTATGCAGACCGCCGAAACCCTGCGCCAGCTGGGCCAGCGTGAAGCGGCGCAGGAACTGCTGCACGAAGCCGTCCACTTGCTGTCGCCGTTGTCCGGCTCGCGCGCCTACGCCGTCTCGCTGGAATACCAGGGCGACCTGGCGCTGGACCTGGGCGACGCGCAGGGGGCGCTGCGCAGCTTCACCATGCTGGAACAGCGCGGCGACTCGCTGGGCCAGAGCGACTTCAAAAGCGGCGCGCGGCGCGGCCAGGCGCACGCGCTGTCGCAGCTGGACCGGCCGCAGGACGCCTTGTCGGTGGCCTTGTCGGCGCTGTCGCTGGCCAGCGAGCACGGCGACCTGTACAACCAGATCGCCGCGCTGCGCGTGCTGGCGCAGATCCACGCGCGCCACCGGCTGCCGCAGCCCATCGGCATGGCGGCGGCCAACGCCGTGCTGCACTATCTGCAGCTGGCCATGACGCTGGCCTCCGGCATCGCCGGCTACGCCGTGCCCGCCGCCTTGCTGGACGCCGCCGCGCGCGAATACGCCGCCACCGGCGACTACGCGCGCGCCTACGAGATTTCCGTGCAGGCCAGTGCCGCGCGCGACAAGACGCATAGCCAGGAAGCCACCAACCGCGCCATCGCCATGCAGGTGCAGCACCAGACCGAGCGCGCGCAGACCGAGGGCGAGCACCACCGCCAGCTGGCGCAGGCCGAGGCGCAGCGCGCCGAAGTACTGCAGCGTACCAACGCCATGCTGGCCCACCTGAGCGCCATCGGCCAGGAAATCACCGCCCACCTGGACGCGGCGGCCGTGTTCCGCGCGCTGGACCGCCATGTGCATGGCCTGCTGGACGCCACCCATTTCTCCATCTTCCTGCTCGAGCCGGACGGCGAGTATCTGCGCTGCGCCTTCGGCATCGAAGCGGGGCGGGAGCTGCCGCCGTCGCGCTTCGCGCTGTCCGACCCGAACGCCAACTCGGCGCGCTGCGTGCGCGAGCGGCGCGAGATCGTGATTGAACTCGACGAAAGCGGCAGCACGCCCAATCTGATTCCCGGCACCTTGCCCACACTGAGCCTGCTGTTCGCGCCGCTGACGGTGGGCGAGCGCGTGCTGGGCGTGATGACGGTGCAGTCCCTGCTCGCGCTGGCCTATGGCGAACGCGAACGGCTGATCTTCCGCACCCTGTGCGCCTACGGCGCCATCGCGCTCGACAACGCCAGCGCTTACCGCCAGGTGGCGGCGACGCAGGCGCAGCTGCTGGAAAAGAACGTGGAGCTGGAGCGCGCCTACAAGGCGCTGGAGGAAGTGAGCCTGACCGACCAGCTCACCGGCCTGCGCAACCGCCGCTTCTTCCTGCAGCATGTGGACGCCGACGTGGCCATGGCGCTGCGCCAGTACGACTGTCCGGACCCGCAGGGCGCGGACCAGGAGCGCATGGCCTGCATGGACAAGGACCTGGTGTTCTTCATGGTGGACCTGGACCACTTCAAGGAAGTCAACGACCGCTACGGCCATGCGGCGGGCGACGCGGTGTTGGTGCAGATGCAGGAGCGCTTGCGCGAGGTGTTCCGCGAATCGGACTATCTGATACGGTGGGGCGGCGAGGAATTCCTGGTGCTGGCGCGCGCCACCGACCGCGAGGAAGCCAAGGTGGTGGCCGAGCGCATCCGCAGCGCGGTGGCGCTGCGCGAGTTCATCCTGCCGGATGGCGGCACGCTGCGCAAGACCTGTTCGATAGGCTACGCCTGCTTCCCCTTCCTGCCGTCGCAGCCGCGTTTGCTGAGCTGGTCGCAGGTGGTGGAGCTGGCGGATATGGGCTTGTACATCGCCAAGCATTCCGGCCGCAACGCCTGGGCTGCGCTGTACAGCACCCCCGCCACGCAGCCGGAAGGCCTGTTCCCACGGATGATGCAGCAGCTGGAGCAGACCGTCGCCAGCGGCGAAGTCAAGGTCGTGACCAACCTGGTGCAGCCGCCCAAGCTGAGCGGCGAACGGCGCCGCGTGGGCTTGTCCAGCGACTTGGCTTGATTGGCGGGTTACGCTGCGCTAACCCGCCCTACGAGTACCCTGCAACGAACGAACATGCGTAGGGCGGGTTAGCCCGCAGGGCGTAACCCGCCATCACACCGGCGCTTCCACCGTAATCTCCGCCCGCAGCGAATTGGCGATGTAGCACTTGTCGTGCGCCTCATGGTGGATGGCTTCCAGCTCGTCCTCGTCCGGCCACTGCGCGCCGGCGAACACGATGGCCGGGCGCAGCGTGATGCTGGTCATGGCCATGCGGCCGCGCCCGTCCTTCTCCAGCAGGCCCACGGCGTGGTCGGTGTAACTCTCCACCACGTGCCCGCGCCTGGCCGCAATCGACAGGAAGAACAGCATATGGCAGCTGGACGCGGCGGCGATCAGCGCCTCCTCCGGGTCCACATTGTCCGCGTTCGACATCGGCAGCGGCACCGACAGCGGCGACGACGAAGCGGGCACGCGCAGGCCGCCGTCGAAAATCCATTCATGGGCGCGGCTGTAGCGCTGGTCCAGGAAGTCCTGCCCATTGCGCTGCCACTCCAGTTTCGCTTCGAATTGCATGTCTGCCCCCATGTCACGATCGGAGCCGACATCTTAATGTAAACTGCGCCCATGAACCTACACCGCTGCAGCTGGGCCAATCCCGCCAATCCCAAATACATCGCCTACCACGACGAAGAGTGGGGCTTGCCCTGCCACGACGAATTGCGCCTGTTCGAGATGCTCAACCTCGAAGGCGCGCAGGCGGGACTGAGCTGGGAAACCATCCTGAACAAGCGCGACAACTACCGCGCCGCCTTCGACCAATGGGACGCGCGCAAGATCGCCGCTTACGGTCCGGACAAGGTGGCCGAGCTGCTGGCCAATCCCGGCATCGTGCGCAACAGGCTGAAAGTGGCGGCGGCCATCAGCAATGCGCAGGCCTACTTGCGGCTGCTGGACGAGGGCGGCAGCCTGGACAGCCTGCTGTGGGACTACGTGGGCGGCAAGCCCCTCGTCAACATCGTGGCGAAGCAGGGCGACCGGCCGGCCAAGACCGAGCTGTCGGACCGCATCTCGAAGGACCTCGCCAAGCGCGGCTTCAAGTTCGTCGGCTCGACCATTATTTACGCCTATATGCAAGGCATCGGCATGGTCAACGACCACGACCAGGCCTGTTTCCGGCACGCCGAATGCTGCCAGCCGTGACCACGCCGCAGGGATGGCGCCACGTCCTGCTTGCCACCGGCTTTGGCGCCGGCGAGCACTTTCTCGCCACGCTGGCCGCATGGCGCAGCAGCGGCGCCGCGTCCGTCCTGCACTACATCGCGCTGCTTCCCGCGCTGCCGGCGGCGCAAGACATCGCCGCCGAACTGCGCGGCGGCTGGCCCGTCAACGTGCCCGGCTTCCATCGGCTCGAATTCGACCACGGCCGCGTGGTGCTGGATTTGGCGGTGGGCGATCTGGAAGCCACGCTGCCGCAAATCGAAGCGCGCGTAGACGCCTTCCATCTGCCCGCGCCGATTGCGCCCATGCGCACCCTGGCCAAGCTCGCGCTGCCCGGCGCCACGCTGACGCTGCTCGGCGCCGACGATGAGGCTCTCAAGGCGCTGCGTTCCTCCGGCTTCGAGTGGCAGCCGGCGCCGTCCGGCGTGCAGGCGGTCTTCACCAGCAGGAAGCCGCAGCCGCCGCGCGCGCCGGAGCCGGTGCGGCAGGCGGTGGTGATAGGCGCTGGCGTGGCGGGGGCGGCCGCTTGCGAACGGCTGGCCGCGCGCGGCTGGCAGGTGACGCTGGTCGAGCGCCACCAGGAAGCGGCGCAGGAAGCGTCCGGCAACCGCGCGGGCATTTTCATGCCGCTGCTGTCGAAGGACGACAACATCCCAACACGCCTGAGCCGCGCGGCCTATCTGTACGCCATGCGCCACTGGCAGCGCCTCGGCGGGGTGGACCCTGAGGCGCGCCTGCCCGCTGCCGCCGCAAACCCTTCTGCGCGTATCACCGGCGCGCAGTGCGGCGTGCTGCAACTGGCGCGGGATGCGGAGCATGCGCTGCTGCAGAAGGAAGTGGCGGCGGCCTGGAACTATCCGCGCGAGTTCGTGCGCTGGGTGGATGCGCAGGAGGCCAGCGCCTTGCTGGGCGCGCCCACGCCGGACGGCGGCTGGCTGTTCAGCCAGGGCGGATGGGCCAATCCCGCGTCCATCTGCCGCGCCATGCTGGCCGCTTGCGGCGCGCGCCTGACTCGCATCTTCAACGCCGAGGCGCTAAAGCTGGAGCGCGCGGACGACCAGTGGCAGGTCCGTGCTGCGGGCGGCGAACTGCTGGCCGAGGCGCCGCACGTCATTCTCGCCAACGGCGCCGGCGCGCTCGCCATCGCGCAGACGGCCGAGCTGCCGCTGTACACCATGCGCGGCCAGGTCACCCATTTGCAGGAGCAGGATTTCCCCCATCTGCCGCTGGTGGTGTGCCGCGAAGCCTATATGACGCCGCCGGTGCAAGGCATCGTCAGCGTAGGCGCCACCTACGACAGCGACACGGACAGCGCCTTGCGCCACGCTAGCCAGCAGGAGAATCTGTCTCGCGCACGCGACATCCTGCCCGGCGTGCTGCCGCAGGATCCACCGCTGGCGGGACGGGTCGGCTTCCGCTGCATGGCGCCGGACCGCCTGCCGCTGGCAGGTCCCTTGCCCGACTACGCCGCCCCCGCGCGCCCCGAGCGCCTGCGCGACGTGCCCCGCCACGCCGGGCTGTATGGCTTGCTGGGCTATGCCTCGCGCGGCCTGATCTGGGCGCCGCTGGCGGCCGAGCTGCTGGCCGCGCAGCTGGAGCACGAACCGCTGCCGCTGGAGGCCGCGCTGGCCGCCGCCCTGGACCCCGCACGCTTTATGCTCAAAGCCCGGCGTGGCGGGCGGGTATAATCGCTATTCAGAAATAATTGCCGCGTGGAGGCCTCATCTATGGAAGATCAAGCGGGCTCGCCCGAGCTGTTCCTGTTCCTGGCTTCAACTGCCCATGACATGAAAAATTCGATCAGCGTCCTGAGCGGCACGCTGGAGAGTTTGCTGGGCAGCGCCGACGAGAACGACGCGAACCATCCCGCTTATCCCAGCCTGGCCCAGATGCTGTACCAGACCAAGCGCCTGAACGACAACTTGATGCAGCTGCTGGCGCTGTACAAGGAAGTGGGCAAGCCGTCCTATCCCTTCGACCCGCGCCCGCAGCAGGTGGCCGAACTGGTGCAGCAGGTCAGCTCGCAGGCCAAGGTGCTGCTGGCGTCCAAGCACATCACGCTGCAGACCGATTTCCCCGCCGGCCTGATCTGGACCTTCGATGAAGACCTGGTGATCGGCATGCTGGCGCACGCCATCAACAACGCGGTGCGCTACACCAGCGACACCATCCGCCTCGCCATCGCCGAGCGCGACGGCTACCTGGAGCTGCGCGTGGAGGACAACGGCAGCGGCTTCCCGCAGGCGCTGATCGACGCCGGCGCTTCCGCCATGAGCGGCAACACCAGCGGCGTGAACTTCCTCACCAACAGCAGCGGCCTGGGCCTGTACTTCGCGTGCGAAGTGGCCAAGATGCACAAGCACCGCCAGCGCAGCGGCAGCGTGCAGCTGGAAAATGGCGGCGTGCTGGGCGGCGGCTGCTTCGTGCTGCGTTTGCCTTGAGCGGAGGCCAGATGTCATTCCCCACCGTCGCCCCGGCCATGCCAGACACCGTCACGGCCGCCATCGCAGCCATCGACTGGACCGACAAGCACTACCTGATCGTCGACGATTTCGTCGGCATCCGCCAGTTGCTGCGCGAGTCGCTGCGCAACCTCGGCGCCAAGCACATCGACCAGGCCGCCAGCGGCGGCGAGGCCATGATCATGCTGGCCAAGACACACTACGACGTGGTGCTGTGCGACTTCAACCTGGGCGAGGGCAAGAACGGCCAGCAAGTGCTGGAGGAGGTGCGCATCCGCAACCTGATGACGCCGTCCAGCGTGTGGCTGATGGTGTCGGCCGAGAAAAGCGTGGAGTCCGTCATGGGCGCGGCCGAGCACCAGCCGGACGCCTACATCATCAAGCCCATCACCGAGGGCGTGCTGCTGACGCGCTTGAACCGCGTGTGGCAGAAGAAGCAGATCTTCCGCGAGATCGACCAGGCCTTTGTGGAAAAGGATTACCTGCGCGCGGCCCGCCTGTGCGACGAGCAGATCGTGCACAACAAGCTGCACGAGATCGACCTGCTGCGCATGAAGGCGCAGCTGCTGCTCAAGGCCGGCGAGCCGGAAAAGGCGCGCGTGGTCTACGACCTGGTGCTGGAGGAGCGCGACTACAACTGGGCGCGCACCGGCCTGGCGAAAATCCGCATGAGCAATGGCGACCACGAAGCGGCGCGCCAGATGTTCCAGGGCGTGATCGCCGAGAACCGCTACTACATCGACGCCTACGACCAGCTCGCCACGGCCTACCAGCTGATGGGCAAGGTGGAGGAGTCCTGCGACGTGCTGGAGAAGGCGGCCAAGCTGTCGCCCAACTCGGTGCCGCGCCAGCGCAACCTGGGCAATGCGGCGCTCAAGCTGGGCAATATTCCGCTGGCCGAGCGCGCCTTCCGCAAGTGCATCGCCATCGGCGAGTATTCGGTGCTCAAGACGGTGGACGCCTACTTCGGCCTGGCGCGCGTATGCGGCCAGAAGAACGACCCCAAGGAAGCGCTGCAGGTGCTGGCCACCGCGCAGCGCGAGTTCAGCGGCGACCAGGTGGCGCTGCGCGCCAAGATCACCGAGGGCCTGGTCTACCACGAGAGCGGCGACTACCGCCGCGCGCGCAAGTCCGGCGACGAGCTCGAGACCATGCTCAACGAAGACCCCGAGCGCCCGGACACGGACACCTGCATCGAAATGGCGACGCTGCTGTTCGCCGTCGGCGTGAAGGACGCGCCGGTCGAGCTGCTGTGCTACGTGATCCGCAACAACCACGACAACCAGCTGCTGCTGGAGGACGTGCAGAAGATCTTCGACAAGGCGCGCATGAGCGAAGAGGGCGCCGACCTGATCGTGGCTTCCCGCAAGGAAGCGGCGGACATGATGAACAAGGGCGTGCTGCTGTGGAAAACCGGCAAGCTGGCCGAGGCGGTGGAGTGGATGCGCACCGCGCGCGAGGCGCTGCCGAACAATATGCGCATCCTGTTCAATTCGGCGCAGATCCTGATCTCGCACATGCAGCAGAATGGCTACACCCAGGCGCTGATGGACGAGGCCAACGACGTGCTGATGCACGTGGACCGCATCGCCCCCGGCCAGCAGCGCTTCGCGCAGCTGATCGAGCAGCTGGCCATGCTGATGCCGTCGCGCCACACCGCGACAGAGGCGGAAACCGAAACGGAAACCCAGCCGGAAGAGGACGACGAGTAATTGAATATTCGTCAACTTGTTTCCGGGTACTTCAATGATTACACTAGAACACAACAAGGAGAGAGCCTATGCGCGACATCACTAAAGAGGTTTACGACAAAATGAAAGTTGGCGCTGCCGCGTGGGTACGGCCGGTAGCCGCCAAGGGCGACACGCTGGAGTCCTTCCAGTCGGCGCATGAAGGCGCCAAGCTGCTGGCCGAGGAAGGCCTGATCCAGATTGTAAAAATACAACGCGAAGTGGGCGGCCTGATCGACGCCATCCGCATCCAGCGCCTGGGCTAAGCCGCCGCTGGAATTTATTTGTTTGACAACGTAGTTCGTTCTTGCAACACTGGCTGACCTGCCGTCATCGTGACGGCAGGCCATCTAGACAGGAGCGAACATGCGTCGTATGAAAACAGCCGCGCGTCTCACCGTGCTGGCGCTGATGTTACATGCCCTTCCTGGCGCGCTGGCTGCGTCCAAGTCCCCGCAGCACGTCCCCAAGCAGTACACGATAGAACAGTTCATGGCCACGACGTCCATTTCGGGCGCGTCCTTCAGCCGTGACGAAAAGAACATCCTGTTCACCAGCAACGAGAGCGGCCTGCCCAACGTCTACACGCAGCCGGTGGGCGGCGGCAAGCCGGTGGCGCTGACCCAGTCCACCACCGACAGCACTTACGCGGTGGGCTATTTCCGCACCGACGACCGCTTCCTGTTCACGCGCGACAAGGGCGGCAACGAGCAGAACCATCTGTTCGTGCGCGAGCTGGACGGCAGCGAGAAAGACCTCACGCCGGGCGACAAGCTGAAAGCCAGCTTCGCCGGCTGGTCGGCCGACGGCGGCGCCTTCTATGTGCTGAGCAACGAGCGCGATCCCAAGTTCTTCGACCTGTACCGCTACGACGCCAAGACCTATGCGCGCGCGCTGCTGTACAAGAACGAGAACGGCATGACGCCGGACCGCATCAGCCGCGACGAGCGCTGGATTGCGCTGGAAAAACCCAACACCACGTCCGACAGCGACATCTACCTGTACGACCTGAGCAAGGGAGAACTCAAGCACATCACGCCGCACCAGGGCACGGCCAGCTACAGCGCCTCCACCTTCGACCCGGCCTCCAAGCGCCTGTTCTTCACCTCCAACGAAGGCGGCGAGTTCAACACGCTGCGCACCTACGACCTGGCCACGGGCGCGGTGGCGCTGCACGAGAAGGCGGACTGGGACGTGTTCGGTTCCGGCTATTCGCTGGACGGCCGCTTCCGCATCACGGTGGTGGACAACGACGGCAGCCAGACCGTGCGCGTGGTGGAAGGCGCGGACGAAAAACCGGTGGCCCTGCCCAAGCTGCCCGGCGGCGAAATGCGCGGCGTGACCTTCTCGCCGAGCGGCAAGCTGATGGCCTTCTACCTGAACGGCGACCGCGCGCCGAGCAATCTGTTCGTGTACGACCTGAAGACGAAGAAGACCACGCAGCTGACGCAAAGCCTGAACAAGGAAATCGACCCGAACGACCTGGTGGAAGCGGAAGTGGTGCGCTTCAAGTCCTTCGACGGCATGGTGATCCCGTCCATCTACTACAAGCCGAAAGGCCTGGCGCCAGGCGCCAAGGCGCCGGCGGTGATCTTTGTGCACGGCGGCCCCGGCGGCCAGACCCGGCGCGGCTACAGCGCGCTGATGCAGTACCTGGCCAACCACGGCTACGCGGTGCTGGGCATTAACAACCGCGGCAGCTCGGGCTACGGCAAGACCTTCAACACCGCCGACGACGGCAAGCACGGCCGCGAGCCGCTGTGGGATTGCGTGGAAGCGAAGACCTATCTGGCCAGCCTGGGCAATATCGACCCGGACCGCATCGGCATCATGGGCGGCAGCTACGGCGGCTACATGACGCTGGCGGCGCTGGCGTTCCGGCCGGAGGCGTTCAAGGTCGGCATCGACATTTTCGGCGTGAGCAACTGGGTGCGCACGCTGGAGTCGATACCACCGTACTGGGAATCGCAGCGCAAGGCGCTGTACCAGGAGATAGGCGACCCGGTGAAGGACAAGGACTTCCTGGTGGCGACCTCGCCGCTGTTCCACGCCAAGGAGATCCGCCGTCCGCTGATGGTCATCCAGGGCAAGAACGACCCGCGCGTCATCAAGCCTGAAAGCGACGAGATCGTGGAGGCGGTGAAGAGCAACAAGGTGCCGGTGGAATACGTGGTGTTCGACGACGAAGGCCACGGCTTCAGCAAGAAGAAAAACCAGCTCGTGGCGAACGCCCGGATGCTGGAATTCCTCGACAAATACCTGAAACCCACCGGCGCGCGCGGCCAGGCCGAAGTCAACACCTCCCGATAGCGCGTACCGCGTGCCGCGTAGGGTGGGTTAGGTCAAGGCAAAGCCTTGACCTAACCCGCCGTGCTCCGCCAGCGGCTTATTCCTTGCCCGCCTTCACGCCGGCTTTCCTGGCTGGCGCCTTGCGCGCGGTGGCTGGCGCGGCGCCGCTCTTGCCGCCAGCCTTCTTCGTCTCCGGCTTGCCCTGTTCCTCCGGCAGATTTCCCTTGTCCGCCTTGGCCACCGGCTTGCCTGCCGCCGCCGTGAACTTGCTGGCCGCTTCCGTTGCGCGCGCCGCCGCGCCGCTCACCACGTCGGTGGTCATGGCGGTGGTGACTGCCTGCTTGAACTGCTCCTGCAGCAAATTCCACCACGCCGCCGCGTTCACCATGGGCGCCGCTGCGGCCGCAGCCGCTTCCGCGTCCGACACGGGCGGCGCAGCAGCCGGCTCCGCCTTGGCCGCAGGCGCTTGCGTCGGAGCCTCCGTGGCGGGCGCCTTGGCTTCAGCGGCCGGCGCTGGTCCCGGCGCGCCCGGCGCCAGCGCGTCCGCCGCATGCTGGAAGAAGGCCGACGCATACGGTATCGACTCGAACAGCGACTTCTCCTTGCCAGGGGCAGGCTGTTGCTGCTGCACCGCGTCCGCCAGGGTCTTGCCCATGGACTTGAGCGTGGCGATGGTGTTGCGCTGCACTTCCAGCGCCTGGATACTGCCGCGCACCATGCTCGAATTGAGATTCAGCCACGCTTCCACCGCGCGCAAGTCGTTGATTTTTTTGTCCAGCTCATCCACCGACAGCGTGGGCGCGGCAATGCCCGGCACCACGCCCATGCTGCCCCACAGGTTCTTCACGAAATCGAGCGTGTCCGTCATTACACCGGCGCCCGGAATGTTGGGCATTTGAGGCATGGGCATAGCAGGTCTCCTATAGGAATGGTCATTCAGCGTAGCAGATTTGCCAAGGCCTGTCAGCGGAGCAGGCTTGACAAGCGTTAAACTACCGCCATGACGATAGTTTCCTTTCTTTCCCGGCGCCGCCGCGTACTCGCCTTGTGCGCAGCCACCGCTGTCCTGCACTTTGTGACGATAGACTGGCTGGGCGCGCGCCTCGGCCCGCAGCAGAGCACCGCCGTCCGGCCCGCGCCGTCCGTCATGCAGGCGCAGCTGCGCCTGGCGCTGCCCAAGCGCAGCGCGTCCAGCGAGCCGCCGCCGGAAGTCAAACAGCTGGACCCGGCCGCGCCCAAGCCGGCGCCCAAGGCGCCGCAGGCCAGGCCCGCGCCGCGCCC
>NZ_WWCU01000053.1 GCF_009857595.1 Pseudoduganella aquatica | reverse complement strand
AGGCTGCGCGCCGGCGGCCGCTGCTGCGCCAGCGGCGGCAGGGGCGGCCGGAGCGGCGCCGCCCGCAGCGCTGCGCTGTTCGTTGATGACGGCAGCCGCTTCTTCGTCGGCCGGATCGAGCACCGGCTCGAAGGCTTCCGCGTCTTCCTTAGGCACCTTGGTGGTGTCCTTCTCCGGCGTCTTGCCCAGCAAGTAGTAGTCCAGCACCTTGCGCGCGATAGGCGCGGCCACCGCGCCGCCGAAGCCCGCATTCTCCACAATCATGGCCAGCACGATCTTCGGTTTCTCCGCCGGGGCAAAGGCCGTGAACCACGCGTTGTCGCGCAGGCGCTCGTCGATCTTGGCCGCGTTGTACTTCTCGTTGGCCTTGATGGCCACCACCTGCGCCGTACCGGTCTTGCCGCCCACGGCGTAGCCGGCGTTGGTGAAGGCGCGGTAAGCGGTGCCGCCCGGCTCGCTGGTCACGCCCACCATGGCGTCCTTGATCAGGTTGATGTTTTCCTGCTTGAGCGGGATGCGGTAGCTTTCCTTGGGCACGGTCAGCGTGCGCGCGCGGGTAGCGCCGTCCTCGACGATCTTCACCAGGTGCGGCTTCATCACCACGCCGTTATTGGCCAGGATGGACACGGCCTGCGCCACCTGCAACGGCGTGTAGGCGTTGTAGCCAGAGCCGTTGGCGATGGAGATGGTGTCGCCGCCCACCCACTTGCCCGCCTGCGGATTTTTCTTGAAGCGGTTGCGCTTCCATTCCTGCGAAGGCAGTACGCCGGTCTTCTCGTTATCGAGGTCGATGCCTGTGGGCTGGCCGAAGCCGAAGGGCTTCATGAAGTCGTGAATGGCGTCGATGCCCATGTCGCGGCCCAGAACGTAGTAATAGGTATTGCAGGAGACGACGATGGACTTGCGCAGGTCCACCGTGCCGTGGCCGCCCACCACGTCGTCGCGGAATTTGTGCGCGCCGAGATAGAAGAAGCCCGGATCGCCTATCGCCTGGCTGGGCGTGCGCTTGCCCAGTTCCAGCGCGGCCAGCGCCATGAAGGGCTTGAAGGTGGAGCCCGGCGCATAGGTGCCGGACAGCGGGCGGTTCAGCAAAGGACGGTCCAGCGAGGTATTCAGTTCGTTCCAGCTTTGCGAGTCGATGCCGTCCACGAACAGATTGGGGTCGTAGCCGGGGCGCGATACATAGGCCAGGATGTCGCCGGTTTCCGGCTCGATGGCCACCAGCGCGCCGCGCCATTCGCCGAACGCTTCCTCCACCACCTGCTGCAGCTTGATGTCGATCGACAGTATCAGGTTGTTGCCCGGCGTGGCCGGCGTGCGCGACAGGGTGCGCACCGCACGCCCGCCGGCCGATACTTCCACTTCCTCGTAGCCGGTAACGCCGTGCAGCTGCTTCTCGTAGCTCTTTTCCAGGCCTTCCTTGCCGATATGCTCGGTGCCCTTGTAGTTGCGCGCGTCATCGCCCGCCTCGATCACCTTCGCTTCGCTCTGGTTGATGCGGCCGATATAGCCCAGCACATGCGAAGCCGTTTCGCCCAGCGGATACTGGCGGAACAGGCGCGCCTGGATTTCCACGCCGGGGAAGCGGAAACGCTGCGCCGTGAAGCGCGCCACTTCCTCGTCCGACAGGCGCGTGCGCAGCGGCACGCCTTCGAAGCTCTTGGTTTCTTCCAGCAGGCGCTTGAAGCGCTTGCGGTCCTTGGTTTCCACCGACACCAGCTTGGACAAGTCGTCGATCACCTGCTCCAGCGGCACGCGCAGCTTGGACGGCGTGATCTCCAGCGTGTAAGCCGAGTAATTGCTCGCCAGGACCACGCCGTTGCGGTCCACGATCAGGCCACGGTTGGGCACCACCGGCACGAAGGCGATGCGGTTCTCCTCGGCCTGCGTCATGTAGTGGTCGTGGTGCAGCACTTGCAGCCAGATGAAGCGTGCCAGCAGCAGCCCAAAGCAGACGAACACCAGCAGGCCGAGCGCCGACAGGCGCAGCCGGAACAGCTGCAGTTCGCGTTCTGTATTCTTTAGTTCAGTCATTGCAGGGTGAGGTCCAACCGCTAGATTGGACGCGTGTGGTCTTTATCCACGGCGCGGCGCTGCGGCGCGAGCAGCAGCATGGAGATCACTGGCCACAGCACCACGGCCACGGCGCTTTCGATGAAATACCAGAAGCCGGGGAATTTGCCGGACACGAAGAAGCGCACCAGCAGCTGCACCGACTGCGCCATGAGCAGCAGCGGGAACACGTGGACCGCTTGCGTCATCATCGGGAACCACAGCACGCGGCGGTGCATCATGATGGCGAAGTAGGACAGCAGCGTATAGGCCAGCGCATTTTCGCCCAGCAGCGTGGCGTCATGCACGTCCATCAGCAGGCCGAGGAAGAAGGCGGTGCCGATGCCAACCTTGCGCGGCTGGTGCACGCCCCAGAAGACCAGCGTGAGCGCCACGAAGTCCGGCGCGCCCACGAAGTGGCCCCAGGGCAGCAGGTTAAGCAGGAAGGCGCAGAACAGGCTGAAGGCAATGAACAGCGGGCTGACCGGCAGCAGAATATAGTGGGGGCGATTCATCGCGCGTCTTTCTTAGGTTCGGCGGCAGGTGCAGCTGCCGGTGCCGCTGCTGCCGGCGCGGCGGCAGGCGTGGCGGCCGGCGTGGCCGCTGCGGCAGCGGCGGCGGCTGCTGCTGCCTCCTTCGCGGCGGCCTTGCCCTTCTTGGCCGGTTTGATCGGTTCCTCTTCCGGCGGCCGTGGCGGCAGGTCCGGCGGCGACATCAAGATCAGCAGCTGGCGGTGGTTCTGGATGCCGGCCAGCGGCTGGCACACCACGCGGCCAAAGGCCCCGTTGCCGTTGTTCTCCACTTGCGACACGCGCGCCACGGCCAGGCCGGCCGGGTACACGCCGTCGATGCCGGAGGTGATCAGGATATCGCCCACCTGCACGTCCGCATTGGGCGCCATGAAGCGCAGGTCCAGCTGGCCGGACTGGCCGCGTCCATACGCCACGCTGCGCAAGCCGTTGCGCAGCAGCTGCACCGGAATGGCCTGCTCCTTGTCGGTTAGCAGCGTCACTTCGGAGGTGAACGGGAACACCCGCGTCACCTGCCCCACCACGCCCTGGTTGTCGATCACCGGCAGGCCCAGTTGCACGCCCGCCTGCGCGCCCCGGTCCAGCACCACCTTGCGGCTGGCGCTGTCGCGCGCGTCGTACAGGATCTCGGCCAGCATGGACTTGCCCGGCACGTGGCCGCGCGCGTCCAGCAGCTTGCGCAGCTGGGCGTTTTCCGTGCTGTGGAGCTGCGCCTGCTGCAAAGCCTGCGCCGTGGCGATCTGCTGCTGGCGCAGCTCGCGCACCTGCTTTTCGAGCGAAGACAGCGAGGAGAAATAATCGCCGACGCCGTAGATCGCGTCGCGCGGCATGAGGGCCGCCATTTGCAGCGGATAAAGCACCGTGCCCACCACCTGCCGCACCGCCGTCAGCGCGTGCATGCGCGCGTCGGCCAATAGCAATGCGATCGAAATGCAGGCGAACAGCGTCATCTTGACGCGTGCGGACGCGCCTTGTTTAAAGAGTGGCGGAGGACTGTATTCCATGACTTCCAATAAATCAGGCGCTCGCGCGCCACCACGGCCTTAGCCTGAAAAAACCAGCTTAAAAAGCAGAGGGGCGGCTCCTGGCCGCCCCGCTTACTCAGATCATTCGTAGGAGAAGATGGAGCCCAGCTGGTCCATCCGCTCCAGCGCCATGCCGGAGCCGCGCACCACGCAGGTCAGCGGGTCTTCCGCCACCAGCACCGGCAGGCCGGTCTCCTCCATCAGCAGGCGGTCCAGGTCGCGCAGCAGTGCGCCGCCACCGGTCAGCATCATGCCTTTTTCGGCGATGTCCGCGCCCAGTTCCGGCGGGGTCTGCTCCAGCGCGTTCTTCACGGCCGAGACGATGTTGTTCAGCGGGTCGGTCAGCGCTTCCAGGATCTCGTTGGACGAGATGGTGAACGAACGCGGAATGCCTTCGGACAGGTTGCGGCCCTTGACTTCCATTTCCTTCACTTCGGAACCCGGGAAGGCGGAACCGATGGCCTTCTTGATCGCTTCGGCGGTCTGTTCGCCGATCAGCATGCCGTAGTTGCGGCGGATGTAGTTGACGATGGCTTCGTCGAACTTGTCGCCGCCCACGCGCACGGAGCCCTTGTACACCATGCCGCCCAGCGAGATGATGCCCACCTCGGTGGTGCCGCCGCCGATGTCGACCACCATGGAGCCGGTGGCGTCGGAGACCGGCAGGCCGGCGCCGATTGCGGCGGCCATCGGCTCTTCAATCAGGTACACCTGCGAGGCGCCGGCGCCCAGCGCCGATTCGCGGATCGCGCGGCGTTCCACCTGGGTCGAGCCGCAAGGCACGCAAATAATGATGCGCGGCGACGGGCGGAAGAATTTGGAGTCGTGCACCATGCGGATGAACTGCTTCAGCATCTGCTCGGTCACGGTAAAGTCGGCGATCACGCCGTCCTTCATCGGGCGGATCGCCTCGATGTTGCCGGGAACCTTGCCCAGCATCTGTTTTGCTTCCTTGCCGACCGCCTGGATGGTCTTCTTGCCGTTAGGACCGCCTTCCTGGCGGATTGCAACTACCGACGGCTCGTCCAGCACAATGCCGGAGCCGCGTACATAAATCAGGGTGTTGGCCGTGCCCAAGTCAATGGCCAGATCGGTGGAAATATACCTGCGTAAAAAACCAAACATGAGTATCCTGTGGCGCGTTGCCCGCACGCGCGGGCAGTTATAGGGAGTATCCGTGGAAGCGGCGGCGGCCTGTGCAACAGGTGCATGGCGCCAGCTACGCATCAACCCGCCATTCTACCTTATAATTCCAATGTTATTTACCAATAATCCACTCTAAAGTGCGAGGCCGCAACGCGTAAATTACGCGGTAATTGCCGGGTTTTCAAGGTCAAATAGCCGGATTTACAAGTTCTTTATCAATACTACAACCGCGCGGTCCGCCGCGCCTCTCGCCATGTCCCTGACACTATCCGACGTAAAACGCATCGCCAACCTGGCACAACTGGAAATGAGCGAAACCCAGGCGGGAACCGCCCTGGAACAGCTGAACGGCATTTTCGCGCTGGCCGAGCAGATGCAGGCCGTGGACACCACCGGCGTCGCTCCTCTGAGCCACCCGCTGGCGGCCCACATGAACATCACCCTGCGCCTGCGCGAGGACGTGGCCACCGAGCCGAATCGCCGCGAACATTATCAAAAGGTCGCGCCGAAAACCGAAGATGGCCTGTATCTGGTACCAAAAGTGATTGATTAAGAATAATGTCCATGCACACCAAAACCATTAAAGAGCTATCCACGCTCCTGCAGAACAAAGAAATTTCCGCCACCGAACTGGCGACGCATTTCCTGGACCGCATAGAGAAAAGCGAGCTGAACGCCTTCCTGCACGTGGACCGCGCACTGACCCTGGCGCAAGCGGCCGAAGCCGACGCGCGCATCGCCGCCGGCACCGCCACCCCGCTGACCGGCGTGCCGATCGCGCACAAGGACATCTTCGTGACCCAAGGCTGGCGTTCGACCGCCGGCTCGAAGATGCTGGCCAACTACGTCAGCCCCTTCGACGCGACCGTGGTGCAGAAGTTCAACGCGGCCGGCATGGTCACGCTGGGCAAGCTGAACTGCGACGAATTCGCCATGGGCTCGGCCAATGAGAACTCGGCCTTCGGCCCGGTGAAAAACCCCTGGGACCACGCAGCCGTGCCGGGCGGCTCGTCGGGCGGTTCCGCCGCCGCCGTGGCCGCGCGCCTGGCGCCGGGCGTGACCGGCACCGACACCGGCGGCTCGATCCGCCAGCCGGCCGCCTTCTGCGGCATCACCGGCATCAAGCCGACCTACGGCCGCGTGTCGCGCTTCGGCATGATCGCCTTCGCCTCCTCGCTGGACCAGGGCGGCCCGATGGCCCAGACCGCCGAAGACTGCGCCCTGCTGCTGAACGCCATGGCCGGTTTCGACGAGCGCGACTCCACCAGCCTGACGCCCGAGCAAGGCGGCGTTGAGGAAGACTTCGGCCGCGACCTGAACCAGCCGCTGGCCGGCCTGCGCATCGGCGTGCCGAAAGAGTACTTCGGCGAAGGCCTGGCGGCCGACGTGGAAGCGGCCGTGCGCGCCGCGCTGGCGAAATACGTGGAACTGGGCGCGACCCTGGTCGACATTTCGCTGCCGAACACCGCGCTGTCGATTCCCGCCTATTACATGATCGCCCCGGCGGAAGCCTCGTCCAACCTGTCGCGCTTCGACGGCGTGCGCTTCGGCCACCGCGCCGACGGCTACAAAGACCTGCAGGACATGTACAAGAAGACCCGCGCCGAAGGTTTTGGCCCGGAAGTGCAGCGCCGCATCATGGTGGGCACCTATGTGCTGTGCCACGGCTACTACGACGCCTACTACCTGAAAGCCCAGCGCATCCGCCGCCTGATCGCGCAGGACTTCGAAGCCGTGCTGAGCGGCCCGAACGCCGTCTGCGACGTCATCATGGGACCGGTTGCCCCTACCGTGGCCTGGGACCTGGGTTCCAAGTCGGACCCCGTGGCCAACTACCTGGCCGACATCTACACCCTGTCCACCAGCCTGGCCGGCCTGCCCGGCATGTCCATCCCTTGCGGCTTCGGCCAGGGCGACAAGAACGGCAAGCGCCCGGTCGGCCTGCAGATCATCGGCAACTATTTCGCCGAAGCCAAGCTGTTGAACGTGGCACACCAGTTCCAGCAAGCAACCGAGTGGCACAAACAAGCCCCGAGCGGCATCTAATCCCTTACTTGAGAGAACAGAAATATGGAATGGGAAGTCGTCATCGGTATTGAGAACCACGTGCAGCTCACCACCGAATCCAAAATCTTCAGCGGCTCGCCGATCAAATTCGGCGCCGAAGCCAATACCCAGGCCAGCCCGGTTGACCTGGCGCTGCCGGGCGTGCTGCCGGTCATGAACAAAATGGCCGTGGACCGCGCCATCCGCTTCGGCCTGGCCGTGGGCGGCAAGATCGCGCCGCAGTCCATCTTTGCGCGCAAGAACTACTTCTATCCTGACTTGCCAAAAGGCTACCAGATCAGCCAGTTCGAAGACCCAGTGGTCATCGGCGGCGCACTGACCTTCGGCTACGAGAAGGATGGCAAATTCGTCACCAAGACCGTCAACCTGACCCGCGCCCACCTGGAAGAAGACGCAGGCAAGTCGCTGCACGAAGACTACCAGGGCATGTCGGGCATCGACCTGAACCGCGCCGGCACCCCGCTGCTGGAGATCGTCTCCGAGCCGGAAATCCGCAGCGCGGCCGAAGCCGTGGCCTATTGCAAGGCGCTGCACGGCCTGGTGATGTGGCTGGGCGTTTGCGACGGCAATATGCAGGAAGGTTCTTTCCGCTGCGATATTAACGTGTCCGTCCGTCCTAAAGGCGCGACCGAATTCGGCACCCGCTGCGAAATTAAAAACCTGAACTCCTTCCGCTTTATCGAAGAAGCCGTTCACGTTGAGGTACGCCGCCAGATTGAATTGATCGAAGACGGCGGCACCGTGGTGCAAGCCACCCGTTTGTACGATCCGGATAAAAAAGAAACCCGCCAGATGCGCAGCAAGGAAGACGCGCAGGATTACCGTTATTTCCCCGATCCGGATCTGCCGCCGCTGGCTATTTCGGAGGACTGGATTGCGCGCGTAAAAGCGGATATGCCGGAACTGCCGGGTGTTATGCGCACGCGCTTTATTGAAGAATATGCGTTGCCGGAATATGACGCGCTGGTATTGACCGCCTCCAAAGCCATGGCGGTTTATTTTGAATCCGTGGTGGCAAAAGCCGGCAAGGAAAATGCCAAAGCTGCAGCCAACTGGTTGATGGGCGATGTTTCCTCCACGCTGAACCGTGAAAATACGGAGATTGGCTCAGCGCCGGTAAAACCGGAGCAATTGGCAGCCATGCTGAAGCGTATTGCCGACGGCACCATTTCCAACAAGATCGCAAAAGAAATCTTTGCGGCCATGTGGGAAGCCAATTCGCCGGATGAAAACCTGGTGGATGCAATTATTGACGCCAAGGGCCTGAAACAGATTTCGGATACCGGCGCGCTGGAAGCCATTGTGAATGAAGTATTGGCCGCCAACGAGAAATCGGTGGAGCAATACCGTGCAGGCAAGGAAGCGGCCATTAACTCGCTGATCGGCCAGGCCATGAAAGCGTCCAAGGGCAAAGCAAATCCGGCACAGCTGACCGAACTGTTGAAACAGAAGCTGGCTGGCTGATATTCATTCAGCTGAAATGCAAAAGGCGCCTGCGGGCGCCTTTTTTTATTGGCGGCTCTGGCGGGTTACGCGCGTTGCGCTAACCCGCCCTACGAATTCCGCAGTTATCGCTGGGATGGACGTAGGGCGGGTTAGCGGAGCGTAACCTGCCACTTTTGAGCACAATCGCGCCAACATCTGGCATGAAATGGCCGAACAAAGCCGCTCAAAGGCAGGGCGTCTACTATGGGAGCTCAGGAACCGATGCGGGGCTGCATCCAGTCCAGGATATCGGCGAAGATTTCTTCGCGATTGGACTCGTTGAAATTCTCGTGGTAATTCTTCAGCTGGTAGCTATAGCGCAGCAGATTGCCATCTATCGAGGTCAGTATGGTTTCCGCCGCCTTGGCGTCGGCCAGCTTGTCGTCGCCCGCAACCACCGCGAATAAAGGATAGCGCCAGCCGGCCATTTTCTCGGCCAGCCCTTTTTGCGCTTCGCTTAACGCATGGCCAAACCGCACCGTCAATTCCGTGGCGCGGGTGCCGTCGCTTTCATCGGCATAATGGCGGGCCGTAATTGCCGCGTCGTGCGTCAATACATCGGTAAACGACGCCAGCGGCACTTTCATGCGAGGCACCAATCGGGCCAGCAGGCCGGACATTTTCTGCAGCAGCGGAGAAATCCGCACCGCATTCACATAATACGGGGAAGATAATATAAACCCCTGCACCTCATCGCTGCGGCGCAGGCGTTCCAGGCCGAATTTGGTGGCAATTAACGCCCCCATCGAATGCCCCATAATAAATATGGGAAGATCCGGATAATTCTTCTTTACCCACTGCAGAAACAGCTCTGCCTCGTCGAGAAAAATATCAAAGTCGGGAATATCGGCGCGGCGCTTGCCGTCGTGCCCGCACATATCAAAACTGGCGGTGGCAATGCCGTGGCTGCGGAAATACAGCGCGGGAGTAACATAATCGCCGGCATGCGCCATTGCGCCATGCAGCGCCATAATAACGGCGCGCGGCTGCGAAGGTTCCCAGACATGAATGGCGCGTTCCGCCCCGCCCCGTCCTTTAAACCGGGCCAGCCTGTCTTCGGAAAAGCGCATCAGGATGCAATACTGAGCGTAATGCCCATCTCTATCAGCAGATTCAATTCCGCCAAAGAGAAATCCAGCGTGGGAGCGCCGGGAGTGGCGTCGCCGACGTAGGCGATGCGCAATTCTGCTTCGATATTCGACGCAGTGAAGGAAATGCCGCGTGCCTGGCATTCCATCAGAAAGCCGTGCACTTGTTTCAGCAGGGTCATCGGATTCTTGTCCGTGCCCAGGTTGACATAGAAGCCGGCATCGATGCGCACACGGCCGTCCGGCCGCACATCGCCCTTCTTCCAGTCGCTATCCGGTTCAGCCGGAAGACCGTCGCGCACGTCGGCCAGCGCCTGGCTGTCGCCGTACACCTTCAGCGTTGCAATATTCATTGTTGCCCCATCATCAATGTTACGGCAAAGAAAACACAGTCTAGCATATGCTTGCGCACTGTAAAGCGCGGCGCACCGGCGCGCCGCGCAACCGTGGTTCGCTGTGGTTTTATGCCACGCCGTACTGGGCGCGGTAAGCCGCCACCGCTTCTTTATATTGCTGCAAGGCTGGATCGGCTGTAGCACCGGACAGATAGGTGAACAAGTCGTCCAGGTTGCCGATGGAGATGACCGGGATGCCGTAGGTCTGCGCCACTTCCTGCACGGCGGACAGCTCGGACATTACGCCGTCCTTGGCGCCGCGCTCCATGCGGTCCAGCGCGATCAGCACGGCGGCCGGTTCGGCGCCGGCGGCGCGTATCATGGCCACCGATTCGCGCACCGAGGTGCCGGCCGAGATCACGTCGTCGATAATGACAACCTTGCCTTGCAGCTTGGCGCCGACGATGGTGCCGCCTTCGCCGTGGTCCTTGGCTTCCTTGCGGTTGAAGGCGAAGGAGGTGTTGCGGCCCTTGCCGGCCAGCGCCACCGCCGTGGCGGACGCCAGCGTGATGCCTTTGTAGGCAGGGCCGAACAGCATGTCGAACTGCACGCCGGAGTCCAGCAGGGTCTGCGCGTAGAACTGGGCCAGCTGGGCCAGGGTGGCGCCCTCATGGAACAGGCCGGCGTTGAAGAAGTAAGGCGACTGGCGCCCCGCCTTGGTGGTGAACTCGCCAAAACGCAAAACTCCCGTTGCCACGGAAAACGCGATAAACTCTTGCCGTAAATTTTTCATAATGCCTCGTCAGTAGTAAGTGCCTGTATTTTAATCCCTGTGCCCCTATGCCAAAAATCATTTCAGCAAATCTGAACGGTATCCGTTCCGCCGCCACCAAAGGCTTCTTCAACTGGATGGCAACGCAAGATGCCGACTTCGTCTGCGTACAGGAGCTAAAAGCGGTCGCCACCGACATGACGCCCGAGTTCCTGAACCCCGGCGGCTACCACGGCCATTTCCACTACGCCGAGAAGAAAGGCTATTCCGGCACCGGCGTTTACAGCAAGATCGAGCCCGATGCGGTGATGATAGGCTTTGGTAGCCCGGAGTTCGACGCGGAAGGCCGCTACGTGCGCTGCGACTTCGGCCCGCTGACGGTGATTTCGGTCTACTGCCCGTCCGGCTCGTCCGGCCCGGAGCGCCAGGAAGCCAAGTTCCGCTTCATGGACTTGTTCATCGAACACCTGAAGCAGCTGCACGCGGAAGGCCGCGAAGTGGTGATCTGCGGCGACTGGAATATCGCGCACCACGAGATCGACCTGAAGAACTGGAAGGGCAACAAGAAGAATTCCGGCTTCCTGCCGGAAGAGCGCGCCTGGATGACGCGCGTGTTCGACGAAGTTGGCTATGTCGACGTGCATCGCGGCCTGGACAAGCGCGAAGAACAGTACACCTGGTGGAGCAACCGCGGCCAGGCTTACGCGAAGAACGTGGGCTGGCGTATCGATTACCACGTGGCAACCAAAGGCATCGCCAGCAAGGCGCACCAGGTGGCCATCTACAAGGACGAGCGCTTCTCCGACCACGCGCCGCTCATCATCGACTACCACGCCGACTAAGCACTAAAGGCTGCGGCGGCTTTCGTAATGGCGGACGCCGCCGCTCACCGGGTCCGGGAAGGTAATCGAGCGCGCCAGCAGCTTGAGCGGCTGCGACACGTCGTCCTGCTTGCACGGCAGGGCCACCGGATAGAAGGCGTCGTTCACGATGGGCACGCCGAGCGAGGCCAGGTGCAAACGCAGCTGGTGCTTGCGGCCGGTATGCGGCCACAGCCGGTATAAGGTGGCGTCTTCCCGGTGTTCGATCACGTCGATCACCGTTTCCGAATTCGGCTCGCCCGCCACTTCCTTCATCACAAAGAATTTCTCGCCATCTTCCATGCGGCTGCGGTAGGTAAAGGGGAAATCGCGTCCGTGCAGGCGCGGCGCCAGCGCCTCGTACTCCTTCAGCACTTCCCGCTTCTGGAACAGCGACTGGAAAGCGCCCCGGCTGGCGATATTGGACGAAAACACCACCACGCCGGCGGTCTCGCGGTCCAGGCGGTGGATGGGCGTGAGGTCCTGCAGGCCGGTGCTCTTTTTCAGGCGCACCAGCAGCGTCTCCTGCAGGAAGCGGCCGCCCGGCGTCATTGGCAGGAAATGCGGCTTGTCCACCACCAGCAGATGCTCGTCCTGGAACAGGATCTCCTCCTTGAAGGGGATGGGCGTTTCGGCCTGCTCCAGTTCGCGGTAGTAGAAGACGCGCATGCCGCGCCGGTAGCGGCTGGACGGCTCCAGGCGGCGGCCTTCGCCGTCCACCACTTCGCCGCGCGCCATGCGGTCGCGCCACGCGGCCTCGGTCACGGCCGGATAGCGCGCCAGCAGGAAGGACAGCATGTCCGGCCAGTCCCCCTCCGGCAGCCACAGATAGCTGGGGGCCACGCCGTCCCGGACCGGCAGCGGCGCGCCTGGCTTGGCTTGCGTGGGCGGCATCTCAGTTCGGCGCAGGCGTGGTGCTGTACGGCGGCAGCGCGGACTGCTGCACGCCCTTGGCGCGCGCGTACACCGGCATGACCAGCGGCAGCGATTCGCTCATGCGCTGGATGCGCTCCTTGCCCGCCGGGTGGGTGGAGAAGAACGCCGGCGGCGCGCCGGAACTGGCCTTGCCCATTTTTTGCCACAGTACCTCGCCGGCGCGCGGATCGAAGCCGGCGCGGGCCGCCAGGTCCATGCCGACCAGGTCCGCCTCGCGCTCGTCGTCGCGCGAATACTTGAGCGCCCAGCCCTTGGTGAACAGGTCGCTGCCGACTTCGCCCAGGCGCGGATCGACGCCGAAGTAGGCGGACAGGCCGGCGCCGAGCAGGCGCGAACCCACCGACGTGACGGTGGTCTTGCCTGCCTGCTCGCGCGCATGTTCGCGCAGCGCGTGCGCGATTTCATGGCCCATCACCATGGCCACTTCGTCGTCGGTCAGGTTCAGTTTGGACAGGATGCCGGTGTAGAAGGCGATGCGCCCTCCCGGCATGCAGAAGGCGTTGACGGTGGGCGCATCCAGCAGGTTGACCTGCCACTTCCAGTTGGCCGCGTCCGGATTCCAGCGCGTGGCGAAGGGCACGATGCGGCGCGCGATGGCGCGCAAGCGCACCACGCGCGGATCGCCGTCGGGCAGCAGCGCGCCCTTCTTCTGGGCCTCGCTCATCAGCTGCAGGTATTGCTGCTTGGACTGCGCGTCGAACTGCTCGGCGCTGGCCAGGCCGCGGAACCTGGACATGCTTTCGACGGGAATGCCATCCTGCGCAGGCGCGGCGGCAGCGGCGGGCAGCGTAGCCAAGCCGGCGCTGCAGACTACCAGCGCCAGCATGGCGGCGTTGAAATTCAGGCGTTTCATGGTGTGCTATTCCAAAGACTTTATCGGCGCTAGCATACAATAAAGCACCGTCAATGCGCAGCCTTCTTGCGCAGCCGGAATACGGCCAGTTCGCCACGCAGGTTCGGCAGCACCGTGACGATTTTGCCTTCGGCCAGCGCCACGCACTCCATCACCTCCAGCCCCACCTCCTCCGCCAGCTCGCGGAAGTCGCTGATGGTGGCGCAACGCACATTGGGCGTGTCGTACCACTCGTAAGGCAGCGATTCGGATACCGGCATGCGGCCCTTCAGCAGCGCCACGCGGTGCGGCCAGTAGGCGAAGTTGGGGAAGGAGACGATGGCCTCTTTACCCACGCGCACAATGTCGCGCAGCAGCGGCTCGACGTGCTTCATCATCTGCAGCGAGGACAGGCACAACACCGTGTCGAAGGAATTGTCGCCGAACAGGCCCAGGCCGTTCTCCATGTCGTGCTGGATCACCTGCACGCCGCGCTTGGTGCTCTCCAATACCTTGTCGTCGGCGATCTCGATGCCGTAGCCACTGCAGCGCTTGTCGCTCTGCAGATAGTCCATCATCACGCCGTCGCCGCAGCCCACGTCCAACACGTGCGCGTCCTTGCCCACCCAGTGGGCGATAAAGGCCAGGTCCGGCCGCGCGCTGCTCAAATCGTCAAAAGTCATGCCTGTTCCTTCCAAACCCGTTCGTAATAGGCGCGCACCATGTTCATATAACGCTCGTCCTCCAGCAGGAAAGCATCGTGGCCGTGCGGCGCGTCGATCTCGGCGTAGGTCACTTCGCGCCGGTTGCTGATCAGCGCCTGCACGATTTCGCGGCTGCGCTCAGGCGAGAAGCGCCAGTCGGTGGTGAAGGAAGCCAGGAAGAACTTGGCCTTGGTGGCCGCCAGCGTCTTGGCCAGGTCGCCGCCGTGGCGGCGCGCCGGGTCGAAGTAGTCCAGCGCCTTGGTAATCAGCAGATAGGTGTTGGCGTCGAAGTATTCGGAGAACTTGTCGCCCTGGTAGCGCAGATAGGATTCGATCTCGAAGTCCACGCCGAAGCCGAACTTGTAGTCCTCCACGCCGCGCAGCTTGCGGCCGAATTTCTCGGCCATGTCGTCGTCCGACAGATAGGTGATGTGGCCTATCATGCGCGCCACTTTCAGGCCGTTCCTCGGCACCACGCCGTGCTCGTAGAAGTCGCCGCCGTGGTAGTCCGGGTCGGTCAGGATGGCGGTGCGGGCCACGTCGTTGAAGGCGATGTTCTGCGCCGACAGCTTGGGCGTGGAGGCGATCACCACGCAATGGCGCAGGCGGTCCGGGTACATGATGGACCAGGCCAGCGCCTGCATGCCGCCCAGCGAACCGCCCATGACGGCGGCAAATTGCGCAATGCCCAGCTGGTCGGCCAGGCGCGCCTGCGCCGCCACCCAGTCCTCCACCGTGACGACGGGGAAGGCGGCGCCGTAAGGCTTGCCGGTGGCCGGGTTGTTGTGCATCGGGCCGGTCGAGCCGAAGCAGGAGCCCAGGTTGTTCACGCCGATGACGAAGAAACGGTCCGTGTCGAGCGGCTTGCCGGGACCGACCATATTGTCCCACCAGCCCACGTTCTTGGGCTGGTCGGCATACACGCCGGCCACGTGGTGGGAGGCGTTCAAAGCGTGGCACACCAGGACCGCGTTGGATTTGTCCGCGTTCAGGGTGCCGTAGGTTTCATACATGAGCATATAGTCGCGCAGCTGTGCGCCGCTTTGCAGCTGCAGCGGCTCCGCGAAATGCATGGTTTTCGGCGATACGATTCCTATGGAAGGCATGGGTGGTCAGAATAAATACTGCGCGGCCCCACGGGCCAATAATCAATGCGGAACCGCGAGGATGGGTTCCGCAGGCTTGCTTTGTTGTTAGCGTTACATCGCCTGCAGTGCGGCCACGGCGTCGGCGATGGCGCCCGGCTCCATCGAGCGCAGTACCTTGCGGGTCTGCGGCACGATGCGCGCCAGGTCGCTGTTGAGGATCTCCTGCTTGACCGACAGCAGCTGCGCCGGATGCATGGAGAACTCGCGCAGCCCCATGCCCAGCAGCAGGCGGGTGAGCTTGACGTCGCCCGCCATTTCGCCGCACACGGCCACGTCAATGCCGGCCTTGTGGCCGGCCGAAATGGTCATGGCGATCAGTTGCAGCACTGCGGGATGCAGGGGATTGTAAAGGTGCGCCACCTCATAATCAACCCGGTCGATCGCCAGCGTGTACTGGATCAGGTCATTGGTGCCGATGGACAGGAAGTCCATGCGCTTGACGAACATCGGCAGCGCCAGCGCGGCGGCCGGAATTTCGATCATGGCGCCAACCTCCACATTGGCGTCGAACTTCACGCCGGCGTCGCGCAGCTGGCCCTTGGCCTGCTCTATCATGGCAAGCGACTGGTCGATCTCGAAGGCGTGCGCCAGCATCGGTATCAGGATGCGCACCTTGCCGAAGGCCGAGGCACGCAGGATGGCGCGCAGCTGGCTCAGGAAAATCTGCGGCTCGGCCAGGCAGTAGCGGATGGCGCGCAGGCCCAGCGCCGGATTGAGCGCGGTGTGCTCGGCCTGGTCCAGCGGCTTGTCCGCGCCGATGTCCAGCGTGCGGATGGTGACCGGGCGGCCCTTCATGGCCACCACGGCTTTCTTGTACTGCTCGAACTGCTCGTCCTCGGTCGGGATGCGCGCGTCGCGCCCCATGAACAGGAACTCGGAGCGGAACAGGCCGACGCCGTTGGCGCCGGACTCCATGGCCGACTCGCAGTCCTCCGGCAGTTCGATATTGGCCAGCAGCGTAATGGCCGTGCCGTCCTTGGTGACGGCGGCGGTTTTCTTCAGCTTGTTGAGCTTTTTGCGCGCGCGCGCCTGCGTCATCTGGCGCTCGCGGTACTGCTCCAGCACCAGCGCGCTCGGATTGGCGATCACCACGCCGGCGTCGCCGTCGATGATGATCCAGTCGTCCTGCTCGATCAGCGTGGAGGCCTGCGACATGCCGACGGCCGCCGGAATGTCCAGGCTGCGCGCCACGATGGCGGTGTGCGAGTTCTGGCCGCCCACGTCGGTGACGAAGCCGATAAAGGAGCGGTCGCGGAACTTGAGCATGTCGGCCGGCGAGATGTCGTGCGCCACCACGATCATCTGGGCCTGGAAATCGTCCGCGTCGCCGGGGCTGCGGGCCTGCAGCGGCTCGCTGCCCATCAGCACCTTCAGCACCCGCTCGGCCACCTGCTGGATATCGGCCTTGCGCTCGCGCAGATAGGGATCTTCAATCTCGTCGAACTGCGCCGACAGCTCGTCGATCTGGGTCAGCAGCGCCCACTCGGCGTTGTAGTGCCGGGTGCGGATGATGTCGAGCGGCGCTTCGGAAATCAAGGGGTCCGACAGGATCAGCACGTGCACGTCGATGAAAGCGCCCAGTTCCGTCGGCGCGTCCTGCGGCAGTTCGTTCCACAGCGTTTGCAGCTCGCGGTGCACGGTGGCCAGCGCTTCCTGCAGCCGCAGCACTTCCGCCTCCAGGCGTTCCTCCGGCACCAGGTAGTGCTTGACGTCCAGCGCCGCCGGCGCCAGCAAATGCGCGCGCCCGATGGCGATGCCGCGCGAAACAGGAATACCGTGTAGGGTGAACGATGCCATGGGCGGGCCTGTCAGAAAACGGAGGGATTGCTGCGTAGCGCTGCGGTCGTCCGGCATTTACTCGCCTTCGCCGAACTTGTCGTTCACCAGTGCGGACAGGGCGGCGATGCAATCGCCTTCATCGGCGCCGTCGGCCTCCAGCATGACTTTGGCGCCCTTGCCGGCGGCCAGCATCATCACGCCCATGATGGACTTGGCGTTGATGCGGCGGGCATTGCGTGTCAGCCAGACATCGCTTTTATACTTGGCTGCCAGTTGGGTGAATTTGGCGGAAGCGCGGGCATGCAGGCCCAGCTTGTTGATAATTTCGAGTTCTTGCTGAATCATTTTTATAGTCGTCTCAAAATAGGGTTAAACCACCCTGATCCGGTTGTCCACCCTTACCGCGCCGCTCTGGGCGCCGGCCAAGGCCATTTCCACTACCACGTCCAGCGTATCGCGGCGGTAGGTGATGGCGCGCAGCAGCATCGGCAGGCTGATGCCCGCTATCACCTCGACCCGGCCCGCGTCGGCCAGCTTGTTGCAGCAATTGGCGGGCGTGCCGCCTTTCACGTCCGTGATGACCAGCACGCCGTCGCCGGCGTCCAGGCGCTTGATGGCGGCGGCCGCCAGCGCCTGCACTTCCTCCAGGTCCTGGTCCGCCATCACGTCGATCGCCTCCAGCCGCTCCGTCACGCCCCGGAACACGTGGTTGCAGGCCGCGATGAAAGCCTGCCCCAGCGGCGCGTGGGTCATAAGCAGTATGCCTACCATATTCGCCTTCTTATACCTGGGCTGCCTGGCTATGCGCCTCGACCGCATCGATGAACATGGCCGCGACCTGGAAACCGGTCTGCTCCGTGATCTCCTGGAAGCAGGTCGGGCTGGTGACGTTCACTTCCGTCAAGTTTTCGCCAATGACATCTAATCCTACCAGCAACAGTCCCCGCGCCGCCAGTACCGGGCCCAGGGTTTCGGCAATTTCCAGGTCGCGCGCGGTCAAAGGCTGGGCCACGCCGGTGCCGCCGGCTGCCAGGTTGCCGCGCACTTCGCCGGCCTGCGGGATGCGCGCCAGCGAGTACGGCACCGGCTTGCCGCCGATCACCAGGATGCGCTTGTCGCCCTTGACGATGTCGGGAATGTAGCGCTGGGCCATGATGGTGCGCTTGCCGTTGTCGGTCAGCGTTTCAATGATGGCGCCCAGGTTCAGGCCGTCGGCCTTGACGCGGAACACGCCGGCGCCGCCCATGCCGTCCAGCGGCTTGAGGATGATGTCCTGGTGCTGCTGGTGGAAGGCGCGCAGGCGCGCCTCGCTCGAGGCCACCAGCGTGGGCGCGGTGAACTGCGGGAACTGGGCGATGGACAGCTTTTCGTTGTGGTCGCGGATGGCGGACGGGCGGTTGAACACGCGCGCGCCCTGCTTCTCGGCCAGCTGCAGCAGATAGGTGCCGTAGACGTATTCCATGTCGAACGGCGGGTCTTTGCGCTGGATCACGGCGTCGAAGGCGTCCAGGCGGGTTTCCTCTTGCGGCTCGGCGCGGAACCAGTCGTGGGCGTCGCCGGTCAGGGTGATGCGCGACACCAGCGCCGTCACGGTGCCCTCGTTCAGCGCCATGTCCTTCTGTTCAAAGGCATACAGCGCGTGGCCGCGGCGCGCCGCCTCCACCATCATGGCGTAAGTCGAATCCTTGTAGGTCTTAAAGCCTGCCAGCGGATCGGCAAGGAATGCAATTTTCATGGGCGCGTCCAGTCGGAGTAATGCCTGATTTTAGCCGAGTTTGCAATGGCGGGTTACGGCGTGCCGCCTAACCCGCCCTACGGCATCCGGATCGGCGACGGTTCGTAGGGCGGGTTAGGCGCAGCCGTAACCCGCCAACGCGTCAATAAACCTCGGGATTCGGATCGGTGCGTTCCATCTCCAGCGACGCGGCCAGCAGCGCCAGGCGCGCCACCACACCGTACACGTAGAAACGGTTAGGCGCCGCCGTCCCCGGCTTGGCCTTCAAATCCGGCACCGCGTGCTGCTGAGCGAACGCCAGCGGCACAAACTGCGAGCCCGGCGCGTTCAGGTTCTGCTCCACGCCGCGCTCCGCGTGCACGCGGTAGTACCCGCCCACCACGTAGCGGTCTATCATGTAGACCACCGGCTCGGCCACCGCATCCTTGATGCTCTCGAAGGTCGGCACGCCCTCCTGGATATTCAGGTCCGACACCACGCGCCCGTCCTTCACCACCGACATCTTGTTGCGCTGCGCCGCCGACAGGTCCTTCAGCTCGGCCGCGTCGCGGATCGAGATGATGCCCTTGCCGTAGGTGCCCGCGTCCGGCTTGATGATGACGAAGGGCTTCTGGTCCTTGATGCCGTATTCCTTGTACTTCTTGCGGATCTTGGCCAGCACCGCGTCCACATTGGTGGCCAGGCAATCCAGCCCTTCGCCGCTGTCGAAGTCCACCCCGCCGCATTTGGCGTGGAAGGGATTGAGCATCCACGGGTCCACGCCAATCAGCTTGCCGAACTTCTTCACCACCTCGTCATAGGCGGTGAAATGGTTGCTCTTGCGGCGCAGCGCCCAGCCGGCGTGCAGCGGCGGCAGCAGGCTCTGCTCGTGGATGTTCTGCAGGATGTCCGGTATGCCGGCCGACAAGTCGTTGTTGACCAGGATGGTGCACGGGTCGAAATCCTTCAGGCCCAGGCGGCGGCCGTTGGCCGAGCGCACCAGCGGCTCAATCACCAGCATGTTGCCGTCAGGCAGCGCCAGCGGCGTCGGCTGGGTGATGTCCGGGGACAGCGAGCCCAGGCGCACGTGCAGGCCGGTCTGGCGGAAGATCTGCATCAGGCGCGCCACGTTTTCCAGGTAGGTCGGATGACGGTCGTGCACTTCCGGGATCAAGAGCAGGTTGCGCGCGTCCGGGCAGTACTTGTCGATGGCGGCCATGGCGGCCTGCACCGACAGCGGCAGCATTTCGCTGGCCAGGTGGTTGAAGCCGCCCGGGAACAGATTGGTGTCCACCGGGGCCAGCTTGTAGCCGGCATTGCGCAAGTCCACCGAACAATAGAACGGCGGCGTATGTTCCTGCCACTCGAGGCGGAACCAGCGCTCAATGGCCGGCGTGGCGGCCAGGATTTTTTCTTCGAGGTCGAGCAGCGGTCCGGTCAGGGCCGTGACGAGGTGGGGAACCATGGCTACATCCTTAACAACTGGGGAAACTGTCTAATCTTACCGCGCGAGCTCACCAAATCGGGGCAAAAACGCCAATTTAAAGGCCGGAAATGCAAAAAGGCGCCCTTTCGGGCGCCTTTTACTGCATTTTTACTGAAAAAACACGTGCCAGCTTAAGCGTGGTACGCGGACTCGCCATGGCTGGTGATGTCCAGGCCTTCGCGTTCCTCTTCTTCCGGTACGCGCAGGCCGATGGCGATGTCCACCAGCTTGTAGGCGATAACCGAAATCACGGCCGACCACAGGATGGTGATGCCGACTGCGGTCAGCTGGGTGATCACTTGGCCGCTGATGGAGTAGTCAGCCGAAGCCTTGTTGGCCACGTAGTCGAAGATGCCCTGGCCGCCCAGGGAAGGAGCAGCGAACACGCCGGTCAGCACCGCGCCCAGGATACCGCCCACGCCGTGCACGCCGAACACGTCGAGCGAGTCGTCGGCGCCGATCAGGCGTTTCAGGCCGTTCACGCCCCACAGGCAGACGATGCCGGCCAGCAGGCCGATCACCAGTGCGCCCATCGGACCGACAAAGCCGGCTGCCGGGGTGATGGCCACCAGGCCGGCCACTGCGCCGGACGCGCCGCCCAGCATGGATGGCTTGCCCTTGGTGATCCACTCGCCGAAGACCCACGACACGGTGGCGCAAGCGGTTGCCAGCAGGGTGTTGATGAAGGCCAGCGCGGCGATGTCGCCCGCTTCCAGGGCCGAACCGGCGTTGAAGCCGAACCAGCCCACCCACAGCAGCGAAGCGCCCACCATGGTCATGGTCAGCGAGTGCGGCGCCATGGATTCACGGCCGTAGCCGACGCGCTTGCCGATCATGATGGCGCCAACCAGGCCGGCCACAGCGGCGTTGATGTGCACCACGG
This sequence comes from Pseudoduganella aquatica, assembly GCF_009857595.1. Lineage (GTDB taxonomy): Bacteria > Pseudomonadota > Gammaproteobacteria > Burkholderiales > Burkholderiaceae_D > Rugamonas > Rugamonas aquatica_A. The sequence goes on along the minus strand of NZ_WWCU01000053.1, from coordinate 7,993 downwards.
TGCCGCCGGCGAAGTCCAGCGCACCTTTCTGGAAGATGAAGCCCGCTTTCGCGCCTTCAACAGCGGCGGTGGCGGCGTCCTTGATCGCGTCCGGACCGGTCCAGAACCAGACCATGTGGGCGATAGGCAGATACGAGAAGGTGAACCACAGCACCATGAAGGCCAGCACGGCGGTGAACTTGGCGCGCTCGGCGAAGGCGCCGACGATCAGGCCGCAGGTAATGGCGGCGAAGGTGCCCTGGAAGGCCACGAAGACGAACTCAGGAATCACGACGCCCTTGCTGAAGGTGGCCGCCACGCTGAACACGCCCTTGACCGGATCCCAGATGCCGTTCAGGAACAGGCGGTCGAACTTGCCGTAGAAGGCGCCGCCTTCGGTGAACGCCAGCGAGTAGCCGTAGATGCACCACAGCACGATGATCACGGCGAACACCATGAACACCTGCAGCAGCACGGACAGCATGTTTTTCGAGCGCACCAGGCCGCCGTAGAACAGGGCCAGGCCAGGGATGGTCATCAGGATCACCAGCAGGGTGGCGACGAACATCCAGGCGGTGTCGCCCTTGTTCGGCACCGGAGCTGGCGCGGCAGGCGCTTCGGCCGGCGCAGCTGCTGCCGGCGCGGCGGCGGGTGCTGCCGCAGGCGCGGCGGCGGCCGGCGCCGCTGGCGCGGAGGCGGCAGCTGCGCTGGCGGCAGGTGCATCGGCAGGCTTGGCATCTTGCGCGTAGCCCGGCAGCGCCGCGCTAAAGGCAAACAGGACAGCGGCCCCGGCCAGCAATTTTGTTATGGTTTTCTTCATTTCAAAGTTCCCCTTAGAGAGCGTCGTTGCCGGTTTCGCCGGTACGGATACGGACAACCTGTTCCAGGTTGTAGACAAAGATCTTGCCGTCGCCGATCTTGCCGGTGCGGGCCGCGCCTTCGATCGCTTCGATGGCCTGCTCCACTACCGCGTCGTCCACCGCCGCTTCGATCTTGGTCTTGGGGAGGAAGTCGACCACGTATTCAGCACCACGGTACAGTTCGGTGTGGCCCTTCTGGCGGCCGAAGCCCTTCACTTCGGTCACGGTAATGCCTTGCACATTAATCGCCGACAAAGCCTCGCGGACCTCGTCCAGCTTGAAGGGCTTGATAATGGCGGTAATTAGTTTCATGGGGTGCCTCGCTTAGAAAGTTTTGGAAACGGTCAGCACAGCGCCCATCTTGGCCAGATCTTTGCCATTGCGCGGCGAGGTGTAGACATCGGTGCTGGCCTTGACGGCCGCCAGCGCAACAGTAACCACGCCGTAATCCTTGGTCACGCCCACTTTCCAGTCGGTGTAGCTGGAAACGCTGTTGTGCTTCACGTTCTGGCGGCCCACGTGCAGGTTGAGGATGTAGCCGTCCTGGATTTCCTGGTTGACGGAAGCGTCGAAGTAGCCGCTGTTCTTGCTGTCGGCAAAGCCGAACAGATTGGTGGTCGAGCGCGAGTATTTCAGCGTGGCCGGGCCATAGCTGATGGCGCCGTACAGTTCGAAGGTGTTGGCGCTAGGATGCAGGCCGTTGGACGGGTAGAAGTAGTACAGGCCGCCCACGTCGTAGCTGAAGCCGCCGCCGATGTCGCCGCGCTTGCCGCCGTAGATATCCCATTCCAGGTTCACGTCGCCGCCCGCATCGTCGATCCACTTGATGCTCGACGCCCAGGTGCCGGCGTAGAAGCCGGTTGGATTGTTAACCCAGTCCGCGCCGGCTTGCAGCGCAGGCTTGAGGCGGGTCTGGGAAATGCCGCGATAGCGATAGTCGGTGGTCAGTGCCACGTTGTAGGACACTTCGTTATCCGGTTTCGCCGCTGGAGCGTCTTCCGCACGGGCCAGACCGGCTCCCAGGCTAGCCATCGCGAGAGTGATTGCTGCTGCAAGAGTCAGGTGCTTGGTCATGTATTTCATGGCGATATCCTTTAGTTTGAACTTTTGGAGCGGTTGCGGTTTAAAATCCAGGCTAAGCCTAAGCGTTCACTACCTCTTTAGCAGAATGCGTGCCAGCTGACTTCATGCAAGCTTGTTAGATAGTTAGCGGGAATTACAGGAATGGCAGCGCGGCAGAGAGAGTATTCCGCACCATATTAATGCTTAATTTACTGGCATCGCACCGGGATGGTGCGAAAACACATCAATCTAGGAAACATCATGGACATGAACAACTTCTTCAATGACTTGCAAGGCAAGATCAACCAGGCCATCGAGAGCTCGCCGGCCAAGGATATCGAGAAAAACGTGAAATCGATGATGACCCAGGGCTTCGCCAAGCTGGATCTGGTGACGCGCGAGGAGTTCGACATCCAGGCGCAAGTGCTGGCCAAGACGCGCGCCAAGCTGGAGCTGCTGGAAGCGCGCCTGGCGGAGCTGGAAGCGAAGCTGCCGCCGCAGTAATACGGAGTAGCCGCCTCAGGCGCCGGCCGCCTGCGGGTCCCAGCCGTAGACCGGCACCGCGCTATGCCCTTTCAAGCCATGCTCGCCCAGCGGCGACAGCATGGCGGCGCCGTCCGGCCCCAGCCGTTCGGCCACGGCGCCCGAGCAGATAATGGGATAGCCCAGCTGCTTGCACAGCCCCTCCAGCCGCGACGCCACATTCACCGTGTCGCCGATGGCCGTGTATTCGTGCCGGTGGCTGGAGCCGATATAGCCTATCACCGCCGGCCCGCTATGCAGGCCTATGCCCATCGCCAGCTCGGCCTTGCCTTCGGCGCGCAGCTCGGCGTTCAGCTGGGCCAGTTCGGCCAGCATGTCGCGCGCGGCCTCCAGCGCCGCCTTCTCCGGGCTGGGCAATTCATTGGGCGCACCAAAAAACGCCATCATGCCGTCGCCGATGAATTTATCCACCGTGCCGCCATGCTTGTGCACCATGGAGGTGATGCGGCCGAAATAGCGGTTCAGCAGCGCCACCACCTGCTCGGCTGGCAGCAGCTCGCTCATGCTGGTGAAGTTGCGGATGTCCGAGAACAGCACGCACACCTCCACCTTGGCGCCCTGCTTGCGCGCGTCCACCCCGCCCTCCACGATTTGCTGCATCACCTGCGGGCTGACATAGCCGGAGAAGGTGCGGCGCAGGCGCTGCTTTTCGCTGAAGTTGCGCCAGCCCTGGTCCGCCGAGCGCGACAGCACAGCCAGCCACAGGCTGGCCAGCATGGCGCTGGGCGCAATCCACAAACCCTGGCGCAGCAGGATATTGCTGGCCGCCAGCAGCGCCGCGCTGGCCAGCATGGCCAGCAGCACCTTGCGCGCCACCGCCGCATGGAACCAGAACAGCGCGCCGGCCGCCGCCATGCCCCAGGCCCAGGCCGGCCCCAGCGGCTGGATCAGCCCCTGGTTGAGCATGCTGCGCACGGCCTGCGCGTGCACCAGCACGCCCGGCAGCCGCCGCCCCTCGCGCCAGGCCGCAATCGCGGCCGGCAGGTTCAGCAGGTCGGTGTCGTCCTGCACCGTGCCCACCAGCACCGCCTTGCCGGCAAACATGGCGCGCAGCTGCTCCTTGCCGCCGCGCTCGGCCAGGCGCAGCACCTCCTGCAGCGGCAGATAGCGGAAAGCGGGGCCGATCTGGTAATTGATCAAGCCGCTCCATTGCTGGCGCTTGCCCATGGCCGCGCTGATTTCGCTGGACAGGGTGTAGGGGCTGCGGTCCGGCAGGCAATTCCAGCCGGGGTCGGGATAGCGCCGGATGCGGGTGTCGTCATCGCTGCAGAACAGCGCCGAGGCCAGCGCCTGCACGCCGTCCTGCTGGGTATTGAGCACAGCGGCGTAGTCGAGCTGGATGTCGCGGTAGTGGCTGCGTTCCGTGTCCCACACCTTGGCCAGCACCAGCTTGCTGCGCGGCAGCGTGCGCATCAACCCCGCCAGCAGAGTGCGGTGGAAGTCGAAGTCCGGCTCGTGTGCCGAGATCAGGGTGTCGAAACGCTTTTCCGGCAGCACCAGGTCGAGCGCGATCACGCGCGCGCCCGCTTCGCTGGTGGCGTCCAGGAAGGCGGCCAGGTAGCGGTGGCTCAGGGTCAGCGGTTCTTCCACCGTATCCAGGAAGGCCTCGTCTATGCCCACCAGCACCACGTCGGTCTGCACCGGCTGCGGGAACCAGGCGCGGTTCAGGGCGAACTGGGCGTCCAGCAGGCGCTGGTCCAGCGCCGGGGCGGCCAGCAGTGCCAGCAGCGTGCACAGCGCCAGCGCGGCGGCGTTGATGCCGGCGGCGGCCAGCCTGGCGGACGGGTGCGCAGCCACAGTGGCGGAACTAGCGCGCCATGGTGTGGGCGGTGGTCAGGTCCGGGCGCTGGGCGGCGATGTCGCGCCAGACCTGGCGCGCCTCGTCCAGCATCTGGCGGTCGCGCAGGATGGCGGCGTACAGCACCCACTCATCCACCGCCGCGCCCGCGCCGGGCTTGAGCGCGCGCATGGCGTCGGCATCGGCCTGGGCGGCCACCGTGAAGTCGGCCGCTGCCGAGCGCTGCTGGCCGTCGGGCGCCGTATAGCTGACGGTCCAGCGGTATTCCTTGCCTGCCGCCAGCGTGGTGCCGGGCGGCAGATCCCAGGTCGAGCCTTCCACTGTGGCCTTGGCCACCACGCGTTCCGGCGCTTCGGTCAGGATCAGCTGGAAACTGGCCGGTTCGGGCACGCTCCACTGGAAGCGGGGCCGCGCCCCCAATTGCACGCTGCGGTTGATCGGCGACTGGATGGCGATTTCCTGGCCCAGCGAGCGCATCTTGAACGCCGCCGCCCCCATGTTCGGATGCACGGCGGCGGCCACCACTTTTTCCGCCAGCGACTTGGTGGTGGCAGGCGTGCCGTTGAGCACTTTCACGCCGTCCTCGCCGACCTCGGCCAGCACCGGCCCCACCAGCTGGTAGATCAGCTTGGCGCCGTAATGCGACAGCGAGGCCTTGCTGCCGGCCTCCAGCTTGAACTGCGCGCCCGGCTTGATATAGCTGAGCAATTGCAGCTTGCTGGAGCGTCCGCTGCGCAGCAGTTCGCCGCTGCCCTGCACGTCCAGCACCATGCCGACCACGTCGTCCGGACCGGCGGCGCGCGCCGCGCCGGCCAGCATCAGCTGGCATAGCACCAGCAAGAAAGCGCTGCAGATATGGGCGGCGCGGAGCGATTTGCACATGATAGACCCCCTTAATGAATAAGGCATGCGTAGGAATTCTCTTACAACTTTCTACCAAGTCTATGCTCGTCCGCAAACAGGCGCAATCAACTTTGTGGCAATAACGACATTGCGACGCCGCCGCCTTGCGCGGCCTCAAAAACACGGGCTGGGCAGCGCGCTAAGATAGTCAATCGCCTGGCCGCCGAGGGGAAACGCATGAGTCTCGCCGTACTGAGAAGCCGCGCGCTGGCGGGCATGGAGGCGCCCGAAGTCAGCGTCGAAGTCCACCTGGCGAACGGCTTGCCCGCCTTCGCCATGGTGGGTTTGCCGGAAACCGAAGTGAAGGAGGCGCGCGACCGGGTGCGCGCGGCGATCCAGAACGCCGGCTTCGAGATGCCGGCCCAGCGCATCACCGTCAATCTGGCCCCGGCCGACCTGCCCAAGGAATCGGGCCGCTTCGACCTGCCGATCGCGCTCGGCATCCTGGCCGCGTCCGGCCAAATTCCCACTACGCCTCTACGCGACTATGAATTCGCCGGCGAGCTGTCGCTGTCGGGCGAGCTGCGGCCGATACGCGGTGCCCTGGCCATGACCTACGCCATGCACCGCAGCGCCCGCAGCAAGCGGCGCGCCTTCATCTTGCCGCTGGCCAACGCCGACGAGGCGGCGCTGGTAGGCGATGCGCTGATCTACCCGGCCACGTCGCTCACGCAGGTGTGCGCCCACTTCGCCCACCGGGGCGACGGCAGCGGTGCACTGCAGCGCCACCAGCCTGCCGCGCCAGCACTGGCGCCGGATTATCCGGACCTGTCCGACGTCAAAGGCCAGGCCGGCGTCAAGCGCGCGCTGGAAGTGGCGGCGGCCGGCTGCCACAGCGTGCTGCTGGTCGGTCCGCCGGGCACAGGCAAAAGCATGCTGGCCGCGCGCTTCCCCGGCCTGCTGCCCGCCATGACGGATGAAGAGGCGCTGGAAGCGGCGGCGGTGCAATCGCTCAGCGGCAATTTCGATGCCGGCAGCTGGAAGGCTCGTCCCTTTCGTGCGCCTCACCATACCTCGTCCGGCGTGGCGCTGGTAGGCGGCGGCAGCGTGCCCCATCCGGGAGAAATTTCCATGGCGCACAGGGGCGTGCTGTTTCTCGACGAGCTGCCCGAATTCGACCGGCGCGTACTGGAAGTGCTGCGCGAGCCGATGGAATCGGGCAAGGTCACCATCTCCCGCGCCGCCCACCGCGCCGACTTCCCGGCCCGCTTCCAGCTGCTGGCGGCCATGAATGGCTGCCCCTGCGGCTACCACGGCCATCCCAGCGGAAAATGCCACTGCCCGCCGGACGTCATCCTGCGCTACCAGGGCAGGATATCGGGGCCGCTGCTGGACCGCATGGATCTGCTGATCTCGGTCCAGCCGCTCTCTCCGGACGAACTCGAAGCGCCGGCGAACGGCGAAACCTCGGCCGTGGTGGCCGCGCGCGTGCAGCAAGCCTGGAGTATCCAGCAGGCCCGCCAGGGCAAAACCAATCAGCTGATGGGCACGCGGGACATCGAACGGCACTGCAAGCTGGACCGCGAAGGCCGGGCCGTGCTGCGCGACAGCATGCTCAAGCTGCACTGGTCGGCGCGCGCCTATCACCGCGTGCTGCGGATGGCGCGCACCGTTGCCGACCTGGACCATTCCTCCGCCATCACGGCCCACCACGTCAGCCAGGCCATCCAGTTCCGCCGCGCCCTGCTCGATATGTAGCGCCGATGGCGGACACGCTTGCCGCCTGATACCATCACCTTATGGATACCAAAATCACCACTGCCGTTCGCGCGGCCCTGGGCGCGGCGCTGGCCTGTGCCGCACTCGCCGCCTGCAGCCCCAAATTCGACTGGCGCGACTTCCGCAGCACCGAAGCGCCCTATGCCGTGCTGTTCCCGGCCAAGCCGGCGACGCACACGCGCAGCATCAATCTGGGCGGCGCCACCGTGAACATGCAGATGGCGGCGGCGGAAGTGGACGGCGTCACCTTTGCCGTGGGCGCCGCCGAAATGGCCGATGCCGCCCAGGCCCAGGCTGCGGTTGCCGCCATGAAAACCGCCATGGTCGCCAATATCAACGGCACCATCACCACCGAAAAACTGGCCGCAAAGCAAGGCCAGCAGCCGCAAGCGATAGAAGTGGATGCAAAGGGATCGCGCAACGGCGAAGCGCTGCGCATGGTCGGGCGCTTCATTGCTAGCGACAAACGGGTCTACCAGCTGATCGTGGTGGGCCGGGACAAGCACATGCTGAACGACGAGATCGAGATGTTCATGCGCTCGTTCAAGCCGAACTGATGTGCGCGGATGAAAGTCGTGTTATCGTTTGAACACGCACAACAAGAGTGGGGAAACGCCATGATCACATTCAAATCCAAATCCTCTCCAGCGGTCATGATGTACAAGGAACATGCCGAGCGCATACTGGAACTGCTGAACAAGAGTCCCACGCGCGGCGTAATCACGGCGGCGGAAGCGGCGGGCGCACTGGCTGCGCTGGAGCATGAAGTTGCGCTCAGCAAGCTTCACCCCGACCAGGACATAGAGCACCACCACGACAAGACCCACTCGACAGCCGCGCTGGACGACGACGAGCCGCTGACGGAAAAGCAGCACATCGGCTTCGCCACCCGCGTGTTTCCCCTGCTGGAAATGCTGCGCGCCGCCATTTCTGACGGCCATGACATTGTTTGGGGCGTATAGACGAAAAAAAGCCCGCTAGTTCACTAGCGGGCTTTTTTAATATAACTAGCCTGACGATAACCTACTTTCACACTGGTTGCAGCACTATCATCGGCGCAAAATCGTTTCACGGTCCTGTTCGGGATGGGAAGGGGTGGGACCGATTTGCTATGGTCATCAGGCTTTGA
>NZ_WWCU01000052.1 GCF_009857595.1 Pseudoduganella aquatica | reverse complement strand
CCGGCCAAGCTGGTGATCGGCGCCATGATGCGCAAGCTCGTCCACGTTGCTTTCGGCGTCTTAAAATCTGGCAAACCATTCAATCAGGAGCTTCAAAACGCTTGACCGGCATAACAGTATCTACGGCCCCATCCCGGCTCCGGCTCGGCGGGCACGCGTATTGTGGGCACGCGTAGGGCGGGTTAGCTGCGCAGCAGCGTAACCCGCCGGCCTTTAGATGCTCAGCTTCAGCTGCAAGCCGGTATCTGTATAGACAGCTTCCACCTTAAAGCCCGGCACGGTGATGGTGTCGAACTTGCCTTGCATGCTGGCGGCGGCGATCACATTGAGCGTGTCGCCGGCGGCCGGCCTGTAGCCGTTCTGGAAGCTCACCACCAGGCTGCCTCCGGCTGCCGTCATGGTACCCGCCACTTGCAGGCGGCCCTGCTGGCCGCTGCCCAGTTTCAGTTCCAGGCTGCCTGCGGCCAGCTGCGTGTACTTGCCTGCCAGGGCCAGGGAGGCCGGTGCATTGCTCACGAGCGTGCCGCCGCTCACGTACACGTCGCCCTTGCCGAAGGCGCTGGCCGAATTGCCTTCCAGGCGGCCTGCTTCAAGCTGGGTGCCGCCGCTCCAGGTGTTGTTGCCGCCCAGTTTCAGCGTGCCCGAGCCTTGCTTGGTCAGCTTGCCGCTGCCGGAGATGTCGTTGCGCCAGCGGTCGTTCGCGTTGAAGCCGCCCTTGGCCGCGTCCATCGCCACCACCACGTTGCCGGTGAAGACGCCGTAGCCGTCCGCCGCCGCGAACAGATTCAGGCGCCCCCAGCCCTCGGCGTCGTCCAGGATGGGATAGCCGGACGGCAGCGCGGTGGTCTTGAGCACCACGCGGCGCTGCGCCTCGCTCAGATAGGGCAAGCGGGTTTCCAGCAGCACCTCTGCGCCTTTCGGCACCACGGCCGGCGCGGTGATGGCGCCGATCTGCGTAAAGCCGAAGGTCAGGCGGCGGATATAGGCGGCCTTGATGGCGGCATAGTCGGCAAAGCGGTCGTTGGCGGAGGTGCCGGAATGGGCGTAGTCATTGAAAGTCTCCGCCGTGGTACCGGTCTTTAGCATCAGCGTGGCGTGCGCCTGCGTGACGGCGGCAGCCTTGGTGGCGGCATTGGCCGGATCCAGCAGGTTGGCCGCAGCAATGGCCTGCGCCTGCACGCGGCCACTGATCACGTCCAGCGGCGAGTGCATGCCGGCGATGATGCGGCTTTCGCCCAGTTCCAGGCCGCGCGAAATAATCTCCTGGTAGCGCTCCGGCACGGCGTAAGCCATGGCCATCGCGCCGCGCACCGCTTCCGCCGAGTGGCCGCTGGTGAAGCCGCCGTCGGTGGACGGCGTGCTGCTCTTGGCCGGGACCAGGGCCGGCACCACCACCACGCTGCTGCTCCAGCGGTAGGGGCGCGCGTACTTGAAGAAGCGCTTGGCCGGTTCGGTAGAGCCGTTGTTGCCCATGGCGTTGACCAGCGTGACCACGTCGCCGAACTCCGGGTTAGCGCTACCGGCGACGCCCGTATTATTGCCGCTGTCGTTGTACAGCACCGTGGTGGCGTCGGCGGGAACGCCGGTAATGCTGGTGGTCTGGCGCGCGGCGCTGCGCCAGGCTTCGGTCAATGGACCCATGCCGTCGGTCAGGCTATAGCCTTTGCCGCGCCTGTCGTCCAGGTAGGCCGCCACTTCCTGCTCTTTGCTGCGGCTGGTGGTGGCTTTCACCACGTAGTCGATATTGGCGTTGTGGACGGCGGCGTTGACGATGGTGCCGCCGGGAGTGCCGTCGTTGGGCAGGCCGGTCCAGGCCGACGCCACAACAGCCGGGAAGCCCGCCACTGCGGGCGCGGTTTGTCCCGCATCCACGATCTCGGTCAGCGGCTTCCAGATGTCGAGCATGCCGATCAGCACGCGCACGCCGGCGTTGGTGGCGGCGGTGGCGTAGCGCGCGTCGCCGCGCTGGTTGGTGGCGACGTTATCGACGAAGGCCGGCACGCCGGCCGGCACCGGCGCGGTGTCGGCTGCGCCGGCGTCTGCGGGCGCGGCAGGGATGACGAGCGCTTGCGGCGCATTGCTGTCGGAACTGCCGCAGGCGGCCAGCGCCAGGGCGGCGCCGATGGCCAGTGCCAGCGGCAGCCGGCGCAACATGGTGAGGTCTTGCATGGGTTTCCTTTTGTGAGCTGACGGATAAAAACTTCCGGCATGCTACCCATGCATTGTTACTGCGCCATGACGCTTTCAGTCCAGGATGCTGCGGCCGTTCAGCGCTTGAACCGGGCGGTTGTTGGGATGGTGTATCAGCTCGGCGAAGGCGTCGACCTGCGCTTTGGATACCGTCACCGGGCTTTTCATCACCAGCCAGCGCACGCCTTCGGAGCAGGGCGGGGTGGTGAGCGAGCCGCTGAAGCGGTAGTAGCCGCGCTTGGCGGGCAGCAGGGCGGCCGCGCTCAGCGGCGCTGCCAGCGCGGCCTTGGCGCCGGCTTCCTTCGGCAGTTGCGGCCACAGTGCGGCCAGCGCCTTGTTGTCGGCGCCCTGCTTGAACATGACGGCGACGACTGCGAGGTTGCCGTCCTTGTCCGCATGGACCAGGTGGACTTCGAGGGGATAGGACACGCCCGCGATCAGGTTTTCGCTCGGAGCGTGGAAATGGTACTGCTTCAGCTCAAAGCGTTGGCCGTCCAGCCACAGCGCGCTGCCAGGCGCAAAGCCGACTTGCAGCGTGTGGCCGTTGTTGAGCACTTCGCCGCCGCCGGCCTGGTATTCCATCTTGAGCGGCTTGAGCGCGGCGTGGATGGTGCCTTTCAAATCGACAGGCGACTGGTTTTTTCCGTTGCAGGCGTAGTTGTCCGGCGAGAGCTTGGCCCATTGGTCCGGCCCTTCGGCGCCGGCGTAGCCCCAGTGACTGCCGTCTCCGGCGAAAGCGGCGTGGCTGGCGCAGGCCATCAGCGCTGCGAGTGCGAGTTTTTTCATGGTGTCTCCGGGAATAGTTGTTTTCTAATTCTAGTGCGTGCGGTGCTTTGAAACTACGCCGATTGTCACTAGATGCTATTCCGCCACACTGCTAAATTTTTGGCAGGTTGGCCACGCCGAAAGGCACATGCACCATGGGGATGGTGCCGCCTTCGGACTTCAGGTGGCTGAGCTGGTCGTCGAAGAAAATGTGGGGCTTGAGGATGGACAGCACGCGCGACTTCTCCATGCCGCCCAGGAAGAAGGTTTCGTTGGCGGATACGCCCCAGTTTTTCAGCGTGGTGACCACGCGCTCGTGCGAGGGCGCGCTGCGCGCGGTGACGATGGCGATGCTGAGGATGCGCTTGTAGCCCGGGTCGCGCCGCGCCAGCACGGCTTCGTAGCGCTGCATGACGTGCAGCTTGCGGAACAGGTCCGCCAGCGGGCCGGGACGGTGGGGTATGGCCACGCGCTCGGTTTCGTGGGCGTGGAATTCGCCCACGTCGTTGTTGCGCTTGTAGACGGTTTCGGATTCGTCGTCGGCGATCACGCCGTCGAAGTCGAAGGCCACGCGCAGTTCCATGTCGTCCTCGTCGTCCTCGATCAGAGAGGGCAGCACCAGGCCGGCGGGGTAGTTGCTGGCCAGCGCGCTGCGCACGTCGTCCGCGTTCGCGCTCAGGAACAGCGAGGTGTTGAAGGCGGGCAGATAGGTGTAGGGCGACTTGCCGGTGACGAAGGCGGCGCGCGAGATGTCCAGGCCGTAGTGGGCGATGGATTTCATCACGCGCAGGCCGGTCTCGGGCGAGTTGCGCGACAGGAGCACCACTTCCACCGGCATCTGGCCTGGGAAGTGCTTGTTGATGTTGAGGAAGCGGCGGATGAAGGGGAAGGCCACGCCTTTGCCCAGTATGTCGCCGAGGTGCGCTTCCTGGTATTTGCGGTATTCCTCCTCGCCGCCGTCTTCGTAGACTTTGTGCGATTCCGACAGGTCGAACAGGGCGCTGGAGGCGATGCCGATCACCAGCTTGTTATGGATGGGGTAGGACATTAACCCTTTCTGAGCACGCCGGTGGCCTGGAAGCGGATTTCGCCGTCGGGGCCGGGTGTGGTGGTGATGTGAAGTTCGCTGATGCCGTGCTGCGCGGCGGCCAGCAGCAGCGGACTGATGGCGCTGGAGACCAGGGTTTGTTCAACATCCGGCAGCGCGGGAATGGGCGGGCGGCGCGGCGCGGCGATGATGGTGGCTTCGGATGAAGCATGGTCCGGGATGGCAAACGGCGCGGCTTGGGCTGCCGGCGGGGCAATCGCAGGCGCCGCCGGCGGCACCGTGTCGGAAGGCGAAGCGTCGGCCGCCGCCGCATTGGCGGCGCCGAAGAACTGGTTCACCATCCAGCCGAATTCGCGCCGCGTGGTCACGCAGTAGATCGGCGTGGCGTTCGGGAACACGCGCTGCACGGCGCCGCTGGCTTTCAGCTGGTCCGGGTCCACCGCCAGGATGAACAGGCCGTGCCGGCCTTCCTCGATCGGCATCCACTGGTTCTGCACCACGTATTCGCGGTTGAAGCTGTCGAGCAGGCCTTGCGGGCGGCGCCGGTCCACCTGGAACATAAAGTAGGGCACGCCGAAGAAGTCGGCCAGGGCGCGGCCCACCAGCGCGGGCTTGATGGCCAGTTCGTCCAGCAGCACGTCTTCAATGTCGATGTTGCGTGCTGCGGCACTGCGCAGCGCCTGGTCCAGCTGGGTGCGCGGCAGCGCCGATTCGGACAGCATGCCGGCGAAGCGGCTGCGCTCGCGCGTGGGCGCCTTGTGGCGGTGCGCGAAGGCGATGGCGATGGAGTCGCACAGGTGCTGCGCGCCTTCCTCCACCATGGCGTCGAAGGCGCCGCCCTTGCGGTTGTTGATCAGCTGGAGCACGCCCAGCACGGCGCCGTCCTCGGCCAGGATGGGCGCCACCAGCATTTGCTGCGTGCGGTAGCCTGTGCGCCGGTCCACGCCCTGCTGGAAGCACAGCGCGGCATCATGCCGCCGCAGCTCGGCTTCGTCGTACACGTCCAGCAGGTTGAGCATTTTCTTCGACAGCGCCGCGTAGCCGGCAATGCTTTGCGCCGAGATGGGCAGCTTGAGCTGCTTGAACGAGGCCAGGCCGGTCTTCACCTTGGACACCATGCTGCTCTTGTCCTCGGACAGCGCGTAGATGGTGAGCCGGTCGCCGCTGAACAGCTCGCACAGTTCGGCCGACATCTCCAGCATGATGTCGTCGATATCCTGCGTGGCGTGGATCTTGTTGGTCAGCAGCTGCAGGCGTTTGAAGAAGTGCAGCCGGTCTTCGGCGGAGGTCATGGCCGCTGCTCTCAGCGTTTCACGTCAGGGCGCACGCCGGGCGGCGTGGTGACCACGGTGGCGTCCTGGTCCAGGCCCGGCGGCGTGGGCAGCGGCAGGCCGACGCCCGAGATCTGCGTGGCGTCCGGATCCTCGCCGGCGGCGTAGGGCTGGAACGGGGGCAGGGTGCTGGGGGCGCCCATGCCATGCACGGCGCCCGAGGCAGCCCCGGTGCCGGCCAGGAAGGCGTTCTGCATGCGCGCCTGCGGCGGCATGGTGTCGTCCAGGCCCACTTCTTCGCCGTTCAGGGCGCGCTTGAGGTCTTCCTTGAAGCTGCGCGCGCTCGGGTAGCGGTCTTCCGGGCGCTTGGCCAGCGCGCGCAGCACCACGCGGTCGAAGGCGGGGCTGATCAGGGGGCTCAGGGTGCTCGGCAGCTCCGGCTGCTCGTAGACGATTTTCTGCTGCACCGCGAACAGGCCCTGGCCGACAAAGGGCTTTTCGCCGGTGAGGAACTGGTACAGGATGATGCCGACCGCGAAAATGTCCGAACGCGGTCCCACGGCCTGGCCGGTGATCTGCTCGGGCGACATGTAGCTGGGCGTGCCGACCATGGTGCCCGCTTCGGTGTGCATGGTGTTCACGTCCTGCATGCGGGCCACGCCGAAATCGGTCAGCTTCACGCGCAGCTGGCCGCTGAGCATAATGTTGGCGGGCTTGATGTCGCGGTGGATGATGCCCTGCTGGTGGGCGTAGTCCACCGCGTCCAGCAGCTCGCAGGTCATGCGCACCGAGTCTTCCAGCGTGAAGTCGAGCGAGAACACCTGGCTATCGTCGAAATAGCTGCCCAGCTCCTCGCCGGCGATCAGCTCCATCACCAGGTAGGCTTCGCCGTTTTCCTCACCGAAGTCGTACACGGTGACGATATTGGGGTGGTTCAGGCGCGCGACCGCCTGCGCCTCCTGGGTGAAGCGGGCCGAATATTCGGCCCGCAGCGCCGGATCGTCGATCCGGCCCATGTGGATGACCTTGATGGCGACCCGGCGGTTCAGCTTGGGGTCGACACCTTCATAGACCAGGCCCATCGCGCCGCGTCCCAGCACGCGCAATAATTGATACCGGCCCAGCTGCTTCAGTTCATTCATGTGGCGATGTGAGTGGCAAGACTCGTATAAGACTTTGGAAAGATTAAGTTTATAGCAGAAACGTCTCGTCGTATGATAAGCGAATGACAACCTTGTAAGCCAGCGCCCATGCAAATAAATATCGGCAGTGTGTTGCCCGGGCGCGCAGGCGGCTATGTGCTGCGGCGCGCGCTGGCTCCCGGCGTGTGGCTGGCCGGCGCTCCGGACGGCGCACAGGTGGCGCTGAAGCTGGCAGCTGCGCCGCTTTTCCCGCCGCCGGGGCTGCGCCACACGCGCATCGTGGCGGTGCTGGAGGCGGCGCCCGGATTCACGGTGATGGAATATATGGCCGGTCCCGCGCTGTCCGCGCTGTTGCAGGAAGGCCCGCTGCCGGCCGCGCGCGCCGTGGCGTGGATGGCACAAATGCTGGAAGGACTGGAGTACGCGCACGGCGCGGGCGTGGTCCACCGCGACATCAAGCCGTCCAATTTGCTGCTCGACGCCGGCGGCGCACTGAAAATCTCCGACTTCGGCCTTGCCGGCAAGGCCGGCGCCGCCAGCGCGCATGGCACGCCAGGGTATATGGCGCCCGAGCAGATGCGCGGCCAGGCCGATCCGCGCAGCGACCTGTTCGCCGCCGCCGTGGTGCTGTACCAGATGCTGGCCGGACGCCGTCCCTTCGAAGGCACGCCTTTCCAGATGATGCAGCAGGTGCTGATCGGGGCGCCGCCGCCGCTGCCGCCGGCGCTGGCGCGCTTCCAGGCCGTGATCGGCCGTGGCCTGGCCAAGGCGCCGTCGGGGCGCTTTCAGCATGCCAGCGAATTCCTCGCCGCCCTCGACACGGCTGCATAAGCATAACGCTGCACATCTTGCAATATGTTTGGGCAACAAATTCGTGTCAAAATAGAATTATTTTTTAGAATACTTTTCCCAATTTCAAGCTATAGTCATGGTCGAAAATCGGTTATTTGCCTAAGGTGGTGGAGTGGATATAGATTCTTTGCTTCAGGATGTCGAGGCCGACGCGCCGTGCGGCCCCAATCTTGAATACGACCCGGAGTTCCTCGAGCTGGAGCAGGCCATCCTGGGCAAGCCGGAAGTCCAGTATGGCGACACCATCACGCCTGCCGTGCCGCCGGAATGGAAGGTTGTCAAGCGCCTGGCCAAGGATCTGCTGGAGCGCAGCCGTGATTTGCGGCTAGCCGTTTCGCTGTCGCGCGCGCTGCTCGCGCTGGAAGGCGCGCCGGGCATGGCCAGCGGCCTGGCGCTGATCGAGCGCCTGCTGGAGCAGCGCTGGGACAGCGTCCATCCCCAGCTCGACCCCGACGACGACATGGACCCCATGTTGCGCATCAATTCCCTGGCCGCCCTGGTCGACAACGCCTTTTTGCGTGAACTGAAAGACGCCACGCTGCTGATGCTGCCCGGACTGGGGCCGCTGTCGCTGCGCACGCTCGAAGTGAGCAGCGGCGAGCTGCCGCCGGCCGAGGGCGAAAGCAAGATAGAACTGCATTCCATCGCCGCCGCCCTGCGCGACGCGGACCCCGAACGGGTGGCCGCCAGCAGCGCCGGCCTGGCCGCCGCTTGCGAGAGCGCCACGCAGATTGAACTGATACTGGTGCGCCAGGTGGGCAGCTCGCAGGCGCTGAACCTGGACGGCCTGGTGCGCCTGCTGCGGCGCGGACGCGATTTCTTCGCCGAGCAGGCCGGCGAGGCCGACGAGGGCGCGCCGGCGCAAGGCGAGTATGAGGGCGAAGGTGAAGACGGCGGCGCCGGCGCGGCGGGCGGCGGTGGGCGCGCGGGGCGCGGCGGCGCCATCAGCGGCGAGGTGGCCAGCCGGGCCGACGTGATACGCATGCTGGACAAGATCAGCCAGTATTACCAGAAGTATGAACCGTCCAGTCCCGTGCCGCTGCTGCTGGAGCGCGCCAAACGGCTGGTGCCCAAGAATTTCTTCGAAATCATGGAAGACTTGGCGCCGGAGGGCATGGCGCAGCTGCTGATGGTCAGCGGGCCGCGCGAGGGCGAGCAGCAGGAGCAAAGCGAGTACTGAGTATTAAGTATTGAGTATCAGGCAGGCGTACTAATTCAGGTTGTTTCCATCACTAGGAGGAGTAAATCGTGGGCAAAGAAAGTAGCCAGAAGTTCATCGCGCGCAACCGCGCGCCGCGCGTGCAGATCGAGTACGACGTGGAAGTCTACGGCGCGGAAAAAAGCGTACAACTGCCCTTCGTGATGGGCGTGCTGGCCGACCTGTCGGGCCAGCCGGCCGATCCGCTGGCGCCGGTGGCGGACCGCAAGTTCCTGGAGATCGACGTCGACAACTTCGACGAGCGCCTGAAATCGATGAAGCCGCGCGTGGCGGTGCAGGTGCCGAACACGCTGACCGGCGAAGGCAATATGGCGGTCGACATGACCTTTGAAAGCATGGACGACTTCACCCCGGCCGCCATCGCGCGCAAGGTGGAATCGCTGAACAAGCTGCTGGAAGCGCGCGGTCAGCTGTCCAACCTGCTGACCTATATGGACGGCAAGACGGGCGCCGAGGAACTGATCGGCAAGCTGCTGGCCGAACCGGCCCTGATGCAGGCCCTGACCTCGGCACCGAAGCCGCAAGAATAATCGACGGAGGAATTGATGGCACAGATCACTGAAGCACAACAAGGCGCGGCCGGCACCCTGGAGATGAGCGACTTCGGCAGCTTGCTGCAGAAGGAGTTCAAGCCGCAATCGGACAAGGCCAAGGAAGCGGTCGAGAACGCGGTCAAGACGCTGGCCGAGCAGGCCCTGAGCGGCACCAACCTGATCTCGAACGACGTGCTGGGCACCATCGAGGGCCTGATCGCGGCGCTGGACAAGAAGCTCACCGAGCAGATCAACCTGATCATGCACACCGATGAGTTCCAGAAAGTGGAAGGCGCCTGGCGCGGCCTGCACCACCTGGTGAACAACACCGAGACCGACGAAACGCTGAAAATCCGCGTGATGAACATCTCGAAGAACGACCTGGCCAAGACCCTGAAGAAATTCAAGGGCACGGCCTGGGACCAGAGCCCGATCTTCAAGAAGATGTACGAGGAAGAATTCGGTCAGTTCGGCGGCGAGCCTTTCGGCTCCATCGTGGCCGACTACTACTTCGACAACAGCGCACCGGACGTGGAACTGCTGGCCGGCATGGCGAAAATCGCCGCCGCCGCGCATGCGCCGCTGATCGCCGCCGCCGCGCCGTCCGTCATGCTGATGGAATCGTGGCAGGAGCTGTCCAATCCGCGCGACTTGACCAAGATCTTCCAGACTCCGGAACACGCCGCCTGGCGCTCCTTCCGCGAGTCCGAGGACGCGCGCTACGTGGGCCTGGCCATGCCGCGCTTCCTGGCGCGCCAGCCCTACGGCGCCAAGACCGATCCGGTGGAAGCCTTCGACTTCGAGGAAGACACCTCGGCCGCCGGCAGCAAGAACTACACCTGGGCCAACGCGGCCTACGCCATGGCGGTGAACATCAACCGCTCCTTCAAGGAATACGGCTGGTGCTCGCGCATCCGCGGCATCGAATCCGGCGGCGCGGTGGAAGGCCTGCCGGTGCACAGCTTCCCGACCGACGACGGCGGCGTGGCCATGCAGTGCCCGACCGAAATCGCCATTTCGGACCGCCGCGAGGCCGAGCTGGCAGCCAACGGCTTCATGCCGCTGGTGCATAAGAAAAACACCGACTTCGCCGCCTTCATCGGCGCGCAGTCGCTGCACAAGCCAGCCGAATACGACGACCCGGACGCCACCGCCAACGCCAACCTGGGCGCGCGCCTGCCGTACCTGTTCGCCACCTGCCGTTTTGCGCATTACCTGAAGTGCATCGTGCGTGACAAGATCGGTTCCTTCAAGGGGCGCGATGAGATGGAGCGCTGGCTGAGCAACTGGATCAACCGTTACGTCGACGGCGATCCAGCCAACTCCAGCGAAGGAACCAAGGCCACGAAACCGCTGGCCGCGGCGGAAGTGATCCTGGAAGAAGTAGAAGGCAATCCGGGTTACTACACCTCGAAGTTCTTCCTGCGCCCGCATTACCAGCTGGAAGGCCTGACCGTGTCGCTGCGCCTGGTATCGAAGCTGCCGTCGGCCAAAGGCGGCTAAGTTTTTCATCGTAGTTAGATCAAGTCGGACCACACACTAGGAGAATAAGATGGCAATAGACATGTTCCTGAATCTGGGCGCCACCATCAAAGGTGAAACCCAGGACAAAGCGCAAAAAGCAGCCGGCGATATCGACGTGCTGGCATGGAGCTGGGGCGCTTCGAACGCCGGTTCCTTCCACACCGGCGGCGGCGGCGGCGCAGGCAAGGCCAATTTCCAGGATATCTCGATCACCAAATACCTGGACAAGTCCTCGACCGCCATCCTGAGCGCGCTGGCCAAGGGCTCGCACATTCCAGTGGCCAAGCTGCTGGTGCGCAAAGCCGGCGAAGGCCAGCAGAAGTACCTGGAAATCACCATGACCAAGGTGCTGGTCACGTCGCTGTCGACCGGCGGCAGCGGCGGCGAAGACCGTCTGACCGAAAACATCAGCCTGAATTTCGCTGAAGTGAAGATGGAATACTTCCTGCAAAACGAGAAGGGCGTTACGGCGTCCGGCGGCGTGTTCAATTACGACATCGCCGGCAACGTGGCCAAGTAAGTTCGTGCAGCCGGGGCATTGCCGCCCCGGCTTTTTTTTCACCTGTTTCTTCTGACTTACACCAGGGCTCCTTATGGACGCGCAACAGCTTATTAGTGATGGCCAGCTTGGCGCCGCGCTCACCGCGCTGCAGGACCAGATCCGTAAAGACCCGTCGAATGCGAAATACCGCACCTTCTTGTTCCAGCTGCTCTGCGTGCAGGGACAGTGGAACCGCGCGCTGACGCAGTTGAACGTGGCCGCCGAACTCGACGCCGCCACCCTGCCGATGGCGCAAACCTACCGCGAGGCGATCCAGTGCGAGGCGCTGCGCGATGAAATTTTTTCCGGCAAGCGCCTGCCAGTGGTGTTCGGCGAGCCGCTGCCGTGGATAGCGCTGGTGGCCGAGGCGCTCAAGCTGGAAGGCGAGGGCAATGCCGCCGGCGGCGCCGCGGCCCGTGCACGCGCTTTCGAGGACGCGCCGGCCAGCTCCGGCAGCATCAACGGCGAACGCTTTGAATGGCTGGCCGACGCGGACGCCCGCATCGGTCCGGTGCTCGAAGTGATCATGAACGGGCGCTATATCTGGGTGCCGGTGCAGCACGTGAGCCGCATCGAGATCGAAGCGCCGTCCGACCTGCGCGACAAGGTGTGGATGCCCGCCACCTTCACCTGGACCAACGGCGCCAGCACGGTCGGCCTGATCCCGACGCGCTACGCGGGCACCGTGCGCCCCGGCGCCGACGAGGCTTTGCTGCTGGCGCGCCGCACGGAATGGAGCGAGGAGGGCATAGGCCTGGGCCAGCGCATGCTGGCCACCGACGCCGCCGATTACGCGCTGATGGACGTGCGGACCGTGGAGTTCGACGCCGGCGGCCATGCAGTAGACACGTCCGCCAATGGCTGAACTGGCGCCACGCGAGCGGTTGCAGCCCTCGCTGCTGGACCGCCTGACCGACGACGAGCCGGACAGCAGCGTGGAATCGCGCGAGCGGCGCGTGCTGTCGCTGCGCACCCTGCGCGAGAGCGTGCTGCGCGACCTGGCGTGGCTGCTCAACACCACCAATCTGCTGTCGGTCACGGATTTTCCGAAACTGCCGCACGTGGCCAACTCGGTGGTCAACTACGGCATGCCGGACATCTCCGGCATCTCCGTCGCTGGCATGAACCTGACCGACCTGGAACGGGGCATTCGCCAGGCGATCTGGGACTTCGAGCCGCGCTTGATACGCGCCACGGTCAGCGTGAAGGCGGTGCCGCAGCAGTCGGAAGGCAACACCATCATGTTTGAAATTGAAGGCGATATGTGGGCGCAACCCTACCCTGAACGGCTGTACCTGAAAACGGAACTCGACATCGACCGCGCCACCATACGCCTGACCGAAAACAGCGGCGGCAAGGGAGTGGCGGCATGAATCCGCGCCTGCTGCGCTATTACAGCCAGGAGCTGCAGCACCTGCGCGAAGTGGGCGGCGAGTTCGCCAAGGAATATCCCAAGATCGCCGGCCGTCTGGGCCTGGAGGGTTTCGACTGCGCCGACCCTTATGTAGAGCGGCTGCTGGAAGGCTTCAGCTTCCTTGCCGCGCGCGTGCAGATGAAGATAGACTCCGAGTTCCCGCGCTTTACGCAGCATATGTCGGAGCTGGTCTACCCGCACTTCCTGGCGCCCACGCCGTCGATGGCGGTGGTGCAGCTGCAGCCGGACCTGAGCAACCCGGCCCTGAAGCAGGGCTATGTGGTGCCTCGCGGGACCGCCATGCGCAGCGTGCTGGGCAAGGGCGACACCACGGCCTGCGAATACCGCACCGCGCACGACGTGACCATGTGGCCGGTGGAACTGGCCGAAGCCAAGTTCTTCACCCACAGCGGCGCGCTTGGCGGCGCACCTATGCCGCTGCCGGCCGGCGTCAAGGCGGGCATCCGCCTGCGCCTGCGCACCGTGGGCGGGCTGCCTTTCCACGCGCTGAACATGGACAGCCTGGCGTTGAACCTGCGCGGCAGCGACGAAATGCCGGTCAAGATCTACGAAAAAATCCTGGGCAGCGTCGAGGGCGTGCTGGTGTCCTCGGCCGGCGGTTCGGCCTTGCTGCCAAAAAGCGCCGTGGCCCCGCTGGGATTTGGCGAAGAGGAAGCGCTGCTGCCCAGCGGCCGGCGCACCTTCCAGGGCTACCGCCTGCTGCAGGAATACTTCGCCTTCCCGCAGCGCTACCTGTTCGTTGAACTGCGCGGCTTGCGGCGCGCCCTGGGCCGCTGCGCCGAATCGGAAATCGAGCTGGTCATCCTGCTGAACCGGGGCGACGCCCAGCTCGAGCAGATGCTGGACGCGTCCAACTTCGCGCTCAACTGCACGCCCGCCATCAACCTGTTCCAGCGCCGCGCGGACCGTATCAACGTCAGCGGCGAGCAGTTTGAATACCACGTGCTGGTGGACCGTACGCGGCCGATGGATTTCGAGGTATTTCAGATCGAGGACGTGACGGGCTACGGCACCGGCCCGCAGGCCGAGCAGACCTTCCGCCCCTTCTACACGGCCAAGGACATTGGCGGCCTGCACCAGGACAAGGCCTTCTACCATATCCGGCGCGAGCCGCGCGTGATCTCGCAGCGCCAGCGCAAGGTGGGGCCGCGCTCCAGCTATATCGGCAGCGAGACCTTTATCTCCATCGTCGACGCGGCAGAGGCGCCGTACCGCAGCGACCTGCGCCAGCTCGGCCTGCAGGTCTGGTGCACCAACCGCGACCTGCCGCTGTCCATGCCGCTGGGCGTGGGCAAGACCGATTTCATCCTGGACTCCGGCGCGCCGGTGACGGCGGTGCGCTGCCTGGCCGGCCCCAGCCAGCCGAATGCGTCCTTCGCCGAGGGCGCGGTGGCGTGGCGCTTGCTGAACCACCTGTCGCTCAATTATCTGTCGCTGACCGACAGCGATCCGCGCCAGGGCGCGGTGGCGCTGCGCGAAATGCTGTCGCTATACTGCCATCCAGGCGACCTGAATGGCCAGCGCCAGATCGAGGGCGTGCAGTCCATCAGCACTTCCAGCATCACGCGCCGCATGCCGTCGCCGGGGCCTATCACTTTCGGGCGCGGCCTGCAGGTGACCGTTACGATGGACGACGCGGCCTTCGAGGGCACCGGCGCCTTCCTGCTGGGCGGCGTGCTGGCGCAGTTCTTCGCGCAATACGTTTCCATCAATTCCTTCACCGAGACCGTGGTGCGCACCGTGGGGCGGGGCGAAATCATGCGCTGGCCGGCCAAGGGAGGCGCATGCGCGATCCTGTAGAACTGGACCTGGAGCTGGAGCGCAACGCCGCGCGCATGGACTTTTTCCAGGTGCTGCGGCTGATCGAGAACGCGCACCCCGAACTGCCGCGCATCGGCGCCTCGCTGCGTCCGCGCGACGACGCGGTGCGCTTCGGCCAGGACCCGGCGCTGACCTTCCACGCCACCGCGCTGGGCCAGTTCCTGCGCGCCGGCGCCAACGGGCCGGACTCCAGGGCGCGGCTGGCGGTCAATTTCTTCGGCCTGCTGGGCGCCAACGGGCCAATGCCGACCCATATCACCGAATACGTGCGCGACCGCCTGCGCAACGGCGGCGACGCCACCATGCTGGCCTTCCTGGACGTGTTCCACCACCGCATGCTGTCGCTGTTCTACCGCGCCAAGGCGCAGGCCGAACCCGCCATCAACCTGGACCGCGAGGACACCGACCGCTACGCCGAATTCGTCGGCAGCCTGTTCGGCATCGGCGCGCCCGCGCTGCGCCAGCGCGACGAGATCGGCGACTTCGCCAAGCTGCACTTCGCCGGCCTGCTGGCGAACAACGCGCGGCCCGCGTCCGGCCTGGTGTCCATCCTGCGCGAGTACTTCAAGCTGCCGGTGCAGGTGGAGCAGTTCGTGGGCCACTGGATGCGGCTGCCGCTGGAAATCCAGTCGCGCCTGGGCGGCGTGGAGGACGGCAACCGGCTCGGCATTTCCACTGTCCTTGGCAGCAAGGTGTGGGACAGCCAGAACAAATTCCGCATCGTCATCGGCCCCATGGGCTTTGCCGATTATGAACGCATGCTGCCCGGCGGGGACAGCATGAAGCGCCTGCTGGCCTGGGTGCGTAACTACGCGGGCACGGCCCTGGACTGGGACGTGCGCCTGATTCTGAAGAAGGAAGAAACCCCGGCATTGCGGCTGGGCAGGGACTCCAGCGGGCGCGGCCTCCGCCTCGGCTGGAGCACCTGGCCGGCCAGCGCGGCCCCCAGCCGCAATCCGGACCAATTGCTCATCAACCCAAGCGCCCATGCGGGCTAAGGAAAATCACCATGGCAGAAATTAGTCGCGTTGCCCTGTTCGGCAAATTGAATTCGCTGTGCTACCGCGCCATCGAAAGCAGTACCGTTTTCTGCAAACTGCGTGGGAATCCCTACGTGGAACTGGTCCACTGGCTGCACCAGATCCTGCAACTGCAGGACTCCGACCTGCTGCGGCTGATGAAGCACTACGAGCTGGACGCGGCCGCGCTGGCGCGCGACCTGACGGCGGCGCTGGACCGGCTGCCGCGCGGCTCCACGTCCGGCATCGACCTGTCCTCGCAGCTGGAAGAATCCGTGGAGCGCGCCTGGGTGTACGGCACGCTGATGTTCGGCGAATCGCAGGTGCGCTCCGGCCACATCCTGATCGGCATGCTGAAAACCTCCAGCCTGCGTAACGCGCTGTACGGCATGTCGGCCCAGTTCCAGAAGATCAAGAGCGACGACCTGAGCGAAAAGTTCGCCAGCCTGCTGAAGGATTCGCCGGAATCGCAGATGACGGCCACGGACGGCTTCCAGGCCGGCGGCGGCGCCGCACCGGGCGAAGCGTCGGGCGCCATCGCCCCGGCGGCGATGGGCAAGCAGGAAGCGCTGAAGAAGTTCACCGTGGACCTTACCGAGCAGGCCCGCAGCGGCAAGATGGACCCCATCGTGGGCCGCGACGACGAGATCCGCCAGGTGGTGGACATCCTGATGCGCCGCCGCCAGAACAATCCCATCCTGGTGGGCGAGGCCGGCGTGGGCAAGACCGCCGTGGTGGAAGGCTTCGCCCAGCGCATCGCGCGCGGCGACGTGCCGCCAAGCCTGAAGGACGTGCAGTTGCTGACGCTGGACGTGGGCCTGCTGCAGGCCGGCGCCAGCATGAAGGGCGAGTTCGAGCAGCGCCTGCGCTCGGTCATCGACGAAGTGCAGGGCAGCCCGAAACCCATCATCCTGTTCATCGATGAGACGCACACGCTGGTGGGCGCGGGCGGCGCGGCCGGCACCGGCGACGCGGCCAACCTGCTGAAACCTGCGCTGGCGCGCGGCACCCTGCGCACCATAGGCGCGACCACCTTCGCCGAATACAAGAAGCACATCGAGAAAGACCCTGCGCTGACGCGCCGCTTCCAGACCGTGCAGGTGGACGAGCCGAGCGAAGAACGCGCCATCCTGATGATGCGCGGCGTGGCCTCCACCATGGAGAAGCACCACAAGGTGCAGATCCTGGACGAGGCGCTGGAAGCGGCCGTCAAGCTGTCGCACCGCTACATTCCGGCGCGCCAGCTGCCGGACAAGTCGGTCAGCCTGATCGATACTGCCTGCGCGCGCGTGGCCGTGAGCCTGCACGCCACCCCGGCGGAAGTGGACGACAGCCGCAAGCGCATCGAGGCGCTGGAGACTGAGTTGGGCATTATCGGCCGCGAAAGCGCCATCGGCATCGACATCGGCAAGCGCAAATCCGACGCGGACGATTTGCTGGGCGCGGAACGCGAGCGCCTGGCCGGCCTGGAAACGCGCTGGAACGCCGAGCGCGAACTGGTGGACCAGCTGCTGGCCTTGCGCGCCAAGCTGCGCGACGGCGCATTGCCCGTCGAAGGCACGGGCAGCGCGCTGGAGGCCGGTGCAGAAGCCGTCGCCGGCGCGGAAATGGCCGGCCACAAGGTCGGCAACGGCCTGACCGCCGATGAACGCGCCGCGCTGATGGAGGAGCTGAAAGGCGTGCAGGCCAAGCTGAGCGAGCTGCAAGGCGAGTCCCCGCTGATCCTGCCGACCGTGGACTACCAGGCGGTGGCGGCGGTGGTGGGCGACTGGACCGGCATCCCGGTCGGCCGCATGGCCAAGAACGAAATGGAAACCATCCTCAAGGTGGCTTCGCTGCTGAGCCAGCGCGTGATCGGCCAGGACCATGCGATGGAGATGATCGCCAAGCGCATCCAGACCTCGCGCGCGGGGCTGGACAATCCGAGCAAGCCTATCGGCGTGTTCATGCTGGCCGGTACCTCCGGCGTCGGCAAGACCGAAACGGCGCTGGCCCTGGCCGAAGCGCTGTATGGCGGCGAGCAGAATCTGATCACCATCAACATGAGCGAATACCAGGAGGCGCACACCGTCTCCACGCTGAAAGGCGCGCCGCCCGGCTACGTGGGCTACGGCGAAGGCGGCGTGCTGACCGAAGCCGTGCGCCGCAAGCCGTACTCCGTGGTGCTGCTGGACGAGGTGGAAAAGGCCCACCCGGACGTGCACGAGATGTTCTTCCAGGTGTTCGACAAGGGCTTCATGGAAGACGGCGAAGGCCGCTTCATCGACTTCAAGAATACGCTGATCATCCTCACCACCAACGCCGGCACCGACCTGATCGCCGGGCTGTGCAAGGACCCGGACCTGATGCCCGACCCGGACGGCATGGCCAAGGCCCTGCGCGCGCCGATGCTGAAGGTGTTCCCGCCCGCGCTGCTGGGCCGCATCGTCACCATCCCTTACTACCCGCTGTCGGACCAGATGCTGGGCCAGATCGTCAAGCTGCAGCTGAACCGCATCAAGAAGCGTGTCGAGGCGCGCTACAAGATCCCGTTCAACTATACCGAGGAAGTGGTCAAGCTGGTGGTGTCGCGCTGCACCGAGGGCGAGTCCGGCGGCCGCATGATAGACGCCATCCTGACCAACACCATGCTGCCCGATATCAGCCGCGAGTTCCTGAACCGCATGATGCAGGGCGACGCCATCGCGGGCGTGCAGGTTGATGTAAAAGACGGCGAGTTCTCTTATCGTTTCGATTGATTGAGCTGGAGGGGGTGAGATGATTAACTACTACGAGTTAGGCCCGGACAAGAAACTGAATGAAGTCGTCATGGCGGGCAGCCATGACGCGGCGGTGACCATGGGCGGCGCCAATACGCAGACCCAGGACCTGGACATCCACGACCAGGCCGTTGCCGGCGCGCGCCTGTTCGACATCCGCATCACCGGCGCGGTGGTCAAGAAGGGCGGCGCGGAGAAGGTGGTAACGCTGAAGGCCTATCACGGCAAAGGGCCGGAGAGCAATACCACCGGCGTGGACCTGCGCACCGGTACCGCCGCCACGGCCAAGGTGAAAAGCATGTGGGGCGGCGAATACGGCCTGTCGCTGACCAAGATCCTGACCGACGCGTCGCGCTTCGTCACCAACAACCCCAGCGAGTTCGTGATACTGAAGTTCGACCATTGCCACAACTGGGAGATGATCGCCGAGGCTTGCGTGCAAGTGCTGGGCGATCAAATCTACAAGGGCGCCGGCAACCTGAATAACAAGACGCTGCGCCAGCTGCAGGGCAAGGTGATCGTGCTGTTTGCTTCGGACGGCCTGGAGCTGGTGCGCGGCACCTACAGCGCGGCGCAGGGCATATTGGGCATCAAGAACCTGAGCAAGGCCGGCAGCACCTACAAGGACGTGTACGACGGCATGCAGTATTTCGGCAAGGGCGGCACCAGCGTGGGCAAACCGTTTGGCAAGGTCGAGCAGAACATCAAGAAGCAGCGCAAGCTGATGGCGCGCGGCGGCGATGGCAATCCTAACGTGGTCGGCATGATGTACTGGACCACGACGGGTGTGTTCGAAAGCATCCGCGACCGCAACACCGGCATGTGGACCGCGCCCAATGTGGCGAAGCTGAAGGATATGTGGACCAACGGGCTGGATGAGGCCATCACTTCGCGCATGAGCAAGTTTGCCAAGATAGACGGCTTCGCCAGCGGCACGGTGCTGAAGGCGTTCATGCCTAACTTCGTGATGATAGATTTCGTCGACGAGGCAAAATGCAAGCATATCCTGGAGCTCAACACCATTCCTCCCACTTTCCTGGTGAAGAATATCGATAACTTCATGCGCACGGATACCTGATAGGTGCCGTTTGTTTTGCTGCTGAAGCTGTTGCTTGTCCCTGTCTTGATTTATGCGGTAACGCTGGCGGGCCGCAAATGGGGGCCGGGCGTGGCGGGATGGATGTCCGCCTTTCCCATCGTCTCCGGGCCTATCCTGCTGACGGTGACGCTGGAGCAGGGCGCCGGCTTCGCGGCGCGCGCCGCCGAGGGCACGCTGCTGGCGGTGCTGGCGATCCTGGCATTCAGCATCGTCTACGCATGGGCTGCGCAGCGCTTCGGCATGGCGCTGTCCATGCTGAGCGCTTTGCTGGCCTGGGGCGTGGCGGTGGCGGGTCTGAAGGCTTTGCCGCTGCCGGTGGAGGCCTGCTTCGTGCTGGTGGTGCTGGCCTTGCTGGTGTCACCCAGGCTGTTTCCGCCGCTGCGTTCCGGCGACGCCATCTCAGGGCTGTCTGCGGCACGGCCGGCTGGCGGCGCAGCTGCCAGCGACCTGCCGTGGCGCATGCTGGCCGGGGCTGCGCTGGTGCTGGCCGTGAGCTACGGCGCCGCCGCGATAGGCGCGCGCCTGAGCGGATTTTTTGCCATGTTCCCCGTGATGAGCACCGTGCTGGTGGGCTTCTCGCATGTGCGCTCCGGCCGCGCCTTCGCGGTGGCCCTGCTGCGCGGCATGGTCTACGGCTACTTCGCCTTCGCCACGTTCTGCCTCGTGCTGTCGCTGCAACTGCGCGACGGCAGCGTCGCCACTGCTTTCGCGGCAGCCTTCGCCTGCGCGCTCGCGGTGCAGTTGGCCGTCAAGCGCCTGATGGCGCCCGCCGCGCCGGTGCGGCCGGCCGTCGTTAAATAACGCTGCTCATTGCTGCTCGACTGCGGCCTTGATGTCGATCAGGTCTTGCAGCAGGGCCTTTTTTGCCACGCCCTTGAACAGAAGTCCCATCGGGATGGACATGATTTTTGCGGCTAAGCTTTGCGGCTGGGAGTCATGGAAGCTGGTTAGCGCGAAGCCGCCGCTGCTTTCGGAGATGCTGGTCGTGGACAGGAAGATGAAGCCCTCGCTTTCGGCCCTCGTTTTGTAGAACTGGTTCTCCACCGCGTCGGTGATCCACTTTTCAGCGGTGGCCGGTTTCCCGAACAGCATGCGGGTCTCCCGCCACTTCAAACCCACGAGCCCATGCGTCGGCCGCTCAACCACCTCGATGCTGTCGATGCCCCGGATGATCTTTGCGGCGCCTTCGATGTCCGTCATGGCGGCCCAGATCGCCGCCTTGCTCCCCTTGATGGTGACCTGTACTTCAACCAGCATGCGGTTTCTCCTGCGGCTTTCTTGCGCCGACCAGCAGGCCCGCAACGGGCTTGCCGGCTTCCTGCCGCAAGGTGATGTGGCGCAGCTGCGCCAGTTCCAGTCCTGCGGCGGCCAGCGTGCCGCGCACATAGGGTTCGGCGTGGCTGTAGCGGCCGTGCGCATGGAGCAGGAACTGGGGCGCGGCTGCCACGTCTTGCGTAGCTTCGACCGTGAACACAAGGTGGCCGCCGGTTCGCAGCGCCGCCGCTGCGCTGTTCAACAGGGCTTCCAGCGCGCCGAAATAGCAGAGCGTGTCGGCGGAGACGACCAGGTCGTAGGCGTCCGTGTGGCCGGACAGCCAGGCGGTCAGCTCCGCTTCGTGCAGCTTGTCGTATTCGCGGCGCTTGTCTGCCTTGGACAGCATGCCTGCGGACAGGTCCACGCCTTCCAGCCGCTTCGCGTACGGCCTCAGCAGCGGACCGCACAAGCCGGTGCCGCAGCCGGCGTCCAGCACGTCCAGCGTGCGCTGCGCCTCGCTGGCCCCGCCCAGCAGGGACGCAACCATCTCGCCGCACATGGCGGGGGCGCAGTAGTCCAGCCTGGCCAGCACTTCGTCGAAGCTGTCGGCAAAGCGGTCGAACACGGTCTGCACATAGGAGTCCGATGCGCGTTCGGGCGCGGCGGCGCCCTGGCAGGCGGCGATGTGGTGCTTTACCACCGGGTTGTCCGGATCGATTTTCTCCCACTGGCGGTAGACTTCCAGCGCTTCCGCATCGCGCTGCTGCGACACCAGCGCGCGCGCCAGGCTGCGGTACAGGTCCGGATTGTCCGGCGAGAGCAGGATGGCTTTCTGGTAGGCGCTGAGCGCTTCGGTGAAGTCGCCGGTTTTCTTGAGCACATGGCCCAGGTTGATCCAGCCTTGCGCAAACTCGGGCGACAGCGTGATGGCCTGCCGGTAGGCGGCGGCCGCCTCCTCCAGCCGTTCCTGCGCGCGCAGCACCACGCCCAGATTGTTATGGGCCAGCGCAAAGTCCGGCCGCGCTTCCAGCACGGCGCGGTAGGAATGCTCGGCGTCCACGTGGCGGCCCATCTCTTTCTGCACGTTGCCCAGGTTGTTGCGCGCATCCACATAGTCCGGTGCCGCCTGCAGCGCGCGGCTGATCAGGTTGACCGCGCCTTCGTGGTTGCCCAGCTGGTGTTGGGCCACGCCCATGTAGTGCAGCGCGTCCGGATGGGTGGGCGCCACCTGCAGTATGGCTTCGTAGTGCTGCGCCGCCAGGCGCGGCTTGCCCTGGCGGTGCACCGACACCGCCAGTTGCAGCGCGTCGTCCAGCGAGATCTTTTGCAAGGCTTTCTTCTTCATTCTGACTCAGGAATTCCATGCGCCGGAGAGTGCCCGGGCGGGTTGGGAGATGGACTGGCTGCGCAGCAGGCGCGCGGCATTGCGGTTCTTGAAGCTGAGCAGCGGCATCAGGCCGCGCTCGAGCAGCACGGTTCCGGCCCGCTCGGAAAGGAAGGCTTCGGCGCAGGCCTGCATATGGGCCTGGCCGTCGCGGCGCACGGTGTGGGCGGGCAGGTCGTCCAGGTCCAGCGCGTCGCCGGGCGACATGTCCCAGGCGCTGTCCTCGAAGGCGCGGCCAAGCAGCAAGGCGCAGGCCAGCGAGGCGTGGCCCCACAGGTAGTCCTCATGCTCGTGGTCCGCGTCCGCTTCTTCGAACTCGAACTGGTCGGTGCGGTCGGTGGCTTTGCCGTAGGGGAGGCGCAGCAGCACGCGCGGCAGGACCAGGCCCAGCCAGCTCGCCTGCGGCGTTGCGCGCAGCGCTTGCCAGCGCGCTTCGCCGGCGGCGTCCAGCTCTTGCCAGCTCGCGGCGTCGGGCTGGTCGGCCAGCGAGGTGGCGCCCGCCAGCGCGGCGCTGGCGTCGGCCAGGAAGGGCGCTTGCGCGCGGGCGGCCAGCGCGCCCAGGGCGGCCAGCAGGCCCACGTCCGCTTCGCCGGGGCCGAAGCTGTAGGCGCCGCACAGCACGGACCAGGGCGCGGCATCGGCGCCCATGCGCGGCTGCTCGACCAGCAGCTTGTGCAGCGTGCTGGTTTCCAGGGCGCCGTCGGCCGTGTCGATATCGGCCTGCAAGGCGGCTTTGTCCGCGTCCATTATGTAGAGCTGCAAGTCCTGGCCCAGTTCCAGGCCGGTGACGATCTGGCGCAGGCCGCGCCAGTTGGCTTCCAGCGCCTGGAATTGCGGCGCATGCAGCACGGCGCGCATGCGCTGGGCGATCACGCCATCCAGCGCGGCCACGTATTCGGGCTGGCGCGGGTCTGGGCCGGGCGGCATGGCGCCGGCGATGCGGCGTATCAGCTGGTCGATATCCGGCAGGCCGCTTGCCGGCGCGGCTGGCTGGCGCACCTGGCCGCCGAGCAGGCTGGCGAAGTCGCTGGCGGCTGGCTGGGGAGCTTGAGCAGATGCGGGCGGCGCTGCTGAGCCGGCGGCTGATTGCAGCGCGGCGGCGGCGGCAGCGAAGGTGGCGGGATTGCGCAGCTGCTGGCGCTGCGTGCGCAGCGCTGCAAATGCGTCTGATTTTTGATACAGCTGGTCGGGATGGAAATCATCCAGCTCGCGAAACTGGAAGGTGTTGACGGCGCCGTCCAGTGTGACTTGCACGCTGGGCGCGAGCTGTGCCAGCAGGTGGTCGAAATTGTCGATATCGACTCGCCGCGCCGCGCCTATGCCCGCAGCCATGGGCCTTCCGGCGCGGCCGCTGAAATCCCCCATCACCAAGATGCGCATGGGCTGCCCGTCCTCTCCGGCCTCCTGGGGGCCGGCGGCGGCAAATCCGAATTCGAATGTCAGCGATGTGGCCATGACTGTCCCTCGTCGATACGTGGTGGTGTTGTGGAGCTTATCCTAAAACCTTACCTTTAAGACAGTTTTTTCGGTCATAATAGGTCCAGGAGGGGATATGCCAAATCAGGTTGTGATGGGGGCGATGATGACTTGCACGTTCGGCGCTGCGCCGTCGACGCTGGTGGTGCTTCCCGCGAACAAGGTCATGGCCGAAGGGCCGCCGGCCGCCAATATCATGGATCATAAGCCCATGGTCAATATCATGCCTTTCGGCGTGTGCAGTTCGATGGCCAATCCGACCGTGGCCGCCGCTACCGCCGCGGCGTTGGGCGTGCTTACGCCCATGCCCTGCATACCGATGACGTCCGCACCCTGGGTGCCGGGCGCACCGACGGTGCTGATTGCGAATATGCCGGCGCTGGACAACCTCTGCAAGTGCATGTGCAACTGGGGCGGCGTGATCGCCTTCAGCCAGGCGGGCACCACCAAAACCATGATCCCCTGATTCCGGACCGGAACCCGTATGCCAGTTACGCAAGCCAACCGAGAAGTAAACGTCACCAGTCCCCTGGGAACCGATGTGCTGCTGTTCGACCGCATGAGCGGCAGCGAGCGGCTGGGGCAGTTGTCCGAATTCCGTGTGCAGCTATTGAGCACCAAGCCGGACGTGAAGATCGCCGATGTGCTGGGCAAGCCGCTGGGCGTGCATGTGGACATGGCCGACGGCGTGCGGCACTTTCACGGCATTGTCACGCGCTTCGCCTGCACCGGCTGGCATGGCAGCCTGGCGCGCTACGAGGCCACCGTCCACCCCGGCCTGTGGCTGCTGACGCGCTCTTCCAACTGCCGCATTTTCCAGGAGAAGAACGTCCTCGACATCGTCAAGGCGGTGTGCCAGGACGCGGCCTACGGCGGCGCCATCGACCTGAACGTATCCGCGCTGAGCGGCACTTATGAGGCCATGACGTATTGCGTGCAGTACCGCGAGACGGACTTCAATTTTGTCTGCCGCCTGCTGCAGAACGAGGGCATCTATTTCTACTTCACGCACGACGCCAGCAAGCACACCATGGTGCTGGCCGACTCCTACAGCGCCCACCAGAGCCTGCCCGGCTACGCCAGCGTGGAGTTTTCCGGCGAGGCGGGCCGCCGCATCGTGGACCAGGAGGCCGTGTACGGCTGGGCTGCGGCCGGCGCGATCCAGGCCAGCAGCTATGCGCTGAACGATTTCGATTTTGAAAAAGCCGCCGCCAGCAACAGCGGCGGCCTGAAAGTAAAGTCCACCATCGCGGCGGCCTTTGACCAGCAGGCTTACGAGATGTACGACTATCCCGGCCTGTACAACGTGGCGGCCACGGGCACCACGCTGGCGCGCGGGCGCATGGAGGGCCTGCACGGGCAGTGCGAGGAGATCTCCGCCGACACCAATGCGCGCGGCCTGTTCCCGGGCGGCCTGTTCAAGCTGGTGCACCATCCGCGCGCGGACCAGAACCGCGAATTCCTGGTCACCGGCGCGCAGTATGAGATCGTCGGCGACGACTACGCCACCGGCGGCGACACGCCGCTGGACTTCCGCTGCGTGTTCAACGCCATCGGCAAGGAACACAGCTACCGCGCACCGCGCACCATCGCCAAGCCGGTGGTGCAGGGGCCGCAGACCGCCATGGTGGTGGGCAAGGCGGGTGAGGAGATCTGGACCGACAAGTATGGGCGCGTGAAGGTGCAGTTCCACTGGGACCGCGAGGGCAAGGAAGACGAGCTCAGTTCCTGCTGGGTGCGCGTGCAGCAGAGCTGGGCCGGCGCGGGCTGGGGCAGCGTGTTCATTCCGCGCATCGGCATGGAGGTGGTGGTGAGCTTCCTGGAAGGCGATCCGGACCGGCCACTGGTCACCGGCTGCGTCTACAACAGCGACGCCATGCCGCCGTATGCGCTGCCGGGCGAGCAGACCAAGTCCACCGTCAAGACCAATACCAGCAAGGGCGGGGGCGGCTACAACGAGATCCGCTTCGAGGACAAGAAGGACGCCGAGGAGATCTACGTCCAGGCCGAGAAGGACTTCAACCGCGTGGTGAAAAACAACGACACGCTGAAGGTCGGCTTCGAGAAGAAGGACAAGGGCGACCAGACCATACAGATCAAGAACGACCGCAGCCTGGACGTGGGACACGACCACAAGGAGCACGTGGTGAACGACCACACGGTGACGGTGGACCACGACCAGATCATCACCGTGACCAACGACCAGACGCTCAAGGTCGACAACAACCAGACCATGAAGATCGCGGTGGACCGCAAGCTGGACGTGGGCGGCAACCAGACCACGGCCATCAAGGGCGACCAGAAGGTGACGGTGTCGAAGACCATCGTAATCGAGGCCACCACGTCGATAGAGCTGAAGGTGGGCGGCACCAGCATCAAGATGGAACC
This sequence comes from Pseudoduganella aquatica, assembly GCF_009857595.1. Taxonomy (GTDB): domain Bacteria; phylum Pseudomonadota; class Gammaproteobacteria; order Burkholderiales; family Burkholderiaceae_D; genus Rugamonas; species Rugamonas aquatica_A. The sequence continues at coordinate 3,299 of NZ_WWCU01000052.1, read as the reverse complement.
GGCCAAGATCACCATCAAGTCGCCGGATGTGACGGTGCAGGCCGACGGCATGGCCACGCTCAAGGCGGGCGGCATCATGACCATAGGCGGCGCGCTCGTGAAGATCAACTGACCGGGGTGATTGTGTTTTACGCAATAGCAACCGTATAATGATCCGCGCCGTGCCCTTTGATTTCAATTAGCAGCCTCTTAGCAGCGATAGTGAGCCGATGTACTTAACCCTGCGGATCCAGTCATACAGAAAGCAAGCTCCGGCTGCGCCCGTTGAGCGCCGCTTCGATCAATTGGGCGGCACCATAGGCCGTGCCGCAGGCAACGACCTGGAGCTGCCCGATCCGGGCAAATACATCTCGCGCAACCACAGCAAGATCGATTTCGCGGGCGGCCAGTACACGCTGATGGACCTGGGCGCCAATCCAAGCTGGATCAACGACCGTCCGGTAGGCACAGGCAAGAGCGCCGTGCTGGCCGACGGCGACCGGCTGCTGATAGGCGACTACGTGCTGGAAGTGCAGGTGGGCGAGGGCGCCGCCGCGCCGGCCATACCCGTGTTCCAGCCCGAGACCTCGGACGCCTTGCCTTTCCAGGCCCAGCCAGCGGTGGCGGCGTCGCCCTACGAGGGCAAATCCTTTGACGAGATGCGCGACACGCTGGCCGGCGTGAAGATACTGGAACTGAGCGGCGGACATGATCCGCTGGCCACGCCGTCCGCCAACGATCCGCTCGGCCTGAATATGCTGAGCGACGCCAACGCCGCCCAGGCCGCGGCGCCTGTGGCCTTCCGTGGCTCGGAGGCGGACCACGCGCCGCCGCAGTGGATGCCGATGGCGCAGCCGCAGTCGCAGCCGCCAGCCCCGGAACCCGTCCCGCAGTGGGCCAGCCCGGCATACGGCGCCCCAGCGCAGCCCTATGCCCATGCGCCCGAGCCGACAGTGCTGACCGTGCGCGCCGCACCGCAGCCGCCAGCGCCCGCTGCGCCTGCACCTGCCATGCTGATACCGGACGACTACGACCCCCTGGCCGATTTCCTGCCGCCGCGCGTGCAGGCGCCGGCCGCGCCATATGTGCCGCAGCCCGCCGCGCCCATCGCTTACGCGCTGCCGCCGCAGCAAAGCCACGCCGCTCCCGGCGGTGCGGCGGCGCAGGTGGGTGCGGCCCAGGGCGGCGAGGAAGTGATTCAGGCGCTGCTGCGCGGCCTGGGCCTGACCGGCCTGCGCACCACGAAGTCCCCGGCCGAAACGGCTGAACTGGTGGGCGCCATGCTGCGCGAGGCGACCTCCGGCACCATGGCCGTGCTGATGGCGCGCGCCATGACCAAGCGCGAAAGCCGCCTTGAAATGACGGTGCTGGGTGCGCAAGCCAACAACCCATTGAAATTCTTCCCGGACGCCGAAAGCGCGCTGTCCCAAATGCTGACCAACACCTTGTCCGGCTACATGCCGCCGGTGAAGTCCATCGGCAGCGCCTTTGAAGACCTGAAAGCCCACGAACTGGCCGTCATCGCCGGCATGCGCGCGGCGCTGGACGGCGTGCTGGCGCGCTTCAACCCCGCGCTGATCGAGGCCAAGGAGCCGGAAGGCGTGATGGACAAGATGATGGCAACCACCCGCAAGGCCCGCCTCTGGGACCGCATGGTGGCGCTGCACGAAGACATCCTGCGCGAAGCGGACGATGATTTCCAGCACCTGTTCGGCGAAAAATTCTCTGCCGCCTATGAAGACCAGATCGGCCGGCTGCACCGCAAATAATCCTATCGAGTGAGACATCATGGCGTGGAACCGTAAAGTCATCTGGTCCGAAGGCATGCTGCTGCAACCGCAGCACTTGCAGCAGCACGACCGCTACCTGCAAACCCAGCTCGAAAGCCGGGTGGCCAGGTTGCGGCCTTATTCCTGGGGCTTTTCTTCGCTGAAGATAGACGAGCAGCAGCTTGCGCTGGGCAAGCTGGCGCTGTTGTCGTGCAGCGCGGTGCTGCCGGACGGCACGCCATTCATCCTGCCGGCGGACGACGACCTGCCGCTGCCGCTGGACATACCGGAAGACGCGCGCAACGCGGTGATCGTGCTGGCGCTGCCGCTGCGCCGGCCCGGCATACCGGAAACCGGCGACAGCCCGGCGCCGGACAATTTTGCCCGCCACGGCGCCGTGGACCACGAAGCCTGGGACAGCAACGGCATCGACAACAGCGCGCTGATGCAGGTGGGGCGCCTGCGCCTTCGGTTGGCGCTGGAATCGGACGTCGCCAACGCCTACGCCTGTATCGCCGTGGCGCGCGTGATCGAACGGCGGCCGGACAACCGCGTGGTGCTGGACCCCGAATTCTGCCCGCCGTGCCTGGACTTCCGCGTTGCGCCGCGCCTCGGTGGTTTTGCGGACGAAGTGGTGGGGCTGCTGCACCAGCGCGGCGACGCGCTCGGAAACCGCCTGTCCCAGCCCGGCGCCGCCGGCGCGGCCGAGATTGCGGACTTCCTGCTGCTGCAACTGGTGAACCGCGCCGAGCCGCTGTTCGCGCATCTGGCCACGATGACGGGCCTGCATCCCGAAGACTACTACCGCGAGGCCGTGCAGCTGGCCGGTGAGCTGGCCACCTTCAGCCCGAACAACAAGCGCGCCATCCAGTATCCGGTGTACCGCCACGACCAGCTGCGCGAGACCTTCCTGCCGGTGATGGAGGACTTGCGCCAGTCGCTGTCCATGGTGCTCGATACGCACGCCATTCCAATTCCGCTGGAGGAGCGCCAGTTCGGCATCCGCGTGGCGGTGATGCGCGATCCGGAACTGCTGAAGTCCGCCACCTTCGTGTTGATGGTGAACGCCCACATGCCGCCCGAAACGGTGCGCAGCAGCTTCCCGCGCCAGGTGAAGATAGGCTCGGTCGAGAAAATCCGCGACCTGGTGAATCTGCAGCTGCCCGGCATTGCGCTGCGCCCCCTGCCGGTTGCGCCGCGCCAGCTGCCGTTCCACGCGGGCCATACCTACTTTGAGCTGGACAAGGGCAGCGAGTACTGGCAGCACCTGGCCACTTCCGCCGGTTTCGCCATGCACGTGGCGGGCGACTTCCCCGGCCTGCAGATGGAGTTCTGGGCCATCCGGAAGTAAGCGAAGATGAGCCAGGACGATTTGCCAGACTCCGACCGCACCATCCTGGTCCCCAAGCCCGGCGGACGGCGCGGCGCACCCGCGCCCGTACCGGGACTGGGACTGGGCGGCGATGCAGGCGTCCCGCCTGCGGGGGCAGCCGGCGCTTTCCCGGCCAGCCCTCCGCCTGGCGGCGGCGACGGCATGGGCGGCGCCGCTGG
>NZ_WWCU01000051.1 GCF_009857595.1 Pseudoduganella aquatica | reverse complement strand
GCCGGTCGGCGCGCGCCTGGGCGCCATGGCCGCCGCCGGCGCGCTGCCGGCGGCGCTGGCCGTGGGCGCGTCCTATGCCGGCAGTGCCGCTGGCTGTGCGCTGTTTGGTGCGCTGTCGGTTGGGCTGAGCGGCGCGGGCGCCGTGCTGCTGCACCGCATGCTGGCACAGCGGCTGCGCGCCATGCAGGATGCGATCGCGCACATGAGCGCAGGCGACCTGAGCGCGCGTATCGACGCGCGCGGCAGCGGCGAGGTGGCGGCGGTGTCGGAAGGCTTGCGTGTGCTGCAGACCAATATCAAGCTGCTGGTTGGCCAGATCAAGGAGGTGACCAGCGTGGTCAACAGCGGCGCGGAGGAGATTGCCCGGGGCAACGCGGACCTGTCCGGGCGCACCGAGGCGCAGGCCGGCGCGCTGGGCGAGACCGCATCTTCCATGTCCGAGCTGGCCGCCACGGTGCGCCAGAATGCGGACAACGCGCACGAGGCGCACCGCCTGGTGGACGCGGCGGCCGGCACCGCGCAGGCAGGCGGCTACGCCGTGCAGGAGGTGGTGGCGACCATGGCCGCCATTGAAGCCGGTTCGCGGCGGATTGCGGACATTATCGGCGTGATCGATGGTATCGCTTTCCAGACCAATATCCTGGCGCTCAATGCGGCGGTGGAGGCGGCGCGGGCGGGCGAGCAGGGGCGCGGTTTCGCGGCGGTGGCGTCCGAAGTGCGGCAGCTGGCGCAGCGTTCGGCGGCGGCGGCCCGGGAAATCAAGGCGCTGATCGGCGGCGCGGTCGAACAGACCGCCACCGGCAGCCGCCTGGCGGATGGCGCGGGGCGGACCATGTCGGCGCTGGTGGACTCGGTGCAGCAGGCCGCGACCTTGATGGCCGACATCAGCACCGCCAGCCAGGAGCAGCGCGCCGGCATCGACCAGCTCAACCACGCCATCAGCCTGATCGACGCCACCACGCAGCAGAACGCCGCGCTGGTTGAGCAAGCCGCTTGCGCGGCCGAGAATATGCGCGGCCAGGCCGGGGCGCTGGCGCAGCTGGTGGAGTCATTCCAGCTCGTGCCGCGCCGGACGCTGGTGCTGTGACATTGTGTGAACATTGCTCACATGCAAATCGGCGAGAATGCGTATTCCTACAAGCACGAGGATGTCCATGCACGCAGTTTCCGCCCAAAACCTGTCGGCGGTGATGTGCATCGACATGGTGCTGAAAGAATAGCGCCTTACTTGGGCGCGCCGCTGATGGCCGGAGGCGGCGCTGCGGCAGGGACCGCGGCCGGCGCGGCGTAGATGACGATCGGCTGCAATGGTGCCGACTTCTGCCCAGAGTTGCTGATCAAAAACGCGGTCACCGAAGTCGAGACCGCCACGCCTGCAATGACGGTGCCGGCGACCCATTTGATCGTTTCGCTCAGTGCGCGCTGGAGATTGGCCTCGAATTGGGCAATTCGAATGGCGTTTTCCTGCTCAATGTTTTTAAGGCCGGATTTCAATGCCAGTTCAATGCTGTCCATACGGGCGTGATTCGCTGCGTTTGCTTGCCTGAACTCGGCTTGATATTCGCTTAATGTGGCTGTCAATTTGGCATTGGCCTGCCTGAACTCGGTTTGATAGTCTTTCAAGGTGACAATCAGCTCGGTGTTCGTTTTTTGGGCGTCATTCTCCATCCTGGCCGTGGCGGCCTGGACCGTGGCGTCGATGTAGTCCTTGTCAGTGGCAGCGCTCATAAAAAGCATGATCGGCCTGCGGCCTGCCACTGTCAATCACGCCACGGTTGGCGGTTGAGGCCAGTCAAAGGCTGTCGCGGGCGGCCAGTTCGCTGGGGGTGGCGAGCAGGAACATATTGCCGCTCAGCGCGGACAGGCTCTGCTTGCGGCGCTCGTCGCGCGCCTCGCTGGTCTCGTCCGCGCTTCGGGCGGGGGCGCCGGACTGGTACAGGGCCAGCGAGTCCATCAGGTCGCGCGCCAGCGTGTGGCTGGTGGGCGTGGTCTTGTCCGAAGCGAGCTTGCCCATCATGAATTTCAGCACCTGTTCGGACTGGCTGGCGGTCTGCAGCAGGCTGGCCTTGACCAGCTTGCCGTCCTTGTAGCCCAACTCGACATTGCTGCTGGCGGTGTCGTCGATCAGGTGGTACTCGTAGTTCTGCGATTGTGGCGTGGTGTCGAGTTTCAGCGCGCCGCCTTTTTTCAGCGGCTCGTGGAACTGGGCGCTCAGGTGCGACTGCTGGCTCTGCGCGATGGTGCGGTCGTCGCGGCGTTCGCCTTCGGTGCGGGTGTTCTGCGACACTTCGTAGCTGAAGCTGTCCTTCTCGCCCAGCCGAAGCGGATTGCTCCATGCCGGCGCCTGGGTGACGGAGGCGCTGAAGTCGGCCAGCCCCGTCAGCGCGGCGTGGTCTTCGGCCGCCAGCGTCCACTTGCCCGGCAGGGAAAGGCCACGGTCCTGTTCCGCCTCGCGGGTGGAAGTGCGGCTCATGTCCGAGAAAGCGTCCTTGAACATGGTCATCAGCTTGGCGTCGCCGTGGCCGCGCGCGGTGGCCTGGTCGAATTCCTTCAGATAGCTGCTGATGGCCTTGTTCTGCTGCTCCCTGGTGCCCAGGCTCTCCAGCTTGCTGGTGTCGATGCTGACCTCGGCCTTGCCGGCCGCGCCGCCTATGCTTACCTTGCGCTGCGTGCCGTCCGCATGGAAGTCCAGCGTTTGCGTGCTTGGGGGCAGGGTGCTCTGCTTGACGGCGGCGTGGAAGTCCACCGACTGCAGGAATTTGCTGTCGAAGCCGGCTAGCCCACCCAGGCGTATCTGCTGGTCGTCCAGCGCCATGCCGTCGATGGCGGCCTGGAAGCCCGCCGCCAGGCCGGACAGCGCGTTGCGTTCGTCGTCGTTCAGCTCGCCGCTGGCGCTCACCTGCAAGGCCATGCCGTCGTCCAGGCTGGCCAGCGTGAGGTCCACCTTTACGCCGCTGCGGGTGGTGATGCTGAGGCTGAATTTGTTGTCCACCGTCTCGGGCAGGGCCGCCTGCTCGACAGGGATGACCGCGCCAGCCTTGAACTGGCCCAGCATGTCGGCGCCCAGGTCCTTGAAGCGCATGGCGGTGGTGGGCGGCAGGGTGATTTCCTCCGCTTCGCTTTGCCTGGCTGCGGCAAGGCCGGCCGAACTCAGCTTAACGACGGTGGAGGGGGAGGCCCAGTCCATTGCCGGGGTAGCGGCTTTGGGGGGGGAAGCCGGCGCGCGCGGGGTGACCGGCTGCCAATTTGAGAGCGTGGAGATGGAAGTCATGCTGCTTTAACGGCAAATGTTTCTGTAAAGTTTAGGCTATGTAAAATTGCGTAATGACAATAGTCTTGCAAGTGGCAGGCGGATAGAATGCGACCATCCTATAAAGGCCTTGTCCAATGCAAAAAATTCTGCTGACCTGCTGCGTTGCCAGCACCGCCGTGATGTACGTTGACGGCGCCGCCTTCGCGCAAACCCAAGCCGCCGCGCCGGAAGTGGTGGTGAAGGGCGCCCCGCTCAAAAAAGAGCCCAAGCCGGTCGAAAAGTCGACCGAGACGGGTGTGCCGGTGCCGTCGGTGACGGTGGCGGGCGAACGCCCCACCAACCGCATCGACCGCCAGGTGTACGACGTGAAATCCGACGTCGGCAGCTCCAACGGCACTGCGGCGGACGCGCTGAACAACGTGCCGTCCGTGGCGGTGGATCCGGACGGCGCCGTCACGCTGCGCGGCAGCAGCAACTTGCAGATCCTGGTCGACGGCAAGCCGTCCGCCATGATGCAGGGCGATAACCGCGCCGCCACGCTGAACGCCATGGCGGCGGACGATATCGAATCGGTGGAGGTCATCAACAATCCCGGCGCGCAGTTCGGCAACGAGGGCGGCGGCGGCCCCATCCTGAACCTGGTGATGCGCCGCAACCGCAAGCCGGGCGGCTTCGCCACCGTCAACGCCAACGCCGGCAAGGACGGACGCTACAACAGCGCCGTGTCCGGCAGCTACAACGAAGGCGCGTGGGGCTACCAGGGCGGCATCAACGTGCGCCACGACGGCCGCAACTCGGTGGGCGATACCGTGCGCGACCGCACCAATCCGCTCACCGGCCTGGTCGAGCACAGCACCCAGGACAGCGTGCAGCACGGCCTGAACGATTCGGTGGGCCTGAACGGCACCGTCAGCTACAACCTCGGCGCCAAGGACACACTGACCGCGAGCGCCAATTACACCGCGCGCGGCAACGACCAGAAAGTCAGCGAGCACTATGCGACCGCGGCCGGGGCCGCCACCATCAGCGACTACCTGCGCAGCACGCAGCGCGAGGGCGACACCAAGAGCTACAGCTGGGGCGCGCGCTGGGACCATAAGGGTGAAGCGCCGGGCGAGAGCATGAAGACGGACTTGCGCGTGTCCCACACGGACAACGACAACGACAGCGCCTACAGCAATGTCTACACCGTCCGTCCAATCAACGCGCCGGCGGAGCGCAGCCGCCAGTCCAGCGACACCGGCACCCGCATTGTCGATTTCACCGGCGACTATGAACGCAATATCGGCGGCGGCTCGGCCAAGCTGGGCTACAAGGTGGCCGAAACCAAGAGCAGCTTCGACGTGCTGTATGCCGACATCAACGCCGCCACGCTGGCCGAAACCATCAATCCGGCGCGCACCAACCGCTTCAACCTGGACGAGACCACGCTGGCGCTGTACGGCTCCTACCAGATGCGCCTGAACGACAACTGGGGCGCGCTGGCCGGCATGCGGGTCGAGCACACCGAGATGGATATCGACCAGATCACCAGCAGCATCTCGGCGAAGAACAGCTACACCAGCTACATCCCCAGCTTCTTCGCCACCTACAAGGTGAACGAGACGGCCAATATGCGCTTCAGCTACGCGCACCGCATCCGCCGCCCGATGCCGAACGACCTGAACCCCTACGTGGTGTACCGCGACGAGTTCAACGTCTCGTCCGGCAACCCCATGCTGAAACCGGCCAAGACCGACTCCTTCGAAGTGGGCTACGAGACCAAGTTCGGCACGCTGGAAACCAATCTGCGCGCCTATTTCCGCGACGAATCGGACACCATCATCGAGCGCAGCAGCTACATCGGCAACAACGTGCTGCTGACCACGCGCGAAAACGGCGGCGCCAGCCATTCGAGCGGCCTGGAGTTCACCGTCAGCGGCAAGCTGACGCCGACGCTGACCCTGAACACCAGCGGCAACCTGGCGCGCAGCGAACTGACCTCGCGCGACCTGAGCGGCGCGGACATCACCCGCAACGCCAGCTCGCTGAGCGGCCGCGCGCGTTTGAACTACCAGTACGACAGCGCCACCCAGCTGCAAGCCATGCTGCAAATGCAGGGCAAGACACTGACCGGCCAGGGCTACCGCGAGCCCAGCCACATGCTGAATCTCAGCGTGCGCCACGCGCTGACGCCGCAGCTGAGCCTGGTGATGAATATGACCGACGCGCTGGCCTCGGCCAAGATGGCGACCGTGATCGACACGCCGCTGCTGAAGGAAACCACGTCGCGCCGCTTCGACAGCCGCGTGTTCTACATCGGCCTGTCGTACCGCATCGGCGGCGCATCGAGCGCAGGCGAGGGCAGGGGCGAGCAGTTCCAGGGACCGCGTCCGGGCCAGGGGCCGGGCGGCCAACGCGGCGACGGTCCGGGTCCTGGCCCGGGCTTCTAAATCCATGTGCTGCCATGCTAATATCTTAGCTTTAGATCAGCATGCGCGGCACTATGGAAACAGCAGTTATCCCGGGGACCTTCCAGCTGGACCGGTCCCGCAACGCCACGGTGCAGGTATTCGAGCATTTGCGCGAACTGATCGTCACGCTGGCGCTCGAACCGGGCGCCGTACTGCCGCGTAACGACCTCACGCGCTACTTCAACCTGTCCGCCACGCCCATCCGCGACGCGTTGACGCGCCTGGGCGACGAAGGATTGGTGGACATTTTCCCCCAGCACGTTACGCGCGTGCGCAGCGTGGACCTGGCGTCCGCGCGGCAAGCGCAGTTCCTGCGTTTATCGGTTGAACTGGAAATTGTGCGTACGCTGTCGCAGAAGCCGGAGCCTGCGCTGGCGCAGACCCTGCTGCAACTGGTGGAGCGCCAGCGCGCCTGCCTGGAAGCGGGCGACCTGAAGAACTTCACCCAGATCGACCTGGCTTTCCACCAGCAGCTCTACCAGGCCGCGCAGCTCGAGCAATTGTGGCACACGATGCGCAGCGGCAGCGGCAATCTGGACCGCCTGCGGCGCCTGCACCTGCCGCTCAACGGCAAGGCGCAATCGATATTGGAAGAACACAGCGCCATCGCCCGCGCCATCGGCGCAGGCGACCCGGCGGCGGCGCAGGGCTGCGTGCGCCAGCACCTCTCCGGCACGCTATCCGAGCTTGATCAGCTCAAGCTCAAGTATCCGAGTTTTATGCCGCCGATAGCTTGAGCTTTGGCGGGTTACTCTACGCTAACCCGCCCTACGGTATTCACGGTGCTGCGGTGGCGCGTAGGGCGGGTTAGCGCTTTTGCGCGTAACCCGCCGCTTTACGGCAACTCGTAGAACTCCGCCTCGACGATGGACAGCACGCCCTTTGGCGTCTGGTTCGCGCCAGTGTCGGCAATCGCCTGGTTGGCCACTTCGGTCAGCTTGATGGCATTGGTCTCATCGGCCATGCCGTTCAGCGCAATGCGCACGGTCTGCCCTGCGGTCCCTGCCAGCGGCAAGGTGACATACCCCAGCCCCTTCGGCGTCATGCCGTCGTAAACCTGCTTGCCGTCGACCTGGATCTGCAGCGGATAGCTGCGTTCGCGCCAGCCCGCCAGCTTCAGCACCACGGAACTCAGCTTGGCCGTGCGCGCCAGCTTGAAGGTAATCACCCCTTCGCCCGGCTTGCTGGACCACTTGGTGGTTTCATCGTCATCCACCGTAAAGCCCGCGTCCGCCGCATTGCTGGCCGCCTCAATCGAAGCCACCGGCACCGCCACGCGCGACACCTTGAACGACGGCGTGGCCGGCGTCGCGCCGCGCTGCAAATGCAGCGGCAAGCCGTCCGCCGGGAACTGCGCCGACAAACCGTCCTTGACCGCCACCGGCTTGGACACCAGCGTCAGCTCCGCCGAAGCCAGTCCCTCCGACTTGGCGCGCAGGATGATCTTGCCCGCCTGCGTGCCGGTGCGCAGCAGCACGCGGTTCACACCGCCCTCAACCGGCAGCGCGCGCGACAGCACATAGTTGTCCGGTCCCTGCGCAATCCCGCCGCGCCATTCGGCCGGCCCTTGCAGCTCGAACTCCACCTTGTTCAGCGCCACCGGATTGCGGCGGCCCTTCGCGTCCACGACCTCCACCTGCACCAGCGCCAGGTCGGCGCCGTCGGCCTGCAAGCCCTTGGGCGATGCGATGGACGTCAGGCGCAGCTTGGCCGGTGCGCCGGCGGTGGCCAGCACCGAGATGCAGATGGCCTTGCCCTTGGCGTCGTAGCCCACTGCTTTCAGCTCACCCGGCTGGAAGGCCACGTCGTCGAAGGTGAACAGGAAGCGTTCGCTCTGCCGTCCCTGGCCTACCTTTTTCCCGTTCAGGAACAGCTCCACGCGCTCCGCGCTGGACACCACGCTCACGGTCTTGACCGTGCCCGGCGCATAGTTCCAGTGGCCGATGATGTGGGCGCGCGGACGTTCCACGTCCACCCAGCCGTCCCACATCACCTGGTGGGCGTAGAAGCCGTCCTTCGGTATGCGCATGGCGTCCACCTCGCCGCTGCGGCGGTAGTTGTTGGCGCCGCGATGGTGGGTGTTCGAGTCCGAGAAAATGATGTTCACGCCGCCGCTGGACACGCGCGTACCGGTGCCCGGACGCTGCTCCCAGTAGTCATACCAGCGCTTCACGTTCTCGATGGCGTGCGAGTCCTGGTTGTGGTTGTAGGTGGGCGCGGGCTGGCCCTTGTGCGGCGGGCCGTCGCCATTTTTGTGGAAGGGCGCGGTGTACTCGTCCCAGTAAATGCGGGCGCCTTCGTCGCGCGAGTACTCCATGGCCCACATCGGAATGCGCGCGCTCTTGTTTATGTACAGCATTTCGCCGCCGTACTCGGCCACCTGCTGCAGCTTGGTGCTCAGCATTTCGCGGCTGCCGGACGCGCGGCCGCCGTGCGGGTCGAACTGGTCGCGCAGCGCCTTCATTTCCAGCATGTGCGCTTCGCTTACGCCACGGTTGCCGCTCTCGTAGAACACGATGGACGGGCTGTTTCGGTTATAGATGATGGCGTCGCGCATGGCGTCGATGCGCTGCTCCCAGCGGCGGCCGGTCACGTCGGCTTCCGAGTCGCCGGCCGGCATGGCCTGCATCATGCCCACGCGGTCCAGCGACTCCACGTCCTGCTTCCACGGCGTGATGTGCATCCAGCGCACCAGGTTGGCGTTGCTTTCCACGGCCAGGCCGTTGCTGTAGTCGCTCAGCCAGGCCGGCACCGACATGCCCACGGCGGGCCACTCGTTGGAGGTGCGCTGCGCGTAGCCTTTCATCTGGATCACGCGGTCGTTCAGCTTGACCATGCCGTTGGCGAATTCCGTTTTGCGGAAGCCGGTGCGCGTGGTCACGCTGTCGACCGCCTTGCCGTCCACCTTCAGCGTGGTGACCACGTCGTACAGGTAGCCGTAGCCCCAGCTCCAGAAGTTCAGCCCCTGCACCGGCGCGCTGGCCTTGACCACGGCCGTGGCGCCCGCCGCAACGGTCTGGGCGGGGGAGGAGAACTGCGCCACCTGCTTGCCGTCGCGGTCCTTGACCTGGACCTCGTAGGTGAAGGTGCGCGTGTCCGGATACTCGTTGCGCACTTCGGATTCGGCGGCGATGGTGGCGCGGCGGCCCGGAATGTCGAACTCGCGCGCGTAGACGTAGACGCCGGTGGTGCCCAGCGTGGAATATAGCGGCAAGGTCTGGTACAGCTTGTCCGTCACGTGCAGGCGTACGTTCTTGGGCAGGCCGCCGTAGTTGGCGTTGAAATTCTTGTCGGACCACTGGTAGCGCTGGTTGGTGGCTTTTTCGCGGTAGTCCCAGCTGTTGTCGGTGCGGACCGCCACCATGTTGTCGCCCGGCTGCAGGGCGGCGGTGATGTCGAAGCCGAAGGCGTTGATGCCGTTCTCGTGCAAGCCGATGCGCTTGCCGTTGACGTACACCTCGGCCGCCTGGCGCGCGCCCTCGAATTCGATGAACACCTTCTGGCCCGCAGCAGTGGCGGGCAGGGTGAAGTGCTTGCGGTACCAGGCCACGCCGGTGGTGAGGTCCACGATGTCCTTGCTGAACGCGTCGTCCTCGTTCCAGGCGCGCGGCAGCGTGACGGCTTTCCAGGCACTGTCGTCAAAGGCGCGCTGCGCGGCGTCTGCGGGATCGGCCACCGCCAGTTTCCAGTTCGGGTTGAAGTTGTAGGACTGGCGTTCGGCGTGCGCCGGCTGCATCAGGCCTGCGGCGATCAGGGCGAGCGGAATGAGGCGGAGGTTCATCGTGATCCTGTTGTTGTTTGGTGAGGGCGGGAATAGTAATTGGGCGCGCCGTCGAAGGAGATCTCGATGCGGTCCAGGATAAAGCCGGGGTCCAGCGCGTGGACCTTCAGCGTGTGCGGTCCGGGCGGGAGCGCGGCCAGCTGTATGGTGCGCACGGCGGTGTTGGTCAGCACGTTGTTCTTCCATTCGTCGCTGCGGCCCTGGGTGGCAAGGTCCAGCGCAGCGGGCGCCTGGCCGTCCAGGCTGATGGCAATGCGCAGCTTGTTGGCGGACGTGAGCGGATGCACCGGCACCGCGATGATCTTCAGCTGCGCCGCGCCGGCGCTATGGCTGTGGAAGCGATAGTCCAGCGAAGGCGCAGCCGCAGCTTGCGCCGGGTCGCGCGAGGGCAGGGAGAAGCTGGAGCGCATGCTGGCGCCGAAGCTGCCCAGGTCGACCACGGACCAGCCGGATGCGGGCATTGCGGTCTTGTCCGCCGCAGCCGAAATGGTGATGATGCGCTCATGCTCGGTCGGTACGCCGTCTTCCGCGCCCGGCGCCAACTGCAATTTGGCTTGCAGCTGCTCGCTGCCGCAGGCGAAGCGCAGCGGGGCCTTGGCACTGTCTTTGGCGCCGTCATAGCTAACGTCGATGCGCTGTTCGTAGCCGTTGGCTTCGTTGAGCGTGCCCTTGTCCGCAGACAGGCGCAAGCCCGCCGGAACGGACGCGGCGGACCACGCCTGCTGCTGCGCGCCATACTGGATCAGCGTGATGGTTTTGGTCTCCGGCCTGCCGCGCGTGAAGGCCAGCGAGCCTCCTTGCGGCGACAGCGGTGTTGGATAGGCCAGTGCGCAGCCGCTGCGGCCCGCGCTGCCATAAGAGGGGAAGGAGGGCGCGGAGAACACCGGCAGGCGGCGCGGTGCGGCGTCCATCATGCCGCGCCATTTGCCGCCGCCGAGCGCGTTGTAGCGCGCCGTGTCGGCCGCGATGGCGGCCTGCGCGGCTTGCGCATGCTGCGCGTACAGCTGCGCCGCCGGACGGCCCATGCGCGCATATTGCGCCGCCAGGTCCAGCTTGAGGATGCGCGCATTCAGGTTGGCGCTGGAGCGTACCGGATATAGCACCAGCTGGAAGTAGGCGTCCTGGCTGGCGGCGGGGAGGGCGGTGCCCAGGGCCTGGGCGCGCAGCACCAGCGCCTGGTAGCGCGCCAGCCGCTGCTCGGCTTCTTCGCCGCCGGACTGCAGGTAGTCGCTCTGCCGCGTGGGTGTGGTGGGCTCGGTCTGGCTGAAGCCCATGAATTCGGGCCGCCGCTCCCAAGCCAGGTCGTAGTACTCCTGCATGACGGACGCGATGCCAGGCGCCTGCGCAGCGCCGAACTGCGCCGCCAGCCAAGCTTGCAGATGCTCGTTCGTACCGTGCTCCAGCAGGCGCTTGTCGAAAGCCAGGTCCAGGAAGTACTGCGTGAGGTATTCACCGGGCTTGATGTCGCCCACGTTGACCACCCAGATCTTCTCCACGCCGGTGCTGATGGCGCGCTGCAGCTGGTCCCGTATCAGGCCGGGGTGGGTGGTGCCCAGCCACAGGTAGTCATGCGGCCGGCCCCAGTAGGAGATGTGGTAGTACAGGCCCGCGCCGCCGCTGCGGCCCGCTTCCCTGGCGGTGCTGAGCTGGTGCAGATAGCCGTAGTTATCGTCCGGCCAGATCAGCGTGATGTCGTCCGGCACCTGCAGGCCGCTGTTATAGATGTCCAGCACTTCCTTGTACACGGTGAGCGCTTGCGGAATCTGGGGCAGGGGACGTCCTTGCGACTTGGCGAGCATGGCGCGCTGCATGGCGATCACGCTGGACACGCCGTCGCGCGCCTCGTCCAGCGTGGAGGCCCCTTCCATGGCCGAGTCGTGCACGCCACGGATGCCCATGGAGTAGAAGTTCTCGTATCCTTTGACTTCATCCACGCGCTGCTGCCAGTAGCGCGCCAGCGCGTCGCGGTTGGTGAAGAAGTTGAAGGCGCCGTCGCTCTTTTTCCATTCGCGCACGTTGTTGCGCATCATGGGCTCGGCGTGCGAGGTGCCCACCACGATGGCGTAGTCGTTCGCCATCTGCGCATTGCCCGCCATCTGGTAGAAGGGCTTGGTGGAGTCGTGCATGGCGGGCCAGATGATATTGGCCTTCAGGCGCCACATCAGTTCGAAGATGCGCGCATACGTGGCAGGACCGATGTCACCGCTGCTGTCGTAGGTCCTGGCGGCCCAGGGCTGCAAGCCCCAGTCCTCGTCGTTCAGGAATATGCCGCGATACTGCACCGAGGGCCGTTCGGAGGCGATGCGTTCGGCGCGCACATCGACGGTGCTGCGCGTGGCGGGGCGGGCGTCCGCCCACCATTCCCAGGCCGATACGCCGATTTCACGGGACAGGTCCACCGCGCCATACACGGCGCCGCGCGTGTCCGAACCGGCGATGACGAGCAGCTGCACGCCAGGCTTGCCTTGCGATGGCTGGCTGACGCGGATATAGCGTTCCCACTGGCCGGCCAGCGAGGAGAAGTCCAGGTGCTCGCGCTGCGCGAGCTGGCGCAGCAGCGGGCTGTCATGGCGGCCGATCACCACGCACACGCGCGGGCATTCGTCCAGCGTGGACACGCGCCGGGGCGCCTGGCCGCTGACGGATTGCACGTCCCGCCGCAGCAGGTCCGCAGCCAGGGCCATGGTGGCGCTGCTCTCGGCCAGCACGCCGGCCACGCCTTCCGGCCCGGCCAGGCGCACGCTCGCGGCGTGGGCAGGCTGCGCGCCCAGCAGTGTGCTCAGCATGGCGCAGGCCAGGAAAGGGGATCGCAGGGATTTCAGTGTCAGCATGGCACGGCCGGAAAATGGGGCACTGAAATATTAGCATGGCAGGTGGGCGGGAAAACCGCCCCGTCTGCTCACGCGGATGACTATTTCAACCGCGCCAGCGCAGCGGCCATCAGCGGCACAGCTTGTCGACTTCCAGCGGCGGCGCGGCCGGTTTGCTGTCCGGCAGGCGAATGCCCTTCTGGCTGGCGGTGCGGGAAATGACCGAACCGCCGCCGGGCAGGCCGTAGGCTGGGTCGGACTGGGCCTGCGCCAGCGTGACATAGCGGGCGCCGGCCGCATTCAGCCGCGACATCACGTCCGGCAGCATGACGGCGCTCCAGCCGCCCAGGTGCGTCAGCAGCACTTGCGGAATCACGCGGCCGTACACGCGCTGCGACTGGTTTTTCATGCGGACGATGGCGCTGTCCACATTGGCCAGGTACTCGGTTTTCATGGCCGCGATGGCGGCCGTGTCTTCCTTGGCCACGCAGCGGGCGTAGGCGTCCGTGTAGACCCAGTCGCTGAAGGCCAGGCTGACGTCGGCGACCTTGTAGCCGTGTGCGTGCAGATAGGCCAGCGCGTCCTGCTGGCGCTCGCCGCCCGTGCTCAGGTTGGGAAAGCGCAGATAGCGCCAGTCCGCACCCGCCATGCGCGCCGCGACGGGCGGCTCGCCGGCCACCACATCGGCGTACCAGGCGTCCAGCGTGGGCGCGCGCGACAGATTCATATGGCTGTAGGTGTGGTTGCCCAGCGGGTAGCCGGCGGCGCGCCAGGCGTCGAGCACCGCTTCGCCGTCGGCCGTGGCGGCGATCTTGCCGGCGTTGACAAAGCCGAAGGCCTCCGGCACGCCGTTGGCCTTGAACACTTTCAGATGGGTTTCCGCAATGCCCAGCCAGCTCATGCCGCGCGGCAGCTGGCCGTGCACCGGCATGTCGTCCACGGTAATGGCAATGTCGAAGGACTGCGCCGCAGCCAGGGCCGGCAGCAGCAGGGCGCACAGCGCCAGTTGGCGGTAATTGAGCATGGCGAGCCTTATTTGAACCAGAGCGGACGCGCCAGCACGTAAATGCTGGCAAACGCCCAGGAACCCGGGGATGTTCTTGCCACGGTCGCCGCCGAAAGAATGGCAAACTGGGCACTCGAAAGCTATCTTCACGTGAATTCTGCGAAATTATTGTTTTGCACTTGTTGTTGAGTTTGCCTGTTGGAGCGCTGGCGAGTATCGCATAGAAAATACTGCAATGAACAGCATGCGTGATGGGCAGGGTATGGATGGGCTGGTTTATACTGCGTCCACCATGAAGCTCATCCTTATCGCCCTCGGCTGCATCTTCCTCGCGCTTGCTGTGGTGGGGGCGTTTTTGCCCTTGCTGCCGACCACGCCGTTCCTGCTGCTGGCGTCGGCATGCTTTGCGCGCAGTTCGGAGCGGCTGCATCAATGGCTGCGCAACCACGGCGCGCTGGGGCGCTATTTGTCGGATTTTGAGGACGGCCGGGGGATACCCTTGCGCGGCAAGGTGCTGGCGCTGGGGATGATGTGGCCGTCGATGGCGTATTCGATGTACCGCGTGCCCTATATCGGGCTGAAGGTGATGCTGTTCCTGATTGCCTGCGGCGTGACGGTCTACCTGCTGCGGCTGCCGACGGCGCGGCGGGTTGCGTAAGTCACGCAATGCCGCGCCGCCGCTGCGGATAGCTTAAAGCTCTGCTTTGCGCTCGGCCATCTGTTCGCCCAGGGCCACCAGGTCCAGCTTGGTTTTGCGCACTTTGGGGAACAGCTCGTCTTCTTCTTCCCGCACGTGGTGTTCGATCAGCTCGGACAGTACTTTCACTTTCGCGTCGTACAGGTCGTCGCCTGGGTTCATGGCTTCGATCTCGGCGATCAGCTGCTTGGCGGAGGCGTGTTCAACGACGGCCTCGTCTATCATGTCCGCAAACTCCTTGCCGGCGCCGCGCACGGCCGGGTAGAAGATTTCCTCTTCCACGGTGGTGTGCTTGGTCAGCTCGGCGCAGATCTCGTCGGCCAGTTTCTTTTTGCCGACCACGGCGCGGTCGGTCATGTTTTCAAACTGCTCGAACATGTCTTTAACGTGTTCGTGGTCTTCCACCAGCAGGCTGATGGCGTCGCTGGCGCCGGGTTCGGTGGGGATACGTTTGGGAGTGGCTTTGGTTGGGGATTTATCGGTACGCATACTGGCCTCCTCAGGCTGGTGAGTGAATTAAAACAGGGCCAGTTTGAGGCAGGGGACGCTGCGGCTCGGTGCGCCAGTTCACCCAAGTGCCATATCCGCACGCCCCGGTGCGACAGCTGTCGCATAAAAGCATTGTGGCCGTGCGACAGTTGTCGTATGATGGCGTCTCTAGTCACAGAGGGGAGGCTATGTCTACGCCATCGGTAACGGAATTGAGTTTGTTGAAGTGTTTGTGGAAGGAGCAGCCGCTGAGCGCGCGCGAGATCCATGAGCGGGTTGTGGATGAGCTGGAGTGGTCGTACTCATCCACCCGCAAGACGCTGGACCGGATGCTGGAGAAGCAGATGGTGGCGCAGCAGTCCGTGCATGGCGTGAACGTTTACACGGCGGCACTGGAGAAGGTGGCCACGCTGGCCGCTTTCGCCCATGACTTCGGCAAGCGCGTGATGGAGATGGATGCGCCGCTGCCCGTCAATATGTTCACCGGCAGCAAGCTGGTGGATCAGCAGGAGCTGGCCGCGCTGGACCAGCTGCTGCAGGACTGGCCCGCCGAGAAGGAGTGAGCATGCAGGCTGTTTCCCTGTTTTTATTGGCGAGTGCAAGCTGCGTGGTGGCGGGTGCGCTGGCCTGGGTGCTGCTGAAGCTGGCGGAGCGGGTGTGGCCGGAGATCGCGGCGCAACGCGCGGTCTGGCTATTGGCGCAGCTGGTGGTTGCGCTGTCGTTCATGCTGGCGCTGCTGCCGCGCAGCGAGCAGATCAGCGTGCTTCCGGCGATTGTGCTGGCGGAGCCGGAGCATGGCGCTTCAGTATGGGATGCGCTGGACGGTGGCGGGGATGATGCGGAGCAGGCCGGAGCTTCCGGCGCAAAGGGCTCAGCTGGCGCCGCGCGCGCGTTGGGCACAGCACGCGAGGAGGCGGCTGCCGTGCCGCGCTGGCTGCCGCTCGTGTCGCTGGCCTGGCTGGCTTGTTACGCTGCCGGCCTGCTGTATGCGCTTGCCCGCTGGGTCCAGGCGCAGCGCGCGCTGCGGGCGCTGCTGCGCACGGCCGACCGTATCAGCGGCGCGGCCTTGCGGGCGCATGCCGGGTTTGACGGCGTGTCGCCTTATCGCGGGCCGCCGGTCATGGAGACGCCGGTGCCGGTGTCGCCCATGCTGGTCGGCCTGGTGGCGCCGCGCTTGCTGCTGCCCAGCCATCTGGCGCAGTTCGATGCGCAGCAACAGCAGCTGATCGTGGCGCACGAGCTGACGCACTGGCGCCGCCGCGACCACGTATGGCTGCACGCCAGCCTGCTGCTCGAGACCCTGTTCTGGTTCAATCCCGTGATGCGCTCGATGCGCATCAAGATGAACTGGGCGCTGGAACTGGCTTGCGACCAGCAGGTGCTGGCAGGCCGCCCTTCGCAGCAGCGGCAGAGCTACGCGGCAGCGCTGGTGGCGCAGCTGAAATTGCAGCAGGCGATGATGTCCGGCGCTTATGCGACGCCTGCATTCGGCGGAACCGGGATGGCTGCGCTGGGCGACCGCATCAAGCTGATTCGGGATGGCGGGGCCGGCGCGCTGGGTATTGCGGGCAAGGCCTTGCTCGGCGCCGGCACGGTGGCGCTGCTGGCCGCAAGCGTGCTGCTGCAGCCCGCATTTGCATGGCGGGCAGGCGATGTGCCTTCCACGCTTGCGCAGCGCAGCGGCGCGCAGCCTGGCGATGCTGGCCTGCCGCAATGGCGCGCGCCGCTGGAATCGGCGCGGGTAAGCAGTTTTTATGGCGCGCGCAAGAAGCCGCTGCCCTCGAGCGACAGCTTCCACCACGGCATAGACTTCGCGGCGAAGCGCGGCACGGCCGTCCTGGCGCCTGCCGCCGGCACGGTGGTCGAGTCGACCGGGCTGTATGACGGGCAGCCGAAGTACGGCCAGGTGATCGTTATCGATCATGGCAAGGGCCTGCGCTCCATGTATGCGCACCTGGACCGGCGCTCTGTGCGTGCGGGCGATACGGTGGCGGCCGGCCAGGCGATAGGGTTGTCCGGGGCCACCGGGCGCGTGAGCGGGCCGCACTTGCATCTGGAAGTGCTGCGCGGCGGCGAACATGTCGACCCGGCGCAGCTCATCGCCAATCTGGACGCCAACGCGTCTCCCTCGGCGCTACGCGCCCGCTCGGCCGCACTGGCCAACTAATTCCCACCGTTTGTACGAAGT
Source organism: Pseudoduganella aquatica (assembly GCF_009857595.1). Classification (GTDB taxonomy): domain Bacteria; phylum Pseudomonadota; class Gammaproteobacteria; order Burkholderiales; family Burkholderiaceae_D; genus Rugamonas; species Rugamonas aquatica_A. Next base: position 16,310 of record NZ_WWCU01000051.1, on the reverse strand, counting down.
CCATGCCTGCGCGGCAGGACTTCGCACGTCCACAGCTTTTAAGGATAACCATGAAACCACGCATTTGCGCCCATGCGCTCGCCACCGCTATTTCCGCTGCATTCGCTTTTCCCGCAGCGGCCCAGGACATGCAGAAGATAGAAGTGGCCGGCGCCAAGGTGGACCAGCGCCGCGAGGAGACTGCGGCCAGCATCATCGTTTCCGGGCGGGACTTGCAGCGCCAGGGAGACCGCACGCTGGCCGATGTGCTGAAACGCGTTGCCGGCGTGAGCATCGGCACGGGAGGCGGGAAGGGCAGCGAGATCCGCATGCGCGGGCTGGGCAACGGCTACACGCAGATACTGCTGAACGGCGTGGCCGCGCCGCAGGGCTTTGCCGTGGAGAGCCTGGCCCCGGAGCTGATTGAAAAAGTCGAGATACTGCGCAGCGCGTCCGCCGAACTGGGAACGCAGGCGATTGCGGGAACTATCAACATCGTCCTGCGCAAGAGCGCGCCGCGCGCCCGGCAGGAGGGCAAGCTGGGGCTGGACGCGCTGGCTGGCGGACTGTATCCGAAGCTGTCGCCGAATGTGTCCTGGCAGGCATCGGACAAGGGAGACGGCTACAGCTACACGGTGGCGGCGACGGCGAACCGCTCGGCGGCGCCGGTCTCGCGCGTGGAGTACGAGACGGTGACTGCGCCCGACGGCGCGCTGCCGCTGTCGCGCGTGAGTCCGCAGCGGGACACCAACGTGTCGCGTACGGCCAGCATTGCGCCGCGCGTGAGCTGGAACCGGCGCGATGATACGGTCAGCGTGCAGTCCTTCCTGAACCTGTACGAGCGCAGCATGGGGGTGGAGGCGCACGAGACCGTGCTGGCCGGTGCGCCCAGCCAATACCCCAGCCACGACCGCATGGTGGTGCTGCGCGGCGCCTTGCTGCGCAATGACCTGAGCTGGCAGCGGGCGCTGGAGTCGGGCGCGCGCTGGGAGGCGAAGCTGGGCTTCACCGTCAACCCGCGCAGTTCTGACTTTGATTTCCATACCCTGGCGGGCAGCGCGCGTTCGCCGGCATTGAAGGTGGTGCACGCGGACATCGGCGAGCTGGCCGCCACCTTCAGCGGCAAGTACCAGCTGCCATTGGGCGGAGGGCACGCGCTGGCTATCGGCTGGGACAGCGGACACACGCGCCGCACGCAAACCCGCGAGGAGCAGGACTACACAAGGGGCATGGCCTACGACGAGCGCCATCGCGGCGTGGTGAAGCGCGTGGCGCTGTATGCGCAGGACGAATGGGAGCTGGGGCGCGGCTGGTCGCTGTCGGCCGGCGTGCGCTGGGAGGCGCTGGAGACGGCGGTTGCCACAGCGTCCGCACTGCAGCCTGCGGACGCGATCGTACAGCGTTCGCCGGTGCTCAGTCCTGTGCTGCAATCGCTATACAAGCTGTCTGCGCAGCGGCAGTTCCGCCTTGGCCTGGCCCGTACCTACAAGGCGCCCACGATGGCGGAACTGATACCGCGCCGCTACACGACGGACAACAATAACAGCGCCACGAATCCGGACACGCAAGGCAATCCCCGGCTGCGGCCGGAGCTGGCGTGGGGACTGGACGCGGGCTATGACCATTACTTCGGCAAGGACGGCCTGTTCAGCGCCAGTGCCTACGCGCGCCGGATAGACGCTGTCACCCAGCCCCTGCTGTTCAGGGAAGGCGGACGGTGGATACGGATGCCGTCGAATGCGGGACGGGCGGATGCGCGCGGCGTGGCGCTGGAGGCCAAGACGGCTTTGTCGGATGCATGGTCGCTGCGGGGCAACCTGGCGCGCAACTGGTCGCGTGTGGCTGACGTGCCTGGGCCGGACAATCGCCTGGACCGGCAGGCTCCGTTCAGCTTGAATGCAGGCGCGGACTGGCAGGCCTTGCCGTCCTTGAAGATGGGCGCGGACTTTAACTACGAGCGCGGCGCGCGCACGCAGTTGTCGGCTACGGAGGCTTCAGCGGCGGGCAGCGTGCGCAAGCTGGATCTGTACGCAGTGTGGCAGCTGGACGGCGCAACGCGGCTGCGCGCAGGCGCGCTGAATCTGCTGCGGCGGGATATGACGGGCTGGGACAGTGTATTGGTGGCGGAGGGCGTGCAGCGGCTGGCGACCCGCACCGCAGCGTCGCCAACGCTGCGGGTGGGCCTGGAGCGCAACTGGTAAGCGCGCCTACAGCGCCAGCTTGCGCACGCGCTCCTGCAGTAGCTTGAACTGGGCGTCCAGCATGGGCTGGTTGGGATCGTGGCCGGTGCGGGGAACGGTGATGTATTCCTTTTGCGGCGCATTGATGCTGTCGAAATAGCGGCGCGTGTCGTGCGGGAGCGTCAGCAAGTCGTCCGCTCCCTGCACCATGAAGACCGGCATGGGGAAGCTTGTGCCCAGCGCGGGCAGGTTCACCTTGGAGGCCATGCCGTCGCCTTTCATGCCGACGAACTGTACGAAGGAGTAGTCTTCGCCTGCCTCGTAGTCCGCTTGCGCCTGGGGCGTTGCGTACTGCGCCTCGGGCTGCCACCACTCCTTCGGTGCGGGCTCGGTGCGCTGGCCTTCATACTTCCGTACCGCGCGGCGCAGCACGCCGAAGTTGCGCGGGTTGGTCCAGGGCGGGGCGCCCAGGGCGTCGAGCTTAGCTGTCACGTCCTGGTCCTGCGTGGCGCGCGCGATCGCCATCACGGCGGCATAGCTGCTGATCTGCGTGCCGGTGCCGTTTACCACCTGGGCGGTGCCGACATAGGCCGCATATTGGGACGGGCTCCCTTTGAGCATGTGCACGCCGAGGATGGAGCCCCAGGAGCTGCCCATGAGGATCAGTTTTTGTTTGCCCAGGTGGCGGGAAACGTAGCTGGCCACTTCGTTGCCGTCGCTGGCCAGGCGTTCAAGCGTGAGCGTTTCGCCTTCCGCCGGCGGGCTTTTTGCGTAGGTGCGGCCTGCGCCGCGCTGGTCCCACTGCACCAGGGTGTAGTCCTTCTCCCATGGGCCATAGAGCTTGGCGGCATAGGGGCTCATGGGGTTGCCGGGGCCGCCGTGCACAATCAGCACCACCGGGTTGGCGCAGCTGCTGCCCTTGATCGTCACCCATTGCTCGATGCCGCCTATCTTCACGTAGCCTTCCTCGTTCAGGGGCTGGGTGGGCGAGGTGCAGGCTGCGCGCGCAAGCAGCGGCAGGAACACGAGGGCGGAGAGCAGGATGCGTCCGGCGGGCATGGTCGGCATGGTTTTTGGTCAATTAAAAAAACACTAATGTAACGCATTCGTCGCGCTTTGCGTGCGCTGGTCGGTGCCGGGGCGCGCTTGTCGCACGGAGCCCCCAAACGGTTCCCGTTTCGGCAAAGTGGCCGGCATGACAATTTGGTCATGCCATGGGAAAATGCATTATGAAACCTCACTTTGTACTTACTGCCGCGTCGGCCGCAGCTTGTGTATTGGCGATGGCGCAGCCGGCTTCCTCAGTACCAGAACCTTGGTTCGTTTCAGGAAAGTCGCCGGAAATGTATCGAACCGGCGTGGATCTCGACGGCAGCGCCAGCGGAAACAGGGGCGCCAAGTATCTGCGCATGGTTTCGGGCGACGGTACGAGCTTCGGAACGCTCATGCAGCAGTTCTCGGCCGAGAATTATCGTGGCAAGAGGCTGCGTCTGCAGGCGGACGTCATGACCCACGCGGTGAGCGGCTATGCAGGCCTGTGGATGCGGGTTGATACGCCGCGGAAGCACTCGGCATCGTTCTACAACACCGTGGAGAAGCCAATGAAAGGCACCATGGTATGGGAACGCCGCAGCGTGGTGCTGGATGTGGCTGAGGATGCGAGCATGGTGTCACTTGGCCTGATCAGCCGGGGTTCCGGCGAGACGTGGATCGACAATATCAGTGTGGAGGTAGTAGGCAAAGACGTGCCGGTTGATGTCTTTGCGCGCACCCGCACGCTGCCATTGGAGCCTGCGCTGTAATGGCGGGTACGGCATTTCCGGAGGCGGAACTGGGGCCTGCGCCAGCCCTGCTGCGGCTGGCCGGCTGTAGCGGAAAACAGGCGGCGGCCAGCGCCGCCATATTGCTGCTGTTGGTGGTGGCCGCGTGGCACAAGCATTCGCTGGCGTGGTTGGCGTTGTTCGGCGCCTTGCTGGCGGCGCTGGCCATCGCTGCCGCGTTGCTGCTGCTGGTGCGGCTGGTACTGCCGCCGCAGCAGTCCGCCCAGGACCAAGGCTGGGCCTGGGCGTGGGCCGGCCTGGCAGCCGGCGTGGTTGCGGGGGCGGGTGGCGCCGTGCTGGTTTATCGCGTTCTGAAAGCTGGGCTTGGCATTGACGGCTTGGGCGATGGCCGCATTTTCGGTAGCGCTTTGGCGCTGTGCGCTTTGCTGCTGGCGTTCCCGCTGGCGGCTTTGCGGCGGCAATCACAGGCGCTGCAAATGGCTGGGCTAAAGCAGTCCGCGCTGGCGGCCGAGCTCAAGTCCCTGCAGGCGCAGGTCGAGCCGCACTTCCTGTACAACACGCTGGCGAACACGCGCTACCTGGCGCGGCATGAGCCGGAAAAGGCGGTGCGCATGCTGGACCATCTGATCGCCTATCTGCACACCGCGCTGCCCGATATGCGCACGCCCTCATCCACATTGGGACGCGAGTGCGAGCTGGCGGAGCACTATCTGGCGCTGATGGCGATACGGTTCGGCGAGCGGATGTCGTTTGACGTGGCCTGCCCGGCGGAGCTGAAGCTGGCCGCCATGCCGCCGCTGATGCTGATGTCGCTGGTGGAAAACGCGGTGCGGCACGGGGTGGAGGCCAAGCCGGGCGAAGTGCGTGTGAGCGTCAGCGCTGCGCAGGTAGGCGGGGTTTTGCATATATTGGTGGCCGACAGCGGCGCTGGACTGGCGCAAACGGTGTTCGGCAGCGGCGTGGGTTTGCGCAATGTACGCGAGCGGCTGGCGGCCCAGTTCGGCGACAGCGCGGGATTTGAACTGCGGACTGGCGGCGAGGGGCGGACGGAAGCCGAGCTTCGGCTGCCCCTGTCCTGGGCCGGCGCGGCGGCTGTATCGACGGGGACGGTGGCATGAATGAATTTATGGCGGCGCGTCCGCGCGTGATGATTGCGGACGACGAGCCTTTGCTGCGCGCCGAATTGGCCGAGGCGCTGCGCCGGCTGTGGCCCGAGGCCGAGCTGGTGGGCGAGGCGGGGGATGGCTACCAGGCGCTGCGCATGGCGCAGGAACTGGCGCCGGACGTGGCCTTTCTCGATATCCGCATGCCGGGGCTCAGCGGGCTGGAACTGGCGCGCACCTTCGGCCTGCGCACGCATGTGGTGTTCGTGACCGCGTTCCATGAACACGCGGTGGCGGCTTTCGACGAGGGCGCGGTGGACTATGTACTCAAGCCAGCCGACCCGGCCCGGCTGGCGCGCTGCGTTGAGCGTGTGCGTGCCCGCCTGAACCAGCCCCCGCCGGACCTTACGCGCCTGATGGCGCGGCTGCAGCCGAAACCGTCCGCGCCGTCCTGGCTGCAGGCGTCCGTCGGCCAGACCATCCATTTCATCGACCTGGCGGACGTGGTCTATTTTTCGGCGGAGGCGAAGTACACGCGGGTGGTGACGGACAAGCTCGAGGCCCATATCCGCACGCCGCTCAAGGAGCTGGCCGAGATGCTGGACGAGGCGGGCTATTGGCAGGTGCACCGCAGCCATGTGGTGGCGGTAAAGCGTATCGCTGCCGCCGTCAGGGATGGCGATGGGGCGCTGTGGCTGTCACTGCGCGGCCACGCGGCGCGCCTGCCGGTGAGCCAGCGTTTCCAGCATCGGTTCAAGGGGATGTAGGGCTTTTACCTGCGGCGCGATTCGCCGGGCCGGTTGCGGTACTTGCGCTTGCGCGAAATGGGGTTGCGCGCATAGAGCAGAATGCCGGAAATGGTGGCGGTGAGCAGGCCCAGCCCGGAAATCCACAGCGCGGCGGGACTGATCTCGTCGTCCGGCCTGGCCGGGTAGCGCGAGCCGCCATAGGGATCGATGGCGTCCAGATCCGGGTCCTGGCGCGGCAGGTGCAGGCGGCTGCCGTTGCTGTCATTGGCTGGCGTCCGCGAGAAGCCGGCGGGAGTCAGGTAGACGTGGGTAAAGCTGTTGGCGGCCGACAGCGACAGCGGGTCTGGCTGTTCGATCGCATCAAATGCGGACGCGGCGGCGGGCTGGGTGAGGGCTGCGGAAGACTGGGACGGGGTTGACGGGAGTGTGGCGTCGCTGGCCCAGGCTTGCGGCGCCACCGCAGCCAGCCAGCCGGCTGCCAGCAGCAGGCTAAGTTGGCGGACGAGTGGGGTGCGGCTCATGGCGGTCTCCGGCGTGGTTTCTTCATAGGCAATCAAAATTGCCCACGCCTATGATGCTAGACCCGGGGGAAAACAATGTAAACAAAAAGCAGCACCTAGTGCTGGCTGGCAGCGCAAAGGATGTTGCTTTTTGACTACTTTCGTGGTGTGCTCAGGCGGACGGGGAGGCCGGGGGGGTGGCGCTGAGCTGGTGCGCCCACTCCAGCACGGCGCGCACCCGGGCGCCCAGCAGGGAGCGCGCTTCGTCCACGTCCACCCAGCGGAATTCGTCGTGCTCTGGGAAGCCCAGTTCCTCGCTTACGCCCAGCACCACGTCGCGCGTGGGACTCACGGCCAGGTAGTAGCGCGCCACCTTGCCGTCGCCGTAGGGCGCGGTTTCCGTGAACTGCTCGCCCCAGGGGAAGGCCAGGTCGCGCAGCGTGGCTTCCTCGTAGATTTCCCGCTGCGCGGCCAGGAAGGGCGATTCGCCCGGCTCGACCATCCCTTTCGGGAAGTCCCAGTACTGGAAGCAGCGCATCAGCAGGTAGCGGCGCGCTTCGCCGCTGCCATGCAGGATGACCGCGCCGGCCGAGAGCGATTTCTGCTTCATTACAGGAAGCGGTCCAGGATCTTCTTGCTGTGCTTGTCCAGTTCGTACTGGTTGCGGATCAGGAAGTGGATGCCGTGGTTGTCCGACACCAGCAGCGTGTCGCTGCCGATGCGGCGGATGTCTTCCTCGCCGCGCAGCACGAACTCGGTGGGGCCGCGGTTGGTGTCCACGCTCCAGGTGCACGGCGTGGCATAGCTGGTCACGGACAGGATGCGGGCGATTTCCGGCATGAACTCGCGCCCCTGCAGTTCCTCGCGCACCAGCGCCGCGTTGGCGCCGGACAGCTCGCCCAGGCTTTCTATCCACGCAACTTCCTTGCCGTCCGTGCTCACCAGGGAGATGCCCTGTTCGGGCGCCTGGATGGGGAAGGCGCGCACCGGCGACACGTTTTCGTGCAGGGCGCCGGCGGCGTCGGTCAGGTTCAGGCGGCCGAAGCTGTCGCGCGCCAGGGTGAAGCTGGTGTTGAGGGTGAGATTAGTCGTCATGTCGTTTTCCCGGAGAATCGTCAAGGTCGGTATCGACGTTGCGCGCTTGCGCCATGTAGAGGCGGTAGTAGGCGCCTTCGGCGGCCATCAGTTCGTCGTGCCCGCCTTCTTCCACCACGCGGCCACGGTCCAGCACCACCAGGCGGTCCGCCTTTTGCAGCGTGGACAGGCGGTGCGCGATGGCGATGGTGGTGCGGCCGGTCACCAGGTTGTCCAGCGCTTTCTGGATTTCCTTCTCGGTTTCCGAGTCCACCGAGGCGGTTGCCTCATCCAGTATCAGGATAGGCGGGTCGATCAGCAGCGCGCGCGCGATTGAAATACGCTGGCGCTCGCCGCCGGACAGGCCCTGGCCGCGCTCGCCCACCATGGAGTCGTAGCCTTGCGCCAGGCGCAGGATGAATTCATGCGCATGCGCGGCGCGCGCGGCGGCAATGATTTGCTCGCGGGTGGCGTCCGGCTTGCCGTAGGCGATGTTCTCGGCGATGGTGCCGAAGAAGAGGAAGGGTTCCTGCAGCACCAGGCCGATGTTGCGGCGGTAGTCCGACACGCCCAGCGCGCGGATGTCCACGCCGTCCAGCAGGATGGCGCCTTCGGTCACGTCGTAGAAACGGCAGATCAGGTTGACCAGCGTGCTCTTGCCCGAACCGGAGTGGCCCACCAGGCCCACCATTTCGCCGGCCTTGATATTGATGGAGATGTTGCGGTTGACGGCGCGGTTGCCGTAGCGGAAGCCCACTTCGCGCAGCGCGATATTGCCTTTGACCTTGTCGATCTTGACCGGGTTGGACGGCTCCGGCACGGACGATACGTGGTCCAGGATGTCGAAAATGCGCTTGGCGGCCGAGGCGGATTTTTGCGTAACGGACACGATGCGGCTCATTGAATCCAGGCGGCCGTAGAAGCGGCTGGAGTAAGCCACGAAGGCGCTCAGCACGCCGACCGTGATGTGCGATTGCGATACCTGGTAGATGCCGAACACCCAGATCACCAGCAGGCCCAGCTCGGTCAGGAAAGACACGGTGGGCGAAAACAGCGACCACACCTTGTTCAGCTTGTCGTTCACGGCCAGGTTGTGCTTGTTGGCCACGCGGAAGCGGCCCGCTTCGCGCGACTCCTGGGCGAAGGCTTTCACCACGCGGATGCCGGGGATGGTATCGGCCAACACATTGGTCACTTCACCCCACACGCGGTCGATTTTTTCAAAGCCGGTGCGCAGGCGGTCGCGCACCAGGTGGATCAGCCAAGCGATAAAGGGCAGCGGCAGCAGGGTGATGGCGGCCAGCCACGGGTCGATGGAGACCAGGATCACGCCGGTCATGATAATCATCAGCACGTCGGAGGCGAAGTCCAGCAGGTGCAGCGACAGGAACACGCAGATGCGGTCCGATTCGCTGCCGATGCGCGACATCAGGTCGCCGGTGCGCTTGCCGCCGAAGTATTCCAGCGACAGGCGCAGCAGGTGTTCATAGGTTGTGGTGCGCAGGTCCGCGCCGATGCGCTCGGACACCAGGGCCAGCACATAGGTCTTGCCCCAGCCCAGTATCCACGCCAGCACGGCCGAGGCGAGCAGGCCGCTCATGTACATGGTCACCAGCATCTTGTCGACCGGCTTGCCGCTCTGGTAAGGAATCAGCACATTGTCCATCAGCGGCATGGTCAGGTAGGGCGGAATCATGTGCGCGGCGGTACTCAGCAGCATCAGCAGGAAACCGGCCAGCAGCGGCCACTGGTAAGGCTTGGCGAAGCGCCACAGGCGGAACAGGGTCCAGGTGGATGGCGGCGTGTAGACCACCTTGGTGCAGATCGGGCACTCGTCCTGGTCCGGCTCCAGCGGGGCTTTGCAGGACGGGCAGATGTGCTCCTCGTCGCGCACGATCGGCTGGCCGGTGACAAAGCTCTCGCGCAGCGCGGCGAACTTTTCGGACAAGCGGATGGCCAGCAGATTCTGGCCCAGGGTGAAGCGCCAGTTGGCCAATCGGCCTTGTTGGTTAAATAACTCCAGGTGGCCGACGCCCGCATGGTCATGCAGTTTTAGCGTCAAATCCTGTCCGTAAGGCCAAGATTGCCATACCGTTTCCCCCGGCGCGCGTGCCATAATGCGGCGCTCGGTGACGAGCACAAGGCCCTTGGAAAAATGTAAGCGCGCGTCGAGGTCAACCTCCAGCGCACTTGAAACGTTTTCCCCGTTGGAAAGTTGTTGTTGCACTTCGGCACGCCATACTTCTGGTAGTTCTGTATGGCTGAGTTCCGAAGAAAGCTGTTTTGTTATCATTGTGCAACATACTCCAGTGCGGGCTTTGCCAAGTGGCAAGGAAATTGAAACAGTGGGAAAATAGCGGATAGTATCGTCATTAGCAAGGCCAAGAGCGAACAGCGGCTTGGCAGCGATTTACGGTATTCTGTCAGTTATTCATCATTTGACGAAATAAAAGAGGGGTGACCGCCGCCGGCGGTTCGCTTTTGCGGAGTATACCGCAAGAGGTACAAGAGCAAAAACATGACAAAGAAGAAAGACATTGAATTTCTCCGTGTAACACACTTGCGCGGACCTAATATCTGGACCTACCGCCCGGTAATCGAGGCCTGGCTGGATATTGGCGAGCTCGAAAATTTCCCCTCCGATAAAATCCCCGGCCTGTACGAACGGTTGACCGCGCTGCTGCCGCACCTGGTCGAACATCGCTGCGGCGTGGGCGAGCGCGGCGGCTTCAACGAGCGCCTGCGCGACGGCACCTATGCCGGCCATATCCTTGAGCACGTGGTGCTGGAGCTGCAGAACCTGGCTGGCATGCGCACCGGTTTCGGCAAAACCCGGCAGACCTCGGACCACGGCGTCACCTACAAGATGGCCTTCCGCACGCGCCAGGAGCAGGTGGGCCGCGCCGCGCTGGCCGCCGGCCGCGAGCTGCTGATGGCCGCCATCGAGGACCGTCCGTATGATCTGGCCGCCACCGTGGCCGAGCTGACCGACATGGTCGAGTCCCTGTGCCTTGGCCCAAGCACGGCCAATATCGTGGACGCCGCCACCGACCGCAAGATTCCTTCCATCCGCCTGACCGACGGCAACCTGGTGCAGCTGGGCCACGGTTCGCGCCAGCGCCGCATCTGGACCGCCGAGACCGACGCCACCAGCGCCATCGCCGAAGGCATTGCCAGCGACAAGGACCTGACCAAGAGCTTGCTGGCTTCGGCCGGCGTGCCAGTGCCGGAAGGCGAACTGGTGCGCAGCGCCGAGGAAGCCTGGGAAGCGGCCGAAGACATCGGCCTGCCGGTCGTGGTCAAGCCTTATGACGGCAACCACGGCCGCGGCGTCACGCTGAACCTGACCACCGAAGCCGACGTGGCCGCCGCTTACGAGCTGGCCGCGCGCAAGGGCGGCAGCAAGAGCGTGATCGTCGAGCGCTTCATCGCCGGCGACGAGCACCGCCTGCTGGTGGTGGGCAAGAAGCTGATCGCCGCCGCCAAGGGCGAATCGCTGTGGATTACCGGCGACGGCCAGCACACCATCAAGCAGCTGTGCGATATGCACATCAATATCGACCCGCGCCGCGGCGAGACCGAAGGTTCCCCGCTGGGCCTGATCAAGCCGGACGTATCGGCCGAGATCATCCTGGAGCTGAAGCGCCAGAACATGACGCACGAATCTGTGCCGGCAGCCAACCACAAGGTGCTGATCCAGCCGAACGGCAACGTGGCGGTGGACGTGACCGACCTGGTGCACCCGGACACCGCCGAAATGGCCACCCTGGCCGCGCGCGTGATTGGCCTGGACATCGCCGGCATCGACCTGGTGGCGCAGGATATTTCGCGCCCACTGGAAGAGCAGGGCGGCGCCATTATCGAAGTCAACGCCAGCCCCGGCCTGCTGGCCCACCTGAAGCCGGCCGAAGGCGGCCAGCCCCGCCCGGTGGGCGCGGCCATCGTGGACCAGCTGTTCGCGCAGGACGACACCGGCCGCATTCCCGTGGTGGGTGTGGCGGGCGAGCGCCACAGCGCGCTGATCGCCAACCTGACCGCCTGGCTGCTGCAAGTGAGCGGCAAGTCTGTGGGCCTGAGCTGCGAAGAAGGCATTTACCTGAACGGACGCAAAGTGCCGCGCGGCCCGCTGTCGGCCTGGGATTCGGGCCAGCGCCTGCTGCTGAACCGCAACGTGGAAGCGGCCGTGTTCCATAACGGCAGCCGCATGATACTGAGCGAAGGCCTGGCCTACGACAAATGCGCCGTGGGCATCGTCACCGATACCGGCGGCCATGGCGAACTGTCCGAGTTCTACATCAACGACGAAGACGACATGTACGGCGTGCTGCGCACCCAGGTGGACGTGGTGCTGCCGGAAGGCGCCGCCGTGCTCAACGCGGCCGAGCCGCAAGTGGTGGAAATGGCCGAGCTGTGCGACGGCTCCGTGATCTTCTACGGCCTGGACGAGCAGCTGCCGGCCATCGTCGAGCACCGCCAGGACGGCGAGCGCGCGGTGTTCCTGCGCCCGACCGGCTTTGTGCTGGCGGCCGGCGCCAACGAGGTGGCGATGCTGCCGCTGTCCTGCATCCCGGCCGGCCAGGCGGGCAACGAAGAAGCAGTATTGGCCGCGATCGCGGCTGGCTGGGCGCTTGAGCTCGAGCCCAGCCTGATCGCCGCCGCGCTGCGCACCTTCAAGGCCAACTAAAACAACACGTATCACGCAGACCACCACACAGGACACAGGTAATGGAAGTTATACGCATCCGCGCGCTGCGCGGTCCCAATCTTTGGAGCCACCACACGGCGGTTGAAGCCATCGTCTCCTGCACGCCCGACGAGGAAAACATCGACAAGCTGCCCGGTTTCGAAGTGCGCCTGCGTGCGCGCTTCCCTGGGATTGCGGCGCTGCAGCCCATCGGCCACAACGACGCGATTCCGATGGCGCATGTGCTGGAAGTGGCCACGCTGGCGCTGCAAGCCGAAGCGGGCTGCCCGGTCACCTTCAGCCGCACCACGGCGACGCTGGAAACCGGCATCTACCAGATGGTGGTGGAGTACACCGAAGAAGAAGTGGGCCGTCTGGCCGTGGAACTGGCCGAGCAGCTGCTGAGAGCCGCGCTGGACGACCAGCCCTTCGACCTGCCCGGCGCGCTGGCCCAACTGCGCGACCTGGACGAAGACGTGCGCCTGGGCCCGAGCACCGGCGCCATCGTGCACGCGGCCGTGGTGCGTAACATTCCGTTCAAGCGCATGACCAAGGGTTCCATGGTGATGTTCGGCTGGGGCTCGCGCCAGCGCCGCATCCAGGCTGCCGAAATGGACTCCACCGGCGCCATCGCCGAGACCATCGCGCAGGACAAGGAACTGACCAAGAAGCTGCTGGACGCCGCCGGCGTGCCGGTCCCGCACGGCCGCACCGTAGTGGACGCGGACGACGCCTGGGCCGCCGCCAACGAAGTCGGCCTGCCGGTCGTGGTGAAACCGAAGGACGGCAACCAGGGCAAGGGCGTGACGGTCAACGTCACCACCCAGGAGCAGATGACCAAGGCCTTCAACGCCGCGCGCGAATTCCGCGACGACATCCTGGTCGAACGTTTCCTGCCGGGCCACGACTTCCGCCTGCTGGTGATCGGCAACAAGCTGATCGCCGCTGCGCGCCGCGACCCGCCGCACGTGGTGGGCGACGGCGTGCATTCGGTGCGCGAACTGGTGGACCTGGTGAACGCCGACCCGCGCCGCGGCTCCGGCCACGCCACCTCGCTGACCAAGATCCGCTTTGACGATATCGCGCTGGGCCGCCTGGCGCTGCAAGGCTACGAAGCCGACTCCGTGCCGCCCAAAGGCCAGCGCGTCACCCTGCGCAACAACGCCAACCTGTCGACCGGCGGCAGCGCCACCGACGTGACCGACGACGTGCACCCTGAAGTAGCGGCGCGCGCGGTGGAAGCGGCGCAGATGATAGGCCTGGACATCTGCGGCGTGGACGTGGTGTGCGACAGCCTGCTGCAGCCTATCGAAGCCCAGGCGGGCGGCGTGGTGGAAGTGAACGCCGCGCCCGGCCTGCGCATGCATTTGACGCCATCCTACGGCAAGGGCCGTCCGGTGGGCGAAGCCATCATCTCGGCCATGTTCCCCGAAGGCGACGACGGCCGCATTCCCGTGGTGGCGGTGACCGGCACCAACGGCAAGACCACGACCGTGCGCCTGATCGCGCACCTGATGGCCTCCAGCGGCCTGCGCGTGGGCATGACCAATACCGACGGCGTCTACATCAACGGCCGCCGCACCGACAGCGGCGACTGCTCCGGCCCGCGCAGCGCGCGCAACGTGCTGCAGCATCCTGACGTGGACGCGGCCGTGTTTGAAACCGCGCGCGGCGGCGTGCTGCGCGAAGGCCTGGCCTTCGACCGCTGCAAAGTGGCCGTGGTGACCAACATCGGCGCGGGCGACCACCTGGGCCTGAACTACATCACCACCGTGGAAGACCTGGCGGTGCTCAAGCGCGTCATTGTGCAGAACGTGGACAAGAACGGCGTGGCCGTGCTGAACGCCATGGACCCTATCGTGGCCGGCATGGCCGCGTCCTGCAAAGGCAAGGTCACCTTCTTTGGCGCCGACCGCGAGCATCCGGTTATCGCCACGCATCTGGCGCAAGGCCGCCGCACCGTCTACATCGAAGACGGCCAGTTGATCGCCGCCGAAGGCAAGCACGCGGAAGCGGTGCCGCTGTCCGAAGTGCCGATCACGCGCAACGGCGCCATTGGCTTCCAGGTTGAGAACGTGATGGCCGCCGTGGCCGCCGCGTGGGGCGCAGGCATCGACTGGGAGTCGATCCGCAAGGGCCTGGCCACCTTCGCCAACGACAGCGACAACGCGCCCGGCCGCTTCAATATGTTCAATTACAAAGGCGCCACCGTGATCGCCGACTATGGCCACAATCCGGATGCCATGCTGGCGCTGGTGCAGGCCGTGGACGCGCTGCCGGGCAAGCGGCGTTCGGTGGTGATCTCCGGCGCCGGCGACCGCCGCGACGAAGACATCCGCCAGCAGACCGAAATCCTCGGCAAAGCCTTCGACGACGTGCTGCTGTACCAGGACCAGTGCCAGCGCGGCCGCGCCGACGGCGAAGTGGTAGCGCTGCTGCGCCAGGGCCTGACCGGCGCGCCGCGCACCACGCACATCGACGAAATCAATGGCGAGTTCATCGCCATCGACAAAGCGCTGGCGCGCCTGCAGCCGGGAGACTTGTGCCTGGTGCTGGTGGACCAGGTGGAAGAATCCCTGGCCCACATCGCCAAACGCGTAGCCGAAGCCTAAGCCTGGCAGCACTCTATAAAACCCGCACACTGCGGGTTTTATTTTTTTGGGGACGCTGAGACCCGTAGGGCGGGTTAGCAGCTCCGCTGCGTAACCCGCCAGCTCCGTCGGAGAACAAACAATTGGACACCAAACAGCTCAAAGCCCACTGCGCCGGATTCCCCGGCGCCACCGAGACCCTGCACGGCGCCCCCAGCAACATCCTGGTGTACGCGGTAGGCGGCAAGACCTTCGCCTACTTCAAGACCAGCGAGCCCGAGCGCTGGCGCTTCAGCTTCCGCGCTTCGCCCGACCGCTTTGTGGAACTGACCGGCGTCCCCGGCGTCAAACCCGCCCGCTACATGGGCCGCTTCCACTGGGTCACCATCGTCAACGTCCAGCACTTCCCGGCAGACTACCTGGCCGAGCTGCTGCAATGGTCCTACGACAAAGCGTTATCCGCCCTGAGCAAGCCCAAGCGCCTGGCTGCGCTGGCAGCTTGAACGGCTTCCCCATGACACAAGACGATCTGCAACGCATTGCCGACTACGTAATGCCGTCATTCCCCGCGCGGGTTTCGGACCTGGGATTCCTTTTCGGCACCCGCCACGGCGTGCCAGAGTTCTGCGAAGCGGCGCATGAATTGTGGCAGAAGGGCATGTTCAAGCGCTTGCTGATATCCGGAGGCTGCACCGGATCATCGCCGATAGCGGAGGCGGACATGATCGCCGAACAGCTGATCGCGCTGGGCATACCCGAATCCATTCTCATACTGGAAAGCGCCGCCACGAACACCGGCGAAAACGTCCGCTTCGGCCGCGCCAGGGTGGCCGAGGTGATGGACCCCGCCGCGATTCAAAGTGTCCTCGTCATCGGGAAAATATGCTCAAGCCGCCGCTATCTGATGACCTTGCAAAAACACTGGCCCGGATTGACCATGTGCCTTAGTCCCGTCAACTATTTTGGCGTGCCCGCCGAGTGCTGGCACGAGCATGAAGAATTCCGCGCCCGCGTGCTCAGCGAATTCGACAAGATCCCGCGCTACCTTGCCGAAGGCTTCCTTGCTGAGATTAACGCCTGCGCAGGATCACCCTGCTAAGTCAGCGGCCCCAGTGACAATTCGTGATTTTTCCACTTGGGCAACATGCTATCCTGAATCTGCCTTGGGATTGTCTTGGCGGTTTCAAATACCAAGCGCAACACTGGGTTAATTAACAGTGTCAGTTGGATGTTGTAGCAGTTCGATGTGTTGAGTATAAACGACGAGTGGCGATTCGTAATTGAGCCTTGCTCTGGGGCGCGTATTGAGCGATAAGGCGATGGCGTCGAGCTCGTCCTGCGAGTAGATCGACAGGTCGGACCCCTTCGGCATGTATTGGCGCAGCAGCCCATTGGTGTTCTCGTTCGAGCCGCGCTGCCAAGGGCTGTGCGGGTCGGCGAAATAGATCTGGACACCGGTGCGCGCGGTAAGGATTTTATGGCCGTGCATCTCGCGGCCCTGGTCGTAAGTCATGGTCTTGCGCATCGCCGCCGGCTCGCGGTTGAGCACAGCGGAGAAGCTGTCGATGACCGCCTTGGTGGTGGCGTTGTCCATCTTGGCGAGCACCACAAAGCCGGTCGTGCGTTCGACCAGCGTGCCGACCGACGAGCGGTTGGCGGCGCCTTTGAT
>NZ_WWCU01000050.1 GCF_009857595.1 Pseudoduganella aquatica | reverse complement strand
GACGATTCCTTCTTTCGAAGGTCACGTTTAATTTTTTCGTTGAGCGTTTAATAATTTGAGCTAAGAGGCTTGCGCCTCCGGCATCATCATCAAACGCCCACACTTATCGACTGTTAATTTTTAAAGAATTCTGCGTTACTTGCTGAAGCGTTTTGTTCAGCAGCAGAGAGGCGAGATTATGCGGTGTTTCGTGCAGCTCGTCAACCCCTGTTTTTCCTACCCTGCGCAGCTTGCATTTGCATGCAGCGCGTCGGGAGGCAGAACTATATAGAAGCCCCCGGGGCTTGGCAAGGGTAAAATGCTTGCTTTGCCGCTTTATTCTTCGCTTGCCTCCATGACCATCCTGCTCTCTACCCTCAACGCGCGCTACACCCATGCCTCCCTGGGGCTGCGCTACCTGCTTGCCAATATGGGAGAGCTGCAGGAACAGACCAAGATCCAGGAGTTCGTCATCGGTGCGAAGACCACCGAGATCGTGGAGCGCATCCTGGCGCACAAGCCGCGCATTGTGGGCTTCGGCATCTATATATGGAATGTGGAGGAGACCAACAAGGTGGTGGGCATGCTGAAACGCGTGGCGCCGGAAGTGGTGGTGGTGCTGGGCGGGCCGGAAGTGTCTTATGAGACGAACGAGCAGGAGATCGTGCGCCTGGCGGACTATGTGATCACCGGCTGGGGCGACGTGACCTTCCCCAAGGTTTGCAGCGATATCCTGAACGGCCCCAAGCCCATCATGAAAGTACACGCCGGCCACCAGCCGCCGATGGCGGAACTGAAGCTGCCCTACTCGCTGTATTCGGACGACGATATCAAGAACCGCACCATCTATGTGGAGGCTTCGCGCGGCTGCCCGTTCAAGTGCGAGTTCTGCCTGTCGGCGCTGGACAAGACGGCGTGGCCCTTCAATATCGACCTGTTCCTGGCGGAGATGGAGGGGCTGCACGCGCGCGGCGCGCGCCTGTTCAAGTTTGTGGACCGCACCTTCAACCTGAACATCAAGACCAGCCTGAAGATCATGCAGTTCTTCCTCGATAAGATAGCGGCCAATCCAGACGACCCGGTCTACGCCCACTTCGAGCTGGTGCCGGACCATTTGCCGGATGCGCTGAAAGAGGGCATTTCCAAATTCCCGCACGGTGCGCTGCAATTCGAGATCGGCATCCAGAGCTTCAACCCGGAAGTGCAGACGCTGGTGAGCCGCAAGCAGGACAACCAGAAGGCGGCCGACAATATCCGCTGGCTGTGCGACCACTCCACAGCCCATATGCACGTGGACCTGATCGCCGGCCTGCCGGGGGAGACGGTGGAGAGCTTCGCCGAGGGCTTCAACAAGCTGTGGGCGCTGGGGCCGCACGAGATCCAGTTCGGCATCTTGAAGCGGCTGCGCGGCACGCCCATCATCCGGCACACGGCGCCCTTCGGGCTGGTGTTCGATCCGCATCCGCCGTACACCATCCTGGCAAACAAGCATATCGATTTCCAGACCATGCAGCGCCTGGTGCGGTTTGCGCGCTATTGGGACCTGGTGGCCAACTCGGGACGCTTCACGCACACCCTGCCCGTACTTCTGGGAGAGACGCCATTCCAGAGTTTTATGGCATTCTCGGACTGGCTATACGCGAACACCGACGCCACCCACCGCATTGCACTGGACCGCCTGGCCGGCATGGTGCAGCGCTGGCTGGCGCACACCGGCATGGAGGCGGAAGCGGCGGCGCAGCTGCTGGCCAGCGATTTCGCGCCCAAGGGCAAAACAGCGCACGCGCATCATCCGGCGCCGCAGCGGCAAGCCCGGCATTTGGCGGCGTAGCATCGGCGGGTTACGGCTGGCCGGTGATGCCGTAGGGCGGGTTAGCGCAGCGTGACCCGCCGGAGCCGCTGTCCTACCGGGTGGCGCAGTAGTAGAAAGTCACTTACACTTGAGCCATGCCAACTAACCCCGCGCCCACCCTCACCATCAGCTCCGGCAGCGCGTCGGAGGCTACGGTCACGGCTGGGGGCACCTGGCAGGTGCATGCGCTAGCGCACCGCCACCCCATGCACGCCATTACCGCCTCGCTGAAACAGCTCAAGGGCAAGCGCGCGCAGTGGGACTTGCGCGCCGTCGAGGCGATGGATCATATCGGCGCCCAGCTTTTATGGAATGCCTGGGGCAAGACCCGCCCCGCATCCCTGCAAATGGCGCCCGAACACGAGGAATTCTTCAAACGCCTGGAAGCCACCGGCACGCTGCAGCTCCAGCAGCACCGCCAGCACCGCCTGACGTCCGTGATGAAGCTGGGCTTCACCATCATGGGCTTTGCCGAGCACATGGCCGGCTTCATCAAACTGATAGGCCAAGTCACGCAGGACTCCTGGCGCTTCCTGCGCAACCCCATGCGCGGCCCCTGGCGCGAGATTTCGGCCAATGTCTACCACGCCGGCTTCCAGGCGCTGGGCATCACCGCGCTGGTGGGCTTCCTGATCGGCGTGGTGCTGTCCTTCCTGTCGGCGCAGCAACTGCGCACCTTCGGCGGCGACATCTACCTGGTCAACCTGCTCGGCATGAGCGTGATCCGCGAACTGGGGCCGCTGCTGGCCGCCATCCTGGTGGCGGGCCGCTCCGGCTCGTCCATTACGGCGCAGCTGGGCGTGATGCGCGTGACCGAGGAACTCGACGCGATGCTGGTGATGGGCATTTCGCACGGCTTCCGCCTGATCCTGCCCAAAGTGATTGCGCTGGCCATTTCCATGCCATTGCTGGTGATCTGGACCGATACCATGGCGCTGATAGGCGGCATGGTATCGGCCAAGGTGGAGCTGAACCTGTCGGCGCGCTACTTTATCCAGAAGCTGCCGGACGCTGTGCCGCTGGCGAACTATCTGATCGGCCTGCTCAAAGGCGTGGTGTTCGGCACCCTGATTGCGCTGGTATCCTGCCACTTCGGCCTGCGCATCCAGCCCAACACGGAAAGCCTGGGGCGCGGCACCACCACCTCGGTGGTGACGGCCATTACGGTGGTGATCCTGGCCGACGCGGTGTTCGCCATCGTCTTCAACGGAGTGGGCTACTGATGGACGAGACCCTGCCGCCCGAAGAAAATTGCGGCTGCCCGGAGACGCCGGGCATGCTGACGCTGGACGGCAGCGTGCCGGTGGTGGAGATCACCAACCTGCAAACCCGTTTCGGCCGCACCGTGGTGCACCAGGATCTGAACCTGGAGATCGAGCAGGGCGAGATCCTGTCCATCGTGGGCGGTTCGGGCACAGGCAAGACCGTGCTGCTGCGGCAGATGCTGGGCCTGGAGCGGCCCACCAAGGGCTGCGTGCGCATCTTCGGCGAGGACATCACGCAGGCCAACGCCGAGCACCTGCAACAGCTGCGCAACCACTGGGGCATGCTGTTCCAGGAAGGCGCGCTGTATTCGGCGCTGACGGTGTTCGAGAATATCGCCCAGCCCATGCGCGAGCTGCGCGTGCTGCCGCCGGACCTGATACGCGACGCAGTGCTGCTGAAGATGAATATGGTGGACCTCGGCCCCGAGCACGCCAACAAGATGCCCTCCGACCTGTCCGGCGGCATGGTCAAGCGGGTGGCGCTGGCGCGCGCGCTGGTGCTGGAGCCCAAGCTGCTGTTCCTGGACGAGCCCACCGCCGGCCTGGACCCGGACCGTTCGGAAAGCTTTGTGTCGCTGATCAAATCGCTGCATCGGGAACTGGGCCTGACCGTGGTGATGGTGACGCACGACCTGGACACGCTGTTCGCGCTGTCCACCCGCATCGCGGTGCTGGCGGAAAAACATGTGATCGCCGTCGCGCCCACGCGCGAAGTGATCAAGGTGGACCACCCCTTCATCAAGGAATTCTTCCTCGGCGCGCGCGGCAAGCGCGCGCTGGCGGCCCTTGATGATAGAAAAATTCAGGAGTAGCTATGGAAAACAGATCGCACGCATTAATGACGGGCTTCTTCACGATATCGCTGCTGATCGCGGCGGTGCTGTTCGGGATCTGGTTCAACCGCGACCGCGTGGAGCGCGAACCCTACCTGATCGCCACCTCGCTTTCCGTGCCCGGCCTGAACCCGCAGGCGGCGGTGCGCTATCGTGGCCTGGAGGTGGGCAAGGTGGACGACATCGGTTTCGATGCCAAGGTGGCGGGGCAGATCCTGGTGCATCTGAGCGTGGACCCGGATACGCCCATCACCAAGACCACCTTTGCCACGCTGGGCTACCAGGGCGTGACCGGCATTGCCTACATCCAGCTGGACGACGAGTCGGTGGGCTCGGAGCGCCTGCGCACCAGCGCCGGCAACCCCACCCGCATTCCGCTGCACCCCGGCCTGTTCGACCAGCTGGAGAAGCGCGGCAAGGCCATCCTGTCCAAGGCTGAAAAAGTGACCGACTCGCTCGACACGCTGCTCAGCCCCGCCAACCAGAAAACCATGCTGGGCGCCTTTGCCGACGTGAGCGAGACCGCGCGCGAGTTCCGCAGCGTGCCCGCGCAGCTCGGCCCCACGCTGGACAAGCTGCCGAAGCTGGTGGAGCAGGCGCAAGGCAGCCTGGCGGCCGTGAACCGTCTTGCGGACGACGCCACCAAGCTGTCGGCCAGCCTGCAGGGGCCGAACGGCGCCATCTCGCGCCTGAACAGCACGGTGGACCGCGTGGGCCTGTCGCTGGAAACGGTGGCCGGCGGCGTGGAGCTGGAGACCCTGCCCAACATCAACGCGCTGACCGATGAGACGCGTTCGTCGATGCGGGCCGTGCGCCGCACCATGAACACCCTGAACGACAAGCCGCAGAGCATCCTGTTCGGCACGCCCGACGCCACGCCGGGTCCGGGCGAGGCGGGCTTCACGCCGCCGGCCGCGAAATAAAGGAAAAATATGGAATCGACCCTCAACAAACTGGCCTGCATCGCATTGCTGGCCGCGCTGGGCGGCTGCGCCACCAAGGGCGCGCCGACCACCGTGTACGACTTCGGCCCGCTGACGCCGGCCGCCGCGCCAGCCGCCACGGCGGCGGCAGCGCTGCCCGCGCTGGTGGTGGCGGACGTGAACGGCCCGGCCTCGCTGGACAGCAACCGCATGTATTACCGCCTGCTGTACGCGGATGCGCAGCAAGCCCGCCCCTACGCGCAGAACGCCTGGAGCGTCACGCCGCTGCAATTGCTCACCCAGCGCCTGCGCGCACGCCTGGCGCAGGCCGGCGTGAAAGTGCTGGCCACCACCGACGCCGCCGTGGGCATGCCCGTGCTGCGCCTGGAGGCGGACGACTTCTCGCAGAACTTCGACAGCCAGGCCAGCAGCAGCGGCCAGGTGTCGCTGCGCGCCTCGCTGTTCCGCGCCCACAAGCTGGTGGACCAGAAGACCTTCACCCGCAGCACCGCCGCGCGCAGCGCCGACGCGGCCGGCGGCGCGCGCGCCCTGGCCGATTCGTCGGACGCCATCGCCGCCGACATCCTGGCGTGGCTGAACACCTTGCCAGCCGCGCTGCCGCAGTAACAGCGTGAGCATGACGGAAACCACAGTCCAGCCCCGCATGCCGTCGCCGGTGGCGCGCGCGGCGCTGCTGGCCTATCTGCTGCTGATCGTGTATGCGAGCTGGTTCCCCTTTTCCGGCTGGCAGAACCAGGGCCTGTCGCCGCTGATCTTCCTCGAGCACACGGCCATGCCGCGCTACTGGACCAAGTTCGACGCCATCATCAACGTGGTGGGCTATATGCCCTTCGGCGCGCTGGTGGTGTACGCGCTGTATCCGCGCCTGCGCGGCGTGGCGGCCTTCGTCATCGCCGCCGCCTGCGGCGTGCTGGTGTCCGGCACCATGGAGGCGGTGCAGACCTATCTGCCCAGCCGCGTGTCGTCCAACCTGGACTTCTACACCAACGCCGCCGGCGCCGCCGTGGGCGCGCTGTTCGGCACCCTGAGCGCCACCGCGCTGCTGGACGGCAGCCCCCTGTACCGCCTGCGCCAGCGCTGGTTCGTGCAGCACACCAGCCAGGGCCTGGTGCTGATGGCCTTGTGGCCGCTGGCGCAGATCTATCCGCAGGGCTTTTTGTTCGGCCACGGCCAGCTGCTGCCCATCCTGTCCGACTGGCTGTCCGAGCTGCTCGACACCAGCATCGACCTGGTGGAACTGGTGCGCCCCGGCGCCGAGCTGACGGTGGAGCAGTACTGGCTGTCCGAAACCATCATCACCGCCTGCGGCATGGTGGGCGCGGGGCTGACGCTGCTGTGCCTGATGCGCAAGCACGCGCCGCGCGCCGGCCTGCTGATCGGCCTGGCGGGCGCCGCCATCGTGGTGAAGTCGCTGGCGACGGCGCTGCTGTTCTCGCCGGAGAACGCCTTCGTGTGGATTACGCCGGGCGCGCAGGGCGGCTTCCTGATCGGCGCCATCATGCTGGCCGGGCTGGCGTTCGCGCCGCACATGGCGCAGCGCCGCCTGGCCGCGCTGACCTTGCTGCTCAGCCTGCTTATTGTGAACACCACGCCGGTCAACCCTTATTTCCTGTCCACGCTGCAGGGCTGGGTGCAGGGCAAGTTCCTCAACTTTAACGGCGCGGCGCAGTTCCTGTCGCTGCTGTGGCCGTTTTTCGCGCTGTGGTTTTTGCTGCTGCCGTCCCACAAGCTCAACCGTCCGTAATGGCGGGTTACGTCGCTCCGCGCCTAACCCGCCCTACGATCCACCAACGACCTGGGCGATGCGTAGGGCGGGTTAGGCGGAGCCGTAACCCGCCATTACAGGTATCATTGCGCCTGAAACGACAAGCGAGGCCCAATATGAGCGACAACAAACAATTTTTCGAACGCCACGTGTTCTTCTGCATGAACAAGCGTGACGACGGCCGCAACAGCTGCGGCGACCACGGCGCCGAAGTGGCGCAAAAGCACGCCAAGAAGCGCTGCAAGGAACTGGGCATCAACGGCCCCGGCAAGGTGCGCGTCAACCAGGCCGGCTGCATGGACCGCTGCGAAGAAGGCCCGGTGATGGTGGTGTATCCGGAAGGCACCTGGTACACCTACGTGGACACCACGGATATCGATGAGATCGTCGACAGCCACCTGGTCGGCGGCAAGGTCGTGGAGCGCCTGAAGATATGATGAACAAGAGCTCGGAAAAATTCACCCTGCCCGGCAACGCCGGCGTGATGGAAGGCCTGATCGACATGCCGGCCGGCGATGCGCCGCCGCGCGGCGTGGCCCTGGTGGCGCACCCGCATCCGCTGTACGGCGGCACCATGGACAACAAGGTGGCCGTCACGCTGATGCGCACCTTCGTCGGCCTGGGCTACGTGGTGGCGCGCATCAACTTCCGCGGCGTGGGCGCCTCGGAAGGCGTGCATGACCACGGCCACGGCGAAACCGACGACATGGGCCTGCTGTACCAGCACATGACGCAGAAATTCCCCGGCCTGCCGGTGGCCCTGAGCGGCTTCTCCTTCGGCACCTATGTGCAGTCGCAGCTGGCCAAGCGCCTGGCCGAGGCCGGCACGCCTGCCGAGCGCCTGGTACTGGTGGGTACGGCTGCCAAAAAATGGGAGCTGGCCGACGTGCCGGCGGACACCATCCTGATCCACGGCGAGAACGACGACACCATCCCGCTGCAGGACGTGTTCAACTGGGCGCGCCCGCAGGACATCCCGGTGCTGGTCATTCCCGGCGCCGACCACTTCTTCCACCGCAAGCTCGGCCATATCAAGACCTGGGTCACGGCGCTGTGGCTGGGCGGGCAGAAGGACACCGGCGAAGCGGCCTGAGGCCCTATAATGTTCCGCATCCGTTTTTAACACCACTGCATTAAGACCCATGAAAAAATACCTCGCGGCACTCGCTACCAGCGTGCTGTTCATTACCTCCGCCGTGGCGCAGACCCTGCCCGCGCCCACCATCGCTGCCAAGTCCTGGCTGCTGCTGGACATGACTAGCGGCCAGATCATCGCCTCGCAAGATCCGAACATGCGCATCGAGCCGGCCTCGCTGACCAAGATCATGACGGCCTACCTGACCTTCCAGGCCCTGCGCGACAAGAAGATCGACATCAACCAGAAGGTGAACGTGTCGGTGCGCGCCTGGAAAGTGGATTCGAGCAGCTCGAAGATGTTTATCGACCCTGCCGTGCCGGTGTCCATCAACGACCTGCTGCACGGCCTGATGGTGCAGTCCGGCAATGACGCCGCCGTGGCGCTGGCCGAGGCCGTGGCCGGCGACGAAGCCACCTTCGTCACGCTGATGAACCGCGAAGCGCAGCGCATGGGCCTGACCCAGACCCGCTTCGCCAATCCGCACGGCCTGCCCAGCCCGGAAAACTATTCCACCGCGCAAGACCTCTCGGTGCTGGCCAAGCGCGTGATCGCCGACTACCCCGAGTTCTACAAGATCGACTCGGTGAAAAGCTTCACCTACAACAAGATCACCCAGCCCAACCGCAACCGCCTGCTGTGGCTGGACCCGACCGTGGACGGCATGAAAACCGGCCACACCGAAGCGGCCGGCTACTGCATGATCGCGTCGGCGCACCGCCCTAACGGCAACTTCGGCGAACGCCGCCTGATTTCCGTGGTGCTGGGCACCGCCTCCGACGGCGCGCGCACCGCCGAAAGCCAGAAGCTGCTGAACTGGGGCTTCCAGAACTTCGATACGGTACGCCTGTACAGCAAGGGGCAAGCCATCGATACGCCGGAAATCTGGAAAGGCTCGTCGAACAAGCTGAAGATCGGCTTTGCGCAGGACGTGCTGGTGACGGTGCCGAAAGGCGTGGCCGGCAAGATGAAGCCTGTGCTCGAGCGCAAGGACCCGCTGGTGGCCCCTATCGCCGAGAACACCCGCGTCGGCTCGCTGAAGATGGTGGTGGACGGCAAGCCGCTGCTGGAACTGCCGGTGGTGGCGCTGGAAGGCGTGCCGCAAGCGTCCATCTTCGGCCGCGCATGGGACTCCGTGCGCCTGTGGCTGAAATGATGACGGCGCGCGCAGACGCATTGCAGCTGTCGCGCATCGTGGCGGGCATGTGGCGCATGACGGAATGGAATATGGCGCCGCAGCAGCGCCTGGCCTTTATCGAACAATGCCTGGAACTGGGCGTGAGCAGCTTCGACCATGCGGACATCTATGGCGGCTACGGCGTGGAAGCGCTGTTCGGCGAAGCGCTGGCGCTGAAGCCGGCGCTGCGCGGGCAGATGCAGATCGTGAGCAAATGCGGCATCAAGCTGGTCTCGCAAGCACGTCCCGCGCACACCATCCAGCATTACGACACCACGGCCGCGCATATCACCGCCTCGGTGGAGCAGTCGCTGCGCGCGCTGCGCACCGATTACCTGGACCTGCTGCTGATACACCGCCCGGACCCGCTGATGGACTTCGACGAGATGGCGGCCGCCTTCACGCGCCTGCGCGCCGAAGGCAAGGTGCGGCATTTCGGCGTGTCCAACTTCAGCCGCCACCAGTTCGAGGCGCTGAACCGGCGCATTCCCCTCGCCACCAACCAGGTGGAGTTTTCGCCGCTGCACCTGGCGCCCATGTTCGACGAAACCTTCGACGGCCTGCAGGACCTGGGCGTGCCGCCGATGATCTGGTCGCCGCTGGGCGGCGGACGCCTGTTCAGCGGCGGCGACGCGGCCGGCGAGCGCCTGCGCGCCTGCATCCAGCAAGTGGCGGACGAAGTGCGGCAGCCGTTCGCGTCGGTGGTGTTCGCGTGGATTATGCAGCTGCCGTGCAAGCCGGTGCCGCTGACCGGCTCCGGGCGCATCGCGGCGATCCAGGAAGCGGTGCAGGCCACGCAGTTCACGCTCAGCCGCCAGCAGTGGTTCGAGATCCTGCGCGCGGCACGGGGACACGAGGTGGCCTGACTAGTAAGGCGGGTTAGCGCGAAGCGCGTAACCCGCCAGGCTCAGTCGCCGTCGTTATAAACGGCTGGCGGCGCAATGCCTGTCCAGCCGTATTTCCAGGCCAGGTTCAAGCCCAGCGTGAAGGCCACGTAGACGGCAAAGAACAGCGCGAAGAAGCCCGTGGTCAGCCACACCAGCAAGCCTATGCACACCGCCAGCCCCACCAGCGCACCCACGCTTTTCTTCTGCTTGGAGCTGGGGAAGCGGATGGTGGACACCATCAGCCCGCCGACCACGAACAGCAGCACCACCACCAGGCCCGCGTGCTGCAGCGTGCGCGCCGGTTCCGGCCACGCCACCACCACGGACGCCACGCACGCCGCCCCCGCCGTAATCGGCATGCCGACGAAATAGCGCGGATCGGTGCGGCCCACGTTCACATTGAAGCGCGCCAGGCGCAGCGCGCCGCAGGCCACAAAGATAAAACTGGCGATGCCGCCCATGCGCAGCAAAGTGCCGTGTTCATGGCCCAGCAGCACGAAGCCGTAGCAATACAGCAGCACCGCCGGCGCGCAGCCGAAATTCATCACGTCCGCAATCGAATCGAGCTGCACGCCGAACTCTGAGCTGGTGCCGGTGGCGCGCGCCACGAAGCCGTCCAGCGCGTCGAACACCCCGGCCAGCACCAGCAGCACGGCAGCCATCTGGTAGTCCTGCGCGCTGCCGATATAGGCGTTGTCCACTGAAATGACGATGCTGCCGAAACCGCAGGCGATCGACAACAGCGTGACAAAGCTGGGCAGGGCGAATTTGGCGCGCCGCAGGCGCTGCTTGGTTGGGGTCATGTGGGAAGTGCCTGGCTAGATTGCGTAAACGGCTATTTTACCGTGCTTGCAGCGATATTCTGACATGCATCAACATCCGCGGCGCCACGGTGGCGTCAGCGCGGCGGCGTTTCGCCTAGAATCAAAAGATTGCAAGGGGAGCCACCATGAAACATCCGACCGCCAGTACAGCATTCCTGCCCGCCCCGCTCACGGCGGCCATCGCGGCGGCAGCCCTGGCCGCCATGCTGGCCGCTTGCGGCGGCGGCGGGGGCGGCTCGAACAACAGCGCCGCTACCCCGGCCACCGTCACCCAGCCCACGGAGCCCGGCGCGCCCACCCTGAGCGGCGACACCGCGCTGGACGGCTACAACTGGATCAACTACCGCCGCCAGCAGGCCGGCCTGCCGGCGCTGGCGCGCAACGCCCTGATCGACGCCTCGGCGCTGGGCCATTCCAATTACCAGCGCCTGAACAATACAGTCAGCCACACGCAGACCGCCGGCCAGCCCGGCTTTACCGGCGCCACGCTGTCGGACCGCCTGCGCAGCGCCGGCTACCGCTCCGGCGGCCTGGTGGGGGAAGTGATTTCCGCCGCCTCCGACAAATCCGGCTTCTACCATGCGGAGGAGCTGATCGGCGCCATCTACCACCGCTACCTGATACTGGAACCCATCTTCCGCGAAACGGGCACCGGCGCCGCGACCGGCAGCGTCTATACCTACTTCACGGCCGAGTTCGGCACCGGCGGCAGCACCAGCGCGGGCGTGGGGCGCGGCAACCTGGTGGTCTACCCGTCCGCCAACCAGACGCGGGTGCCGGTCAATTTCTTCAGCGACACCGAGTCGCCCGACCCGGTCCCGGAGCAGAACGAAGTGGGCTATCCCATCAGCGTGCAGGGCGACAATTCCGCCACCGTGAATGTGCTGACCTTCACCGTGCGCCCGCGCGGCGGCGCCGACCTGCCCGTGCGGCTGATGACGCGCCTGTCCGACCGCGAAACGCCGCTCGCGGCCGCTGCCATCATCCCGCTCAGCGTGCTCAAGGCCGCCACCGTCTACGATGTGAGCTTCACCGGCACCGTGGACGGCGTGACGGCGAACCGCAGCTGGTCCTTTACAACTAAATAAAACTTGTTGCAAGAAACCAACTATCACAAGCTCTGCTATTGTGATGTATTGGACATCATAATCAGCACGGGCGATGACAGCGACACAGCACATCCTCAACACCAGCGATGGGCTGGAACGGCTTATGGGCGACACCAGCCTGTACCGCAAGCTACTGCTGCGCTTCCGCAAGGACCACGAGCAGGCCGTGGCGCAGCTGCGCCAGCTGCTGGCCGACGGCGAACTGGCCGCGGCGCAGCGCAAGGCGCACAGCCTGAAAGGCGCGGCCGGCATGGTAGGCGCGCAGGAGCTGCACCATCTGGCGGGCGTGACGGAAGCGGGACTGGTGGCGTCCGGCGCCGCGCCGCACGCCGGGCTGGACGTGCTGCAGGCGGCGTTGTCCAGCCTGCTGTGCGCGATAGCCGCCTACCTGGACGGCACCGACGCGGCAGCCTGCGCCTCTGCGGCGTCCGCCTCCGCTGCGGCGGACGCCGGAGCTGCGGACGCGGCAACGCGCGCGCTGGTCGAACGGCTGGCGCAGCTGCTGGACGAGGGGAATGGCAAGGCGATCGATGTGCTGGAACAGTCGGCCACGGTGCTGGCGGCCAGTCTGGGAGTCGCGGTATTTCAGGAAGTGGCCGCAGCGGCCCACGAATTCGATTTTGAAGCGGCGCTGGCGGCGCTGGCGCGCTTTGACGCCACGCTCAGCGCGTGAATTCGGCTTCTTCGTCGAAGGCGTCGTGGCATTCCTTGCCGCAGAAGCGGCGCACGCTGTCGAGCGGTTTTTCGCAATACCAGCACGAGCCTTTCGGCGGCAGCGTTTGCCTGGTGTAGGCAGGCGGCGCGGCGGGCGGCAGGCCGCTCGCTTCCTCAGGTAGTTGGTTCTGTAACGATTCCACGGCATCCCCTTTCCAGGCAACACTTTACGGCGTACAACCAGCATACTTGCGCGCAATTTTCCCGGCATGAGGAGGATCAACAAGCGAGTTGTTCTGCCGCATTTTCGGGCACTGCGCGCAACAATAATAGCAGGATTGCCGAGCCGCCACTGTCGGGTTTACGTGCGCTGGCGCACGTAAAAACACAAAAAAACCACGTGCCCAGAGCGAGGAAAAATTTTTAAATGGAAACGCTTGTGGCGATAGCGTGAAAGTTATTTCCCGATACAGAAACGCCCAAAGATCACGCCCAGCAGGTCGTCCGACGAGAAGGCGCCGGTGATGCTGGAGAGCTGGGCCTGGGCCAGGCGCAGCTCTTCGGCGAACAGGTCCAGCGACTGGTCGCTGACGGCGGCGTGCTCGCCCGCCAGGCCCAGGTGCTGGCCGGCCGACTTGAGCGCGATCAGGTGGCGTTCGCGCGCCAGGTAGAGCGATTCGCCGGTCTGCTGCCAGCCGGCGATGCGCAGCAGCTCGGCGCGCAGCAGGTCGATGCCGAGGTGCTCGTGCGCCGACAAGTACACATGCGTGGCGTCCTCCATCGCGTCCACGCCGGGCTTGTGGCCGGACAGGTCGATCTTGTTCCAGATGCGCAGCACCGGCACGCCGGCCGGGAAGTTGGCGACGATGGCTTCGTCCGCGCGCGAGGGGCCGTGGTCGGCGTCCAGCAGGTGCAGGATGACGTCGGCCTTTTCCACTTCGCCCCAGGTGCGCTCGATGCCGATGCGCTCGACCACGTCCACGTCCTCGTCCTTGCGGCGGATGCCGGCGGTGTCGATGATGTTGAGCGGGATGCCTTCGATCTGGATAGTCTCGCTGACCTTGTCGCGCGTGGTGCCGGCGATGGGCGTGACGATGGCCACGTCGGAGCCGGCCAGCGCGTTCAGCAGCGAGGACTTGCCCACGTTGGGCTGGCCCACCAGCACCACGTTCAGGCCTTCGCGCAGCAGCGCGCCCTGCGCGGCCTGGCGGAACACGGTGTCCAGCGCTTCCACGATGCCGCTGAGCTGGCCGCGCGCGTCGGATTTTTCCAGGAAGTCGATTTCTTCTTCCGGGAAGTCCAGCGTGGCTTCCACCAGCATGCGCAGATTCGTGACCCGTTCGACCAGCGCATGGATGGTTTTCGAGAACGCGCCGGACAGCGACTGCGAGGCGGACTTGGCGGCCGCCTCGGTGGAGGCGTCGATCAGGTCGGCCACGGCTTCGGCTTGCGCCAGGTCCAGCTTGTCGTTCAGGTAGGCGCGGCGCGTGAATTCGCCGGGCTCGGCCAGGCGCAGGCCGAAGGGCTGGCCGGCCTCCAGCACGCGCGCCAGCAGCATCTGCAGCACCACGGGGCCGCCGTGGCCCTGCAGCTCGAGCACGTCCTCGCCGGTGTAGGAATGCGGTCCCTTGAAGTGGATGGCGATGCCCTGGTCTATCACCGTGCCGTCGGCCTGCTTGAAGGGGATGTAGGTGGCGTGGCGCGGCTGCAACGCCGTGGCGCCGAACAGGGCTTCGATCAGGCCGGACAGGTTCTTGCCGGAGGCGCGTACCACGCCGATGCCGCCGCGGCCAGGGGCGGTGGCGATGGCGGCGATAGGGGAAGTGTCGAGTTTCATGGGGTGATTGTAGTAAAAAAAAGCCCGTGCATGGCACGGGCCTTTGGTACAGCTTGCTAGCCTGGCCTTATTTTGCTTCGGCAGGCGCGAATTTTTTGGTGATCAGGTACTGTTGGCAGATCGACAGCACGTTGTTCACCACCCAGTACAGCACCAGGCCGGACGGGAAGAAGAAGAACATCACCGAGAAGGCCAGCGGCATGAACAGCATCATTTTCGCTTGCATCGGATCGGCCGGCGCCGGGTTCAGCTTGGTGGTGATGTACATGGAAATCGCGTACAGCACCGGCAGGATAAACCATGGATCCGGCTGGGTCAGGTCGGTAATCCAGCCCACCCACGGCGCGCCGCGCATTTCCACCGAGGCGTTCAGCACCCAGTACAGGGCGATAAAGACCGGCATCTGCACCAGGATGGGCAGGCAGCCGCCCAGCGGGTTGATCTTTTCGGTCTTGTACAGCTCCATCATGGCCTGGTTCATCTTCTGCGGATCGCCTTTGTGGCGCTCGCGGATGGCGGTCATTTTAGGCGTGACCACCTTCATGCGCGCCATGCTGCGGTAGCCGGCGGCCGACAGCGGGAAGAACAGCAGCTTGATCAGGATGGTGAAGACGATAATGGTCCAGCCCCAGTTGTGCAGCAGGGCGAACAGCTGTTCCATCACCCAGTACATAGGCTTGGCCAGGATGGTCAGCATGCCGTAGTCTTTCACCAGGTCCAGGCCGGGCGAGACTTTTTCCAGCGCTTTCTCGTCCTGCGGGCCCGAGTACAGCTTGGCGCTGTTGGAGATGGTGGCGCCCGGCGCCAGCGTGCCCAGCGGCTGCACCACGCCGATGGCGTAGGTATTGGTGTCGATCTTCTTGGTGAAGATGTCGCGCGCCAGCTTGTCCTGCGGCACGAAGGCCGACACGAAGAAGTGCTGCGAAATGGCAACCCAGCCGTTGTCGGCTTTCTCGGCGTGGCCGGCATCCAGTTTCACGGACGGGTTTTCCTTCTGCTTGGCGTCGTGCTTCTCGATGCCTTCGAAGGTCAGCTTCTTGTACTTGTCGGCCGCCGTGTACATGGTCGGGCCGGTGAAGCTGCTGTTGAACCAGGTGTCGCCTTCCGGCTTGTTGCCGTCGTGGACCAGCTGCAGGTACAGCTCAGGCGCAATCGGCGCGGCGCCGGTGTTGGTGACGTCGTGGCGCACGTCGACGGTGTAGTCGCCGCGCTTGAAGGTGAAGGTCTTCACCAGCTTGACGCCGCCCTGCTCCGCTTCCAGCACCAGTTGCACCTGGTTGCCGTCGGCCAGCGCGCGCACGCCCGGCTTGGCGGTGAAGCCGGTGGTGTGGTTGGGCGCGCCCGCTACGCCGACCAGGCCGGTCTGCGCCAGATAGGTGTTCTTGCCGCCCTTCTGGAACAGCACCTGGTTCTTCTTGGCGTCGATCTTGTCGTGGTGCTTGAGCAGCTCCAGGCGCACCAGTTCGCCGCCCAGGGTGTCGATGTCGGCTTTCACCACGTCGGTGGTGATGGTGATGGTCTCGCGCTTGAACGGCGCGGCGCCTTCCGCTGCGCCCGGCTGGGCGGCGGCGGCCGCGGCGGCCACGGCTTGCGCCGAAGCGGGCACGACGGCCTTGGCCGAAGCGGATGCGGCCGGCGGCGCCGGCGCGAACATCGACGGCTTGCCGGTCGAGACCATCCAGTTATTCCACAGGATGACCAGCGAGACGGCGAACACGATCCACAAAATGGTACGTTTATTGATATCCATTACGGTATTTATCAGGTGTGGTTGCAACCGCAAGCGGTCGAGGAATTCTTGGCTGGGACGGGATCAAGCCCGCCCGCATTCCAGGGATGGCAGCGGCAAACGCGGCGCGCCGCCAGCCAGCTGCCGCGCGCGGCGCCGTGGACGCGCAGCGCTTCCAGGGCGTAATTCGAGCAGCTGGGATAGAAACGGCAACGCGGCCCCAGCATGGGACTGATGGCCAGCTGGTAAAAGCGCAGCAGCAGGGTCAGCAGTTTGCTCATGGCAGCGTGCTCATTTGGCGGGCCGGGCCTTGTTCTGCGATGCGAACAGGCGCGTAAGCTCCTGGCGCAGTTCCGCCTTGAGCTGGGCCGTGGTGGCCGGGCCGTCCTTGCTGTTGACCGGGCGGGACAAGCGCACCACGCAGTCGATAGCAGGCAGGCCGGTCACGCGGAACAGTTCGCGGGTGACGCGTTTGATGGTGTTGCGCGTGACGGCGCGCGGCGCAAAACGCTTGGCCACCACGACGCCCAGCCGCGCATGCGGCAACTGGTTGGGTCGGGTGTACAGCACGAAGTGCGCACTCTTTTGTGCAGGGCGCAAACGAAAAACGGATGAAAATTCATCCGTTTTAACGATGCGCCGAGCGCGTGCGAAGTCGTGTGAACCTTCGCCTGTCGAGCCGTTTGAAGTACAGCTTTCCACGCGATCAGCTAACAAGCGGATGGCTTATACAGCCAGACGCTTGCGGCCTTTGCCGCGGCGTGCATTCAGAACTGCGCGGCCACCACGGGTAGCCATACGTGCGCGGAAGCCGTGGGTACGCTTACGGCGTACAACGGAAGGTTGGTAAGTACGTTTCATGTTGGTCTCGCTGAAAAAGCAAAAAAATACAAAATCGGGAAAAACGTCCCGTCTTTATTGGTGCCAATGACATTTCGCGCACCTATGCCGTCCGGCACAGCTGGGTCCATCTCATCGCCCGCTTTAATCCACGCTTACTCCATATTGTGGTTTAAACACGGCATACGGGCGGGGAACCCTGAATTATCAGCATTTCACCCCCGCTTGTCAACCTCCGGCTCAGCCTTTTGCCGCCGCCGGCGGCCGCCCGCATGCAAAAATTCGCGTCATGCCTGTGGATAACTTCGGACTTCGGGGTTAGAATAGCGTGTTACGCGCAGCGCATAAGCGCCCTTGCGCACCCTTACAGATAGACGATTAATGGAAAATTTCTGGCAGACCTGTTCCGCTCAACTGGAGCTGGAGCTGACGCCGCAACAATTCAGTGCCTGGATTAAGCCGCTGGTGCCCCTCGACTACGAGGATGGCAAGCTGCGCGTTGCTGCGCCCAACCGCTTCAAGCTCGATTGGGTGAAGTCCCAGTTCGCCAGCCGCATCACCGCGCTCGCTTGCCAATATTGGGAAGCGCCGACCGAAGTGCAGTTTGTGCTGGACCCGCGTCTGAACGCGGCGCGCAAACCGGCCGCGCCGGTGTCGAACGCCGGCATTATCCACAGCAGCGCGCCGTCGGTGCCGGACATGAGCGCCCAGCGCGCCAGCGACCAGGCCGCCGCCAGCCCGGGCTCGCCCGAGTACAACATCGGCAATTCGCCGCGCCGCGAGCAGAGCCGCGTCAACACCGACCTGACCTTCGACAGTTTCGTCACCGGTAAAGCCAACCAGCTGGCGCGCGCCGCCGCCATCCAGGTGGCCAACAACCCGGGCGTGAGCTACAACCCGCTGTTCTTCTACGGCGGCGTGGGCCTGGGCAAGACCCACTTGATACACGCCATCGGCAACCAGGTGATGGCCGACCAGCCGGGCGCGCGCATCCGCTACATCCACGCGGAACAGTATGTCCGCGACGTAGTGACCGCTTACCAGCGCAAGGGTTTCGACGACTTCAAGCATTACTACCACTCGCTGGACATGCTGCTGATCGATGATATTCAGTTCTTTGGCGGCAAGAGCCGTACGCAAGAGGAATTCTTCTACGCGTTTGAAGCGCTGATCGCAGCCAAGAAGCAGATCATCATCACCTCGGATACCTATCCGAAAGAGATTACCGGCATGGACGACCGCCTGATCTCGCGCTTCGACTCCGGCCTGACGGTGGCGATTGAGCCGCCCGAGCTGGAAATGCGGGTGGCGATCCTGCTGAAGAAAGCCAAGCAGGAAGGCGTGACCTTCTCGGACGACGTGGCCTTCTTCGTGGCCAAGCACCTGCGCTCCAACGTGCGCGAGCTGGAAGGCGCGCTGCGCAAGATCCTGGCGTACTCGCGCTTCCACGGCAAGGACATCACGATCGACATCGTGAAGGAAGCGCTGAAGGACTTGCTGTCGGTGCAGAACCGCCAGATTTCGGTGGAAAACATCCAGAAGACGGTGGCGGACTTCTTCAACATCAAGGTGGCGGACATGTATTCCAAACGCCGCCCGGCGAATATCGCCCGTCCGCGCCAGATTGCCATGTATCTGGCCAAGGAACTGACGCAGAAGAGCCTGCCCGAGATCGGCGAGCTGTTCGGCGGCCGCGACCACACGACCGTGCTGCACGCCGTGCGCAAGATCGCGCTGGACCGCACCAAGAATCCGGAGTGCAACCACGAGCTGCACGTCCTGGAGCAGACGCTGAAAGGTTGATGCGTGGCGGGTTACGGCTGCGCCTAACCCGCCCTACGGCGTGCAAGCCATATCGTAGGGCGGGTTAGCGCGCAGCGCGTAACCCGCCAGAGCCGCCCCAAAGCGCCGGTTTGCCATTAAAATCTGGCAAGCCCAGCAACAAGTTTGTATCGTTAATTTTTGATATTGAGGATAAATATGCAATTGGTCAAAACCACCCGAGATACGCTACTCCGGCCACTGCAGATCGTGAGCGGTATTGTCGAGCGTCGGCACACCATGCCGATTCTGGCCAATATCCTCATCCGCAAGGACGGCGAAAGCGTCTCGTTCCTGTCTACCGACACCGAAGTGCAGATCACGACCAACGCCGCCATCGGTTCCGGCAGCGACGTGACCGGCACCACCGTGGCCGCGCGCAAGCTGCTGGACATCCTGCGCGCCCTGCCCGAGTCCGGCGACGTCACCATGACGCTGCTGAACAAGCGCCTGACCGTGCAAACCGGCAAATCGCGCTTCGCCCTGCAAACCCTGGCGGCCGAGGAATTCCCGACCGTGCAGGAAGCGGAAAGCTACAACGCCTCCTTCACGCTGCCGCAAAAAACGCTGAAGCACCTGTTCAACATGGTGCACTTCTCGATGGCGCAGCAGGACATCCGCTACTACCTGAACGGCCTGCTGCTGGTGCTGGACGGTAAAAACGTGATCGCCGTGGCCACCGACGGCCACCGCCTGGCCTTCTGCCAGGTGGAAACCGAGCAGGCCTTCGAGCGCCAGGAAGTGATTATTCCGCGCAAGACCATTATCGAACTGCAGCGCCTGCTGGAAGAGAACGACGAGCCGGTGCAGCTGGACATCGCCGCCAACCAGGTGAAACTGACCTTTGCCGACATCGAGCTGATCTCGAAGCTGGTGGAAGGCAAGTTCCCCGACTACACGCGCGTGATCCCCAAGGGCTACAGCAACGACTTCACCATCGGCCGCGACGAGCTGCTGCGCTCGCTGCAGCGCGCCGCCATCATGACCAGCGACAAGTTCAAGGGCGTGCGCTGCATCATCACCCCGGGCAGCCTGAAGATCAGCTCCACCAATGCCGACCAGGAAGAAGCGGTCGAGGAACTGGAAATCGACTACGGCGGCGTGAGCGTGGACATCGGCTTCAACGTGACCTACCTGCTGGACGTGCTGAACAACCTGAAGTGCGACCAGATCAACATCGCGCTGGGCGACTCCAACTCGTCCGCCCTGATTTCGATCCCCGACAATGCCGACTTCAAGTACGTTGTGATGCCGATGCGCATTTAAGCAGCGGCGGGTTACGGCGTTCCGCCTAACCCGCGCTACGCATTGCCCACGACAAGCCGATGGCACGTAGGGCGGGTTAGGCGCCAGGCGCCGTAACCCGCCAACCGCAGCACCGAGTCAACAAGATTACAGAGAAAGCAGTCCATGTCCGAGAGCCAAAACGAACAACCGATCCCGGCCGCCAAGGTGGAAGAATACGGCGCCGCGTCCATTCAGATCCTGGAAGGCCTCGAAGCCGTGCGCAAGCGTCCCGGCATGTACATTGGCGACACCTCGGACGGCACCGGCCTGCACCACCTGGTGTTCGAAGTGCTGGACAACTCCATCGACGAATCGCTGGCCGGCCACTGCACCGAGATCCACGTCACCATCCACTCCGACAACTCGATCTCCATCACCGACAACGGCCGCGGCGTGCCGACTGGCCTGAAGATGGACGACAAGCACGACCCGAAACGCTCGGCCGCTGAAATCGTCATGACCGAGCTGCACGCCGGTGGCAAGTTCGACCAGAACTCGTACAAGGTGTCCGGCGGCCTGCACGGCGTGGGCGTATCGTGCGTGAACGCGCTGTCCAAGCTGCTCAAGCTGACCATCCGCCGCGACGGCAAAGTGCACTACATGGAATTCGTGCGCGGCGTGCCGCAGAACCGCGAAATCGAAGAAAAGGACGGCTTCGCCGTGTCCCCGATCAAGGTGATCGGCGAGACCGACAAGCGCGGCACCGACGTGCACTTCTGGGCCGACGAGGAAATCTTCACGCACGTGGAATTCCACTACGAGATCCTGGCCAAGCGCATCCGCGAACTGTCCTTCCTGAACAACGGCGTGAACATCAAGCTGACCGACCAGCGCACCGGCAAGGAAGACGTGTTCGCGTTCGAGGGCGGCACGCGCGGCTTTGTGGAATACATCAACAAGGCCAAGACCACGCTGCACCCGACCATTTTCCAGGCCACCGGCGAGCGCCAGTCGGACCAGAACACCACCATTTCCGTGGACGTGTCCATGCAATGGAACGATGCCTACAATGAACAGGTATTGTGCTTCACCAATAACATCCCGCAGCGCGACGGCGGCACCCACCTGACCGGCCTGCGCGCCGCGATGACGCGCGTGATCAACAAATACATCGACGAGCACGAGTTCGCCAAGAAGGCGAAAGTGGAAATCTCCGGCGACGACATGCGCGAAGGCCTGACCTGCGTGCTGAGCGTGAAAGTGCCGGAGCCGAAGTTCTCGTCGCAGACCAAGGACAAGCTGGTGTCGTCCGAAGTGCGCGGCCCGGTTGAGGAAATCGTCGCCAAGACGCTGACCGACTTCCTGATGGAAAAGCCGAACGACGCCAAGATCATCTGCGGCAAGATCGTGGAAGCGGCGCGCGCGCGCGAAGCGGCCCGCAAGGCCCGCGACCTGACCCGCCGCAAAGGCGTGATGGACGGCCTGGGCCTGTCCGCCAAGCTGGCCGACTGCCAGGAAAAAGACCCGGCGCTGTGCGAACTGTACATCGTCGAGGGTGACTCCGCAGGCGGCTCCGCCAAGCAGGGCCGCGACCGCAAATTCCAGGCCATCCTGCCACTGCGCGGTAAGGTGCTGAACGTGGAAAAGGCGCGCTTCGAGAAGATGCTGTCGTCCGAGCAGATCACCACGCTGATCGCCACGCTGGGCACCTCCATCGGCCCGGACGAGTTCAACGCCGACAAGCTGCGCTACCACCGCATCATCATCATGACCGACGCGGACGTCGACGGCGCCCACATCCGCACCCTGCTGCTGACCCTGTTCTACCGCCAGATGCCGCAGCTGGTGGAACGCGGCCACATCTACATCGCCCAGCCGCCGCTGTACAAGGTGAAAGCCGGCCGCGACGAGCGCTACCTGAAGGACGACGTGGAAGAAGCCAGCTACATGATGACCGTAGCGCTGAACACCGCCGCCCTGACCCCGCGCGAAGGCGCCGACGTGATCCAGGGCGAGCCGCTGGCCGAACTGGCACGCCAGTACAACACCGCCAACGCCATCATGATGCGTTTGACGCGCGTGATCGACCGCGCCGCGCTGACCGCCATCATGACCGGCGTAACGCTGAACATGGACACGCTGGCGCAGGCCGAAGCCTCGGCCAAGGCCATGGCCGACCGCATTAACGACCCGGCCGTGCGCGTGACCGTGCGCTCGGACGAACTGAGCGAGAAGCATGCGCTGTGGATCGAGCGTATGCACCACGGTAACGTGAAAGTGTGCGCGATCGACGCGGACTTCGTGCAGAGCGCGGACTACGCCACCCTGGCCAACGCGGCAGCCACGTTCGAAGGCCTGATCGGCGAAGGCGCCGTGATCCGCCGCGGCGAAGGCGAGCGCACCAAGGATTCCGCCGTGGTCGACTTCCACCACGCGATGCAGTGGCTGCGCGACGAAGCGGAACGCGTGGTATCCAAGCAGCGCTACAAAGGTCTGGGTGAGATGAATCCAAGCCAGCTGTGGGAAACCACCATGGATCCGACGGTGCGCCGCCTGTTGAAGGTGCAGATCGAGGATGCTATCGCTGCGGACCAGATCTTCACCACACTGATGGGGGATGATGTTGAGCCACGCCGTGCGTTCATTGAAACGAATGCACTGCGCGCGGGCAATATTGACGTTTAAAGACTATTAGTCT
Source organism: Pseudoduganella aquatica (assembly GCF_009857595.1). Taxonomy (GTDB): domain Bacteria; phylum Pseudomonadota; class Gammaproteobacteria; order Burkholderiales; family Burkholderiaceae_D; genus Rugamonas; species Rugamonas aquatica_A. The sequence goes on along the minus strand of NZ_WWCU01000050.1, from coordinate 11,124 downwards.
GAGTTGGAAAATGGCCTGATTATTCAGGCCATTTTTTATTGTATCGGCGATTGCCGGATTACAATGTTATAAAACACCAACCTCAGGCAACTAATGTCCAATACCCTCCCTCTCGGCCTTTATGAACGTCTGATTCGTCATGATGAACTTGCCGAGCTTTCCGAGATGGAGTTCGCGAATTGCGCGCAAATTAGAATCCCCTCCAAGGCGGAGCGGCGTGAGCATCTATTAAATGAGCTAACCGCTCGTCTATCCGAAATATTAGATGCAATTTCGGACAAGGATGGGAGCAAGCACGAGCAAGAACATGCCGAACTTAAGCTCATTGGAAATTTACTGCGCGCCGCTCGGAATGACAGAGAAGAAGACGATGTGCCCACTTCGCCGCCGCTGCGCATGCTTAGTTCAGTACATGCCCCGAATGCAGCCCCAGTGCAGCCACAAACAGGCCTACGCAGGCCATCGATATTTACCGCAGCACGCAATGATCCTTCTCTGCTGAATGAGCTGAGAGCCGAACTATCCAGCACAGATAGCGTTGACATTGTAGTTAGCTTCATCACTTGGAGCGGTGTCCGCAAGCTGTTAGACATCCTTAAAGCAGCTACCGCATTGGATGCAAATGGAATCCCCCGCACCACACTGCGCATACTGACGACGACTTATATAGGCGCCACAGAAGCTCGCGCAGTAGAAGAGCTCGCGTTGCTGCCAGGAGCTCAGCTACGCATTTCTCTGGACGGACGCCGAAATCGTCTGCACGCCAAAGCCTGGATGTTTCATCGGAAAACAGGATTTGGCACGGCATATGTTGGCAGCGCAAACCTATCGGAAGCGGCCCTGATTGGTGGCATCGAATGGACCGTCAAATTCACTGAGGCGAACGACAACGACCTCTATCAAGCAGCGTGCGCGAACTTTGAAACGCTCTGGAATGACGGCGAGTTTCAGCCATACGATCCGCACGATGTGGCTCAGCAAGCCGCTTTGAAACAAGCGTTGAACGAACAACGCACACAGCCAGGTCACAAGGCCCCTGCTTCAGAACCCATAGTGCTCCATACTTGGTTCGATCTACGTCCTAAGCCATATCAAGCGGAGATGCTAGAACGCCTTGCTGCAGAACGTCACCACGGACGGATGCGCAACTTAGTCGTCGCAGCAACTGGCACAGGAAAGACCGTGGTGGCGGCATTTGACTATGAACGCTTGGTGCGTAAGGAAGGTAGCCCGCCAAAGCTGCTGTTCATTGCGCACCGAATTCAGATTCTTAAGCAGGCACTGGCAACGTTCCGACAAGTGCTGCGCTCGCCAAGTTTTGGTGAACTGCTTGATGGAGAGAATCAGCCATCCCAACATGAGCATTTGTTCGCGACGATCGCAACGGTTCACAGTCGCGGACTAGTGCAGCGAATGGGGGCCGATTACTGGCGGGTAGTGATCATCGACGAGGCACACCACCTGCCGGCAGCAACCTTTGACCAGTTCGCAAAATCTGTGAAGCCTACCATTCTGTTGGGTCTGACCGCCACGCCAGAGCGCTCTGACGGCAAAAGCTTAAACGCCTATTTCGATCCTCGTCCTGATGGCACGCCCGCAGTTTCACTACGCTTGTGGGATGCGCTTGATCAGCAACTACTGGCGCCATTCGAGTACTACGCTACAGCGGACGACACAGACCTAAGCAAGATCAAATGGAATCGGCCTGAGGAGTTGGGTCAGCTGGATGCAGTCATCTCTAGCAACACGGTTCGCAGCCGCCTCGTGATGAACACCTTGCAGCAGTATGTGTCAGACCTCGGCAAGCTCAAGGGTGTCGTGTTCTGCGTAAGCGTAGCACATGCCCAATTCATGGCCGCCTGCTTTGAAAAAGCTGGTCTACCCTCGTGCAGCTTGACCGGTGCGGACTCAAGCCAGCAACGAGACCAGGCCATCGGCGATCTCCGTTCAGGTAAGCTCAAGCTGATCTGCACTTGTGACCTCTTTAATGAGGGCGTAGACATCCCGGAAATCAACACGCTACTTTTGCTGAGGCCGACACAAAGCCCGGTGGTGTTCCAACAGCAGATTGGCCGTGGACTCCGTCTAGCTGATGGAAAAGAGAACTGCTTGGTATTGGATTTTGTAGGCATACATAGCGCCGAATTCCGATTCGATACACTACTCCGCGCCATCACAGGCCAGACGCGCGCCCAACTTAAGAACTCGTTAGAGAATGGTTTTGGATCCCTGCCAACTGGATGCCATTTGCAGCTCGATCGCGTGTCGCGCGAGCGTGTACTAACGAATATACGCAATGCGTTGCAGTTGAATGCGGTACGTCTAAGGCAAGAGCTAGCCGCTTGGGCGGCACAGCGGGGAAATCAAGCGCTGACCTTGAGCACCTTTCTGCGCGATAACGAGCTCGAGATCGCAGACATCTACAAAAATAGTCGCTCGTGGACCAGCTATAAGCGCGATATCAACCTACCACTTCCAGCACCAGGTCCACGAGAGGACGAGTTAATTCGACGGATGGGATCGATATTGCACGCCAATGATCCGGCCGCTCTGGACGCCTGGACCACCGTGCTATCGACCGGTGAGATTGACACGCAACGGGTACAGATGCTGGCGTATCAAATGCTACATAACGACAAGGACCTTCTTGATCCACACGCCTTCCTAGCACTAATGAACGAGCATCCGGCCCTGAAACAAGAACTGGTTGAGATTGTGAATTGGCTGCAGGATGAATCGCTGGTGGAGGGTGTTCATCTACCTGGCGTGCCTTCAGACTGGCCACTGACCTTGCATGCGCGATATGAGCGGCGCGAAATTCAGACTGCTGCTGGTCATCTAACAGCCGTGGCAAGACCCCAGTTCCGCGAAGGCTGCTTACCATTAGCAAAGGAAAAGATCGAATTGCTGTTCGTTACGTTAGATAAGCGCGAGGGATTTCATGATCGCGTCCAGTACCACGACTATGCTATCCCCCTGTGTCAGACTACTTGTCGGGTAATTCAATCGGTTTGATTGGAACTTGACGAAGGGTTTGGCGCACCGCGAAATGCAGTTGCCGCCTCGGAACCGACATCTCTCCACCGAGGCAGGAATGACAGCAAGACACACAGAAGCATTTATCGAACAGGCGCTGGTCAAGGCGTTTTCGCGCGGCTCGCGCAGCATCACGTCAGTCGCTGAGGAACTCCATCTTAGCCACCATACGTTAAGATCCTGGATGAAGAAAAAATCACTATCGACACCGGCCGCGACGAAGGCGACGGAAAAGCGTCCGCAGGACTGGACAGCGCAGGAGCAATTGGCGGCGTTGCGGGAAACCCATGGCATGAGCGCCGAGGACGTGCAGGCCTGGTGCCGGACGCGCGGCCTGTTTCCCCACCATTTGACGAGCTGGGAAGCAGCGTTCTGCGCCGGAGCCAAGGAGCCGGCGCCGAGCGCCCGCGAGCTGCGCACGTTGAAGGACGAGTTGGCCAAGCTCAAACGCGAAGTGGGACGCAAGGACAAGGCATTGGCGGAGGCGGCGGCGCTGTTGGTGCTGCAAAAAAAGTTCCGGGCGTTGTGGGAGGACGAGGAAAAATGACGGCCGTTCCGCAACGCCAAAACGTGATGGCCTTGGTGGCCGAGGCGGTGGTTGCCGGCGCGCGCCAGGAGCAGGCATGCGCCGCCATCGATCTGAGCGAACGCACCCTGCAGCGCTGGCAAGACGACGCGCGAGCAGCGATGGGAGACCGCCGACCGGCACGGGTGCAGCATCCCGTGAATGCGCTGAGTGAGCTTGAGCGCGAACGTCTTCTGGTGGTCGTCAACTCGAAGGAGTTCGGCCATTTGCCGCCCAGTCAAATCGTGCCCAGGCTGGCTGATCGCGGCGAGTATTTGGCCTCGGAGTCGACCATCTACCGCCTGCTGAAACGCAATGGTCAGCTGGCGCACCGGCGCGCCGAGAAGCCGTCCCAGCCGAGGGCCAAGCCGCGCGCGCTGAGCGCGACCGCGCCGAACCAGCTGTTCAGTTGGGATATCACCTACTTGCCCAGTTCGGTCAGGGGCAGCTATTTCTACCTGTACTTGTTCATGGATATCTTCAGCCGGAAAATCGTCGGCTGGCAGGTGTACGACGCTGAGTGCAGCGCGCTGGCGGGAGCGGTGATGCGCGACATCTGCGCGCGTGAGCGAATCGCGCCCGAGCAGGTGGTGCTGCATTCGGACAACGGCGCCCCGATGAAGGGGGCGACCATGCTGGCCACGCTGCAAACGCTGGGCGTGGCGCCGTCGTTCAGCCGCCCTGCCGTGAGCAACGACAATCCGTATTCGGAAGCCTTGTTCAAGACGATGAAGTACCGCCCGGCCTATCCGGCGCGACCGTTCGCAGACCTGATGAACGCGCGCCAGTGGGTGGGCTCCTTCGTCCATTGGTACAACGCCGAACACCGGCACAGCGCCATCGGCTTCGTCACGCCAGAGCAGCGCCATGCAGGACTCGATGCCGCGCTGCTGCGCGACCGAACCGCCGTCTACGTGGCCGCAAAGGCCTTGCATCCCAACCGCTGGAGCGGCGAGGTACGCAACTGGGAACCGGTCGAGACCGTGCATCTGAACCCAGAGAAAGGACACTCATTGAAGAGCGAAAAGGAGGCGGAACCACTGACACTGAAACAAGCAGCTTGAACCAATCAAATTAGGCGACAACTAGCTTGAAAATTTCCGCTATCAGTCCAGATCGATTCCATTGGCAATCACAGAACATGGCAAGCGCAAGGAACGCAACTGGGCAGCGATATCTGCAGAGCCCAACCAACGGCTGGACTTTCCAACTCTTCGTGCGTGAAGACGCTGAACATGCCTTTGTCGCACTTGGTCCAGTCACCTTAGCCGGTCACCAAGGGGACCGACCGATCTCGATCGAATGGCATCTTTCGACGCCAATGCCGATGGAAGTATTCCGCAAATTTTGCGTGCTAAAAGGAGGGTAAGCGGAGAATAGTGGTCCCTTTCAAGGGGGGCTCTGGAAGCGGCTCTGTGTCAGCTATGCAGCGCATGGCTCGATTCTGAACTGAAGTCCAAGCATGTTGACTAATTTCAGGACTGCTTCGAAACTAGGATGCCCTCCTGGAGAAAGCGATTGAGCCAGTTCATGGGCATCGATCCCGCTTTCCCGGGCGAGTTGCGCCAAGCCAGAGGAGCGGGCGATATCGTCCAACGCCTGGGCAAGCAAGGCAGCGTCGCTGCCGCCCTCAGTAAAACAAGCTGTCAGGTATAAGCCCACGTCCTCGCGCGTCTGCAAATACCTTGAGCCGTCCCATTCCGTCAGCTGGATTTTCATACTAAACCTCGTATATCACGCAATCGTTGCCGTGCTAAGCGATAGCCTCCCTGCCCTTCTGGTTCAACAGCCAGTAGGAAAAAAGGAAGTAGTCAGCAGACGTAGCATCAGATGCCTTCATTTTAGCCGCATGCCAGGATAGTGTAGCGGCGCTGGCTTAGCCCTTGTGAAGCATCGCCGCTTGCCATAAGCGCTGCGCCACAACTGGTTTTGTGGCCTTCATACGCCACTGGCACGCCGTCTATCGTGTGCTCGGAATCGCCTTCGATGACAGTGCAGACACCGCCGTGGCCAACAATGGGGCAAGTGAATTTGTCGCCCAAAAAGACGACGGGCTTGCCGTCGACCGTGAAATGCGGTGCTCCACTGTTGATGACTTTGCCGCCGTGCGAGGTGGGGTCGCCGGCGCAAATTACCTTGCGCATGATTAGCCCTTTACTTATGGACGCTCGTAATTTTTGGGATCAATAGGAGGGAGGGTCGTGTTTTCCAGGATTCTGGTGCCTATTGAGTGGTATTGGGATTTGCGTTTTTCCTCCGATGGTGGCGTCACGAGGATGATGCTGGCTTCGCTTGGGTCGCGCAGGTTGAAGGCGGCGCTGACGCCGCCTTCCTGATAGCTGCCGATCACGCCGATTGCCATCTGCATGAAGAACGTCGCGACGCCGGTGTTGCCAAGCCGGCGGTCCGTGTCGATGAACTGGTTGGACTTGGCCGGGTCGATCTCCGGGCCGCCGTCGGCTTTGATCTGGCGGAGCAAGCCGTGGAAGGTGATCAATTGCTTCTGGTTGTTGGCGGTGGAGAAAATCACGCGCGCTGGTCCCGCGGCGCGCTCTGCCTGCGGCAAGGTCTGCAACGCTTCCTGCCAGCCAGCGTGCAGGGCGGCCTCGCGATCTACCTGGTGCTTAATTACTTTGCCTTCATGGTCGGTCATCTTGACGAAGACCGGGCGATGGATGAAGCCAAGGCTCGGCAGTGCATCGAAGCGTTCGAGCTGGTCGGTGTTCCATGGGACTGGGAACCAGGGAGTGGGCTTCCAGTCACGGGGTGGGTGGTGCTTCCAAAGGGAGGTGGCGTCCAGGACGCTGATTGCACCAGTGCCACGAATTTCGGGACGGACGGCGAATTTTGCTGTCTCGGCGAGCCATTCTTCGCTGGTGGGCTCGCGGCCAATGCTACCCGATGGCTGCGGAACTGACTTCTGCAAGTCTAGATAGGCGAGATACAAACGCCTAGCGATGCCATGCTGATTTTGAAATCCCACGCTCTTGCCATCACTGACATCTTCAAAAACAAACGGTCGCATTGAGTCGACGCGCTCACGCCTGGCCAAGATGAACAATGCAGATGAGTCCGGCATTTCAGGGACCGAGTATTCGTCCTTGCGGATCCTATCGGTACGCAATTGCGAATACATGATTCGGGTCGACGTACTGTCTTCAGAAGTGAGAACGACGTATGGCACATCGGGGTTTTTGTCGAAAAACTCAAATATCCTCCCTACAATTCGATCCGGCCTCTCGCTCAACTCTCGATCAGCAATAACAAACAAGTGCGTAATCATGCCGGACATACTGGAGCCGCCAACCATACCGCCTTGTGGCAATTCCGGGCGGTCCGTATATTCAGGGGCACGACACAAGGGCTCGGCATTGAACACTGGGGTTCCCCAAAACTGCGGCGATTGAAACGCACCATTTTCGAGGCTTGCTGCTTCGTGCCCCCCGGAAAGACCGTCCTTGTCGTCCCCCGACCATGGATACTTCTTCGGATCCATCTCCCTTATCGTCGTGTAGGCGTTACCGTCCACCAAAGCTTGCCAAAGGGCTTTCTGGCGATACTTGTCCAGCGTTACCCCCAGACCAATCACTTCCAAGACATACTCCTTTCCTCCTGGCGCATCTGCCGCTTTCGGGGACACAACCGCCGACAGTTTGGCTGGCGTCAAAGAAGATTTTGAATGAGTGTTCTCGTAAATTTTGTAGATGCAAAATATCAGCACTCCCAAACAGATCCAAAAGATCATCACTGCTTTCGACATGTGGCCTCCTAGGAGTTAGTATTCAGGCCTTCAGTTCCGACATGACATCGGCTGGCAAACCTTCCGGCAGAACTGGCAGTCCCTCGGGCAATACGCCGCTTGAGTAGTATTGAGAATTTTCCTCAATGAGACCTCTTGGCTATCGGCCAATCACCACCGTAGCAAGCTTGCCGCGCGGGCTTGTAGTCCTATAGAGATCTAGGTAGATTTTTACGCCCGATGTCAGCAAGATCGCCGTGCTACCGCAATTCCCACCTATATCGCAATGAAGATTGCGGCGGGGATTGATGCGAGCACGGATTTCCCAAAATTCTGTTTGGGGGTCGATTCCGTATCCGTCCAACTCGAAGTAGCCGGGAAACGCATGCTTCGGTCGTCATATAGTCTCGCGATGCGGCGATGTAGTGCTTCATCGACGAGCCTGCATCTATACTTAGGTAAGTTGCGGAAGGGGGCGGCTCGAAGTCGGCATCCACGGCACGGTTGTCCCGTGGGTTAGTGTCAAAATTCGTTGGGTTGTCGATATGCTCAACGGCCCGGTATACGCCCAGGTTTTCCTTTGTAACCGCGAACTCTTTCTTGCTTGCCGCCTCAAACACGAATTTTTCTTCTGCAAGAACATCGACCACTTTAGTGAGTGTATCGCGTGAGATATAGCGCGTCAGATCCTTTGGCATACCGGGAGGACGGATGATTTTCGGATCCAGAATTTGCGAATAATCACGTAGCCAATTGCCAAAGTAGACATGTAGCCTTGTGTCGCGGTCAAAGACAAATTTGTCGGCAGCAATCAATCCTTGCTCAATCTGTTCATGGCCGAACGATTCCAGTGGTCGTTGCTTAACATGCTCGCCACTTGCTCCGAACAACTCAAGGTCACCGGATTTCCCCTCCTTCCGCTGCGCCTCGTCATCTTGGGAAAGCTTGATATAGTTCCGGGCATCTTTGTAGTTGACGCGAAGTGGTCCGGAGTAGTCTTGCGATACAAGCTGTGCGAACTCTGTGTCCACACTGTTTTCAAAATCAAAAAATGCGAGTGCATAAGCGAGCTTGGCCCCCTCGTCGCCCTCCGCGTCCGTCTTCAAGGGGCTTGCCTCTTCCACCTCGCTTGAAGCCAAGTCTTCGCGTATTACTGAGTCTATGTGATGACCGAATTCGTGCAAGAGTACCGTCAATAGCTCCCAAGCTGCCTCTGCATCTTTCGCGGCTTTGCACGCAGCTCCTTGATGGACAACAATTTCGCGCTTTACGGTGTCGAATGCCCCTGGGTAGACACCACCCTGTACGACCACAATTCGGGCATTAGGAATACGGCCGTCACGCAGGGCTTCATACAAGCTGACGTACACCGGTGCAGGAACATCGAAACCGAAAACAGGGGCGGCAAAGATTATGAATTCCCCTTCACTGCAACGTCTTGCCACACCGGTCAACTGCTGTAAGGCGAAGTCGCTCTCAAGCTTACAAAGCTCTTCCGGAACGAGAGCCGCCGCCGCAAACTCTGGCACCTCTGCCTTCATGGTGGCCGGTTTTTCAAAACGAAAAGCGCTGCCATTGAAGGTAAGATCTCCGCTCGCACCAAACGTGATGCCTTCGCCTAGTCGTATGAATGCCCCCCCTTTTGACACCAGCATGATCTCGTCCGCAACTGCTGTTAGCTTACCTTCACTCGCGGTCAGTTTTAACTCGCCAGACGCGTTGATCGTAGTGTCGCCATGCTGACTTTGCAGGAGCATGTTTCCCTGGTGAGCGATGGCACTGACGCCACCGTCTTGAGCAAAGAGCGCAATTCCTCTTCCCGCATTTACGTTCAAACGACCGCCGGCTGCCAGTTGCAAGTTTTGAGCTCCAACCATATCGATATTGCTTCCGGCATAGCCAACGATTGTTGAAGACGAAGCAAGGCTGATTCCGGCAGGTGCTGTTATTCCCAGAACAGGGATTCCACCATTCCCTCCAGGTTGGGTGTTACTTCCACCTTCCCATTTTTCGAATGCAGTACGCAGTTCATTTTGTTGGTTCGAGTCCAGTTTGACGCCTTGATGATCAGCGGCATAATTGCCCAATGCACGAAATAGAGTTAGACACTCCTCCATCAAAGCAAGGTGTCCTCCTCGCTCCAGTTGGCTACTACCCTGCAGTGCGTTCCAAGTGGATAACAACATTCCTTTTGCAGCACGCAAGGCTATGTGCTCGTCACTTCGGAGCTCAGCACCCTCGCCTCGCGGCTTGCCATGACCGCCTTCCTTGGGGTGGGTAAGGTATCCAAGGTTGAGTTCACTCCGGCCGTGCTCACTCGCAAGCTGCGCGCTGATCTGGCCAGTCGTGTCATCCAGCCGCAGCTGGTTGGCGCGGCCGCCTTTGATTTCACGGCTTTTGATGCCGGACAGGTGCTTGTTGCCGGGCAGCCCATCCATCGTGCTCAGCGCGGGCGGCAGACCTTCCTGGTTGTAGAGCTGCCCCACGATCACCGGCTTGTCCGGATCGCCGCCAAGGAAGGCCACCAGCACCTCGCTGCCGATGCGCGGCAGGCCCAGGGTGCCGCACTGGCTTTGGTGGCCGGGGCCGTTGCCGGCCCAGTTGGAGGCGACGCGGACCCAGGCCGAGTCGCATTCGTCATTGTTGGCGCCGGCCAAGCCGCGGTCGCCATGGTCCTGCGCACGCGTGCCGGGGAAGCGGATCTTTACGCGGCCCATTTCGTCGCAATGCACTTCCTCGCCTTCCGGGCCGACTACGATGGCGCTTTGCATCTGCGGCTGCGGCAGGTCGGTGCGCGGGTCGTAGGCGGGCACGATGGGGACGCCGCGCCGCACGGCGGTGAACTGGATGTGCATGCGCGAGCTGCCTTCGGCCACGTGCCCGGCCAGCTCCTGGTGCAGCTGCGCATCGTGCGCGCAGTCCGCATCCTTGCGCATCCAGCGGTTGCGGGCGAACAGGCGTTCCACGCGTGCGGCCAGCGCCTTTGGCAGGTTGTTCTGCGCGGTCACCTGCAGCGCCGTGACGGTGAAGTCGCGCTCCTCTGCGGCGTGGCTGCTGATCTCCGGGTGGCCTTCGAGCGTGAAGTATTCGCCCACGCACAGGTCGCGCACGCTGCCTTCGGCGTGGAAGCACTTGGTTTCGTAGTCGTGGCGCTGCATGCGCAGCTGGCCGAGTTTGAACAGATCTTCATGGTCGTCGCCGGCGTGCGGGGGCAGTACCTGGTAGTCATCCATGCTGGCGGCCATCCAGCGGCCGCTGCTGCCCTGGTCGGCATCGCCCAGCGCGGCCACGCTCATGAAGTGCACGCCGAGCGGGTTGCGGTAGTCCCAGCTGTGGGTGGCGGTGCTGCCGGGCTGCAGCGTGCGCACCGCGCTCCAGGAGGTGATGCTGTCTCGCTCTTCGGTGGCGCTGTCGCGGTGGTAGCGCACAGTGCCGGCGGCGTTTTCGCGCACGCTGTCGGGGCGGTTGAGCAGCACCATGGTGTGGAACAGGGTGCGCTCGCCATGGTCGGCGCGGAAGTACCAGGAGATGCCGCGCCGCTTGAGCAGGCGGCGGATGAAGGCGCCGTCGGACTCGTTGTGCTGCATGGTGAATTCGCGCTTGGGGTAGCTGATGGTGTCGAAGAAGTCGGCCAGCTCGTGCTTGAAGCAAATGCCAACGATGCGGTTCCCCAGCCGCCATTCGTCCAGGATCAGCTGGACGATTTCCACTTCGTCCTTGTTGCGGAACACGCGGGTGTTGGTGCGCTTGTCCATGATGGAGAGCGCGTCGCGCAGCACCAGCT
>NZ_WWCU01000004.1 GCF_009857595.1 Pseudoduganella aquatica | reverse complement strand
CGGCGCGGGCGATAGGCGCAACGCTGGCGCTGCGGCGGGCGGCGGGCTTGGCCGCCTGGCCGCCGCCGATGGTGAAGGCGGCCACTGCTTGCGACAGCTCCTCCGCCTGGTCGCGCAGCAGCTGGGCGGCGGCGGCGGTTTCTTCCACCAGCGACGCGTTTTCCTGCGTGACCTGGTCCATCTGCGTGATGGCCTGGTGCACCTGGGCGATGCCGGCGTTCTGCTCGTCGGTTGCGGCGCTGATGGCGGCGACGATGTCGGTCACCTGGCGCACGCTGGTCACCACTTCGCTCATGGTGGCGCCGGCCTGCTCCACCAGCTTGGTGCCGGAGCCTACCTTGTCCACGGAGTCTTCGATCAGCACCTTGATTTCCTTGGCCGCAGCGGCCGAGCGCTGTGCCAGGTTGCGCACTTCGGTGGCCACCACGGCGAAGCCGCGGCCCTGTTCACCGGCGCGCGCCGCTTCCACTGCCGCGTTCAGCGCCAGGATGTTGGTCTGGAAGGCGATGCCGTCGATGACGCTGATGATGTCGACGATCTTGCGCGACGAGTCGTTAATCGAGGACATGGTCATGGTCACCTGCTCCACCACGCTGCCGCCCTGCACCGCCACGTCGGACGCGGAACGCGCCAGCTGGTTGGCCTGGCGCGCGTTGTCCGCGTTCTGGCCCACGGTGGAGCTCAGTTCTTCCATGCTGGACGCGGTCTGCTCCAGCGCCGCCGCCTGCGAGGCGGTGCGCGAGGACAGGTCGCCGGTGCCGGCCGCGATCTGCTGCGAGGCCGAGCTGACGGTTTCGGTGGCGTTGCGCACCTTGCCGACCACGCCGCCGATATCGCTCAGCAGCTTGTTGAAGGCAACGGCGGTGTGGCCCACTTCGTCCATGCGCTCGACGCGCACTTGCTGCGTCAGGTCCAGCGACTGGCTCACGCTTTCCAGCGTGCCCTGGATGTTGCTCAGGCTGCCGCTGATGGTGCTATACAGCTGGAAGCCCAGCAAGGCGGTGACCACCAGGGCCGCGACGATCACGCCCACCAGCAGGTTGAAGGCGAATTTGTAGGCGGCGATCGATTCCTCGCGCACCTTGTCGATCAGGGTGTTGTTGTAGGCGATATGGTCGTCCAGCGCCTTCTTCACGCCGGCCGCGCCAACCGCCAGCGGCGAACCGCCCACCAGCGTGGCGCGCACGCCGTCCATATTGCCTGCGTAGGAAGCTTCCAGGAAGGGCACCAGCGCCTTGCGGTAGGTAGCCATAGCTTCGCGGTCCGCTTCCACCATTTTGCGGTCGGTGTCGTCGGTGGCGTTTTCTTTTTCGTACTTGGCCAGGATCTCGTCGAACTTGCCGTGGGCGTCGTTGTAGGCTTTGACCAGGGAGGCGCGGTCCGGCATCTTGCATGGGTCTGGGCACTCGGCTGGCGCCGGCGCGGAGAAGACCGACAGGCGGTAGCCTGCCAGGCGGCTGTCGGACACCGCGTTCTTTGCCATGTTCAGGCCGGCGATGCTCGGGATGAGCGAAGTCTGCACGGTGTCCAGGCGGGCCTGGGCGCGCTGCAGCTGCACTACGCCGCTGATGCCGACAAAGAGCAGCGCTAGCAGCGCCACGGACAGGGTCAGCATGAGGCGTTTGGTAATGGTCATGGTGTTTCTTCTCAGAGTGGATTGATACGGGCGATAGTTATCAAAAATGACTATCTTGTTACAAGGAAAGTAATTTCAGACTCAATTGTAACGAACCGTGTCCACTCTTGGCTATAATGCCCGGACCGCCGCTACGGCTTTTATCAAGGACTGTTGGGATGACACATCATGTTGCGGCTTGCCTCGCCTTTGCATCGATAGCGGCTTTTTCCATGCCAGCCACTGCGGGCGATGCGAACCCCTTTGAATTGGTCGAGGACAAGCCGCTGAGCGAGCTGTGGATCAACCCCGGGTTCTATTCCTACCATTTCGACCGCGAGCGCAATCTGAACGACCGCAATCCCGGCATCGGCGCGGAATACCGCTTCTCCACAGTCGCTGCCGCGACCGCCGGCCGCTTCTACAATAGCGACCGCAAATATTCCAATTATGCCGGCGTGTACTACCAGCCCTTCGCCATCGGCCCGGTGCGTTTCGGTGCAGTGGTGGGCGGCTTTAACGGTTACCCGAAAATGCGCGACGGCGGCTGGTTCCTGGCCGCCATTCCGGTGATGAGTTTTGAATACCAGCGCGTGGGCGCCAATATCGCCGTGATCCCGCGCTACAAGGACAGGCTGTACGGCGCCCTGTCGGTGCAGCTCAAATTCAAGCTGACCGACTAGGACTGCCTTGCGCCTTAGTTGGCTTTGCCCTTAGCCGAGACCGCGATCTGGTCAAGGATATGCTTGGGCACTTCGGCGTAATGCTTGAACTCCATGGTGTACGTGGCCCGGCCCTGCGTGAGCGAGCGTAGCGTGGTGGAGTAGCCGAACATCTCGGCCAGCGGCACAGACGCGCGGATGATCTTCCCGCCGCCGCCGGGGATCTCGTCCATGCCCTGCACCATGCCGCGCCGCGACGTGAGGTCGCCCATGGCGTTGCCCATGAACTCCTCCGGCGTTTCCACTTCCACGTGCATCATCGGCTCCAGCAGCACCGGCGACGCGCGCCGCATGCCCTCCTTGAAAGCCATCGAGCCGGCCATGCGGAAGGCGTTCTCGTTCGAGTCCACGTCGTGGTAGGAGCCGAAAGTGAGCGTGACCTTCACGTCCACCACCGGATAGCCCGCCAGCACGCCGTTCTGCAGCGTCTCCTGGATGCCCTTCTCCACTGCCGGAATGAATTCGCGCGGTATCACGCCGCCCTTGATGGCGTCCACGAACTCAAAGCCCTTGCCGGCGCCGGACGGCTCCACCGTCAGCACCGCATGGCCGTACTGCCCGCGCCCGCCGGACTGCTTGACGAACTTGCCTTCCACGTCGGTCGCCTTCTTGGTGATGGTTTCGCGGTAAGCCACTTGCGGCTTGCCCACGGTCGCCTCCACGCCGAACTCGCGCCGCATGCGGTCCACCAGGATCTCCAGGTGCAGCTCGCCCATGCCGGACATGATGGTCTGGCCCGATTCCTGGTCGGTATGCACCTTGAACGACGGATCTTCCTGCGCCAGGCGGTTCAGGGCGATGCCCATCTTCTCCTGGTCGGCCTTGGTCTTCGGTTCCACCGCCTGCGAAATCACCGGCTCGGGGAAGATCATTTTCTCCAGCACGATCACGTGGTCCGGATTGCTCAGTGTGTCGCCGGTGGTGACGGCCTTCAGGCCCACCGCAGCAGCGATATCGCCGGCGTACACTTCCTTGATCTCCTTGCGCTCATTGGCGTGCATCTGCAGGATGCGGCCCAGGCGCTCCTTCTGGCTCTTGGTCGGGTTGTACACCGTGTCGCCCGAATTCACCACGCCGGAATACACGCGGAAGAAGGTCAGCTGGCCCACGAAGGGATCGGTCATGATCTTGAAGGCGAGCGCGGAGAACGGCTCGTCGTCCGCCGGATGGCGCTCGATCGGGTTGTCCTGCTCGTCGTGGCCGGAAATGGCCGGCACGTCCAGCGGCGAAGGCAAATACTCGATCACCGCGTCCAGCATGGCTTGCACGCCGCGGTTCTTGAAGGCGCTGCCTGCCAGCATGGGCACGATCTCGTTGCGGATGGTGCGGTCGCGCAGGCCCTGCTTGATCTCGGCCTCGGTCAGCACGCCGCCGTCCAGGTATTTTTCCAGCAGCTCGGGCGAGCCTTCGGCGGCCGCCTCCACCATATGGTCGTGCCACTTCTGCGCCAGCTCTTTCAAGTCGGCGGGAATGTCCTCGTAGGTGAACTTCACGCCCAGGCTGGCGTCGTCCCAGTTAATGGCGCGCATCTTCACCAGGTCCACCACGCCGTGGAAATTGTCCTCGGCGCCGAGCGGAATCTGGATGGGCACGGCGGTGCCTTTCAAGCGGTCCTTGATCTGCTGCTGCACGCGGAAGAAGTCCGCGCCCACGCGGTCCATCTTGTTGATGAAGGCAATGCGCGGCACCTTGTACTTGTTGGCCTGGCGCCAGACGGTCTCGGACTGCGGCTGCACACCGCCCACCGAGTCGTACACCATGACGGCGCCGTCCAGCACGCGCATGGACCGCTCCACCTCGATGGTGAAGTCCACGTGGCCGGGGGTGTCGATAATGTTGATGCGGTGCTCGGGGAAATTGCCCGCCATGCCCTTCCAGAAGGCAGTGGTGGCGGCCGAGGTAATGGTAATGCCGCGCTCCTGCTCCTGCTCCATCCAGTCCATGGTGGCAGCGCCGTTGTGCACCTCGCCGATTTTGTGATTGACGCCGGTGTAGAACAGGATGCGCTCGGTGGTCGTGGTTTTACCGGCGTCGATGTGAGCGCTGATGCCGATATTGCGGTAACGCTCGATAGGTGTCTTGCGGGTCATCACAATCTCCTTGAAACGAGGCCCGGCTGCGGGTCGTCGTTGATTCTATCAGTAATGGATCACTGAAGTATGGCGTGCTTGGCCAAATTCAAGTGCATGCTGGCAAAAGTGCGCGGCATTTGCCAACAATCAATATAGACTGCCCACAAATATATTAAGCCCATCATCCCATGAAGATCAAAACCCCGCTGGCCATGCAATCCCTGATCGCCTTCGCCGCGCTGGCCCCTGCGGCCGCCCTGGCCCAGGACGCGTCCGAAATCGAAGTACTGCTGCAGCGCTGCTCGGTGCTGGGCGATCCCAGCTTGCGCCTGAGCTGTTATGACGCGCTGGCCAAGAAAGGCCCGCTGGCGTCCACGCCGCCCGCCGCCGGCGCAGCGGCCGCTACCGAACCGGCGGCGGTGATCGCGCCCGCCGTGGCGGCGGCGAAAGCCGAGGCGGCGGCCACGGCCATGGCGGCGGTGGCCGCCGCCGTGCCGGAGCAGCCATTGTCGCGCATGGTCCAGAAGTGGGAGCTGGACCAGCCGTCCAAGCGCGGCGTGTTCTCCTTCAGCCCGCACCGCGACACCTATCTGCTGCTGGCCAACTACAGCAACGGCACCAATGACGGGCCGTTCAAGGAATTTACGCCGGCCGGCCTGAAAAGCAAGCACGTGGAACTGAGCTACCAGCTCAGCTTCAAGATGAAGATGATGGAAAGTATCGCCGCCAGCCCCTTCGACCTGTGGTTCGCCTACACGCAGCAGAGCTTCTGGCAGGCCTACAACCGCTCGGCATCCAGCCCCTTCCGCGAAACCAACTACCAGCCCGAGCTGATGGCGGTGGCGCCGCTGAACGCCGGCATCGGCGAGGCGCGGCTGCGCTATGTGAATTTCGGCATGGTGCACCAGTCCAACGGCCAGACGTCCACGCTGTCGCGCAGCTGGAACCGGCTGTACGCCGAGGTGGGCGGGGAATGGGGGCCGCATTTCAGCGCCACCCTGCGCGTGTGGCAGCGGCTGGACAACGCCAAGTCGGACAACGACAACATCGACATCAGCGACTTCATGGGGCGGGGCGACCTGCGCCTGGCCTACCGCAACGCCGGCCACGAGTACGCGCTGCTGGCGCGGCGCAACCTGAGCACCAATCACGGTTTCCTGCAGCTGGGCTGGCACTTCCCGCTGCGCGACAATCTGAAAGGCTATCTGCAAGGCAGCACCGGCTATGGCCAGAGCCTGATCGACTACAACTATGCCCAGAAATCCGTGGGCGCAGGCGTGCTGGTGGAGTTCTAGCGGCCGGGAGAGCCGCGCAGCACGCGCGCAGGCAGCATGACGATGGCGCGCAGCAGGCCGAACACCGCATCCACGCCGATGCCGATCAGGCGGAACGGCAACAGCAGCAGCCAGACCAGCGGATAGAGCAGCAAAGCCAGCAAGGCCAGCGGCCAACACAGAAACAGCAGAACCAGCCACAGCATAAAACTCAGCATGATGCGCTCCAGGGAGGTACGTTTTCGACAACGTTAATGTAACCTAACTGGGCGCGCCAATTATGTCCATGCGACAAGCTGCAGCATGGACCGACCAATTGTGAAAATCCGGGGGTGAACGGCGCAGCGCCGGCGCGCTACAGTGCAATTAGTCCGGCAACTTGAGTGACAACAGGATGGCGCGTACGGCCGCCTTGAACAGCTCGTCCGGGTGCTCCTTTTTCAGGTAAAAACCCTTCAATTCCAGGCTGGCGATGCCGTGCAGCGCGGCCCACAGCAGGCGCGCGGCCGCCGTCGGACTGGATTTCGGCAGCAAGCCCTGCTCCATGCAGCGCTCGAACTGGCGTATCAGCGGCGTGAACGTGCCCCAGGCCGACACGCGCGACTCCAGCGGCGGGATAAAGCCGGCAATGGCGTCGCCGAACATCACCAGGTAGTAGCTGGGATTGCGGCGCGAGAAGTCCAGGTAGGCGCGTGCGCACAGCCACACGCCCTGTTCGGCATCCACTTTGGCCAGTTCCGCCTCGGTGGCCTCAAAGTCGCGCTTCAGGCGTTCGCAGCCCTCCAGGTAGAGCGCATTGCTGAGTCCGTCCTTGCCGCCGAAGATGGAATACAGCAGCGTGGTCGAACAATTGACGGCCTCGGCCACCTTGCGCACGGTGAGCGCGGCCGGCCCCTCCTCCACCAGCAAACGGCTGGCGGCGTCCAGCATGCCCTGGCGCAGCGCCCCCCGCAAATCTTCCTGTTCCTGGCGAAAATCGACAACTTTGGCTTTTGTCATGAAGTCATGCTCTAAAATTCAGTGGAAAAAACAGCGTTTTTTCTGATAACATCGTATCAGACCTAACCGGAGGAGCATATCATGACATCGAATCACATCCCAGAGGTACTGCGCAAACTGGCCCTGCCCGTGATCGGCTCGCCGCTGTTCATCGCCAGCGGCCCCAAGCTGGTGGCCGCGCAGTGCAAAGCCGGCATCGTCGGCTCCTTCCCGGCGCTGAACGCGCGCCCGGCCGAGCTGCTGGACACCTGGCTGACGGACTTGAAAGCCGAACTGGCCGCCTACCAGGAAGCCAACCCGGACGCGATAGTCGGCCCCATCGCCGTCAACCAGATCGTGCACCAGTCCAACACCCGCCTGGCGCATGACGTGGAGATGTGCGTAAAGCACCAGGTGCCCATCATTATTTCCTCGCTGCGCGCGCCGCCGAAAGAGATGCTGGACGCCATCCACAGCTACGGCGGCATCGTGCTGCACGACGTGGTGTCGATCCGCCATGCGAAGAAGGCGCTGGAAGCGGGCGTGGACGGCCTGATCCTGGTGGCGAGCGGCGCCGGCGGCCATGCGGGCACGCTGTCGCCGTTTGCGCTGGTGGGGGAAGTGCGGAAATTCTTCAAGGGTCCGATCGCCCTGTCCGGCTCGATCGCCACGGGCGACGCCATTCTGGCGGCGCAAGCCATGGGCGCGGACTTCGCCTACATCGGCTCGCGCTGGCTGGCCACGGAGGAAGCGAATGTGGACGACGGCTACCGCCAGGCCATTATCGAATCGACGGCGGCGGACATTGTCTACACCAACCTGTTCACCGGCGTGCACGGCAACTACCTGAAGAAATCCATCGTGGCGGCCGGACTGGACCCGGACGCGCTGCCCGAGGCCGACAAAACGGCCATGGACTTCGGCTCCGGCAGCACCGCCAAGGCCAAAGCCTGGCGCGACATCTGGGGCGCTGGCCAGGGCGTGGGCCTGATGGAAGACGCGCCGACGGTGGCCGAGCTGGTCCGCCGCCTGACAGCGGAATACGACAGCGCCCGCGCCCGCCTGCTGGACCTGCGCGCCGCTTAATAGTAGCCTACTGGCCGACGCAAATGATCTTGGTTTCGTACTCTTTTGCGTTCGGCTTCTTCTTCTGAGCCCAGGCGATAGCCTGCTCGGCTTCCGGCACGGTCAGGATGGTGGCCTTCTCCTTCGACTTAATGAAGGACACCCCTTCGAACACGCCTTCCTTGCTGCGCATCACCTTCGCAAACACAGGCGGCTTGTCGCCGTCGGCGATCTTCTTCTGCTGGATGATGTAGCGGCGATCTTCTTGTTCCATAGCAAATACGCTTTAATTAAAACCCCCGAGTATACAGCCATCCCGACGTCGGGGTCACGTCGGGGTCAGTTCTGTCATCACGTCATTTTGACGCAATGACAGAACTGACCCCGGGGTTGATCAACGAGTTTCAGGCGTAGGCAGGCGCGTAGTGGTGGGGCTGGAGGGCGGATTCGTACAGGACTTCGCAGCGCAGCGATGCTTGCAGCGAGGGCAGCGAGCCGCCGGCGCGGTATTGGAAGCTCACTTCCAGCACGTCGCCTTCTTTGGCCTGTACCGGCTTGGCCAGCGGTAGCGTCATGTAGTGGTTCAGCCAGTCTATCGTGCTGTTGCGCTCCTGGACCACGGAGAGGATGTTCTTGGTGACGAAGCGCATGGCGTTCACGCAGCCGCTGCGCTCTACCACGAACTTGCCTTGCCAGCCTATCATCATGTCGTTGGGCTGGGTGAAGTCGAGCACGCTGTACACGGCGGGCTGCGCCATTTCCACGGTGCCGGGGTAGATGACCTGGGTTTCCTGGAATTGCACGATGGGGGCGAAGAAGCCTTCAAAGTCGTATTCCTGCTGCAGCGGCTGGACCGCCATGATGACCGCTTCGGGCATGAACACCGGCAGCGGGCCGCCGAAGCGCTCGAGGTAGCGGCGCTTGAACGATTCGATCACTTCCACCTGCTTTTCACGCAGCATGCCGACGTGGATCATTTCGCAGATCACGACGTCCACCGGCTCGGGCGGCAAGTATTCGAAGGCGTCCGCGTGGATGACTTCGACCTTCTCGCCGTTCGGGTTGATGGCGAGGAATTTGCGCGCTTCCTTGACCATGTCCGGGTTGAATTCGACGCAATACACTTTGCTGGCCTTGGCCGCCGCAAAGAAGGAAAGCACACCGGTGCCGCCTCCCAGTTCCAGCACTTTCATGCCCGGCTTCACCGCGTAGGCTATGGCGGATTTGAAGCTGTGCATGCGGTTCTGGTCCATCAGCATATTGTGATGGTAGTGGACAGGGATAAACTGTCCGAGATAGCAGCTCTCTATTTCACGTTCATTCAGCATGGTTTTTCCTTGTTAGCGCAACGTAGCCATTATCTTTGCGGCAGGCGCAAAGCTAAGCGGCGAGTTGCGCCGGAAAAACCGTCTACTTTGCCGTTTTCGCGGCGAGATGGGCTTTGATGGCCTTGGCGATCCAGGGCTTTTCGGCGCGGATGGCGAACTCGGCGGCGTCCACGCGATAAGCGCCGTCCTTCAGCGTGGCGTCGGCGCCCTGCTCCAGCAGCAACTTGACGGCGTCTTCCATGCCTTCGCGCGCGGCCAGCATCAGCGGCGTGAGGCCGCTGGGCGAGCCGGCGTCGATGTAGGCGTGGTGCTCGAGCAGCATGTTCATGATGTCGAGGTCGCCCGCCGCCGCCGCGAAGTGCAGCGGCGTCCAGCCTTTGCGGTTCACTTGCGCGCCCTTGGCGATCATGGCGGCCACCGCTGCCTTGTTGTGCTTGAAGGCGGCCATCATCAGCGCCGTGCTCCCGTTGGCGGACTGCGCTTCGAGGTCGATCCTGGGATGCTGCAGCAGGATGGCGAAGACGCGGTTGGCGTCGTGCCGCATGGCGACGATGAGGCCGGTTTCGCCGCGTTCCGGCTCGTGCAGGTTGGGGTCCAGGCCGCGCTTGAGCACGTCGCGCACGACGATGACGTTGTCCACCTGGGCGGCGCGGAAGAAGTCGACCTGGTCTTCGGTTTCGGCAAGCGCCGGAACGGTCAGCATCAGGGCGATGGCGGACAGCAGCAGCCGGCGTTTGATGGTCATGTATTACCTGAGAAGATTAACGTACCACGTTGAATAATTTGAAGAAGTTGTCGCTGGTCTGCTGCGCCACCTGCTCCACGGACACGCCCTTGAGCTTGGCGATGTATTCAGCCACGTGGGCAACAAAGCCGGGCTCGTTCATCTTGCCCCGGTGCGGCATGGGGGCCAGGTAGGGCGAGTCGGTTTCGATCAGCATCTGTTTCAGCGGCACTTCCATGGCCACCGCCTGCAAATCCTTGGCGCTCTTGAAAGTGACGATGCCGGAGAAGGAGATGTAGAAGCCCATGTCCATGGCCGCGCGCGCCACTTCCAGCGATTCGGTGAAGCAGTGCATCACGCCCGCCACGCCGCCCTGGTCGGTGCCCGCGCCCTCTTCCTGCATGATGCGGATGGTGTCGGCGCTGGCGGCTCTTGTGTGGATAATCAAGGGCTTGCGCGTGATTCTTGAAGCTTTGATGTGGGTGCGGAAGCGTTCGCGCTGCCACTCCAGGTCGCCTTCCAGGCGGTAGTAGTCCAGCCCGGTCTCGCCGATGGCGATGATGCGCGGGTTGTCGGCCAGCTGCACCAGCTGTTCGACGCTGGGTTCCGGCGTGTCTTCATAGTCGGGATGCACGCCAACCGAGGCGTAGATGTGCGGATATTGTTCGGCCAGCGCCAGGACTTGCGGGAAGTCCGGCAGGTCGACCGACACGCAAAGCGCGTGGGTGACCTTGTTCTCGGCCATTTTGCCGAGTATCTCGGGCATGCGAGCAGCCAGCTCGGGGAAATTGATGTGGCAGTGGGAATCGATAAACATGCCGTGATTGTACGCGAGCGGCGGCGAGGCCGCCACGGCTAGGGTATCAGCCGGTTCGCCGCCAGGAAGGCCTTGATGCCGTTGGGGTGCGCTTGCTTCCACGCCTCGAACTCGGGGCGGTAGGCTTCGCGGTACATCAGCAGCAGCACGGCGGCCTCCAGCTGTTCCGGCGCGGCCAGCTTGCGCAGCGCCTGCAGCGCGGGCGTCACCGGCGCGGGGCCGCCGGCCTGCACCAGCTCGTCGGCCACCTTGAGGGCGGTGGTCCAGCCGGCCAGCTCCTGCGCGAACGGCGAGAGCTTGCGGCCGTCCTTTTCGGCGGCCGCGCGGGCGTTCACCTGGGCGACGGCGTAGGTCAGCCACATTGCGTAGTCGGTGTTGGCCTCGGCCTTGGCGTCCTTGAACTCGCCGTCCATCTGCACGGTGGACTTGCCGGACTTGGCGTCGAAGGACACCGAGGCCTTGCGTTCCAGGCGCAGGCGCGCGTAAGGCTGCTTGTCCAGCTCGGCGATCATGGCCAACCGCTCCCAGCTTGGCTGCTGTCCGGGCTGGGCCGCCACGGCGTTCAGCGCGGCGGCCTCGGCGCCGGCGCGGTTGCCCAGACGCATCAGCGCGTCGGCCTGGAAGCGCCAGGCCTGGGCGTTTTGCGGGTCGACCGCTGCCGCTTTCTGGAACAGCATTTCGGCGGCGGGCCAGTTTTTTTCGACGAAATAGGTGTCGCCCTCCATCAGCCAGGCGTTGGAGAACTTGGGATCGGCCAGCTGCGCTTCGCGGTATTTGACGCGCGCCGCTTCGTACTGTCCTTTATGGAACAGCACTTCGCCCTCGGCATAAGCCTGGCCCGCCGCTTCGCTGGGCTTGTAGGCGGGAACCACCGTCGGGTCCGACTGCATGCGCAGCACTTCGGCGGCCATGGGGTCGTTGGCGGCCAGTTTCAGCGCCGCGCGCGCCAGCGCTTCGGCTTGCTGCCGCACCTTGGCGGCGGACTCGGCGGGCATGCCGCCCGCCAGCGCCTGCAGCAGGTATGCCGCCGAGGACAGCGGGCTGGAAGCGTCCGGCGAAAGCTTGCGCGCCGCCTCGTATTTTTCCAGCGCTTCCTTGAACTGGCCGTTGGCCTGCAGGGCCTGGCCTTCTGACACCAGCTTCTGGCTTTCGGCGCTGCCCATCAGCACGGCCCTTGCCGGCTGTGCTGCGCAAATTCCGAGGGCTAGAACAAGGATGATTTTACGCAGCATGGCAGCTTTCGAAGGAGGTTGAAGGTTTAGGCCACGCGCTTGCCCAGGATGATAAGGTCGCGCTCTATGCCGTCCAGGTTGGCAACCTTGGGCAGATTGGCCCAGGTTTCAAAGCCGAAGCGGGAGAACAGGCCCAGGCTGGGCTGGTTGTGGCCGAAGATGAAGCCAAGCAGCGTGTGCACATTGATGCTGGGCGCGAAATCGATGGCTTCCTGCAGCGCGTAGCGGCCTATGCCCTTGCCGCGCGCCTCTTCGGCGATATAAATCGACACTTCCGCCGTGCCCGAATACGCGGGGCGGCCGTAGAAGTTGGAATAGGAAATCCAGCCCAGGATGGCGGGCGCAGCGGAATTGTCGTCCGCCCCTTCAATGACCCACAGCGGGCGGCGCTCCGGCGTGTGCTCATGGAACCAGGCCAGGCGGGACTCGACCGATACCGGCTCGGTGTCGGCGGTCACTTCGCGCGAGGCGATGGTGCTGTTGTAGATTGCGACGATGGTGGGCAAGTCGTTGAGCGTGGCGATGCGGTGGCGGTAGGACATGTATAAAAACGCGGAGATGGTTAAAGGGTGTGCGTGGCGCGCGACGAACGCAGCGCGGCGCCGAGGATTTCCTCGATGCGGGCGCGGACGCGGTGGCCGGATTCGTCGTCGGGGAAATGCAGGCCTATGCCTTGCGCCTTGTTGTGCGCGGCGCTGGGCGGCGTGATCCAGGCGACCTTGCCTGCGATCGGATATTTGGCGGTGTCGTCCATCAGCGCCAGGATCAGGTAGATCTCGTCGCCGATTTTGTGGGGCTTCTGGGTCGGCACGAAGATGCCGCCGTGTTTGAGGAACGGCATGTAGGCCGCGTAGAGCGCGGCCTTTTCCTTAATCGCCAGCGACAGCACGGTGGGCCGCGCTATCGGTACGGCATTGGGATCGATGGTGCTGCCGGTCAATTCGTTTCCTTTCAAGCGCAGCTGGCTGTGTAGTCCAGCAGCATATCCTCAATGAACAGCTTGGGCGACAAAGGATGGTCGGCAATCGCGCGGCGCTCGTTGACGCCCTTGATCGCCGCCATCAGCCTGGCGGTGTGCACCTTGTCCGCCAGTCCGGCCAGCTCCTTGCGGTAACGGGGATAATACCGGATGTTGCCTGATAGTTTGTAGGAAAACATATCGTAAAGCCAGCGCTGCAACCAGGAAACCAGGGAAGCGAGCGGCACTTTCTGCATTTTGTCGGCCGCCCGCAGCGCCGCCTCCACGCTGGGGTGGGCCAGCATCTGCAGCAGCATGTCCATTTCCTCGCGGCTGCCGGACTCGGACTGGGCCAGCGCGGCGAGCGGCGCACCGCCCTGCTCGCGCAGCCAGCTGTCGGCGTCGGCCACGCCTTGCGCCTTCAGCCAGGCCAGCGCCTCCTCGTGGCCCGGCATGGGCAGCGCGAACTTGCGGCAGCGCGACAAAATAGTGGGCAGCAAGCGGTCCAGGCTGTTTGACGAGAGCAGGAACACCGTGCCCGGCGGTGGCTCCTCCAGCGTTTTCAGCAGCGCGTTCGAGGCCGGCATATTCAGCGCCTCGGCCGGATACAGCACCACCACGCGCAAGCCCTGGCGGTGGGTGGAGATGTTCATGAAATCAGCCAGCGAACGGATCTGCTCGATCTTGATCTCTTTGGACGGGGTCTTGGACTTGGCGGCCTTCTTTTCCTCGCCCTCCTCGCCCTCGCCGCTCACTTCGTCCTCGAAGGACTCTGGACGCACGCGGCGGTAGTCGGGATGGTTGTGCTGGGCAAACCAGCCGCAGGAGACGCAGGCGCCGCAGGCATGGCCGCCCGGCCCGGCGTTTTCGCACAGCAGCGACTGGGCGAAATGCTCGATAAAGTCCGCCTTGCCGGTGCCCGCCGCGCCGTGGAACAGGATGGCGTGCGGCATCCGGGCGCGCAGCCCCTGCAGCTGCTGCCAGGCCGTTTCCTGCCAGGGGTAGATGGCCGTGGTCATACCAGCCCGTCCAGTATGCCTGCCAGTTCCTGCTGGATCTCGGCGATGCTGCGGGTGGAGTCGATCACGCGGAAGCGATGCGGCGCTTCGGCCGCGCGGCGCAGGTATTCGTTGCGGGTGGCATGGAAGAAGTCCTCCTGCTCGCGCTCGAACTTATCCAGCTCGCGGGTAGCGTCCAGGCGGGCGCGCGCCACTTCCAGCGGCACGTCGAACAAAAAGGTCAGGTCCGGCTCCAGGTCCGCATGCACCCAGTGCGCCAGTGTTTCCAGCTTGGCGCGGTCCAGGCCGCGTCCGGCGCCCTGGTAGGCGAAGCTGGCGTCGGTGAAGCGGTCCGTCAGCACCCAGTCGCCACGGGCCAGCGCCGGTTCGATCACTTGCGCCAGGTGCTCGCGGCGGCTGGCGAACACCAGCAGGGTTTCGGTTTCCAGGTGCATCTTCTCATGCAGGAACAGCTCGCGGATTTTCTCGCCCAGCGGCGTGCCGCCCGGCTCGCGCGTGCTGACCAGCTGCACGCCGCGCGCGCGGATAAAGTCGGTCACAAAGCCGATATGGGTGGATTTGCCGGCGCCGTCTATGCCTTCGAAACTGATGAACTTGCCGCTGTAGTGTTTCATGTAACTGTTGATTCTTTAACGTTGATACTGGTTCACTGCCCGGTTGTGGTCGGTCAGATTGTCGGAAAACTTGCTGGTGCCGTTGCCGCGCGAGACGAAATACAGCGCCGCCGTCTTGGCCGGGGCCAGCGCCGCCGTCAGCGACTGCACGCCCGGCAAGGCGATCGGCGTGGGCGGCAGGCCGGCACGGGTGTAGGTATTGTACGGGGTGTCGGTCTCCAGATCCTTTTTGCGGATCTTGCCGTCGTAGCGGGCGCCCATGCCGTAGATCACGGTGGGGTCGGTTTGCAGCAGCATGCCCAGGCGCAGGCGGTTGACGAACACCCCTGCGATCATGTTGCGCTCGGACTTCTGGCCGGTTTCCTTTTCCACGATGGAGGCCATGGTCAGCGCTTCATACGGGTTCTTGTAGGGCAGATTCGGATCGCGCTTTTCCCAGGCGTCGCTCAGCTTGGCGATCAGCATGGCGTGCGCCTGGCGGAAAATGGCCAGCTCGCTGGAACCCTTGGCGAACAGATAGGTGTCCGGGAAGAACAGACCCTCGGGTGCCTTGAACTCGGGGGACACCAGCGCCATCAGCTCGGTGTCGGACAGGGCGATGGTGTCGTGCTTCAAGCCCTTGTGGGCGGCCACGGCCTGGCGCATCTGGCGGAAGGTCCAGCCTTCGATGATGGTCAGCTGCTCCTGCGCGAACTCGCCGCGCACCAGCTGGTCGATCAGGCGCAGCGGCGTGGTGCCGGGCTTGAGCTCGTAGGCGCCGGCCTTGAGCTTGGACGACTTTTGCGTAAAGCGCGCCAGCAGGTTGAACAGCAGCGGCTGGATGGGAATGCCGGCCTCGGCGATCTGCTGGCCGGCCGCGTGCGCGCCGCTGCCCGGCACGATGGTGAATTCGATGGCGGGTTCTTCGGTGATAATCGGCTGCCCTGCCCACCAGGCAAAGCCGCCCCCTGCCGCCGCCGCGGCCAGGATGCCCAACATAATCGTCTTTTTTATGAATGCCATTTGCAAGCCACTTTAAGGCGGGGAAACCGCTTTTTTGCGGCGTCCGGCGCGAATTCTTCTACATCACTATAATTAGGCCGTAATGATAATGCTTTAATCGTCAAATTATTGGAATTTATGAGTAACTGGAATCAACTTTTAACGCCGCAGGGCAAGCCGCTGACCCCGACCGAACTGGCCGTGGGCTTTGTTGCCGCCGTCACCGACCAGGGCCTGATCGCATTGACCGGCCCGGATTCGGCCAGTTTCCTGCACAGCCAGTTGACCAACGACGTCGAGCACCTGGGCCTGGACGACGTGCGCCTGGCCGGCTATTGCAGCCCGAAAGGCCGCCTGCAAGCCACCTTCCTGCTCTGGCGCAATGAGGAATCCATCTTCCTGCAATTGCCGCGCGAAATCCAGCCCGCTCTGCAGAAACGCCTGTCCATGTTCGTGATGCGCGCCAAGACCAAGCTGGCCGACGCCACCGAGGCGCCCGCCACGCAGGTGGTGCTGGCCCTGGGCGGCGGCATGGCCGAGGCCGTGCTGCAGACCTGGTTCGAGCCGCTGCCGGAGCAGCCTTACAGCAAGATCGAGCACCCGCTGGGCACGCTGCTGCGCCTGGCGGACGCCTTCGGCGCGCCGCGCTACCTGTGGATCACGTCGGCCGAGATCGCGGAAACCGCCGCGCCCGTGCTGGCGGACAAGCTGAACGTGGGCGGCAACGAGGCCTGGCGCCTGGCCGAAATCCATGCCGCCGTGCCGCAAATCGGCGCCGCCACGCAGGAGCAGTTTGTGCCGCAGATGATCAATTTCGAGCTGCTGGGCGGCGTCAATTTCAAGAAAGGCTGCTATCCGGGCCAGGAAATCGTCGCGCGCAGCCAGTATCTGGGCAAGCTCAAGCGCCGCACGGCGCTGGTGCGCGTGGCCGATGGCGATGCCAAGGCCGGCACGGAAGTCTTTGCCGAGTCCGATCCGTCCCAGCCTTGCGGCATGGTGGTGAACGCCGCGCCGAACGGCCTGGGCGGCGTGGACGCGCTGGTGGAAATGAAACTGGAAGCGCTGGAACAGGGCGCGGTGCGCCTGGGTTCTGCGGACGGCGTGCAGCTGGAGTTCCTGCCCATGCCCTACGTGCTGGACAAGCTCGACGTCTAGCATGGCCGATTTGTACATCTACTACCAGGTGCGGGAGGCCGACACGGCCAGCCTGCACGGCGCGGTCACGGCCATGCAGGCCGGACTGGCCAGCGCCTGCGGCACGCCGCCGCAGCTGAAGCGCCGTCCGCAGGCCAAAGACGGCTTGCAGACCTGGATGGAAGTTTATCCGGCGGTGCCGGACGGGTTCGAGGCCGCGCTGGCGGCCGCCGTCCAGCAATCCGGGCTGCTGCCGCTCACGGCCGGCCCCCGCCACACCGAAGTTTTTACGGATTTCAACTCATGTGTTTGATCGTTTTCGCTTGGCAAGTGGTGCCGGCCGTGCCGCTGATCGCTGCTGCCAACCGCGATGAATATTACGCCCGCGAAGCGGCCCCGGCCGGGCCGTGGCCGGACCAGCCGCGCATCTACGCGGGCCGCGACCTGAAGGCGGGCGGCAGCTGGATGGGCGTCGCTCAAACCGATGCCGAAGCCGCCGGCGCATCGCCGCGCTTCGCCGCCATCACCAATATCCGCGCGCCGCTGGAGCACAAGGCCGACGCGCCCTCGCGCGGCCAGCTGGTGTCCGGCTTCCTGGCCGGCAGCATGTCGCCGGCCGAGTACGTGGAGCATATCCGCGCCGGCGCGGATGCCTACAACGGCTTCAACCTCGTCATCGGCGACCGCGACACCCTGATCTGGTACTCCAACAAGGGCGGCGACGACCCGCGCAACGGCCAGCCGCTCGCGCCGGGCATCTACGGCCTGTCCAACGCCACGCTGGATTCGCCCTGGCCCAAGGTGCTGAAGACCAAAGCCCAGTTCGCAAGCCTGCTGTGCCTGGGCGCGCCGGACGACGCCTACTTCGAAATGCTGGCCGACACCACCCGCGCGCCCGACCTGCGCCTGCCCGAAACCGGCGTGCCGCTGGAAGTCGAGCGCCTGCTGTCGGCCGTCCGCATCGAGTCCCCCGGCTACGGCACCCGCACCTCGACCGTGGTCAAGCTTTATGCCGATGGCCCCGCAGTGCTGCACGAAATGCTGATACAGTAAAGCGACGGCATTCAGCACGGAGGCAGTGATGAACACGAGAGACACAACGAGCTGGACGGTACGCATCCCACAGCCGCTCGCCGAGCGGATTTCTGCTTTGGCAAGCAGTTCCCAAATACCGGTGGACTCTATCGTGGAGCAAGCCCTGGTGCTGTGGGCGGAACGCGAGGACCGGATTTATCAAATGACCCTGGAAGGTCTTGCGGATGTTGATGCAGGCAGGGTCGTGGACCATTCAGTGATAAAAGCATGGGTTGAGGGCCTGAATACGGAAAATCCCCTACCTTTGCCTTAAGCATGAAAATCCTATGGACCAGCAAGGCGCAGTCTGACCTGGGCAGGCTGTATGCGTTTCTGGCCCCTCTCAACCCCTCGGCGGCGGCTCGCGCGATGGCGCAACTCTACGCCGCGCCAGAAAAACTATTCGCGAATCCACGCATAGGCGAACAGCTTACTGGATTCGGGAATCGAGAAGTGCGGCGCATTCTGGTTGGCAAATACGAACTGCGTTACGAGATCCGGGATTCAGCTATTGCCATCATCCGCGTTCGCCATACCCGCGAGCAACTGTAATCGATTCCCCCCTGCTGTAACGACCGCATGGACTAGACTGCGCAGCCAGCGGTGTGCCGGGTCGGCATCCATGCGGGGATGCCAGAGCATGGAGACCGTGATTTGCGGCGCCTCCAGCGGCAGCGGGAAGCTGTGCAGGCCGTCGCGCAGCTTCCCGGTCTGGCGCTCAGGGACGCTGGCGACCAGGTCCGAGCCGCGCACCAGCGCCAGCGCCGCCGAGAAACTGCCGACGATGGTGGCCACCTTCCGCTCCAGCCCGGCCCGGCTCAGCGCCTCGTCTATCTGCCCTCTTTCCTGTCCCTGCCGCGACACGGCAACGTGCCGTCCTTCGGCGTAGCGTGCCGCCGTTACCGTGCCTGTACTGAGCGGGTGCCCGGCGCGCACGACGCCCACGAAACGGTCCCGGAACAGCGCGCGGGTGCGCACTTCGGGGCCGGTCGCCTTGCCCACCACGCCGGTTTCCAGATCCACCGTACCGTCGCGCAAGGCCGTGCTTTCCTTGTCCAGCTTGTCCACGAAACACAAGCGCACGCCGGGCGCTTCGGCGGCGGCGCGGCAGATCAGCTCGGCGCCGAAATTGTCGATGAAGCCTTCCCTCGCCCGTATCGTGAATGTGCGCACCAGCGCGGCAAGGTCCAGCCGCTCCGCTGGCCGGAGGACGGATTCAGCGTCCTGAACCAGCTGGCTGACGCGCTCGCGCAGCTCCAGCGCGCGCGGCGTGGGCACGAGGCCGCGTCCGGCGCGGACCAGCAGCGGGTCTCCGGTAGTCTCCCGCAGCCGCGCCAGCGCCCGGCTCATGGCCGACGGACTGAGCCGCAAACGCCTGGCGGCGCGCGCTACGCTGCCCTCGGCGAGCAGCACGTCCAGCGTAATGAGCAGGTTGAGATCCGGAGTAGACATGCGGCAACGATAGCACGGAACCACGGCGTATATGGCGTGCGGTGCACTAATAAGCTGCAACCGCTGCGCCTTCCGCCATCTATGGCGCGCGGGTACGATCAATGCTGACCAATCCGCAGGAGAACCAGCATGAAAACCCGGCCCATCCAGCTTCCGGAAGCGATTCCAGGCGCGCTCCCCATCCCCCTCACGGCCGCAGCCCGGCAGGCGCTGGCCGCGCTTTCGCTGACGACGCTGCTGTCCTCGCTGGGCACCAGTATTGCCAACGTCGCATTACCGACGCTGGCGGCCAGCTTCCATGCGTCTTTCCAGCAGGTTCAGTGGGTGGTGCTGGCCTATCTACTGGCTATCACCACCCTGATCGTGAGCGTGGGACGGCTGGGCGACCTGCTGGGCAGGCGCAGGCTGCTCATAGCCGGGGTGGCGCTGTTCACGGTGGCCTCGGCCTTGTGCGGCCTGGCTGGGGAACTGTGGCAGCTGATCGCGGCGCGCGCGCTGCAAGGCTTGGGCGCCGCCGCCATGATGTCCCTGGCGATGGCGTTTGCAGCCAGCGCCGTGCCCAAGGAAAGGACCGGCACCGCCATGGGTCTGCTGGGCACCATGTCCGCCGTCGGCACGGCCCTCGGACCAACGGCGGGTGGCGGGTTGATCGCACTTGCCGGGTGGCCGGCGATTTTCTGGATCAGCGTTCCGCTGGGCGCGCTCGCCGCCCTGCTCGCCTATCGCTTCCTGCCCGCCGACGCCCCTGCTGCGGACGCTCCCCGGCCCAAATTCGACCAGCTGGGCACCTTGCTGCTTGCGCTGACGCTGGCCGCATTCTCGCTTGCCATGACGCTGGGACGCGGGCACTTCGGCTGGACGAACGCGCTATTGCTGCTGGGCGCGGCGGCCTGCGGCGGACTGTTCGCGCTGGCGCAGAAGAAGTCCGCCTCGCCGCTGATCCGCATGGAGATGCTGCGCCATCCCGTACTGGGAGCGGGTTTTGCTGCGAGCGCCCTCGTGACCACGGTGGTCATGGCTACGCTGGTGGTGGGGCCGTTCTATCTTGGGGGCATGCTGGGGCTGGAGGCGGCGCAAATTGGCCTGGTGATGTCGACCGGCCCGCTGGTGGCCGCGCTGAGCGGCGTCCCGGCCGGGCGCCTGGTGGATAGCATGGGCGCGCGCCGCGCAGGCCTGGCCGGATTGGCTGGTATGGCTGCGGGCGCAGCCGCCCTGCCCTGGATGGCCGCCAGTTACGGCGTGCCGGGCTACATCGCTCCGCTGGCGCTGATCACCGCAGGCTATGCCCTGTTCCAGGCGGCGAACAACACCGCCGTCATGGCGGACGTCGAAGCAAGCCAGCGCGGCGTGGTGTCCGGCTTGCTCAATCTGTCACGCAACCTGGGATTGATTACCGGCGCGTCGGCCATGGGCGCCCTGTATGCGCTGGGCGGCATGCAGGCCGCGTTCGGCGTCGCCGCCGTACTGTCCCTGGCCGCCGCAGGCATCATTCAAAGGAATGCGCCATCTCCACGTGCGGAATGCCCGCTTCCATGAATTCCTCGCCGACGATGGCGAAGCCGTGCTTTTCGTAGAACGCGGCGGCGTGCGTCTGCGCGCCGAGCACTACACGCTTGTGGCCGCGCAGCTTGGCCTGCTCCATCAGCCCCTCCAGCAGCGCGCCGCCGATGCCGGTGCCGCGCCCCGCCTTGCGCACCGCCATGCGGCCGATATGGCCGTCCGGCAGCAGGCGGCCGGTGCCGATCGGCAAGCCGGCCGCGTCATAAGCCACGGCATGCAGGCAGGCCGCGTCGTTGTTGTCCATCTCCAGTTCGGCGGGAACGTTCTGCTCCACCACGAAGACCTCCATGCGGATGATCTTCGCGTCCCGCTGCAGTTCGGTCCAGTCGCCGAAGCGGATATCGTGCCGAGTGCTCATGCCTGCTGTGCTCCATGAATGCGAAAGCACAATTGTCGCATGCAGGCCTCAGCCCGCGCTACCGCCTTTCACCATGTCCTTCAGCATCTGGCGGATGTGCGGGGTGGCGTCGTTGGGGTCGGTCGGGTTGCGGCCGGTGGTCATGTCTTCCATGCGCGTTTTCAAGCCGCCCAGCGCCTGCGGATGCGTGTAAATGTAGAACTGGCCGTCCGCGATCGCCTGGAAGGTGATGTTGGCCACATCCTCGGCGGTGACCTTGCCCGATGTGACGGCTTTGTCCGTCATCGCCTGCGAAGCCAGCTGGCTGCGCGTGGGCTTGGCGTCCATTTTCACGTCGTCCGGACGGTTGCGGTGCGACTGGTTGATGCCGGTCGGGACGAAGAACGGGCACAGCACCGACGCGCCGATGGGCGCATCCACCAAGTTCAGGTCGTGATACAGCGTCTCGGACAGCGACACCACCGCATGCTTGGACACATTGTAGACGCCCATCGCCGTCGGATTGACCACGCCCGCCATCGAGGACGTGTTCACGATATGCCCCTCGTAGCCCTCTTCCTTCTTCGCGCATTCCAGCATCAGCTTGGTGAAGATGCGCACGCCGTGGATCACGCCCCAGACGTTGACGCCCAGTACCCACTCCCAGTCCGCCACCGTGTTTTCCCAGATCAGCCCGCCCGAACCCACGCCGGCGTTGTTGAACACCAGGTGCACCGAGCCGAATTCCTTCATGGTGGCGTCGGCCAGCGCCTGCACCTGCTCGCCCTTGCGGACGTCGCAGATCAGGCCGATCACCTGCGCGCCCTGCTCCTTCAGCTCGGCCACGGTCTTGTCCAGCGCGTCCTGCTGCACGTCGGCCAGCACCAGCTTCATGCCCAGCTTGTGCGCCTTGATGGCGAACTCACGGCCCAGGCCGGCTGCGCCGCCGGTGATGACGGCTACTTTGTCTTGGAAATTTTTCATGAATGTCCGCCTTAGATGAGCTTGACCAATTGTTTACCGAAGTTCTTGCCTTTGAGCAGGCCCATGAATGCTTCCGGTGCGGCGGCCAGGCCGTCCGCTATCGATTCACGGTATTTCAGCTTGCCGGTGGCCACCAGCCCGCCCAGCTCGGTCAAGCCTTGCGGCCACAGCTCCATATGCTCGGAGACGATAAAGCCGCGCACCGTCAGCCGGTTGGTCAGCAGCACGCGCGCGTTTCGGATGGGGACGTCTTCGCCGTTGTAGCCTGCGATCATGCCGCACAGCGCCACGCGGGCGAAGGCGTTGGTGCGCGCCAGCGCCGCGTCGAACACGGCGCCGCCCACGTTTTCAAAGATGGCGTCCACGCCGTCCGGGGTGGCGGCGGCCAGGTCGCCCTCCAGATTGCCGGCCTTGTAGTCTATGCAGGCGTCGAAGCCCAGTTCATTGACCACGTAGTCGCATTTGTCCTTGCCGCCCGCAATGCCCACTGCGCGGCAGCCGCGCAGCTTGGCCAGTTGCCCAACCACGCTGCCCACCGCGCCGCTGGCTGCGGATACCACCACGGTCTCGCCGGCCTTGGCCTGCATGATCTGGTTGAAGCCGAACCACGCCGTCATGCCTGGCATGCCGACCGGGCCGAGATAGGCCGACAGCGGGATATGCGTGGTGTCCAGCTTGCGCAGCAGCGCGCCGTCGGACACGCCGATCTCCGACCAGCCAAACATGCCCGCCACGAAATCGCCGGCAGCGAACTTGGGGTGTTTGGATTCGACCACCTGGCCGACGGTGCCGCCTATCATGGTCGCGTCCAGCGGCTGCGGCTCGGCGTAGCTCTTGGCGTCGCTCATGCGACCGCGCATATACGGGTCCAGCGACAAATAATGGTTGCGGATCAGGATCTGGCCGTCCGCAATGGCGGGAACATCGGCCGTCTCCAGGCGGAAGTCGGAGGCTTGGACCTCGCCGCTGGGGCGGGAGGCCAGGACCATGCGCTGATAAGTGTTCATGCCGTTCTCCTTACAGTGCGGACACGCCGCCGTCCACCGGCAGGGTCTGGCCGGTGATGTGTTTGCCCGCGTCGGACGCCAGCAGCACCACGGGGCCTTTCAGGTCTTCGTCATCGCCCAGGCGACGCAGCGGCGCTTCGGCGGCCATCTGCTCCTCGCCCAGCGCGGCCAGCAGGCCAGCGGTCATCTTGGACGGGAAGAAGCCCGGCGCAATCGCGTTGACGGTAATGCCGTGCACGCCCCATTCCGCCGCCAGCGTGCGGGTGAAGTTGATCACCGCCGCCTTGGAGGTGTTGTAGGCGATGGTCTGCATGCCGGGCGGGTTGCCAGCCAGGCCGGCGATGGAGGCGATGTTGATGATGCGGCCGTATTTGCGCGGTATCATCGAACGCTTGCCCACAGCCTGCGACACCAGGAAGATGCTGCGGATGTTCAGGTTCATCACCTTGTCCCACGCCTCCAGCGGGTAGTCCTCGGCCGGCGCGCCCCAGGTGGCGCCGGCGTTGTTGACCAGGATGTCGATATGGCCGCCCAGTTTTTCCAGCGCCGCGTCCACCAGCGGGCCAACGGCCGCTTCCTTGGCCAGGTCCGCCGCGATGGCGTAGGCCGTCACGCCGTGCTTGGCCAGTATGGCCACGGCTTCATCCAGGTCCGACTGCTTGCGCGAGGACAGCACCACTTTGGCGCCCTGCTCGCCCAGCGCCAGCGCCATTTGCAGGCCCAGGCCGCGCGAGCCGCCCGTCACCAGTGCGGTTTTGCCTTGCAGGCTGAATAATTCTTGGGTAGTGCGCATATCTTGGTCTCCGGTCAGATTTAGTCGTTTTAGTTAGAACCACGCATCCTGCATGTCCAGCGTGGTTGTGTCTATGCTTTCCAGCAGCTCGAGCTGCTGCTGCACCTTGGGCAGCTCCCAGCGGAAGAAGTAGCGGCAGGCTTGCAGCTTGCCCTGGTAGAAGTTGGCATCATCGCCCGCCGCCCCTGCAGCCAGCGCGCCAGCGGCCACCACGGCCTGCTCCAGCCACATCCACGCCACCACGATATGGCCCATCGCTTCCAGATAGGTGCTGGCGTTGGCCAGCGTCTTGTTCATATCGCCCGCCGCGTACAGCGCCTGCGTAACGTGGGTGATGCGGCGCAGCGCAGCGGCCAGCGCGTCCGCCTGCACGCGCAGCTCGGCGGACAGCGCGTGCTGCGGATTGGCCGACGCGGCGCGGTCCACGGTCTTGCGCACCTGGCCGGCGAGGGCCTTGAACAGCGCACCGTCCTGCATAGCCACCTTGCGGCCCAGCAGATCCAGGCCGTGGATGCCGTGCGTGCCTTCGTGGATGGCGTTCAGGCGGTTGTCGCGGTAGAACTGCTCCACATTGTATTCGCGGGTGTAGCCGTAGCCGCCGTGCACCTGTATCGCCAGGCTGTTGGCCTCCACGCACCATTGCGAAGGCCAGGATTTGGTAATGGGCGTGAGGAAGTCCAGCAGCCGCCCCGCATGTTCGCGCGCTTCCGGCGTGGCGGCGGTCTGCTGCTCGTCCACCAGGCGGGAGCTGTACAGCACCAGCGCCAGTGCGCCTTCGCTGTAGGCCTTCTGCGCCAGCAGCATGCGGCGCACGTCGGTGTGCGCCATGATGGGCAGCTGCGGCTGCGCCGGATCCTTGGCGGCCGGGTGGCGGCCTTGCGGACGGTTGCGCGCGTAGTCCAGCGAGTGCAGGTAGCCGGTATAGCCCAGCACCGCAGCACCCGCGCCCACGCCGATACGCGCCTCGTTCATCATGTGGAACATATTGGCCAGGCCCTGGTGCGGATTACCGACCAGGTAGCCGATGGCGCCGCCCTTTCCCTGCGGCTTGAACTTGCCCTCGCCGAAGTTGAGCAGGCAGTTGCTGGTGCCGCGGTTGCCCATCTTGTGGTTCAGGCCCGCCAGCACCACGTCGTTGCGCTCGCCCAGCGTGCCGTCTTCGTTGACCAGGAACTTGGGCACGATGAACAGCGAGATGCCTTTGACGCCCGGGATCAGCTTGCCGTCCGCGCCGGGGATCTTGGCCAGCACCAGGTGGACGATATTGCCCGCCAAATCGTGCTCGCCGGCCGAGATCCACATCTTGTTGCCGCTCAGCCGGTACTGGCGCTCGCCATCCAGGCCTTGCACCGGGTCCGCGTCCGCGCGGGT
The DNA here is from genome assembly GCF_009857595.1 of Pseudoduganella aquatica. Lineage (GTDB taxonomy): Bacteria > Pseudomonadota > Gammaproteobacteria > Burkholderiales > Burkholderiaceae_D > Rugamonas > Rugamonas aquatica_A. Next base: position 257,447 of record NZ_WWCU01000004.1, on the reverse strand, counting down.
GGTGATGTCGGACAGGCTGGAACCGGCCTGCGGCTCGGACAAGCACATGGTGCCGAAGAAGCGCCCCTCGAACATCGGCCGCACGTAGCGGCGCACCTGCTCCGGCGTACCGGTCTTCAGCAGCGTGTTGGCATTGCCTATGGTGAGGAAGAGATAGGACGTGGTCGAGACATTGGCCGCCGTGAAGTAAGCGGCCAGCACCTTCTCCACCGTGACCGGCAGCTGCATGCCGCCAAGCTCATAGTCCTGGCCCGCCGCCAGCAGGCCGGCGCCCACATAGGCGTCCAGCGCGGCCTTCACCTCGGGGATGATCTTCACTTCCAGGCAATGCTCGCCCGGCACCGCGTGCGGCTCCTGCAGGTCGCTCTTTTTGTTATGGGGCGCAAACAGGTCGGTGGCGATCTGCTCGGCCGTATCGATGGCCGCGTTGAAGGTCTCGCGGCTGTGGTCCTGGAAGCGCGGGCGCTGGTTCAGCGCCTCCACGTCCAGCCATTCATACAATAGGAAATCGATGTCGCGCCGCGACAGGAGTTTGGATTGCATAGGTAGTCTCAGGAATCTAATTATGAAACGGGCGCTTCTCCGAGCGCCCGTGCTTGCTGCTTTATACGACTTCGAACAGGCCCGCAGCGCCTTGGCCGCCGCCGATGCACATGGTCACCACCACGTATTTCACGCCACGGCGCTTGCCTTCGATCAGCGCGTGGCCGGTCAGGCGGGCGCCTGACACGCCGTAAGGATGGCCCACGGCGATGGCGCCGCCGTTCACGTTCAGGCGCTCCATCGGGATGCCCAGCTTGTCGGCGCAGTACAGCACCTGCACGGCAAAGGCTTCGTTCAGCTCCCACAGGCCGATGTCTTCCACCTTCAGGCCGGCCTGCTTAAGCAGCTTGGGTATGGCGAACACGGGGCCGATGCCCATTTCATCCGGCTCGCAGCCGGCCACGGCGAAGCCGCGGAAGATGCCCAGTGGCTGCAGGCCCTTGGCTTCCGCCACTTTCGCATTCATCACGATGGCGACCGAGGCGCCGTCCGAGAACTGGCTGGCGTTGCCGGCGGTGATCACGCCGCCCGGCATGGCGGTGCGGATCTTGGACACGGCTTCCAGCGTCGTGTCGGCGCGGATGCCTTCGTCCGCCGAGATGGTCACTTCACGGCTCAGCAGCATGCCGCTGGCCTTGTCGGCCACGCCCATGACCGTGGTCATCGGCACGATTTCGGCATTGAACAGGCCTGCCGCCTGGGCTGCGGCGGCGCGCTGCTGGCTTTGCACGCCGTATTCGTCCTGGCGCTCCTTGCTGATGCCGTAGCGCTTGGCCACGGTTTCAGCGGTTTGCAGCATGCTCCAGTAGATTTCCGGCTTGTTCTGCGACAGCCAGACTTCCTTGTACATATGCAGATTCATTTCCTGCTGCACGCAGGAGATCGATTCCACGCCGCCGGCGGCAAAGATGTCGCCCTGGCCGGCAATGATGGACTGCGCTGCGGTGGCGATGGTCTGCAGGCCGGACGAGCAGAAGCGGTTGATGGTCATGCCGGCGGTGGTCACAGGGCAACCGGCGCGCAGCGCAATCTGGCGCGCGATATTGCCACCGGTGGCGCCTTCCGGATTGGCACAGCCGATCAGCACGTCCTCCACTTCGCCCGCCTCGATATTGGCGCGCGCAATGGCCGCCTGCAGGGCGTGGCCGCCCAGCGTGGCGCCGTGCGTCATGTTGAAAGCGCCCTTCCACGATTTGGCCAGGCCAGTACGGGCGGTCGAAACGATCACGGCATCAGTCATCTTTGTCTCCTGGTGAGATGTTTATAGTCGATTTACCCAGAATATCATATTTTAGTACGGTCGTTCGCAAATTTTCCAGCGTGCTTTTCCAGCCCTGCTCACTTGTAAGCTTGCCGTAAGTTTCAAGCAAGCATGACGTAAGGTTAAGCGTCCATAGTGCATCCAAGCTAATGAAGTAACAACGAATTGGCTTTCGGGTTCAATAATTATATGGAGACAAATCATGGCAACAGCATCCGGCACCGCCAACGGCTTGCGCAACACGGGCGGCAAAGTATCGCCCATGACGGCGGAAGAAAAGAAAGTCATCTTCGCGTCCTCGCTGGGCACCGTATTCGAGTGGTACGACTTTTATCTGTACGGCTCGCTCGCATCCATCATCGCCAAGCAGTTCTTTATCGGCGATCCTACCACCACCTTCATTTTCGCCCTGCTGGCCTTCGCCGCCGGCTTCATCGTGCGCCCCTTCGGCGCGCTGGTGTTCGGCCGCCTGGGTGACATGATCGGCCGCAAATACACCTTCCTGGTCACCATCCTGATCATGGGTGCGTCCACCTTCATTGTCGGCCTGCTGCCGGGCTATGCCGCCATCGGCATCGCCGCCCCCATCATCCTGGTCACGCTGCGCATCCTGCAGGGCCTGGCGCTGGGCGGCGAGTACGGCGGCGCAGCCACCTACGTCGCGGAACATGCGCCGGAAGGCAAGCGCGGCTCCTTCACCGCATGGATCCAGACCACGGCCACCCTGGGTCTGTTCCTGTCCCTGCTGGTGATCCTGGGCACCCGCACCGCCACCGGCGAAGAAGCCTTCAACGCCTGGGGCTGGCGCATTCCCTTCCTGGTCTCCGTGCTGCTGCTCGGCGTCTCGGTGTGGATCCGCCTGTCCATGAATGAATCGCCAGCCTTCGCCAAGATGAAAGCGGAAGGCAAAACCTCCAAGGCCCCGCTGAGCGAAGCTTTCGGCCAATGGCGCAACCTGAAAGTGGTGATCCTGGCGCTGGTCGGCCTGACCATGGGCCAGGCAGTGGTCTGGTACACCGGCCAGTTCTACGCCCTGTTCTTCATGACCCAGGTGCTGAAGATCGACGGCCCCAACGCCAACATCATGACCGCGCTGTCGCTGGCGCTGGCAACTCCGTTCTTCATCTTCTTCGGCATGCTGTCGGATAAGATCGGCCGCAAATGGATCATCCTGGGCGGCTGCGTGATTGCTGCTGCAACCTACTTCCCGCTGTTCGGCGCGCTGACCCACTACGGCAACCCTGCACTGGAAGCCGCACTGAAAAACTCGCCAGTGGTGGTGGTGGCTGATCCAGCTTCCTGCCACTTCCAGTTCAACCCTACCGGCACCAAGAAATTCCCATCCTCGTGCGACATCGCCACCGGCATGCTGTCCAGCGCTTCGGTTGCTTACACCACTGTGGAAGCTGCGCCAGGCACGGTTGCCAAAATCAAGGTGGGCGACAAGGAAATCAGCGCCTTCAACGCCACCATGACGCCTGACGGCCTGAACTTCGACAAGGCCAGCAAGGACACCGAAGCGGCTCTGAAGAAGGAAGTCGCCGGCGCGATCAAGGCCGCAGGCTACCCAGCCAAGGCTGACGAAGCCCAGATGAACAAACCGATGATGGTACTGATCCTGTTCATCCTGGTGCTGTATGTGACCATGGTGTACGGCCCGATCGCCGCCATGCTGGTGGAGATGTTCCCAACCCGCATCCGCTACACCTCGATGTCGCTGCCATACCATATCGGCAACGGCTGGTTCGGCGGCCTACTGCCTACCATCTCGTTCGCGCTGGTGGCCTTCAAGGGCGACATCTACTACGGCCTGTGGTATCCGATTGTGATCGCGCTGATCACCGCAGTCATCGGCGCCCTGTTCGTGAAAGAGACCATCCACAACGACATCTACGCCGCCGACTGATTCCCCGGTACGGCGGGGCAAGCGCCCCGCCAGCGTTCCTTCCAGCCGCCCTTCCGGGCGGTTTTTTTATACCTGCAGCAGCGGCTGATAGACGCAGTCGCGCAGCTGCGCGTCGCTCCAGGGCTTGGGGAAGATGCGCCGTGCCGCGCCGCTGTTCAGGGCGTCCAGCGCCGCCGCGTAGCTGTCGTCGCCGGTCAGCAGGATGCGCTCGGCGCCGGGACGCTGCTCCGCCGCTTGGGCGAGGAAGTCCACGCCGCTCATATCGGACAGGCGCTCGCCGCACACCACCGCCTGCACGGGATTAATTTCCAGCAGCGCCAGCGCATCCGCGCCGCTGGACGCGGCCAGGATCTTGCTGCCGTCGCCCTTCAGCACGCGGTTCAGCGCGCGCAGCGTGGCCGCTTCCGCATCCACCAGCAGCAAGGTGTGCGTGACGGCGCTGGGCTCCGGCGCCTGCGTCGCCTTGGCCGTCACCGGCAGCTTCTTGCCGGAGGCGAGCAGCGCCGCATAGCCCTCGGCCGGCAGGGCCTTGCTGAACAGCGCGCCCTGCACCGCGTCGCAATGGCGCTGCTGCAGGCTGTGGAGCTGGGCTTCCGTCTCCACGCCGTCCGCCAGCACCTTCCCACCCAGCGTATGCGCCATCGACACAATCGCGCCGCACAGCACGGCCGCACCGGGCGAGACGCCCAGTTCGTGCACCAGCGCCGGGTCCAACTTCAAGCGGTCAAAGGGGAACTCTTTCAGGCAATACAGCGAAGCCTGGCTGCTGCCGAAATCGTCCAGCACCAGGCCCACACCCAGCTCCTTCAACTGCCGCAGCGTGGCGGCCGCAGCGTCCGGATTGTGCATCAGGCCTTGCTCGCCCACTTCCAGCACCAGCGAAGCGGCGGGCACGCCGCTGCTCTCCAGCGCATGCCGCACAGTGTCGGCCAGTCCGGGCAGCGAGAACTGGCTGGCCGACAGGTTGACCGCCACCGGCGGCATATGCAAGCCCTGGTCCGCCCATTCCTTCAGCTGCCTGCACGCCCGCTCTATGGCCCAGGCGCCGAATGGCAGCACCAGCCCGGTCTCCTCGGCCTGCCGGATAAAGTCCTGAGGCGCCAGCACGCCGCGCTGCGGATGCTGCCAGCGCAGCATCGCCTCGGCGCAAGTCACGCCGCCGTGCGCCAGGCTCGCTTGCGGCTGGTAGTACAGCAGCAGCTCGCGGCGCTCCAGCGCGCGGCCAAGCTCCAGCTCCATGGCGCCGCGCTGCGCCACCTGCGCATTGAGCGCGGTGGCGTAATAGCGGTAGGTATTGCCGCCTTGCTGCTTGGCTTGCTGCATGGCCTCCGCCGCATGCGCCAGCAAAGGACCGCCATCGTCGCCGTCGCCGGTGTCGTCGGGATACAGGCCGATGCCGGTGGAGCACATCAGCTTGAGCAGCGGCGTGTCCGGCGGCAGCAGGCTGGCGTCCACCGGCTGGGCCAGCGCGGCGGCCACGCGCGCCGCGATCTTGCCCGCGTGCGCCGCCGACACCAAGCATGGCAGAAGCACGATGAATTCGTCCGCGCCGGGGCGCGCCAGCACGGCCTTCTCGCCGGCTGCTTGCGCCAGCCGCAGCGCTGCCTGGACCAGCACCTGGTCCGCCACTTCCCGGCCCAGCTTTTCGTTGATCATGTCAAAGCTGTCCAGGTTCACATGCAGCGCGCCCAGCTTGCGGTGCGCTGCGGCGGCTTGCGCGGCCAGCGGCGCAACCTTGCGCTGCAAGGTCGCCAGCGTGGCCAGCCCGGTCAGGTCGTCGAAATAGACGGGATGCGCAGCCCGCTCTTCGGCCTCCGCTTCGGCGGCTGCGGCCACGGCCACGCACTGGGCATGCAGCTTGGTGCGGCCTATGCCCAGCACCAGGTCGTCCGCCAGGGTTTGCAGCAGCTTGAGTTCCTCGTCGTCGAAGCTTTCCGCGTGCACGGAATAGATGCCCAGCACGCCGAACGGCGCCGATTCCGGATCGGTACGCAAAGGCAAGGCTGCGGCGGCCAGCAGCCCGTGCGGCACGGCCGGGCGGTCGGCCGCATTGAACACCAGGTCGGTGACCAGCTGATTGGTCGTCATGGTGCGGTTCTGGTGGATGGCCGTTCCGAAGCCGCCCTGCTCGTGGACTTCCTCGCCCCAGCTCAGCGCCAGCTTGTGCACATAGTTCGCGTCCGTGCCGCCATGCGCGGCGACTTCGACACTGAATTTCTCGTCCTGACGCGCATAGCCCACCCAGGCCGCGCGGTAGCCGCCGTGTTCGCACAAATGGGCGCACACCGCGGCCAGCAGTTCCTTCTCGTCCTGCGCCCGCAACTGGGACTGCCAGCAGGCCGACAGCAGCGCCCAGGCGCGCTCCAGGCGGCGCAGGCGGGCGTTGTTATCGGCGTGGCGCTTGGCCGCGATGCTGGTTTCGTCGGCGATGCGGTTCATGGAACGCACCAGGATGTCGAATTCGCTGGCGCTGTCCGCGTCCGCGTCCAGCCGCTTGGCGCGGGCGCCGGCACGTGCGTGGCTGCCGCCGTGGCTGAAGTTTTCGGAGGCGATGGCGCCGGCGAAGGCGATGCAGTCGCGCAGCGTGCCGTCTATGCTGTGGGTGAAGCGCCGCGCCACCAGGATGCCAGCGCCGGTGGCCAGCGCCGGCAGCAGGAACATGGCCACCAGTGCGGTCAAGGCCAGCTGCGACGCGCGTTCGCGGGCGCGTTCGGACGCGTCGGCGGCGCGGGTGCTCAGCGTGTCGAGCAGCGGAGCCAGCGTGTTTGCAGCTTGCGGCGCCGCGCCGGCCTTGGCCTTTTCCTCGTATTCATAGCTGCTGGCGGTGACGGCCTGCGCCGCCCGGCGCACGCTCGATTCTCCGCTCAGACCGGCCACGTCGCGCATCTGCGCGCGCAGGGCCAGCAACGCCGCCGCCCGCGTGGCGGGAGCGTCCAGCAGGCGCAGATCCGCGCCCGCCTTGTGCGCCAGCTGCACCGCGTACTGTTCCTGGCCGCTGTAGGCGCGCCAGGCGTGCACCGCGTACAGGTGGACAAAACCGGCCAGCAGCGCAGCGGCCAGCATGGGCATGGCCAAACTGGCAACAACGGCCCACAGCCTGCTGTGCAGGCTTAGCCGCGCGAGGCGGCTGTCAAACTCCGCGAGCAGTGACATTTCGACATCTCCCATGTTCTAATAGTTAAGAACATAGTAGTCCGAAATTTGCCATATGGAAAGATTATCTTCGGGCGGAGAGTTCAGGCCGCCAGTAGCTGCTGGTGGCGAAACGCCTGCTGGACGCAGTCTCGCAGTTGCTCGTCATCCCAGGGCTTGGTGAAGTAGCGGTAGACGGCGCCGCGGTTGATGGCGTCGATCACGGAGTCCAGGTCGGCATAGCCGGACAGGATAATGCGGACGGTGTCCGGGTACAGGTCCTTCACGCGGCTAAGAAATTCAATGCCGGTCATTTCAGGCATGCGGTGGTCCGACAGCACCACCTGCACCGGACTCATGGCCAGCAGCTTGAGCGCATCGGACGCGCTGGTGGCGGCCAGGATCTTGTAGCCATCCAGCCGCAGCGCGCGGTTCAGCGAGCGGATGATATTCGGTTCGTCATCTAGCAGCAGCAAGGTGGGCGGGGTTTCCGCCGCATCCGGCAAGGCCAGCTTGTTGCCGCTTGCCAGCAACTGGGCGTAAGCGCCGGCCGGCACGGCTTTGCTGAACAGGTAGCCCTGCATGCTGTCGCAGTAGCGCCGCCGCAGGTAGTTCATCTGCTCCACGGTTTCCACCCCCTCGGCCACCACCTGCACGCGCAGATTGTGCGCCAGCCCGATCACCGCGTTGCAAATGGCCGCGTCGTCCGGCGACGTGGTGATGTCGCGCACGAAGGAATGGTCTATCTTCAAATGGTCGATGGTGAAGCGCTTCAGGTGGCTCAGCGAGGAATAGCCGGTGCCGAAGTCGTCCAGCGCGATGCCCACGCCCAGCTCTTTCAGTTCGCGCAGCGTGACGATGGCCGCCTCCACGTCCTGCATCACCGCGCTCTCGGTCAACTCCAGCACCAGCTGGCGCCCCACCACGCCGCTGCTTTCCAGCGCCCTGCGCACGGTCTGTACCAGGCCCGCTTGCTGGAACTGGCGCGCGGACAAGTTGACGGCCACTGGCGGTGATTTCACGCCCGCGTCGCGCCAGGCCTTGAGCTGGCCGCATACGTTCTCGATGGCCCACGCGCCTATCGGCAGCACCAGCCCGGTTTCCTCGGCCAGCTTGATGAATTCGCCCGGCGCCACCATGCCGCGCGTGGGGTGCTTCCAGCGCATCAGCGCTTCGGCGCCCACGACCACGCCGGTCTGCAGGCTGCATTGCGGCTGATAGTGCATGGACAGCTCGCCGCGTTCCAGCGCCCGGCTCAGCTCCGACTCCATGACGAAGCGCGAAGCCATGCGCGCGTTCAGCTCGGGCGCATAGTAGCGGCAGGTATTGCCGCCCTGCCGCTTCGCTTCCTGCATGGCCAGGCCTGCGTTGCGCAGCAGGTCGCCTATCTCGGCGCTGTCGTCGGGATACAGGCTGATGCCGATGGAGCCGAGCGGGCGTATGGCCGGCGCGCCGGGAGGCAGCAGTCCGGCGGCCAGCGGTTCAGCCAGCTGCGCCGCCATGCGGCTGGCCGCCTTTGCAGCGTCGCCCGGCGCGGCAAGTCCCGGCAGCAGGATGACGAATTCGTCCGCACCCGGACGCGCCAGTACCGCCCCCTCACCCGCGCAGTGGACCAGCCGCAGCGCGGCCTGCGCCAGCACCTGGTCGCCCACCGCGCGGCCCAGCGTGTCGTTGACGTCCTTGAAACGGTCCAGGTCCACGTGCAGCGCCGCCAGCGTCTTGCGGCCGGCGCGCGCTTGTTCCGCCAGCTGCAGCAGCTGTGCTTGCAGCGTTTCCAGCTTGGCCAGGCCGGTCAGGTCGTCGTAATTGACATGGCGCGCCAGCTGCGCCTCGGCGCGCTGGCGCTGCCCCGATTGGCGGCGGCTGACGATGCCGAAGGCCAGATCGTCCGCCAGGTCGTGCAGCAGCTGCAACTCCTCTTCCTCCACGGGGCCGCTCTGCTCGGAGTAGAGGCCCAGTACGCCGAACGCGGTGCGTTCACCATCGCCTTCGCCATCGCTCATCAGCGGCAGCGCCAGCGCGGACGCCAGGCCGTGCGGCGGCGTGAGTTCGCGCCAGCATGTGAAGACCAGGTCCGATGCGAGCTGGCTGGTGGCCACCGTGCGCACTTGGTGGATGGCGGTGCCGAAGCCGCCCTGCTTGTGCACGTCCGCGCCCCAGCTCAGCTGCAACCCGTTCACGTAATCCGCATCGGTGCCTGCATGCGCTGCGACTTCTATGGTCATGGCCTCGTCGTCACATGCGTAGCCCACCCAGGCCACGCGGTAGCCGCCCAGTTCCGCCAGATGCCCGCAGATGGCGTTCAGCAGCTCCGTCTCGCTGCCGGCTTTGGCCAGCGACTTGCTGCACGCGGACAGCAGCGCCCACGAGCGCTCCACCCGCTCCAGCCTTGCGGTCTGCGCGGCCGTACGCTCCGCGGCGGTGACGGTTTCGTCGGCGATGCGGTTCATGGAGCGCACCAGGATGTCGAATTCGCTGGCGCTGTCGGCGTCCGCATCCAGGCGGCGCGCGCTGGCGGCTGGTCGCGCCTGGCTGCTGCCGTGGCTGAAATTGCCCGCCGCGATTTCGCCGGCGAAGGCGATGCAGTCGCGCAGCGTGCCGTCTATGCTGCGCGTAATGCCGCTGGCCAGCACCAACGCACCCGCCGCCGCCAGCACCGGCAGCAGCACCATCGCCAGCAGCGCCACCCGTCCCGCAAGCACGGCGTGCGCATGCGCCTGCGCGGACGCGCCCGTAGCCTGTACTGCCAGCTCGTCGAGCAAGGGAGCCAGCGGTGGGGGTGCGGCGGCGCGGGCAGCCCGGGTGGTCTCGTATTCATAGGTAAGCAAAGCGACTGCCTGTGCTGCGCTGCGCACGTTCTCATCTCCGCTAACGCCGGCGATGTCGCGCATCTGCGCGCGCAAGCCGCTCAGCGTGGCGCGGCGCGTGGCCGCCACATCCAGCGCAGGCAACGCGGCGCTGCTCCGCAATGCCAGTTGCAGCGCACGCTGATCCTGTTCGGCAAAGGCGTGCCAGGCGGATGCGGCATACAAATGCAGCAGCACCACCACCAGCGCCGAGGCTAGCATGGGGATAGCCAAACAACTGATGACAGTTTGTAGTCTGGCGCGCAGACTGAGGCGGGCAAGGCGGGCGTGGAAGTTAGCGAGCAGTGCCATGGGCTGCGCCCGCGTGGCCGTGTTCAGGACAAACACTCAGGGTATTCATGCGGCATCTCCTGTAGTTCAGGCAGGCTGGCAGGAAGGACTGCGGAGTGATAGTACCGCGTTTTCAGCGGCGGGAAAAGAAGATGGCAACGCGGCGCGCACAAGCACGCGCCGCATTGCCATGCCGGCTTAGCCGATAATGCGCAGCGAGTAGTCCGTGGCGCGCACGTCCTTGGTCAGGCTGCCGATGGAGATGCGGTCCACGCCGGTTTCGGCGATGCCGCGCACCGTGTCCAGGTTGACGCCACCCGAACCTTCCAGCAGCGCGCGGCCCGCGTTGAGCTTCACTGCGGCGCGCATCATGTCGAGGTCGAAATTGTCGAGCAGGACCGAGGTGGCGCCGGCCGCCAGGGCTTCTTCCAGCTCGGCCAGGTTTTCCACTTCCACCTGTATGGTCACGCCCGCGCCGGCTTTGGCGGCCACGCGCTTGGCTTCCACCAGCGCGGCGGTGATGCCGCCCGCCGCCGCAATATGGTTCTCCTTGATCAGGATGCCGTCGTACAGGGCCAGGCGCTGGTTGGCGCCGCCGCCCACGCGCACCGCGTACTTCTGCGCCAGGCGCAGGCCGGGCAGCGTTTTGCGGGTGTCGAGCACGCGGGCTCCGGTGCCTTCCACCACTTGCGCGTAGCGGCGCGTGGCCGTGGCCACGCCGGACAACAGCTGCAGGAAGTTGAGCGCCGCGCGTTCGCCCGTGAGCAGCGCGCGCGACGGGCCTTCCAGCGTGCAGACCGCGCTGTCCGCCTTCATCATGTCGCCTTCGGCGTAGTGCCAGGTAATGCTGATGCCGCCGTCCACGGCCAGCATCACGCCTTCAAACCAGGGCGCGCCGCACAGCACCGCGTCTTCGCGCACCACCACGCGGGCGGTGCTGCGGCCTTCGGCGGGAACCAGCATGCCGGTCAGGTCGCCGGTGCCCACGTCTTCCAGCAGCGCGGCCAGCAGGTTGGATTCAAACGCCGCCTTCAACGGCGCGTCGAACGGCGCGTGGGGATTGCGTAAAGTACTCATGCCGGACCTATACCCTGGAACAGTTTTGCCTCTTGCGCCAGATCGGCGCTTGGCGCGACCTTGGCCTTCCTGGCTGCGGCGAAGTCCAGCATGCGGTCGATGGAGCGCTTGGCTTGCACACCGACGGCGGGGTCGACATGGATTTCGTTCTTCATATTCTCGAGCACGTCCGCCAGGTTCTGCAGGCCGTTCATGGCCATCCACGGGCAATGCGCGCAGCTCTTGCAGGTGGCGCTGTTGCCGGCGGTGGGCGCTTCGATGAAGGTCTTGCCCGGAGCGGCCTGGCGCATCTTGTGCAGGATGCCGTTGTCGGTGGCGACGATGAAAGTGTCCGCGTCCATGTTGACGGCGGCGGCAATCATCTGCGAGGTGGAGCCGACAACGTCGGCCTGCGCCACCACATTGGCCGGCGACTCGGGGTGCACCAGCACCTTGGCGTTCGGGTATTCGGCTTTCAGCAGATCCAGTTCCACGCCCTTGAATTCGTCGTGCACCAGGCAGGAGCCCTGCCACAGCAGCATGTCCGCGCCGGTTTCCTTCTGGATGTAGGAGCCCAGGTGCTTGTCCGGCGCCCACAGGATTTTCTTGCCCTGCTCGTGCAGGTGCTTGACGATGTCCAGGCCGATCGACGACGTCACCATCCAGTCGGCGCGCGCTTTCACGGCAGCGCTGGTGTTGGCGTAGACCACCACGGTGCGGTCCGGGTGCTGGTCGCAGAAAGCGGTGAACTCGTCGGCCGGGCAGCCCAGGTCGAGCGAGCAGGTCGCGTCCAGGTCCGGCATCAGGATGGTCTTTTCGGGGCTGAGGATCTTGGCGGTTTCGCCCATGAAGCGCACGCCCGCGACCACCAGGGTCTTGGCGCTGTGGTCGCGGCCGAAACGGGCCATTTCCAGCGAATCGGAAACGCAGCCGCCGGTTTCCTCGGCCAGGTCTTGCAGGTCGGCGTCCACGTAATAGTGGGCTACCAGTACCGCCTGCTTTTCTTTCAGCAGGCGCTTGATGCGTTCTTTGAGGACGGCGCGCTCGTCGGCGCTGGGGGTGGCCGGGGTACGCGCCCAGGCATGCGCGACGCAGCTGGTTCCTTGTTGCGGGTGCTCGTACTCGACTGGCTTGATGGCTAGAGTCTGTTGCATGATACTTAGAGGTGATGACGTGATGGCGACAATGACGACACTATCGCACATACAATAAAAAACTGCCCGGCGCCGCTCGAAAGCAGTGGCCGGGCAGATGGGGCAATTAGTTGATGCCCTGGCTGGTCAGGTATTCCTCGTAGTTGCCGCGGAAGTCGACGATCTCGTTTTCCTTGACCTCGAGGATGCGGTTGGCCAGCGAGGAAACGAATTCGCGGTCGTGCGAGACGAAGATCAGCGTGCCGGCGTATTTGTCCAGTGCGATGTTCAGCGATTCGATCGATTCCATGTCCATGTGGTTGGTCGGCTCATCAAGCAGCAGCACGTTGTGGCGGCCCAGCATCAGCTTACCGTACATCATGCGGCCCTTTTCACCGCCCGACAGCACGCGCACGGACTTCTTCACCTCGTCGCCGCCGAACAGCAGGCGGCCCAGGCTGGAGCGCACGGCCTGATCGTCGTCGCCTTCCTTGGTCCAGCGGCCCATCCAGTCGGTGAGGGTCAGGTCGGTGGCGAAGTCCTCGGTTGGATCCTGCGGCATGTAGCCCACGTTTGCGTTTTCCGCCCACTTGATGCGGCCGGTGTCGGCGTTCAGGCCGGTGATGTCCTCGCCGCCGATGCAGCGCAGCAGCGTGGTCTTGCCGGCGCCGTTGGCGCCGATAATGGCGATGCGCTCGCCCGCTTCCACCATGATGCTGAAGTTCTTGAACAGCTGGCGATCGTAGGCTTTGGAGATGTTCTCCGCTTCCACGGCCAGGCGGTGCAGCTTCTTCTCGCCGTCGAAACGCACGAATGGATAGGCGCGCGAGGACGGCTTCATGTCCTCGACCTTGATCTTGTCGATCATCTTGGCGCGCGACGTGGCCTGGCGGGCCTTCGACTTGTTGGCCGAGAAGCGGCGCACGAAGTCCTGCAGCTCGGCGACTTTCTCTTTCGCCTTGGCGTTGTTGGCCAGTTGCTGGTTGCGCGCTTGCGTGGACGCCAGCATGTACTCGTCGTAGTTGCCTGGGTAGATCTTCAGCGTGCCGTAGTCCATGTCGGCCACGTGGGTGCACACCTGGTTCAGGAAGTGGCGATCGTGGGAAATGATGATCATGGTGGAATTGCGCTCGTTCAGCACGTCTTCCAGCCAGCGGATGGTGTTGATGTCCAGGTTATTGGTCGGCTCGTCCAGCAGCAGGATGTCCGGATTCGAGAACAGCGCCTGCGCCAGCAGCACGCGCAGCTTCCAGCCTGGCGACACATTGCTCATCGGGCCCTGGTGCAGCGAAATGTCCACGCCCGCGCCCAGCAGCAGTTCGCCGGCGCGCGATTCGGCGGTGTAGCCGTCGTATTCCGAGACTTTGCCTTCCAGGTCGGCGGCGCGCATGTAGTCGTCGTCCGTGGCGTCCGGATTGGCGTAGATGGCGTCGCGTTGCTGCATGGCATCCCACATCTCGGTGTGGCCCATCATGACCACGTCCAGCACGCGCATGTCTTCATAGGCGAACTGGTCCTGGCGCAGCTTGCCCAGGCGCTCGTTGACGTCCAGCGCCACATTGCCGGCCGACGGCTCCAGGTCGCCGCCCAGGATTTTCATGAAGGTCGACTTGCCGCAGCCGTTGGCGCCGATCAGGCCATAGCGGTTGCCATCGCCGAACTTGACGGAAATGTTTTCGAACAGCGGCTTGGCGCCGAATTGCATCGTAATGTTTGCAGTGGATAGCACGTCTGAAGGCCCTTAAAGCGGTAAATTCACAACCTCGCATTTTACCACCCTATGGCCACAGCGTCAGCCAAACGCTCAGTGCACGTTTCTGGCGATGAAATACACAGCCGCCGTTAGCGAGCTGCAAATGACTATCATCGCGCCTATGACGCGCCGGGTATAGCGTGTGAACTCACCGTGCATCTCAGCTCTCAAGTTGCTCGTGTTTTCATTGGCTTTGGCGGTTTCACGTACCGTGAACTCGTTGACCTTGCTGAACTCCCGCACGGAGATCTCGTTAATCTTGCTAAACTCTCGCACGGAGAAATCGTTGGCCTTGCTAAACTCCCGCACCATAGTCTCGTTAGTCTTGGCGATCTTCTCGTGAACATTGGCAAATTCGCGGGCCATGTTTTCGCTAACCTTGGCAATTTTCTCATGCACATTGGAAAATTCACGCGCCATGTTTTCGTTGACCATGGCAATTCTGTCGTTGACCTTGCCAACCTCAATTGCCAAGTCTCCCTTGGTCACATAGTTGGAACGAATCACCTCAACCGTGGTCTTGACCACGGGGAGATTCTTTTCCACATTTGCAAGTCGCGAGAGCATGGCTTTATCATTGGCACGGCGCGGCTGGAAGTCAAGCGAGCCCGGGGATGGGGGCTGGTCGTTCGAGTTCATCATCGCTCCAGGCGGAGTACGGGGAATTGTCAGTATCCCCCTGCTACCCGCCCGGCGCTTTGCGCTTGCTCAATCGTCAGGCAGGCGCCAGGGTCGGGTAGCCGCTGGCCGTCAGGGTAAAGCTGCCAGCATCAGCGGCGGCGCTGTCCGATGCCAGATGCGCCCGCGCGCCGAAAGGCAGGGTGCAGCGCTCCTTGATGTGGCCGAACGGCAGCCCGGTCAGCACCGGGATGGACAGCCGCGAGCGGACGTAGGCCAGCATGGCGTCGAAATCGTAGCCGTTGTCGAAGGCCGCCAGGCGGTAGCCGGACACGTCGCCCAGCACCAGCGCCTTCTGCCGGTCCAGCACTCCTGCGTGCAGCAGCTGCAGCAGCATGCGCTCGATGCGGTATGGGTGCTCGTTGATGTCCTCCACGAACAGGATGCCGCCGTCAATCTGAGGGAAATACGGCGTGCCGAGCAGATGCACCAGCATGGCCAGATTACCGCCCCACAGCGTGCCCTGCAAATCCACCTTGGGATTGCCGCCCCCGCTCCCATGCACGCTATGGACCGGGCCGCGCAGGCAGTCCCACAGCTGGTTGAGCGTGTAGTCCACCGGCTCGTCGCGGATGAAATCGTCGCAGATCATCGGACCGGCGAAGCTGATGCGGCCCGTGGCCTGCAGCAAACCCATATGGAAAGCGGTGAAATCGCTGTAGCCGACAAACAGCTTGCCGCTGTCCGCCATGGCCCCGAAATCGATCTGCGGCAGGATGCGGCTGATGCCGTAGGAGCCGCGCAGCGCCATCACCACCTGCACCTGCGGGTCGGCCGCCGCCGCGTTGAGCTGCGCCAGGCGCGCCTCGTCGGTGCCGCCGAAACGCTGGTGCTTCAGCTCCGGCTCGTAGTAATTGTGGACCACGAAACCCTGCGCCTCCATGCGCGCGATGCCGCGCGCCAGCGCCTCTTCGTCCAGCGCGTAGCCGCCCGGCGCAGCGATTGCGATGCCCACGCCCTTCCCCATTTTTGAAGTACTCAAATCCGCTCAACCCAAGGTGACGCACCCGGGCGTTCAGGCAGCCTGGGAATGCCGGGCCATCTTACCCTGCACGTGCGGATCGATCAAGGCGAGCAGCCGCCCTATCAGCTGGGGCGGCAGGTCGTGGCCCATGCCTTCGATGATGTGCAGGTCCGCACCGGCGATCTGGCTGGCGGTGTCGATGCCGCAATCCACCGGCACCAGCGGGTCGTCGGCGCCGTGTATCACCAGCGCAGGCTTGCGGATCTGCTGGAGCAGCGGACTGCGGTCGCCATTGGCGGCGATCGCCACCAGTTGCCGCGCCACGCCGGCCGGATATACGCAGCGGTCCAGCGTGCGGCCTATGCGCGCCCGCAAATCATGCTCGGGCATGGGAAATCCGGGGCTACCGATCACGCGGAAGGTATCCACCAAGTGCTGCACCAGCTCCTCGCGGCTGCCGCCCTCCGGCGCCGGCGTGAGCAGCGATTTGCGCGCCGCCCGCGTCGGCCCCGGCAAACTGCGCCTGCCGCTGCTGGACATGATGGAAGTGAGGCTCAAGGTGCGCCGCGCGTGCCGCGCCGCGAACAGCTGCGCAATCATGCCGCCCATGGATACGCCGATCACATGCGCCTGCGGAATCTTCAGATGGTCCAGCAAGCCGTGCGCGTCGTCGGCCATGTCGTCCAGCGTGTAGGCTGGGCGTAGCGGCCAGCCTACGATGTTCTTCAAATAGGACAGCGGCAGATTCGGCACGCCCGCGCCGTCGAACTTGGTGGACAGCCCGCTGTCCCGGTTATCAAAGCGGATCACATGGCAGCCGCGCTCCACCAGCCCGTCGACAAACTCCTGCGGCCACGAAATCAGCTGCATGCCCAGGCCCATGATCAGCAACACCGGCGGCCCCGCCGTATCACCGCTGGTTTCATACGCAATGCTGATTCCGTTGGCGAGGGCGGTGGGCATGATTAGTACCATCCAAAAAGGTTTTGGAAAAACGGCGTCCGCTGGGGATCGAGATAGAGCAGCTTCTTGATGCCCGTGTGGGCCACGTGATCGAAACGGCGCCACTGTCCTTCGGGCTGCGCCAGCCTGTCGGCGACGGCGAACAGCGCGGTGGGATTGGCGCCCATGCCGACATGGCTGGCGTGCACTTCGATGTTCTCGGAGCTGGCAGTCTCCTCCTCCATGCTGCACTGCCAGGCCACCACGCCATCGGTGCGGCTGAAGATGGAGGTGGTGGGCACCGCTGGCCGCTGCTTGAGCATGGCGAAACGCGCCGAGTCGATTTCCTTCTCGCCCGATACCAGCTGGTACACGCGCCAGGCATTGGTAGCCTTGGGGCTGCCGGTAAACGGCGATCCCAGCGTGACGACCACGCGCACTTTATCGGGCAGCATCTTTGCAATTTCGCGCGCATACACGCCGCCCAGGCTCCAGCCCACCAGGCTGACGGTGCGGCCGGTGCGCGCGTGGATTTCTTCGATGCGCGCGATGCACGCTTCCAGCACGCCGGGCTTGGGGCCGAAGTTCAGGCCCTGCTCCCATGCGTAGGTGTCGTAGCCACGCTCGCTGAGGAAGCGCCGCAAAACAATGGTGGTGGTGTCGCCTGCAGCCAGGCCGGGGAATACCATGACGGGATGGCCGTCGCCAGAGGGAGCCAGGCGGGCGAAGGGGTAAGCCGCCAAAGCCGCACCCAGCTCCCAGGGTGCGCGCAGCTCCAGGGCCAGGCGCACAACGCCGGGCGCGCCCTCATCTTCTATTTGTTTGGGGGACCGCATTGAATCTCCTGCTTACAGGTAATGCCTGTTGCTGTTTGCATCAGCATAGCACCAACCCACAGCAGCAGGCGAACACGAATGGAGAGAGTGGCGTTTATTCCACAGCCGGCGGCAAGGCGGCTTTGCGCGCTTGCGCGGCAGCCGCGCGGCGGGCGGCGAAAAAGTCCTTCAGTACGCCGGCGCAATCGTCCGCCAGCACGCCGCCCACGGTCTGGGCGTGGTGATTCAGTTGTTCCTGCTCGAACAGATTGACCACAGAGCCGCAAGCGCCGGTCTTGGGGTCCGACGCGCCGTAGACGATGCGCGACAGGCGCGCATGCATCATCGCCCCGGAGCACATCACGCAGGGCTCCAGCGTGACGTACAGCTCGCAGCCCGGCAGGCGGTAATTACCCAGCGCGGCGGCGGCGGCGCGCAGCGCCACGATCTCCGCGTGCGCCGTGGGGTCATGCTTGCCTATCGGCTGGTTGTAGCCGCGCGCGATGACCACGCCGTCCTTGACCACCACGGCGCCCACCGGCACTTCGCCCTGGTCCCAGGCGCACTGCGCTTGGGCCAGCGCTTCGCGCATAAAGGCTTCATCGCCAGGAAGGGCCGGCGTTACATCAGGCATCGGTAATCTCTGCCCAGCAGTTCGGGGTTTCGTGCAGCACCAGCTTGTGCAGGTGCAGGCCGGTGCCGTAGCGGTCCTTGAAGGCCGCCTTCAGGATGTCGAAGGCCACCGCCGCCAGGTTTTCCACGGTAGGAATGCGGTCGATCACCACGGTCTTGTGGTTGGGCAGCGAAGCGAGGAATTCCTTGACCGCGTGGTCCTTCTCGTAGACCAGGAAGGCGTGGTCCCACACGTCCACCAGGTGTTCCTTGGCGATGGTCTTGACGTCCGAAAAGTCCATGATCATGCCGTTGTCCGAGTTGCCCTCGGCATTGATGACCTGGCCGGTCAGCGTGATTTCAAGGGTGTAGCGGTGGCCGTGCAGATTGCGGCACTGGCTCTTGTGGTCGGGAATGCGATGGCCTGCGTCGAACTCCAGCTTGCGGGTAATGGTCAGCATAGTAATAACTTAAGGTATTTGCAGCAGTTTATGGGTTTGCAGGCTCAGCTTCCATTTCGGATTGCGCTTGCAGGTTTCGATCGCCAGGGTGGTGTTGAACTCGGCCAGCGGGCCGTCCATCGGCTGCACGAAGAAGTTCTCGAAATCCAGGCCTTCGTAGGCGGACAGGTCCTGATCCTTTTGCGGGATCACCACCTTGATTTCATTGCCCTTGTGGACCGCCAGCGTGGAGCCCATCTTGGGGCTCACGCAGACCCAGTCCACGCCTTCCGGTACCGGCAGGGTGCCATTGGTCTCAATCGCAATCTCGAAGCCCACCTCGTGCATCGCGGCGATCAGGGCCGTATCCAGCTGCAGCAGCGGCTCGCCGCCGGTGAACACCACGTATTTGCTGGCAGGGTAGGTCTCAGGCCACAGGCTGTTGATCACCTCGGCCAGGGCCTGCGGCGTGGCGAACTTGCCGCCGCCCTCGCCGTCCGTGCCCACAAAGTCGGTGTCGCAGAACTGGCAGACCGCCGTGGCGCGGTCGCTCTCGCGGCCGGTCCACAGATTGCAGCCCGCAAAGCGGCAGAACACGGCAGGACGTCCGGCGTGGGCGCCCTCGCCTTGCAAGGTGTAGAAAATCTCTTTGATGCTGTAAGTCACGATGATTAACCCAATAGTCAACCTTCAATTATAGCGCAAAGCGGCGCGGTCATATAGTGTGGCGAAACTGTCAGGCATATGTGCAAGCCGCTTAACAGTTTGATATTTAGCAAAGTGCGCATATTGCTTCCGGGATATGTTGACAGCTGTTACGACAGCCGGAGGCCTCCATGACCGCATTCCACGTTGATATCCTGTCCGGCTGCTCCGTGCTTCTGGCGGCGCTGTCGCTGGCCTTGCTGTGGCGCTGCAGCAGATTGCAGCGCGCGCTGGAGGCGGCCCGCGCCTGCCATCCCCGCGTGCTGCACGAGGAGCGCCAACGCATCGCCGGCGATATCCATGACGACCTGGGCCAGAACCTGCTGACCCTGAAGATCGAGCTGGGCGCCCTGCAAAGCTTCCCCGGCATGCCGCCCTCGGCACGGGTGCACCTCGCCACCCTGCTCAGCCACACCGACGCCGCCGTGCGCTCCATGCGCGGCATTATCAATGGCCTGCGGCCGGTGGGCCTGGAGCACGGCCTGCGCTGCGCGGTGGAACGGCAATTGACGGAGTTCTCGCGCATCAATGGCATCCAGTACCAGCTCGAAGCGGCGCAATACGGCAGCGACGCGGCCTGCGCGGCAGACGCCACGCTGTTCCGCGTGCTGCAGGAATCGCTGTCCAATATCGCGCGGCACGCCAGCGCCACCGAAGTGCGCATCGCCCTGTGCCGCACCGCCGACGAATTGAGCATGACGGTGCGCGACAACGGCGTAGGCATGCGCGACGGTCCGCCGCGCCAGGGCTGTGGCCTGCTCGGCATCGAACACCGTGTGGCCGCCGCCGGCGGCTGCTTCGTACTGGCCAGCACGCCCGGCCGGGGCACGGCGCTCACCATCTCCCTTCCCACCGCCCCTGTTGCCGCCAATCAGCCATCCTTTGTTCCGCATCAAGCAAGGCGCTGAGCTGCCGCCGCACAATGAACCAAACGCAACAAATATAAGGAATCGTATGGCACAGGTTCTGCCTCTGTTCGACCCGGCCCAGGCCGGCCCCCATCAAGGCCTGGCGCTCAAGCTGATGGAACTGCTGGTGATCCCCACTTTTGTACTGGACCTGCACGGGCGGGTGCTGATCTGGAACCGGGCCTGCGAGCGCCTGACCGGGGTGCCGGCCAGCGAAGTGCTGGGCACGGCCGACCATTGGCGCAGTTTCTACCATCTGCCGCGCCCCACGCTGGCCGACCTGGTGGTGCAGGGCCGCAGCAGCGACGCGCCCCAGCTCTACGACCGCCACGTACGCCGCGCCGAAGACGCGGAAAGCCTGACGGCCGAAAACTGGTGCGATATGCCGCGCCTGGGCCGGCGCCGCTACCTGGCGGTGGACGCCAGCGCGGTCCGCGACAGCGACGGCGCCCTGGTCGCGGTGGTGGAAACCCTGCGCGACCTGACCGACGAAAAGAAGGCCCAGATCGCGCTGGAGCAGCTGGCCACGCGCGACGGCCTGACCGGCCTGGCGAACCGGCGCTGTTTCGACAGCACCCTGCAAGCGGAATGGCAGCGCGCCCTGCGCCAGCAGCAGCCGCTGTCGCTGCTGATGGTAGACGTGGACAACTTCAAGCAGTACAACGATGCCTACGGCCACCTGGGCGGCGACGAATGCCTGCAGCGCATCGCCACGGCGGTGGCCAGCGAAATGCGCGCCAACGACCTGGTGGCGCGCTACGGCGGCGAGGAATTCGCGGTGATCCTGCCCAACCAGTCGCTCAAGGGCGCGGCCATCGTGGCCGAACGCATACGCTGCCGCGTGGAGCAATTACAGCTGCCCAACCTGGGTTCGGGCAAGCAGTTCGTTACCGTCAGCATAGGCGCGGCAACCGCCCTGCCCGCGCCGGAAAACGACAGCTCCCAGCTGGTGGCCACGGCGGACGCCGCGCTGTACCGCGCCAAGCACATGGGCCGCAACCGCATCAGCCTCACGCAGGAGGTCCAGGACGGCTAGCCGTAGGGGGTGTATTCGATGCCGTTGCCTACCAGTGCGGCCACGCTGGCCTGGAACTCGGGCGACTCCGAAAAATTCAGCAGCTCCGCAGCGCGCGACAGGCCGGTGTGCAGCACGCCCACGTGCCAGGCCAGGCCCGCATCGTCCGGCGCTCGGTGCAGCACATTGTTGTACAGCAGGGTGACATATTGCGTGTCGTCCAGGGCGCCGTAGCGGTTGATGAACTCCGGGCTGCCCGCGAAGGAGGCTGCCGCGGAAACCAGGGCCAGTCCACGGTCCATGGCCCAGGTCCAGTAACCCTGCCCGGCGCTGTCGGGTGCGCGGTTCAGCGCACCCTGGTACAGCCGGTAAATCTGGCCGGACGCGCCGTCGATATCCAGCGCCACGGCGCCGTCGCTGAACAGCACGCGCTCAACCCCGGTCAGCACATCCACGCTGCCGCTGGCGTCGGTCACCGTGTAGCCCTTGCCGGACGCGCGTATCTGGGAGGCGCCGCGCGCGCTGCTGTAGACCAGCGTATCCAGCCCCAGGCCGCCGTCGATGAACTCATTGCCGGGCATGGCCGTGAAGATGTCGTTGCCATTGCTGGGGCCGCCCTGGCCCGCCAGAAGCAGATCGCTCACATTGACGCGCTTGTCGGCGAACTGCAGCACCTCCACGCCGGACAGCAAGTCCGTGCCCTGCCCTGTCACGCGCACCTGGTCCACCGTGCGGACAATGGCGTAATTGCCGTAAAACCCGCTGAACACCACCGTGTCTATCCCGTCGCCGGTGTTGATGATGTCGTCGCCCGCGCCCACGCGCACCACGTCCGCGCCGCTGCCGCCTTTCATGACATTGCCCGCGTCGTTCAGCGTGACCGTGGAGCCGCCGGCGCCGGTCACCACTGTGCGTATCGTTACGTTGTAGGCGATGGACACATTGGCCAGGCCGTTGCCGGTGCCGCTGAAGGCGCCCGCGTGCAGGTCGATCTGGGTGGCGCCGAAGCAGGCCGAAAAGTCGAAGGTATTGTTGCCGCCCGCGTCCCAGATGCAGACCGGCGCCTGGCTGCTGCCGAAGGAATACACGTCGTCGCCGGTGTGGTAGCTCATGTTCGCGCCGTACAGGTACTGGATAGCCTGTATGTCGTACAGCATGGGCGTGGTGTCGTAGCGGTTGTTGAAGGCCGACGAGTAGCGGTAGGACATCACCGAATAGTCGGTGTTGTCGGTGGCGGTGGGCAGGAAGGGGCCGTCCACGCTGCTGCCCGCCGAATCGTAGTTGCCGGGGTGCTTGAGGCCCAGCGTATGGCCAATCTCGTGCAGCAGCACGGCCGGGCCGAAGGTCCCGGCGGTAAATACGCTGTTGTAGTAGCCGCGGTTGTTCAGATACAGGTCCACTGCCGCCACGCCGGGTTCGGGCAGGTAGGCATAGCCGCTGCTGTTGTCCGCACTCTGGTCGTTGGTGCCGAAGCGCAGCTGGCCGCCGCTGGTCACCTCGACAAATGACACATTGGCCACATTGGCCCAAGCGTTCAGCGCCGCGCGCGTGGCCTGCTGCTGGGCGAACGACATGGCCTGGAAACCCTTGGCGTCGTCGCTGGTGGCGTCGCGCGGGGGGCTTTGCAGGAATTGGTAGGTCAGCGTTACCGCCGTCCCCGGCACACTGTTCCAGCTGCTATAGGCCAAGGCGTCTATGCTGTTGATACCGCTGCTCATACTCATAATGTGACGTGCGAAAGGTGAACCGATTTAACTTTGATGGTAGCACGCCGAAATGCCTAGGCATTCCAGCTTGAATATTTTATTCTTCCGCGTTGCCGCTCACCACCCGCCGAGCGGCATTTGACAATAAAAAGGAGAGAACCACGTGTCCAAGTTGTTACCATTCCTCACCCTGGCGCTAGCCGTGCCGGCCATGGCCGCACCGGCGGAGAGCGGCGCGGGCAAAGCCGACCTGCTGCCCTTCAAAGCCACCGAGAAAACCCTCGCCAACGGCCTGAAAGTGATCGTTGTGCCAACCGGCTTCCCCAACATCGTGTCGCTGCAGATCCCCGTGCAGACAGGCTCGCGCAACGAAGTGGAGCCCGGCAAGTCAGGCTTTGCCCACTTCTTCGAGCACATGATGTTCCGGGGCACCAAAGAATACCCGCCTGAAAAGTACCAGGACATTATCACCAAGGCTGGTGCGCGCCAGAACGCCTACACCAGCGACGACTTAACCAACTATTACACCACGTTCGCCAAGGATGACCTGGAAACCGTGCTGAAAGTCGAAGCGGACCGCTTCCAGCACCTGGACTACAGCGAAGACGTGTTCAAGACCGAATCGCGCGCGGTGCTGGGTGAATACAACAAAAACAGCGCCAATCCCATGTCCAAGCTGTTCGAGGTGATGCGCGACGCCGCCTACGAAAAGCACACCTACAAGCACACCACGATGGGCTTCATCAAGGACATCGAGGACATGCCCAACCAGTACGCCTACTCCAAGGTGTTCTTCGACCGCTGGTACCGCCCCGAGCGCACCACCATCATCGTAGCGGGCGACGTGGAGCCGCAGAAGGCCTTCGCCATGGTCGAGAAATACTGGAGCAAATGGCAGCGCGGCACCTACAAGACCGACGTGCCGGTGGAGCCGGCGGCCAAAGGCGCCATTTACAAGCACGTGCCCTGGGCCACGCCTACCCTGCCGCTGGTGACCGTGGCCTTCCGCGCCCCGGCCTTCTCCGAGAAAGCCAGGGAACAGGCCGCGCTGTCCATGCTGCTGTCGCTGTCCTTCGGCCGCACCTCGCCGCTGTTCAAGCGCCTGGTGCAGGACGAACAGAAGGTGGACCAGCTGTTCGACAGCACGCCGAACCGCGTCGATCCTACGCTGGCCATGGTGGGCGCGCGCGTCAAGCGCGGTGACGACGCCGTCTATGTACGCGACGCCATCATGCAAACCATCGCCAAGGCGCGCACCGAAGCGGTGAGCGACAAGACCCTGGCCGAAGCCAAGTCCGCGCTGAAATACGGCGTGATCCGCTCGCTGGACAACACCGAGCAGATCGCCGGCACGCTGGCCTCCTTCGTGCACTTCAACCGTTCCTACGGCACCATCAACAACTACTACCGTGTGCTGGACTCGCTGACTCCGGCCGACCTGCTGGCCGCCGGCCGCAAATTCCTGACCGACGACGGCATGGTGGTCACCACCCTGTCGCACTCCACCTTGCCGGCCGAAATCGCCACGCTGCCGAAACTGGCCAGATTCGAGCCCAAGACCGGCAAGGCCAATATCGACATCCTGGTGCAGAAGTCCGCGCTGCCGCAAATCCGCTACAAGCTGCTGTTCTCGGCCGGCGCCGCGCATGACCCGGCCGGCAAGGAAGGCCTGGCCGCGCTGACTGCGGCGATGGTGGCCGCAGCCGGCTCCAGCGACCGCAAGATCGACGAAATCGCCAAAGCATTCTTCCCGATGGCAGGCAGCTTCACCGAGCAGACCGACAAGGAAATGACCACCTTCACCGGTTCCATCCACAAGGACAACTGGACCGCCTTCAACGAGATCGCGCTGCCCATGCTGCTGTCGCCGGGCTTCCGCCAGGAGGACTTCCGCCGCCTGAAGGACGCCCAGAAGAACGCCCTGCAAACGGACCTGAAGGACAACAACGAGGAAGAACTGGGCAAGGAGCGCCTGCAGACCAATGTGTTCGCGGGCAGCGGCTACGGCCACGCGGCGCTGGGCACCGTCAAGGGCCTGGACAGCATTACGCTGGACGACGTGAAGAGCTTCTGGAAATCCGCCTACACCCAGGGCGCCGTGCGCGTCGGCATTTCGGGCGACGTCACGGACGCCATGACCGCCACGCTGAAGCAGGCGCTGGCCAAGCTGCCGGAAGGCGAGGGCCTGCCCGCCACCACGGCGCCGGTTGGAAAAATGCCGAACGGCCTGGAAGTGGAAATCATCGAGAAGAACACCCGCGCCACCGCGATTTCCTTCGGCCTGCCGCTGACGGTCACGCGTTCGCATCCGGACTTCCCTGCGCTGTGGATGGTGAAAACCTGGCTCGGCGAGCACCGTTCGTCCAGCGCCCTGCTGTACCAGCGCATCCGCGAACTGCGCGGCATGAATTACGGCGACTATGCCTACACCGAGGCTTTCCCGCGCGGTATGTTCCAGTTCTTCCCCAACCCCAACCTGGGCCGCAAGGCGCAGCTGTTCGAGGTGTGGATCCGTCCCGTGGCGCCTGAAAACGGCCACTTCGCGCTGCGCATCGCGCTGGCGGAGCTGGACAAGGCGCTCAGCAAAGGCATGAGCAAGGAGCAGTTCGACATCACGCGCGGCTACCTGATGAAGAACGTCTTCGTCATGACCTCGACGCAAGACCAGCAGCTGGGCTACGCGCTCGACTCGCAGTGGTACAACACGCCGGAGTTCACAAAACTGATGCGCGACGGCCTGTCCAAGCTGACCGTGGACGACGTGAACGCCGCCATGAAGAAGCACCTGTCGGCCAAAAACCTGTCGGTGGTGATGATCACCAAGGACGCCGCCGGACTGAAGGAAAAGCTGGTCAGCGACGCCCCTTCGCCTATCAAGTACGACGGCAACAAGCCTAAGGAAGTGCTGGACGAAGACCAGGTGATCGGCAATATGAAGCTGAACATCAAGCCGGAGGCGGTGAAGATCACGCCTGCGGCCGAGGTGTTCGCCAACTAAGCCAATATCTACGCGATACGGCGTATCACGCTGAAGCAGATCTCGCGGCGCACGACAAAGCCTAGTTTTTCATAGACTTGCTTTGCGCCGTTTTCCGTTTTCACATGCAGGAAAGGCGTCTTGCCGGACGCCTGGATCTGCGCCATCAGCGTCAGCATCAATGCCCGCGCGTGGCCTGCGCCGCGCGCCGCCGGGCTGGTGCAGACCGCACTAATCTCCGTAAACTCCCCCAGCGCCATGCGCGTGCCCGACATGGCAGACAGGCTGCCGCCCGCTGCGCGCACGCCAAGGTAGCGGCCCATGGTGATGGTCTTCTGCACGAAGGGACCGGGCTTGGTTTCCGCTGCCAGAGCGATCATGTCCGGCACATCGTCCGAACCCAGTTCCAGCAAAGGCGCTGCATGCGCGACCGGTTGCGCGCGGCCCTGGCCTGCGTACACCATCTGGTCGATGTAACGCACCCGCGCCAGTTCCCATTCCGGCGGCAGTTCCAACGGATTGGACGTGAGCAGCCACACTTCCTCATCCACTTCCACCATGGCGCGCAAGTCCGCGAAGGCTTGCGGCGATGGCTCGCGCAGGCCCACCAGCGGGGACACGTCGCGCGGGTAGCGCGCCGCCAGGCCGTTCCGCTGCGCCATGGCGCGGTGCCCGCTGCCCAGCGCACTCCAAACCGGATTGTCCAGCGCCAGCGGCTCCAGCTTGCGGTAATAGAATGTGGTGGCGCACAGCGCGCCGTCCGGCATCAGCGCGTAGTCCGGCACCACGCCAACGCGCAGCCAGCCCTGGCGCTCGTACAGGCGCTCGGCGTCCGCGCTGGCGGTGTCCAGCACCAGCAGCCATTTGCCGCAGTCGCGCGCTACCTGCTCCGCGTGCTGCATCAGCGCTTCGCCCAGGCCACGGCGGCGCGCGCGGCGCAGCACCAGCATCTTCGACACGTCGGCGCGGTGCGGCTGGTTGTCCGGCTGCGCCAGCACGAGCTGCACAGTGCCGAGGATGCCGCTCGCGTCCTCCGCCACGATCAGCGCGCGTTCGCAGCGCTCCACGCCGTCCGCCACGCCGCGCCAGAACGCCAGCGCCTTGTCCATCCCCAGCGGCAGCATGAAGCTGACCGACGCGCCGCCTTGAACGCAGTCGACCAGCAACGCGGCCAGCTCCTGAATTTGTGCCGCGCTGACGGAGGTCAGCCGGCGCACCTGGTAGTCACGCATTTCAGCTCCTGATAGTGGTAATGGCAACCGCGTAGCGCGTGGTGCTTGCGCTTGGGTTGTGGAAGGCCATGGGACGGTCCAGCTGCATCGCCAGGCAGTCGCCCGCGCCGAGCTGGAAAACCTCCTCTCCATAAGTGATGTCGATAACGCCCTCCAGCACCCACACCTGCTGGTGCACTTGCGCCTCGCGCGCGGCGGTTTCGTAGGCTACGCGCGCGCCGGGCGGGAATTCGACTTCCACCAGCTGGATGGGCGATCCCACGCCGGCCGGCGACACATTGCGCCGCACATAGCCGGAATGCGGGTCGCGCCAGGATTGCTGCTGGCCGCGCCGTGAAACCGGGTCTCCCGCCGCCGCAGGCGCTTCAAACAGCGAAGGCAGCGTCACGCCCAGGCCAGTGGCCAGCTTTTCCAGCACCACGGCCGTGGGGCTGCTTTCGCCGCGTTCGATCAAGGACAGCATGGAGCGGCTCACGCCGCAGTGCGTGGCAAGCGCTTCCAGCGATAAACCGCGCGCTGCGCGCAGTTCGCGCACGCGCCGGGCAATAAGGAGGTGTAGTGAGGAATCCGACATGGTGGATTGATTATCCAACATACTGGATTCTGTTGCAAGCGGCTACTTGTGCTTCCGCCCCATCAGGTCATCCGCCGCCGGCACGATGGCAGCAGCCACCAACAGCAGCGCCAGCGGCATGGTTGCCGCATAGCCCAGCGCCTGGAAGCCGAGCGCGCCCAGTACCCCGCCCGCGAAGAACGCGCACACCAGCGTTGCCAGCAATGCGAAGCGTCCGGGATTCGACTGGACCCGGTGCTGGCCCGCCTCGTGCTCGCGGTTCCAGTACAGCATTTTGCCCAGCTCGATGCCGATGTCGGTCACGATGCCCGTGATGTGGGTGGTGCGGATTTCCGCCTTGGAGACCTTGGTGATCAGCGCATTCTGCAGGCCCATGATGAAACACAGCAGCATCACCGTCAGCGGCACGAACAAGCCGTCTATATCGGCCAGCTGAACGCCCAGCATGCCGAAGCCCAGCAGCAGCACCGCCTCCAGCAACAGCGGCAGAGCGTACTCGCCATGCATGCGCCTGCGCCGCGCGTAGTTCACCATGATGGCGGAACAGGCCGCTCCCGCGAGGAAGGACAGCAAGGCGCCCAGGCCGGGCAGCACCAGGCTGTAGGCTCCCAGCGCCAGATGGTCGGCCATGGATGAGACGATGCCGGTCATGTGGGAGGTGTACTGCCGTACCGCCAGGAAGCCCCCGGCGTTGATGGCGCCGGCTACGAAACACAGCAAGGCGCCGAGGTGGCGGTTGCCCTCCGCGCTGCGCGCGCTGCCGGTCAGTTTTCTGGCGTAGTGGATGGGCATTGGGGCGCAGCGCGGGTGGAGTCAGGCGGGGAATGGAAGTGGCGCGAGATCCGGCTCTATCCAGGTGCGCCGCGCCGCCACGGAGAACAGCAGCGTTTGCGACCAGTGCCGCAGCAGCCAGTCCTTCTTGCCGTAGGGAGAGGCCAGCAAGGCGTTGCAGGCCGCATGCAGCGCCGTCCCTTCCGGCTGCGCGCGCAGGAAGGCCTCCACCGCCCGCAGCGAGGCTTGAGTAATGGTCTCGTGGTAACCGCCGGTGTCCGTATTGGCGACGCCGCTGGCTATGTTGTAGGCCGAGATGATGCCCGGCATATCGCGGGCGGGCAGCAAGTCCTTGCGCTCACTGATGATCCACGCAGCCGCCGCCAGGTGGGCCGCGTGCGTCCACTCCTGTTTGGGCAGCGTGCGGGCCAGTACTTGCGTTCCTATCGCGGCGATCTGCGCGTCGCTGGTGAAATGCGGCGCGCTCATGCCATCACCACGCCGGTGCAGATGGACCAGGCGGCGAACGCCAGCAAGGCGATACCGGAGACGGCTTCAATCGTCCGCAGCATACGGGCCGACACCGCGCGGCGGCTGGCGGCAACACCGCCCACCAGCATGGTCCACCACGCGATGGAGCCGGCGAAGACGCCCGCCACCAGTATCAATCCGCCCTGCATGCTGCCGTCCGGCGGCGCCAGCGCTGCAAGCAGGCCTGCAAAAGACAATATGGTCATGGGGCTGGACGCAGTCAGCGCGAAGGTGGTGCCGAAGGCGCCCAGCAGGCCTCGCGATGTCGCCGTACGTGCCGAACTGGCCGCATGGGGCACGCCCGTCGCCACCGGCTGCGCGGGACCGCGCGCGCGGCGCAAGGCGGCCACGCCCAGCACCGCCATCAGCAGGCCGCCGACTATGCGCAGCGTGGCTGCGTGTTCCAAAAGCAGCGCCGCAACGGCGCTTACGCCCAGCGCCGCAACCAGCCCATACATGGCGTCGGCCGTTGCCGCGCCGAGGCCGGAGGCCATCCCGGTGCGTGGACCGTGCGCGAAGGTGCGGCGGATGCACAGCAGCCCGACCGGACCGACCGGCGCCGCGATGGCAAAGCCGATCACCGCGCCGCGCGCCAGCGTGGAAGCGAACTCCATCATGGCGCCCCCTCCCCGTTCGCCGGAGCGAACGCCAGTTCGGACGTCTCTTTCGCCGTGTCGAGCGCGATAATGGTCTCGGTGCGCAGCACGCCGGGCACCGCCTTCAAACGCTGCGTCAGGAATAGCTGCAGGGCCGCAGTATCGCGCACCCGCACCTTCACCAGCCAGGAATGCGGGCCGGTGATGTGATGCGCCTCCTGCACCTCGGCAAAGGAGCGCACGGCCTCCGCGAACAAGGCCTCGTCCGCGCGCGGCTCCAGGTCCACGAAGACAAAGGCGCATACCGTCATGCCCACCCGCGCCGGGTCGATCACTGCCCGGTTGGCAACGACGGCGCCGGACGTTGTGTTCAACCGCCGCAGGCGGTCGCTGACGGCGGAAACCGACAAGCCGATTTCCTGCCCGATTTCGGCTGCGGAGCGCCGGTTGTCGGACTGAATCAGCTGTAAGATTTGCAGGTCGTGAGTATCCATGCAGTGATTCTGCCTTGAACTTAATCACTATGCAAGCATATTTACTGATCCACCCTTACGCGAAAGGATTTTTAACGCTTTGCACCACAGGGGGCGGCAATTTTGCCGGCAAGGTCTGCGCGTCGAGCTTGGCCAGCACATCGCTAAGCAGCTTGTGCAGCGCCCGGGCGTCCGCCTGGCCAGCCTGGTCCAGCGTCAGATCGATATCGCCAGCGATGGTGATGCGGTCCACGCGGTTCTCGATGGTCAGGCCGCCGATATGCAGCACATCGGCCTCGTTGGCGTAGGGGATGAATTTCTTGCTCATGATATGTCCTGTCAGCGTTTATCTTTGCGCGGCTTCGCGCTCGGCAAGCGCAGCATGGTTTCCTTCTGGCGCGCGGACAGCGACGGCAGCAGGTCGATGCCGATCTTCGCCTCCAGCTGCGCCACATTCATGGTCACATACTGCACGTCCGCCTTGTTCTCCACAAAGTAGGCGGCGCCTGCGCGCTGGCGCGGGCTGTACACCACCTTGTACAGATGGGTGGGCACCAGCACATTGCCCACCTTGCGCAAGTCGCTGCCGAGGAAGGCCGGGCCGGTAATCACGTACAGGTCGCCCTCCTTCTGCGCCAGCTTGCGCACGGCCTGCTCGATGCCGGCCCACACCTGGCGGTTGTTGTCCGAATCCTGCGGCACCATGTTCGCGAGCGTGAAGCTGTCGCGCTGCGCTGCGCGGTCCGGCATGTCGCCGTTGGGCGCCATGTGGCCACGGTCATAGCCGCTGCGCGCATAGTCCGACAGCTCCGCGCGCTCGCTGCGCGGCAAACGCGGCTCGGGGTGGAAGGAGTTTTCCCGGTCCAGCTCCCGCGCCTGCTCGACATTGCCCGAAGTCAGATGCTCGGCGGACCACAGCGGCGTGCGCGTGATCCCCGAATGCATGACGCCAAACACGCCGTAGCACAATTCCCTGGTGGCCGAAGCCAGCTTACCGTTGCGTATCTCCGGCGCGCGGCCATCGACATAATGCGAAGGGCAAGCGCCGGCCAGCGCCCAGCCCGACGCCAGCGCGAACGCGCCGGCGGCAATCAACTTCTGAATCATAAAGCCCTAATCGGTAAAAAAACCGCCGCATTCTATCGGACGGCGGCAATTTGCGACAGGCGCCGCGCAATCGTATCCAGCTCGGCGCGCAAAGCATCGGGCGCAAGGACGCGGAAGCCGAACGGCAGCGCCGCCAGCTGGCGCGCAAACCAGCCCAGGTCGTCGGACTGGTTATGCAGCAGCACGCCGTCGGCAGTCTGCTCAAACAGGCCGATGGCGTCCATCAGGAAGCGCCGCGCCGTGTGCAGGTCGGTATGCAGCAGCACCGTCGCGGCAAAGGCGCGCGGCATGGCCGCCAGCGAGGTGCGCAGATGCGCCAGCGCGTCGAAGCCGGCCGGCCGCTCAAACCCATGCGGCAGCACCGCCGCCGACGCAATGCGGTCCAGGCGGAAGGTGCGCATGTCCTGCCGAAGATGGCAGTAGCCGACCGCGTACCAGCAGCCGTCGAGAAAGGCCAGGCCATAGGGATCGAAACCGCGTTCGCTCGCCGCACTGCCCAGCGCCTGGTAGCACAGGTGCACGCGCCGGCGCGACTGCGCGGCGGAGCTGAGCGTTACCAGCGCCGCGTTGTCCCGTGGCGCCGTGCCGCGCGCCAGGTCCAGGCGCACGGTTTCGTCGATGGCGCCCACGCGCTGCTTCAGGCCGGCCGGCATGATGCGCTCCAGCTTGGCCTGCGCGCTGGCGACGGCGGGCGCGGCCTCGGCCAGCCCAAGGCTGCGCGCAGCCAGCAGGCCCAGGGACAAGGCCAACGCTTCGTCGTCCGTGAACATCATGGGCGGCAGCTTGAAACCGGGCATCAGGGCGTAGCCGCCATGCCGTCCGCGCTCGCTCAGAATGGGGATGCCGATCTGCTCCAGCATGACGATATAGCGGCGCAAGGTGCGGCCGTCCACTTCCAGGCGGCTGGCCATCTCGGCGCCGCTCATGCGGCCGTGGGTTTGCAGGAGTTCGAGCACAGCCAGAACCCGGGTGGTGGGATGGTACATGCAGCAAAGATAGCAGAGAATCAGGGCGGAATCTGCCCTATTTGCGTTTTATGCTGGTCCCATCGCACAAGGAGACCCTCATGGAACAAAGCACCAATCTGTGGCTGTATTTTATGGTTGTATTCGGCATCATCGTGTTGCCGGGGCTGGACATGGCCTATGTGATGGCCAGCTCCATCTTGGGCGGGCGCCGCGCAGGGCTGGCGGCGGTGGGCGGCATCATTGCCGGCGGCGTGTGCCATTTGCTCATGGCCAGCGCAGGCATCGCAGTGGTGCTGCAATTATGGCCGGGGCTGTTCAACGCGATGCTGCTGGCGGGCGCCGCATATATCGCGTGGATGGGGATTGCGTTCATGCGCAGCGACAGCGTGTTCCGTCCCAGCACTACGCCGCGGCAGCAGGTGCTGGCGCCGCCCGCCATCTTCCGCCGCGCCATGATGACCAGCCTGCTCAATCCCAAGGCCTACATCTTCATGCTGGCGATTTTTCCGCAGTTCCTCAAGCCCGGACTGGGGCCGCTCTGGCTGCAATCGGGCGTGCTGGGCGGCATCACGGCACTGACGCAGGCAGGGGTCTACGGCGCGCTGGCCTTCGCATCCAGCCAGGCCAGCGGCTGGTTCAACCAGCATCCGCGCGCGTCCGTTGCGGCGGCGCGCGCCATGGGCGTGCTGCTGGTCTTGACCGCACTGCTCAGCGCCGGGCAGGCGGTGCGCGGCCTGGCGCCGCAATGGCAGCCCTCCGAAGTCATGCTGGTGGTGGGCGGCCATACCGTGCGCTGAGCACGGGATCAGAGCGAGCGGCCGTCGTAGCGCTGCACAGGCAGCGCGTCGACATCGATGTTCTCGATGCAGTTGATATTCACGGCCGACATGGGATTGCCCTTGGGATCCACGCCCTCGCCATGCGTATGGATACCGCACACCGGACAAAACCGGTGGTGGATCACGTGCTTGTTGAAGGTGTAGGTGGACAGTTTGTCTTCGGGCGTGAGCAGCGTGAGCGCGCTGCGGGGGAAGAAAGCCATGCGCACACCCTTGCGCTGGCAGATGGAGCAGTTGCAGGTCACGGCGCTGGTAATCTCGCCTTCGACCCGGAATTTCACGTTGCCGCAGTGGCAGCTTCCAAGGTATTGCATGGCTGTCTCCTCAGGTTTTTTTAGGAGGTGGTGTAGCGCTCTTTGCGTCTTCCTTGGTCTCGCCGTTTTCCTTGCGCTGCTTGTTAACTATGCGCGCCGCCACCTCGGACTCGCGCCCCTTGTAGCGCCCTTCCTTCTCAAACTTTTCCTCGAGCTCGTTGTATTCGCGCTCTCGCTTCGCGTTGGCTCCGCGTGGCATGGCAGTACTCCCGGCAATGGTGTTGCAACGATCTTACATAGGCACAATCAAAGGTGGCGCACTGATCAGCTCAGCAGCGGCTGCGCCTGCGGTTTGCGCAGGGCCGCAGGTGCGGACACGGGCAGCGTGACGGTAAAGCAGGCGCCAGCGCCGCCGCCGCTGCCGGCCTCGATCTTGCCGTGCAGGCTGGCGGTCACCAGCTTGTAGACTATGTGCAGGCCCAGCCCGCTGCCCCCCTTGCCCATGCGTGTGGTGAAGAAGGGATCGAACACCCTCGCCAGGTTATCCGGTGGAATGCCGATGCCGTCGTCGCTGACGGTGATTGCGACCTGCCCATCCCCATCCCGCTTCGCAGCGATGGTCACGGTGCCGGACAAGCCGGGCAGGAAGGCGTGCTGCACCGCGTTGGCGATCAGCTGCGCCAGCACTTGCCGCAGCTGGTCCGGGTAGCTGTCCATTTGTATGCCCTCGGGAATGGTGCACACCACCCGGTTGCCGCTGTCGTCCAGCACCGCATCCAGGCCGGCCAGCACGTCGCGCACCGCCTCGCCCAGGTCGAAGCGCTGGCGGCCGTCGGCAGCCTGTTCGTCCACCACCTCCTTGAAGCTGCCCACCAGCTTGGCTGCATGATCCAGGCTGCGCATCAGGATGCCGGCGCCTTGCTCAACCGTGCCGGCGAATTCGCGCATGCGGCTGCGCGTCAGGCCGCGTTCCATTTCCAGCGCAAACTCGGCGGCGCGCGACTGCAGCGTGCTGGCGGCCAGCAGGCCGTTGCCGATGGGCGTGTTCAGCTCATGCGAAATACCGGCCACCACCGATCCCAGCGCGGACAGTTTTTCGGTGCGCAGCAGCTCTTCCTGCAAGCTGGTCAGCCGCATGAGCGCGGCATGCAGGTCCTGGTTGGATTGCGCCAGCTTGAGCGAGAAGGCCTCCTGCTGGCGCACCGCATGGCGCAGTTCGGTATTGCTGGCCACCAGCTGCTCCTGCTGCTGCATCAGTACGAAGTCGCGCTCTATGCTCTTCTTGATTTCCCACAGCAGCTCGACATACTTTTGATGATAGTTGCGCTTCTTGCTGTCAAGGACGCAGATGGTGCCGAACACCTCGTTGTCCGGCCACAGCAGCGGCACGCCAAGGTAGGAAATCATGTTCAGCGCCACATCCGGATTGTGGCGCCATTCCTCGTCCTCCAGCGCGTCCGGCACATGCAGCAGGCCGCGCGTGGCCATCACCGTTTCACAGTACAGGCCCGTGTTCAGCTTGGCCTTTTCTTCGTGCTCGTAGGGGTTGCCTTCGCTGTGGCTGGAAACCAGCACTTCGATCTGCTCCGGCAGCACGCGCATGATCAAGCCGGCGGGCACGTCGAAAATTCCGGCCATGACGTCCGTGGTGTTCTGCCACTTGGCCAGGAAGCTTTCCGGTATGGCGCTAGCGTGTAAGGTCACAGACCTGTCCTCCAGTGAAAGTTGCCTAATCAATATACTCCGGCGCCTGCCCGCAGGCAAGCTTCTGCACCGCAGCAATCGATTTTGCAACTTCTTATCAAGAAATATTTCTATCCAAATAAAAATGGCACTGTTACACTATTTTTTCATTTTCACAACATATTGCCATCACCATGAAGATTGCCGACATCAAGATTGGACATCGCCTCACCATAGCGTTTTCCCTGACCATCGTACTGATAGCGATCGTGGTTGCCGTCGGCGCCAGCCGCCTGCAAACCGTCAGCGATGAAATCGGCCTGACCATAGGCGACCGGTACAGCAAGATCGACCTGCTGAACGACATCAAGGACGCGTCCAATCTCCAGGCAACGGGCCTGCGGGAAGCGCTGCTGGTGCCAGACGCCGCCAGCGCGCAGCAGGCCCTGGAGCAGTCGGTTGCCAGCGGCAAGCAGGCGGATGCCGACCTGGCCAAGCTCGATGCCGTGGTGGCCTTGCCGGAAGGACGCGCCCTGCTGGGCCGCATACAGGCCGCGCGCGCCAGCTATGCGGCCAGCGCAGCCCAGGTGCTCGGCCAGATCAAGGCGGGCGACCGGGAGGCCGCCATCAGCGCCATGCACCAGCGCGTGCGCGGCGAACAGCTGGCTTACTTTGCCGCTGTGGACAAGCTGATCGACTTCCAGGAAGCGCTGATGCAAGCCTCCGGCCGCACCGCCCAGGACTCGGCCGGCCGCACGCGGCTGATCATGGCGCTGCTTGGCCTGTCCGGCGGCGCGCTCAGCCTCTTTACGGCCTGGTACATCACGCGCGGCATCGTGGGCCCCATCAGCCATGCGGTGAAAATCGCGCGCACCGTCGCGGACGGCAATCTGGACTCGCGCATCGAGGTGCGCTCCAGCGACGAGGCGGGCCAGCTGACTGCGGCGCTGCGCGATATGAACAACAGCCTGGTGCGCATCGTCAGCCAGGTGCGCGCGGGCACGGACAACATCGCCACGGCCTCGGCCGAAATCGCGGCGGGCAATGCGGACTTGTCCGCGCGCACCGAGCAGCAAGCGGGCTCGCTGGAGGAGACCGCCTCGTCGATGGAGGAACTGACCTCCACCGTCAAGCAGAACGCGGACAATGCGCGCCAAGCCAGGCAGCTGGCCTTGTCGGCCTCGGACGTGGCGGACAGGGGCGGCGCGGTGGTGGCGCAGGTGGTGGACACCATGGCCGGCATCAACGCCTCGTCGCGCAAGATTGTCGATATCATCGCCGTCATTGACGGCATCGCGTTCCAGACCAACATCCTGGCCCTGAACGCCGCTGTGGAGGCGGCGCGCGCCGGCGAACAGGGCCGGGGCTTCGCCGTGGTGGCCAGCGAGGTGCGCAACCTGGCGCAGCGCTCGGCGGCGGCGGCGCGCGAAATCAAGACGCTGATTGCCGATTCGGTGGACAAAGTGGACGGCGGCGCCAAGCTGGTCGACCAGGCCGGGCAGACGATGACGGAGATCGTGGCCAGCGTTCAGCGCGTGACGGACATCATCGGCGAGATCGCCTCGGCCAGCCAGGAGCAGCTGGATGGCATCGAGCAGATCAACACCGCCATCAGCGAGATGGACGAGACCACGCAGCGCAACGCGGCGCTGGTGGAGCAGGCCTCGGCGGCAGCGACGGCCATGCGCGAGCAGGCCGCTTCGCTGTCGGGAACCGTGGGCGTGTTCACGCTGGCCGCGGCCAGCGCGCATGGCGCCGCCCCTGCCTCGGCTGGCGCGAAGGTCAGCCATATGCCGAAACGCCGCCCGGCGGCACGCTTGCCGGCTCCCGTTTCGGCCCCCGCCAAAGCGCGCAAGACCGCCAACGGCGGCGAAGCCGACGACTGGCAGGAGTTCTGAGGGTACGACAGCGTACAGAGCGGCAGCCGAAAGGATGGCAAGCTGGCCTGAGGGCAAGCTGATGCCCATTCAAGGAGGCCGCGATGACCGAAATACGCAAGGGGCAAGCGCCCAGACCGCTGGAGCGCGGCGAGTTCCATCTACAATTCCGACGCTCCTTTCTTGATCCCGCTTTCAGCGCCGTGCGCGAGGCGCTGGACCAGGTCGAGGAAGTCGCCTGGGCCAACTACCATGCACACCGCAAAGCGCCTGTCACGCGGGCGGCCGGCCCGGGCTATGCGGATCCGGACTACGAATTGTCGGTCGACTGGCTTGCGGCGCGGGAACGGCTGCAGGCTGCCGAGCGCCGACAGAAAGACCCGCTCTCGCCGTCGCGGGCGCTGCTCATCATAGGGGCTGCGCGCAACGACGGCACCTGCCCCGGCGAAGTCTCAAAAACCTGGCGCATGGCGCAATGGGCGCGCGAAACGCTCGAATCGCAGCAGGTCGAAACAGAGATCCTGGACCTGAGCCTGCTCACTTCCAGCTACGACTTGCACATCCATCCCTGCAAAGGCTGCGTCTCCACCGCCATGCCCTTGTGCCACTGGCCATGCAGCTGCTACCCCAACCACGCCACGCGCCAGACCAGCGACTGGATGGCGGATATCTACGAAAAATGGGTTGCCGCACACGGCGTCATCATCCTGACGCCTGTGTACTGGTATCAGGCGCCAAGTCCACTAAAGCTGATGATAGACCGCCTGGTATGCGCAGACGGCGGCAATCCGGACCCCACCAGCACACACGGAAAGAAGGCTGAAGAAGCGAAGGCGCTGGAAGAGGCAGGCTGGGACTATCCCAAGCACCTGGCCGGGCGGGCCTACGGCCTGGTGGTGCACGGCGACGTGGCCGGCGCCGAAAGCCTGCGCCGCAATCTGTCGGACTGGCTCAGCTGGATGGGCTTGGCAAGCGCGGGCGGGCAGGCCGAATTGGACCGCTACCTGGGCTATTACGAATCTTACGCCGCGAGCCACGAGGTGCTTGATGAGGCCGACAAATTCCAGCAAGAAGTACGCACCGTGGCCAAAGCCCTTGCCAACGCCATCACCCTCCTCCGCGCCGGCGAGCCCCTGCGGCCGGATTCTGGCCTGGTTCCGCCCCGGCCTAAGTGAAGAGACCTTGCGCGGCCGCAAAGCAGTGCAACGAAGTTGAGCGACAGTGAGGTGTTATCCTCGTTGGAGCCCAGCCATGAGTCCAGCCCAGCTTGACAACCACAATCGCGCTGCCGAAGATGGTCATGAAGCACGGATAGTCCGGCTAGAGGCAAATATGGAAAACGTCGTTGCACTGATACATACGCTGCAGCAGCGCATGGATGACGGTTTTCAGCGCGTCGACGAACGCCTGCGCGCACTTCAGGGACAGCTCGAAGCTTACCGCCAGGAATGGCGCAAGGAGTTTTCCGCATTTGTCGAGGCCAGGCAAACGGAAGCGCTACGCATGGAAGAAAGGTGGCGCCAGGAAAGCAAGGAGCAAGCGGCCGCCAGACAAGCCGAATCATTGCGGTGGGAGGCCAAGCTGCAGGAAGATCGGGAACAGGCCGCAGAGTTCTGGCGGCGAGAGCACGAAAAGCACCTCCGTGAAAGCGAGGAGGCAAGCGAGCGCTGGTGGAAAGCGTTCGAACTGGCTAAAAACGAACACGAAAAGGCCGCGGAAATCGCGCAACGGGAACGTGAAAATGCCGCTGAATTAGCCCGTAGCGAACGCGAGAGAGCGGAAGTGCTGGCCCGCAGCGAACGCGAGAAATCGGAGGAGCGGGCTCGTATCGCACATGAGAAAGCGGAGGAGCTGGCCCGCAGCGAACGCGAGAAATCGGAGGAGCGGGCTCGTATCGCACATGAGAAAGCGGAGGAGCTGGCCCGCAGCGAAAGCGAGAAGGCAGAGGAGCGGGCTCGCCACGCATTTGAACTGGTCGAAGCGAGAAGCGAACGTCATGAGCAAGAACGCCAAGCCCGCTGGGACAGAGAAGTGGACCGGCGTATTGCGGCGGAATCGGAATTCCGCACCAGTATCCGCTGGATGTTCGGCATCCTGGCGACGCTGAGCGTCACCGCCGTGGGTATGCTCGGCAAAGCGCTTAACTTGTACTAAGGTTAAGCCGCCATGCCTTCCAGTATCCCCGTAACCTGGGCGGCCATGGCGTCGACCCGATAGCCCCGCGTGCGCTGGGCGAATGCCAGGGCACCGGCCGAGTAGCCGGGCGTTGCCAGCATGTGGCGGACGACCTCCCGCCAGCCCACCGGCTGCGCCAGCATGGCGGCGTTCACGCCCATGCCGGCGCTGGCGATGCGGCGCGCGGTGAGGAACTGTTCCAGCTGCATCGGCAGCATCAGCATGGGGACGCCGGCCAGCATGGCTTGCGCCAGCGTCGCTTCCCCGGCGTGCGTGACGCACAGCTGCGCGTCGGCCAGCGCCGCCCGCAACGCCACCGGGCTACGCGCGAAAGACACATTGGGCGCGGCGACCGGCGGCGCCTTGCCGTTGGCCACCTCCGGCAAATAGCACAGCACGCGGCAGCCTTCCTGCGCCAGGGCCAGCAGCACATCCGCATGGCTGGCGTGGCCGGCTTTCAGATAGGCGAATACTTTCGGGCCATCGCCTGCAGGCCAGACCGGCTCCTCCCCGCCAGCGGGCAGGAAGGCCGGGCCGAGCCAGACGGGAGCTGCCGCGCGGTCGTAGTGGTCAAGCTCCGGCCAGGTCGTAAGCAGCTGGGCATCGCCGGCAAGCAGATCGGCGGCCCAGGAAAGCAAGGGCGCTCGATGGTGCGCCAGCACGGCGTTCGCGGTTTGCAGAACGTGCGCTTCGGCGGCGGCCAGGCGCTGCGGGGGAATGTTTTCCCAGCCGCGCAGCGGCGGCAGCGCCTGCGCGGCGGGAGGCATCGAGAACGCCGATCCCACCGACGCACTGCGCACACCCATGCTGCGCGCAGCCAGTATCGCGGTGGGCGCGTAGTCGGCCACCACCACATCCGGCCGCAGCAGGCTGAACATGCCGCGCCAGGCGTCCACCACGCCCGCCAGCGGCGCGGGCTGCCAGTAGCCCGCAGCCATCAGGATCTCTGCATGGTTGCCGTGCTCGGGCGGCAGGCCCACCACATGGTGCAGCCAGAGCGGCGCCTGCAGCACAGGCGTGTTCAGTCCGGCGAACATGCCCTGCGCCTGCGCCACGTCGCGCAGGCTGACGCTTACCTCGTGCCCGCGCGCCAGCAAGGCCGCCGCCAGCAATTTGAGCCGCCCGGCATGTCCCAGGCCACCGCCGAGTTCCCAGCACAGATGGAAGCGCGCCACGGTTCAGTGCTCCGCGTCAGCCAGCGCCGCCAGTTCGGCATGCAGCGCACCCACGTCGTCGGCGATGCGCCAGGCGCCTGGAAAATCGTAATGGCGCGTCAGCTCGTTGCGCAGCACGATGCAGCGCAGGCCGGCCGCCTTGGCTGCCTGCAAGCCGCGCGGCGAATCCTCCACCACCACGCACTGCTCCGGCGCCAGCCCCAGCTTTTGCAGCCCCAGCAAATACGGTTCCGGTGACGGCTTGCTGTTGGCGTAGTGCTCAGCCGTCAGCACAAAGCGGAAGTGGCGCAGCAAGTCCAGCCTGGAATGGATCAGCTCGAAATGGCTGCCCATGGAGCTCGTCACGACGCCCATCGCCAGCCGTGGCGACAGCGCGGACAGCAGCTGCGCCACGCCGGCTATCGGCGCCACGGCCGCGCCCAGCAGCAGCTCCGAGTAGCGCCGGTTGCGGCCCTCGCGCAGTTCGGCGATGCGTTCCCCGCTCATGCCCAGGTGCTCCAGCAGATGCCAGGCGCCGCAGTTATCGGCCAGATACCAGTTGAAGAAGTCCAGCTCGGACAAGTCTATGCCGAAAGGCAGGAACAGCTCGCGGTTGGACTGGTAGAACAGCCGCTCGGTATCGACCAGCACACCGTCGTTGTCCCACAGGATGCCTTCCAGCCGCATCACAGCTTCTCCAGCTGCTGCCGTGCATAAGCCGCGCCGCTGCCGTTCGGCGCCAGCTCAAGGTAGGTCTTGTAAGCGCCCTGCGCCCGTTTCGCGTCGCCCGCGCGCGCGGTGGCGTCGCCCAGGTTCAGGTAGGCGATGGCGCGCGACGGGTCCATCTTGATGGTGTTCTCGAACCAGCGCGCCGCCTCCGGATAGCGCTCCTGCTTGTAGAACACAAAGCCGAGGTTGTTCGCCGCCAGCGCAAAGTCGGCGCGCAGCTTGAGCGCTTCGGTGAACTGCGCCTCGGCCGCCGCGTACTGCTTCTCCTTGTAGAGCTGCAAGCCCCTGTCGTTGGCGCGCTGCGCAAGCTGGCGCGCGGATATGGGCACTGCGGGCGGCGGCGTAATCGCCTGCTCCTTGCCGTGCAGGTCTTTGACCGTGACGGCGGCCGGCGTGGCGTCGGGCTTGCCGTCCGGCTTGGCGTCCAGCCTGACGTCCAGCTTGGAATTGAGCGCGATGGCGTCGTTGGAGAGCTGCACCGTGGCCGCGCCCAGGAACTCCGTTTCGGCCGGCAGCTCGAACACGAAGTCGCCGCCTTCCGACCCCGGCAGGCTGCCGAAGGCCGGGGTCTGGCTGGACACGCCCGCCACCGCCGGCGCCACATAGGCCGCCAGCTCGGTCGCCGTGATCAGGCCGTCGCCGTTCAGGTCGGCCTTGCCGCCCAGGCCTTGCAGCAGCGTCCAGGTGAACACCGAGTGGCCGTTCGGGCCGCCGTCCGCCACCAGCTGGTCGCCGCCGCCGGCCGTCAGCATCTGGCGGCCGATACGCTTGGCGTTGTCGCGCAGGAAGGAAGACGAGGAGCCGCCGCGCGTCAGGCCCAGGCCGCTGTAGCAGGCGTCCATCACGAACAGCACGTGCTTGGCGCTCAGGCTTTCCGCGATGTTCTGGATTTCCGTCATCGGAATCGCATCGGTGGCCAGCTGGTCCGGCGCCGCGTCCACCGGCACGATATAGCCGAGGTCGCGTCCCGAGCTGAGCTTGCGGGTGGCGCCGTGGCCGGCGAAGAACACAAAGATGCGGTCGTTCTTCTGCACGCCGCCATGCGCCAGCCTGTCGTGGAAGGCGCCCAGGATGCCGGCGCGGGTCGCCTCGCCATTCTTCAGCGTCACCACGCGCTCGGCGGCGAAGCCGAACTTGTCGATCAGGGTCTGCCGCACGCCCTGCGCGTCGCGCACCGCGTATTGCAGCTTGGGCCATTTGGCGTAGTCGTCGATGCCGATCACGATGGCCCAGGAATTGCCATACCCGGCGGACACCGGCGCCGCTGCGGCCTGGCCCTGCGCGGGCGTGCCTTGCGCCACCTTGAAGGTGCTGCCGTCCCAGCCTGCGAACTGGTAGCCCTCGGCCACCAGCCGGTCCAGGATGACGGGCAGCGCTTTCACGGTGCGCTCATGGATATCGTGGAACAGGATAATGCCGCGCCCTTCTTTCTCCAGCGCTTGGAGCACCCGTCCCGCGATGGAAGCGGGCACCGGATCGGCCCAGTCCAGCGAATCGATATTCCACATGACCGATTTCAGCTCGGCTTTATGCAACGCGGCCAGCCCCTCGCCGTTGCGCGCGCCATACGGGAAGCGGAACAGCGGCGAGCGGCCGGCGTCCACCGCTTTCAGCAGCAGGTCGGTATCGAGGATTTCGGCGCGCAGCTTGTCGCCGCTTTCCTTGGACAGCTGGGCATGGCTGTAGCTGTGGTTGGCCAGCGTATAGCCCGCCGCGCTGAGCTTGCGGCTCACTTCCGCGCCGCTGTTAAGCTTGGCCTGGTGCGAGGCGTCCACGCTGCCCAGGTTGCGGCCCACGGAAAAGAAGACCGCCGGCGCGCCATACTGCTTGAGGATGGCGGCGATCTCTTCGCTGTAGCGCTTGTGCGGACCGTCGTCGAAGGTCAGTACCACGGTCTTTTTGGGCAGGGACTTGCCGAAGATTTCGCCGTCTTCGGCACCGGCGGCGGAAGCGGCTGCCGCAGGCGGCGCCGGGGGCGTTGGATATGGCAGCACCACGCCGTATTCCTTGAGGATCTGCTCGCGGCTGTACAGCTTCTTCAGCCGCGCCACGTAGTCTTCCCAGCGTTCACGCTTCAGTTCTATGCCGCGCGCCTCGAAGCGGCCGAATATCTGTTTGATCTCCTGGTCGTAATTGCGCTCGATCTCGGCCAGCGCGTCCATATCCTCCGAAATGCGCTTGTGCAGCTTGATGGCGGGCAGCGAGCCGTCCTTGGCCACATGGCCGCGCAGCGCTTGCAGCAGCTCGCGGAAGGCCAGGCGGTCGGCGTCGTACAGGCCGGGGTCGGCCTCGATATAGTCCAGCAGCGCGCCCAGGGACGCGAAGCGGCCGCTGTCCGGCGAGGCTGCCAGCGCCGCCAGCGCCTCGTCCGCGCGGGCGATGCGCAGCTGGTTGTCATGGAACAGCCCCTGCCCCACACGGTTGGCCTGGGCCTTTTCCCCCTCGCCCAGCGATTTTTCGTCGGCCAGCAGCACGATGGTCTTGCGGTAGGCGGCCAGCACCTCGCCAAGCTGGCCCGCGATGGCCTGCTGCTGGGACTGCGCGGTGGCGGTGCCGCCAAGCCCGGGGGCGCTGGAAGCCGTCCCCTCAGCCGGCGCGGGCTG
The DNA here is from genome assembly GCF_009857595.1 of Pseudoduganella aquatica. Taxonomy (GTDB): domain Bacteria; phylum Pseudomonadota; class Gammaproteobacteria; order Burkholderiales; family Burkholderiaceae_D; genus Rugamonas; species Rugamonas aquatica_A. The sequence continues at coordinate 214,198 of NZ_WWCU01000004.1, read as the reverse complement.
CGCGCGGTGGGTGTAGAAATACCCTGCGCCGGCGGCGGACAGGGAGGCGGCGGCAACAAGGGCCAACAGCTTGGGCTTGGAAATCACGGGGCATGACCTGATTTAGATGCAGTGCAGCAATTGTATGGCATGCGCGGCTTTTTGCAAAACTGGCAATCCTGCGGCGTGCACAGCCTTGCTAAATCCATAGCTAGCCGGGGCCGGGTGTGCAATACTCCACGCTACCGAACGATTTGCTACGACACATGGCCACAACCGGCTTCCTGCCACGCACCCTTAAATCCCGGATGACCGCGGTAGTCATCCTGTTGGTGCTGGCTGCCACCACGATCGTCACCATCCTGGCCCTGATGCTGGCCGAGCGCGACATGAAGGCCGTCATCGGCTCCCAGCAATACGCGGTGCTGTCCAGCGCAGCCGCCTACGTCGACGAGCAGCTGGAAACCAAGCGCGCCCTGCTCTCCACCCTGCCCGAGGGCCTGCCGCCCGGCGCCCAAAGCGATCCGTCCGCGCTGCAGGCCCTGCTGCTGGCGCGGCCTGCGGTGAGCGCCGAGTTCTACAATGTGGTGGCGTTCGACCGCAAAGGCAGGATGGTGGCCACGCTGCGCTCGGACTCCAAGGAGCCCAGCGTGGACGCCACCGGCCGCCCCTACTTCGACCAGACCATCCGCCAGCGCAAGGGGCTGATCTCCGCGCCGCTGATGAGCCGGCTGTCCGGCCGCCCCATCGTGGTCATGACCCAGCCGGTGCTCGACCAGCAAGGCGAAGTGGCCTACGTGATCGCCGCCAGCATCGATTTGCAGCAGTCCGACTTTTTCGGCCCCATCAACGCGCTCAAACCCGGCAAGACCGGCTTCATGTTCATCATGACGGCCGGCGGCATCCTGATCCACCACCCCACGCAGGAACGCCTGCTGCACCATATTAACGAACGCCCCGGCCACAACCGCGCAACGGAAATGGCGCTGAATGGTTTTGAGGGCTGGACCGAGGCCAGGAACAAGGACGGCAGCGAAGGCATCTACTCCTACAAACGCCTGAAAACCACCAGCTGGATAGTCGCCGCGCGCTTTCCCACCGACGAGGCCTTCGCGCCGCTGATCGAGCTGCGCCGGCAAGCCATCTTCGCCGCCAGCGTGTTCGCGGCGGTGGCCGGGCTGCTGGCCTGGCTGGTCATCCACCGCCTGCTGGCGCCGCTGCAGCGCCTGCACAGCCGGGTGGCCACGCTGCGCCAGGGCGGCGGCGACATCGCCTCGCTGCGCTCCATGCGCAAGGACGAGATCGGCGAACTGGGCGAGGCGTTCTACCAGCTCACCGCAGAGCGCGCCGTCACGCAGGACCGCGTGCTGGCCAGCGAACGCCGCAGCCGCATGATCGCCGACAATATGCCGGCGCTGGTGGCCTATATCGACTGCGACCTGCGCTACCGCTTCACCAACGAGCACTATCAGCAACTGCTGGGCGTGGACCCGGCCGCCATGCTGGGCAAGACCATCAGCGAAGTGTTTGGCGCAGATGTGTACGCGCACTGGAAAGACCGCATCGATGCTGCACTGCGCGGCGAGCGCGTGCACGAGGAGCGCGACAGCCTGGAAATGGGCCGCATGCTGCATCTGATGGTGGACCTGGTGCCGGACATGGACGCCGACGGCACCGTGCAGGGCTTCTACCTGATGTCGATGGACATCACCGAGCGCCGCAATGCCGAGCTGACCCAGGCTGCCAGTGAAAAGCGCCTGCGCCTCATCACCGACCACCTGCCCGCGCTGGTGGCCTATATCGACCGCGAGTACCTGCTGCGTTTTGGCAACGCCACCTTCAAGCACTGGATGGGCCTGGAACCTGCCAGCCTGGTGGCCCGGCCGCTGGCGGACGTGATGGGCGCCACCGCCTTTGCCAAGACGCTGCCCCACCTGGAGCAGGCCTTCAGCGGCGTGCACGTGAGCTTCGAGCACCGCGCGCGCCTGCACGGCGACCTGCGCACGCTGGAAACCACCTTCGTGCCCGACCAGCGCGCCGACGGCAGCGTGGCCGGCGTGTACTCGCTGACGCGCGACATGAGCCACATCAAGGCGGTCGAGCAGCAGCTGATCGAACTGGCGCGCATCGACCCGCTGACCGGCATTGCCAACCGCCGCAAGTTCGAGGAAGTGCTGCAGCAGGCCATGGCGCGCAGCCAGCGTCTGGGCCGCCGCATGGCGCTGGCCTATCTGGATATCGACAACTTCAAGACCATCAACGACAGCCTGGGCCACGGCGCCGGCGACGAGGTGCTGAAGGAGTTCGCCGGCCGCCTGACCGGCGCGGTGCGCGCGGTCGACCTGGTGGCCCGCCTGGCCGGCGACGAGTTCATTATCGTGTTCGAGAACGTGGACGAGGTGGGCGAAGCGGCCCAGCTTGCGGCCAAGATCGTGGCCACCGTGCGCGATCCCTTCACCGTGGCTGGTGCAGCCATGCAAGTGACCACCAGCGTGGGCCTGGCGCTGTTTGACGGCGGCAGCGACAACGACACGCAATCGGGCCTGATCGCGCGCGCCGACCACGCCCTGTACGCCGCCAAGCGCAACGGGCGCGACTGCTACGTGGTGGACGCGCAGGCGGTGTGACGGTCCCGCCGTGGCCGAATGTAAAAATGTGACGTAATTCTGCCACTGTGAGAATTGGTGATATTTGTACCTCCGGAACGCGTCACAATGATCCCACCGGCACGCGCCATCAGGAGGAAGCATGTTCAAGCACATGAAAATGGAAACCCGGCTGCACGTAGGGCTGGGCGGCATCGTGATACTGGTCATCCTGCTGGGCTTGACGGCCTTCGCCAGCCTGACCTCGTTGCACGGCCACTGGAACAGCATTGAAACGGTGACGCTGGCGCGCAAGGACGCCGTCATGGCCATCGTGGCGTCGCACGGCCGCGCCACTCACAACTTCAAGAACTATGTGCTGCGCGGCGGCGACTACGCAGGCAAGTTCCGGGCGGAGATCGCCGAGATCGACAAGGCCGTCAACGGCTACCTGTCCGGCACCGACCTCACGCGGGAGGAGCAGACCCTGCTCAATGACATCCTCGCGGCAACCAAGGAGTACAGCGTGCAGATGGCGCACCTGGAAGCGCTGCGCGAAAAAGGCGCCACGGTGGCCGAACTGGACAAGGCGGTGAAAGGCGCGGACGCCGCCATTACCGGCGCCAGCGCCCGGCTGCGCGAGGTCAACGCCGCCGAGACCAAGGCCGAGTCCGACGAGATGAGCGACATAGCCCAGCAAGCCAAGCGCGTGATCCTGGGCTTCGCGGTGGTGATCGCGGTACTGGGCTGCGGGCTGGCGGTGTGGATCTCGCGCAGCCTGAGCAGCATCGTGCGCGACATCCAGCAGGTAGCCGCCGTGCTGGCCAGCGCCTCCGGCGAAGTCAGCGCCACGGCGCAGTCGCTGTCGCAGGCGTCCAGCGAACAGGCCGCCAGCGTGGAGGAAACCAGCGCCTCCATCGAACAGATGACGGCCTCCATCTCCCAGAACGCCGAGAACGCCCGCGTCACCGACGGCATCGCCACCAAGGCGGCGCAGGAAGCGGCCAAGGGCGGCGAGGTGGTGAAAGCCACGGCGGCGGCCATGCGCCAGATCGCGAAAAAAGTCAGCATCATCGACGACATCGCCTACCAGACCAATCTGCTGGCCCTGAACGCCGCCATCGAGGCGGCCCGCGCGCACGAGCACGGCAAAGGCTTTGCGGTGGTGGCCGCCGAGGTGCGCAAGCTGGCCGAGCGCAGCCAGGTGGCGGCGCAGGAGATAGGCGAAGTGGCGGCCAACAGCGTGGAGCTGGCCGAACAGGCCGGCGTGCTGCTGGAAGCCATGGTGCCCAATATCCGCCGCACCTCGGACCTGGTGCAGGAGATCGCCGCCGCCTCCGAGGAGCAGTCCGCCGGCGTGGGCCAGATCAATTCGGCCGTGGTGCAGCTCAGCCAGGCCACCCAGACCAACGCCGCCAGCTCGGAGGAACTGGCCGCCACGTCGGAAGAAATGAATACCCAGGCCGACCACCTGGCGCAGCTGATGGCCCTGTTCAAACGCTACGCCATCGACGGCCAGCCGGACCGTTCCAATGTGCGCTCGGTCAAATCCGGCAAGCCGCGCGCGCACCGCAGCGCCGTGCAGCCGGCCGGCCTGGCGCCCGGCGCGGCCGGACTGGACGAGTCGCAATTCACCAAGTTCTGAGCGGCGCCGGCCCTCAGGCGCTGGCCGATACAGCCACGCGCAGCCGATTGCATCCGGCTACCCGTTCATAAGCAATGCTGGATGAAAGCTGGCGTATCAAAGGCAGGCCTGCGCCGCCCACGTGCTGGTCCGCCACGGGTTTGGCCGGATCGGGCGCAATTCCGGACGGGCCGTCGGCCAGCGGATTGAAGGCCGGGGCCGCGTCGGTGTAGCAGAAACCGCCGGCATCCGGCGCGATCCAGAGTGGCTGGCCGCTGTCGCCCCGGTAACCGTGCAGGATGGTGTTGCGCACCAGTTCCTCCAATATCAGCTCGGCGCGCAGCACCGCTTCGGGCGGCGCGCCGGCGGCGTGCATGCCTGCAACAAGGCATGCCGTGGCGGCTGGGACGCACGCCAGCCTGGCCTCAAAGCGCGTGCCAATTTCACAACCGCCAGCGGCAGAATTGGTTTCCTTTTCCTCCATTCAAGCATATTATCGGAATGTCTAGTGATGGAGGGCATCATGCGCACAATAAACCTGCGGACTGTCGCGGCCATGCTGCTGGCGCCGGTACTGCCAGTGCTGTTTGCTACCGCCCTGCCCGCCCAGGCCGCCGAGCCGGCCGGCATGATCAAGACCGCCAAAGGCAGCGTCAGCATAGAGCGCGAAGGCAAGAAGATGGGCGCGCCGGTCGGTGCGGCCGTGCTGGCCAGCGACTCCGTCATCACCGGCACCGACGGCAGCGCGGGCATCACCCTGCGCGACGAGACCTTGCTGGCGCTCGGTCCCAACACCACGCTGGCCCTGCAGAAGTTCGCCTTCAACGCCACCACCCACGAAGGGGAACTGGACGCTTCGGTGCGGCGCGGCACGCTGGCCGTCATTTCCGGCAAACTGTCCAAGCAGTCGCCCAAGGCGGTGAAATTTTCCACGCCCAGCACCGTGCTGGCCGTGCGCGGCACTGAGTTCGTGATCGAGGTGGGCGACGGAGCCGGCCAATAATGGCCGCGCTACTGTGGATAGTCTGCCTGGTGGCCGCGCTGTCGCAGCATGGCAGCGGGCCTAAGGAGCGCATCACGCTGCTGCCCAGCCAGGACGGGCGGGCCAGCGCCGTGGTGGTGACCTCGTCCAAAGGCGAAGCCCTGCTGGACCAGCCTTACCAGAGCGCCGCCGTGGACGGCGCGGCCGTGCTGCTGGTGGGCGCGGGCAACCCGGCCGATATCCAGCAGCGCTACCGCGAGCAGCTTGCCGCCCTGCCGCAGCGCGCGGCGGTGTTCATGCTGTTCTTTGAAACGGGCGGCGACACCCTGGTGCCGGAGTCCGCCGCGCGCCTGCCGCAGATCAAGGCGGAACTGGCGGCGCGGCCCGCCGCCGAGGCGCTCGTGATCGGCCATACCGACCGGGTGGATACCATGGCGTTCAACGACGCGCTGTCGCTGAAGCGGGCCGAGTCGGTCAAGCGCTGGCTGGTGGAAGGCGGCGTGCCGGCCGACGCCATCGCCGTGTCCGGACGCGGCGAGCGCGAGCTGGCGGTGCAGACTGCGGACGGAAAGGCGGAACAGGCAAACCGGCGCGTGGAGGTGCGGGTACGCTAGCCGCCTGGCGGGTTACGCGGGCAAGGCCCGCTAACCCGCCCTACGAAACATCGACGCCGCAGGCCGTAGGGCGGGTTAGGCGGAGCCGTAACCCGCCAGTGCATTAACGCAGCGTTTCGGTCAGCACGCGGCCTTCGGCGCCGGCGGGCGGACGCACGCGCAGCAGGTGCGCCAGCGTCGGCGCAATGTCCACCACTTCCGCGTATTGGCCGTAAGCGCCCGGCTTGATCCACTGCTTGCCCATCACCATCAACGGCACGTTGGTGTCGTAGGCGTATGGCGAGCCGTGGGTGGTGCCGGACGTGCCGGATCCCACGTACCAGAACGGCTTGTGCACCAGGATCAGGTCGCCCGAGGCCTGGTGGTTGAAGGCGCGGCGCATCAGCAGCGACTGGCGGGTGCCGTTGGCGCCGCCGTTTTCGATCTGCTGGCGGCGGTACACTTCGTTCACGCCCGGCTGCGCTTCCAGCCACGCGGCGGCGGCTTTCTCCACATCGTCCGGCTTGAGCTTGTTCTTTTCCATCAGACCGTGGTCCAGATAGATATTCGGCAGTACATTGCCCTTGGCGGAGCCGACCACCAGTTTTTCCACGCCGAACACCTTGGCCAGCTGCGCATCCAGGCCTTGCATCAACTTGTTGCCGTCGATGCGCTGCGCTTCCACGCGGCGGCCTTGCGAGAACTCGGCCGTGTTGGCGAAGCCGTGGTCTGCGGTCAGCACCACCATCACGTTATCCATGCCGATGCGCTTGTCGAGATAGCTGAAGAAACCGGCGATCATGCGGTCCAGGCGCTGCAGGTGGTCGTGCGACATGCGGCTTTCCGGGCCGTAGGCGTGGTTGACGTAGTCGTGCGAGGACAGGCTCACACCCAGCAGGTCGGGCACGCCCGCCGCGTTCCTGCCCAGGTTTTCGCCTTCCACGGCGGCGCGCGCGAACTCCAGTGTCAGCTCGTCCAGGTAGGGACCTGTACGCAGGCGTGCGTAGTAGCCGCTGTCCAGCTCGCCGCTTTCGCTGTAGTACGAGAATGGGAAGCCGTTGCGCGCGCCGCCCACCACCGGAGCCGGGTCGGGCATGTCGTTTGCGTAGGCGGATTCGGGCAGCAGCAGATTCCAGTTCTTGCCGTAGTAGCGGTTCTGCGGCTTGCCCGCCTGGTAGCGCTGCACCCACTCCGGATGCTGCGCCATATAGTAAGTCGAACTGGCGAAGTTGCCGGTCTTGTCCATGTACATATAGGCCGTGCCGGTTTTGCCCGCCAGCAGAATCGCGCCACGGTCTTTGCCGGACACGGTCACCACTTTGGCGCGGTTGCCGCTGGCGTAGCGCAGCTCGTCGCCCAGCGTGCTCACACGCAGGCGCGCGGGCGAGGTGCCGTCCAGGCGCTTGGTTTCTTCGCCGATGTAGGAATAGGACGCGTCGTCCGTGCAATATACCTGCTCGCCGGTGGCTGCATCAATCCAATTGTTGGCGATGACGCCATGCTGGTAGGGATAGGCGCCGGACAGCACCGCCGCGTGGCCCACGGCCGTTACGGTGATGCCATGGGCCTGGTGCGCGTTGCTGAACCAGGCGCCCTGCTCCAGCAGGCGGCGGAAACCGCCCTGGCCGAACTGGTCGCGGTAACGCAGCACTTGCTCGTTGGGCAGGCCGTCCACCACCAGGACGACGACCAGCTTGGGCTGGGCCGGCGCGGCGGTTGGTGCAGCCGCTTGGGCCTGGAATGCAGCGGCCAGGGCGGCGGCTACGAAAATAGAATGCGAAAATTTATGGATCATGGTGGCTCGATGGTGAACTAGCGCGCGATGTTATACGGCCAATGTTTCAGGATGATGACCATGCCAGCGCACCACCAGCACCGTGATGTCGTCCCACGGCTCCACGCTGCCGACATGGCTGCGCACGTCTTCTCGCATGGCGTCCACCAGCCCTTGCGGCGGCATGCCGCCCGCGCCGGCCAGCAAGGCATCCATCCGCTCCATGCCGTACTGCTTGCCGCCCTCGTCCATCGCTTCCGGGATGCCGTCGGTGACCAGGCACAGGGTATCGCCCGGCGCCAGGCGATAGCGCTGCACCGGGTACTCGAAGTTGTCGATCACGCACAGCGGCGGGCCGTCGGCAGCCTGGAGGCGTTCCAGCGCGCCGCCTGCGCGCAGCACGCGCGGCGCGTCATGCCCGGCGTTGCACAGCACCAGCTCACCGCTGCCCGCGTGCAGGATGCCCGCAATCGCGGTCACGAACAGCATTTCAGGATTTTCCCGCAGCAGCTCCCGATTGGCGCGGTTCAGGATGGCGCCAGGGTCCGGCACGGCGGCCGTTTCGCGCAGCGCGATGCTCTTGGACAGCGCCTTGGCCACCACCATGAACAGGCTGGCCGGCAGCCCCTTGCCGGACACGTCTCCGATCAGGAACAACAGGTGCTCCTTGTCCAGCATAAAGAAGTCGTACAGGTCGCCGCCCACCTCGCGCGCCGGTTCGAGCAGCGCCGCCACGGCGAAACGCGTCTCGGCCGGGAACACGCTGGCCGCCTGCGGCAGGCTGGCCATCTGGATGCGGCGCGCCGCGCCCAGTTCGCCGGCCGCCTTGGCCGCGCCCTCGCGCGCCAGCTGCAGGGCCGCGTCGCTGCGCCGGTGCGCGGCCTTCTCGCTGACGAACAGGCTGGCCAGCAGGCTCACGCTGGTCAGGCTCATGGCCAGCCACACCGCCAGCGCGTCGAACAGCAGCCCTGCGCGCGCGAACAGCAACGCGCCGCCGCCGAACAGCAGCAGCGACAGCGCCGCCCAGGCCAGCGCGGCGAAGCGCAGCCGCAGGCGCGGCAGCATCCACACCAGCAACAGGCTGCACGCCAGCAGCGCGCCCGACTCGGCCCAGCGCATGTGGTCCGGGCGCAGCAGGAAGCGGCCGTCGAAGAAGCTTTCGATCAGCTGCGCGTGCACGTCCACGCCCGGCATGAAGTCGCCGCGCGCGTTGGTCTTGTAGTCCATCAGGCCCAGGCCGGTCAGCGCGACGATGACCAGTTTGTTGTTCAGGAAGTCCGGCGGCGCGCTGCCGTCCAGCAGCTCGCTGGCTGAAATATAGCGCTCCGGCGCGGGGCGCGAGAAATGCACCCACACCGTGCCGGACGGCTGGCTGGGCACGTGCAGGTCGCCCAGGTTCACGCTGCGCGCGCCTTCCGGCCCCAGTTCCAGCCGGACCGCCGGCGCGCGCGTGGCCACGCGCAGCATTTCCACGGACAGCGAAGGCAGCACGGCCCCGCCTATGCGCGCCACCAGCGGCACACGCCGCACCACGCCGTGCTCCAGGTCCGCCGACAGCAGGCCTTGCCCGCTGGCCGCCGCCTGCAGCGCGGGCAGGCTGCCCAGCGCCAGCGGGAAATTGCGCAGATGGCGCTGCGGCTCGCCGCCCCGCGTCACCACCGGCCAGGTGCGCAGCGCCGCTGTGGCGCCCGGCGTGGGCACGTCGAAACCGGCGGCGCCCAGCACCACCGGCGCGCGCTGGATGGACGCGGCCAGCACGTCGTCGTAGCCGGGCAGCTTGAGCAGGCTGGCCTTCAGCGCCGCCTCGCCGTCCGGCAGGCGCGCGGCCAGGGCTTCCGGCGAACTGGTGTCCGCTTCGGGCATAAAAATGTCGAGGCCGATCGCCAGCGGCCGCTGCGCGTTCATCCGGTCGATCAGCTCGGCCAGCCGGGTGCGCGGCCAGGGCCACTGGCCGTAGCGCTTGAGCGACGCTTCGTCGATGGCCACGATTTCCACCGGGCCGGAAAGGCGTTCGCGCGGCATGGCGCGCTGGTAGCCGTCGAACAAGGCCAGCCGCAAACCGGGCAACAGGCCGTCGCCGGGGACCGCCAGGAAACAGGCGAAGATCAGCGCCAGGGCCAGCGCCAGCGGCCGCCCGCGCACGCGCAGGCCGATGGCCAGCCGCTTCAGGAAGCGGCGCATGGCGGCCACGGGCGCGGCGCCCTAGAGTTCAATTTCCATGCCGTCGTAGGCGGCAACCACGTCCAGCGGCGCCTCGCCGGTCAGCTCGGCGAAGCGCCGGGTTTCCGCCAGCACGCGCGCGATCTGCGCGTCGTCGTAGATGGGCTCGTGGTGGAACAGGCATAGCTGGCGCGCGCCCGCCAGCTGGCACAGCTCCACGCCCACCACGTTGCTGGAATGGCCCCAGTCGGCTTTGACGGAAATGGAGTCGGCCAGCGAGTACATGGCGTCGAAGATCACCAGGTCGGCGTTGCGGAAGAAGTCGACAAAGCCCTGGCGCGCGGCGCTGTCCTCCAGCTTGTGCTCGGAATCGGTGGTGTAGATCAGCGTGCGGCCGCCGTGCTCCAGGCGGTAGCCGTAGGAGTCGCCCGCGTGCAGCTGCAGCTTGGCGGTGATGCGCAGGCCGTTGATTTCGATGGGTACGCCCGGCTCCAGCTGGCGGAACTCGATCTTCGCGCCCAGCTGGTCGAAGCTCACCGGGAAGCTGATGGACTCCTGCTGGCGGCGGAACGCGGTCTCCAGCTGCGCGTGGCAGCCGTAAATAATGATGCGGTTGCCGGGGATGTAGGCGGGCGTGAAAAAGGGGAAGCCCATGATGTGGTCCCAGTGCAGGTGGGACATGAACACATGGTAGGTCTGCGGCTTGCCCGGCCCGTAGCGCGCCAGCTTGGCGCCGCCCAGCGGACGCACGCCGCTGCCCATGTCCAGTATCACGTGTTCGGCGCAGTTGTCCGGATCCCATACCTGCACTTCGACGCAGCTGGAGTGGCCGCCGAAGGTGCCGCGCACGTCGAAGCCCAGGCTGTCGACATAGCCGGCGATCTTTTCGCTGTTGTCCAGATCCCGGCCTATGGCGCCTTCCAGCGCGGCCACCAGCTTGGCCCGGATTTGCGTATGGGTGAGCGCCACCGGCAGCGAACCGCGCGCGCCCCAGATGCGGGCTTTCATGCCGCGCGGCCGGCCGTCAGCGCGGCGACGGCGGCCTGCTGGTCGGAGAAGATCTCGAACAGCAGGTCGAAGCGGCTGATCTTGAACACCTCCAGCACCAGCGGCGTAAGCCCGGCCAGCACCAGCCGGCCGCCTTGCGGCTTGACCTGCTTGAGCGCCAGCATCAGCGCGCGCAAGCCTATGCTGCTGATGTAGCTGATGTCCGCCATGTCGATCACCAGGCTGGTGCCGCCCGCGATGCAATCGCGCAAATGCGGCGCGAGCGCCTGCTGGAATGCGTCCGCATGGGTGTGGTCGATGCGTCCCTGCGGACGCAGCACGGTCGCGCCGCCTGCTGCCAGAGGCCGGAGTTCCATGATGTTGCCTCGCTATGCTTGTATGCGTATGGGAATAGATTGCCCTCAGGAAGTGTACCACCGGCGCGCTGAAAATAGCTTCCTTACATGACTTTTTACCATTGTCAGTCTAGTCTTACAGAGTGGCGGGAATATCACCGCTACGCACAGGCGCAACAATTTTGCATACTGGAAAAATTCTAGCCAGAGCGAGATCTTCATGCTGAGTCAACTTGCCTCCTCCGATACACCGTCCCGTATCTATGCCGTGCTGTCCTCGGCGAACGAATCCCTGCCGGTGGGCGATGCCGCCGCTTATTTGCGCAGCCAGTTGAACGCGGCGGCCGCCCAGCCGCCGCTGTTGCCTTTGCGCTACGATGAGCTGGCGGCGTGGATCGGCCACCATGCCCAGGCGGCGGCGGACGCCTATCACCGCTACCAGGTGGCGCGCGAGTACGGTGCGCCGCGCCGCCATTTCGCCACCATTGCGCAGGCACGCCATTTCCTGCGTGAAGCCGCTCCCGGCCGCCTGGCCGACGGCGCCTCGCTGTATGGCGTGGTGGAGCGCTGGGACGACGTCGATTTCCAGCCCATGATCGCCAGCTATCTGGAGCAGCTGGGCCACGGTGTGCCGGACCGCAACCGCTATCTGCTGTACCGCGATTTGCTGGCCTCGGGATCAGGCGCAGCGGACGCCGGCCCGGTCGGCGGCGCGGCGGCCCCGGACCGCTGGCGCAGCGGAGCGCTGGAACTGGCCCTGGCGCATAGCGGGGAGGATTTCCTGCCAGAACTGATCGGCTACAACCTTGGCCGCCAGCAGCCTTGCACGGATCTGTTGGTGGCGCGCCACGAATTGGCAGAACTGGGCCTGAACGCGGATGCCTTTGCGTCCGCCGGCGTGGCGGCGGGCAGCGGGCCGTCCGCGTTGCTCAGCCTGCGCGGCATCATGGCGCGGGTTGGCGACCCGGCCGCGTTCTACCGCCGCGTGGCCGACGGCTACCGTCTGCACGCGCTGGCCACCCGCCTGCCCTTGCCCGCCGCCTCCGACGCCATGGCGCCGCTGGGCGCCGAACCGGTCCTGCCGCCGGATGCCGTTGCAGACCGCGCCGCTCCGCCGCCCGTCCCACAGCCCCCGCAAGCCTCCGCCGGAGACGATCACGGCCCGCACATCGCTCGCTCCGGCCAGGCCGCGCAAGCCGGGCCGGGCATGCAAGCCGGACGCGCCGAGCAGGCGGGCAGCAGCGAGCACGGCTTGGCAGCCGAGCCGCAGCAGCGCGTACGCGCCGAGCGGCCGGTGATCCGCCACCATTTCCCTGCCGACGAACACGCCTGGGAAGCGATAGGCTGCGAACTGCGCCTGCTGGAAGCGCGGCTGGCCGCCTCGGACAGCAAGGAAGAAGCAATGGCCACGCTATCGCGCCTGCTCGCCCCGGCCTTGCAGCACAGCCCGGCCGGCCTGATGGCGGCGCGCATCTATACGCAGCTGTTCAATTTGTAGGCGGTCGGGACTCCGGCTCGGAACCATTCCCGGGCCGGAGCGGCAGCCGCACCGCCACGCTGGTGCCCCGTCCGCGCCCCGGGCTGGCGATACTGATGGTCCCGCCGTGCATTTCCACCAGGCGGCGCACCAGCGTCAGCCCGATGCCCAGCCCGCCCTGCGCGCGCTGCAAGGTCTGCTCGCCCTGCACAAACGCATTGAAGACATGCGGCAGCAGCTCGGGCGCAATCCCCAGGCCTTGGTCGCGCACGGTCAGTTCGGCCATGCCGTCCTGCTGCGCCACCTGAACCTCGATGGCAGTGCCGGCGGGACTGTACTTGAGGGCATTGTCCAAAATATTGTCGATCACCTGGGCCAGCCGGGTTGCATCCGCAAACACCGGCGCCGGCGCGGCGCGCAATTCCAGGCTATGGTTGTCCAGCCGGCCGCCGGTTTGCAGGGTTTCCAGGCAGCCGCGCGTGGTGTCCGCCAGGTCCAGCTCGCGCCGGTTCAGCGCCAGCTTGCCCATCAGCGCGCGGTTGACTTCCAGCAGGTCATCCACCAGCGAGCGCAGGTGCGCGGACTGCCTGCGCAGCACGCCGCGCGCGGCATCCGCAGCCTGGGCCGGCATGCCCGCCTGGCCGCTGTGGTCCAGTACCGCCACAGCGCTGACGATGGCCGCCAGCGGATTGCGCAGCTCGTGGCCCAGCAGCGCCAGGAATTCGTCCTTGGCCGCGTTCTGCCGCTCGGCGTGCTCGCGCGCCGCCCGTTCGCGCACCAGCAGCTCGTTGCGCTCCAGCTCCACATTGGCGCGGGTCTCCATCTCTGCCCGCAGCCGCATGTCCGCGTCGCGGATCGCGTCGTTCAGCGCTTCCATCTCGCCGATATTGGAATGCCGCAGGCCGGACACAGGCTTCGGTCCGCCCAGCGTGCGCGCCGCCTTCGATGCGCTGGACACAAAACGCACCAGCCGGCGCCCGGTGTACACGCCCAGCAACAAGGCCATGCCCAGCGCGAGCACAAAGCCAGCAATGGCCACCGACATGCCCTGCACCACGGCGGCGTTAATCTCTTCCTCCGGGGCGGACACCATCACCGTCCAGTCGGACAAGGCCGAGTGCACAAAGTAGGCAACCAGGGCGGTGCCGGAATCGGCCTCGTGGCGCAGCGTACCGGCCGCCGCAGAGTGCAGGCGCGCCAACTGGTCGGCAGGCATGCGTATGCCGGAAACCCCGTCCACTCCGCCGCCCTGCGCGATAAGCACGCCGCTGCCGTCGATCACGCGTCCCATCCAGCTCGGTGGTATGGTGCGGCCCTTGAAACTCTGCGCGAAGTAGGACGGCGTAAATGCCTGCGCGATCACGCGCCGGTCGCCTGCGGCCGTGACCACCGGCAGTTCGACGGTGACAAAAGTGCGTTTCAGGTCCAGCCCCCATTTGACGCCGGACACCAAGCCGTTGCCGGTATCGATCTGCTGCGCCACCACACCGGGGTCCGGCCGCACGGGCAACGGGCCGCCGAACGGCAAACGAGTGTTGACCAGTTGCTGGCCACTGCGCTCGTAGAGGATGATCCAGCCGCCGTGGCCGGCGTTGGCGGCGCTGGCCTCCTGGTGGAAGCGGCGCAAATCGCCCGAGGCCAGCGAGTGCGAATTCGCCAGCACCCGCAGTACGGACTGGGCGCGCCGGATTTCGGCGTCGATCTCCAGCGCGGCGGAGCGCGCGCTTTCTTCGATATGCCGCATGGCCGTGGCCCGCTGTGCCGTCAACAGCATATCGAGGGCGATGCTGCAAAACACGGCCACCGGCAGCACGATGGAAATAGCAAGCAGCCAGTAGTGAGTCCGTAATCGCATCGCCGCTTCGTGGTTCGGGTGGGTGCCTATTCTATAACAATGCAGCCCAGCCGCAGAGATGATTATCGTGCGGCGCCCAGCAGGGATGCGCGCAGCAGCCCAGGCGTCTGGCCGGTCCAGCGCTTGAAGGAGCGGCGGAAGTTGGTGGCGTCGTGGAAGCCGAGGTGGCGGGCCACGTCCTCGTTGTCGGCGCGGCGGGTCTGGAACAGGTAGAGCGCGACGTGGGTGCGCACCTGGTCCAGCTCGGCCTGGAAATGGGTGTTGTGGCGCGCCAGGTGGCGTTTCAGCGTGGCCGGGCTGACCGCGAAGTCCGCCGCCGTCTGCTCCAGCGTGGGCGCGGTGCGTACACGGGCCAGCAGGTAGTCATAAAGCGCGGTCAGCAGGCTGGGGGGCGTTGCTGAAGCCGGGCTTGCAGGCGGGGCCGCCGGTGCTGCCGTCGCGGGCCACGGGCGGTCCAGCCAGGCGCTGTCGATCAGCATGGCGTCCAGATGGCAGTCGAAGCGCAGGTCGGCGCCAAGGTGTACTTCATGCTGTTCCGTGTAGCGCGGGCGGGTGCGGTTGAAGCAGAAGCGCCACGGCAGCCGCTCGCCGCTCAGCCAGCGGCACATCGACGCCAGCGCGGTCATATGCATCTCGGCCAGGAAGGCTAGCTGGCTGGGCGCGCCATAACAGTCGGTCCAGTACAGTGCCGCCAGTTCCCCTTCCTGCCGGAAGCGTGGGCACAGCAGCGGCGAGAGCGCGCGCTGGCTGCCCGCAAGCGTCTCCAGCGCCTCGCGCAGGCTGCCCGACGCCAGCAGCGCCGCGCTGGCCGCGCCGTACTGGCCCGGCAGCATGTGCTGGCCCAGCATGAAGGCGGTGTCCGCGCTGTCCAGCACGCGGGCCGCGTTTTGCAGCAGTTGCAGGTACTGCTGCGGCGCCAGCTGCAGGTCTTCGGGCGGCGGCTCGGGGCCAGCAAGCCCGGTTCCCCGCCACAAGGCAGGCAAGGCGGCGTCGCGGCTCGCCGCGTAGTCCAGGACCAGCCAGGGCTGGTGCCGCGCAGGGATTACCGCGTCGCCGGCGCCGTGATATGCGACCGCGCCATCGTCGGGGTGGATCACGCCATCGCCGGCTTGCGCCGCACGTCGGCGTGCATGCGGTCCGCCTCGCCGTCCTTGCCGCTTGCCTGCGCGGACGCCAGGTCGACCGCCTTGCCCAGTTCGGCCAGCAGCGCCTCGGGATTGCCTTCGGCCATCGTGCAGGCGTGCCGCAGGCCGACCCGGACCCGCCCGCCCGGCGCCGAATGCCGCATGCTGCCCACCATGGCGCACACATGCTCGGCCAGTTCCTGCGCCTCGGCCTGTCCCATCCCCGGCAGCAGGATGGCGTAGCGGTCCCCCGCGTAGCGGCACAGCAGGTCTTCATTGCGCAGGTTGAGCAGCAGCATATGGCCCACCGCCTGCAGTACCCGGTCGCCCTCGCGCTGCCCCAGTTCGCGGTTGATTTTATGGAAGCCGTCTATATCCAGCAGCACCAGCGCACAGGCCGTGCCGGGCGCGCGCTCGTGCTCAAGCCTTATCTGCGCGCGCAGATAGTCCGCGCCGGCCAGCTGCGTCACCCGGTCGAAAGCGCGGTGGTCGCGGAACAGGCGTTCGCGCTTCTGCAAGTGCTCGTTCAGGTTGAACTGCTCCTGGCGCCAGTAATACAGGCCGGCCGTCAGCGTCAGCATCCCCAGCGGCATCAGCGCCTCCAGCCAGTTGTCCCACACCTGGTCCTTGGCGATGTGGAAAAACTCGTCCAGGCAGTCCGCCCATGAACCCAGCATGATGGCCGCCAGCCCCAGCGCCAGCAGGCGCGTGACCAGGCCGCCCGGCCTGCTGCTCAGGGTAATCAGCAGCCAGATACCCGCCATGGCGGCGGTGCCGCCCTCGCAGAAGATATCCAGCCACTTCCAGTGCGACAGTGGCTTGGCCACGCCCAGGCTGGCGTAAAGCATGGGGAACAGCAGCAGGCCAAGGGCCGACAGGATCAGATAGGGACGGTGCAGTTTTAGCATCGCGGCAGCATAGCCGCGCGATGTGACCGCAGTGTGACAGCCTCGTCACACAAGGGGGAGGTGCAAACGGCTCACTCGCCGCCCCCTCTTTGTAACAGAAGCGACATATTCGATTCCTACAATGCGCAGCGTTCTCTCAACTATTCAACCAAGCAAAAAAATCATGAATATCCCAACTGCGCCAACGTTCCGCTTGTCCGCCCTCAGCATGGGCGTACTGGCCATGCTGACTTCCCTGGGCGTGCACGCCCAGGTCGTCGAATCGACCGCCATGGCGGGCGTCGTGGTCGTCACCGGCCAGCAGGCCAGCCTGCGCAAGTCCATCGCCGCGCAGGACAAGGCCGACAACATCATCAGCGTCGTCAGCAGCGACGACATCGGCGGCCTGCCGGACAAGAACGCCGCCGAAGCGCTGGCCCGCCTGCCGGGCGTGTCGGTGCAGCGCGACCAGGGCGAAGGCCGCTATATCACCGTGCGCGGCCTCGGCCCGGACCTGAACGCCGTCACCATCAATGGCGCACTGGTGCCGTCGCCTGAATCGGGCCGCCGCGCCGTGGCGCTGGACATCCTGCCGGCGGGCCTGATCCGCTCCCTGGAAGTGAGCAAGACGCTGACGCCGGACATGGACGCCAACTCCCTGGGCGCCACCGTGGAAGTGAAGTCGCTGTCCGCCTTCGACCTGCCGGGCAAAGTGCTGTCCGTCACGGCGGCGGCGAGCCGCGACCAGAACACCGAGCAGACCAGCCCGAGCGCCGGCCTGCTGTGGGCGCAGCGCTTCATGGACGGCAAGCTGGGCGTGGCCGTCGGACTGAGCGGCGAAAAGCGCAAGTTCGGCTCCGACAACGTGGAAACCGGCGGCGCCTGGGACGGCGACAAACTGAGCGGCTTTGAATTCCGCGACTACCTGCCCGTGCGCGAACGCCGCGCCGCCGCCGTCAATCTGGACTACCGCCCCGCCGCCGGCAGCAACTGGTTCATGCGCAACCTGCTGAGCCGCTTCAGCGATGACGAAGTACGCGACCGCCTCACCATCAGCAGCATCACCGGCGGCAGCGTCACCGATGGCGCCACGGCCGGCGCGCGCGGCGAACGCCGCCTGCGCCAGCGCAAATACACGCAGGAGATCCGCTCCACGGTACTGGGCACGGAACAGAAATTCGGCGACTGGCAGCTGAACGTCGAGGGCGGCGCCAGCCGCGCCAACGAGGACACGCCGGAATCCATCAACGACGCGCGCTTCCGCGGCAACGCCAACTTCGCAGGCGTGGGCTTTACCGACGGCGGCAAGCCGCAGCTGGTGGCGCCGGCCGGCATCTACGATCCGGCCAACTACAGCCTGAACGCCATCACGCTGCAGCAGCGCTACTCGGAAGACAAGGAACACCACGCCCGCATCGACCTGTCGCACACCTTCCCGCTGGGCGAAATGCGCTCCACGCTGAAGGTCGGCGCCAAGACCAGCCGCCGCGAAAAGACCAACGACACCAACCAGTGGGCCTACAACAGCAGCAAGGCCACCAGCGGCAACTATTGGGGCACGGGCTCGACTGCCATGACGGCCTTTGTGGGCGCGAATGAGCTGGACTATAAACTGGGCCGCATCGGCGCCGCCATCGACCCGGCCGCCGTGCGCGCCCGCATCGCAGGCCTGGACCGCAACGCCGCACGCCTGGCGTCCGAGTCCGCCATCAACGACTACCGCATGAACGAGGACATCGATTCGGCCTATGCGCAAAACACGCTGTCCTGGGACGCATGGCGCGTGCTGGCCGGCGTGCGCGCCGAGCGCACCAGTTTCGACGCCGCAGGCTCGCAGATCAACGGCACGGCCATTACGCCATTATCCCGCGAGCGCTCCTACACCAACTGGCTGCCGTCGCTGCAGGCACGCTACGACGCCGATGAACACACCAGCATCCGCGCCGCCGTCACCAAGGCCGTGGTGCGCGCCAACTTCAGCCAGTTGGCCCCGGGCGTGACCCTGGCCAGCGCCACCGAAGCAACCATCGGCAACCCGGAACTGGCGCCGCTGCAGGCGCGCAACCTGGACCTGGGCGTGGAACGCATCCTCGGCACCGATGGCACCATTTCCGCCTATGCCTTCCACAAGGACATCAAGAACTTCACCTACACCACCAACCTGGCGGGCACCGGCAAATGGGTGGGCTACACCACCGCCACGTCCTACGCCAACGGCGACAAGGCCAGCGTAAAGGGCCTGGAGCTGGCGTGGACCCAGCCGCTGCGCATGCTGCCGGCGCCGTTCAACAACCTGCTGGCGGGCGTGAACGCCACGCTGAGCGACTCCAAGGCCAACGTGGCACGCTTCGACACCAGGGCGGGCAAGGTCCTGTCGCGCAACATCACCATGCCGGGCCAGTCGGACCGCGTGATGAATGTGATGCTGGGCTACGAACAAGGCCCGGTCAGCACCCGCCTGGCGCTGAACTACAAGTCCGAGTACCTGCTTGAAATGGGGAGCGACATCCTGAACCCGGCGCAGGACCGCATCGTGGACAGCCAGAAGCAGCTCGACTTCTCGTTCGCCTACCAGATCAGCAAACAGCTGCAACTGCAGTTCGAGGCGTCCAATCTGAACAACGAGAAGTACTACGTCTACCAGGGCGTGAAAAACCACAACGCGCAGTACGAACAGTATGGCCGCACCTACAAAATCTCCCTGAAAGCCAACCTGTTCTGATGATGAAGACTCAAACAACTACGATTGCAGCGCTGATCGCTGCGCTGTCCGGAATCGCCGCCGCGCAGCCGGCGGCGGCATCCGGCGCCCAGGCCAACGGCGTGGCCGCCGCCATCAGCACCGTGGCCGGCGCCGCCGAACTGGCGGCCTTGCCCGACGGCGGCTGGCTGGCGCTCGACAAGAACGCCTTGCGCCTGCTGGACGCCGGCGGCAAGGAGCGCGCCCGCTACGCCGTGCGCGGCAAGCAGCTCGATACGCGCAGCCAGTCAGGCGGCGTGCTCGCCACGCTGGTGGACTCGAATACCGAGCGCGCCGTCGCCATCGACGCGGACCTGGTGGCAGGCACGCTGCGCCTGCAAGCGCCCTTCCCTGCGCCCTCCTTCGCCGCCGAAGCGGCCTGCCTGTACCGCGACGCCCAGGACATCAGCTACCAGTTCCTGATCGCCAAGGACGGCCAGAGCGAACAGTGGCTGCTGGACGGCGCCGAGCGCAAGCTGGTGCGCAAGCTCGCCCTGCCGACGCACGTGCGGCACTGCCGCGTGGACGACGCCACCGGCACGCTGTTCGTCAGCGAATCCGGCATGGGCCTGTGGGCCTACCGGGCGGAAGCGGAAGGCGCGGGCGAGCGCCATGTGCTGGCCCTGCGCCAGCCCTACGGCAAACTGTCCGGCGGCCCGGGCGCGCTGGCGCTGCTGCCCGGCGGCGTCGCCATGCTGGACGCCAAGGGCAAGCAGCTCTACGTGTTCGGCCAGCGCGACGGCGCATGGCAGGCGCAGGCGCCACGCGCTCTGGCCGACGCAGCCAACAGCCGCGCACTGGCCAGCCGCATATCCGGCGCCGGCGCCGCCGAGCTGCTGCTGAACAGCGAGGACGCAAAACATTGGCGCGCGGTGCCCGCCGGCCTGCCAGCGCAGGCAGGCGCCTCCCGCACCGCCGCAGTTGCCTCCGCAGCGCCGGCCATCGTGCTCCCACGCGCACAGACCGAACCCATGGCCCGCCTGGGCGACGCTGCGGACGATCCGGCCATCTGGGTCCATCCATCCAGCCCTGCCGCGTCGCGCGTGCTCGGCACCAACAAGAAACAAGGCTTGCTGGTCTACGACATGCAAGGCGAACAGACCCAGTTGCTGGAGTCCGGCCGCCTGAACAATGTGGACCTGCGCCAGAACGTGCTGCTGGACGGCGCCCGCCATGACCTCGCCCTGGCCACCCAGCGCGACGACAACACCATGGTGCTGTTCACGATAGACCCCAACGGTACAGTGGCCGAGGCTGTACGCTTCCCCACCGGCCTGGAGAAAATCTACGGCATCTGCGTCTACCAGCCAGCGGGCGGCGGCCTGGAAGCATTCGTCAACGACAAGGACGGCACCTTCCAGCACTACCGCATAGGCCGCAAGGACGGCACTTTTACCAGCACCCTGCTGCGCAGCTTCAAGGTCGCCACCCAGCCGGAAGGCTGCGTCGCGGACGACCGCAGCGGCCGGTTGTTCGTGGGCGAGGAAAAGCGCGGCGTGTGGACGGTGCCCGCAGCGGCGGACCAGGGTTCGGCCATGCGCATGATACTGCCGGTGGGCGGCGTGCTGACCGCCGACGTGGAAGGCATGTCGCTCTATCACGGCGCACAGGCGAGCTACCTGGTGGTCTCCAGCCAGGGCAGCAACAGCTACGTGGTGCTGGACGCGGACGCGCCGCACAAGGTGCGCGGCAGCTTCCGCATCGGCGTGAACGTGGCGGCGGGCATAGACGGCGCGTCGGAAACCGATGGCCTGGATGTCAGCTCGGCCAATCTGGGCGGGCCATACGCCGAAGGCATGCTGGTGGTGCAGGACGGCTACAAGCGCCTGCCGGACGGCCCGCAGAACTTCAAGTATGTTGCCTGGTCCGACATTGCCAGCGCCCTGAAGCTGCGCTAGAATGCGTGCGCTGCCCAATTTTCGGGCAGCGCTTTTTCAGGAGTAAACGCCGATGCGCAAGTAAGCCCCCTCAGCAAGAGATCGCAAGTCCGCAACGCGGCATGCGAGTGACGATGCGTCCGCACCATGCGGCTGCATGACCCGTCTGGAGCTTACTTATGGCAAATCATATCCACGCCACCGCTGCGGTGGCAATGGCGCAATCCAATGCGCCCGCGTTTTCGGGCGCGTTCTCCATCTCCCTGCGAGACGTATCCTTCGCGCTTCCCACAGGGCGGCTGCTTTTCGACCGCCTGGAAGCCTGCTTCCACGCCGAGCGCACCGGCCTTGTGGGCGCCAACGGCACGGGGAAAAGCCTGTTCGCGCGCATGCTGGCTGGCCAATTGGCGCCCGGCAGCGGCACGGTGCTGCGGTCCGGCAGCCTGGCATACGTGCCGCAGGAGGTACGCCCCGCTGCCGGAGACACTGTGGCCGCAGTCGCCGGCCTGGCCCCGCTGTTCGATGCACTGGCGCGCATGGACGCAGGAGAGGTCCGCGCCGAAGACCTGGACCTGCTGGAAGGCCGCTGGTCCATCGCCTCCGAGTTTGCGCAAGCGCTGTCCGATTGCGGCATGCCCGGTCTGCGGCCCGGCGACAGAGCCGCAAGCCTGAGCGGCGGCGAGTTGATGCGCATTGCGCTGGCGGGCGCCTTCCTGTCCCAGGCGGACGGACTGGTGCTGGATGAACCGACCAACCACCTGGACCGCGCAGGCCGCGCGTGGCTGCAGGCGCGCCTGCTGGCCTGGCGCGGCGGCGCCGTCATCGTGAGCCATGACCGCGAACTGCTGGAGGCCATGGAGCGCATCGTGGAGCTGGACGCCGCAGGCCTGCACAGCTACGGCGGCAACTACAGCCACTATGAAGCACAGCGCGAAGCGGCAGGAAATGCGGCGCACGGCGCGCTGGAACACGCCCGCAACGAACGGGACGCCGCCCAGCGCGCACTGCGCAAGCAGCACGACACGCAGCAGGCACGTGCCGCCCGCAACGCCAGGGCCGGCAAGGAAGCCAACATCGCCCCCATCCTGCGCGGCAAACTGAAACGCCAGGCCGAAGCGACGGCGGGCCGCGACACGCAGCGCCGCGCGGAGACCATCGCCGCGCACGACGAAGCGGTGCGCGAAGCCGCATCCCGCGTCAACGCGCCTGCGCCGGTGGCCCTGCTGCTGCCGGCGAGCACAGTCCCGCCGGGCAAACGCGTGCTCGAGTTTGACGCGCTAATGCCCCCTTTTCCTCTGCCGCGAGATCCGCGTGCGCCCGAACAGCGCTCGCTCGGCGACGCGCCGGCAACGCTGGACTTCACGCTGTCCGGCCCTGTGCGGCTGGCCATCACTGGTCCCAATGGCTGCGGCAAGACCACGCTGCTGAAGATAATGGCAGGCTTGCTGCCGCCGCTGTCCGGCGCCTGCCGCGTCAGCGTGCCCCATGCCTGGCTGGACCAGCACGCCGCCGCGCTGCTGCCTGCGCACATGACGGTGCTGGAGCGCCTGCGCGAGCTCGATAGCCCGCTGCCGGAAGGCGAGTTGCGCAGCCGCCTGGCGCTGCTCGGCCTCCACGCCGCGCAAGTCCATACCCCGTCAGAACGTCTAAGCGGCGGCGAAAGACTGAAAGCCGCCCTGGCCTGCGCCCTGTGGCGCAATCAGCCCGCCCAGTTCCTGCTGCTCGACGAGCCCACCAACCACCTCGATCTGGCCTCGGTGCGGGCGCTGGAACACGCCCTGCAAGCCTACACCGGCGCGCTGGCCGTGGTCTCGCACGACGCCCGCTTCCTCGAAGCGCTGCGAGCTACCCATGCGCTGAATTACCAAAACGGCATTTGGTCGCTGGCCGGGAAATGATATGCTTCTTCCAACACAATCACGGGAGCCGCAATGTCCATCGCTGAAAAGCTGTTCAAACTAAAAGAAGCCGGCTCGGACGTGCGGACGGAAACGGTGGCGGGCATCACCACCTTCCTCACCATGGCGTACATTATCTTCGTCAATCCCGCCATCCTTGGCGACGCCGGCGTGCCCAAGGAAGCCGTGTTTGTCGCCACCTGCCTGGCTGCCGCGCTGGGCACCGCCGTCATGGCGCTGTACGCCAACTACCCCATCGGCATGGCCCCCGGCATGGGCCTGAACGCCTACTTTGCCTATGCCGTCGTGCTGGGCATGGGCATTCCCTGGCAATCCGCGCTGGGCGCGGTGTTTATTTCGGGCTGCCTGTTCGTCGTCGTGAGCCTGCTCGGACTGCGCGGCATGATAGTCAACGGCATTCCGCACGCGCTGCGCACCGCCATTACGGTCGGCCTGGGCCTGTTCCTGGCGCTGATCGCGCTCAAGAGCGCGGGCATCGTCACCGCCAATCCAGCCACCATGGTCACGGCCGGCGACCTGCACAAGCCGCCCGCGCTGATGGCCATTTTCGGCTTCATGCTCATCGTCGCGCTGGACAAGCTGAAAGTGCGCGGCGCCATCCTGATCGGCATCGTCGCGGTCACCCTGCTCAGCTTCGTCTTTGGCGGCAACCAGTTCAAGGGCGTCTTCTCCGCCCCGCCGTCGCTCGATCCAACGCTGCTGAAACTGGACGTCAAGGGTGCGCTGTCAGTCGGCATCGTCAACGTGGTGCTGGTGTTCTTCCTGGTTGAACTGTTCGACGCCACCGGCACGCTGATGGGCGTGGCCAACCGCGCAGGCCTGCTGGTGCCGGGCAAGATGGAACGCATGAACAAGGCCCTGCTTGCCGACAGCGCCGCCATCGTGGCCGGTTCGCTGCTGGGCACTTCCAGCACCACCGCCTACGTGGAAAGCGCGGCGGGCGTGCAGGCCGGCGGTCGCACCGGGCTGACCGCGCTGGTGGTGGCCGCGCTGTTCCTGGCCTGTTTGTTCATTGCGCCGCTGGCGGGTGCCGTGCCGGCCTACGCCACCGCGCCCGCGCTACTGTTCGTGGCCTGCCTGATGCTGCGCGACCTGGCGGACATAGACTGGTCCGACACCACGGAAAGCGTGCCGGCCGGTATCACCGCCATGCTGATTCCGTTCACGTACTCGATTGCGCACGGCATCGCCTTCGGCTTCATCACCTACGCGGTGCTCAAGCTGCTGACCGGCCGCGCCCGCGAGGTGAAACCCATTGTGTGGGTCATCGCCGCCGTGTTCACGTTCAAGTACGCCTACCTTCCGGCTTAATCCCGTCTCCTTGATGGCCAGGATGCCGACGACGTTGTGCAGCCGCATGCGGCACAACGTCAGAAGATCCTCCTCCGGCGCGGCCAGCCGCATCCAGACCTCCATCCCTTGCGCACACTGGCTGATGCGCATGTCGCGCAAGGTAATGCCGGCCCGGCGCACAATCGCGAGCGCGTTCTCGAGCGTGGACAGGGCTGCTTCCGCTTCTATCGTGAAGCGCAGGTTTTTCAGGGCGGTGGCGGTGGATGTGTTCATGTAAGAACTATACGGCCGCAAGGTAAAAATAGGCTTCCTGAAATTACCTAGTTTTAGCTAGAATGAAGAACATTCTTCTTCATTCCAGGCGGAAACGTGAATAGTTCACCAAGCATCGATGAAACCGACCGCCGCATCCTGCGCGCGCTGCGCCGCGACGGGCGGCTGAGCAACACCAAACTGGCCGAACAGGTTGGCCTGTCCACCACGCCGTGCTGGAACCGCGTGCGGGCACTGGAGGAAAGCGGCGTGATCGAAAGCTATACGGCGGTGCTGAACCAGCAGGCGCTCGGCCTGCCGGATACCGTCATCATCGAAGTAACGCTGGACCGGCACGACGACGACATCTTCGAGAAGTTCGGCCAGGCGCTTGCGGAACTGCCGGAAGTAATCGAGGCCTACCTGCTCACCGGCGAGTACGATTATCTGATCAAGGTGGCGGTGGCGGGTACGGCGGGCTACGAGGAATTCCTGCGCCGCAAACTGTACAAGCTGCCCGGCCTGCGCCACAGCCGCTCCACCTTCGTGCTGCGCTGCCTCAAGCGCGCGCACTCGGTGGAGCCTTAGGCGTTGCGGCTGCCTAATAATTCCGGCTGTCAAGCAAGGCCACCATTTCCGGCTTCCGGAAATGCTCCACCACGTGGTCGACAAAGACCCGCGTCTTTGCGGGCAGCAGCTTCTTGCTCGGGTAGTAGACCGATACCGGCCCCGCGTCCCCGCGCCAGCCGGGCAGGAGCCTGACCAGCGCTCCGCTTTTCAGCCAGCGCGCCGCATGCGGCATGGGCAGCAGCGCCACGCCCAGGCCGCGCATGGCCGCGTAGGCCATCGCTTCCGGGTCGTCAAAGATGATGCGGGGGCGGCCGGCGGCCAGCGCTTCGTCGCCGTTCTCGTGCCTTAGCGTCCACACCTTGGCGCGGCCCGTGCCCGCCGAACGGCGCACGATGCTGTCGAACTCCGCCAGCTCTGACGGGTGCTCCGGCATGCGCCGCTGCGCCACATAGGCCGGCGACGCGGCGGCCACCACGTGCGCCCGAGCCAGCTCGCGCGCCACCACGCCCTGCGTCAGCTCTATGCCGCCGCCGATGGCGGCGTCGAATCCGTCGCCGATCAAATCCACCGCGC
Source organism: Pseudoduganella aquatica (assembly GCF_009857595.1). Lineage (GTDB taxonomy): Bacteria > Pseudomonadota > Gammaproteobacteria > Burkholderiales > Burkholderiaceae_D > Rugamonas > Rugamonas aquatica_A. The sequence goes on along the minus strand of NZ_WWCU01000004.1, from coordinate 188,591 downwards.
GGTTGTCGAAGTGCCAGTCCGGCAGCACGGCAGGATAGCGCTCCAGGAAGCCATCCAGCATGGGCAGCACATATTCGCGGCCGAAAGCCAGCGCCATGCCCACCTTCAGCACACCCGAAGGCTGGCCCTCGTCCGCCGCCGCATTGACGATGGCGTCCTGCACCGTGGCGAAGGCGCCGCCTATCTGGTGCAGGAAGCGCTCGCCGCCGCTGGTAAGCGTCAGGCTGCGGGTGCTGCGCTGGAAAAGGCGCAGGCCCAGGCTCGCTTCCAGCCGCGCCACGTTCTTGCTCACGGCGGCGGGCGTCAGCCCCAAACGGCGCGCGGCGGCCGAAAAACTGCCGGTTTCCGCAGCCTGGATGAAGGATTCAAGGTAGTTGAGCGGTTCCATCAGGCTATTTTATACCATTGGTTGAAACTGATACGGCAGATTACCACCTAGCGCAAGCCTAATGCGTGGGACATACTGGATTCATCAACCAACCCCAAGGAGATTCAAAATGACCACCGCAACCATCACCACCGCTACCACCTTCGCTAACAAAGTCGCCTTCGTGACCGGCGGCGCACGCGGCATCGGCGCAGCAACCGTCCGCCGCCTGGCCGAAGGCGGCGCCGCCGTCGCATTCACCTACCAGTCCTCGTCCGCCGTGGCGGACGCGCTGGTGGCCAGCATCACCGCCGCCGGCGGCCGCGCGCTGGCCCTGAAAGCCGATGCAGCCGATTCCGATGCCGTTATCGCCGCCATCAAGCAGACCGCCGCGCAATTCGGCAAGATCGACATCCTGGTGAACAACGCCGGCGTGCTGCGCATGGGCGACGTGGCCGAGTTTTCGCTGAAGGACTTCGACGACACCGTGGCCGTCAACATCCGCGCCGTGTTCGTGGCGGTGCAATCGGTGCTGCCGTTCATGGACAAGGGTGGCCGCATCATCAACATCGGCAGCACCAACGCCGTGCGCATGCCGTTCGCCGGCGGCGCCGCCTACGCCATGAGCAAATCCGCCCTGACCGGCCTGGTGCAAGGCCTGTCGCGTGACCTGGCTCCGCGCGGCATCACTATCAACAACGTGCAGCCTGGCCCGGTGGACACCGACATGAACCCTGAGAACGGCGACTTCGGCGCAGCCCTGCACGCCCTGATGGCCATCCAGCGCCACGGCCGTCCGGAAGAAATCGCCGGCATGGTGGCCTACCTGGCCAGCCCTGAAGCAGCCTTCGTCACCGGCGCCAGCCTGACCATCGACGGCGGCTTCGCAGCCTAAGCAGTATCGTAACGGAATGTCACATGTGCGGCTGGGCCAGTATCAATCGGGTACAATGCTGGCTCACCGTATTCAGACCGGCCCGCCGGCACGGCACTTCGCACATGAAACTGATATCCCTGATCGCGCTGACGCTGGCCGTCGCGCACGGCGGCGCAGCCGCCCAAGACATTCCCGAACGCACCTGGTCCACCTCCGCAGAACTCGGCGCCATCACCACCACCGGCAACACCGTCGGCACCTCCGTCACCGGCAAGATCGACGCGCGCCAGGAGCTGGAAAACTGGAGCAACGAGTACATCCTGAGCGGCTATTTCAAGGAAGACGAAACCCACACCGACAACGGCAGCAAGCTGCGCGAGCGCTCGGCCGAGCGTTTCGCACTGTCCGCCAAGGCCGCGTACAAGCTGCTGGACGATAACAAGAAGCTGTTCGTGCTCGGCTCCCATGTGGACGACAAGTTCGGCGCCTACACCACTTACAGTTCGCTGTCGGTCGGTCACAGCTCGCGCTGGTACAAATCGCGCGACAAGACGCTGGATGTGGAGCTGGGTCCGGGCTACTTCACCGGCACGCGCGCCACCGGCGAGTCCGAGAACGGCATGACCGTGCGCGGCGCGGCATCGATGCGCTGGCAGCTCAGCCCTTCGGCTATGTTCACGCAAACGGTGAGCATGGAACGCGGCACGTCCAACCTGCACTCGCAGGCTGAAACGGCGCTCAGCACCAAGATCAACGGCACCATGCAGATGAAGGCCGCCTTCAGCGCCCGCAGCGACACCAACGTGCCCGACGAGAAGAAGAATACCGATACGCAAACCTCGCTGACGCTGGTGTATTCGTTCTAAGTCCCATCAATCCGCCATCATGCGCGGCAGCCATGCCGCCAGCACGCCCTGCGCCGCCGTGCAGTACCAGATCAGCGCCACATTGTTCAGCGTGGCCCGGCTGGCGGCGGTGAGATGCCGGCGCCAGGAGCGCGCGCACAGATACGGCCCCGCCAGCGCCAGCAGCACCACGTGCAGCCCCTGGTAAGAAGTCAGCACCGCAACCGACGCACTCCACCCATCCCGCCTCGGCGACAGCCCGGCTTCCATCTGGCTTCCGATATCGCAACCCATGGCAGCCAGCGTGCAAGCCAGCGCCGCCATCACCAGCAGCCGCAAGCCGCGCTGCGACACGCCTTCCTGCATGCGCGCCGGACGGCACGCCAGCGCGATCAGACCCGCCGAGGCCAGCCACAATGCGCTGGACAGCCATGCCCATGGCGCCCCTGCCAGGCTGGCGCCCGGCGGCGGACACACCTCCAGCCGCATCGCCAGATGGATGTGGGCGAACGCGAACGAGGCGAAGATGCAGCCGTCCACCACCAGCATGATGACGCAAGCCCACCACGCATGTCCCCTGCCGCCGCGCTCGCCCACCGGCAGCAGCAGATTGTCGGCCACCCTGGCGCTGGCCATCGGCGGAATGCGGTCGGTCTGCCACAGCCATGCCATCACCGCGCCAAGCGCCAGCAGGCCGCACAGCCATGCCGTCGCGGTCCATTTCACGGTCAGCAGCAGGAAGTAGCCTGCCGTGCCGGCGGCCGCCGCCAGCGGCCACCAGCTGTCACCCGCCAGCACCAGCAGGTAGCGCGGGCTGGCATCCTTCCAGCTCGTGAACATGGTTTCGCGCCGCCCGGTGGCGGTGCCGGGCAGGAAATGCGCGCCCTGCTCCACCTGTTCCGCCAGCCCTTCCTGCTCCCACAGCGGCTCGGTGGACGCCACCAGCGGAATGCTGCGCGGACCGTACTCCTTTTCCGGCAGCCATTCCATGGTCGGTGCGCCCCAGGGGTTGCCCTTGTCCTTCTTTGGGCGGCACAGCGTGCGCACCACGTCCACAGTGAACAGCAGCACGCCCGCCGCGAACACGAAGGAACCGATGGTGGACACCATGTTCAGGCCATTCCAGCCCAGGTCCGCCGGATAAGTGTAGACCCGGCGCGGCATGCCTTGCAGGCCGGTGATGTGCATGGTGAAGAAGCCGAGATTGAAACCGCCGAACATCAGCCAGAATGACCAGCGCGTCCAGCGTTCGGACATGGTGTGCCCGTTCAGCAGCGGCAGCCAGTAGCAGATGCCCGCGAAGACCGGGAACAGCATGCCCCCCACCAGCACATAATGCAAGTGGGCGACGATGAAGTAGCTGTCGTGCGCCTGCCAGTCGAAGGGCAGCACCGCCACCATCACGCCGGTCAGCCCGCCGAGCGCAAAGATGAACAGAAAGCCCAGCATGAACAAGGCGGGTCCGTTCATGCCCGCGCCGCGCCGCACGCTGCCGCGCCACATGGTGGCGATCCAGGCGAACACCTGCACCGAGGCGGGTATCGCCACCACCATGCTGGCCGCCGAGACCAGGCTGGCGGACAGCAAGGTGAGCCCGCCGGTGAACATATGGTGGGCCCACAGCGCGAAGCTGACGATGCCGGTGGCGGCCATGGACCAGATCACGGCGCGCCGTCCCACCAGCGGCGTGCCGGCAATGGCGGGCAGCATGGTGGACACCAGCCCGGCGGCTGGCAGGAAGATGATATACACCTCGGGATGGCCGAAGAACCAGAACAAGTGCTGCCACAAGGCGGGGTCGCCGCCGCGTTCCGGGATAAAGAACGGCCAGTCCCAGGCGCGTTCAAGCTCCAGCAGCGCGGTGCCGGCGATCACCGCCGGGAAGGCGAACACGATCATCAGGCCGACGATCAGCATGGCCCAGGCGAACACCGGCATGCGCGCCAGCGTCATGCCGGGCGCGCGGGTGAACAGGATGCCGATCACGAGCTCGATGGCGCCGGCGATGGCGGATATCTCGATGAAGCCTATGCCGAGCAGCCAGAAGTCGGCGCCCAGGCTCGGCGACCAGGCTTTGCCGGTGAGCGGCGGATACATGAACCAGCCACCGTCCGGTGCGAGGCCGGCAAACAGCGTGCAGAAGAAAGCCAGGCCGCCTATGGCGTAGGCCCAGTAGGCGTAGGCCGACAGGCGCGGGAACGGCAGGTCGCGCGCGCCCTGCATGGCGGGCAGCAGGTAGACGGCGAACGCCTCCACCACGGGGATGGCGAACAGGAACATCATCACCGTGCCGTGCATGGTGAAGACCTGGTTGTAGGTGGCGGCGTCCAGCAGGGTGTTGTCCGGCACGGCCAGTTGCAGGCGCATCAGCAGGCCAAGTACGCCGGCCAGCAGGAAGAACAGCAGCGCGGTGGCAAGATACAACCGTCCGATATTGGTGTTGTTGACGGTGCTGAAGTGGCGCCAGCCGGCGGGCGTGCGCCACACGCGCTCCAGCTGTTCCAGTTCGCCGGGCGGGCGCGGGAGGCTGCTGGGCAGGCGGCTCATTTCAGTTGCTCCAGGTAGGCGGCCAGCGCCTGCAGCGATGCCGGGTCCATGCCTGCGGCGGCGGGCATGCGCACTCCCCGCTTGTGGACATGGGGATCGGCTATCCACGCTGCCAATGCGCCGGGATCGTTGCGCAGCGTCCCGGCCGCCAGGTACATGCGGCTGGCCACGTGCGTCAGGTCCGGACCGGCGCCGGGCAAGCTTGCGCGCGCCGGCGCTGCCCCAGATTCGGACCTGCTGATGGCGGTGCGGACGGCATGGCAGGCGGCGCAATGCCGCTCGAACGCGCTGCGGCCCAGCGCCAGGCGCGCGCTGGCTTCGCCGTCCGCCACGCTGCGGCCATCATGGCCATTTGCGGCCGTGGCGCGCGTGAACGGCGACGGCTGCGGGCGGGCCTGGTGCGCCAGCCAGGCGCCGAAAGCGGCAGGCGGCTCGACGACCACGTGCAGCGCCATCCTGGCGTGCTGGAGGCCGCAGTATTCGGCGCACTGGCCGCGATACACGCCCGGCCTGGACGGCCGCAGCGCAAGGCCGGTCATCCGGCCCGGCACCATGTCCATCTTGCCCGCCAGCGCGGGCACCCAGAAGCTGTGGATCACGTCCGTGCTGGTGAGGGCCAGGTACACCGGGCGGCCTGCCGGCAGGTGCAGCTCGTTGGCCAGCACGATGTCCGTGCCACCGGATGGATCGCGGTAGCGCACCTCCCACCACCACATCCTGGCCGTCACCGACACCACCAGCGCGCCTTGCGAGGTCTGCGTGGCCAGTTGCGTGCTGCGCCGGACATTGTAGGCCATCAAGGCCGACAACACGGCGATGGGCAGCAACAGGCCGCCGCCAACGATCCACAGGCCAGGCCGCAGCGTTCCGGCACGCCGGCGCAGGCTGAGTCCCATCAGCAGCATCACGCAGCCGAAGACCAGCGCGGCGCCAGCGATCAGCACCCATGCCATCTGCGCGATGATGGCGGCATCGGCGCTGGCGGGGGCGAGGACGGCGTCCATGGTCAGCGCAGCGTGTAAAGATAGGCCGCCATGTCACGCGCATCGGCCGGCGAAACGCCCATGGCGGGCATGGCGGTACCGGGCTTCATGGCCGCAGGGTTGGCAATCCAGCGCTGCAGCACGTCCGGCGAATTGGGCAGGTCTCCGGCGATATAGCTCGCGCGCCCGAAGGTATCCAGCGCCGGGCCGGTTCTGCCTTGCGCGCCTTCGACGCCTGGAATGCTGTGGCAAGCCGCGCAGTGGTAGCGCTCCAGCAGTACCCTTCCCACACCTGCATTGCCACCGGGCACGGGAATGCCGGCCGGACCGTCGTCGCCGCACCCGGCCAGTGTAGCCAGGGTCAAAGCCATGCAGCAGACTGTCCGGTAGGTGCGCACCGTAGAACTCCTGTGCTGATGAGGTCACTGGCTATAATACAAGAATGCCAAAATTGGCTAATTTCTATTGACCACACACAATGCCATCCAACCGGCGCCGGCTGATGCTCAACACTGTGGCTGCGACAGCGGCCGGGCTGGCTGCGCTTGGCGCGCTGGGGGCCTACGTGGTGGTGGAAGGCGGCTGGTACGACGTGGCCGCCAACCGCCAGCACCTGCAGCCGGTGCACACGGTGCTGGAACAGGCCATGCACGCGTCGGTGCGGCGCCATGCGCGCGATATCGCCGCGCCGCCGCTGGACGAGCCGGCGCTGATACGTCGCGGCGCGGCCATGTACCGCAGCCATTGCGTGGCCTGCCACGGCGGCCCCGGTGTGGCGCAGGAGAAGTTCGGCCAGAGCATGCAGCCCGTGCCCGGCCCGCTGGTGGACGCGGCGCGCCGCTGGCGCCCGGCCGAGATGTACTGGATCATCCGGCACGGCATCAAGATGAGCGGCATGCCGGCGTGGGAGTACCACATGGAAGAGCAGGACCTGTGGGGCACGGTGGCCTTCCTGGCCGAGCTGCCCAGGATGACGCAGGCCGGCTACCGCAACTGGATGGCGGAAGCCGGCACCGCCGGCAGCGGCGGCCCGCCGCGCGCGCCCGCTTCCGCACAAGCTCCGGCCGCGATGCTGCCCGGCCGGGCCGGGCGCGGACGCGTCGCGCTGACGCAGTACGCCTGCCACGCCTGCCACATGGTTCCCGGCGTGACCGGCTCGCGCGTCTACGTCGGCCCGCCGCTGCAAGGCATCGCCGGCCGTGCGCTGATCGCCGGGCGCCTGCCCAATTCCACGGCCAACCTGGTGCTCTGGATACGCGACCCGCGCCACGTCGAGGCCAACACCACCATGCCCGTGCTGGGCGTCTCCGAACAGGACGCGCTGGACATCGCCGCCTACCTGCAAACGCTGTATTGAACGCGCCGTGCGTCACGCATTCGCGAAATGCGCAATCATATACGGATGAGCAACGACCATCCCCCGCAGGCGGCCGATACCGGCCAGCGCGGCTTCCTGCACCGCGTTGTGCTAATGGACGGCATCGCCGCCCTCTTCCTGCTGACCCTTGCCGCGCTGTGGTTCGCGGCCGACGCCCTGCTGCTCATCTTCGCCTGCATCCTGTTCGCCATCCTGCTCAACGCCTTGGCCCGCATCGCCTGCCGGCGCCTGCACCTGCCATCAAAGCGCCTTGCACTGGCGCTGGTGCTGGCGCTGCTGGCGCTGCTGCTCGGCGTGGGCGGCTGGCTGATGGCGCCGCAGCTGTCGGAGCAGGCCAGCCACCTTGCGCAGGTGGTGCCCACCTCGCTCGACCAGGTGCGCACCGACCTGGCGCGCTACCCCAGGCTGCGCGCCCTGCTCAGCGAACTGCCCAGCAACAAGGAGCTCATGCGCCAGATGTCCGCCCTGGTGCCCAACGCCGGCCTGTTCTTCTCGGGCGTATTCGGCGCGCTGGGCAACGCCCTCATCATCATCGTGGTGGGCATCTACTTCGCCATGCGCCCGCAGCTTTATGTGAACGGCATCGTCAGGCTGGTGCCGCCCAGCCGCCGCCCGCGCGCCCGCGCCGTGCTCGACGAAATCGGCGGCACGCTGTCCAAATGGCTGGTGGGGAAAGCCTGCTCGATGGTGGCGGCCGGCGCCATGACCGCCATCGGCCTTAGCCTGCTCGGCGTGCCGATGGCGCTGCTGCTGGGGATTATCGCGGGCCTGCTGGACTTCATTCCCTATGTGGGACCGCTGATGGCGGGCGTACCGGCCCTGCTGATCGCCTTCCCGGACAGCCCAGCGCTGGCGCTCTACGTGCTGCTGCTGTTCGGCGGCATCCAGCTGGTGCAGGGCTATCTGCTGGAACCGCTGATCGACCAGCACACCGTGGCGCTGCCGCCCGCGCTCACCATCGCCATGCAGGTGACCTTCGGCGCGGTGTTCGGCATGGCCGGCGTGGCGCTGGCCACGCCGATGACGGCGGTGCTGATGGTGCTGGTGGTGATGCTTTACGTGCAGGACGTGCTGGGCGACGATGCCCGGCCGCCCGCGCGGATAAAGGACTAGCCCGGCACCGGCGCCTGTTTCTGCGTCTGGTACAGGCGGGAGTAATGGCCGCCGCGCGCCAGCAGCGCGTCGTGGCTGCCGGATTCGGCGATGCGGCCTGACTCCATCACCACAATCCGGTCCGCCTTCTCGATGGTGGACAGGCGGTGCGCGATGACCACCGTGGTGCGGCCCTGCATCAGCACTTCCAGCGCGGCCTGCACCTGGCGTTCGGACTCGGTATCCAGCGCGCTGGTGGCTTCGTCCAAAATCAGGATGGGCGCGTTCTTGTACAGCGCGCGCGCAATCGCCATGCGCTGGCGCTGGCCGCCGGACAGGCGCGAACCATTCTCACCCACCTGGGTTGCATAGCCCTGCGGCTGCTTCATGATGAAGTCGTGCGCGTAGGCCGCGCGCGCCGCCGCTTCCACGCGCGCCTGGTCCGGCGCCGGGTCGCCGTAGGCGATGTTGGCGGCCAGCGTGTCGTTGAACAGCACCACGTCCTGGCTCACCAGCGCGATCTGCGAGCGCAGGTCGGCCAGGCGGTAGTCCCGCAGGTCGTGGCCGTCAAGCAGGATGCGGCCCTGGTTCACATCGTAGAAGCGCGGCAGCAGGCCGGCCAGCGTGGTCTTGCCGCTGCCCGAACCGCCCACCAGCGCCACCGTTTCGCCGGCGGCAATGTCGAGCGACACGTCGCGCAGGGCCGGCGCCGCGTCCGAGTCCGCCGGGTTGTACTGGAAGCCCACGCCCTGCAGCGAAATGCCGCCGCTGGCGCGTTTCAGCTCGCGCCTGCCCTCGTCCACTTCGGCCGGCGCGTCGATCAGGCCGAATACCGACTGGGCCGCGGCCAGGCCGCGCTGCAGCGGCTCGTTAATCTTGGTCAGGTTCTTGATCGGCGACTGCATGGACATCAGCGCCACCATGAAGCCGACGAAAGCGCCCGGAGTCAGGTGGCCGGCGCGGGCGCGCAGCAGCGCGAAATAGATCACCGCCGACAGCGTGATACCGACCAGCATCATGATCGCGCCAGAGTTGATGGCGGCAGTGGCGGCGTGCTTGACCGCCAGGTGGCGGTTATGCTTGACCACGCTGTGGAAGCGGCGCTGCTCATATTCCTCGCCGGCGAAAATCTTCACCACGCGCTGGCCGCCTATGCTTTCGTCCAGCACGCTGCTCAATTCGCCCATGGCCGATTGCGCGTCGCCCGCCAGGCGGCGCATGCGGCGCCCGGCCACGGTCACCACCACCGCCACCAGCGGCAGCAGGCCGAAGCAGAAGCAGGCCAGCTGCCAGTCGTAGCTGATCAGCAGGATCAGGTAGCCAACCGAGGCCACCGAATCGCGCACGAACACGTTCAGCACGCTCAGCCCGGCCTGGGCCACCTGGGCCGCGTCGTAGGCCACGCGCGACAGGGTGGCGCCGGTGGAGGTCTGGTCGTAGTACTTGTTGGGCAGGTGCAGCAGGCGCGCAAACATTTCTTCACGCAGATTAGCCTGCACCCGGCTGGTCAGCCAGGCCGAGCCATAATCGCCGGAAAACGTGCTGACCATGCGCAGCAGCGCCAGGCCGGTAATGACTAGCGGAATGCTCCACAGCGCCGCCTCGGTCGGGTTGCCCGGCAACAGCGAGTCCAGCCAGCCCTGCACCGTCAGCATCATGCCGCCCGTCGCACCCTGGATGCCGCCCAGCGGACCGCTCTCCGGACCGGCCGGACGCAAGGCGTCCACCACATTCTGCAACTGGCGGATCAACAGCACGTCGGTGGCAGCCGCCACGCCGATGGCGGCCAGCGTGGCCAGGACGGCGCCGAGGTAGGGACGGAACTGCCTGAGCAGGCGGAAGTAGAGTTGGCGGCTTTGCACTAGAGCACTGTTTCTAATAACGGAAGCCTGCATTGTAATCGCATTAAAATGCCCACGGCACCCCATCATCCTAATAAAAGAGACCTCCATGACCTACGAAACCCTGCAAGTCACCCTGGAACAGCATGTCGCCGTGATCCGCCTGAACCGCCCGGACAAGGCCAACGCCATGAACCTGGCCATGTGGCACGACATCCGCACCGCTTTCGAGTGGGCCGACAGCACGCCGGACGTGCGCGCGGTGGTGCTGGAAGGCGAAGGCAAACTGTTCACCTCCGGCATCGACCTGCAGATGATGATGGGCCTGGCCGCCTCCATCCGCAACGACTGCGACGGCCGCACCCGCGAGAACCTGCGCCGCACCATCCTGGACCTGCAGGACTGCCTGAGCAGCCTGGAGCGCTGCCGCAAGCCGGTGCTGGCGGCCATCCACGGCGCCTGCATAGGCGGCGGCATCGACCTCATCACCTGCGCCGACATGCGCTACTGCTCGGCGGACGCCTGGTTCAGCGTGAAGGAAATCGATATCGGCATGACGGCGGACGTGGGCACCTTGCAGCGCCTGCCGAGGCTGATCGGCGAAGGCATGGCGCGCGAACTGGCCTACACCGCCCGCAAGGTGGACGCGGCCGAGGCGCGCGAGATCCGCCTGGTGAACCGCGTGTTCGAGTCGCGCGAGGCGCTGGCCGGCGGGGTGCGCGAGATCGCCGCCGGCATCGCCGCCAAGTCGCCGCTGGCCGTGCGCGGCACCAAGGAAATGATCAGCTACGCGCGCGACCACAGCGTGGCCGACGGCCTGAACTACATCGCCACCTGGAACGCGGCCATGCTGATGTCGAACGACTTGCAGGCGGCCATGATGGCCAATATGAGCAAGCAGGCCCCGGTATTCGACAACTGATCAGTTGATCTCCCTCAAACACCGGACGAATAGCAATATATAAACGTTGCACTTCCCTACACACTGGACCGTAGCGCTGCACCTTGCGCCACGCGAAATTTCTCAGTGAAAAGGAGAGTGCATCATGAAAATATTTTACGCGCTCATGGCGGCCGCGGCCTTGGTGGCCATACCGCCGGCGCAGGCCGGGGTGACCGTCCTGAGCGCCGGGTTTGACAACGTGGGGACGCTCAGCGGCTGGCTGTTCGTCAACCAGAGTTCGCCGGCCGGCACGCCCTGGTTCCAGGGCAATGGCGGCATCTTCCCGGCCCAGGCGGGCAGCGGGAACGCCTACGCCGCCGCCAACTTCCTGAGCGCCGCGCAAGGCAGCGGCACCATAGACAACTGGCTGATCACGCCGCTGCTGAGCCTGCCTGGCGCGGCCACGCTGAGCTTCTACACGCGCAGCGCCGGCACGCCAGGCTTCAGCGACCAGCTGGAGATACGCTATTCGACCGGCGGCTCGTCGATCGGCGACTTCAGCCACTTGCTGATGACGGTGGGCGGCGCCAGCGCTTATCCGGCTGACTGGCAGCAATACACCCTGAGCGCCGATCCCGGCGGCAGCGTGCGCTTTGCCTTCCGCTACACGGGCGCGGCGGCCAATGCCGACTATATCGGGCTGGACACGCTGGTGGTGAACGCCGTGCCCGAACCGGCCGAGTGGCTGATGCTGGCCGCAGGCTTGCTGCTGGTGCGATGGCGGGCAAGGCGGCGCGCAGCTCTGCCGACACGCCTGTTTGCGGCTGCGGCGCTGCTGCTTGGCGCGCAAGCTGCTACAAGCGCCACCGCAGCCGGTCAGGACGGCATGATCATGGTGCGCGACGAGGAAACGGGCGCCATGCGCCCCGCCACGCCGGCCGAATTCGCGGCGCTGCGGGCGCAGCAGCTGCGCGGGCCGATAGTACCGCCCCAGGTCCAGCAGCGTTCGGACGGAACCCGGCAGTCGCGCGTCAGCACGCGCGCCGTCTATTCGGTGGCCGCGCGCGGCGCCGACGGCGCCATCTCCAGCATCTGCGTGCAGGGCGCCCAGGCGGCCGAGGCGGCGCTGCGCAAGGGCGATGCCCGGCCCGCCGCAGAACAAAGCAAGCATCAAAGCGGGGAGCACAGCCATGAACGCCGCTAACTTCATGCACACCCTGCGCGCAGCGGCCGCAGCCGCGCTGCTGGGCTGCGCCGGACTGGGCGCCGCATTGGCCGCCGTGCCCATCGTCATCATCAACGGCAACGGCCCGGGAGTAGGCTTCAACGATCCCACGCCCGCCACGCCGGTGGGCGGCAACAGCGGCACCACGCTGGGCCAGCAGCGCCTGATCGCTTTCACCTACGCCGCCAATATCTGGGGCAGCCAGCTCACCAGCAGCGTGCCGGTGCGCATCCTGGCCAGCTTCGAACCGCTGCCCTGCACCGTCAACAGCGGCGTGCTCGGCTCGGCCGGCGCCTGGGACGTGTTCTCCGACTTCCCCGGCGCGCCCAAGCCCAACACCTGGTATCCCGCCGCACTCGCCAACAAGCTGCACGGGGCCGACCTGTCCGCCCCCAGCGACCCGCACATCGGCGCCACCTTCAACTCCCGCCTCGGACTGGCCTCGGACTGCCTGCCCGGCGCCGGTTTCTACCTCGGCCTGGACGGCAATTTCGGCAACGGCACCGACTTCGTTACCGTGCTGCTGCATGAAATGGGCCACGGCCTGGGCTTCCAGACCTTCACCGACGAGACCAGCGGCGACTACTACGCCGGCACCCCCTCCATCTGGGACCACTACCTGCTGGACAACAGGCTGGAACACGAATGGGTGGAAATGACGGCGGGCCAGCGCGCCGCCTCGGCCATCAGCAGCGACGGCCTGTCGTGGAACGGCCCGCTGGTCACCGCCGCCGTGCCGGGCGTGCTGGATCCGGTGTCGCGGCTGGCCATCGCCGGGCCGGCGGCCGGCCCCGCCGCGCACGACTACGAGGTGGGCGACGCCTCCTTCGGCCCGCCGCTGGCCAATCCGCCGCTGCTGGGCCAAGTGATGCCGGTGGTGGACCAGACCGACGGCCGCGGTCTGGCCTGCAACCCGCTGTCCCCGCTCAACGCGCTGGCCGTCAACGGCAACGTGGCGCTGGTGGACCGGGGCAGCTGCACCTTCGTGCTGAAGGCGCGCAACGTCCAGGACGCGGGCGCCATTGCCATGATCGTGGTCGACAACGCGCCCGGACCGGTTACCGGCCTGGGCGGCGCGGACCCGGCCATCACCATCCCCTCCGTGCGCGTGTCGCAGGCGGACGGCAATGACATCCGCGCACAGTTGCAGCGGCGTTCGCGCACCCGGTCCGGCGTGACGGCCAGCCTGGGCGTCAATCCCGCCAAGCTGGCCGGGGCCGACGCGCAAAAGCGCATCCTGATGTACGCGCCGAACCCGGTGGAGCCGGGCTCGTCGGTCTCGCACTACAGCACCGCCGCCAAGCCCAACCAGCTGATGGAACCGGCCATCAACGGCGACCTGACGCACGACGTGGCGCCGCCGCGCGACCTGACCCTGCCGCTGCTGAAGGATATCGGCTGGTAATATGGGCGCATGTCCCGATCCAGCGCCCTGTTCAAACTCCACTTCGCCGCCGTGCTGTTCGGCAGTACCGCACTCTTCGGCCACGCCATGCGCGCCAGCCCCACCATGATCGTGCTGGGGCGCACGGCGTTTGCGGTGCTGGCGCTCGGCCTGTTTGCGCTGCATGGCCGGCGCGCGCCGTGGCACGGCCTGGCGGCGCGCGACATCGCCAGGCTGATCGCGGCCGGCCTGGTGCTGGCCCTGCACTGGGTCACTTTCTTCATGGCCGTGCGCAGCGGCGGCGTGGCGCTGGCCACGCTGGGCTTCGCCTCCTTCCCGGTCTTCGTGGCGCTGCTGGAACTGGCCATACTCGGCGAGCGCCTGCGCTCCCGCGACGTGGCCGTCCTGCTGCTGGTGCTGGCCGGGCTGTTCCTCATCACCCCGGCCTTCGACCTGCGCAACGCATCCACGGAGGGCCTGCTGTGGGGCATCCTTTCCGGCGCCATCTACGCCTGCATCGCGGTATTCAACCGCTATTTGTCGAACGCCGCGAGCGGCACGCAGTCGTGCTGGTGGCAGTGCCTGGCGGCTGCCTGCCTGCTGGCGCCCTTCGGCTGGCGCGAAGCGGCCGCGCTGCCCGCCAGCGAGTGGCTGCTGCTGGCCTGCCTGGGCGCCGTCTGCACCGCCCTGGCCTACACCATGCTGATCCATGCGCTGGAAAAGGTGAAGGCGCAGACCGCCGCCATCGTTATCTGCATGGAGCCGGTGTACGCCATCGCCCTGGCCTGGCTGCTGTTCGGCGCCGCGCCCGGCGGGACCGTGCTGCTGGGCGGCGCGCTGGTGGTCGGTGCGGTACTGCTGTCCTCGCTTCAGCCGAAAAAACTTGTTTAAATGGTAAAATACATCCCATTAAAGACGACACAGATGAATCATGGCTAAAAATCGGACGCTATTGCCCGGGGTGGCGGTTTCCCTGTTGCTGCACGCGGTGCTGATCGCCATGTTCATCGCGCCCAGCCGTCCCGAGCCGCAGGCCGACGCGCGGCGCATGATGGTCTGGCTGAATCTGCCCGCCAAGCCCCTTACCCCGGTCCAGCCGGTCAAACCGGCTCCAGCCGTCGCCGCCGTCCGCCAGCCCAAGGCAGAAACTAGCACGAGCCCGCAGCAGCGCAGCACCCGGCCCGAAGAAACCGTGGCTGCCGCCCAGCCCCAAGCGCAAACTCAGCCGCAGCCGCAAGCGCCGGCCCAGGCCGAAGTCCAGCTGCCGGCCGACCCGTTCGCGGCCGCCCCGGCGCCGGCCCAGGGCAATTTCGACGTGAACGCCGCCATGAAATCGGCCCGAAAACTCGCCACAGCCAAGTCCACCAAGGGCGATCCGCCGGTGGCGCAAATCTACGACAAGCCCCTGTACGGCCTGCCCGGCGACACGCCGCTGGGCAGCTCGGTGGCCCGCACCGCCCGCGCCGACTGCAAGAACGTGGCGGCCGGCACCGGCATCCTGGCGCTCATTATCGTGCCCGTCATGATATTGACCGACAAAAAGGACTCCGGCTGCAAGTGGTAGGCCGGATGTCTATACAACAGCAAAATGAAGATGTTTTTGAGCAATAGCCCCTGCCGTGGTACATTTTTGTACACGACAACCCCCACAACGCCGCCGCCGCCCCTTGCCTGACCTGGACTTTCGCCATCGCCGTCTTGTGCTGACCCTGCTGCCTTCGCTGTGCGCAGTGCTGGCGAGCGGCCGTGCGCTTGGCGCGCCTGCGGCGGAATCCCTCGCCGTGATCTTCCCGGACATCGGCCAGCCGCACCGCAAGATCTTCACCGAAATCATCGAAGGCATCGAGGAGCAGGCCAAGCTGCGCGTGCGCGGCTACCCGGTGGCCGCCAATGCCGATTTCACCGAACTGCAAGCCCTGCTCAAGCGCAACGGCGGCAAAGTGGTGATCGCGCTCGGCCGCCAGGGCCTGCAGGCGGCCAGCGCCTTCGACGCCTCCACCGGCGTGGTGGTTGGCTGCGTCAGCTCGGTGCCGGACAGCGAACGCCTGCGCGGCATCAGCCTGCAGCCCGACCCGGCGCTGCTGTTTTCCAACCTGAAAAGCATGATGCCCCATGTGCGGCGCGTCATCGTGGTCTACAACCCGCAGACCAACGCCGCCATGATCAAGCTGGCGCGCGAGGCGGCGCGCAGCCACGGCCTGGAGCTGCTGGCGCTGGAAGCGGGCGACCTGGCCATCGCCGCGCGCCGCTATGAAAGCGCCTTCGCCTCGGCCGACAGCCGCACCGACGCGGTCTGGCTGCCGTCCGACCCGGTGACGGTGGACGAATCGACCATCGTGCCGCTGGTGCTGAAGGAATCATGGAACCGCAGCGTGCCGATCTTCTCGAGCAGCATCCTGCACGTGAAAAAGGGCGCGCTGTTCGCGCTCTACCCGAACAACTTCGAGCTGGGGCGCGACCTGGCCACCCTGGCGATCGGCGTCCTGAACGGCGAGAATCCCCGCCCCGGCGTCACCCCGCTGCGCGCCGTGCGCACCGCTTTCAACTGGCGTTCGGCCAGCCACTTCGGCCTCTCCGTTGCCCTCGGACAACAGCGCACTTTTGACTCGATTTTCCCCGAGCCTTGATCCACCGGGCCTGCCAGGCAGAAATATTTTGTATTTGTTAATTATTCTTCTTGGCAATTGAATTTCTTTCCAATCCACCAAGAAATCCATGTGCTAAGTGGAATATACTACCGGCAGTAATTTGGCCGTTGCATGGCGCTAGCTGTATGAGACCGCGCCGAGGCCGCACCGGATAGAATAATGATTAAAACGACAATTAACGCCAGCCGCCGTCTGCGCGCCTGCGCCGCGCTGCTGCTGACGCTGGGGATGGGCATCGCGCCGCAGGCCGCCTATGCTGTGCTGGACGAAGGCGACGGCGCCATCGAGCTGCCCGGCCCGGGCGCCGACGCGCGCTCCACGGTGAGCGAGGTAATGGCCCGCATCCAGTCCGGCAGCGTGCCGGCGGCCGACCAGCGGCCGTTCATGCGCCCCATCACCCTGGCCCAGCTGGAAGACCAGCTGCGCCGCCCCGAAGTGCAGGCCTCCATCGGCAAAGGCACCATCGCCGTGCTCTACCCCAACGTGGAGCCGCAATTCCGGCCCGCTTTCACCAGCATCATCCAGGGCATAGAGGAACGCACCAAGCTGCGCGTGCGCAGCTACCCGGTCGACCCCAAGATGGATATCGCCGAGCTGAACGCCACGCTCAAGCAAAACGGCACCAAGGTGGTGATCGCGCTGGGCCGCCAGGGCCTGAACGCCACCGCCGGCCTGGACCGTGAAATCACCGTGCTGGTGGGCGGCGTGCTGCTGCTGTCGGATGCGGAGAACGTGGCCGGCATCAGCCTCACGCCAGACCCGGCGGTGCTGTTCGCCCGCTTGCGCGCACTGCTGCCGGACCTGCGCCGCGTGGTGGTGGTGTACGACCCGGCCAAGAGCGATTGGCTGATACGCCTGGCGCGCGACGCCGCCCGCGCCCAGGGCCTGGAACTGGTGGCCCACGTGGCCAACGACCTGGCCCGGGCCGCCCAGCTCTATCCGCAAGTGATCGGTTCGGCCGACAACCGGCGCGACGCGCTCTGGCTGCCGCACGACAGCACCACGGTGGAGGAAAGCACCATCCTGCCGCTGGTGCTGAAGGAATCGTGGAACAGCGGGGTGCCGGTGTTCTCGTCGAATATGCTGCATGTGAAGAAGGGCGCGCTGTTCGCCATGGCGCCCAACAATGTGGAGCTGGGCCGCACGCTGGCCAGCTCCGCGCTGGGCGTGATCGCCGGCGACGGCAAGCGCCGCAGCCTGACGCCGCTGCGCGAACTGCAGACGGCCATCAATCTGCGCACCGCCAGCCACATGGGCCTGAACCTGGGCCACCAGCAGCAGCGCAATTTTGATTTCGTGTTTCCGCAGCCCTGATTTATTGAAGATTTCTTCCGGTGGACTATGTTTCATAATTATTTGCGCCGTACAGGATTCCGCCGCCAGCTGACCGTCATCGTTTCGGCCGCCATTCTTGGCCTGGCCCTGTTCTCCTCGCTGATGAACTCCTGGGAAGCGCGCGGCCGCATGCGCGACCACTTCACCGAGCAAGGCCAGCGCATTGCCGACAACCTGGCCCGCCAGAGCACCCTGGCGCTGCTGTTCCATTCCGCTGAAAACGCGCGCGACGTGGTCAGCACCACGCTGGCCTTCCCCGACGTGGTGGGCGTGCAGATCGCCGACGCCAAGCACAAGCCGCTGCTGTCGCAAGGCCCGCTGAGCGCCAAGCTGGCCGCCATGAACGCGGCCCAGGCCAGCCCGGCCAGCGCCAGCATGGTGGGCGAAAACTCGGACGCCTGGCTGTTCGGCGCGCCGGTCTACGGCGGCCAGAGCGAAGCCTCGCCCTTCGACATGCAGGAGCAAAAACCGCAGCTGCTGGGCTACGTCCACGTCCAGGTGGGCAAGGACACGCTGAACCGCCTGACCTGGTCTCTGCTGGTGGGCAATATGGCGCTGACGCTGTCGTTTGCCGCCATCCTGCTGGCGCTGGTGCGCCTGCTCACGCGCCACATGATCAACCCGCTCAACGCCCTGTCCAACCTGATGCGCCGCGCCGAGGCGGGCGAGTCCGGCATGCGCGCCGCGCCGGCCGGCCCGCGCGACCTGATCGACATGGCGCAGGCCTTCAACGAAATGATGAACGTGCTGGAACAGCGCGAGGCCGAACTGAAGGAATCGCGCGACGCCGCCGTCAACATGGCGGAAATGAAGGCGCAGTTCGCCGCCACCGTCAGCCATGAAGTACGGACGCCGCTCAACGGCGTGGTCGGCATGCTGGACATGCTCAAGGAAATGCGGCTCACGCAGCGCCAGCAGGAATGCGTGGACGTGGCGTGGAACTCCTCGCGCACGCTGATAGACCTGATCAACAACGTGCTGGACTTCTCCAAGATGGACGCCGGCAAGCTGGCCCTGGAGGAAACCGACTTCGAGCTGCGCAAGCTGCTGGAAGAAGTGATTGAACTGGTGGCCCGTCCGGCGCAGCAGAAAGGCCTGGAGCTGGCTTACTTCATCGCGCCGGGCGTCCCGGAACGCATCAACGGCGACGCGCTGCGCCTGCGCCAGATCCTTATCAACCTGCTGGGCAACGCCGTCAAGTTCACCGAAAAAGGCGAAGTCACGCTGCGCGTGGCGCTGGCGCCCGCCACCGAAGCCGGCGTGCAAGCGCCCTTCGGCCTGCAGTTCGAGGTGCGCGACACCGGCATCGGCATGACGCAGGAAGTGCAGGACCACCTGTTCGAGTCCTACGTCCAGCCCGACCCGTCCACCACGCGCCGCTACGGCGGCACCGGGCTGGGCCTGGCCATCTGCCGCCAACTGGTCGGCCTGATGGGCGGCGACATCAGCGTGCAAAGCGCGCCGGGATCCGGCACCACCTTCACAGTCAGCGTGCGATGCCAGCCCGCGCAGACCCAGTTCAGCTTCGAGTCCGACCCCGCGCTGGCGAATGTGCGCGTGCTGGCGCTGGACGAAAGCAGCACCGTGCTGGACTTCCTCAAGCTGGCCCTCACGCGCCAGGGCATGACCTGCTACCTGAGCGGCTGCGGGCGCGAAGCCATGGTGGAACTGAAGGAAGCGGCCGAAGCGGGCCAGCCTTACCACGTGGTCATCATGAACGTCGGCGCGGCCGACGACCAGGGCAGCGACCTGGCCGGCCGCATTGCCGCCGCCGGCCTGGCGCCGCACCTGCTGCTGATGGACCGCCACGGCGGCACCGGCACGCCGCCCGGCGCGCAGGCCAGCAGCCACGCCGTGCTGCCCAAGCCTCTGCGCCAGGCGCGCCTGCTGGACGCGCTGCACGAACTGCTGGCCGGACGCAGCCGCGCCGAGCCGCAGCACACGCAAGCGCCCGGCGCCATGCCGGTGCGCCAGTTCCGCGTGCTGGTGGCCGAAGACAACCGCACCAACCAGATGGTGGCGGCCGGCATGCTGGCCATGAACAACTGCGTGTGCGAATTCGCCGCCAACGGCCGCGAAGCCGTGGAAGCGGCCAAGCGCAGCCGCTTCGACCTGATACTGATGGACTGCAGCATGCCGGAGATGGACGGCTACGAAGCCACCGCCCACATCCGCGTGGCGGAGGAAGCCGCCGGGCTGCGCACGCCGCTGCTGGCCATGACGGCCAACACCCAGCGCGGCGACGCCGAGAAATGCATGGCGGCCGGCATGGACGACTACCTGGCCAAGCCCATCACGCTGGTCGAACTGCGCCACAAGCTGCAGAAATGGCTGCCGCACGGCGCCGACGGCACCGCGCCCGGCGCCTCCGCAAGCGATGCGCAGGGCGAGGCCCTGTCCGGCGGCTTGCTCAGCGCGCCGCCTTCCGCGCCCATCGACATGGACGTCTTCGACAAGCTGCGCGAAATCCTCGGCTCGGCCCTGCCGCACGCCGTATCGCCCTTCCTGGAAGACTCTCCGGCCTACCTGAACGAACTGGAACAAGCCGTCCACGACGGCGACAGCGACACCGCGCGCGCCCGCGCCCACGCGCTGAAAGGCTCGTCCGGCAACCTGGGCGCCAACGCGCTGGCCCAGCTGGCGCAGCAGATCGAAGCGCTGGCCATCGAGCGCAAGCTGGCGCAGATCGGCCCGCTGCTGCCCGCGCTGCGCGCCCAATATGCCGCCGTGGCCAGCTTCCTGAGCGCCGAAATGAGCGCCGACAACCAGGACTCGCCCACGCCGCAGGAAGAGCTGGCCTCCGTGCTGGTGGTCGACGACGACCGCAGCACCCGCAGCACGCTGCGCTATACCTTGCAGCGCGACGGCTTCCAGGTGGAAGAAGCGGCCGACGGCGTGCAGGCGCTGGCCATGCTGAAGCGCTTCCATCCCGACGTGATCCTGATGGACGCCGTCATGCCGGTGATGGACGGCTTCACCGCCTGCGCGCGCCTGCAGGAGCTGCCGGGCGGCAGTTCCATCCCGGTGCTGATGATCACCGCGCTGCAGGACAACTCCTCGGTGGAGCGCGCCTTCGCCGCCGGCGCCAGCGACTACATACCGAAACCCATCCACTACGCCGTGCTGTCGCAGCGCGTGCGCCGCATTATCGAAGCCAACCGCGCCGAGAAGCGCATCCGCCACCTGGCCTATAACGACCTGCTGACCGGCCTGCCCAACCGCACCCTGTTCTTCGAGCTGCTGGCGCAAGGCATCACCCAGGCCAGCAACGACGGCAAGCTGCTCGGCGTGCTGTTCATGGACCTGGACCGCTTCAAATACGTCAACGACAACCTGGGCCACGACGTGGGCGACCGCCTGCTGGTGGCCGTGGCCCAGCGCGTGCGCCACAGCGTGCGCAACGTGGACACCGTGGCCCGCCTCGGCGGAGACGAATTCACCGTGGTGCTGAGCGACCTCGATGGCCCGGCCGCCGCCGCCACCGCCGCGCACAACATCTGCCGCGTGCTGGCCGCGCCCTTCCAGATCGACGGGCACGACATCTTCGTCACCAGCAGCGTCGGCATCGCCATGTACCCGCACGACGGGGCGGACGTCGCCACCCTGGTCAAGCACGCCGACAGCGCCATGTACCGCGCCAAGAAGACCAACACCGGCTTCCAGTTCTACGAAGCGTCCATGGAGCAGTCCATCTCCGAGCACGTACGCCTGGAAAGCGACCTGCGGCGCGCACTGGAGCAGGAGCAGCTGGAAGTGTATTACCAGCCGCAGGCCAGCCTTGAAGACGGCCAGATCATGGGCATGGAAGCGCTGGTGCGCTGGCGCCACCCCACGCGCGGCATGGTGCCGCCCAACGAGTTCATCCCGCTGGCCGAGGAAACCGGCTTGATCAATCCACTCGGCGACTGGGTGCTGCGCACCGCCTGCGCCCAGCTGCGCGCGTGGATGGAGCAAGGCCTGCCGCCGCTGCGCGTGGCGGTCAACCTGTCGGTGCGCCAGCTGCTGCAAAAGGAATTCGCCGCGACCGTGGAGGCCGTGCTGGCCGACACCGGCCTGCCGCCGCACCTGCTGGAACTGGAGATCACCGAAAGCACGCTGATGGAAAACGCGCAGGACACGCTGAAGGCGCTGCACCGCCTGCGCAGCCTGGGCGTGCGCCTGTCCATCGACGACTTCGGCACCGGCTATTCCTCGCTGTCCTACCTGAAGCGCTTCCCGGTCGACATCATCAAGATCGACCGCTCCTTCGTGCGCGACGTGCCGATGGATGCGGACGACGTGGCCATCGTCACCGCCATCATCGCGCTGGCGCACAGCCTGCGGCTGGAAGTGGTGGCCGAAGGCGTGGAGACCGAGGCTCAGCTGAACTTCCTGAAAGGCCGCAACTGCGACCTGATGCAAGGCTACCACCTGAGCCCCGCCATCCCCGCCGAGCAGTTCGCCGCGCTGATCCAGCAGCGCGAGTCCATGCCGCTCAAACACTGAACATGCACTGAAGCACATTGCAAATGCGCCAGGGATTGTAGTATTTTGACATCAAGTCCTTGGCGCAACATGGGCACTATGCGAAAATCGCAGGGGACCAATCCGGTTTCCTTACTGCTTCCTGCCATGCGGTTTCTGCCCAGCGTTTCTGCGCTCCTGCTTGCGGCGCTGCCCTTCCCTCCCGCCTTGGCCGCTGGCCCTGGAGACCTGAGCGAGGAAGAAGAACTCTCCCTGGTGTACGGCGACAAATCCTCGGTCAGCATCGCCACCGGCGCGGCCCAGGCCCTTCGCCGCGCGCCCGCCGTGGCCACCGTCATCACGGCGGAAGACATCGCCGCCATCGGCGCGAACGACCTGGACCAGGTGCTGGAGACCGTGCCCGGCCTGCATGTGGCGCGCTCGGCCATCAACTACGAACCGCTGTATATCGCGCGCGGCATCTTCAGCGTGAACAATCCGCAAATGCTGATGCTGCAAAACGGTGTACCCATGACCACGCTGCTCACCGGCAGCCGCGGCACCTTGTGGGCCGGCTATCCGGTGGAGCACATCGCCCGCATCGAAATCATCCGCGGCCCCGGTTCGGCCCTGTACGGCGCGGACGCCTACAG
The DNA here is from genome assembly GCF_009857595.1 of Pseudoduganella aquatica. Lineage (GTDB taxonomy): Bacteria > Pseudomonadota > Gammaproteobacteria > Burkholderiales > Burkholderiaceae_D > Rugamonas > Rugamonas aquatica_A. Next base: position 166,090 of record NZ_WWCU01000004.1, on the reverse strand, counting down.
CGGCGTAATCAACATCATCACCAAGAGCGCGGCGGACACGCCGGGCACGCACTTCGCGGCCGGCGGCGGCTCCTTCGGCACGCGCGACGCCTGGGTGCAGCACGGCGGCAGCCTGGGACCGGTGGCGGTGGCGGCCTATCTGCGCGTGGGCGGCACCGACGGCTTCCGCTCCCTGGTGACGGCCGATGCGCAGAGCGCGCGCGACAAGACCTTCGGCACTCACGCCTCGCTGGCGCCCGGCCCGGTCAACACCGGCAGCGACGCCGTCGACGCCAACCTGGACCTGGCGCTGGAGCAGTGGCGCCTGCGCGCCGGCTACAAGCTGCGCTCCCATATCGGCACCGGCGCGGGCACGGCCTCGGCGCTGGACCCGGTGGGCCAGGGGCACAGCGAGCGCCTCCACGCCGACCTGAGCTGGGCCGCGCCCGACTTCAGCGCCAACTGGAGCCTGGGCGCCACCGCCAGCGTGCTGGAGTTCAAGCAGCGCATCACCACCGACCTGCGCCTGTCGCCGCCCGGCACCCGCTTCCCGACCGGCCTGTTCCCGGACGGCTTTATCGGCCACCCGGACACCTCCGAGCGGCAGATCCGGCTGTCGGCCTTCGCGCAATACCACGGCTTCAGCGGCCACAAGCTGCGCTTCGGCGCCGGCCACGACGACCTGGACATGTACCACACGGCCACCTTCAAGAACTACATCTTCAACCCGGCCGGCGTGCCCGTGCCCACCGGCCCGGTGATCGACTACTCGCGGATCCAGCCCTTCCTGCTGCCGCAGCGGCGCCAGGTCAGCTACTTCAACGTGCAGGACGAATGGCAGTTCGCGCGCGACTGGGCGCTGACCGCCGGCGTGCGCCGCGACCGCTACTCGGACTTCGGCGCCACCACCAATCCGCGCGTGGCCGTGGTGTGGGACGCGGCGCTGGACCTGACCGCCAAGCTGCTCTACGGCCGCGCCTTCCGCGCGCCCTCCTTCAACGAGCAGTACGGCATCAACAATCCCGTCCAGCGCGGCAACCCGGACTTGCAGCCGGAACGCATCGCCACGCTGGAAGCGGCGCTGGGCTGGCAGGCCAGCCAGCATCTGCAGCTGAACCTGAATCTGTTCCGCAATGAGTTGCAGGACATTATCCGGGGCGTGCCCAATCCGCAGGCGGGCACCGGCGCCACCTTCCACAACACCGGCAACCAGCGCAGCAAGGGGCTGGAGCTGGAGGCCGTGTGGCAGGCGTCGCGCTCGCTGCAGCTGGCGGGCAACTACGCCTACCAGCGCTCCATCGACTCCGCCACCGGCCTGGACGCGGGCTATGCGCCGCGCCACCACCTCAACGGCCGGCTGGACCTGCAGGTCCCGGGCATGGGCGTGTTCAGCCCGCAGCTCAACCGCGTGGCGGACCGCCACCGCGCGCCGGGCGACACGCGGCCGCCGATACCGAACTACACCACCCTGGACCTGGCCTTCAGCAGCGGCCGCCTGCTGCGCAACTGGGAGATCTCGGTCGCGCTGCGCAACCTCTTCAACGCCGACGTGCGCGAGCCCAGCCTGGCTCCCGGCGTCATCCCCAACGACTTGCCGATGGCGCCGCGTTCGATCTACGTGCGCGCCGTGTTCTTGAACCGGCAATAAACATGGATGGCCGTCCCGGCCATCCACTCGAAGCCACGTTCTTAAATCGGCAATAGAATTTTTTAACTAATTCTCTCCAAATCTCACACATTGCCTGAAATTTAAGCTATTATCTCGCGCTGCAACATTTATTGCATTTAGGAATACATTGTTGCTTTAACGCTAGTAAATATCGGCTTATCGGAAAGCCGATTCGCCCATATTGAGGAGCTTATATGTTTGACAATGTCGAATTCAATCGACAGGAGAAGTCACGTCCTGCCGCCGCCCAACGCACCATGGACATGGCCGACCTGCTGGTCGCCTACCTGGAACAAATGGGCGTGGATTACGTGTTCGGCGTGCCCGGCGGCGCCATCGAGCCGCTGTACGACGCCATCGCCCGCAACCTGCGCAAAGGCGGCAATCTGAGCCATATCGTGGCCCGCCACGAGGCTGGCGCGGCCTTCATGGCCGACGGCTACGCCCGCGAAACCGGCAAGATCGGCGTCTGCGTGGCCACCTCCGGCCCCGGCGCCACCAATATGCTCACCGCCGTCGCCACCGCCTACGGCAACGGCGTGCCCATGCTGGTCATTTCCGGCCAGCCGGCCCTGCCTTCCTTCGGCAAACACACGCTGCAAGAGTCCTCCTGCACCGGCATCGACGTGCTGGGCATGTTCCGCCACTGCACGCGCTACAACTCGCTGATTTCACATCCTATGCAGCTGGAATGGAAGCTGATTACTGCATTGCAGCATGCAACCCGCTCGCCCGCCGGACCGGTGCACCTGAGCGTGCCGGTGGACGTGTTCCGCGCGCCGAGCAATGTGCGCGCCCCCAGCTACGACATGAACAGCCTGCTCCAGCCCGCCGCGCTGATCGACGACGCCGGCATCGAGCGCCTGCGCGCCCTGCTGGCCCGCGCCCGCAACGTGGTGGTGCTGGTCGGCTCCGGCTGCGGCGAGTCCATCCATTCCATCTTGCAGTTCGCCACGCTGAAAGGCGCCACCTTCGTCACCACGCCGGACGCCAAGGGCCTGGTCAGCCCGCAGCATCCGCTGTACCGGGGCGTATTCGGCTTCGGCGGCCATGCCACGGCCGAGGCGGCGCTGCGCGATCCGTCCGTGGACCTGATCGTTGCGGCCGGCACCAGCATGGGCGAATGGAACACCGGCGGCTGGTGCGACAGCCTGCTCAACAACCGCCTCGTGCATATCGATGAATCCGAAGAGCACCTGGCGCGCACGCCGATGGCGCGCTTGCACCTGCGCGGCAGCCTGGGCCTGGTGTTCGACCGCCTGGTGAGCCATATCCAGCGCGAAAACCCGCAGGACGACCAGGCTACCGCGCACCGCCGCGCCATGCGCGAACTGTCCTTCAAGGCCTGGCGCACCTCGGACATGCTGGAAGCGCCGCACGCCTATTTCAGCGACGCCGCCCCCATCAAGCCGCAGCGCCTGATGAAGGAACTGGGCGACCTGTTCCCGCCCACCACCCGCTTCCTGGCAGACGCAGGCAACAGCATCGCCTGGGCCGCGCACTACCTGCAGCCGCAGGACCGCCGCATGGGCGAGCGCCGCAACGCCGACGGCGAGCGCGCGCGCGACCTGGGCAAGCGCCGCAGCACCGGCGGCTGGCTGCGCCTGACCAGCCACTTCGCGCCGATGGGCTGGGCCATCGGCGCGGCCATCGGCACGGCGGCGGGCAACCCGGACGTGCCCGTGGTCTGCATCACCGGCGACGGCAGCATGCTGATGAGCGGCCAGGAACTGTCGGTGGCCGTGGCCGAGCAGCAGTGCGTGATTTTCGTCATCCTGAACGACCGCGCGCTGGGCATGGTCAAGCACGGCCAACGCCTGGGCGGCGCCGAGCAGATCGGCTACGAACTGCCCGCCACCGACTTCGCCGCCCTGTCGCGCGCGCTCGGCGGCCGCGGCCACACCATCCGCTCGGCCAAGGACATGCAGGCGCTGGACATCAAGGGCATCTGCAACTACCCGGGTCCTACCCTGCTGGACGTCTACATCGATCCGGAGGAAGTGCCGCCCATGGGCAGCCGCCTGCGCGTGCTGATGGACGACGGACAATAAGAGGACGGCCATGCTCAAACTACAGGACAAGGTTGTACTCATTACCGGCGGCAGCAGCGGCATCGGCCTGGCCAGCGCGCAGCTGTTCCAGGCGCAGGGCGCGCAGCTCGCCATCACCGGCCGCGATCCGCACAAGCTGGAACAGGCCGGCGCCGCGCTGGGCGGCAAGGCGCTGCTGATACGCAGCGACGCGGGCGGCCTGGCCGCCATCGACAGCGTGATGGCGCAGGTGCGCGAGCGCTACGGGCGCCTGGACGTGCTGTTCATCAATGCCGGCGTGGCCAAACCTGCGCCCATCGAGCAGACCACCGAGGCGGCGTTCGACGAGCAGCTGAACGTCAACCTCAAGGGCGTGTTCTTCACCGTGCAGAAAGCCTTGCCGCTGTTTGGCGCGGGCGGCAGCATTATCGTCACCACCTCCATCGCCAACCAGATGGGCTCGCCAATGTTCAGCGTGTACGGCGCCGCCAAGGCGGGCCTGCGCTCGCTGGTCAAGTCGCTGGGACTGGAACTGGTAGGGCGCGGCATCCGCGTCAACGCCATCAGCCCCGGCCCCATCGCCACGCCCATGTTCGACCGCCTGGGCCTGCCTGCCGAGGTGGCCAGCGCCAAGAAGCTGGCCATTGCCGAGAAATCGCCCAGCCGCCGCTTCGGCTCGCCCGACGAAGTCGCGAAGGCCGCGCTCTTCCTCGCCTGCGACGACTCGTCCTATATGGTGGGCGACGAAATCGTGGTCGATGGCGGCATGAGCCTGCTGTAAGGAGAAAACATGAAGAACAACGCAACCCCCTCATCCAAAGACCTGATCCACACCGCCATCTGGCAGGAAACGCCGGAAGCGGACAATCCCTTCGCCACGCGCGCCGCCTACTGCCGTGGCTACGACGTGTACGGCGCCATGGCCGGCAATGCGCGCTGGATGGAAATGCTCTGGCTGCTGCTGCGCGCCGAGCTGCCCGCCGGCCCCGAGCTGGACATCCTGGAAGCGCTGGCCGTGGCGCTGGCCAATCCCGGCCCGCGCGACGCGTCCGTGCACGCCGCCATGTGCGGCGGCGTGGGCGGTTCGACCGCCGCCTCCTCGCTGATGGCCGCGCTGGCCGTGGGCGCCGGCCGCTCCGGCGGCGCGCGCGAAGTGCACGACGCCATGACCATGTGGAAGCGCTGCGGCGCGGACCTGGCCGCCTGGCGCGCCTTCCACGCCGCCAGCGCACACGACCCGGTCGACGTCTGGCCCGAACAAAGCCACTTGCCGGGCTTCGATCCGCACGGCGCCGCCACCCCGCTGCCGGTGCGCCAGCTGCTCGCCACGCTGGACCGCATGGGCGCCGGCCCCGGCACGGCCTGGCTGCACGCCGGCCTGGAAGATGCGCGCGCCGCCGCCGGCTTGCCGCTCGCCATGTGCGGCGTGGCCGCCTGCGTGCTGCACGACCTGGGCTTCAGCCCGGACGAAGGCGAAATGCTGTACCTGCTGCTGCGCCTGCCCGGCGCCGCCGCCCACGCGCTGGAACAGAAGGCCGTCGGCTTCAAGCGCTTCCCCTTCTACAAGCTGGAGCTCGACCCGGCCGCCACGCCGCCGGTGCCCGTATCGGTTCCGGCATCGGCCGCCATTGAAAAGGAAGCAGCATGAGCGCTCACCTGAAAGAAGTCCTGCAAGGCCCGGCCTTGCTGCAGCACCACGCAGGCCGCCTGCACACCAAGGTGGGCGCCGCCTTCCCGGGCAGCCACGCCGTATTCCGCGGCCACGACCTGCATCGCGACCTGTGCAGCCTGGAATGGGTGCAGCTCTACGCCTACGGCATCACCGGCCGCCACCTGAGCGCCGAACAGGCCGAGCTGGTGCAAGCCATGTGGACCCATACCTCCTATCCGGACGCCCGCCTGTGGAACAACCGCGTGGCGGCGCTGGCCGGCAATGCGCGCAGCAGCGCCTCGCTGGCCATGGTGGCCGGCATGGCCGTGTCGGAAGCGACCACCTACGGCGGCCAAGCCACCATGCTGTGCATGACTTTTTTGCAGACCGCGCTGCGCCGCGTGCAGGCCGGCGAGGCGCTGGCCGACGTGGTGTGGGAGGAAACCGCGCGCAGCAAGATCTACGGTTTTGGCCGCCCCATCAACTCGCACGACGAGCGCATTCCCTTCATTATGGAACTGGCCGAGCGCCTGGGCCTGCATAACGGCCCGCACCTGGCGCTGGCCTGGCAGGTCGAGCAGGTGCTGCTGAGCCGCTACGCCCAGCTGCAAATGAACTACTCGGGCCTGCATGCGGCCATCATTGCCGACATGGGCATGTCGGTGCGCGAACTGCAGCTGCTGCGCATGCCTATCTTTATAGCAGGCATGGCTCCCTGCGTGGTGGAGGCAGCGGAAAAGCCCGAGCGCGTGCTGTTCGCCACGCCCTGCAGCGCCGTCGAGTACAGCGGTCCCGCGCCAAGGGAATGGCGAACGGCTGCCTCGCCTAATTAAGTAACTTGCAAGCTGCACGCTAGCAACAGTGCGTGCTTTTTTGTCCCATGAGCAAATCGTGCCACGCTACAATGGGAAAAATATCACACTCTGGAGATAGCTCTTGAAGTCTTCCCGCGCATCACGTATCTGGCTGGCAGTGGCTTTCGCCCTGCCTGCCCTGATCGCACAAACCCAGGCCCAGGCTCAAACGCAAGGCGGCCCCAGCAGCGAAGAAGACGAACTGACCATGGTCTATGGCGACGCCGACAGCGTCAGCATCGCCACCGGCAATCTGCAGACGCTGCGCCGCGCGCCGGCCGTGGCCTCCGTGGTGACGGCGGCCGACATCGCCGCCATGGGCGCCACCGACCTCGACCATGTGCTGGAAACCGTGGCCGGTCTGCATATTTCCCGCAGCCCCAACAGCTACACGCCGCTGTACATCATGCGCGGCGTGTTCAGCCAGTATGCGCCGCAGGTGCTGGTGCTGCAGAACGGCGTGCCCGTCACCACGCTCTACATCGGCAACAAAGGCAATGTCTGGGGTACTTTCCCGGTTGAGCAGATTTCGCGCATCGAGGTGATACGCGGCCCCGGCTCGGCGCTGTACGGCTCGGACGCCTTCTCCGGCGTAATCAACATCATCACCAAGGGTCCGGCCGAAGCGGCGGGAACCGAAGTCGGCCTGCGCCTCGGCTCCTTCCAGGCGCGCGACGCCTGGGTGCAGCACGGCGGCAAGCTCGGCCCCATCGAGATCGCCGCCTACCTGCGCACCGGCACCACCGACGGCCAGCACCGCACGCTGGAAGCGGACGCGCAGACCCGCAACGACACCCTGCTCGGCACCCACGCCAGCCTGGCCCCGGGCGGCGTGAACACCGGCGGCGACGCGGTGGACCTGAACCTGGAAGCCGGCTATGGCCAGTGGCGCGCGCGCTTCGGCTACAAGCTGCGCGACCGCCAGGGCAGCGGCGCCGGCATCGCCTCCGCGCTGGACCCGGTGGGCGTGGGCCGCAGCGAACGCATCAACACCAGCCTGGGCTGGGCGGACGCGCAGTTCAGCCGCAACTGGGGCCTGGGGGCCAGCATCAGCACCCAGTCCTACGCGCAGGAGCTGGACGGCTACATCCTGCTGCCGCCGGGCACCCGCTTCCCGACCGGGCTGTTCCCGAACGGCATGATAGGCATCCCGGAAACCTGGGAGCGCTCGACCCGGCTCACCGCCTATGCCGACTACAGCGGCTTCGCGGACCACCACGTGCGCGTGGGCATAGGCCACGACGACCTGGACCTGTACCGCACGCGCGAGCGCCGCAATTTCACCTACACGGCCAACGGCACCCCCGTGCCGCTGCCGGGCCTGGCGGACTTCAGCGACAGCAATCCCTTTATGCGGCCGCACAAGCGCCGCATCGACTACCTGTACGCGCAGGACGAATGGCGCCTGGCCACCGACTGGACCCTGACCGCCGGCGTGCGCCACGACCGCTATTCCGACTTTGGCGGCACCACCAACCCGCGCTTCGCGCTGGTGTGGGACGCCACCTTCGACCTGACCGCCAAGCTGCTGTACGGCCGCGCCTTCCGCGCGCCGTCCTTCAACGAGGCCTACAGCCTGGCCAACCCTGTGGCGCGCGGCAACGCCAACCTGAAGCCGGAAACCGACCGCACGCTGGAAGCGGCCTTCTCCTGGCAAGCCCAGGCGGACGCGCAAATCAACCTGACGCTGTACCGCTACGAGATGAGCAACATCATCCGCCTGGTGCCGAACATGATGGCCGGCACCGGCTCCACCTTTGCCAACCAGGGCGACCAGACCGGCCACGGCATGGAGCTGGAAGGCAACTGGAACGTCAACCGCGAGCTGCGCCTGGTGGGCAATTACGCTTGGCAGCGCTCGGTGGACGAGGCCACGCAGAAGGACGCCGGCTACGCGCCGCGCCACCATCTGTTCGGCCGCGCCGACTGGCAGTTCGGCGGCAACTACACGCTGTCGCCGCAGCTGAACTGGGTGGCCGGCCGCCAGCGCGCCACCGGCGACCTGCGCAAGCCCATCGCCGACTACCGCACCTTCGACCTGACGCTGTCGACCCGGCGCGGCAAGAACCAGTGGAACTTCTCGGCCGCCGTGCGCAACATCTTCGACGCCGACGCGCGCGAGCCGACGCTGGCGCCGGGCCTGGCGCTGCCCTTCGACCTGCCCCTGGCCGGGCGCTCGTTCTCGGTCCAGGCCAGCTACAAGCTGTAATTCCCCCCTCCCTTCCCCCTCCCTGTCCCGCCTGCCCGGCCGCTGTATGCGGCTGGACAGGCTACATTTCAATTTAACCAAGCTTTTAAATTTTTCCTGTTAGACTGTTTTTTCTTAATCCATTTTTGTGGGGTACGCATGAGCAAGCAGAGCACCGGAAATCTCGCCAACATCCTGAGCAAAAACCAGGAAGCACTGCTGGAGGGCTGGCTGAGCGGCATGCTGTCGCGCACGGTGCGCCGCGACAAGGGGGCCGAGGCCGAAATGCGGCAACAGGCCATGCGCCTGCTGCCGCTGCTGGTCAAGGCCACCGAAGCCGGCGCCAGCTATGAAATCGACGGCCCGGCCTGGGGCGAGGTGCGCCAGCTGCTCAGTGATATTTCCGCCAACCGCGTGCGTCAAGGCTACACCCCGACCGAGACGGCCACCTTCGTGTTCTCGCTCAAGGAGCCGCTGTTCGCCGGCCTGCGTGCCGAACTGGCGCACGACAGCGCCGCGCTGGGCGAGGAACTCGCCGAGACCGGCAACCTGTTCGACCGCCTCGGCCTGTACACCGTCGAGGAATACCAGCGCAACCGCGAAGGCGTGATCCTGCGCCAGCAGCAGGAGCTGCTGGAACTGTCCACCCCGGTGGTGCAGCTGTGGCGCGACGTACTGGCCCTGCCCCTGATCGGCACCCTCGACAGCGCGCGCACCCAGGTGGTGATGGAGAACCTGCTGCAGAAGATTATCGACACCAGCGCCTCCATCGCCATTATCGACATCACCGGCGTGCCCACCGTGGACACGCTGGTGGCCCAGCATTTGCTCAAGACCGTGGCCGCCGCGCGCCTGATGGGCGCCGACTGCATCATCAGCGGCATCCGCCCGCAGATCGCGCAAACCATCGTCCACCTGGGCGTGAACCTGGAGGACGTGACCACCAAGGCCACGCTGGCGGACGCCTTCCAGACCGCCATGAAACGGCTGGGCGCCTCGGTCACCTACCACCAGGCAGTGTGAGGCCCGCATGGAACGCATCCCGATACTCAAGATGGGCCAGCTGCTGCTGGTGACCATACAGGTCGACATGCACGACAGGCTGGCGATGACCCTGCAGGACGACCTGACCGCGCGCATCGTGCAGGACCGCGCGCGCGGCGTGCTGATCGACATTTCCACGCTGGACATCGTGGACTCCTTTATCGGCCGCATGATCAGCAACACCGCCGCCATGGCGCGCGTGCTGGACGCGCACACCGTGCTGGTGGGCATGCAGCCGGCCGTGGCCATCACGCTGGTGGAGCTGGGCCTCAAGCTGGAAGGCGTACAGACGGCGCTGAACGTCGAAAAAGGCGTACAGCTGCTTCAGCGCCAGATCGCATGAACGCGCCTCCTCCCGGCGCCGTGGTGCTGCCGCTGCGGCTCGACGAGGACGTGGTGCGGCTGCGCCAGCAGGTGCGCGAGCAGCTGGTGGCGCAGCGCTTCAGCCTGGTCGACCAGACCAAGATGGTGACGGCGGCCAGCGAGCTGGCGCGCAACACGCTGCGCTACGGCGGCGGCGGCGAGGCGCACCTGCTCCACGTCAACAACGGCATGCGGCGCGGGCTGCAGCTGGTGTTCACCGACGATGGTCCCGGCATCGACGATATTCCCCGCGCCCTCACCGATGGCTACACCAGCGGCGGCGGCATGGGCCTGGGACTGTCCGGCGCCAAGCGGCTGGCGGACGAGTTCGACATTATTTCGGCGCCCGGCGCCGGCACCACCGTCAGCATCACCAAATGGAAACCTTTCTAAATCCGCCGCAGCAGTGCTGCCCGGTATCCGACGCCACCCACGTGGCCGCCGCGCGCCGCGCCGCCGCCGAACTGGGCGCGCAAGCCGGGCTGGACCCGGTGCGCGCCGGCGAGCTGGCCATCGTGGTGACCGAAGCGGCAAGCAACATCCTGAAACACGCCGGCCACGGCGAGATCCTGCTGCGCGCGCTGCACGCCGGCGGCCGGGCCGGTGTGGAAGTGCTGGCGCTGGACAACGGTCCCGGCATGGCCAGCCTGGCCACCAGCCTGCAGGACGGGCGCACCACGGCGGGCAGCTACGGCGTGGGCCTGGGCGCGATGCAGCGCCTGTCGAGCAGTTTCGACGCCTACAGCGCGCCCGGCCAGGGCACGGTGGTCTGGCTGACGCTATGGCCGCAGCCGAACCAGGCCGACGCGGCCGCGCCGCCGCTGGCGCTGGACGTGGGCGTGGTCTGCCTGCCCATGCACGGCGAAACCGCCTGCGGCGACGGCTGGGCGCTGGCCTGCGGCCCCACCAGCGCCACGGTGCTGGTGGCCGACGGCCTGGGCCACGGCCCGCTGGCGGCCGACGCCTCGCGCCTGGCCGCGCAAACCGTGCTGGCCAATCCGGCCCAGCCCGCTTCCGTGCTGCTGCAGGACGTGCACGATGCGCTGCGCGCCACGCGCGGCGCGGCGGCCGCCGTGGTGCGCATCGACATGCTGGCAGGGCAGCTGCAACTGGCCGGGGTGGGCAATATTGCCTGCCACGCCTGGAGCGACGGCGCGCGGCGCCAGCTGGTGTCGCACAACGGCATCGTCGGCAGCAATATGCGCAAGGTGCAGGAATTCCCCGCGCCCTGGGACCATGACGGCATGCTGATACTGCATAGCGACGGCCTGGGCTCGCGCTGGAACCTGGACGACTACCCCGGCCTGGCCCGGCGCCATCCGGCCGTGATCGCCGCCGTGCTGTACCGCGATTTCTCGCGCCGCCGCGACGACGTCAGCGTGCTGGTGCTGCGCGACCACCAGGGAGGCCAGCCATGAGCCTGCGCATCCTCAGCATGGCCATCGTGGCCGAGGTGGACGTGGTGGCCTCGCGCCAGCGCGCGCGCCAGATCGCCGCGCTGTGCGGCTTCGGCGGCCAGGACCAGACCCGCATTGCCACCGCCGTGTCCGAACTGGCGCGCAACGTCTACAACTACGCCAGCAGCGGCCGCATCGAGTTCAGCGTGGAAGGCGGCACCGCGCCGCAGCTGCTGGTGATACGCATCGAGGACCAGGGGCCGGGCATCGCCAACCTCCAGCTGGTGCTGTCGGGGCGCTACCAGTCCCCCACCGGCATGGGCATGGGCCTGCTGGGCGCGCGCCGCCTGATGGACCAGTGCGACATCAATACCGAGCCCGGCAAGGGCACCTTGATCCTGCTGAAGAAGCTGCTGCCGGCCGAGGCGCCGCTGCTGACGGCGGCGGCGGTGGGCGCGCTCGGCGCCCAGCTGCACGCCCTGCCGCCGGACGCTGCGCTGTCGGAAATGCAGCAGCAGAACAAGGAACTGCTGGCCACGCTGGCCGAACTGAACGCGCGCCAGGAAGAGCTGCTGCAGCTCACGCGCGAGCTGGAGGACACCAACCGCGGCGTGGTGGCGCTGTACGCCGAGCTGGACCAGCAAGCCGAGCATCTGCGCGGCGCCGACGAGATGAAGACGCGCTTCCTGTCGAATATGAGCCACGAGTTCCGCACCCCGCTCAATTCCATACGCGCGCTGTCCAAGCTGCTGCTGGACCGCATTGACGGCGACCTGGGCAGCGAGCAGGAAAAACAGGTCGGCTACATCCTGAAAAGCGCCGAGTCGCTGGCCGAGCTGGTGGACGACCTGCTGGACCTGGCCAAGATCGAAGCGGGCAAGATCGACATCCACAGCGCCGACTTCGACGTCGGCGAGATGTTCAGCGCGCTGCGCGGCATGCTGCGCCCGCTGCTGGTGAGCGCCAAGGTGGACCTGGTGTTCGACATGCCGGAGCCGGAGCTGCATATGTTCAGCGACGAGGCCAAGCTGTCGCAGATCCTGCGCAACTTCATTTCGAACGCCCTCAAGTTCACCGAGGCGGGCCAGGTGCGCGTGTCGGCCGAGCTGCTGCCGGACGGCGCCGGCGTGCGCTTTGCCGTGCAGGACAGCGGCATCGGCATCGCGCCCGAAGACCAGCAGATGGTGTTTGAAGAATTCAGCCAGGTGGCGGGCCACCTGCAGCGCAGCGCCAAGGGCACCGGCCTGGGCCTGCCGCTGTGCCGCAAGCTGGCCGGGCTGCTGGGCGGCAGGGTCGGCCTGACCAGCACGCCTGGCGTGGGCTCGACCTTCTTCGCCACCCTGCCGCGCATGCTGCGCGAATCCGCTCCGCCGCTGCACGATGGACTGGCCGCCGGCCCTGCGCCCGGCGGCGCCGACGGCGGCATCCCGGTGCTGGTGGTCGAGGACGACCGCACCGCCATGCTGCTGTACCGCAGCTTCTTCCGCAACACCCCCTACCGCGCCGTGTGGGCGCGCAGCCTGTGGGAGGCCGAGCAGGTCTGGAACACCACGCCGCCGGCCGCCGTCATCCTCGACCTGTACCTGAACGGCACCGACACCTGGCGCTGGCTGACGCAGACCAAGAACGACGAGCGGCGCCGCCATGTGCCGGTGATTATCGCGTCCGAAGTGGCGGACCGCCAGAAAGCCTATGCGCTGGGGGCGGACGCCTATTTCGTCAAGCCGGTGCCGCGCGCCGAACTGCTGGCCCAGCTCAATGCCCTTTACCTGGCGGCGTCCGGCGCCGGCGCGCCGCCACCCAACCAGCACGAGGCACCATGATGTCGCACGACCTGATCCTCAATGTGGACGATACCGAAGCGGCGCGCTACGCCAAGTCGCGCATCCTGCAGCGCGCCGGATTCCAGGTCATCGAAGCGGCCAGCGGCGGCGAGGCCCTGGCCAAGACGGCCAGCGAAAACCCGGCCCTGGTGCTGCTCGACACCAAGCTGCCCGACCTGAGCGGCTTTGAAGTGTGCCGCCGCCTGAAACAGAACCCGCACACCGCCATGGTGCTGGTGCTGCAGACTTCGGCGTCCTACGTGGCCTCGCCGGACCGCGTGCGGGCGCTCGACAGCGGCGCCGACAACTACCTGATCGAGCCGATCGAACCGGAAGAGCTGGTGGCCAATGTGCGCGCCCTGCTGCGGCTGGCCAAGGCGGAGCGCGAGCTGCGCGAGGCGAACCGCCTGAAAGACGAGTTCCTGGCCATCCTGGCGCACGAGCTGCGCAATCCGCTGGGGCCGATCCGCAACGCGGTGGAGGTGCTGCGCAATCTCGACCCGTACGCGCCGCAGCCGCAGGAGAGCGCGCGCCAGATGATCATCCGGCAGACCGACCACATGGTGCGCCTGGTGGACGATTTGCTGGACGTGTCGCGCATTTCGCAGGGCAAGATCACGCTGCGGGTGGCGCCGGTGGAGCTGGGCGAGATGCTGCGTTCGGTGCTCGACACCGCGCGCGAGGCGTGCGAGCGGCGGCGCCACGCCCTGTCCGTCGAGCTGCCCGACGAGCCGCTGTGGGTGGCCGGCGACGGCGTGCGCCTGGCGCAGATCGCCGGCAACCTGCTCAACAACGCCTGCAAGTTCACGCCGCTGGGCGGCGTCGTCACCGCCAGCCTGACGCGCGAGGGCGACACGGCGCTGATACGCATCCGCGACAACGGCATCGGCATTCCGGCCGCGCAGATCGGCAACATCTTCAAACTGTTCGCGCAGGCCGGGCATGCGTCGGACCGCGTGCAGGACGGCCTGGGCATCGGCCTGTCGCTGGTACGCACGCTGGTGGACCTGCACGGCGGCAGCGTGGCCGCTGAAAGCCCCGGCGAAGGCCAGGGCAGCACGTTCGAGATCCGCCTGCCGCTGTGCGCCGCGCCGGAGGGCGTGGCGAGCACCGCCGCCGCCGAAGACAGCCCGGCAGCCGGGCCGAGCAGGCGTGTGCTGGTCGTGGACGACAACGTCGACTCGGCCGACATGGTGGCCTCGCTGCTCAGCTTTTGCGGCCACGAGGTGGTCACCGCCCACACCGGCACGGACGCCATCCGCCTGGCGCTGGCGTTCCGGCCGCACTTGGTGTTCCTCGACATCGGCCTGCCGGACATGCCCGGCACGGAAGCGGCCAGCGCCATGCGCAAGCTGCCCGAGCTGGCCGGCGTGCGCCTGGTGGCGCTCAGCGGCTACGGCCAGGAGCGCGACCGCGAAAACGCCCTGGCCGCAGGCTTCGACCGCCACCTGACCAAGCCGGCCACATTCGAGGCGCTGGAAGCGGCGGTGCGCGATCTGCACTTGCCATGACCTGCGTCAAGGCAGTCCCCACAAAACATTGCATATCCACCGGGCCGGCATAGGCTGAACTTTAGCAAGCGGGGCAGGCCTGTCCGCTTCACCTAAAGGAGGCGACTATGTTGATCAACTCACCATCCCACGCTGCGCTGGCCGCCCTGTTCATGGCGGGCTCGGCTTTTGCAGCGCCGCAGGACACCACCACCAGCATCAAGCGCGACGCCGACCCGCAGCGCGCCGCGGCCGAGCCGTCCTACCAGACGCGCGAGGAGCGGCTCAGCGCCAAGCCGCTGGACTGGAACGTGACCAAGGGCAAGCCCAAACGCCAGTCGCAGACGGCGGCCGAGAAGAAGGCGCTGGCCGGCGCCAAGCCCGAGCTGTCCGAAGGCGGCGCGCCCGATCCCAAGGCGGACGAGGAGGCGCGCCGCCTGCATCCGGACGACTGGAAGGCAGCGGACCAAAAGCAACGCTAACCACGGCAGGGAGATCTGAAATGGACAAGCACACAGGCAAGAAGGCGCTGGCGGGCTCGGCGGCATGGGCGGCGCTGGCTGCATTGGCAGGGCTCGGTTTCGCCGGCCCGGCCGGCGCCACGGTCGACATCTTCACGCAATACCAGGAAACGAACAACGCCAATACGCCGCGCGCGATCGGCAAGCTGTTCACCAGCGCGGGCACCTGCTCGGCGTCCGTCATCAGCGGCAACAACATCATCGTGACGGCGGCGCACTGCTGCTACGACCGCTCGCGCAACAACTGGATAGGCGGCTGGTCCTTCGCGCCGGCCTACAACAGCGGCAATGCGCCCTTCGGCATGTTCACCTGGTCGCAGGCGCGCATACTGACCAGCTGGATCAATAATGGGGATGTGGCTTCCGACGTCTGCCTGATCGCGCTGCAGAACGACTCGGCCGGGCGCGGCGTGACCTTCTACACGGGATGGCTGGGGCGGTCGTGGAATTACGGAAGCGTGCTCAGCCAGCATGCGCTGGGCTATCCGGGCAATCTGGGCGGCGGGAATACGCTGCAGGCCTGCGCGTCCGAGAGCTTCAGTCCCAGTGGGAGCTGCGGCGGCACCTCGGTGCTCAACACCGGCTGCTCGATGACCTTCGGCTCCAGCGGCGGACCGTGGCTGCGCGACTACCGGGGCGGCAACCATGTGGACTCGGTGGTGCACGGCTACGACAGCGCCAGCTGCACCGGCACCTTCGGCCAGACCTTCAACGGCGCGCGCTTCACCAGCGGGAATATCGCCACGCTGTGCACGGCGCAGGGGTGCTGAGCGGCGGCTCAGGCATGGCGGGTTACGTCGGCTGTCGCCGCCTAACCCGCCCTACGCCCAGCGCAATCCCGCCGCAATTCCGCCGCAATTCCGCCGCCAATTCTGCGGGCTCGTAGGGCGGGTTAGCGGCGCAGCCGCGTAACCCGCCAGCGCCGCCGCCCCGCTATTTCTTGCCGCTCAATCCGCTCAACTGCGCGCGCCACTGCGCTGCCGCAGCCACATCCACCGGACGGCCCAGTTCGCCGCGCTCCGCCACTTTCAGCATGCGCTGCACCGCCGGCAGATACCCGCGCTGCGCGGCCAGCTCATACAAGCGCAGCGCCTCCGCCTCGTCCTTGCGCGCGCCGCTGCCCTGCTCCATCATGCCGCCCAGCGCGAACTGCGCCACCGGGTAGCTCTGCGCAGCAGCCTTTCGGTACCATTCGGCAGCCACGGCCGTATCAGCCTCCGTGCCCTTGCCTTCTGCATAGGCATTCCCCAGCAAGTACTGCACAACCGGCGAACCCTTCGCCGCAGCCTTCTCCAGCAAGGGCAAGGCTTCCGCCTGGTCGCGTGGCGACTGCGAGCGCAGCAGCTCCATGCCCAGCCCCTGCAGCGCGGTCTGCTCGCCCAGTTCCGCCCCCCGGCGCAGCATGCGCTGCGCTTCGTCCGGGTCGCGCGCCACGCCCACGCCGCCGAAGTACATGGAAGCCAGGCCGGTGTACGCAATCGGCAAACCCGCATCGGCCGCCTTGCGCACCCAGGCATAGCCCTGCGCAGGATCCCGCTCGACGCCCTTGCCCGTCATATATTGCCCGCCCACCGCCATCATCGCCATCGCATGGCCCTGCTCGGCGGCTTTCATCAGCAAGGGATGCGCCAGCGCGACGTCCGCTTCGCTGCCCTTGCCGGCCAGGTAGTAGCTGCCCAGCATGAACTGCGCCTCGGCATAGCCGGTTTCCGCCGCCCTCTTCAGCCACGCCATCGCCTGCGCATCGTCGTGCTTCACACCCTTGCCGGTACGGATCAGTTCCGCCACCTTGTATTGCGCCTGCGGGTCGCCGCCCTCGGCCGCCGCCAGCGCCTCGGCGAACGCCGCCTGCAAGGCGGGATCTTTCTCGGGCAGGTCCAGTACCCACTTGTATTGCATCTGCATCCATGTGGTCGTGGGCTGGCCGCCTACCGTTCCGGGCTTGAACTTGCACTTGGCCAGGCCGAAGCGCGCGGCCTCGTCCAGCAGCGGATAGCCGCTGGATTTGTTCACCTTGGACTCGACCACCGTGCCGTCCTCGCCGATCTTGAACGCCATCGTGACGGTGCCCTGCTGCTCGCGCCGCAGCGCTTCCTGCGGCCAGACCGGTTTGTCGCACTTGCTGAAATCGGCCACGGCGCGGGTCGCCTTGGCGGGCGCGGCGGGCGTTTCGGCGCGGGCCGGGCCATGCAGGGTGGAGATGGCCACGGCCAGCGCCGCAGCTTGCTTCAAACGTGCCGTATCCATGGTGCCACCCTGCCGGTTAGTAAAAAAACCATCTTACCGGCTTGATATGCCCCTGTCTACTTCACGCGCTGCTTTTCCAGCTTGCGCGCCAGCGTGCGGCGGTGCATGCCGAGGCGGCGGGCGGCCTCGGAGATGTTGAAGTCGGTCTCGGCCAGCACTTCGTGGATGCGCTCCCACTCCAGCGTCTTGATGGATGTGGAGCGGTTGGTCATTTCCACCTCGGCGCTGCCGGCCACGTGGGCAAAGGCGGCTTCGATGTCGTCGGTGTTGGACGGCTTGGCCAGGTACTGGCAGGCGCCCAGCTTGATCGCTTCCACCGCCGTGTTGATGCTGGCGAAGCCGGTCAGCACCACGATCAGCATCTCCGGGTCGTGCGCGTGCAGCATCTGCACGCACAGCAGGCCGGAGGTGTTGTTCTTCAGTTTCAGGTCCACCACGGCGTAGCCCGGCGTATGCTCTTCGAGCAGCGCCTCGGCCTCCTCCAGGCTGGCCGCCAGCAGCACCTGGTAGCCGCGCCGCTCGAAGGAACGGCCCAGCGTGCGCGCAAAGGCGGCGTCGTCCTCGATGATGATGAGCTGGCGTACTTCTTCTTCGGTCATTCCTCTATTCCTCTTCCACTGCAATGGCCGTCAGCGGCAAGCTCAGCAAGACGGCGGCGCCGCCCTCCGGCCGGTTGCCAGCCTCCACCGTGCCGCCCAGGGTGCGCGCCACGTTCACCGTCAGGAACAGGCCCAGCCCACGGCCCGGCTTGCCCTTGCTTGAATTGTAGGGCTTGCCGAACTGCTCCAGGATGTCGGGCGCGAAGCCCGGGCCGCTGTCGCTGACCAGCAGCTTGATGGCGCCGTCCTCGCAGCGCGCCTCCAGCCGCACCCACTCGGGCGATGCTTCCAGTGCATTATCCAGCACATTGCAGATCATCTGCTTGAAGGCCGTGTCGAACACGACCGGCATGTCCTCGATGGTGTTGCGGTAATCGAAGGACGCCACCGGCCGGCTGGCGCACCATTCCTGCACCAGCTCGTCGAGGAAGGTGTTGATGGTGGTACGCGCCGACGATTCGCCGCGCGCCTCGCCCGCCGACAGCAGGATGCCGCTGACGATGGATTTGCAGCGCGCCAGCTGGGCCTGCATCTCGCCGATTTCCTCCAGCAGTTCCGGATTCTTGCTGAACTCCGGCATGCGGCGCCAGTCGCCCAGTATCACCGACAGCGTGGCCAGCGGCGTGCCCAGCTCGTGCGCCGCGCCCGAGGCGAGCAGGCCCATGCGGACGATATGCTCCTCCTCTGCGGCGCGCTGGCGCATGCTGGCCAGCATGGCGTCGCCGGCGCGCAAATTGCTCATGATGCGGGTGATGAACACCACCAGCAGCGCGGCGTTCAGCGCGAAGCAGATCAGCATTCCCTGGATATACAGGCTGAAGTAGCCACGCTCGTGGAACAGCGGCAGCGCGATGGGCTTGGACCACACGGACAATCCGGCCAGGCAGGCGCTGGCGATGGCGACGATGGTCCAGGTGGACCAGGCCTCCAGCAGCACCGCGCTGAGGATGACCTGCAGCAGGTAGAGGTAGACAAAGGGATTCGAGGTGCCGCCGCTCAGGTAGAGCTGGGCCGTGAGGCTGGCCACGTCCACCAGGATGGCGAGAAACAGTTCGCCGTTCGACACGGCCCATTTCTCATGCCAGCGCAGCTGGCTGGCGACGTTGAAGGCGATCAGGCAGGCCAGCACTTCCAGCATGTAGACCAGCGGCAGCTTGATGCCTATGCCCCAGGCCACCACGAGGATGGTGGTGATCTGCCCGGCCACGGCGATCCAGCGCAGCTGTATCAGCTGCTGCATGTTCTGATGCCCTGCCGCCTGGCCGGCGCGGGCCGCCGCCAGGAAGGACGGCAATTTTGCTATTGAAAGTAGTTGGCCCGACATTCATCCTCGCCTGAGTTATGCGGCCTGCGTGCAGGCCTGCGTGCCCCGCTACTTGCCGGCGCGGCGGCGCTCGTCGCGTATCACCCACGCCAGCGCGGCCGCCATCATAGCAGCCAGCGCGTACCAGGTGAGAGCATAAACCAAGTGATTGTTCGGGAAAGAAATAACCGTCATGCCGCCATAGGGGCGCAGCGGTTCCGCAAGATCGGCCACGTACTGGCCGGCATCGGCGTCGACAAAGTATGGCGCCACGCGCGCCGGCTGCAGGCCGCGCGCGGTGGCGATGGCGTGCACGTCGCGCGCATACCAGCGGTTCTGCGCCGGGTCGTTGGCGCGCAGGCCCATCGGCCCCTTGCCCACTTCGCTGATGCGCAGCAAGCCGTTCAGTCGCACCGGGGCGCGGCCGGCCAGCGCGGCGGCGGCGCAGGCGTCGGTGCCGGCAGGGACCACGGCGTTCAGGCTGCCTTCCAGCCCGGCAGCCGCCTCCAGCGGAATGAAACCGCGGTTGACAATGACGGTGCCGCCGTCGGCCTGGCACAGCGGCGTGAGCAGCCAATAGCCTGGGCCGCGCTCGGTGGTGGCCTGCGCCTTGGTGGAGTATTCGGGGAGCAATCTGCCCGTCAGGAAGACGTGCTTGTATTCATCGGTGTCTGCGGACACCCTGGCCCAGTCCTGCGGACCGGGCGCGGGAACCGGCTCCGCGTGCACGCGTGCGTCGACGCGTTCGATCAGAGCCAGTTTCCATTGCAGGCGCTGGACTTGCCACGTGCCCAGCGCGAGCAGTACTACGATGACAAGCACCGCGCAAGCCGCCAGCGTGTAGCGCAGGCCTGCGGAACGCAGGCGCGGCGCGGCGGCAGTGCGCGGTGCGGACATCATGGCATGTTGCGCATTTGGTGCGCGTCCATGCCCGGCATCATGTTGGCGTTCATGTGGTACATGACCCAGATCGAGCCCGACAGCACGATAACCACCAGGATCAGCGTGAACATCATGGCCAGCATGGACCAGCCGCCCTCCACTTTCGCGTTCATGTGCAGGAAGTAGACCATGTGGACCACGATCTGCACGGCCGCGAAGCCGAGGATGGTGAAGGCCGTGGTGGCCGGATTGGCGAACACATTGCCCATCACCAGCCAGAACGGAATCGCGGTCAGGATCACCGACAGGATGAAGCCTATGGTGTAGGACTTCAGGCTGCCGTGGTTGTGGTCGTCATGGCCGTGGTGGCCGTGGCCGTGATCGTCATGGCCATGGTGCTCGTGGTTGTGATCGCTCATGGCAGAACTCCCATCAGGTAAACAAAGGTGAACACGCCGATCCAGACCACGTCCAGGAAGTGCCAGAACATCGACAAACAGGTCAGGCGGCGCATGTTTTCATGCGTCAGGCCATGCTTCTTCAGCTGGAACAGCAGCGTGATCAGCCACACGATACCGAAGGTCACGTGCAGGCCGTGGGTGGCCACCAGCGACCAGAACGAGGTCAGGAAGGCGCTGCGCTGCGGACCGGCGTTTTCATGCAGCAGGTGCACGAACTCGTACAGTTCCAGCGAGATGAAGGCCGCGCCGAACAGGCCGGTGACGATCAGCCAGCCCATGGTGGCGCCCAGGCGCTTGCGGCCCGCTTCCAGCATGGCGAAGCCGTAGGTGATCGACGACAGCAGCAGCATCGAGGTGTTCAATGCCACCAGCTTCAGGTCGAACAGCTCGGCGCCGGTCGGGCCGCCCGCGTAGTTGCGGCCCAGCACGGCGTAGGTTGCGAACAGGACGGCGAAGATCAGGCAATCGCTCATCAGGTAGATCCAGAAACCGAGCAAGGTGCCGTTTTCCGGATGGTGCTCGCGCACGAAGTAGCGCGAGCTTGGGTTCAAAGTAGCGTCAGACATGGGCATTCAGCAGTTGAGTGCGAGCATCTTCGGTACGGACAACTTCGTCCGCAGGAATGTAGTAGTCGCGTTTGTAGTTAAACGTATGCGTAATGATGGCAGCCATCATGGCCACGAAGGACACGCCGGCCAGGATCCACATCTGCCAGATCAGCGCGAAGCCGATCAGGCCGCTGATCGCGGCGATCACGAAGCCCGCCCAGGTGTTCTTCGGCATGTGGATCGCGACGTAGTCCTTCAGCGGACGCTGGTAGCCGTTCTTCTTCATGTCGGCCCAGGTGTCGTTGTCGTGCACGCGCGGGGTGAACGCGAAGTTGTAGTCCGGCGGTGGCGACGAGGTCGACCATTCCAGCGTGCGGCCGTTCCATGGGTCGCCGGTGACGTCCATGTTCTGCTTGCGGTCGCGGAACGAAACCCAGAATTGCAGCAGCATGGCGCCGATACCGCCGGCGATCATGACCGCGCCCAGGGCGGCGATCTGGAACCAGATCTGCAGCGAAGGATCGTCGAAATGGCTCATGCGGCGGGTTACGCCCATCAGGCCCAGCACGTACAGCGGCATGAAGGCGAAGTAGAAGCCCACGAACCACAGCCAGAACGACCACTTGCCCCAGTAGCTGTTCAGCTTGTAGCCGAAGGCTTTCGGGAACCAGTAGTTGATGGCCGCGAACACGCCGAACACCACGCCGCCGATGATGACGTTGTGGAAGTGGGCGATCAGGAACAGCGAGTTGTGCAGCACGAAGTCGGCCGGAGGCACCGCCAGCAGAACACCGGTCATGCCACCGATCACGAAGGTGATGATGAAGCCGATGGTCCACAGCATAGGCACTTCAAAGCGGATGCGGCCACGGTACATGGTGAACAGCCAGTTGAAGATCTTGGCGCCGGTCGGGATCGAGATGATCATCGTCGTAATGCCGAAGAAGGAGTTCACCGATGCGCCGGAGCCCATGGTGAAGAAGTGGTGCAGCCATACCAGGTAGGACAGGATGGTGATCACGACGGTTGCGTACACCATGGAGGTGTAGCCGAACAGGCGCTTGCCGCAGTAGGTCGACACGATTTCCGAGAACACGCCGAACACCGGCAGCACCAGGATGTACACCTCGGGGTGGCCCCAGATCCAGATCAGGTTCACGTACAGCATGGGGTTGCCGCCCAGCTCGTTGGTGAAGAAGTTGGTGCCGAAGGTACGGTCCAGCGACAGCATGGCCAGCACGGCGGTCAGCACGGGGAACACGGCCACGATCAGCGCGTTGGTGCACAGGGCGGTCCAGGTGAACACCGGCATCTTCATCATGTCCATGCCAGGCGCGCGCATTTTCACGATGGTGACGACCAGGTTGACGCCGGACAGCAATGTCCCGACCCCGGCCACCTGTAATGACCATATGTAGTAATCCACCCCGACGTCGGGCGACGCGAGGATGCCGGACAGCGGCGGGTAGGCCAGCCAGCCGGTGCGGGCGAATTCGCCCACGAACAGCGACGCCATCACCAGGACGGCGCCGAAGGCGGTCATCCAGAAGGAGAAGTTGTTCAGGAATGGGAAAGCCACGTCGCGCGCGCCGATCTGCAGCGGCACCACGTAGTTCATCAGGCCCGTCACGAACGGCATCGCCACGAAGAAGATCATGATCACGCCGTGGGCGGTGAAGACCTGGTCGTAGTGGTGCGGCGGCAGGAAGCCGGCCGAATCGCCGAAGGAGAAGGCTTGCTGGGCGCGCATCATCAGCGCGTCGGCAAAGCCGCGCAGCAGCATGATCAAACCGAGGATCATGTACATGATGCCGATTTTCTTATGGTCGATACTGGTGATCCAGTTCGTCCACAGATTGCCCCACAGGCGGAAGTAGGAAATGGCGCCAAGCAGGCCTATGCCGCCCAGCACGACGCCGGCGAAGGTCGCCAGCAGGATAGGCTCGTGGAAGGGAATCGCTTCCCAGCTCAGCCGTCCGAAGATGAGATCAGTATCGTGTTGCATTGTTGCTCTTCATGGAAAGATTAGGCACGGGAGTCGGCGTATTGCACAGCTCGGCCGCGGTTTTCGCGCGAACGATGTCATCCGCCATCATCTTGTTGATGCAGGTGGCGCCGTCGCCGACGCAGCGGTTCAGGATGGCGTCGTACAGGTCGGCCGACACGGCGTTGTAGTAGCGCACCGGCTCTTTTTCGCTCGGCTTTTCCAGGACCTGGTAGCTGGCGCGGTCCAGCGCAACGCTGCCGGTGGAACCGGAGGCCTTGACCTTGGCAACCCAGGCGTCGAAGTCGGCATTGCTCACGCCGTGGAACTTGAAGCGCATGTGCGAGAAGCCAGCGCCGCTGTAGTTGGCCGAGAAGCCGTCGTACACGCCGGGCTTGTTGATGACCGCGTTCAGCTGCGTCTCCATGCTCGGCATGGCGTAAATCATGCCGGCCAGGGCTGGCACGTAGAAGGCATTCATCACGTTCGAGGCGGTGATTTTGTAACGTACAGGCACGTCGACCGGGGTCACCAGCTCATTCACGGTGGCGATGCCCTGCTCCGGATAGATGAACAGCCATTTCCAGTCCAGCGCCACGACCTGCACTTCCAGCGGCTTGACGCCGGCGGCCAGCGGACGCTTCTCGTCGATACGGTCCAGCGGACGATAAGGGTCGAGCTTGTGGGTGCTGATCCAGGTCAGCAGGCCCAGCACGATAATGATCAGCAGCGGAGCGCCCCAGATCACCAGTTCGAGCTTGGTGGAATGATCCCAATCGGGTTCATATTTGGCTTTAGTGTTGCTTTGGCGATACTTCCACGCAAAGAACAGGGTCAGTGCGATGACTGGGACGACTATCAGCAGCATCAGCAAAGTGGACACCACCACAAGGCGGGCCTGCTGCGCGGCGATATCGCCGGACGGGTTCATTACCACGGTGTTGCAGCCTGCAAGCAACAACAGTGGCAAAAGAGCCAATCCACGATGGTTCAAGGGAGATTTCATGCGGTAATGTACGTTACATAAAATGAATAACATGGTACTGTAACCACAACGGCTCCTCTTGGACATTGGACACTTTGTCCTACCCCTGGGGGCGGACCGTTGTACAACTATTAAGCGAGACAAGGAATATGGCCACGACGACAACATTCAACGGCGATCTTCCCGCCGAACATCCATCGCGTCAAACCAGTCAAGGGGCGCGGAATATCAATGCCAGGGATGGGCACATCGAACCCGGAGAAATAGCGATCGGGGTTGTGATAGGCCGAGCATCCGAATACTTCGACTTCTTCGTCTACGCCATCGCCTCGGTGCTGGTCTTCCCGCAGGTCTTCTTCCCCTTCGAAAGCCGCCTCGACGGCACACTTTACTCCTTTGTCATCTTCTCGTTTGCATTTATCGCCCGCCCCATCGGCTCGGTGTTGTTTATGGCGCTACAACGCCATTTCGGGCGCGAAGCCAAGCTGACGGGGGCCTTGTTCCTGCTCGGCACATCCACCGCCGGTATCGCCTTCCTGCCCGAATATGCGGACTGGGGCATGACCGCCGTGATCATGCTGTCGCTGCTGCGCGTCGGCCAGGGCTTCGCCCAAGGCGGCTCGTGGGACGGACTGCCCTCGCTGCTGGCGCTGAGCGCGCCGCAGAACAAGCGCGGCTGGTACGCCATGCTGGGCCAGCTGGGCGCCCCGGTCGGCTTCATCCTGGCCGCCGGCCTGTTCTCCTTCCTGCTGTCGGCACTGACCACGCTGGAATTCCTCGACTGGGGCTGGCGCTATCCCTTCTACGTGGCCTTCGCCATCAACGTGGTGGCGCTGTTCGCCCGCCTGCGCCTGGTGTCCACCACGGAATACACCAAGCTGCTGGACGACCACGAGCTGGACGCCACGCCGGTGATGGAACTGGCCCGTTCGCAAGGCCGCAACGTGCTGATCGGCGCGCTGGCCGCGCTGGCCAGCTACGCGCTGTTCCACCTGGTGACGGTGTTCCCGCTGTCCTGGATTAATCTGTATTCGACGCGTTCGATCAGTGACTTCCTGGGCCTGCAGATGGTGGGCGCCGTGCTGGCGGCGGGCGGCATTATCGCCTCCGGCCTGCTGGCGGACCGCTTCGGCCGCCGCACCACGCTGGGCACGCTGGCCGCGCTGATCGCCGTCTTCAGCGGCTTCGTGCCGATGCTCATGGACGGCGGCGAAGCCGGGCAGAACATCTTCCTGATGGTGGGCTTCACGCTGCTGGGCCTGTCCTACGGCCAGGCCGCCGGCGCCGTGACCGCCAACTTCCAGACCAAATACCGCTACACCGGCGCGGCGCTGACGTCCGACCTGGCGTGGCTGGTGGGCGCGGGCTTTGCGCCGCTGGTGGCGCTGGGCCTGTCGGCCAACTTCGGCCTGGCCTATGTCAGCCTTTACCTGCTGTCCGGCGCAGTCGGCTCCCTGGCCGCCCTGAGCCTGAACCGCGCACTGGAAATCCGCGACTAAGCACCGCCGCATGAATCAGAGCCCTGCATTCACACTGCAGGGCTTTTTTACATTTCACAGTCCGCAAGCACGGCGGGTTACGTGCGGCTGCGCCGCCCTAACCCGCCCTACGGTACCGAAACGCCCGTGATCTTATCTCGTAGGGCGGGTTAGCAGCGAAGCTGCGTAACCCGCCAGCGCCGCCGCATCAGCCCACCCGCAAGCCCTCCTCGCGGCGCACGGCGGCGCCGGACAGGACGCGGAGTATGGTGTGGGGATCGACTGAATGGGCCAGCAAATAGGCCCAGGCGTTGGCCGCGCCTTTCGCCGCGTCGATGCGGCGGCCCTCTTCGATGATTTGGGCAAGCTCGTGATCGCTTCTCTTGCAACAGCACATGGCACTGACTCCCTCGGACTGCCTACGGAGCTGGGTAGGCATGTGCTACTTTGGCACGGAGGATGCGCGGTCGTTTGGGCGCCTGAAAATAGTAGCACGCCCCCACCCGGGTGTCAGTACGCGATTGCTATTTAGTGTTGCTGAGTGCGGTTGCGGGCAGGCGCGCCAGCAGCAAGTCCGCCACGGCGACGGCCGAGGCCGGATTCTGCCCGGTAATCAGCTCGCGGTCCGCCACGGTATGCGCCGCCCAGTTCGGGCCGCTGCTGTACTTGCCGCCCGCCCGCTCCAGCGCGGTCTGCGGGGTGAGCTTCATCACGCCGCCGTTCAAATAGCCCTTGCCCGCCTCTTCCTCGGCATTGCTGATCACCGTCATGCGGTAGCCGGCGTAGATCCAGCCCTTGGCCGGCGTAGCGCCGCCCGCCTCCAGTTTGGCCACGAACGCCTCCGGCTGGTCCAGCGTGGCCACCAGCGCGGCCGGGCCGTGGCAGACCAGCGCGGTCGGCTTGGCTGCGTTGTGGAAGTAGCTTAGCAAGCGGCCCACGGCCGGGCTGCGTATCAAATCCTGCATGGGCGCGTGGCCGCCGGGGATATAGACCGCGTCAAACTGCGCGTAGCCGCCCTGTTCCACGCGCGCCAGGCTCACGACCGGCGATGCGGACACCGAAGTCAGCTTCAGCTTGTCCAGCAGGGCGATGTGCTCCTTCATGGCCGCTTCGCCGCCGAACAGCGAGGCGTCCAGCGAGTTGCGGTCCACCGACGGCGCCTTGCCCAGCGGCGTGGCGAAGGTGATGGTGTGGCCCGCGTCCAGCAGCTTTTTCACAGGCTGCATCAGCTCGTTGGCGTAGAAGCCGGTGTCGTAGCTGCGCTGATCGCGCAGCTCCAGCCTGGATGCGTCGGACAGCACGACCAGCACATTGGCGGCCTGGGCGCCTGCGGCGCTCAGAGCCAGAACGGCGGCAGCGGCGGCGGTGCGGATGAATGGTTTCATTGCGGAACTCCTTGTAGGGTTGGTGGATAGCCGCTACTCTATTCATGCCCCATGAAACAATAAACCACCTAAACATCAAATCATTTGTTCTCAAGAGAGTGTAATGCCGCGCCAATTTGATTACCTGGGCGATGTGGAGGCCTTCCTCGCCATCGCCGACAAAGGCACGATCAGCGCCGCCGCCGTGTCGCTGGGCACTACCGCGTCCGTGCTGAGCCGCGCCGTAGCGCGCCTGGAAGCCCGCCTGGGCGTGCAGCTGATGCGCCGCACCACCCGCCGCCTGAGCCTGACCGACGCGGGCAAGTCCTATCTGGAACAGTCGCGCAGCGCCTTCGCGCTGATGGCGGACGCCGAGCGCTCCATGCGCGACCAGGGCGGCGAGCTGTCCGGCACGGTGCGCATCAGCGCGCCCACCACCTACGGCCACTACCGTCTGCCGCCCTTGCTGCAAGTATTCATGGAGCTGCATCCCAAGGTGCTGATCGAGCTGAGCATCGCCAACCGCAATGTCGACCTGGTGCAGGAGGGCTACGACATGGCCATCCGCCAGGGCGCGCTGCCGGACAGCGGCCTGATCGCCCGGCCGCTGGAGGACGCCCAGCTCTGTCTGGTCGCCGCGCCCGCCTACCTGGCCCGCGCCGGCGTGCCCGCCGACATCGCCAGCCTGGAGCGGCACGCCTGCCTGTCCTTCACCATGCCCAGCACCGGCAAGCCGGCCGCCTGGCATCTGCGCGACAAGGGCGCGGACGTGGACTGGCAGCCGCTCCCGCGCATGCATATCGCCGACGACGTGCTGGGCGTGGTGACCATGGCGCAGCAAGGCCTGGGCATCTGCCAGACCTACCGCTTCGTGGCCGACGAGCGCCTGCGCAGCGGCCAACTGGTGGCGGTGCTGCCCCAGCACTGGGGCCGCAGCAGGCCGTTTTCGCTGATCTACCCGCCGCACCGCAGCCTTTCCGCCGCCTCCCGCGCGCTGATCGCAACACTGACGGACAAGGCAGGCATGTTGGCTTCCCACGCCGCGCTCCCTATGCTTTAGAATCACTGACTTCAGCGTGTTGCATGATTATCCACATTGACGCGCTTTTCAAAAAATCAGGGACCAAGAGACATGATTGAAGACGGGAAGAACGAACTGAAGCGCGGCCTCCAGAGCCGGCATATCCAGCTGATCGCGCTGGGCGGCGCCATCGGCACCGGCCTGTTCCTGGGCATTGCGCAGACCATACAAATGGCCGGCCCCTCGGTGCTGCTGGGTTATGCCGTGGCGGGCTTTATTGCCTTCCTGATCATGCGCCAGCTGGGCGAGATGGTGGTCGATGAGCCGGTGGCCGGCTCCTTCGCCTATTTCGCCGACAAATACTGCGGCAACATGGCCGGCTTCGTGGCCGGCTGGAACTACTGGGTGCTGTACGTGCTGGTGAGCATGGCCGAGCTGACGGCGGTGGGCATCTACGTCCAGTACTGGTGGCCCGCCATTCCGACCTGGGTGTCGGCGCTGGCTTTCTTCCTCATCATTAACTCCATCAGCCTGTCCAACGTGAAGGCCTTCGGCGAGATGGAGTTCTGGTTCGCCATTATCAAAGTGGTGGCCATCGTCGCCATGATCGGCTTCGGCATCTACCTGCTGGTGTCCGGCAACGCTGGCCCGGAAGCCACCGTGGCCAATCTGTGGCAGCACGGCGGCTTCTTCCCGAACGGCATTTCGGGACTGGTGATGGCCATGGCCGTCATCATGTTCTCCTTCGGCGGCCTGGAGCTGGTGGGCATCACCGCCGCCGAGGCCAGCAACCCGTCGGAAACCATCCCCAAGGCCACCAACCAGGCCATCTACCGGATTTTGATCTTCTACATCGGCGCGCTGGGCGTGCTGCTGTCGCTGTATCCGTGGACCAAGGTCGTGACCAGCGGCAGCCCCTTCGTGCTGATCTTCCACGCGCTCAACAGCAATGCCGTGGCCAACGCGCTCAATATCGTGGTGCTGACGGCCGCGCTGTCGGTGTACAACAGCGGCGTGTACTGCAATAGCCGCATGCTGTTCGGCCTGGCCAAGCAAGGCAACGCGCCGCGTTCGCTACTGAAAGTCAACAAGCGCGGCGTGCCGCTGGCGGCCCTGGGCGTGTCCGCGCTGGCCACCGGCATCTGCGTGGCGGTGAACTACTTCCTGCCGGGCCAGGCCTTCGGCATGCTGATGGGCCTGGTGGTTTCCGCGCTCATCATCAACTGGGGCATGATCAGCTGGATACACCTGCGCTTCCGCGCGCAGAAGCAGCAGCAAGGCCAGTCCACCGCCTTCCGCAGCCTGGGCTACCCGTTCACCAACTATCTGTGCCTGGGCTTCCTGGCCGCCATCCTGGTGGTGATGTATCTGACGCCGGACCTGCGCCTGTCGGTCTACCTGATCCCGGTATGGCTGCTGGCGCTGGGCCTGGGCTACTGGAGCAAGCAGCGTAAATCGCAGCCGGCCAGCGCGTAAGGCTAAAAGGCTGGCATCGCAAGTGACTGCAAGTTACAATTTGAGCGCAACCACCCACCAAAGGAAAACTCGCATGAAAAGTATTTGCATCATGATTGCCGCCTCGGCCCTGCTCGGCGCCTGCTCCATCAACCCGCCGGCCGACGCCAACGAAGGCTTCGACAACGACGCCTACACGCCGACCGGCAGCCTGATTCCGCGCAAGGGACCGGACAAGGCCGCCAAGCAGACGGTCTTGTCCGGCGATGCCGCGCGCGACGCGATGGATCGCATTCCCGCCGCCATCCCCAGCCGCTAACACCGGGTTCCGGACATAAGCATATAAGTATGAAGTCGGAGCGCCCCCGAGACAGGATGGGGCGCGATCCGTTACAATGCCGCCTACGCCACTAATTTCTACGGCGCCTTCCCCTGCTCAGCCGATTGCCAAGCAAACGCCCATGTGCGCGGGGGCCTGGTGCTTTCACTATTAAGTCAATCGGGATTCAGACAATGAGCAACATGAACGAGGAGAAGGTTTTAAGCGTGCACCACTGGACGGACACCCTGTTCTCCTTCACCACCACGCGTGACCCGGCTCTGCGCTTTTCGAACGGCCACTTCACCATGATCGGCCTGCGCGTCGACGGCAAGCCGCTGCTGCGCGCTTACAGCATCGCCAGCGCCAACTACGAAGACCATCTGGAATTTTTCAGCATCAAAGTGCCGGGCGGTCCGCTGACCTCCCGCCTGCAGCACCTGCAAGTGGGCGACAGCGTGATCGTCGGCCGCAAGCCGACCGGCACCCTGGTGTCCGACTACCTGCTGCCAGGCAAGCGCCTGTATATGCTGTCGACCGGCACCGGCCTGGCGCCTTTCCTGAGCATCGTGCGCGACCCGGAAATCTACGAGAAATTCGACCAGCTGATCCTGGTGCACGGCGTGCGCCAGGTCGATGAGCTGGCCTACCACGACCTGCTGGTGGAGCACTTGCCCAACCACGAGTTCCTGGGCGAGCTGGTGACCAGCAAGCTGCGCTACTACCCGACCGTCACCCGTGAAGAGTACAAAAACATGGGCCGCGTCACCGCGCTGATCGAGAGCGGCAAGCTGTTCGAAGACCTGGGCGTACCGGAGCTGAACCCGAACGAAGACCGCGTCATGATCTGCGGCAGCGCCGACATGCTGCGCGACCTGAAGGAAATGCTGGAAGCGCGCGGCTTCAACGAAGGCAACACGTCCACCCCGGGCGACTTCGTCATCGAGCGCGCCTTCGCCGAAAAATAATCGCACCGCAAATCGCACCGTAGGCGGGTTCGCGCATCACGCGCAACCCGCCACGCGCGTCAGGCCGCAAACGGCGGCCAGTCCTCAAGATGTTCGATATTCCTCCAGGCCAGCACGCAAGCGTTCGTTGCGTCCATGCCCTAGAAGATGGCGGCCTCGGCCCAGCGCCAGCGCAGCAGCCGCCGGGCAGCGCGCCGTTGTCGTCGTAGGGATGGGCGTAAAAGCCCTCGATGCGTTTCACCACCGCCGTTGCGGCCAGCGGCACGTCCCCTTCCCAGGGTCCGTTATATGCAGCGCCCATGTCAGCCTCCGTTTTTTTCCTTGTCCAGGTAAGACAGCAAAAACCCGGAAAGGTTCCAGACGGAGGCTGCTCAATTACATGATGTCAGCCAGGCGCGGAGTGAAGTAGCAGCCGCCCGCATTGCATTCCAGGATGGCGCGGTCCAGCACGTCGATCACGCCGCGGCGGCACTGGATGGCGCCCTCGGCTTGCAGCTTGGCGGCGCTGGCGGTAATGCTCTCGCGGCGCACGCCCAGCAGGTTGGCGATATTTTCCTGCGTGGCTTTCAGTTCGGTGCCCAGCGAACGGTCCAGGCGTTCCAGCAGCCAGCGGCACAGCTTCTGGTCTATGCTGGCGTGGCGGCTGCTGACCACGTTCTGCGCCAGCTGCGCGAACATGCTGCTGGTGTAGCGCATCAGCTGGTTCGCCAGCATGCCGCCCTCGGCGAACATGCCGCGCAGGGCCTCGGCGCGCAGGCGGTAGCCGTAGCCGGCGCCGGTCACCATGGCGGTATTGCTGGCGCGTTCGCCACGGTACATGGCCACGCCGGCCACGCCCTCGCGGCCAACAACGGCGATCTCGGTGGTGGAGCCTTCTTCGCTGATGTATTGCAGGGAAATGATGGCGTTGGTGGGGAAGTAGCTGTATTCCAGCTGGTCGCCGAAGTCGTACAGGCGCTGGCCTGCTTTCAGCGGCACCAGCTCCATGTGCGCGAACAGGCGTTCCAGGTCCGCGTCCGGCAGAGCCTGCAGCAGCGCGTTCTGGCGGGCGCCGGTCAGCGACATGGCAGGCGCGGCGGTGCGGCGCGCGGCCGGGGCAGGAATGGCCAGGGGAGCGGAGGCTGCGCTGGAGACGGTATTGTAGGCTTGGAACATGGGGCACCTGTGTTGTTGTTATTCAGGCTCCACTTTAGAAGTTAGTGCTGCTCAGCAGTATCGGAGGAGGAGATGGCCGCGTGTAGTACATAAGCAGGCGAAAATGTCGTCTTATTCCTACGTAGTGCGAGGTAACGCACATTCAGCCGCCCGGGCCTCGCGGATAATTCACTTCATGGCAGCCCAACGCCCAACACACCGAGCCTCAAAGATGGACATCTCCGTGGACAACTACTCTCAAGCCCTGCGCGCCCTGAAACGTCAGAAACTCGCCGTCGAGCGCACGCTGGGCGCCCGCTCCAACGAGGAGTGCGTGGTGGCCTCGCGCTGGGTCGGCGCCTGGCAGAAGCTGGTCCAGGCTCGGCTGGACCGCAATCTGGCCGCGCAAGCCGCGCCCAGCCGCTATGGGGACCGGGCCGGCCGCCTGCTGCACTGATACGCTTAACAACAGGCTATCCAACTCTCTTTTCTTGTCATGGTGCCAGCACGGCGCCGTATGCTAGTATGCGGCAGCGTCCGGCCATGATCTGGCACGGCCGCCATACTTACAAAAATCTCAAGACAGAGACCCATTGGAGAACCAAGATAGTGAGCATCTTTAGAACCAAGAATCTAGACGACATGGTCGCCGCCAGCCGCAAGCCGGGTGGCCTGGCCAAAGTACTCGGCCCCCTCGACCTTATTCTGATGGGCATAGGCGCCATCGTCGGCACCGGCATTTTCGTCCTGACCGGTACCGGCGCGCTGACCGCCGGCCCGGCCCTGACCATCTCCTTTGTGGTCGCCGCCATCGCCTGCGGCTTTGCCGCCCTCTGTTACGCTGAATTCGCCTCCACCGTGCCGGTGGCCGGCTCCATCTACACCTACAGCTACGCCACCATGGGCGAGCTGGTGGCCTGGATGATAGGCTGGGACCTGCTGCTGGAATACGGCCTTGCCACGTCCGCCGTGTCCGTGGGCTGGTCCGGCTACCTGCAATCGCTGCTCGCCAGCGTAGGCTACAAGCTGCCCACCGTGCTGACCGCCGCCCCCGGCGCGGTGCCCGGCGTGACCACCTGGTTCAACCTGCCCGCGCTGCTCATCATGCTGGCGCTGACCACCATGCTGGCGCTGGGTGTGCGCGAATCGGCCCGCCTCAACAACGTGATGGTGGCCATCAAGATCGGCGTGGTGCTGCTGTTTATCGCCGTAGGCGCCGGCCACGTGGAGCCGAGCAACTGGCGTCCTTACGCGCCGTTCGGCGCCAGCGGCATCATGAGCGCTGCCGCGCTGGTGTTCTTCGCCTTTATCGGCTTCGACGCCGTGACCTCGGCCGCTGAAGAAGTGAAACGCCCCGAACGCGACCTGCCGATCGGCATTATCGGTTCGCTGGGCGCCTGCGCCGTGCTGTACGTGATCGTGTCGGCCATCATGACCGGCATCGTGCCTTACCAGAAATTCCTGGGCGTGGACCATCCGGTCACGCTGGCCCTGCAATACGCCGGTGAAAACTGGGTGGCCCGCTTTGTGGACATGGGCGCCATCCTGGGCATGACCACCGTGATCCTGGTGATGGCCTTCGGCCAGACCCGCATCATCTTCGCCATGTCGCGCGACGGCCTGCTGCCGAAGAAGCTGTCGGAAGTGCACCCGAAACACCACACGCCTTTCTTCGCCACCTGGATGGTGGGTCTGGTGTTCGGCGGCATCGCCGCGCTGGTGCCGCTGAACGTGCTGACCGAGCTGATCAACATCGGCACGCTGGCCGCCTTCTGCCTGGTGTCCATCGCCGTGGTGGTGCTGCGCAAGAAGCGTCCCGAACTGCCGCGCGCCTTCCGCTGCCCCGGCGTGCCGGTGGTCCCGGCGATCGCCGTGGTGCTGTGCCTGGCGCTGATGAGCTTCCTGGCCTGGTTCACCTGGGTGGCCTTCGGCATCTGGCTGATCATCGGCCTGGCCGTGTACTTCGGCTATGCGCGCCACAACTCGGTGCTCAACCAGACCGTGCCCGCCGGCGTCCCTGCCAAATAGCAGAGCGCCGCAAATCCGGCGATGGCTTATGATGGCGGTTCAGTCAACATTAAGCCGGAGCCGGATATGATCGAAGGAAAAACCCTGCGCAGCGACCTGCAACACCTGTCGCGCGCCCTCAGGACGCTGCACAAAGCATTGCTGGATGTGGAAACCCAGTATTTCGGCAATGTGGGCAGCGCCCTGGAGCACCTGCAGCTCGTCACCAGCCATCCGCACTTCGCCTGGCTGCAAAAGCTGTCCGGCGTGATCAGCACACTGGACGAATGCCTGGACGACGAGGAAGCGCTGGTGGTCGACCTGGAACGCCGCTTCCGCACCGAAGTCGAAGGCCTGGTCGGCCCCCTGCCCGCCTCCGACGACGATTTCCGCCAGCGCTACAACGCCATGCTGCACGACTCGCCCGAGGTCGCCATGGCCCACGGCGCGCTGCGCAAGGTGCTGGCGCAACTGCCGGCAGCCCCGCGCGACTAAGCTCCCCTTTACGCCTGTTTCAGCTGTTCCGCCTCCACCGGCAGGCGGCGCAGGCGTTTTCCCGTGGCCGCGAACACCGCGTTCACCAGCGCCGGCGCCACCATGGCGCAGCCGATCTCGCCCACGCCGCCGGGCGCCTCCCCGCTTTTCACCAGGTGCGCCTCGATGGGCGGCACCTCGTTCATGCGCAGCACCGGGTAGTCGTGGAAATTGCTTTGGGCGACGCGGCCGTTCTCCAGCGTCAGCTTGCCGTACAGCGCCGCCGTCAGCCCGTACACGCTGCCGCTCTCGATCTGCGCAATCACGCCGTCCGTATGCACGGCCTGGCCGCAGTCTATCGCCGCCACCACGCGCTTCAGGCTGACCTGGCCGGCCGGGTCCACCGCCACCTCGATCACGCAGGCCGCGTAGCTGCCCCAGGCCACCGCCAACGCCATGCCCATGCCGCTGCCCGGCGCCATGGTCTTGCCCCAGCCCGCCTTCTGCGCTGCCAGCTCCAGCACCGCCAGCGCGCGCGGCTCCTTGCTCAGCACCGCGCGCCGGTAGGCCAGTGGATCGGCCTTGGCGGCGACGGCCAGCTCATCCATGAAGCCTTCGATGACGAAGGTATTGTGCGTCGGCCCCACGCCGCGCCAGAAGCCGGTCGGCACGGCCGTTTCCACCGGATGGAACTCCACCACCTTGTGGGCGAAGTCGTAGGGACTGGCGGCGGCGTCGATGGCGTCGGTGTCGATGCCGTCCTTCATCCACATCGGCGCATAGCGCGCTTCGATGGCTGAGCCGGCGAAGCGGTGGCGGAAGCCTACCGGCTTACCCTGCGCATCCAGCGCCATGGCCAGCTCGTCCCGGTACAGCGGACGGTAAAGATCGTGCTGCATGTCCTCCTCGCGGCTCCAGATCACCTTG
Source organism: Pseudoduganella aquatica (assembly GCF_009857595.1). Classification (GTDB taxonomy): domain Bacteria; phylum Pseudomonadota; class Gammaproteobacteria; order Burkholderiales; family Burkholderiaceae_D; genus Rugamonas; species Rugamonas aquatica_A. The sequence continues at coordinate 130,925 of NZ_WWCU01000004.1, read as the reverse complement.
ACCGGATATGCTACCTGGCGCGCAATCAGCGCCGCCTGCACGATGTAGTCCACCTCCAGCCGGCGGCCGAAACCGCCGCCCAGCAGGAAGTTGTTGATGCGCACCGTCGCCGGGTCCACATTGAGCGCCTTGGCCACGAAAGCCTGCGCGCGGCCCGCCGCCTGGGTGCCGGTCCAGACGTCGACGCCGTCCTTGCGTACCTGCACAGTGCAATTCATGGGCTCCATGGTGGCATGCGCCAGGAAGGGCATTACATACGTGGCCTCAACCTGGCGCGCGCCGCCTTCCACCAGCTTGGCGTAGGCCCCCTCGTTCAGCGCCATCTGCCCCTTGCCCTTCATGGCCGCTTCCAGCTGGCGTTCCCATTCCGCGCCGGAGAACTTGGCGTTCGGACCCTCGTCCCACGTAATGGCCAGCGCGGCCAGGCCCTTGCGCGCCGCGCCGGTATGGTCGGCGATGACGGCCACCGCGTTGTCCAGCTTGACGACCTGGCGCACGCCTTTGACCGCGCGCGCCTTGCTGTCGTCCACCGAGGCCAGCTTGCCGCCGAACACGGGGCAGGCCGCCACCGCCGCCACTTTCATGCCTGGCACTTGCGCGTCGATGCCGAACTTGGCCGTGCCGTTGGTCTTGGACGGCACATCCAGCCGCTTGGCCGCCGTGCCAACCAGACGGAAGCTGGCGGCCGGCTTGAGCGGCACGTCCTTGGGCACCGGCATGCCCGCAGCCTTGGCCGCCAACTCGCCGTAGGACAGCTTGCGGCCGCTGGCCTGGTGCGTCACCACGCCCTGCGCCGCCGCGCAGCTGGACGGCTCCACGCCCCAGGTGGACGCGGCGGCCGACACCAGCATGATGCGCGCCGCCGCGCCGGCCTTGCGCATGGGCTCCCACGCGCCGCGCACGCTGGCCGAGGCGCCGGTCAGCTGCGCGCCGAACAGGGGGTGGCCGTACAGTTTCTCGTCGGCGGGGGCATGCTCCACGCGCACCTTGGCCAGATCGACTTCCAGTTCTTCGGCCAGCAGCATGGGAATGGCGGTGTAAGCGCCCTGCCCCATTTCCACGAAGGGGCACACCACGGTCACAGCGCCGCCGGCGGCGATGCGCAGATAAGCGTTGGGCGCAAAGACGGCGGCCGGCGCCATCTTCTCCGCAGCCCCGGCGGATGGGAGATAGAAGGACAGCACGAGGCCGCCCGCCGTGCCCAGGCTGGTTTTCAGGAAGGCGCGCCGGCCGGTGCTTTGCCGAGTTTGGGTATCCATGGCGTTCACCCTTTCTGCGCAGCGGTTTTGATGGCGGCACGGATGCGGCCATAAGTACCGCAACGGCACACATTGCCGGACATGGCCTGTTCGATATCGCTGTCGCTGGGCTTGGGATTGGCGGCCAGCAGCGCCGTGGCCGACATGATCTGGCCGGACTGGCAGTAGCCGCACTGCGGCACGTCGTGCGCCACCCAGGCGGCCTGGATGCGCTTGCCCGCCGGCGTGGCGCCTATGGTCTCTATCGTGACCACCTTGCCCTTGCCCACGCTGCTCACGGGCGTAACGCAGGAGCGCACCGCCTGCCCGTTCAGGTGCACGGTGCAGGCGCCGCATAAGGCCATACCGCAGCCGAACTTGGTGCCCGTCATTTGCCACACGTCGCGCAGCACCCACAGCAACGGCGTGTCGGCATCCACGTCGGCGGTCCGGTTTTTGCCGTTCACATTGATTACATAGCTCATCATCATCCCCCAGGGTTCGCATTATTGTCCACATGCAAACACATTATTGGACGATGCCCGGCGGGATCAAAAGGCCATTTTGCGCCATCTCTGCCTTTTGACAGAGGCGGGCCGCGCGCTAGCGTCCGGCGGAGCGCTGCTCGGTCATCTTGCTCAGCATATCGATCTGCTGTTGCTGCATGGCCAGCAGCTCGCGCCATTGCACCTCGCGCAGATGATCTATCTTTTCATGCAGCAGCAGGATCTCCACTTCCGCCTTCAGGTTCACCTCGTAGTCGTGCTCCACGCTCAGTCTGTCCTTTTGCGCCTGGCGGTTCTGCGACATCAGGATGATGGGCGCCTGCACCGAGGCCAGCATGGACAGGAACAGGTTGAGCAGGATGTAGGGGTAGGGATCGAAAGGCGTACCGTGCCGCACCAGGATGACCGAGTTCAGCACGACCCAGGCCACCAGCGTGGCGGCAAACAGGCAGATAAAGGTCCACGAACCGCCGAAAGCGGCCACCGCATCGGCCGCCTTCTGGCCGCGCGTGGCGCTATCGTCGCTCTCGCGCGCCAGGTTGCGGGAAACATGCTGGCGCGCCGCCAAGTGCCGCGCCACCCGCTTGCATGCGGCGTCCAGCTCCGCGTGGGACGGCTCGTGGCCGGAAGAAGGGGCTTGCACGGAATGGTTCATGGCGTCCTTTGAAGTGGGAATGGATATGCAGGTTAATCCAATCCCCCATCGCAGGCAATCACGCAGACTGCGCTAGAGCCAGATCGCCAGCGCGGAATACGCCGTCAGCAAGATCATTACGGCGGTAAATACCTTCTGCCAGAAAAGACGGGACAGAAAGCGGCGCAGCAAGGCGCCCGCGCCGGCCCAGACCGAGATGCACGGTAGATTCACCGCGCAGAACACCAGGCAATACACCGCAATCGCCAGCGATACTGGCGCCATCTGCGGCAGGAAGGCCGAGCCGCCGGTGATGGCCATGATCCAGGCCTTCGGATTGGCGAACTGGAAGATGGCCGCCGCCATAAAGCCCATGGGATGGTGTGCCTGCTCCGCCTCGCGGTCGAAGTTCATGGCGCGCATCTGCCAGGCCAGGTAGAGCAGATAGGCCGAGCCCGCCACCTTGAGCATGGTCTGCATGGCCGGCACCGCCATCACCAGCGTGCCTATGCCCACCGCGCAGATCGCCAGCAGCACGCCGAAGCCGATGGTGATGCCCAGCATATGCGGGATGGAGCGGCGAAAACCAAACCAGATGCCGGACGAGGCCAGCATGATGTTGTTGGGTCCGGGCGTGATGGAGGAAACGAAAGCAAACGTCATCAGCGGGGCCAGCGGCAGCAGCAAGTCCATGGAACTCTCCTTATCAAGAAGCCCATGCTAGCCCAGCCATCCAATACAGTACCGGTACACTTTCCCAGAAAGCCTGCTAAACCGTACTGGCCTCCCGGCCAATACAAGCCTCGGCCGGCGCCTCGTTTGCCGCGATCAATCCCCAGCCAAGCTGGCGCCGGATTTCCGGCATCGACGGCGGCGGACACTGCTGTGCCTGCCGCGCTTCCATATATTGCCGAATCTGTTCCTTGCTCGGCTGTTGCTGCTGTGCCATCACTGTCTCCCGTCCACATAAGCTGCGGATTTCATCTTAGGAGCCCAGCGTATGTCTTACCAATTCCTATTTTCTTATAAGCTATATCAAAATGGATATGCCTCAAAACGCGACCAGTAGCGACGGCCGCATGCTCCGCTAGAAATTGCACGTCTAAGTAGCATGCTTAGGACTGCTTCAGGGTTACCGACGTCTCGTTCCACCCAAGGCAGAAGCACCAGTGTGACTAAAGCTCCGTGTTTGGCGGAAAAACCCGAAGCTACTGCCCAGTCTTTTTCAGTCGGTATGCAATGACAGCATACAAAAAGGCAACTCCGGCCATTCCGCCTGCAGCACCATATCGGTGACCCAGGCAGAGACTAGCGCTACTTAAGCCAAACATGCCTGCAGCGAATGCAAAACCTTTTGATTTCTTCATTTACTTAAAATTTTTGGGGTAAAAAATCACGTGCCCGCTTTTGGCTGCTCCCAGCCTGCGGCATTCAGCATAGCAGCTTTCTCATCTGCAAAATTCTCGAATTCTCTACAGCGACGTGAACCTTTCGATTCATCCTCCCGGTCATGTGCTTCGCCAGCCTGCACGCGCTGCTCCATTCCGCCGCTGGCGTCTACCTGGGCTGGCACAGCATGATCGGCCAGCGCTTGTGGGCGTGAAGCATCAGAACGTCGTGCGCAGCGTGAGACGGTAGGAGCGCGGCTCGGCGGGGTGGTAGTGGATGTCGCCTACGCCTTCCGCCGGCTCGCCGGGCAGGCGCGAATCGTAGTAGTAGTCGATGTCGTTGATCTTGCGGCCGAACAGGTTGAACACGTCCAGCGACAGTTGCCAGCGGCGGCCGATGCGGTAGCTGGTGCGCAGGTAGGCGATGGCGCTGGAGGCGGAACGCTTGCTGTTGTCCTCGATCAGCGGGCGCGGGCCGAAGTAGCGCATCTGGAAGGCGCCGGACCACGGGCCCAGCTCGGTGATTGTGGCGCCGAACGAGGCCACCTTGCCCACCGCGCCGGGGATGTAGTCGCCGGCCTCGTCTCGCTCGGTGTAGCGGGCGCGCGAATAGGCCAGGTCCAGGTCGAACAGCAGCCAGTTGCTGGCGATGTAATGATTGTTCAGCTCCACACCCGAACGCTTGCTGCCCCGGCTGGCGCTGGTGTCGCCCGCGTCGCCCGAGAACACCAGTTCGGAGGCCGAGCGCAAACGCCACAAGGCGAGCGAGCTTTGCAGGCCGGGCACCAGCTCGGTGCGCAGGCCCACTTCCGAGCCGCGCGTGCGCACCAGCGGCGTGACCGGCTCGGCAGGTTCGCGCTCCTTGGGCGTCAGGTGCACGGTGGTGCCGCGCGCGTCGTTGCTGTGGAAGCCGGAGCCGGCGTTCAGGAAGAACTCGGTCTGCTTCCATGGGCCGAGCACCACGGCCAGCTTGGGCGAGGCGATGTGCGCATTGACCTTGCCGGAGTTCTCGGCGATGTCGCTGGCCACGTCGAAACGGTAGCTGTCGTAGCGCGCGCCGGCCACGGTGCGCAGCCAGGGCGTCCATTGCACGGTGTTGTCCAACCACAGTCCGGCGCTGCCCTCCTTCACCGCCGATTCGGTGATGGTGCGCAGGATCTGCTGGCGCACGGTGCTGTACAGCGCCAGCGGTGCGATACCGTCGTGGCGCACCTGCAGGCCGATGCGGTTGCTCATGTCCCGCTCGCCCAGCTTGCCGAACCAGGTTTGCGACACGTCGAAGCCCAGCATCTTGCGGCGCTCGGTCTGGCGCGATTGGTCGCCGTTGACCGGGTCGTCGAGGAAGTAGGTGAAATTGTTGTACAGCGTGAGGGCGGAACGGACTGCGTAGGCGCTGGCCTGGAACTGGCTGTCGGCGCTGTGTTTGTTCATGCCGAAGGACAGGCTGTAGCGGGAAGTGACGCCGCCGTCTGTAGGATCCAGCGTGCCGTAAGGATCGAGATCGCCACTGTCAACCGCGCGTTGCGGGATCTGGCTGCTGGCGTACCATGCGCCCTTGTAGGCCATGGCGGTAACGCTGTACTGGTCGTCCTTGGGGCCTGCACTGTAGCGCAGCACGCCGGCCTGCTTGCGGAACGATTCGGGCACTTGCCACGGGCCGTTGTTGTGCGCCAGTTCCAGCGCGTACAGCAGGTTGCCGCCTGCCAGCGGCGTGGAGTTGGCCACCAGGCCGCGCAGGTACTGGCCCTCGCCTGCGGTCAGCGTTGCGGTGCCGTCTTTCAGCTTGTTGGCCAGGGCCATGCGGGCCGCGCCGGCAGAAGCGAAGTCGCCTTCATCGGCATAGTAAGCGCCCTTCTTGTAGCTGATGCGGTCCACCAGTTCTGGGATCAGGAAATTCAGGTCGGTGTAGCCCTGGCCGTGCGCGTGGGTGCGCATGTTGATGGGCATGCCGTCCACATAGGTGGCGAAGTCGGTGCCGTGGTCGAGGTTGAAGCCGCGCAGGAAGTACTGGTTGGCCTTGCCGTCGCCGCTGTGCTGGGTGACGATCACGCCGGGCACGAATTCGAGCAGCTCGCCGGGGCGCAGTGCGGGCCGGTTGGCGATCAGCGCGGCGGTGACGACGCCCTGGCTGGCGGCGTCCGAGGTGCCGACGCTGTTGTCGTAATGCGCTTGCACCTGCACGGTCGCAACCGGGCCTTCGATTGGTAAATCTAACATGGAATGATCCTACGGAGCGGCAATCCTCCCCACTTCCCCGTAGGCGCGATTGCGTAAGAAAGCGCCGCCTGCGCGGACGCTTCCACCTGCCCTGGCCGGTATCCGGGCTCGCAAGCGTGACTGTCTTACCTTCCCATGCCGAAGCACAGTGGTGTAGAGAGACAGCCTGCCGTCAAGAGACGGCGCTTGCTAACCGTTGCGGGGGCAGCACACCCGGCCGCTTGCGCAGCCTGTGTTTCCCGTTTAACTGCGGGCGAGATTTCGCGCGCGGGCACCAGAGCGGGCGCATTATACGGTTGGCAAGCTGCGCGAGTCCAGTGCGGTGCAGCGGCTGCGGGGCGTGGCGTAGGAGGCGCTGGCCGCATTGCGCCGGAACAGCCTCACCTTGCCGTCAGGCGTGGCATAGACCGGCGTGTAGCTTGCCGTGGCGCGCAGCACTTCCGCCTGCAAGGGCGCCGGCGCCGACGCCAGCGCGCCCCATTGCAGCACGTAATCCACCGCCTGGCCGCTGGCCTGCTCGTATCCCGCAATATCGATGCGCGTCAAGTCCGTGGCTTCCTGCTGCGGGCGCCAATGGAACAGCAGCGCCTGCGTGTCCTGCCCCGGCACGAAGTGCACCGGATAGACTTGCAGCCGCGCCAGATAGTTGAACAGCGCCACGCGGTCGCCGCGCAACTCCAGCCGGCTGGCGGCCTGGAAGAACGGGCGATACTTGGGCGGCAAGGACATGCCCGTGGCCCAGGCGCCTCCGTCGTCCAGCACCAGCGGCAGCACCGTGCAATGCGGCGGCACCAGCTGTTCCACCTCCGCCAACGGCGCCAGCTGCTGCTTGATGCGGTATTGGCGCCAGGTGCCGCCCGCCATCAGCGCCAGCGACACCACGACGGCCAGCGCCGCCATTGCGCGCCTTGCGCTGGCCGGCAAGGGCAAACAGGCCATGCACAGCAGGCCTGCAAAATAGGGAAACATCTGCATGCGGCGGTAATGGGTCCAGCCACCGCCCATGGTATCCGGGAAGGCCAAGGCCAGGGCGAGCAAGGATGCAAACAGCAGCAGCGCGGCCCAACTGCGGGTATCGGCGCGCCGGCTGCCGAGCGCCATCGCGCAACGGAGGGCGAGCAGCAGGACGCTGGCGAGAATGGCGGCCGCCAGTGCCGGGGCCAGGTAGCGGTCCATCGGCGTGTGCTGCAGGTTCAGCGGCGACAGGATGACGAAACTCTTCAGCCTCTCCTCCAGCGGCGCACCGAACACGACCGCTGCGCCACGCGCTCCGCCCAAGGACAGAACGACCAGAGGCAGCGGCGACAGCAGTACCCCCGCGTGCCGGGCATGCGCCCGCAAAGCCTGCACCGCCCCCCCCCGTGCGCCAGGCGGCCGCGCAAGACACCATCGTCAGCACGCCCAGCGCCAGCATGGCGGCCAGGAAGCCGGACGCGTGGGAAAAATAGGTGAAGTACAACGCCGCCACCGGCGCTGCCGCGCGCCAGGCTCCGGCCCGCTTCTGCATCCACAGCAGCGCAGCCATGCTCAACAGGAACCCGGTCACCGACAGGCAATAGTTGTACAACCCAAGGAAGAACAGCTGATGCAAGCCCAGCGGAAAGGCAAACAGCGCCACCCAGACCTGGCGCCGCCGGAACTGCTGGAGCAGCGCCGCCATGCCGGCCACCGGCCCCAGCAGGCAAGCAAGCTGCACCACCGCCTCCGCCACGTCCGGCGCGACGGCTTTCAGCAACAGCACAATCAGCCCGTACACGGCGAGATTGGGATGCAGGGCGCCATTGCGCTGATAATGCTGCGCCTGCAATCCCCCGGCATCGGGCGTCCCGCCGAGCATATGGCCGAAGCTCATATGCACCGGTCCGTCATTGGTGGCGAAGGGCAAAACGTAGAGCACCGCGGCCGCGTACAGCACGCCCAGCATCAGCATAGCCCAGCGCCAGGAATTCCCTTGCCTCGCCCGCATGGCCGCCTCCACGCTTTAGTTTTTATACAATGTGACCAATTTAGCATAATGGCGGTTTGAATATCACATTCACACTGAGAATATCAGCCATCGAAAAATGCAATTGGATTTATATGTTGCAGCGCAGTATTCTGGACACATCGAAATCCAACAGCAGGAGAAACAGCATGAATTTCTCGTCCTACAGCCCATATGGCGTGACCCAAGCAACCAACAGCCCGTCGCCTTCGGACGTGCGCCGCTGGACGCGCATCCTGAAAGCCAAGCTGCGCAAGATCGTCGAGCACATCGGCTCGCCGTTCGTCGAAGGCCGCTACCCTCCGTTCTAAGCGGCAAACCGCCCGCTTCAGTAGCAACTCAGCACCATCGGCCGCGCGCGTTCTGCGCGCGGCAGCCCCCTTCTTCGCAAATGTGCAATTCTCATCGCCGGCATAGTTGACGCCCGGTGCTAAATCAGTCACCATCGCAAAATGGTTGCGCTATTCATTTCGAATTACGCACTGATAACGATAAATGAGACGACATGACAAGCACCGCAGACAGCTCCGCCGCCAAGCTGGGGACGATGGAGAAAATCGGCTATAGCCTCGGCGACCTCGCCGCCAACCTGATCTTCCAGACCCTGCTGACCTTCATCGCCTTCTTCTACACGGACGTGGCGAAGATAGCGCCCAACGCCGCCGCCACCATTATCTTCGTCGGCGGCCTGGTCGGCGCCTGCTTCAACCCCATCATGGGCCTGATCGCCGACCGCACCGTGACCCGCTGGGGCAAGTTCCGCCCCTGGATACTGTGGACCTCGGTGCCCTTCGGCCTGGTCGCCATCCTCGCCTTCAGCGTCCCCGATCTCGGCCCGCAAGGCAAGTTCATCTACGCCACGCTGACCTATGTGCTGCTGATGCTGATCTACTCGGCCAACAACCTGCCCTACTCCGCCCTGAGCGGCGTGCTCACCGGCAGCATGGAACAGCGCAACAGCCTGTCGGCCTACCGCTTCGTGGCCGTGATGGTGGCGCAGTTCATCATCCAGGTGCTGCTGCTGCCGCTGGTGCTCATCCTCGGCGGCGGCGACAAGGTGCAAGGCTTCCAGAACACCATGATCATCTTCGCCGTGGCCGGCACCATCTGCTTCCTGGTCACCTTCTTCACCACCACCGAGCGCATCGTGCCCACCGCCGAACAGCGCTCCAGCATCAAGCAGGACATCGCCGACCTGCTGGGCAACCGCCCGTGGGTGGTCATGCTGGTGCTCACCATCCTGGTCTTCATCACGCTGGCCCTCAAGGGCGGCATGTACATCTTCTACTTCAAGACCTACCTGAACGAAGCCTCGCTGGCCGCTTTCCTGCAAGACGTGGGCTTCAACAGCTTCATCCACGGCCTCAATTCCGTGCTCACCAGCGTCGGCCTGACCAAGTTCCAATGGCCGGAAGACGCCGCCACCTCCGGCTTCAGCCTGTTCAACGCCGCCGGCATCCTGATGATGATCATCGGCATCGGCTTCTCCAAGCCGCTGGCCGACCGCTACGGCAAGCGCGACGTGTTCGGCGCGGCGCTGCTGGTGTCCACGCTGTTCATGCTGGCCTTCTACTGCTACGCGCCCAGCTCCATCGGCCTGGTGTTCATGTCCCAGACCCTGCACGGCTTCTTCTACGGCATCACCATCCCGCTGCTGTGGGCGATGATCGCCGACGTGGCCGACTACTCCGAATGGAAAAACAACCGCCGCGCCACCGCGCTGCTGTTCTCGGCCATGATCTTCGGCCTGAAAGCCGGCCTGAGCATAGGCGGCGCGCTGGTCGCGGCCCTACTGTCCATGATCGGCTACGACGCCCTGCAAGCGGTGCAAAACGAGAGCGTGGCCCACGGCATCAAGCTGTCGGTCAGCATCTACGCCTCCATCCCCTTCCTGGTGGGCGTGGCCAGCCTGGCGTTCTACGACATCCGCAAGGCGACCGAGCGCACCATCGAACAGGAACTGGGCCTGCGCCGCGCCGCCGCGCAGCGCTAATGCAAGCAAAAATATCAACTTAGAACCGGGTAACAAGCACCATGCCAGAACAAGAACTGACGCAGGACGACCTGCAGCAAATGAAAGCGCGCGCCATCTCGCAGCCGCTGGTCAGCCACATCTACACGGCCGACCCGTCGGCCCACGTCTTCAACGGCCGCATCTACATCTACCCCTCGCACGACATTGAAGCGGGCATCGCCTTCAACGACAACGGCGACCACTTCGCCATGGAAGACTACCGCGTGCTGTCGATGGACGCGCCGGGCGCCGAGACGGTGGACCACGGCGTGGCCCTGCACGTGAACGATGTGCCCTGGGCGGAGCGCCAGATGTGGGCGCCGGACGCCGCCTTCAAGGACGGCAAATACTACCTCTACTTCCCGGCCAAGAAAGCGGACGGCATCTTCCAGATCGGCGTGGCGGTGGGCGACGATCCGGCCGGCCCCTTCGTACCGGAAGCGGCGCCTATCGAAGGCAGCTACTCGATCGACCCGGCCGTGTTTGAAGACGGCGGCGAGCACTATATGTACTTCGGCGGCATCTGGGGCGGGCAGCTGCAGAAATACCGCGACAACGTGTATGGCGCCGGAAACGAAGAACCCGCCGACGATGAGCCCGCGCTGCAAGCGCGCGTAGCCCGCCTGGGCGGCGACATGAAGCAGTTCGCCGAAGCGCCGCGCGCCGTCGTCATCCTCGACGAAAACGGCAAAGAGCTGCTGGCGGGCGACCACGGCCGCCGCTACTTCGAAGGCCCGTGGATGCACAAATACCAGGGCAAATACTACTTCTCCTACTCCACCGGCGACACGCACTACCTGTGCTACGCCACCGGCGACAGCCCCTACGGTCCGTTCACTTATAAAGGCCGCATTCTCAGCCCGGTGATCGGCTGGACCACCCACCACTCGATCTGCGAAGTCGAAGGCCGCTGGTATTTGTTCTACCACGACAGCAGCCTGTCGGACGGCGTGACCCATTTGCGTTCGGTCAAGATGACTGAGCTGCACTACGACGCCAACGGCAACATCCTCCCCATCTCTCCCTACGGCGACGCCGCATAAACGCGGCCCAACGTGGTTTCAGCCCAGCCGGCCCGCGCCCGCTGGGTTTTTTTTCACCCTGGGTCAGGTCCGGCATCGGTCACTGCCGGGGTCAGTTCTATCATCACGTCATTTCATACATGGGGTCAGTTCTCGCATCACGTCATATTGTCCCTGCGCTCGAAATGTTGTACTGCCCGGCTTACCGTGCTCAAGGAGACGTTGAAGAACGCAGCAATTTGCGCCATCGTAAAGACAGTGGAGAAATAGGCCCTAGCCATCGCCTCGTCGCGGTCCGGGTATTTTTGCTGGTACTCGGCCAAGGTGAGCGCAGCAGTCCGCCGCTGGGCCTTGCACACGTCGCGCAGGGGGAGCTCGCCAGCCACGGCGCGATGCCGCTCCACAAATTCAGCATCGCCCAGTATCAATTGATGGCTCACATGTAGAAGCGGACTGCTCAGGCCGATGCCCTGCATCACGAATCGGATGTAGGCCTGCACGGCCTTGGCGCGCGTCGAGCTGAACTGCGAGAGCATCCAGTCCGTCTCCAGCCATTCAGGCGCTTCGTTAATCCCCAACATATAGCAGTAGCTGCTCCAAGCCCACTCGCCTGGCGCCCGGATCATGCCCGCGCGTAGCGGATTCAATACCTGGTAGCGCGCAACTTCAAGCAAATAGTTCTCCTTCTGCACCAGGATGGCGTGATAGCGGCCTTGGAAGAGATGCCCCACCAGTTGGTGCCGGCGATTGAAGTGCTGAGCGTAAAGCCCATTCACCTGCCGCATTCCCTGTGACAAGTTCGCTTCGACGGTTTCCACCAGCAAGTGGTAGTGGTTACCCATCTGGCAAAAGGCATGAACGACGAAGTTGAAGCGATTGCACACACGCGCCATGATATCGAGCCAGGCAAGGCGGTCCTGGTCATCAAGGAAGACGAGATCGCTGCGGTCACCACGTGCTGTGACGTGATACAGCGCGCCGGGAAATTCAAGTCGAAGTGGGCGTGTCATGCGCCTACGTTACAGCAGCGCAACGATCACATCTTGATCTGCCTCAGCTACGGTTCAGCTCGTGACGCGATGGTGGATCTGACCCCGGACGTGAAATGGCGTGATGCGAGAACTGACCCCGCAATGGGAAAAACCCGGCAGGGTGAGCTGCCGGGCTGGGGGGACTAGCTTGCGCTTAGAACGAGGTGCGCAGGGACACGGTGTAGCTCGCGCCCGGCTTGTACTCGTCGAAGATGGCGTTGCTGAACTGGGTGTAGGTCTGGCTGATCGCCTTGTTGGCGTTCCAGACGCTGAACGTCAGGTCGGTGTTGTAGCGGAAGTTGAACATCTGCTTCAGGTTCACGCCGGCCGAGGCGTCCACTTGGGCGCGTTCGGTGGTGTAGGCGTAGGCGCCGCCCGGCACGTTCAGGCCCGTGCTGGTGTTGACCACGTGGCTGGCCGTGTACTGGCGCGAGACACGGAAGTTCAGGCCGCCACGCTCGTAGTAGAAGGTCAGGTTGTTGGTGCGCGGCGGCACGCCGGCCACCGGCGGCGCGTTCAGCGCGGAGTCGGTCTGCTTGGCGTACGTAAAGTTGGCCGTCAGCCCAAAACCTTTCACCGGCAGCATGTCCAGCGGCTGTTGCCAGGTCAGCTCGACGCCGCGCACTTTCAGCTTGGTGTCGATGTTGTATGGCTCGGTGATTTCGACCAGGTGCTTGTCGCGGCCGCCGCTGGCGGTCACCGACTGCTGCTGGGCGTCCGTCAGGCCGATGGTGCCGAACATCTGGTCCAGCTGCGCCAGCGAGTAGGTGGTGATGCGCTGGCCCGGACGGCTGATGATGTCCTTGGCGAAGCCGCTGGCAGAAATATAGGATTCGCGGGTCATGTAGTACTCGAGACCGATGTCCAGGTTCTGCGCTTCAAACGGTTTCAGCTTCGGATTGGTTACGCTGCCCTGGCGCGCGCCCTGGTCGCCCAGCGTGAGCTGGGTCTGGCGCAGGTCGGCCGGGTTGGCGCGCGTCAGCGACTTGGAGCCGGAGGCGCGCAAGATCAGCTTGGGCGTGATGTTGTAGGCCAGCGTGGCCGACGGCAGCGCGTTGCCGTACTTGGTGGACTCGTAGGCCCACACGCCGATGTTGTCGTACAGGCCGCCGTTCTGCAGGGTGGCGTTGCGCGGGTCGGCGCCGACCGTCAGCGCGCCGATGGTCTGCTTGGTTTCGGCATAGCGCACGCCGGCGTTGTAGCGCAGCAAGCCGCCAAACAGCTCGGTGCGGCCGGTCGATTCCACATAGGCTGCGTTCACGACTTCGCGGATGTAGCCGCCGCTGCCGTTCTGGAAGCCTTTGTAGATGTTGTCGCGGAAGTACTGGTAGTCCGTCGCGGCGGCGAATTTCGGCCAGTCCACCGTGATGAAGCCGTTGCCCGATGGCTTGGCGTAGCTGGTGACGGCGGAATTCGGCACCACCGAGCCCAGGTAGGTCAGCGGCGCGGCGCCCACGGTGGAGCCGGTGCCGTAGCCTGGATAGGCGGTCTTCACGTCGGCCACGGCGCCCGGCGTGCTGCGGCCGTCGCAGCCCGGGGTGCGGATCTGCGTGTTGGGCTGGAAGAAGCGGTAGCTCATGTTGTTGCCGCAAGCGACATTCATCCACGCGTCGGCCACCGAGTAGCTGCGGTAGCGGCGCTCGATGTCGTCCCAGGAACCGCCGACCTTGACGCTGAAGGCGGTGTCGCCCCAGTTGACGTTCAGGCGCGAGCCCTTGGTCTTGTTGTTGCGCTCGTACAGGTCCATGCGCAGGCCGGACAGGCCCTGGCCTGCCTGGTTCCAGCCGAAGTTTTTCGGATCGTTGATGTCCAGGTTGCCGGTGTAGATAGGCGCGCGGCCCGGCACCGTGTTGTCGTAGTTGATGACCGAGTTCGGCGACGTGGTGGCCAGCAGCACCGTCGGCATGTCGCGCGAGAAGGTGCTGTTGGTGGAGTTGAAGTGCGCGTCTATGGTCCATTTGTCCGACGGACGGAATTCGAAGCCGGGGTTGAAGCTGCGGAAGTTGGTCTTCTCTTCCATCGGCCGGAATTCCAGCGACCAGAAGGTGTTGGCGAAGGTGGCTTTGGTGATGGTGCAGCCTATGGTGCAGTCGGTGTGGTCGAACTCCATGCCGACCGGGATCACGGTGTTGGCGCGGGTGCCGGCGTTCATCGCCTCGTAGACCATGCTGTTCTTTTTCTGGGCCAGCACGGTGTCCAGGTAGACGTCCCACATGTCGTTCGGCTGCCATTGCAGGCTGATGACTTCGCCGGCGCGCTTGCGCTCGCCTTCGTAGACCAGGTGGCGGCCCAGGCGGCCGAACAGGCCGTTGTCGATCTGCTGGATGGTGGCGCCGGGATTGAGCGCCAGCAGCATGGCGCGGTCGATCGGCTTGCCTGCCACCAGGACGGAACTGGCGTAGGACGGCAAAGAGCCGTACGCCAGGCCGGACGGCACATTGTCCGGCGTGGACTGGTTGCCGCCGCCGGTGCTGTTAGGCTTGTCGGCTGCGGTGGCCTGGTTGGCTTTCAGCTGGAAGTTGCGCATGTCCACGGTCTGGAAGCCGTCGGTCTTGTATTTGGTGTCGCCCCAGGCCACACCGACCAGCGCGCCGATCTTGCCGAAGGTGCTGTCGTTCCAGGTGTTGCTGATCAGCGCGGAGCCGGTGCTGCCGGTCTTGCTGTTCTGTTCGCGGTAGTTGCCGCTCAGGGTGAAGGCGCTGCGGAAGCCGGACTTGTCGAACGGGCGCACGCTGCGCATGTTGACGGTGCCGGCAATGCCGCCTTCGATCAGGCTGGCCTGCTGGCTCTTGTAGACGCTGGCGCTGCGGAACAGTTCGGACGGCAGGAAGTCCATGTCCACTTCGCGGTTGGCGCTGATGGAGCCGCCCCAGCTGCCGGCCGAGGCCGACGCCATCGGCGCGCCGTTCAGCAGCACGCGCGTGAAGGCCGCGCCCATGCCGCGGATGGAGATGTTCAGGCCTTCGCCGTCGATCTCGGCGCGGCGCACGGTCACGCCCGGCACACGGGCCAGCGCGTCGGCGATGTTAGGGTCGGGGAATTTGCCCATGTCCTCGGAGAACACGGTGTCGCTCAGGCCGATGGCGTCGCGTTTTTCCATCGCGGACAGGCCGAGCGAACTGCGGAAGCCGCTCACTGTGACCACGGCCTTGTCGGCGGGCGATTTGGCGACGGCGGCGGTGTCCTTGCTGTCGGCCGCCGCGGTGGCCGCTGCCGGCGGCGCCACCGGCTCGGTTTGCTGCGCGTAGGCGGTGGAAATCAAGCCCGCGAGCATGGTCATGACAAAGACCTCTCCTCCCGAGCCCAGACGCCGGACGGCGCCCCCCAGATGCTTGTTCATACTGTCTCCTCTATTTATGGCCTCTAGTGCCTTGGTTGTCTGCGCCGCAAAGCGCATCAATCTTCTTATGTCAGGAAAAGCAAATTGTTGGTTGCGCAAACCATGCTTGCGCTGTGAGTTGTTTTTACCCTCCCCGGTTAGAATCAGATGGTAGCGACATTGAAATGAATAGCGCTACCATTTCATTGTGACCTTTTAAGCAATGCTGAGTCAACAACCATCGTGTCCATGCGTTGTTACATGGACACGGATAGTGAACTCAGCGCTTGCCGGTGTGTGACACTGGCTGCGCCTGCAGCGTGACGGAGGCGCTTTGCAGCGCCGGCGATTCGGCGCGCACGGTGATGGCGCCGCCCTGCCCCGGCTTGGCGCGCACGATGACCAGGCACAGGCCGTTGAACGCAGGCCGCTCGGCCGAGGGGAAAGGCACGAAGCTGGTCGGGTCGCCGTTGTCGGTCGCCACGATCTCGCCCGGGCCTTCGATGCTGAACTTGACGGCGTTGTTCGCCGTCGGCACGGTGCTGCCGTCCTTGTCCGCCACGCGCAAGGTGATGAAGGACAGGTCCAGGCCGTCCGCCGCAATCTGCTTGCGGTCCGGCGACACATCCAGCTTGGCGGCCGCGCCCACGGTGCGCACGGTGGAAGTTGCCCACTCCTTGCCCTGCTTGTAGGCCACCACTTTCACTTCGCCCGGCTCATACGTCACCAGGTCCCAGCGCAGGCGGTACTCGAACTCGGTGCGCTTCTTGCGGCCCTGGCTTTTGCCGTTGACGAACAGCTCGGCCTCGTCGCCCGAGGTGAACACGTGCACCGGCGTGACCTTGCCTTCCCGTCCGGGCCAGGTCCAGTGCGGCAGGATGTGGGCCAGCGGCAGTTCCGGACGCCAGCGCGCCTGGTACAGGTAGTAGCGGTCCTTCTTGAAGCCGGCCAGGTCTATCATGCCGGAGTAGGAACTGCGCGAGGAGTAGAACGGCGTGGGCTCGCCCAGGTAGTCCCAGCCGGACCAGACGAATTCGCCCGCCACGTAGGGATACTGGTCCTGCGCCGCCCAGGAGCGGTCCGCCGAAGTGCCGAAGTCCGCCGCGTACAGCTCGTAGGCGCTGACCTGGTGCGTGGTCCAGTCGCCGCCCGCGTCCGGGCGCACCGGGGACGTGAGCGCGCCGGTGACCGGGAACTGGTACTCGCCCCGGCTGCTCAAGGCGGAGGCGCTCTCGCTGCTGAAGATCACCTTGTCCGGGAAGCGCGCGCGGAACTCGGGGAAGCGGCCGGGATTGGTGCGGATGCCCGCGCCCTGGTAGTTCACGCTGATCATGTCCACCGTGGTGGGCAGCGGCATGTCGGCGCGCGCGTAGTTCATGGCCGTCATGGTGGGACGGCTGGCGTCTTCCTCGCGCACGATGGCGGTGAGCCTGCTGCCGATGACCGCGCCGGCCTCGCCCGAATACTGCTCGCCCACTTCATTCCCTATGCTCCAGATCACCACCGATGGGTGGTTGCGGTCGCGGCGCAGCATGGAGCGCAGGTCCTGCTCGTGCCAGTCGGGGAAGATCAGGTGGGTGTCCAGCGCGGTCTTCTTGCGCTCCCACACGTCGAAGATCTCGTTGATGACGACGATGCCCATGCGGTCGGTCAGTTCCAGCAGCTCGGGCGCGGGCGGGTTGTGGCTCATGCGCAGCGCATTGGTGCCCATCTCGATCAGGATCTCGAGCTGGCGTTCGGCGGCGCGCACATTGAAGGCGGCGCCCAGCGCGCCCAGGTCGTGGTGGTTGTTCACGCCCTTGAAGGCGATATGCTCGCCGTTGACGAACATGCCCTTGTCCGGGTCCATGCGCACGTCGCGCAGGCCGAACTTGGTCTCGTAGCTGTCCACCACCGCGCCGTCGCGCTTGACCGTGGTCACGGCCACGTAGCGGTTGGGCCGCTGCGTGGGCGGTGGTCCCCACAGGCGGGGATTGGCGATCGTGACGGAACCGGCGCTCTTGCCGCTGGCGTGCGGCGCCAGATCGATGCGCTGCGGCGCGATGGACGCCACCACGCCGCCGGTGCGCGCGCCCTTCTCGTCCAGGTTGTAGATGGCGGTCGCCACTTCCACGCTGGCTGCGGCGGCCGAATCGTTATCCAGCGCCACTTCCAGCGCCACATCGGCCGAGGCCTTGCCCACATTGGCAGTCTTCACATGCGTGCCCCACTGGCCCACGTGGCCCGGGTTGGTCTTGGTCAGCCACACATTGCGGTAGATGCCGCCGCCCGGATACCAGCGCGACGATTCCGGCGGGTTGTCCAGGCGGATCGCCAGCGTGTTGGCGCCGCCGGGCACCACGTAGGGCGTGAGATCCACGCGCCAGGAGTTGTAGCCGTATGGCCAGCCGCCCACCAGTTTCCCGTTCAGCCAGACCGACGCGTAAGACATGGCGCCTTCAACGTCCAGGAAGATGGAGCGGCCCTTGTCGGACGCGGGAATGGCGAGCTGCTTGCGGTACCAGCCTATGCCCCAGCTGGGCAGACGGCCCACGCCGCCGTATGGCCCCTGCTCCAGGAACGGCCCGGCGATGGCCCAGTCGTGCGGCAGGTTGACGCGCTTCCAGGCGCTGTCGTCGTAGCCCGCCTTCAGGTAGGCCACGTCCAGCCTGGGTTCCTGCGCGGGGCGTTGGTAGCGGCGCGCGGGGTCGCGGATAAAGGCATTGCCGCTCGGGAGTATCCAGGGTTTGAGCACCGGCGTCTGCGCGGCGCCGGCTTTGATGGCGGCATCCGGCATGGCGTCCGCCGCCTTGCCGTCTTCGCTGGTTTTCACTTCGGGGCGGACGTCGTAGCGCAGCGAGTCGGACGTGCCGGCCGGGTCGCCCATCTGGAAGCGCCAGTCGGCGTTGATCAGCACGCGCTCGCGCTGCGGGGCGGCGGTGGCGGCCATGGCAAAGAAGCCGGCGCATAGCATCAGCCGGGCCAGTATGTTTCGGTTGGATAGTGGGTTCATTTTTCTTCAGGCAGTCCGGATAAAAAAATCGCCGGGGCCATGACTGGCAACCCGGCGAAAAGACCTTATGAGTTACGCGACCACCCAAGAAATCTGGGAATAACAGGAAATAGATAGCGCAACCATTTCAGTCTATTCCTTTGCAAGGGAGCTTGTCAAGACGGCTGGCCGATTAATACGACAACAGCGTGGGCGCATAGGCGCGCGCAGGCGGCCGCACACGCGGCGGCGCGTCGGACTGGCGGCGCACCAGCGTGAAATCGACGGACAGCTGCTCCGCCGGGCACGGTGTATGGTTGCGCATGGCCTGCACCTGCCGAACCAGGCAGCGCACGGCCGCTTCCGCCATGGCCGCCGTGGGCTGGCGCACCGTGGTCAGCGCGGGCCAGATGGTGACGGCCAGCGCGGTATCGTCGAAGCCGGCCACGGTCAGGTCGCCCGGCACGTCCAGGCGCTGCTGGTGCGCCACCGCCACGGCGGCCGCCGCCATGTCGTCATTGCTGGCGAAAATGGCGGTCGGCCTGTCGCCCAGGGCCAGTAGCCGCTCCGCCGCGTCCAGGCCGGAGCGGTAGTTGAACAGGCCGGGCACCACCAGTTCCGGATCCAGCTGGCCGCCGAAGTCGCGCAGCGCGGCCTGGTAGCCGGCCAGCCGCAGCGCGCTGCAGGACTGGGCCGGATTACCCATCACGAAGCCGATGCGCGCATGCCCCAGCTCGATCAGGTGGCGCGTCATCTGGTAGGCGGCGGCATGCTCGTCGATGCCGATGGCGCTGGCGCGGGGATCGGGCTGCCCGCAGGCCACCACCACCAGCGGCACGCCGGACTCGGCCAGCAACTCGACGATGTCGGCCCGGTCGCACAGCGGCGGCGGCAATATCATGCCGTCCAGATTGCTGTCGGTGAAGCGCTGCGCCTGCTCCAGGGCCTGTGCGCCCTCCTCGCACGCTTCCACAAACAGCTGCACATTATTCAGGCTGGCCTGGCTGAGCAAGCCAAGCAGGAATTCCGCCAGGTAGGCGCCGCTCGGTTTGCTGTAGAGGAAACCGACGCGTATGGGCTTTTGCCCAGCGATACTGCGCGCCTCGGGATTGGGGGCGTAGCTGAGCGCGGCGGCGGCGGCGGCGACTTTCTTGCGCGTGCTGCCGCGCACCGTGTCCTTGCCGTTCATGACACGCGACACCGTCATCGGCGACACGCCGGCCAGTTTGGCCACATCCATCATGTTGGGGATGCGTTTGCTTTCCGAGTCCATTCGGCAAATCTTTATGAAAAAAATTGATATAACATCATAATCCGAAATAAAATGAATTGCGCTATCATTGCGTATAAAAAATCCAACAAGGAGACATATGACTACCCGACGCAGCACCCTCCACATGCTCGGCGCCGCAGCCGGCGCCCTTCTACTGCCGCCCACAGCGCTTGCGGCGCCCGCTGCCGCCGGTCCCGAACCGCTGAAAGACATCGCCGCAAGGAAAGGCATGCGCTTCGGGAATGCGCTTGGCAAGGTCGGCGGGCCGGCCTACCGCGAACTGATGGCGCGCGAGTGCAATTTGATTGTCGCCGAAAACGAGACCAAATGGCCAGCCTTGCAGCCGCGCCCCGGTCCGCACCAGTTTGGGGTTCCGGACGAGATGTTCGCCTGGGCGAAAAAGGAAGGCATGGCGCTGCGCGGCCACACGCTGATCTGGCAGTCGCCGAAATGGCTGCCGGCCTGGGTCAACGCCTACGACTTCGGCGCGCAGCCCAAGCAGGCCGCCGAGCGCCTGCTGGCGGAACATATCAAGGCCGTGTGCGGCCACTTCGGCAAGGACATCATCAGCTACGACGTGGTGAACGAGGCGGTCAACCCCGCCGACGGTGCGCTGATCGAAAACGTGTTCAGCCAGCGCCTGGGCGCAGTCGGCGAGATCGACCTGGCCTTCCGCCTGGCGCACGAGCACGCGCCACACGCGCAGCTGGTCTACAACGACTATATGGGCCCAGGCGCGGGCAGCGCCAAGCACCGCGCGGGCGTGCTCAAGCTGTTGCAGGACTTGCGCGCGCGCGACACGCCGGTGCACGCGCTCGGCCTGCAAAGCCATATCGGCGACGCGCTGCCGCCTGCGAACACCGCCGCCGGCAGCGAATGGCGCAAGTTCCTCGATGAAGTGACCGGCATGGGCTACGACCTGCTGATTACGGAGTTCGACGTGAACGACCGCAAGCTGCCTGTCGATTTCGCCCAGCGCGACGCAGGCGTGGCCGCGCTGGCGCGCGACTACCTGGACCTGACGCTGAGCTATCCGCGCTGCCGCGACTTCCTGCTGTGGGGCATGGCGGACCACGTGAACTGGCTGCAGACCTGGAAGGAAGCCGCGCGCCCGGACGGCAAGGCCCAGCGCCCCGCCCCGTTCGACGACCAGCTGCGCGCCAAGCCGCTGCGCGACGCCATCGCCAAGGCCATGCAGGACATGCCGCAGCGCGCCGCCTGAAACCACTTGGACATCAACCATGCGACTTAAAAACATACAGCTCTACACAGCGCTCGCCTGCGCGCTGATCGCCACCGCAGCCCAGGCCAGCGACGCTCGCTTCGAGCGCTTCAGCTACGAGGGCCGCACGCAGGAGATAGCGCAGCCGGCCGCCGGCGAATTCCGCAACCCCATCCTGTCGGGCTACTATCCGGACCCGTCCATCACCCGCGTGGGCGAGGACTACTACCTGATCAACTCATCGTTCACGCACTACCCCGGCCTGCCGGTGTTCCACTCGCGCGACCTGGTGAGCTGGAAGCAGATCGGCAACGCCATCGACCGCCCCGGCCAATTCAACTTCCAGGGCCTGCGCTCCTCGCGGGGCATCTTCGCGCCGGACATCTCCTACAGCAACGGCGTGTTCTACATCGTCACCACCTGCGTTGATTGCGGCGGCAACGTGGTGATGACCGCGTCCAATCCTGCCGGCCCGTGGTCCGATCCCAAGCCGGTGAAATTCGGCGGCATCGACCCGTCCATCTTCTGGGACACCGACGGTAAAGCCTATATGGTGAACAACGGCGATCCGATTGAAAAGCCGCGCTACGACGGCCACCGCGCCATCTGGGTGCAGGAGTTCGATCCCAAGACCCTGTCCATGGTCGGCGAACGCACGCTGATCGTGAACGGCGGCGTGGACATCAGCGCCAAGCCTATCTGGATCGAAGGGCCGCATTTGCTCAAGCGCGGCGAATACTACTACCTGATCGCGGCCGAAGGCGGCACCGGCGACCAGCACTCCGAAGTGGTATTCCGTTCGTCCAGCGTGCGCGGACCGTTCACGCCTTACGAGCACAATCCCATCCTGAGCCAGCGCTCGCTGGACGGCAAGCGCGCCAACCCGGTGACCTCGGCAGGCCACGCCAAGTTTGTGCAGACGCAGAACGGCGACTGGTGGGCCACCTTCCTGGCCACGCGCCCTTACGACGGGGACTTGTACAACATCGGCCGCGAAACCTTTTTGCTGCCGGTGACGTGGAAAGACGGCTGGCCCATGGTGCTGGAAGCGGGCAAGCGCATTCCCTTCACCGCGCCCAAGCCCAAGCTGCCGGAGCAGCCGCGCCCTGAGCTGCCCATGTCCGGCGACATCGCCTACACGGACGAGTTCACCGGCGCCGCCCTGTCAACGCAATGGATAGGCGTGCGCACGCCCGCCGCGCCATTCTACAAGCTGGAGCAAGGCGCGCTGGCGCTGACGGCCGGCGGCCAGCTGGGCGACCTGAAAAGCACGCCGTCCTTTATCGGCCGGCGCCAGCAGCACCATATCGCCAAGGTCTCGACCACGCTGAGCTTCCAGCCGCAGCGGGACGGCGACCGTGCCGGCCTGGTGGCCTACCAGAGCGACGAGTCATATCTGTTCTATGGGATCAGCCGCATCGCGGGCAAGAATGTGCTGGCCCTGTACACGCGTGCCAAGGCCAGTGAGGATGTGCTGGTCGCCAGCGCTCCGTTTGAAGGCGACAGCGTCGCGCTGTCCGTGCAGGCGGACGGCGGCAAGATGGCGTTCAGCTACACCGCAGGCGGCAAGACCGAAACGCTGGCGGACAAGGTGGACACCACCTTCCTGTCCACCCGCAAGGCAGGCGGTTTTGTAGGCACCATCATCGGCCCCTACACCTGGCGCGCGAAGGCAAATTGAGATTGGGGCATGCTAGAATGGCCTCTTGAAAAAGAAGCTGTTCCGCATGCCCCCTCTCCCCATGATCTGGGCCACTTACTGGTCCGCCGCCTTGCTGCTGCTGGTGTTCCTTGCTTTTGGATGGTGGTGCTACCGCGCGCACCGCAAAGGCGGCGGCGCGAAGAAACCGCCGCGCTCAGGCTCCTACACCAAGCGCAGGCCGAGGCGCAGGCGCGCCCCCAAACCCTAGTTAGAACTTGGCGCGCACGCCCAGCACGAAATTGCGGCCAGGCAGAGGCGCGATATCCTTCAGCACCGACGTCGACATGCGGATGTCTTCGTTCAGCAGATTCTTCGCCAGCACAAACCACGTCAGATCCTGGCTGCCCAGGCGCTGCGTGTAGGAGAAGTTGGCGTTCAGCTGGTTGTAGGAACCGGTCGGCGTGGTCTCGAAGGATGCGAGACGATCCTGGCCATTCGCGTGCACCAGCGACAGTCCGCCGCGCAATGCGCCTTCGCGGTAGCCCACGCTGGCGCCAACGCGCGTTGCAGGCTGCAGCGGCAGGCTGCCCGCGCCATCCAGTTTGCCTTTGGACGTGTCCGCAAAAAAACGGCCGGACCAGCCGCTGCCCTGCGCGTTGTAGGTGATCTCCGCTTCCGCACCCTTGATGGTGGCCTTGGCCTGCTCGAAGATGCGCTCGCGCAGTTCGTCGCCCGGGTTGCCTTCCTCATCCAGCAGCCTGCCGGTGATATGGCCGTAGATGAAATCGCGCACCTTGTTGCGGTAGGCATTGGCCTTCCAGCGCACCAGGCCCGTGTTCTTCTCCAGGCTCAGCTCCACATTGCGCGAAGCCTCTTTCTTGAAGTCCGGGTTGCCCACGTCGAAGGTCACCGTAGCGTCGTGCGGGCCGCCGGAGTACAGCTCCTCCGTTGCCGGCGCGCGCTCGGAATACGAGAAGGTGGCGCCCGCGCCATAGCCCGGCGTGAAGGTCCACAGCGCGCCCAGCGAACCGGAGTTCAGATTGAAGGAGCGGTCCTGGCCGGTGACCGGCTTGCGCTTGACGGACTCCACGCGCCCGCCCGCGCTGAGCAGCACGGCGCCGACTTTCGCCTCTTCCACCAGGAAGCCCGCCGTGGAAGTGGAATGCGTGACAGGCACGGTGTCGGCCGCACCGTCCGGGCTGAGCGCGGAAAAGTGCGTGTTCTCGGTCTGGAAGCCGAAGGTGCCGTGCATGCCGGCGATAGGCTCGTGCGCCAGTTCGGCGCGCGTTTCCAGCGAACGGTTATTGAAGATCACGACCGGCGCATTGCTCTCGTCCAGTTCCGCGTGTTCGTAGGTGGTGTAGCCGGCCTTGAACTTGAAGGTCTCGAAGCCGCTGAACGGCTTGTGCACCAGGCTGTCCACGTCGTAGCGGGTTTGCTTCTGGTCGATCTTCGAGCCTTCCGCGCTCGGGATGCCGTACATGTTGTCCAGGTGGGATACGGACGCGCCGACAAAGCCCCAGTCGGCAATATAGGAAGTGCCCGCGCCGACATTGCGTTCGCGCGTAGCCGAATGCGCCAGGCGGCCGGAGCCCGAGGCCGGGTCGTTGGCGATGCGGGTTTCCGGAATCTTGTAGTCGTCCGCGTTGCGCAGGTTGCCGTCCACGTGCAGCGCGAACTGGCCCGCTGCGCCGTCGACGGTGCCGGACAGGTTCTTGCCGCTATCGACCGAGCTGTAGCGCGCCTCGATCTGGCCGGTGAGCTGCTTTTCCAGCGCGGTGGGAATGCGTTCGTTGACCACGTTGACCAGGCCGCCAATGGCGCCGGAGCCGTACAGCAGCGCCGCAGGGCCGCGCAGGATCTCGATCTGGCGCGCCACCGCGCCTTCGGCCGCCACCGCGTGGTCGTTGGACAGGCCGGACACGTCCGACACGGCCATGCCGTTCTCCAGCATCTTCACGCGGGCGCCTTCCATGCCGCGGATGATGGGACGCGAGGCGCCGGCGCCGAAAGCGGACGCGGACACGCCCAATTCCTGCGACAGCGTATCGCCCAGCGAGCTGCCCATCTTGTCGCGCAGTTCGTCGCCGGCCAGCACTTTGGCGGGCGTGAGGATCTGGTCGCCCTCGGCGGTTTTAAACGGATTGGCGGTGACCACGACCTTGGGAACGACAGGGTCGCTGGTCTGGGCGGAAGCAATGGACGAAATGGTGGACAGGACCGCCGTGGCGATCAGGGTACGGGTGAACATCATGAGAACCTCAAACAAGAATTGACGTAAAGCGGCCGCGCGCCTTCCCGGCGCGCATAGCCTTGCTAAGTGCGATTTCTGTCAGAGGACCGGGGGAGCCCGGGATTGGAATACGACGGTGGCGAAGCGCTCGCGCGCCTGCACGAACAGCAGCGCAGGCAACAGCGGCTTGCTCGTCTGCGGCTCGAAGCGCAGCAGCGAGCCGTTGATGGCGAAGGCCAGCTCGGCAGCGGCCACGCACTGCAGGCAGATGTGGTCGACCACCGGGCTGTCGGACGTGGCGCCCGAAGCGGTGAGCAACTCCCCTGCGATGGTTTTTTGCGCCGGCGTCCAGTGCGTATAGCCGTGCGACATCGCCACCTGTTGCGACATCAGCAACAGATAAGCTATCAGCAGGGGCACTATGCGGCGTAACACGTCGGTCAATTCGCTGGGATGGAAAACGCGTATTCTAACCGCGATTTTCCATTCTTCCTATTCCCCCCTTCATTTCTTGCCAGGCAAGCCCGCCTGGCCTGCAAGCTCATTTTTTTGATTATTCATCTGACATTCTATTGCGTCGCTATTTCAATGCTAATATTTTCTCCTTTGCAACTGCCTTGGCGCCGCTAATGAGAAAACTGCTTACGCTTTACACCAGCTTGCTTATCGCCGCCACTGTGGGAAACGCGCAAGCTCAAGTGCGGATTGAGATTTCCGGCGTTGGCAGCCATCAGATCCCCGTCGCCGTTGCCACCTTCGCCAACGAAGGCGTATCGCCTCAAAAGGTTTCCGAAATTATCAAGGCCGACCTGGAACGTAGCGGCGCCTTCAAAATTATCGATGCCAACACGGTCAGTGACGTTAATAATATCGACTACAGCGGCTGGAAAGCCAAGGGGGCTAACGCGCTGGTGGTGGGCACCATCGATGCGCTGGCCAACGGCCGCTACGACGTGCGCTACAGGCTATTCGACACCATCAAGCAAGAGAAGATGTCCAATCTGGATAAGTCGGTCACCGCCCAATTTACTCGCCTGTCGGCCCACCTGATCGCCGATGACGTGTTCCTGAAGCTGACCGGCATACGCGGCATATTCTCCACCCGTATCTCCTACGTGAAGGAGGAAGGCGGCCAGTATCTGCTGATGGTGGCGGACGCCGATGGAGAGAATGAACAGTTGGCGCTGCGTTCGAACGAATCCATCATCTCGCCATCTTGGTCGCCGGACGGCACGAAGCTGGCCTATGTGTCATTTGAACAAAATAAGCCAGTGGTCTATGTGCAGAATCTAATCACCCGTGCCCGCACCGTGGTGGCTAACGAAAAAGGTAACAACTCGGCGCCCGCTTGGGCACCAAGCGGCAACAAGCTGGCGGTAGCACTGTCGAAAGACGGCCACACGCAGATTTACACCGTGAACGCCGATGGCAGCGGACTGCGCCGCATTTCAAACAGTGCCGATATCGACACGGAACCCCAATGGTCCGCTGACGGTCAAAGCATCTACTTCACCAGCAACCGCAGCAACAGTGCGCAAATCTACCGCATGAACCCGGACGGCGGCGAGGCCAAGCGCGTGACTTTCAGCAGCGGCGAAAAGACCAGCCCACGCATTTCGGCGGACGGCAAAACACTGGCTTATATTTCTCATCGTGACGGCAACTACCAACTGTTCACGCTGGACCTTGCCAGCAGCCAGGAGCAGCGCCTGTCCGACGCCACCGACGATGAATCACCCAGTTTTGCCGCTAACGGCAAATATATCCTGTACGCCACCCGCGCCGGCGACCGCAAATCGCTGGCCGTGGTCTCGGTTGACGGGCTTGTAAAACAACGCTTGACCACCAAGGCCGGCGACATCAAGGAACCCGCCTGGGGTCCTTACATGCAATAGCCTTCACCGATGGCGTTGAATGTGCGTTACCGCACAGAAGTGAGTTTGGCGTAGCGATACAGTGATGCCCCTGAAATATGGAGCATCACACATGGCGGAAAATTTGGTAGATCTGTTTCAGCGGGACCGCTCGCACATTCACGTGGACAAGGAATGGGAAGTGGCCTACTGGAGCAAGAAGCTCGGCATACCGAGGGAAACCCTCGTTGAGATCGTCAACGAGGTTGGTCCGGTAGTGGAAAACGTGGTGCGGAAGATTAAGAGCCTGCACTAGCCTTCTGGCGCGCCAGCCAGCGGTCCACGGCCGCTTCCAGCACGCTGAGCGGCACCGAGCCGTGCGACAGCACTTCGTCGTGGAAGGCGCGCAGGTCGAACCTGGCGCCCAGCTGCTTCTCGGCGCGGGCGCGCAGTTCGCGCAGTTTCAGTTCGCCGATCTTGTAGCTCAGCGCCTGGCCCGGCGCGGCGATGTAGCGCTCCACTTCCTGCACCGCCACCACTTCGTTCTGCGGCACGTTGTCGACGAAGTAGGCAATGGCCTGCTCGCGCGTCCAGCCCTTGGAATGGATGCCGGTATCAACCACCAGCCGCACCGCGCGCCAGATCTCGGCCGACAGGCGGCCGCACCACTGCCACGGATCGTCGTACAAGCCCATCTCCTGGCCCAGCATTTCGCTGTACAGGCCCCAGCCTTCGCTGAAGGCGCCGGTGCCTTCGTTGCGGCGGAAGGCCGGGAAGCCGGTCTGCTCCTTCGCCAGGCTGATCTCGAAGTGGTGGCCGGGAATGGCTTCATGCAGGAAGAAGGCCACCGTGGTGAAGCGGGTGCGGGTCTCCGGCTTGTAGGCGTTGTAGTAGAAGATGCCGGGACGCGAACCGTCCGGCAGGCCGGCGAAGTACTGCGCCGGCGCGGCGCTCACTTCGCGGAACGATTCCACCGGGCGCACTTCGAACGGGGTCTTTGGGATTTTGCCGAAGAACTGCGGCGTCTTCGCCTCCACGCGCGGGCGCAGGCCTTCGTAGGCGGCCTGGATCTGCTCGCGGGTGCTGAAACGCTGTTCCGGCGCGGTGTTCAGGTGCACGAAGAACTCTTTCAGCGTGCCTTTGAAGCCCACGCGTTCCTTGGCCTGCTCGAACAGCGCGCGGATGCGGGTCACTTCGTTCAGGCCGATGGTGTGGATCTCGTCCGCCGTCAGCGAGGTGGTGGTGGAGTTGCGCACCTTGGAGTCGTACCACGCCTTCCCTTCCGGCAACGCGCCCAGGCCCACGGTTTCGCGGCTGGCTGGCAGATAGCTGTCGCGCATGAAGGCCAGCAGGCGCTGGTAGGCCGGGGCGATCTGCTCGCCCACCAGTTTGGCGTAGGCGGCGGTCAGGCGGGCCTTGTCGGCCTCGCTGAAGTCCTGCGGGAACTGGCGCACCGGCGCCATGTAGACGCTCTTGGCCAGGTCGGCCGTGCCCAGGTTCTCCAGCTGCGGCAGGATCTGCTTGGTGACGATCTTGGGCTGGACCACGCCGCGCGCGATACCGGCGCGCATGTCGGCGATCATGGCGTCCGCCGCCGGGGCGAAGGCGGCGGCGCGCGCCAGCCAGTTGTCATAGTCCTTCACCGTGGCGAAAGGCTGCGCCAGCTTGCCGGAGCCCAGCTGCGCGAACAGCAGATGCAGGCTGAAGGTCTGGTTGATGGGGATGAGCTGCGATGGGAAGCGCATGTCGTCCAGCGACTGCTGCAGCTTGTAGCGCAGCAGATCGTAGCTGATGCGGTCCTCGGCGCCCAGCTTGGCGGGGTCGTATTCGGCGGTGCGGGCCAGGTATTTGTCCGCCAGGCGCTTGCGCTCGGCCAGCGCTTCCTGCGAGGTGACCGGGCCGAAACGGTCGTTGAAGCGGTTGTCGCCGTTGAAGGTGGCGCTGATCGGGTTCGCTTTCGAATACTCCTCCCAGTACTCGGCGTAGATCTGGTTCATTTTCTCCGGCGTGGCGGGCGTGGCGGCATGCACCAGCGTGGGCGCAAAGGCGAGCAGTCCGGCGCTGAACAGGAGACTGGAGAGCGAAATTTTCATGAGCGGTAGCGGTGAGAGTGGCTGAACTGCATATATTTGCATAGAACCATCATTGTGGAAACGAGAAAACATCCTGCGAAATTCTTGTTGACTTCGTTTTTCTTTGCTTTAAGATTCACTGCAACGTTACAGTAAAACGATTTACCAGCAACCTGCCGCGAAAATCTTCGAATTCGAAGGCCAGATTTTCCCGACCGGTTTTTTTTCAACACCTTACTGTAACGATACAGTAAACCGTTACACAAACGGTCAAAGCAGCTTATACTCATTCAAAAAGACCTATAAGGGAGACAGAGATGATAAGTAAAGGAAGGCCAGATGCCACGCAGCATCGCCTCACCCCGATCGCCATGGCAGCCGCACTGCTGCTGATGGGCACGGCCGCATCCGGCCAGGCGCAGCAAGCGCCTGCGGCGGGCGAACCGCTGAAACTGGAAACCGTGGTGGTTTCCGCCAACCGCCGCATCGAGAAGCTGGAGGACGTCCCGCAGTCCATCACGGTGCTGGGCGAGGAGTACATGCAGCGCAACAACGTGCGCGAGTTCAACGACATCGTCAACCTCACGCCCGCGCTGTCGATCTCCGTCGGCACCCAGGTCGGCACCAACAGCATCAATATGCGCGGCATCGGCACCACGTCCAACAACCTGGGCATCGAGGGCGACATCGCCGTCATCATCGACGACCTGCCCTACGCCCAGCCGCAGCAGGCCTTCAAGGACCAGGCCGACGTGGCCCGCGTTGAGGTGCTGAAAGGCCCGCAGAGCACCATGTTCGGCAAGAGCGCCATCGCGGGCGCGGTGGTGATGACCACCAAGCCTATCGGCGCCGGTCCGATGAAGACCAATGTCAGCCTGTTCCGCAGCAGCGACGACGAATACCGCGCCACCGCCGCCCTCAGCGGCCGCCTGAGCGACGACGTGGCCATGCGCCTGTTCGCCAGCAAGACCAACTTCCCCGGCCTGCTGAACAACCTCACCACCGGCCGCAAGCAGAACGGCTCCGGCGGCAAGAGCTTCGTCACCAAGTTCCTGTGGAAGGTCAACAGCGACGTGGACGTGATGGTCACGCCGCAGTACGACCACTCGCTCTCGACCGGCAACACCGCCGCCATCACCTCGATCGATCCGGGCGTGGGCTACCTGTACAACAAGGCCTATACGGCGCTGTCGAATACCGAAGTCCTGCGCGGCATCACACCCAGCCCGACCAACCGCGACATCCGCAACGATTCGCCGTCCGGCCTGGAGTCGACCAACCGCGGCGTTGGCGTGCGCGTGAACTACCAGTTCCCGGAACGCACACCGCTGGCCGGACATGCGCTGACGTCGATTTCCTCCGTCGTCAAAAACCTCTCCAACGACTTCCGCGACAACGACAATATCGACCTGGTTTCCACCTTCTACCAGCTGAACCACGCGGGCAAGCCTTCCGGCATCAACGCCAAGGCCGAAATCAACGGCACCAGCGACAGCAAGACCTCCACGCAGGAGTTCCGCCTCACGTCCCCGGACGAGGGCCAGCTGCGCTACCTGGTGGGCCTCTGGTTTGCGCGCAACAGCCTGTTCCGCACCTACTATCGCGGCAATCCGTTCGTGAAGGAGACCAACTTCACCAACTACGAAACCTCGTCGTCCAACCTGAACCGCGCCTTGTACGCCAACGGCAGCTGGGAATTCGCATCGCGCAACACGCTGACGGCCGGCGTGCGCCTGAACCGCGAATCGAACAACTATATGTTCCACACCATCGACAGCCTGTCGTCGAGCGCGCCGAACAACATCCACACCGGCGAGAACATGTACGTGGCGCCGCAGCACGACGAGAACGGCATCACCGGCAAGCTGGCCTATACCTACCACTTCACCCCGGACGTGATGGCGTACGGTTCGGCCGCCACCGGCCGCAAGGGGGTGGCGTATGACATGACCAGCGGCGCCAACAACGTCAACGTGTTCAAGCGCCTGCCGCTGGCCGCCGAAACGGCAGACAGCTTCGAGCTCGGTTTCAAGGCCAACCTGTGGAACAACCGCGCCACCTTCAATGCGGCGGCCTTCCGCACCCGCTTCCACGACTACCAGACCTCGGCCACCGAGCGCTTCTCCGACGGCAGCCAGGCCAGTGTGCTGTACAGCATCCCTGCCCTGCAGACCAAGGGCTTCGAAGCCGACACCACGGTGCTGCTGACGCGCGAACTGCAGCTGAACGCCAGCCTGGCTTTCACCCGCGCCACCATCCTGAACTGGACGCAGGGGCCGTGCTACAGCGGCGCCACCGACTGCACGGTACCGAATGCGCTGGTGCCCGGCGCCTTCCTGCGCGACGCCAGCGGCGGCGGCATGCCGAACGCGCCGAAGTGGAAACTGAGCACGGGCGCCGAGTACCGCCTGCCGCAGGGCATGCTGCCGTTCCGCACCGCGTTCAACGTGCAATGGCGCACCCAGTCGCGCGTGCAGGGAGCCATCAGCCAGGATCCAAGCCTGAACCGCCCCGGCTATGGCATCGTCGATTTGGGCGCGTCCATGTCGGATGACAAGGGCAAATACAAGCTGTCCGTGGGTGTGAAGAATGTGGCCGACCACCACTACGCGTCAGGCAACGTGGGCTCCTTCCTGAATTTCAAGAAGACCTCCGGTCCGGATATCAAGTCCCTGGGCTGGCAGCCGGCGCGCGACGCCTTCCGCTATTTCACCGTCCGCCTGGACGCGGCATTTTAAGCTAGCAATCAAGGGAATCATGAGCGAACCAAAAATTCAGGATGTAGCGCGCCTTGCCGGCGTGTCCACCTCCAGCATCTCGAACTACCTGAACAACAGGATGGGACAGATGCGGCCGGACACCCAGCTCAAGATCGAGCAGGCCATCAAGCAGCTAGGCTACCGGCCCAACAACGCGGCGCGCCAGCTCAAGACCGGCGTGGCCGCCATGGTGGGCCTGCTGGTGCCGTCCCTGGCCAACCAATTTTTCGGTTCGCTCGCCTGCGCGGTGGAAGCCGCCGCCGCGCGGCACCAATGCCACGTCATGACCTTCAGCACCTTCCGCGATCCGGACCGGGAGCGCGCGGTGATGGCCGACCTGCTTGCCTACGGCGTGCAGGGCATCATCACCGGCTCGGCCCTGAGCGACACGGACCACCTGGCCGCGATCACCGCGCGCTGCCCGGTGGTGGCCTTCGACATCAAGCAGACCGACGAGCACCACAAGAAGATCAGCACCATCTCGGTGGACAACGCGGCAGCCACCGCGATGGCGGTGGCGCACCTGGCGGCGCTCGGGCACCGCTCCATCGCCCTGGTCACGCCGCCGCCGTACACGCTGAACCGGCAGGAGCGCGTGCGCGGCTTCCAGCAGGCGGTGGCGCAGGCCGGCATTGCGGGCGAACTGGTGATTGCCGATTCCACGGACGCGCCCAGCGATCCGCACGGCGACACCCAGCTGTTCGAAATGGGGCGCAGTGCGGCGGCGCGCCTGCTGGCGGCGCCCGGCAAGCCGACGGCGGCCATCGCCATCAACGACATGATGGCGATCGGCATCGGCATCGGCCTGAAGCAGCTGGGCAAGCACATCCCGCAGGATTTCTCGCTGATCGGCATTGATGACATTTTCTTCTCGGCCGCGCACGACCCTCCGCTGACCACGCTGCGCCAGCCCATCCAGGCCATGGCGGATGCGGCGGTGCAGCGCATCCTGGCGCCGTCGGCGGCGCCGGGCGGCGAGCTGTTTGCGCCGGAGCTGATTGTCCGGGCGTCGACTGCGGCGCCGTTTGGCGGGTTACGCGCGCTGCGCTAACCCGCCCTACCGCCCTACGCAACTACAACCCAACCTTATAAAGAGAGACTATTATGGAACTGATCGGCAAACGCGCCCTCGTCATGGGCGGCGCATCGGGAATCGGCAAAGCCACTTCGCTGGCACTGGCGGAAGCCGGCGCGGACGTGGTGCTGACCTACTGGAGCAGCGACGCGGAAGCGCAGGAAGTGGTGGCGCAGATCCGCGCCATGGGCCGCCGCGCCCAGGCCATCAAGGCCGACCTGACCGGCGCCGACGCGGCCGAACAGGTGTATGCCGAAGCGGAAGGCGCCATCGGCCAGATCGACGCCCTGTTCGCCAACATCGGCGGCCTGATACAGCGCTGCCGCGTCGTCGACATGCCGCTATCGCTGTGGAACGAGTCCATGAACCTGAACCTGACCAGCACCTTCCTGATCTGCCAGGCCGCGCTCAAGCGCATGGAACCGCGCAAGAGCGGCGTGATCGTCACCATGTCGTCGCTGGCCGCGTTCGACGGCGGCGGTCCGGGTTCGGCGCACTACGCTTCGTCCAAGGCGGCCGTGGCCACCTTCACCCGCGCGCTGGCCAAGGAAGTGGGCCCGCTGGGCATCCGCGTGAACGGCGTCGCGCCCGGCCTGATCGCCACCCGCTTCCACGACACCTTCAACACCCCGGCCAACCGCCTCGCCATCGCCGAGCGCACCCCGGCGCGCCGCGAGGGCCAGCCCAGCGACGTGGCCAATGTCGTGGTCTTCCTCGCTTCCGAGCGTGCAGCCTTCCTGGCCGGCGAAATCATCCAGGTCAACGGCGGCCTCGGCATCTACTGATCCGCAACGGAGATCCCATGCAACCTAACTTCAAACGGCGCCGCCTGCTCGGCACCGCCGCCCTCGCCTTGCCAGCCCTCGGTGGCGGCATCCCATCCGCCTTTGCGCAGGATGCGCGCGAGGCGCTGGGCACCAAACAGGGCGGCGCGGCCACCGGCGGCGTCCATCCGCTGACGAAGCTGATGCAGGCGCATCCCGCGCCGCTGCGCGCGGAACTGAGCGGCGTGCATCCGCGCGTGTTCACCACGGCGGCGGGACTGGAGCAGCTGCGCCAGCGCGCGCGCGGCAGCCATAGCGCTATCTGGCAGAAGGCGCTGTCGGGCCTGGTGGCCATGCGCGCCGAGCCGGAGGCCTCGCCGGCGCAGACGCGCCGCGCGCAGAACACGGTCGGCATCGGCATGGTGGGCGCCGCCCTCGCCTACAAGATAGAAGGCGACGCGCGCTACCTGGAAGCGGCCAAGCGCTATATGGACGCGGCGGTCAGCTATCCTGTCTGGGGCTATACCTTCAGCAAGCCGGACATCGACCTGGCGGCGGGCCACCTGCTGTACGGCCTGGGCACCGCCTACGACTTGCTGTTCGACGTGCTGAGCGTGGAAGAGCGCACGCGCTACCGCGAAAAGCTGGTGCGCCACGCGCGCATCATGGCCGCGCATTTCAGCCCCAAGCCAGGCAAGTCGTATTCCTACAGCCAGAACCACTGCTTCATCCCCATCTCCGGCCTGGCCGTCGCCGCCTACGCGGTGTTCGACGAAGTGCCGGAGGCGGCCGGCTGGGCCGCCCTGTCGCGCGCCATCTTCACGCAAGTGCTCTCGGTGGCCTCGCCGGACGGCTATTTCTACGAAGGCGTGGAATACTGGATCTTCTCCATGCCGTGGATTATCCACGGGCTGGACGCCTTTGCCCACGCGGCGGGCGACGACATGTACGACCTGCCCGCGCTTCGCAAGGCCCACCTCTACATGGCGCACTCGATCACGCCGAACGGCCAGGACATCTTCGACTTCGGCGACGCCTTCGAAGGCCCGGTCACGCGCTCGCGCGTCGGCCACGAGCCGGACCGCACCCACCCGGGCGGCAAGCTGCACTCCAACTACAACCTGCTGTACCGCCTGGCGCAGCGCTTCGGCAATCCGGAGGCGCAGGGCGTGGCGGCCTGGATGGACTCGCTGGGCCATATCTGCGCGGAGGACTTCTGGTCGCTGCAATGGTACGAGCCTTCGATCAAGCCAACGCCGATGTCGGCCATTCCGCCGCACCACCACTTCGACGACCTGGGCACGGTGTACTGGCGCAGCGACTGGAGCAGCAAGGCCACCGCCTTCGCCTTCCGCGCAGGCCCGCCGGAGGGCCACCACGCCGCCTCGCTGATCGGCAAGATGCCGGACTGGCACCTGTCCATGGGCCATTCGCACCCGGATGCGGGCAGTTTCATCCTGTTTGGCGGCGGCAGCTACCTGACCGGTCCGAAAGGCTATGCGGGCATCCCGAGCAGCAAAATCAGCAACACGCTGCTGGTGGACGGCCAGGGCCAGGCCAACGAAGGCGGCGGCCACGATGCGTTCGAGGGCTATCCCTATGCGCGCCTGGACAGCATCCGCATCACCAAGCTCACGCTGGGCAAGGACCACGCCGACATCGTGGCGGACCTGACGGGCGCCTACCGCCCGGAGCTGGGCATCGAGAAACTGGAGCGGCGCTTCAGCTTTGCGCGCGGCGCCTGGACCACCAGCGACACCATGAAGGCCAGCAAGCCGGTGGTGCTGACGGCGCAAGTGCACGGCGACCGCGAGATCAAGCAGCTGGACGAACGCAGCTTCCTTGTGGAGGGCCAGCCCTCCGCGCTGAAGGTGGATGCGCGCACCAAGGCGGCGGCAGCCGTGGTGGAACCGGGCTTTGTGGTCTCCGCCGGCCCTCCGGGCAATGTCGACAAGGGGCCGAAGCAGCAGCGCGGTAATGTGCTGCGCATCTCGCTGCCGGCCAGCCGGCAGGCCACGCTGGTCACCGGCATGAAGTTCTGAGGGGCACGCTATGGACGAGACGCTGCAGATACCCGACGTGGTGACCGTCGGCGAGGCCATGGCCTTGCTGATGGCGCGCCAGCCCTTGCCGCTGGCGGAGGTGAGCGAGTTCGAGCGCGCCACCGCCGGCGCGGAGCTCAATGTGGCGGTGGGCTTGAGCAGGCTGGGATACAAGGTGGGCTACGTCAGCGCGCTGGGCAAGGACAGCCTGGGCCGCAACCTGCTGGACTTCATGCAGGCCGAAGGCCTGGACCTGCGCCATGTGCGGCTGGACCAGCAGCATCCGACCGGCTTCATGCTCAAGTCCATGGCGCTCGACGGCAGCGATCCGGAAGTGGAGTACTTCCGTCGCGGTTCGGCCGCCAGCCACCTGTCGCGCGCCGACATACCGTCCGGCGCCTACCAGCGGGCGCGCCTGCTGCACCTGACCGGCATCTCCCCGGCGCTGTCGGACAGCTGCCGCGACATGGCGCTGACCATGGCCGCGCAGGCGCGCGGCGCCGGCCGCATGGTCACCTTCGACCCCAACCTCAGGCCGCGTCTGTGGCCCACGCAGGAGGCGATGATAGAAACCGTCAACGCGCTGGCCAGCCTGGCCGATGTGGTGATGCCGGGCCTGGGGGAAGGCAAGCTGCTGACCGGCTGCGGCGACGCGGCCGGCATCGCGGACTTCTATCTGGCGCGCGGCGCGCGGCAGGTGGTGGTCAAGCTCGGGCCGCAGGGCGCGTACTACGCCGGTCCGGAAGGCCGGGGCATTGCGCCCGGCGTGCCGGTGCGAAAGGTGGTGGACACCGTGGGCGCCGGGGACGGCTTCGCGGTGGGCGTCATCAGCGCGCTGCTGGAAGGGCTGCCCCTGGCCCTGGCTGCGGCGCGCGGCAACGCGGTGGGCGCGCGCGTGGTGCAGTTCCGGGGGGACTGTGAAGGGCTGCCGACGCGCAGCGAGCTTGGCCTGCAATAACAAGAGCGCGCACCGCCCCGGCGAGGGCGGGCGCACAGAACAAAAAATAGAGAGACAGAGACATCTTGGAGAAGCGCGCATGAGAACTACTAAAGGTTTGCGCTGGCTGGTCATGACGCTGGTGGCCGCCGCAACAATTATCAACTACATCGACCGCTCGGCCCTCGCGGTCATGTGGCCGGGCATTGCCGCGGATCTCGGCCTGGACAAGCGCGATTACGCCAATATCGTCACCGTCTTCCTGATCGGCTACGCCATCGGCCAGACGCTGTTCGGCAAGCTGTTCGACGCGCTGGGAACCCGGATCGGCTTCATCCTGTCCATCCTCGTATGGTCGGTCTCCATCGGCCTGCATTTCGTCGCGCGCTCGGCCCTGTCGTTCGGCCTGTTCCGTGCGCTGCTGGGCGTGGGCGAGGCGGGCAACTGGCCCGGCGCCACCAAGGCCGTAGCCGAATGGTTTCCGGTGCGCGAGCGCGCGCTGGCGCAAGGCATCTTCGGCGCCGGTGCATCGCTCGGCTCCATTATCGCGCCACCGTTGATCGCCTGGCTGTACGCCTATGTGGGCTGGAAAACCACCTTCATCCTGATCGCCGCCCTCGGCTTCTTCTGGGTCGTGCCCTGGCTGATCATCTACAAGTCCGGCCCCGCCGCCCATCCCTGGATCAGCGAGGAAGAACGCAACTACATCCTCACCGGCCAGAAAACGGAAGCGGCCAGGCAGGCGGAATACGTGCCGACGCTGCCGCAGCTGCTGCGCCACCGCCAGAGCTGGGGCGTGATCGCCGCGCGCTTCTTCATCGACCCGATCTGGTGGCTGTTCGTGGCGTGGCTGCCGCTGTACCTGAACGAGAAATTCCACTTCGACGTGAAGCAGATCGGCATCTTCGCATGGGTGCCCTATGTAGGCGCCGCTATAGGAGCGCTGTCCGGCGGCTGGCTGTGCGGACGCCTGCTGCAGCGCGGCTGGAGCGTGAACCGGGCCCGCAAGACGGTGATCGCCCTCGGGCTGGCGCTGATGCTGCCCGCCCTGCTGTTCAGCGCAACGGCGGACACGCCGCTGCTGGCCGTGCTGTCGATTGCGGTCATCCTGTTCGGCTTCCAGGCCGCCATCACCAATATCCAGACCCTGCCGAGCGACTTCTTCTCCGGGAAAACCGTGGGCTCGCTGGCAGGCCTGAGCGGCACCTCGGCCGTGCTGGGCGTGATCATCTGCATGCAGCTGGTGCCGTCGATCACCGCCGGCGGCAACTACACGCCCTTCTTTGTGCTGGGCGCGCTGCTGGTGCCACTGGTGTTCCTGTCGGTCTGGCTTGGCGGCGCGGTGGCGCCGGTGCAGCCGCGCAGCGGGGTGGCGCGATGAGCCGCCTTCCACGCAAGCATCTGCTGCCGGCGCTGGCAGCGGCGTGCGCCCTCGCCTTTGCCTTCTCCTTGCCGCCGGCCATGGCGCAAGCCGGCGCCCCGGCAGCGGCGCCGGCCAAGCGCCTGAGCGCCTCCGAAGCCTTCGAGAAGCAGGACAACGGCCAGTTCCTGCAGAACCACGCGCGCTTCCTGGCCCGCGCCAAGAGCGGCCCCGTAGGCTTGCTCTTCCTTGGCGATTCGATCACGGCGGGCTGGCAGCGCGCGCCGCACATCTGGGAAGCGTATTACGGCAAATACCAGCCGGCCAACTTCGGCATCGGCGGCGCGCGCACGCAGAACCTGATCTGGCAGATCGAGCACGGCGAGCTGGAAGGCATCGCGCCCAAGGTGGCCGTGCTGATGATGGGCACCAACAACAGCCTTGACTACAGCGCGGAGGAAATCGCCGCCGCCAACCGCAAGATTGTCGCCATGGTGCGCGCCAGGCTGCCCGACACCCGCGTTCTCGTGCTGGGCATCTTCCCGCGCGGCCCGCGCGACGCCAAGGGCGGCCCCGTCACGCCTGCCGCGGTGGAAGAAGCGGCGAAACGCATGGCCACCATTGCCGCGGTCAACCGCGAGCTGGCCACGCTGGACGACGGCAAGACGATACGCTTTCTCGACATCGGCGCCGTATTCCTGGGCCAGGACGGCCACATTCCGCACACCATCATGCCGGATCAGCTGCATCCGGTCGCCGCAGGCTACCAGCTCTGGGCCGACGCCATGCAACCGCTGCTCGACAGCATGATGAAAGACGCCAAAAAGGACGACAAATGAAACTGCTACGCGTAGGCGCTCCGGGCGCCGAGAAACCTGCGGCGCTGGATGCGCAAGGCATCATCCGCGACTTGTCCGCGCTGGTGCCGGACCTCACGCCGGACTGGCTGGCGCCCGAAAAGCTGCGCGCGCTGGCCGCCATCGAACTGGAACGGCTGCCGGTACTGAGCGCGGACGCGCGCATCGGCGTACCCGTGGCCGGTATCCGCCAGTTCATCGGCATAGCGCTGAACTACCGCAAGCACGCCGAGGAATCCGGCCAGGCCATTCCTGCGGAGCCCATCGTCTTCAACAAGGCGATCACCTCGCTTAGCGGTCCGAATGACGCCATCGTCATGCCGCCGGGGTCGGAGCACACGGACTGGGAAATTGAAATGGGCATCGTCATCGGCACCACCGCGCGCAGCGTGGCCCAGAACAAGGCGCTCGATCACGTGGCGGGCTACTGCCTGGCCAACGACCTGTCGGAGCGGCACTGGCAGAACCACCGCAACGGCCAGTGGTGCAAGGGCAAGAGCTTCGACACCTTCGGCCCCATCGGCCCGTGGCTGGTGACCGCCGACGACATTCCGGATCCGCAGGCGCTGGATATGGAACTGAGCGTGAACGGCGAACGCAAGCAGGCCAGCAATACCTCGGACATGATTTTCCCCGTGGCCTACATCGTCTCCTACGTCAGCCAGTTCATGACGCTGCTGCCCGGCGACGTGATCGTCAGCGGCACGCCCGGCGGCGTGGGCATGGGCCTGAAGCCGCCCCAGTACCTGAAGCGCGGCGACGTGGTTCGCCTGGCGATGGACAAACTGGGCACGCAAACCCAGGTGGTTGCCTGATGCGCGCGCCATGCCGCACGCCCGCCGGGGGCATTGCAGTGCGCGGCAGCGCGCTGCCGCTGCTGTTGATGCAGCTGTTCTGCACTCCGCTGTCCGCAGCGCCGGCCGCAGCGGATTTCACGCCCGCCACCGCGCTGCAGGCCATGTTCGAAGCCGAAGGCAAGTCGCCCTATCCGTCGCCCTACACGGGCACGCTCACCTTCAGCGCCCTGCAGTCGAAGTACGATTCCGGCCATGGCCACGGCTACCGCAATGAGCTGAAAGTCATGTCCCGGCACAGGCTGGGCGTGGCAGCGACGGACGAACGCTTTTCCGCCATCGTCACCGCCACTCTGCCGGCAGGCGCCAAGACCATCGTTGCCCAGTACCACGCCGAAGGACTGGACACGCTGCTCAAGGTCTACGTGCAGGACACGGCCGACAGCAAGGCCATGGACGGCAAAGCGGGCAATGGCCTGTTCGACGTGCTGGCCCGCATAAAAGGCCCGGACGGCAAGGAAGCCATGACGGCACTGGGCACGGTGCGCTCCGGCGAAAGCTTTGGCCTGGACATCGGCTTTGCCGGCGGCGAGGCGAAGGTCGCCGTCAGCACCGCCCAGCACGGCGCCATGCAGACCGCGCCGACGCGCATCAAGAACACCGGCGAAAACATCTACTTCAAGTTCGGCGACTACCTGCAGGCCCTCGATCCGGCCACGCAGGCCCACACCACCAGCCGCGAGAAATGGGACCAGTACTACCAGCAAAGCCGCATCGGTAGCAGCCAGGTCCAGTTCAGCCACACCATTTTCCAACGCAGCAGGAGCCAGCCATGACCCAGGAACTGCATCCCGACACCCTCGCAACGCTGAAGACCGTCAGCACCGCCACCCTCACGTCGCTGCTGTACAAGCGCGGCTTCCGCAACGTCTTCATCCAGGGCGCACGGCCGCTCAAGCCGGGCCAGCGCCTCGCGGGCCCGGCCTACACGCTGCGCTACATCCCCTCGCGCGAAGACCTGGACGGCATAGAGGCATTCCGCGACCCGCGCCATCCGCAGCGTGTGGCGGTGGAAGAAATCCCGCCGGGCGCGGTGCTGGTGATGGACTGCCGGGGCGACGTGTCGGTGGCGTCGGCCGGGAGCATCCTCGCCACGCGCATGCAGGTGCGCGGCGCGGCCGGCATCGTGACGGACGGCGGCCTGCGCGACGCGGCGGGCATCGCCGCGCTGGACATGCCGGCATGGTGCTCCGGCCCTTCGGCGCCGACCAATCTGATACGCCACCACGCGCTGGACATCAACGCGCCCATCGGCTGCGGCGGCGTGCCGGTCTACCCCGGCGACATCATGGTGGGCGACGACGACGGCGTGGTCTGCGTCCCGCGCCATCTGGCCGACGAACTCGCGCGCGAGGCCGTCGAGATGGAACGTTTCGAGGAATTCGTGCTGGAGGAAGTGGCGCGCGGCGTGTCCATCATCGGCCTGTATCCGCCGACGGCGCCCGACACCCGCTCGCGCTACGAGGCATGGGTGGCGCAGAAGGCCGCTGGCTAGCAGGCGCGCCATCGGCTATGATATCCCGGTCTATCCGGGAATCCAAATCATGAAAAAAATCGTTGTCAAATTCGGCGGCTCCAACCTCAGGCGGCCAGAAGACATCGACCGCGTGGTCCATGTCGTGCAAACCTACAACCGGCCATTGGTGCTGGTGGTGTCCGCATTCTTCGGCATCACCAATGCACTGGTCGACTGCGTGCAAGCCGCGCGCGAAGGCGCCGGCACCATGTCGGCGCTAGCCGAAAGCCAGGACTACACGCTGGCGCTGCGCGCCCTGAAGAAGCAGATTCTCGAAGCGAACATCGCAGACCCCGCGCTGCGCGCCCGCACCGAGGCCGCGCTGAACGCCCGCCTGGACCAGCTGACGCGCTTCCTGACCGGCATCCACTACATCGGCGACGTGCCGGACTTCGTCAACGACGTCATCCTCAGCTACGGCGAACGGCTTTCCAGCCTGCTGCTCACGGACGTGCTGCAAAGCCGTGGCATCGCCGCGCGCGAAGCGCTACCCGAGGACATCGGCCTGCTCACCGACGGCGTGTTCGGCAACGCCGCCTGCGATTTCGACGCCAGCACCGGTCCCGTGTCGCAGGCGCTGGCGGGCGACGGCGTGGTTGTTGTGCCGGGCTTCTACGGCGTGAGCCGGGACGGCAAATCGACCCTGTTCGGTCGCGGCGGCTCGGACTACTCGGCCGCCTCCATCGCGCGCTGCATCGGCGCGGAATCGCTGGACGTGTGGAAGGACGTGGACGGCTTCCTCAGCGCGGATCCAGGCGCCGTGGACGCGCCCCACTCCATCGCCAAACTGCATTATCTGGAGGCGGCCGAGCTGTCCTACTTCGGCGCCAAGATCCTGCACCCGCGCACGGTGGAGCCGCTGTTCGACCAGGCCATCCCCATCCGCATCCTGAACATCACCAAGCCGGAGCTTGGCCTGCATCCCTTCACCGTCATCGACGCCGAGCGCACCGTCACGCACGACGTGGTGAAGAGCGTGTCTTCCAGCGACGACGTCGCCATCCTCAAGCTGCATGGTCCGGGCGTGGGCTTCAAGCCCGGCATCCTGGCCGAGGTGACGACCACGCTGGACCGCCACGGCATCAACATCAAGAGCGTGCTGACGGCGCAGACCGCCATCAACGTGCTGCTGGCGCGCGGCCACCTGGAGGCGGCCTACGAGGCGCTGATGGAGCACCACC
The DNA here is from genome assembly GCF_009857595.1 of Pseudoduganella aquatica. Classification (GTDB taxonomy): domain Bacteria; phylum Pseudomonadota; class Gammaproteobacteria; order Burkholderiales; family Burkholderiaceae_D; genus Rugamonas; species Rugamonas aquatica_A. The sequence goes on along the minus strand of NZ_WWCU01000004.1, from coordinate 88,961 downwards.
TGGCTGGCGTGGTCGAAGTGAGCCGCAACGACGCAGTGGCCATCGTGGCCGTGGTTGGCGACGGCGTGCTGGACGCGTCGAATGTGGGCAGCGCGATCGCCAGCCGGGCTTTGTCGGCTGCGCTGGCGGGCGGCGTGCGTGTCACGCTGGCCGCTGCTGGAGCGAGCGAAGTGGCAGCCTATATGCTGGTGGACCGCGACGACCGCCGCCTGGCCCTGCGCCTGATACATGACGAGTTCTTCGCTCGGCCCGGCTGAAGTGCCTGGATGACTGGCCACCCGCACTCGCGGCCCACCCCGCTGCCGCACCCGCTGCTAACGGCGCTCGCGCTGTCGCTGGCGGCGGCCGTCGCCCTCGGGCTATCGCGCTTTTCGTATGGACTGCTGCTGCCGCCCATGCGGGCGGACCTGGAATGGTCCTATCTGCAGGCCGGCGCAATGAACACCTGCAATGCGCTGGGCTACTTCCTCGGCGCGCTGGCTACGCCGGCATTGATGCGCCGCCTGGGCGTGTGGCGGCTGATGATAGCGGGCTGCATATTGGCCAGCCTGTTCATGCTGGTTTCCGGCGCGGTGACCGGCGCCGCAGCCCTGTTCCTGCAGCGCCTGTGCGCAGGCGTGGCGAGCGCTTTCGTCTTCATTGCGGGCGGCGTGCTGGCGGCGCGACTGGGCTCCATGCACAGCGAGCGCGCGGGTTTCTATATCGGCCTGTATTACGGCGGCACGGGCTTCGGCATCGCGCTGTCGGCCTTGCTGGTGCCTGCGGCGCTGGGCTCCGCGCAGCAGCACGGCGTTGCGCACGCGTGGCAATGGCCCTGGCTGGCGCTGGGCATTGCCTGCCTGCTGGCGACCGCCGTCATGGCCGCCCCGGCACGCGCCATCGGGGAGGCGCCGCCCGGCCAGGGCGGCAAGCAGCGCTTCGCGGTACGGGACTTTGCCTTGGGCCTGAGCGGCTACTTCATGTTCGGCGTTGGCTATATCGGCTACATGACTTTCGTGATCGCCCTGCTCAAGCAGCAAGGCATGCGCGCCGATCTGATCACGCTGTTCTATACCTTGCTGGGGTTGGCGGTGGTGGCGTCTTCGCGGATCTGGGCCGGTATGCTGGACCGCTTCAAGGGCGGCGAGTCGCTGGCGATACTGAATGGCCTGCTCGGCGCCGTCACCATCCTGCCGGCGCTGACCAGCGCGGCGCCCATCGTCTTCATTTCCGGCATTGTATTCGGCGGGGTGTTCCTGTCGGCCGTGGCCTCGACCACGGCGCTGGTGCGGCACAACCTGCCGCAGGAATCCTGGTCGGCGGGCATCAGCGCGTTCACCACGGTGTTCGCGCTCGGGCAAATCATAGGCCCGACCGTGGTGGGCTGGATTGCCGACGGCCCGTCCGGCCTGGAGCGCGGCCTCATTGCTTCCGCAGTGGCCCTGTTTATCGGCGCGGCGCTGGCGTCGCGGCAAAAAGCCCTGCCTTGACGCCTGCCCTTTATTGATCGTAGCTGTGGACGAAGGGTTTGAACACGTCCTTGGCCGCGACAGGCTTGCCGAACCAGCGCACCAGCGGCGACGGCCAGGCGTCCGACACGGGCAGCAGCGTGAACGAGCCTGCAATACGGCGCGGCGCATCCAGCGGGATGGCGATTTCCGGCGTTGTGCCCTTGTTGCCGGGGCTGGCGATCAGGGCGTTGTGGCTTAGCAGCGTGCCGTCGCCATTGCGCTCCACCGCCACATCGGCTGCGGGCGTTGCCAGCGCAAAGCCGGCGCCGCCGGCGGAGCTCAGCACGGCGAGTTCGGTCTCCCGCCGGTTGCCCTGGAAGCGCAGGTCGGCGCGGTTCAGGTGGTACAGGCCGAATTCATTGAGCCTGTCCTTGCCGGGATAGCCTGCATACGGCCCTTGGCCTATCCAGCGGAATTCGTCCGTACCGGCGGGGGCGAGCACCGACAACCCGGCTTCGGACATGCTGCCCACGGCGTCAAACGACGCGTAGTCGTAGCTGACGGCGATACTGCCGTTGGCGGCGATCTCCAGCTGATAGCCGCCTGCCAGGCCTCCCTTGCCGCTGCCCAGTTTGGACGCGCTGGCTGCGCCGCTTGCGCCGGGCAGCAGGTCGTCGGCGCCAGCCGCCGGTGCGGCCGCCTGGATGGCGGCGAAGCGCGCGGCGGCTTCGTCATGCAGCGGATAGCGGCCCGACACAGCGAGGCGCACCTTGCCGCCGCCCTGCTCCACTTTCACCACCGGCTGCTCCAGGCTGGTCAGCGTGGACGACAGCCACAGGGGCGACGTCTTGGCGCGCAGCGCTTCCGCCATCGTCGGCTTGCGGCCGCTGTGGGGATAAATGCCGGCCACCAGCACCTTGCCCGCGCGGTCGCGGATGGTGAGTTCGCCCGAAGCGCGCTGCACGGATAGCGTCCATTGCGGCAGCGCCACCGTCACGCCGTCCGCGCTCTCGTTCACTTCCGGTTCGCCTTGCGACGGCAAGCTGGCGGTCCAGCCGCTGCGCGCGCCTGCCAGATCCAGCCGCACCGTGCGCTCGTTAATCTGCAAGCCTTGCTCGTCCACGGCGCGCGCATGCAGCGCCAGCACGTCGCCATCTGTGCCGGCCGGCACGGAAACCGGGATGCGCACGGTTTGCTGCCCGCGCGCGGCGGCGCTCAGGGCCTGGCTGCCCTGCTGGATGCTTTTGCCGTTGCGCTGCAATGCCCACAGCAGCTTTACGCCGCGCAGCGCGCGGAAGTCGTAGCGGTTCTCCACCGTCAGCGCGATCTCCTGCGCACCCGGCCGCACGGCTGCGGAACGTTCGGCGAACTGCACCGGGGCATACACTTTGCGCATCTGCCAGAAGTCAACCTGCGGCGTGCGGTCTGCGTAGGTCAGTCCGTCCGCTCCATCAAGGCCGTGGGTGTCGTAGTGGTGATACTGGTCCAGCCACGCCGTCTGCGTGGGCTTGCCGGTGTCCACCGGCCGGCTGCTGGCGCGCAGCAGCCCCTGGTCGTGGAAGTGCCAGATGGCGCCGCCCGCGAAGACGGGATTGGCCTGGATGATGTCCCACTGCACCTGGATGCGGTCCGTGGCCAGACCCAGCGCGTGCGCGTACTCGGTCAGTATGGTGGGCCGCTTCAGCTTCTGCGCGTAGCCCGCCAGCGTGGCGTTGCTTGGGTAGTGCGGCGAGTACAGGTCCACAAAATCCGGAATGCGCTCGTAGTTCTTGGCAAAGTAGCTGCCTATTTTGGGATAGGTGATGGGCCGCGTCGGATCGAGCCGCTTGGCGATGCGCCCGGCTTCCATCTCCGCGTCCGTGATGGGATTCTCGTTCCCTATGCTCCAGATCAGCACCGAAGGCCGGTTCTTGTCGCGCGCAATGGTGGGCACCACCCGCGCCAGGATGGCATCGCGGTAATCCGGTTTTTCCAGGTTCTTCTCGCCATGGCCGATGGCCACTTCGTCCATCACGTAAAAGCCCAGCTCATCGCACAGTTCCAGCAGGCGCGGGTGCGGCGGGTAATGCGAGGTGCGCACGAAGTTGACATTCCCCTGCTTCATCAGCGCCAGGTCCTGCCGCATCTGCGCTTCCGTGACGGCGCGGCCGGTCTTGGCATCCAGATCATGGTGGTTCACGCCGCGCAGCTTGATGGGGCGGCCGTTCAGAAGCAGCACGCCGTTGGCTATGCTGACTTCGCGCAGGCCTATGCGCTCCTCCACCGTCTGCAAGGTCTTGCCGCCGGCGGACACGGTAAGGCGCAGCCGGTACAGCGACGGCGTTTCGGCGGTCCACAGCCGGGGCGCGGCAATGCGGATGACGCCTGCGCGGTGCGCGTCGCCCGAACGGGGCAAGGAGAACTCGCCCACGGTGCGGCCGTCCGGCGCCAGCAGCACGGCGCGCACGTCGGCGTCCGACTGGCTCAGCTCCGCCTGCACGGTCAGTTCGGCTGCGCCACCGTCCAGCAAGCGCGTCTTGGTGCTGTAGTCCTGCAAGTACGCGGCGGGCAGAGAAAACAGCGTAACGTCGCGGTAGATGCCGGACAAGGACCAGTCGTCATTCAGGTCGAATTCAAAGCCGTGCGGCTTGGTGGTGACGCGCACGGCGAGCACGTTGTCCGCATTGGAATCCGGCAGCAGCAGCGCGCTCACGTCGAAAGTATGGCGATTGAAAGCGCTGGCAGAGGACTCGCCCGCCTTCTTCCCGTTCACCCAGACCTCGTAGCCGAAGGCCACGCCTTCAAAGCGCAGGAAGGCGCGCCGGCCGCGCCAGTCCGCAGGCACGCGGAAGCTGCGGCGATAGAGGCCCAGCCCGTCCTTCAGTTCGTCCGCATAGGACGGCTCGGCAAAGCCCTTCAGCTCCCAGTTGGCGGGCACCGGAATGGTCGCCCAGGCAGATGCGTCGAACTGAGGCGCGGCAAAGCCGCCATCGGCGCCTATCTCCAGGCTGGGGAGGTATTTGAAGGACCAGTTGCCGTTCAGCGAACGCGTATAGGCGGCTTCGCTGGAGGGGTAAGCTGAAGCGGAGGTGGCGGCGGAAGCTGCGCCGCCTGCCATGAATGCGGCAGCCAGCATGGCCGCCACCGGGGCGAGTTTGAAGGGGAACATGTGACGCAATCCAGTAAGAAGCCGCCAAGGCGGCGGCTGGTTGCCACGAACTAGCCGGCCCGGTTGAATACCGGGCCGGCCGGGCTGCTTAGCGCGCGCCCTGGAACATCAGGCCGCTGTCGTTCAAGCCGAACTTGTATTTCTTGTTCATCTCGATGATCTCGGCGCCGGCCAGCAGTGCCGGGCCATAGCCGTGCGCCGCCTTCACGCTGGTTGGACGGTAGGAGTAGAACGCCGGGTCGAACGCCATGCCGGTGCCCACGCAGATGCCTTCGATCTGGCCAACGGCCGTCACTTTGCTGGCTACCGCGTTCCAGGCCAGGTTGGCCATCGGGCCGTACATCTGCGCGTCCACGTAGCCGCGGTTGACGGCGCGGGCGATGGCGTAGGTGTAGATCGCGGTGGCGGAGGTTTCCTGGTAGGTGTCCGGACGGTCGATCAGCTGGTGCCAGAAGCCGTCGCGGGTCTGGTATCCGGCCAGGCCTTTGATGTGGGCGCGCAGCTGCTCCAGCACCGCGTTGTACTGCTTGTGGTTCTTCGGCAGCACTTCCAGGATTTCAACCATGGACATCACAGCCCAGCCGTTGGCGCGCGCCCAGCGCATTTCAGGATGGTCGCGCAGGCCTTCCACGTAGCCGTGCATGTAGAGGCCCAGCTTGGGATTGAACATGCGCTTGGAGAACTGCAGCACCTGCTTGGTGGCGTCGTCGAAGTGCTTGCGGTCGCCGGTGACGGCGCCCAGGTAAGCCATGGTCGGCACGCCCATGAACATATCGTCCAGCCACATGGTGTCCGGCAGCGGACGCATTTTCACGCCGCCCTTGCCATCCGGGCCGCCGCGCGCCAGCGTGCCGTCCTTGAGGCGGTACTCTTTCTTGGTCACGAAGTCGCCGCAAATGCCTATCATCTGCGAGTAATCGACCGTCGAGCCGCCCAGCTTGGCCTTCATGAAGCTGTGGCACAGCGCGCCCGCGTCATCCAGCGCGTGCGGGTTCAGGAAGCTCTTGATGGGCGCGTGCGCATTCTTCGGGTCGGCCTGCACCACCGGATAGTAAGTCTTGGTCAGCTGGGACAGCAGCTGGTGGCGCTTGATCGTGTAGTCGGTGTAGCGCTTGTCGCCGGTGGCCGCGCCCGCAGCGAGCATGCCGATGTAGGTAACGCCCCATTCGTAGCTGGTCAGGCGGAAGTCGCCCGGCTTGATCACCGCATCCGGATCGGGCCGGGTCAGGTCGGTCACGGGCGAGCCGTCGGCCTTGTGGACCAGTTCCGCCGGCGTGGTACGGTCCAGGTAGGTGAACACGCGGTCCAGCACCGCCTTCACTTCGGCCGTGTCCATGGCGCGGTACGGGGTGGGATAGTCCACCACCAGCGCGTGCAGCATGGCGTCGGCCGCAGCCGGCCCTTTTTCCTGGGCGACTGGCGCTTCCTGGGCCGATACGTTGAACGCAGCCGGGAACAGGCCGGCGACGAGCGCACTGGTCACACAGCGGCGCAGCTTCGAGGCATTCATTAAATACGTCTCCTTGATTGGAATGAAAATGTTTGCCAAGGATATGCCACAAAAAATGATCAGAACAATCAACTTTATGACTAATGGAATCATATCCGCGACACTTTTCATAAGGAGCGGGCAAAAACGGGCATGATAGCCATTAAATGGAAGCGCAAACGGAAGCGCAAGCAAATCCGGGGAAGCATGAATGGGCGGGCTTATGCACACTGAAGTGGTTGACTGGCTGACAATACATTTTTTGCCGCATGAAGCGGAACTGCGCCGCATGCTGCGCCGCGTCTGTATCGGACCGGCGGAGGTGGACGACGTGGTGCAGGAGACCTGTTACCGCATCCTGTCCATGCCCAGCCTGGACCATGTGCGCGATCCCAAGCCCTTTGTGTTCCGCGCCGCGAAAAACATCGTCCTGGACCGCATCAAGCGCGACAACGTGGTCCATATCGAGGCCCTGGCCAACCTGGAAGAGCTGGACATTGCGGACACGGCGCCCTCGCCCGAACGCGTGGTATTTGCGCGCTCCGAGCTGGAATGGGTGATAGGACTGGTGGCCAATCTGCCGGACCGCTGCAAAAGCGTGTTCCGGGCGCGTAGAATACATGGCCTTTCGCAGCAGGAGACCGCCGAAACGCTGGGCCTGACCGGCGGCGTGGTGGAACACGAGATGATGAAGGGCATGCGGCTGATGTCGGAAATGATCGCCCAGTACGGCATGCAGCAGGAAGCTGTGGTCAGCAATTTCATCCCGGGCAAGCGCCCGGCCAAGAGAATCAATGCCAAAGATTGACAACGAAGCCTTCGAATGGGTGACGCGCAAATTTGCGCGCGGCCTCGGCGAAGAGGAAAGCGCCCAGTTCAACGCATGGTATGCGGCCGATACGCGGCACCAGGGCGCGTATGTGCGCGCCATGGCAATTTACAACGCGATCGATCTCGCGACGGCGCCGCAATCGCTTGCGCCGGAACACGCGCGTGCGGCCAAACGGCCCCTGTCGTCCCGGCGCGGCTGGATGGCGGCCGCGATGGTAGCCTGCGTCGCCGCGACCGTGGGCGTGATGAGCTTATCAGCCGTCCACGATGACAAGGTGCTGGCCACGGCCAAGGGTGAATTCCGCAAGGTGCCGCTGCAGGACAAGTCCATTGCCACCATCAACAGCGGCAGCCGGATCGCGGTGGAGTTCACACAGCACCAGCGCAAGATCGAACTGCAGCAGGGCGAAGCCTGGTTCGAGGTGGCCAAGGACAAGTCCAAGCCCTTCATCGTTGCATCGGGGGACGCGCGCATCCGCGCGGTGGGCACCGCGTTCTCGGTGCGGCGCTTCGAGCAAGGGACGGAAGTGCTGGTGACCGAGGGCACGGTGGAGGTCTGGAGCGAGGGCCGCAATGCGGAACGGCGCCAGCTGACCGTGGGCGAACGGGCCTTCCTGGCGCCTGGCGCCAGCCCCATTTCCGTGAGCCGCCAGCCTGCGGAAGTCAGCCGCAAGCTGGCCTGGCGCGAGGGGAAGCTGGTACTGAAGAACCAGACACTGAGCGACGCCGTCGCCGACTTCAACCGCTACAGCGCCAAACCCATCGTCATCGCCGATGCAGCGTTGGGTGGAAAACGCCTGTTCGGGCAGTACAAGCTGGACGAGCCCGAGCTGTTCGCCAACGATGTGAGCACGGTGCTGGCGGTGCCGGTGACCATTACTGCGGACACGATTTTCATTGGCCGCCAGTAAATGCGTGCAATCGTTGCGCAAGTAGGCATCGTCGCCGTGGGCGCGCTGGCGCACGCGGCGCCGGCGGCTGCCCAGGCAGCGCATGAGACTGCGCGGCCCTACAATATTCCGGCCGGCCCCGCGACGGACACCATTCCGGAGTTTGCGCGCCAGGCCGGCATCAACATCCTGGTGTCGGCCGACATTCTGGACGGCGTCGCTACCAATGCGCTGGCGGGCGCACTGACCACCTCCGAGGCTGTCACCCGGCTGCTGGCATGCACCGACCTGGCGGGCAGGGTTGGCGCCAGCGGCACCGTGGTGATACTGAAGCGCGCGCCGTCCGAACCCGACTCCAGCGACGCGGCAACGGCATGCGGCGCGGCGCCCGCGCTGCCGGAACTGCCGCCGGTGCTGGTGGTGGGCACGCGCGCTGCGCAGCAGTCGGGCATAGAGCGCAAGAAGAACGCCGCCACCGCCATGGACTCCATTGTCACCGAGGACGTGGGCTCGCTCCCGGACCGCAATATCGGCGAAGCCATCTCGCGCATGGCAGGCATTGCGCTGGACCGGGGCGACTTTGGCGAAGGCGTGAACGTCGCAGTGCGCGGCAACGGCCCGGAGCTGACCCGCGTGGAGCTGGACGGCCAAGCCGTGCAATCGGCCGGCGGCTCAGACATGAACGGCGGCGGCGACGGCCGCGCCGTCGAGTTCCGCCAGCTTTCGGCGGACCTGATCAAGAGCGTGGACGTGGTCAAGGGCTCCACCGCAGACATGGTCGAGGGGTCGCTGGGCGGCAGCATCATCATCAAGACCCGCACCGGCCTGGATTTCAAGAAGCCCTACGCATCGCTGCGCCTGGGCGCGACCCAGCACTCGCTGAACAGGCAGTGGCAGCCGGACGCCAACGTCATCCTGTCGGACAAGTACCTGGACGGCCGCCTTGGCCTGCTGCTCAACGCCTCCAGCACCACCCTGCTCAACGAAGGCCACTCGGCGCAGGCCGCAGGCAACGGCAACCAAGGCTATTTCCGCCTGTATGACTTCGACAACTCGCCGGACAAGACCTTCAGCTTCCAGCCCGGCACCGTCAACAAGGCGGACCTGGCCGCAAGCACGCCGCTGCTGCAATCGCCGCTGTCCGGCGGCGGCTTCTTCAACTCGGGCACCCCGCTGGACATCGTCACCCGTTCGGCGGCGGCGCGGACCAAGGAAGACTGCGCCACCGCCTTCCCGGCCCTGGGCGCGGCCCAGCTGAACGCCATCTCGCCGGCGGCCCGCCTTGCGGCGCAGACCCAGCGCGGCAACGAGCTGGCAACGTGCCTGAACCAGTGGAACGACTACACCCCGTCCGCTCCGCGCTATCTGGTCAAGCGCGAAATCGACCGCCGCAAGAATCTCGACCTGCGCGCCGACTTCAAGGTCAGCGACGAGCTGACCGTCTACGCCAAAGCCAGCTACAACAAGCGCCACAACGACATCAACGTGCTGGCCTACAGCCTGGGCAACCTTGCCATCGTCAACGGCGTGCCGAACACGGTGCCGGGATCGGTGGTGGTGGACGCCGCCCACCACCTCACGCAATACACCTTCCAGGGCGGCGCGGCGCGGACCGACCAGCTGCACGACATCGGCCTCACCACCGCGAAATACCTGCAGCTGGGCGGCAGCTTCAAGCGCGGCGGCCTGTCTGCAGACTTCTTCGTGGGCGACGCGGGCTCCGACTTCCGGCGCGGCGCCAAGCGCCTTTCCTTCACCGACTACTACGGCCCGGCCACCGCCAGGCTGCTGTCGAACGGCTTGTGGGGCTACACCTTCCCCGAGACGGACCCCATCAAGGAACAGAGTTTCGAGCGCTACGCCAAGCTGTTCCCGAACGGCGCCAGCGCGGCCATCCTGCCCGGTCCCTACAATACGCAGGCGGTGCCGGCATATACCGCCGAGCAGCAGCAGGCGGTAACCTCGTCGCCCAACGTGACGTGGGAGCCGCAGATCCGCGAAAGCGGGGAGCGCACCGCGAAGCTGGACATGGCCTACGCCATGCCGGAAAGTGTCCCATTCTTCAAGCGCATCAAGTCCGGCTTCAATCTGCGCGACACCGGCAGCAAGAGCTGGACCATCAACAACGGCGGCTACATCCTGCGCGATCCGGTGGGCGTGTACGGCCAGCCCGGCTACGTGGCGCCGCTGGTGCTGCCTTCGCCCACCTTGCGCAGCACGCTGTACGGCTGCCAGGACACGCCTGGCTCGCTGGCGCCCGGCGGCAACAAGTGCCAGTATGGCCTCATCATGAAGGACAACACGCGCCAGGCCTTCGACAGTTTGGCCGTCATGACCCTGCCGCAGTTTATGGACCTGCTGCGGCAGACCATGATACTCAAGGCCACGCCCACCAGCTTCTTCCACGGCGCAAAAGACAGTCCGCAAGGGCTGATGGACAACTGGACCCAGATCGACGTGGAAAAGGTGTTCTCTCTGGTGGGCATCCCGAACGCCAACTTCGACTGCGTGAAGCGCTGCAAGGCAAGCGACGGCAAAGTCTACGACCAGCCCTACGCGCAGCTCAAGGAGCGCGCCTCCGCGTTCTACCTGATGGGCGACTTCAGCGCCCTGCCCTTCGGCCTGGAACTGGACGGCAACGTGGGCGTGCGCTACGTGCGCACCCGCGTCAACGGCACCGGCATGATGACCTTCGTGGCCATCACCAAGACCGACGCCTACGACCCGCTCAACCGCGACGCGCCCGGCGGCATCGTCACCACGCGTGTTTCGCAAGCCACCCGGACGGACGCGGAGGCCAGCGACATCCTGCCCAGCCTTAACCTGGCCTTGTGGCTGGTGCCGGACCAGCTGGTGGCCCGCTACAGCGCGGCCCGCACCGTGGCGCGGCCGCCGGTCTCCCGCCTGCTGCCGTCCGGCGTCTGCACCTTCGACGAGCGCAGCGAGGACGACAGCGAAGTGTTCCAGAAGTGCTCCGGCACCATAGGCAATCCGCTGCTGCGGGCGCAGCAGAATGTGAACCAGAACCTTTCGCTCGAATACTATCCCAACCGCGACACCATGTTCAGCGCAGCCGTATTCCGTCAGCGCGGCAAGGTTGGCGCGGCGGTGCCGCAGGGCGTATCGCACGTCCCCTTGCAGGCGCCGCTGGCGGCTGGCGCAGGCGCCCCCTTCACGGACACGCTGTTCGACTACTCCACCTGGATGAACGGCGCGGCCTCCAGCCGCACCGGCCTGGAACTGGGCGCCAAGACCGCCTTCACCTTCCTGCCCTCGCTGCTGCGCCATACCGGCATCGACGCCAACTACAGCAAGCAGCGCTCAAAGTCGAGCACCGAGAACATCGTGGACCTGCTGACCGGCGCACCGCTGCCGCCGGCGCGCGAATCCAAGTACACCTATAACTGGGCGCTCTGGTACGACGACGGCAAGCTGGCCGCGCGCGTGGCGGTGCAGGCGGTGGCGGCCTACTTCAACTGCATCGCCTCCTGCGGCGCTGCGGGCGTGAACAACTACCCCAACGCGGCGCCGGTGCGCACCGGCTTCCCCTACAACCCGGGCTCGCCGAACTTCAAGGACGGCACGCGCTACGTGGACGCCAAGCTGTCCTACAAATGGCGTCCCAACATAGAGTTCTTCATCGAAGGACGCAACCTGGCCAACGCCACCACGTCCAATAGCCAGGGGCGGTTCGCCCCCTTTGCCGACGGCACGCCCAACCTGCTCGACTTTAACTACTCCGGCCGCCGCATCATGGCCGGCGTCACCTTCCGCACCATGTAGACAAGGCCACCTTGACCATGAACGACGCAAGCAATCCGCACCGCCGCACCTTTCTGCGCAATGCCAGCGCCCTCGCGGCGGCCACGGCAACTGCTGTTCCCTTCGCCTCGGCCCAGTCCAGCGCGGATCCCTGGCAGCGCGCGCAGGACATCATCGCCCGCTGCAGCAGGCCGCCCAGCTTCCGCAACGAGGACTTCCCTGTCACCGCATTCGGCGCGAAGTCCTGCCGGCTGGTGGCCGCCACGTCCACCTGGCGCAAAGTGCAGTGGGAAGTGAAGACGCCCGCGCCCGGTTCGCACGACTGCCATCCCGCCATCGCCGCCGCCATCGCGGCCTGCCACCAGGCGGGCGGCGGCCGCGTGCTGATCCCGGCGGGAAGCTGGTACTGCAAAGGCCCCATCGTGCTGCGCTCCAATGTGCACGTGCACCTGGCCTCGGGCGCGCAGGTCTACTTCAGCGCCAACCCGGCCGACTACGCAAAATACGGCGATATCGACTGCGGCGAACGCGGCAAGCTGGTGGTCTCGCGCTGGCAAGGCAACGACGTGCTCAACTATTCGCCGCTGGTGTATGCCTACAAGCAGACCAACATCGCCCTGACCGGCGCCGACTGGACCAGCGTGCTCAATGGGCAGGCCGGCGTGCCGTTTGAATCCGGCGACAGCTCCTGGTGGGGCTGGATGGACCGCAGAGGCGACGAAGTCAGCGCCGCCACCGTCAATCCGCTCAACCTGCCGCTCGACGCGGTGGCGCCGGGCCTGGGCCCTGCCGAACGCGCGCTGATACAGGGCGAGCACCCGCGCTGGAACGGCGACACGCGCTACCTGCCGGCGCTGTCCGAGGCCGGCGTGCCGCTGGCGCGGCGTGTGTTCGGCGTGGGCCACCACTTGCGGCCATGCCTGGTCGAATTCATCGGCTGCAGCGAAGTGGTGATGGAAGGCTACCAGGCCGTCGCGTCGCCGTTCTGGATGCACCATCCGGTCGACTGCCGCAATGTCCGCTTCAGCAAAGTGAACATGGAGAGCATAGGCCCGAACAACGACGGCTTCGACCCGGAATCCTGCGACACGGTGCTGGTGGACGGCTGCACCTTCAACACCGGCGACGACTGCATCGCCATCAAGTCCGGCAAGAACCGCGACACGCAGTTCGGCCCGACGCGCAACGTGGTCATCCAGAACTGCATCATGAACAGCGGCCACGGCGGCGTAACGCTGGGCAGCGAGATGGCGGCCGGCATCGAGCATGTGTACGCGCAGAAGATCGAATTCCGCAATGCGCACTGGGCCACCGATCCGCTGGGCAGCGCGATCCGGCTGAAGACGAATATGAACCGTGGCGGTTTCCTGCGCCACCTGTATGTGCGCGACGTCCGGCTGCCCAATGGCGTGGACGCGCGCGACAAGCGCGGCAAGCCGGCCACCGGCGGCGGCGCCATCGTCACCATAGACTGCAACTACGCAACGGGAGACGACGGCGTGCGCACGCGGCCACCCAGCGTGTCGGACGTGCACATCTCCAACCTACGGGCCGGGACGGTCAACATGGCGGACGGCGACTACTCCTGCTACCAGGCCGTGGTGATACTCGGTCCTGTCGCGGCCAGCTTCAACGGGCCGGCGGGAACTGCCATCCTGCCGGTGACGAACATCTCCATCACCGACTGCGACTTTGGCACCGCACGCAACGCCGGCCAGCCGGTATTCCTGCACAACGCCCGCAACGTGGTGCTGAAGAACGTCAAAATCAACGGCAGGACAATCAGCGAAACGCTGTCATAGCGACGGCAATATGCCTTCGGCCCGGACTTTCCAGCCGGTTTTAGGGAAGCCCGGCGCGGCGCCCGCGTTTCCGTCCCAGCCGCCGGCCATCAGCGCGACGGCCAGCAGCAGGCCGCCGTTGGACGGGAAGTAGGTCTCCGCCGCGCGCTGGTAGCCGGGACCGTCCGGGCCGGCGTCCTGCCGCGCGCCCGCTTCCGCACCGGCGCCCGTGGCCGTGGGCACGAAGGCTGCGGCGTGCGCGTCCAGGTGCACGCGCGGCGTCATGCCGCTGCTGCCGAACTGGTTGTTTTTCGCGTCGAAGAACAGCCAGGACAGCGCCTCCTCCGGTGCGTTCAGGCGCGCGGCGGTCATGGCCATCATCGGATAGTCCCAGCCCCAGGTCTGGCGCAGGTCCCAGTCGCGCTTCACGCGGTCCAGCGTGCGGCGCATCGCGGCCTTGTCCACCCCGCGCCCCGGCAGCCAGCCCAGCGGCATCAGGAAGGAAGGATGGTCGCGGTTCTGGCAGTCCTCCTCCAGCGCGTTCGACTTGCAGGCGCCCGCCGCCTTGTTCCAGAAGTCCGGCTCGGAGCGCACCGGCAGGTACACGCCATCCTTCTGCGGCAGGTCCGGCCAGTTTGCCAGCACGGCGTCCCAGTCGGCGCGGCGGGCCTTGCCCGCGCGCTCGCGCCAGGCCTGCGCCGTCTCGATACCCCAGCGGAAGTAGGCCACCTCGAAAGCCGGATCGAAGGTGCTCAGCGGCGGGAAGTTTTCCTGCACCGGGATGATGGGCGGGCCGAGGCGCACCTTGCCGCTCTGTTCATCCAGATGCGCGAGGGTCGCCAGCAAGGCTGCGGTTTCCTCCACCAGCTCGCCGTAAGCCTTGAGCACGCGCGCGCCACCGCCACCGGCCCGGTACAGCAGCTCGCTCATATAAATAGGGTGCGGCTGCTGCCACATGATGAAGGGCGAGACCTTGGATGGGCTGTCGGCGCCATCCGGCCCTATCATTTTTGGCCACCAGGCGCCCTTCAAGCCCTGCTCCGCCGCGCGCGCCTTCGCCTTGGGCAGGAAGCCGGCGTACCAGCCCAAGCTCCGTTCAAGCAGTTGCGGGCGGCCCCACAGCGCAAAGTGCGCCGAGTGCCAGGGATGCATTTCCAGGTGCGACTTGCCATTCCAGCTATTGGAAAACAGCCCCTCCTCCTGCGGCGCGAAACTGCCGGCGGCGTTCACCGCCATCAGGTATTGGGACAGGATCACGCGGCGCTCCAGCTCATGGGCGCGGGGATCGGCGGAGCCCGAGAAATCGACCATGCCGCCCTTGCTCCAGTAATCCAGCCAGTGCCGCTGCACGGACGCCGCCGCAGCAGCAGGAGCAGGCATGGCGGCGCCGGGCTCGGGAGAGAACTGCGCCATCACCGTCAGGGTGCGGGATGTCGACCCGGCGCGGTAGGCGTGGGCGTCCGTCCGTTCTATCACTGCGCCCGGCGCTGCGATCGCCGCGTAGTAGGTGGTGGCGTCTATCCGGCGCTGCAGGCGCAGCTCGCCGGCCTTGCCCGGCAGCTCGCTGGTGCTGTGGGCGGCCGGATTGTTCCAGTCCGAAGGGTCGGGATTGAGCGTTTTGGACACGCCAGGGAAGCGCACGGCCACGGCCAGGCGCCCCTGCGCCACCAGCGCGGAGCTTACTTCGGCCATGACGGTGTCCTGCTCAGGCAGCACGCGGGTGACGACGGTGACGGCCTCGCCGTCGTAGACGAAGCGGCTGGTCAGCGTGCCGGTCCACAGGTCCAGCGACTGGTGCGTCTCCTTGATGTCGGCAAAGCGCGCCGCCGAGCCATCTTTCGCGCGCAGGTCCAGCGACAGGCGGCCCAGCGAGTAGCGGTGCGGGTTTTCCCGTATCCACGCCACTGCCGGGTTGTTCGCGGCCTCGGCCCAGTCCTTGATATAGCCATAGCGGCGCGTGTGGCCCTGCACGGGGATGTCGATTTGCGTGTCCCGCACGGTATGGCCCTGTGGATTGGGGAAGCTGTGCCAGGCCCACTGCGCTTCCGTGAGCAGGGGCGCGATCTTGCTGTAGGCCTCGGTGAAGGTCTGCAAGCCGGTGATGTCCGCCGTGAAGCCGATATTCCCGTTGCCCAGCATGAGCGGCGCCGAACGGTCAACCGCAGTGAGCACCGGATTGTGCCGCGTGACCAGCGCCTTGCGGTCTATGCGCTCCCCCGGGCCTATCCGCCGCGCCGCGGCGTGGCCGGCCGCAGGCAGGGCCAGCGCGGACGCGGCGGCGGCGGCGGTGAGCATGAGACGGCGGCGGGAAAGCAGGATGGGACGCATGTCGCTGGCCTTGATCTTCAATTCAGGGCTGGCCATTCAACCATAGGGCGCGCCGGAAAGTGAAGATTTATACGCTGCAGGGCTCCAATTAATCAAGTTCTTGCGTGTTTGCTGTTTTGGTTGAGGAAACTTCGTCTTCGCTAGTCTTATCTCTTAACGGGGCAGCGTTCCCGGCACAAGATGATGGAGACAGAATGATATTTTCAACAAGGACGGGCGCGTTCGGCGCCGTGTGCCTGGCACTCGCCGCACCGGCGTTCAGCGCGGTGGTCGGCATCAACACCCCCGCTCCGGAAGTGACGGCGGCGCGCCTGGCCGAACTACCCGCCTCGCAGCGCGCCGCGTGGGCCGACTATATTGCGCGGTCGCAGAAGCAGGAACGGTACGACCGCGACACCCTGGCCGCCGAACTCCAGCCCGGCGAGACGCCGCCGCCGCCTCCGCTGGCGGGCAGCAGCAAGATGCCGCTGAATAAAGACGCCGCCTGGTACGGCACGCCAGAAGCGCGCGCCATTGCGGACACCATCGCCAGCTTCCAGACCCCGTCGGGCGGCTGGAGCAAGAACCAGGACCGCACCAAGCCTGCGCGCCTGCGCGGCCAGCGCTATGCCAACGACGCCGAAACCATGGCGCTCAACACCGGCAGCTTCGACGCGCCGCATGACCGCTTCTGGACCTTCGTCGGCACGCTGGACAATGGCGCCACCACCACCGAGATGCGCTTCCTGGGCCGCGTGCAGGCACGCTTCCCCGGCAAGGATGGCGACGCCTACCGCGCCAGCATCATCAAGGGCGTCAAATATCTGCTGATGGCGCAGTACCCGAACGGCGGCTGGCCGCAGAACTACCCGCTGGAAGGCGGCTTCCACGACGGCATCACCTTCAACGACAACGCGGTGGCCGAAGCGGCCATGATCCTGGAGGATATCGCCGAAGGCCATGCGGACTTCGCCTTTGTGGCCCAGGACCTGCGCCAGCAGGCAGGCGCCGCCAGCGCCCGCGCCATCAAACCCATTCTTGACGCGCAGGTTGTGGTGGACGGCAAAAAGACCGTCTGGCCGCAGCAGGTGGACGCCATCACGCTGCAGCCCATTTCAGCGCGCAACTACGAGATGCGCTCGCTGGCCAGCGCGGAGAGCAGCGAGGTACTGCTGTTCCTGATGCGCCAGCCGAATCCGTCGCCGGAAATCAAGGCCTCGGTGGAAGCGGGCATCGCCTGGCTCAAGGCGAACGCCATCTACGGCAAGGCCTTCACCAAGGTGAGCGAAGAGGAAGGCCGCAAGCTGGTGGACAAGCCGGGCGCAGGCCCCATCTGGTCGCGCAACTATGACATCCGTACCGGCAAGCCTATCTTCGGCGACTGGGACAAGTCCATACAGGACGACGTCAACAACATCTCCAAGGGCCGCCGCAACGGCTATTCCTGGTACAACGCCGCGCCGCAGAAGGCGCTGGACGTCCACGCCGAGATGGCGGCCAAGGACATCGCTATCGCCGCGCCGCAGGGCCTGAGCGGCGTGATCGTGCACGCCGAAACCTATGGCGCCAAGGGCGACGGTGTGAGCAACGACACGGCCGCGCTACAAAACGCCATCGACGCGACGGCGGCGCGCAAGGGCACGCTGGTGCTGCAGCCCGGCGTCTACCTTACCGGTTCGCTGTTCCTCAAGTCCGGCATGGCGCTGCGCATCGACAAAGGCGTGAAGCTGGTGGGCGCGCAGGACATCAAGGCTTATCCAGTGATGCCGACGCGTATCGCGGGCGTGGAGCTGTCCTGGCCGGCGGCGCTGCTCAATATCTACGAGCAGAAGGACGTCAAAGTGTATGGCGAAGGCACGGTGGACGGCAACGGCAAGGTGTTCTGGGACCGTTTCCAGGCCATTCGCTACGACTACGAAGCGCGCGGCCTGCGCTGGGCCGCCGACTACGACGCGCAGCGCCCGCGCCTGATCCAGGTCTACAATTCCAGCCGCATCGAACTGGGCAACGGTCCGCAGGGCGCGCCGCTGAATCTGGAGCGCTCGGGCTTCTGGACCGTGCAGGTGGTTTATTCGCACGACGTGAAAGTCTCCGGCATCACCGTGCGCAACAACGTCGACGGCAAAGGCCCTTCGACGGACGGCGTGGATATCGACTCCTCCCACACGGTGCTGGTGGAGAACGCCGACATCGACGCCAATGACGACGCCTTGTGCCTGAAGGCCGGGCGCGATGCGGACGGCCTGCGCGTGAACCGCCCCACCGAGAATGTGGTCATCCGCAATTCGACCGTGCGCTCGGCCTATGCGGGCGTGACCTTCGGCTCGGAAACCTCGGGCGGCATCCGCAAGGTGCGGGTCTACGGCCTGAAGGTGGTGGGGCCGGTACGCTACGGCATCCTGTTCAAGTCGGCCGCCACGCGCGGCGGCGGCGCTTCGGACATTGATATCCGCGACGTCGACGTGCAGCAGGCCGAAACCGGCATCCGCATCAATCTGAACTGGTTCCCGGCCTATAGCTACGCCAAGATTCCGGACGCGATCAAGGACTACCCGGCCTACTGGAACACGCTGACGGCCCAGGTGCCGCGCGCCCAGGGGCTGCCGCAGGTGCGCGACATCCGCATCAGCCGCGTTACGGCCAAGGGCCTGAAAACGGCGGTCGAGCTGGAAGGCTATGCCGACGCGCCGCTGAACAATATCCGCATTGAAGACGTGGACCTGGAAGCGGACGCGCTGGGCGCCATCCGCCATGCGCACAATATCCAGTTTGCGCGCAGCCGCATTGTCAGCCGCAACGGCGTGCCTATCGCGCTGGAAGACGCGGACAACATCACCGGCTTCGCTCCCGTCGCCGCCGACGTGGCGGGCGTGGAAACGAACTGGCTCGCCGCGCCGAAGCGGCCCAACACGGCTTTCACCGCGGACCAGCTGCCCGCCCGCGCAGCCGTGCTGCCGGTGCTCGAATACGTGGCCGCCGCGCAGATCGCGGACATGAGCCGCCGCCCCATCCAGCTCTCCACCGGCTCCAACCTGTCCGAGATTTCCTCAAACTGGGTGGCCGCGACCTTCTACGTGGGCGCAGCCCGCCTGGCGCGCGTTTCCGAAGACAAGAACACGCTGCGCTTCCTGACCGCCACGGCGGAGCACTACAACTACGCATTCCGGGGCGCGCGCGCCGACCGCGCGCTGCTGAATGCCGACGAAGTGGCCATCGGCGATCTGTACCAGGAGCTGTATGCGCGCCGCCGCCAGCAGGGCGTGCTGATGCCGCTTCAGCAGCGCCTCGATTTCATGACGCCCCATCTCAGCCGTCCGCAGGAAACCGCGTCCCTGATCTGGTGGTGGTGCGACGCGCTGTACATGGCCCCACCCGTGCTGGCGCGGCAGTCGGCGCTGACCGGCGACCCTAAGTATCTGCGCGCCATGGACAAGGAATGGCGCCGCACCGCCGCCCGCCTGTGGGTTGAGCAGGACCGCCTGTTCCTGCGCGATGAACGCTTCAAGGATGCGGACCACAAGGGTGCCGGCGGCAAACCGGTGTACTGGGCGCGCGGCAACGGCTGGGTGATGGGCGGCCTGGCGCGCACGCTGGAGTCCATGCCCGCCAGCTTCAAGGGACGCGATTTCTATACCGGCATCTTCCGCAAGATGGCCAGCCGCGTGGCCGAACTGCAGCAGGCGGATGGCCTGTGGCGCAGCGACCTGAACGATCCCAAGAGCTTCCCCGAGGCGGAAACTTCGGGTTCGGCCTTCTTCGTCTACGCGCTGGCCTGGGGCGTCAACCATGGCCTGCTGGACAGGCAGGCCTACCAGCCGGCCGTACTGAAAGGCTGGGCTGCGCTCAACCGCCATGTGCTGCCCAATGGCCTGATAGGCGCGGCGCAGAAGACCGGCGACCGCCCGGTGCCGACCAGCGCGGACGATGTTGGCCCTTACGCCACCGGCGCCTACCTGCTGGCAGGGCTGGAAGTGATGGACCTGCACGGCCCGGTGCAAGCGTTGCCCGAACCGGCCGTCGCGCGCGACGACGAAGCCACCATCCTGGCCACCACGCCGCAGCCCGTCCTTCCCCGCACCGTGATCGGCGAAGCCGAGAAAGCCCGTCGCGAGCAGGAAATGCGCGCCACGCGCGCCCTCGCCTATGACCCGGCGGCGCTCAAGCAGCCAGCAAGGAGCCAGCCATGACGCAAGCACGCCGCCGCACCGTATTGAAAGGCCTGTGGGGCGCATCCGCCCTGCTGCCGATGGCGATGGCGTCCGCGCCGGGCCGGGCGATGGCGCAGGCTGACCAGCCTGCATCGCCTGCGCAGGCCGCACCGGCCGCGCCGCAAGGCCCGGCGCCCAAGCAATGGACGGACCCGAAAACCGGCCGCCGCATCCTGCGCATTTCGGACCAGGAAGGCTCGGGCGTGCTTTATTTCTACCGCCAGGCCTACACGCCCGAAGGCGACGTGATGGTGCTCAAGTCCCCCGCCGGCATCGCCGCCGTGCGCCTGAAGGACTGGAGCACCACGCTGCTGGTGAAGGGCAAGGAGAACGAACTCCTGTTCATGCTGCGCAACACCCGCGAGGCGGTCTACGCCGTCACCGACGCGGGCGACGGCGAGGCGGCGGAGCGGCCCAAGACCATTTACGCCATCCACGTCGATACCAAAAAAGTGCGCAAGCTGGCCCGCATTCCGTCCGGCGGCATCAGCGGCGCCAATGCGGACGACACGCTGCTGCTCGGCTCCGTCACCTATGGAGCCAAGCCGCTGCAGCCCAGGGATGCCGCTAGCATAGAAAAGTTCGGCAAGGCCGAATACGCGGCCCTCGGCCCGGACGGCAAGCCGCTCAACTTCGCCAAGGCCAAGGGCGTGCGCATGCTGGAACGCTGGGCTTCGCGCGTGCCCGCCGAGCTGTTCACGCTTGATATCAGGACCGGCCAGCGCACGGTGCTGTACACCACCGAGGCATGGATAGGCCACGCCCAGTTTTCGCCGACCGACCCAAAGCTGATCCGCTTCTGCATGGAAGGCCCATGGCACCGCGTGGACCGCATCAAGCTGATCCAGGCCGACGGCACCGGCCTGCGCAGCGTCCACACCCGCACCATGAACATGGAAATCTGGGGCCACGAGTTCTTCAGCCAGGACGGCAAGTGGCTGTGGTACGACCTGCAAACGCCGCGCGGCCAGGTGTTCTGGGTGGCGGGGCTGGAGCTGGCCACGGGCAAGCGCGTGTGGAAGCGCGTGGAGCAGAACGACTGGGGCGTGCACTTCAATATCGCCCCGGACAACAAGACCTTCGCCAGCGACGGCGGAGACTTCGACATGGTGGCCCACGCCCCGGACGGTAAATGGATCTCGCTGCTGCAGGCGGAAACCATCGTCGACGCCGAGCTGGATTCCTACAACGACAAGCTGGTCACGATCGAGCAGTTCCGGTCGACCCGGCTGGTCGACATGTCCGCGCATGACTACCGGCTCGAGCCGAATCTGCGCTTCACGCCGGACGGCAAGTGGCTGGTGTTCGCCTCCAATATGCACGGAGCAAACCACGTCTACGCCGTCGAGGCGCACGCGCCGGCCGCCAAGGCCGGCATTTAAGCCATAACAAAAAAGAGGAGACAACATGGCAGTAGCAACACACCCCAAGGCACAGATTCCCCACGCCCGGCTGCGACAAATAGCGCTTGGCGTTATCGCCCTGGTGGGAGCAACCCAGGCGCAGGCCCAGGCCCAGCAAGCTGGCAAGGAAGCGGCGGCCGATAACACGGTGGTCGTCACCGGCTTCCGCGAAAGCCTGAACAACGCCCTGAACATCAAGAAGAATTCGGACGGCATTATCGACGTCATCAAGGCCGAGGACATTTCCAAGTTCCCGGACGCCAACCTGGCCGAGTCCATGCAGCGCGTGCCCGGCGTGTCCGTGGCCCAGGGCGACGGCGGCGAAGGCAAACAGATCACCGTGCGCGGCCTGAACGCCGGCTTTACGCGCGTGCGCATCAACGGCATTGAAGGCACCACGGCCACCGGCGCGTCCGACATCAACGGCAGCACCAACCGCGGCCGCGCCTTCGACTTCAGCGTGTTCGCGGCGGAGCTGTTCAACAGCCTGGCCGTGCGCAAGACCTCCGAGGCCGGCGTGGAGGAAGGTTCGCTGGGCGCCACCGTGGACCTGCGCACCGCCCGTCCCTTCGACTTCAAGGGCGAGACCGCCAGCATTGGCGGCCAGGGCCTGTACAACACGGTTTCCCGCAAAACCCAGCCACGCCTGACCGCGTTGTATTCGAACCGCTGGGATACGCCCATCGGCAAGGTCGGCGCCCTGGTGGCGGTGGCCTACGCCAAGCGCAGCGCCATCGAGGAAGGCTATGAGTCGGTGGACAATATCGCCGGCTCCGTCAACGGCGGCTTCTGCTCGCCCATCGGCGCGGCCACGCAGTACCCGGCCACCAACGCGGTCAAGGGCATCGACGCGCAGAACTGCGGCTTCGGCGTGCCGCGCTCGGGCAACCTGGCCGTCTACAACGACATTATGAGCCGCAAGGACGATTTCGGCGGCACGGTGGCGGCTCCCCCCGGCAGCTCGGGCGCCTTCCACCCGCGCATTCCGCGCTACCGCCGCTCGCAGACCGAATACGACCGCACCGGCCTGACCGGCACCCTGCAATGGCGCCCGGACCGCGCCACCGAGCTGAATCTGGACCTGATGGGCGGCCGCTACAACAACAAGCGCTACGACAACTACATCCAGGCCATCTCCTTCGGCCGCGACATGACGGAAAACGGCAAGGGCCAGACCTCCATCGTCGATGCCAAATTCGACAGCAAGGGCAGCTGGGTGTACGGCAAATTCAACGGCGTGGACATCCGCAGCGAAGGCCTGGTGGACGAATACAGCACGCTGTTCAAGCAAGGCGTGCTGTCGCTCAAGCGCGAGCTGACCGAAGGCCTGACGCTGGACGTGATGAGCGGCGTATCGAACTCCCTGCTGAGCAATCCGCACCGCACCACCGTGCAGATCGACGCGCCCAATGTGAACGGCTTCACCTGGGACTTCTCCAAGGGCGGCGTGCCGGCGCTGGGCTTCGGCATGGATATCACCAATCCGAACAACTTCTCCTTCGGCCCGCAGGAGGCCAACGGCACCGTGCACGGCAACTTCGTGGGCCGCTACCTGCGCACCTCGAACGAGCTGAAAACCAACACGGCCAACCTGACCTGGGAGGTGAACGACAAGTTCACCGTCCGCACCGGCCTGTCCGCGCGCCGCAACAGCTGGTTCAACTACGAGGTGGCGTCCGGCGGCATTCCCACCCTGGGCCTGCCGGCCGGCACCACGCTGGCCAGCCTGACGCGCCAGATCTCCGGCTTCGGCAGCGGTCTGGGCGAGGGCGTGCCGTCGTCGTGGGCGGCGGTCGACATGGACAAGTTCCAGGCCGTCTACAACACCGAATGCCACTGCGCCGCCGTGCCGCTGTCGGACTACGTGCTGGCCAACCAGGTCAAGCGCCAAGTGGACGAGAAGATCAACGCGCTCTACCTGTCGGGCGACTTCAAGGTCAACGCCTGGGGCCTGCCGCTGCGCGGCAACCTGGGCGTGCGCGGCGCGGACACCACCACCACCGCCATGCAGCTGATCAAAGACCCGGCCGGCCAGCTGGTGCCGCGCGTGGTCGAGCACAGCTACCGCGACTGGCTGCCGGCGTTCAACATCACCGCCACGCTGCCGAAAGACCTGCTGGTGCGCTTTTCTGCCGGCAAGACCCTGTCGCGCGCCGAGTACGTGGACCTGGCGCCGTCGGCCTCGATCAACCTGACCGGCCAGTCGGTCACGGTGGGCAATCCGACGCTGGACCCGATCCGCGCCAACACCTTCGACCTGCAGGCCGAGTGGTACTACGCGAAGAACGCGATGATTTCGGTGGGCGCCTTCCACAAGAACATCAAGACCTTCATCCAGCGCACCAATGAGCTGATGACGTATGCCGAGACCGGCCTGTCCAACTCCTACCTGACCGCCACCGGCTGCTCGATCACCGGCGCCGTGCCGGCCTGCGCCATCCAGCCGGACACGCAGGTCAGCGTGAGCCGCATGGTCAACACCAAGGGCGGCCCGCTGGACGGCCTGGAAGTGAACTGGCAGGTGCCGTTCACCTTCCTGCCCGGCGCGTGGAGCAACTTCGGCGCGCTGGCCAACTACACCAAGGTCAAGTCGCGCATCACCTACATCACCCGGGTGGACAATCCGCGCACGCCGGCCAACGAGCAGCTGACCGAGGAAGCCAACTTCATCGGCCTGTCGCCCAACGCCTACAACCTGACCGTGTACTACGAGGACAAGAAATTCAGTGCGCGCGTGTCGGCCACGCACCGCTCCAGCTTCATCCGCGACGTGCTGCGCAACGCCAACGGCAGCGACCACTCCTTCGCCGATCCGTCGACCAAGGTTGGCCTGTCCATGTCCTACAACGTCACGCCGCAGCTGCGCGTGTCGTTCGAGGCGCAGAACCTGACCGACGAGCCGCTGCGCTACGGCAAAGACACCGAGCGCAACGACACTCTGCTGTACGGCAAATCCGGCCGTTCCTATGTGCTGGGAGCGAACTACAAGTTCTGAGCAGCGCGTTAAGCGTATCCACCGATCTTCCGTCCCCGCCTTGACTCCCTCTCGGCGGTGTTTGACGCGGGCTTAGTCCCGCGTCTTTTTTTTGGGCGGCGCGATTCGCCGTCCGGCGCTCAGAAATCCCAGATGACAGGCACCCAGCGGAAGGCGTCGCCGTCGATGGCCACGCGGCCGACGGATGGGAATGGGAGGTGGCTGGCTACCAGCAGGCCGCCGTTCCGGGCCAGTTCGCGGAACAGCCCCACGCGCACGCGCTCCGATTCCACCGGGTCGTGCTCGAAGCCGTTGTGCCATTCGGGGTGGTCGAAGGCGACCGGGAACATGGCGTCGCCGGCGAAGGTCAGCAGTTCGCCTTCGGAAGCCAGGTCCACCACGCTATGCCCCGGCGTGTGGCCGCCCGTGAGGCGCACCACCACGCCCGGCGCAACTTCATGGCGATCCTGGAAGATATGCAGATTGCTGCGGTATTCCTTCAAAAAGCTGGCGGCCGTTGAGCGCAGCACGTTCGGCACTGGCGTGGGCATGACGGTCTGGGTGAAATCGGGCGCGTCCCAGAATTCGACTTCGGCGGCCGCCACGTGGATGCGAACGTCCGGGCGCAGCTGCTCTTTCACGCCTTCGGCCAGCAAGCCGCCCACGTGGTCCATGTGCATATGGGTGATGACCACGTCCGTCACGGCCGCCAGATCGATGCCGGCGGCCTTCAGCCGCGCGGGGAACTGGCCGGCGCGCGGGAAGCCGGAGAACTGCGAACCGAGACCAGTATCCACCAGGATGATCTGCTCGCCGCTGCGTGCCACCAGCACATTGAGCGGCCAGTCGAACGCCTCCTGCGGCATGAACATGTGATCCAGCCAGGCCGACAAGTCGGCCTTCGTGGCGTTGGTGGCCATGGTGGAGGTGGGCAGCGGCAGCACGCCGTCGCTGACCACCAGCACGTCGATCTCGCCAACCTGCAATGCGTAACGGGACGGAACCAGTTCTTCGGTGTGTTCGGCACGCGCGTTTTTATCTACGGTAAACATCATGACTCTCCTTAAAGACGGCCCTGCTGGGGGCCAGCCAATCGGGCGACTGGCAGCAAATTGCACGTCTTCATCGTAGAGAGTAAGGGGGCGGGCCGGTAGGCCTGTACAGGGGCTCACACTGGTGCCTCATACGCAACAAAGCACCAGGGAAAACCACAGCTCGGCCCCCAGCAACTCAGGCGGCCTGGTGGAAGGGATAGTCGGTGTAGCCGATTTCCGAGCCGCCGAAGAAGCTGGGGCGGTCGTAGTCGTTCAGCGCCCAGCCGTTGCGGAAGCGCTCGGGCAGGTCGGGGTTGGCGATGAAGTGGCGGCCGAAAGCCACCATGTCGGCGTCGCCCGCCTGCAAAATGGCTTCCGCCGAAGCCTGGCTGAAGCCGCCGGCGGCGATGATGGCGCCCTTGTAGTGCTTGCGTATCAGCTGAGCGGCCACCGGCGCCTGGTCCCTGCTCTCGTCCTCGATATTGCCCGCGATGCGCGGTTCGATCAGGTGCAGATAGGCCAGCTTCAGCGGCGCAAGCTGCTGCGCCATGTAGGTGAACAGGCCTTCCGGGTCGCTGTCCGACATGTCGCCCCAGCTGCCGCTCGGGCCCATGCGCACGGCCACCTTGTCGCTGCCCCAGACGGAGATGATGGCGCGCGTGGTGTCGAGCAGGAAGCGGGCGCGGTTTTCGAAGGAGCCGCCGTAGATATCGGTGCGCTTGTTGCTGCCGTCCTGCAGGAACTGGTCGAACAGGTAGCCGTTGGCGGCGTGGATTTCAACGCCGTCGAAACCGGCCTCCTTGCCACGGATGGCGGCCAGGCGGAAAGCCTCGACCAGGCCTTCGATTTCGGCGTGTCCTCTTCGGCGGTGGGCAAAAGCATCGCGCGCATGGAGGAAAAGATGGCGATGCGCCTGTTCCACCGCAGCACCCGCAGCATCACGCTGACCACGGAGGGCGAGCTGTTCCTGGAGCGCTGCCGCCGCATACTCGGCGAGGTGGCGGCGGCGGAGGCGGAGCTATCCGAGATGTCGGGCGCGCCGCGCGGACGCCTGCGCGTCAGCACGCCGCAATTGACCGGCCTGGTGATGCCCGCGCTGACGGGCTTTATGCAGCGCTATCCGGACATCGCGCTGGACATCGACCTGTCCGAGCGCATGGTGGACATCATAGAAGAAGGCTTCGACGCCGTGATACGCACCGGCACCCAGGAGGACTCGCGCCTGGCCGCGCGCCGCAACGGCAGCTGCCCGCAGGTGGTGGTGGCCGCGCCGGCCTATCTGCAGCGGCACGGCGCGCCATCCCATCCGCGCGAGCTGGCGCAGCACGCCTGCCTGCTGCACAAGTTCCCCGCCAGCGGACGCATAGAGCGCTGGCCTTTCAAGCTGGCCGCCGGCGAGGCCGAGCCGCAGCTCAAGGAGCGCATGACCTGCAGCACCATCGAAGCCATCGCCTACGCGCTGCTGCGCGGCGAAGGCATCGCCTTCCTGCCCACTTTCATCATTGCCGACGACCTCAAGGCGGGCCGCGTGCAGACCATCCTGGAGGGCTATATGGACCAGACGGTGACCTTCTCCATGCTGTGGCCCGCAAGCCGCTACGCTTCGCCCAAGCTGCGCGTGTTCATCGATTACATGGTCGAGAACATGCGCATCTGAGGGCCGCGCGCGGCGGGCCGGCCTCAGCGCTGGACCACGAAACTCCCTGGGGCCCGGCCCAGCACCTGTTCCGGCGCCACCACCGGCGGCGCGGCGCGCTGCCGGTCCGAATGGCGCAGCAACCATTGCTGCCAGTGCGGCCACCATGAGCCCTCGATGGACTCGGACTGCCCAAGCCATTCGTCCGGACTGCTGTAGCCGTTCGGCGACCGATGCGCAGGCCGGATGCGGTAGCTGCGGTTGGCATGGCCCGGCTCCGAGACGACACCCGCATTGTGGCCGCCGGAAGCCAGCACAAAGTCGAACGGCGCGCCGCAGAGCAGATGTATCTTGTACACGGAGCGCCAGGGCGAGACGTGGTCGCGCTCCGTGCCCAGCACAAACAGCGGCGTATGGATGTCGGACAGCGCGACGGGCTTGCCAGCCACCAGGTAGCGCCCTTCGGCGAGGTCGTTATGCAAAAACAGGCCGTGCAGGTATTCGCTGTGCATGCGGAACGGCAGCCGGGTGCTGTCGGCGTTCCACGCCATCAGGTCGTTCGGCGCGCTGCGCTCGCCCAGCAGGTATTCCCGCATCATGCGCGACCATACCAGGTCGCGCGCGTGCAGCAGCTGGAAGGAGGCCGACATCTGGTCGCCGTTCAGGTAGCCCTGGTCCCACATCAGGGCGTCGAGGAAAGCCAGTTCGCTGTCGTCGATGAACAGGCCCAGCTCGCCCGGGTCGCTGAAATCGGTCTGCGCCGCGAGCAGGGTCAGCGTGGCCAGTTTGCCGTGCGCGGGATGCTCGCCCGAGTCCATCGCGGCGGCGCCTATCGACAGCAGCGTGCCGCCCAGGCAGTAGCCCACCCCGTGCACCGGCGCGCCGCCGCACAGGGCGTGGACCTGGTCGAGCGCGGCAAACAGGCCGCGCTGCAAATAGTCCTCCATGCCCATGTCGCGCGCTTCCGCGCCGGGATTGCACCAGGAGATCATCAACACCGTATGGCCTTGCTGCACCAGGTAGCGCACCAGCGAATTGTGCGGCGACAGGTCGAGGATGTAGTACTTCATGATCCACGACGGCACGAGCAGGACCGGCTCGCGGTACACTTTTTCGCCCTGCGGCGCATACAGTATCAGCTCGATCAGCGCGTTGCGGTACACGACCTGCCCCGGCGTGACCGCAACCTCCTTGCCCGGCGTATAGGACGCGCCCACGGGTTCCGCCACCACCGCGCCGGGCAAAGCCAGGCGGCGGCACAAGTCCTTGCGCCAGTTGAGCGCGCCGTCGATCAGGCTGCGGCCGCCGCTGGCCTGTGCGGCCCGCATCACTTCGGGATTGGTCCACGGGTAGTTGGACGGCGACAACATGTCAAGCAGCTGGCGCGCGGTGAACGCCACCACGTCCGCATGGTGCGGGGCGACCCCGGGCACGCCGCTGGTGGCCTGGCTCCAGAACTGCTCGAGCTGCTTGAAGCCCTGGGCGTAGGCGGCAAACGGCCAGGCGCGCCAGGCGGAATCGGCAAAGCGGCTGTCCGCGCCGGCGTCGGCCTGGGGCACCGGGATGGCCAGCATGCGCCACCAGGCGCTGGCCAGCTCGGCGCGCTTGCCGGGCGCCACCGCCAAATGCTGCCACCAGTCCTGAAACGCCAGCTGCATGGCGATGGGCGAAATGCCGCCCGTCACGCGCGCGGCCAGGCTTTGCAGATACAGATCCAGCGCGTTGCGGCCGCCCGTGGCCGGCGCGGCGGCCTGGGCGGCGAGCGGATTCGCGCTAACTTGCGGCAGTGTATTCATCGGCGTCCCCTCCATTGTCGGTACTGCGGCGATTATGGTTGACCAAGGCGGGACCAGGGTTTGATCCACGTCAAGTCCTTGTCCATCGCCGCCCCTTTGCGCCGCGATGGCCTTGTTCATGCCTGCTGTATCGTAAATATCGTGTCCTGGGCCTCCGCGTAAGCCAGGGCATAGGCCAGTTCGCCGGGCGACTCGGCGTGCAGCGTCAACAGCGGCTGACCCGGCCGCAGCAGCGTACCCAGCGGCGCGTGCAGTTCCAGGCCGGCGGCGGGCGCCCTGGGCGCGCCGGCCAGCTTGGCCAGTTGCGCCAGGCGGCGGTTGTCGATGGCGGTGAGCCTTCCCCGGTGCAGCGCGCCCAGCACATGGGTGTGGGCCGCGCGGGGCGGCTCGCGCATGCCCCCTTGCGCGGCGCAGATGGCTTGCAGCTTGGTCCAGGCCGCGCCGCTGTCGAGCACGCCGGCGGCCAGCGCCCGGCCCTGGCCGGCGCCGGCCTTGCCGCCCAGTTCCAGCAGGCTGGCGGCCAGCGCCAGCGCGCGCTGGCGCAGGTCGGCCGGCGCATCGGGCAGGTTTTGCAGCACCGCCAGCACGTCCCACGCCTCCAGCGCCGGACCGATGCCCCGCCCCACCGGCTGGCTGCCGTCGCTGGCAATCACGCTCACGCCTATGCCCAGCGCGCCGCCCACGCTATGGAAGCGCTGCGCCAGCGCGCGCGCCGCCTGCGCCGAGCGCACCTTGGCGCTACGCCCGACCGGCATGTCGATTACCACGTGGGTGGAGCCGGCGGCGATCTTCTTCGACAGCACCGAGGCCACCATCAGGCCGTCGCTGTCCAGCCCCAGCGGGCGTTCGACCCGTATCAGCATGTCGTCCGCAGGGCTGAGCGACACGGCGCCGCCCCAGGCGATGCAGCCGCCCTCGCTTTCCACCACGCGCCGCATGGTGGGCAGGTCCAGCGCGACCGGCGCCAGCGTCTCCATGGTGTCGGCGGTGCCGGCCGGCGAGGTGATGGCGCGCGAGGAGGTCTTGGGTATGGTCAGGCCGCAGGCGGCCACGATGGGCACCACCAGCAAGGTGGTGCGGTTGCCCGGCAGGCCGCCCACGCAGTGCTTGTCCAGCACGGTCCCGCTGTCCCAGCGCAGCCGCTGGCCGGCCGCCACCATGGCGCGGGTCAACGCGATGGTTTCGGCCACGTCCATGCGGTCGCCGGAGCAGGCGGTGATCAGCGCCGCCAGTTCGATGTCCGAGTAGCGGCCCTCGGCCACGTCGCGCACGATGGCCGCGGCCGCCTCGGCGCCCAGCGGCCGGCCGTAGATCTTGGCCCGCACCGCCGACAGCGACTGCAGCGGACGCGCGTGCGCCACCCGCAGCACGTCGCCGTCGATGCCGCCCAGCGCGCGCCAGGCCGCCTCCGACAAGCCCAGCTGCTGTATCCCGATCAGGCTGTCGTACACCACGTTGAGCGTGGCCAGGATGTGCGTCGCGCCGCGCCAGACCTCGATGCGCGCGCGCGCCTCGAAGCCCTCGGCCTTGCAAATGGCGCTGTCCCGGTGCAGGTAGACCACCGGCTCCTGGTAGGTGTCGATGCCGAGCCGGCGCAGCAGCAGGCCGCCTGCGGGGGCGTCGCCGGGCGTCATGCCAGCTCCTGCCGTTCCAGATAGTCGGGCACCAGGCAGTCCCAGTGCAGCTGCTCCTTGATGCGGTGGCGCAGCGCGTCCGCTGCGGCCGGCTCGCCGTGGGTGATGAAGGTGCGCTTCGGCGGCCGCTGGAAATGGCCCAGCCAGCTCAGGATCTCGCCGGCGTCTGCGTGCGCCGACAGATTGTCGATCTGGTGCACGCTGGCCCGCAGCGGCGTGTATTCCCCGTAGATTTTAATCTCCGGCACGCCCGCCAGCATGGCCGCGCCGCGCGTGCCGCCGGCCTGGAAGCCAACGAACAGCACGGTGTTGCGCGGGTCCCCGGCAAATGCGCGCAGGTGGTGCAGCACCCTGCCCCCGGTGGCCATGCCACTGGCCGCGATGATCACCATGGGCATCCGGCGCTGGTTGAGCGCTATCGACTCCTCCACGCTGTTGACGATGCGCGCCGCATGGCACATGGCCTCGCATTCGGCATGGTCCAGGCGGTGCAGCCGGCGGTGCTTCTGGTACAGCGCCGTGGCGTCGGTGGCCATGGGACTGTTCAGGTACACCGGCAACGCCGGCGGCAGCAGCCCCCGCTGCTTGAGCTGGTGGATCGCATACAGCACCGACTGGGCGCGGCCCACCGCGAACGCGGGAATGACGGTGACGCCGCCGCGCGCTGCGGTCTCGCGGATGACCTGGCCCAGTCGCAGGGCCGGATCGGCTGCGTCGTGCAGCCGGTCGCCATAGGTCGATTCCAGCACCAGGTAGTCGCAGCCGGCGATATGGCTGGGCTCGACCATGATGGCGTCGTGCAGGCGGCCCAGGTCGCCGGAAAATGTGACGGTGCGGCTGCCGTCGGTCACGGTCGCAATGGCGGCGCCGAGGATATGCCCGCCCAGCGCCAGCTGCCCGCACAGCTTGCCGCAAATTTCAAACGGGCGGCCAAACGGCACCGGCGAAAAATGTCTGAGCGCGTTCAGCGCGTCGCGTTCGGTGTAGAGCGGCAAGGCTGGCGTGTGGCGGGAATAGCTGTGCCGGTTGGCGTGGTTGGCCTCCTCCTCCAGCAGGCGGCCGCTGTCCGGCAGCAGCAGCTTGCACAGATCGTAGGTGGCCTCGCTGCAATATATCCTGCCCCGGAATCCGTCCCGCACCAGCAGCGGCAGATAGCCGCTATGGTCGAGATGGGCGTGGGTCAGCACCACCGCGCCGACGTCCGCCGGCGCCACCGGCAGCTTGTTCCAATTGCGCAGGCGCAACTGCTTGTAGCCCTGGAACAGGCCGCAGTCCAGCAGCATGCTGGCGCGGCCAGACGTGAGCAGGTATTTCGAGCCGGTCACTGTGCCGGTCGCCCCCAGGAATTGCAGTTGCATGGTCACTCCCTCCAACGCGCGCTGAAGCAGCCACATCACTTTATCGGGCGCCAGTGGGCGCGTCAGTAGCAAAATTTGATGCAGATCAAGACTAGCGCCAAAAACGCCGGCCAGGCGCACGCCCCACCCAATTGGCACGGCTGATGAAGGCGAATTTGATCTGCATCATGAAAGCTGCGGATTGCATTTGGTAGTCTGAAGTACTCTCCCATCGATTGCATGCGGCGAATTTCAAGGAGCTTGCCATGTCGTATAAATCCATACTGGTCCACGTTGATCAATCCCCCCACGCCAGCGCGCGCATCGAGTTCGCCGCCGAGCTGGCCCGCACCCATGAGGCGCACCTGACAGGCGCGGCGCTCACCGGCCTGGCCATGGACATCTACCGCAGCGGCGGCATGACCTGGGGCGCGCCGGTGCCGCAGGACGTATTCGACACGGTCAAGGAGGACAACCTGCAGGCGCTGGCGCTGTTCGAGAAGCTGGCCCAGGCGGCCGCCATCAGCTACGAAAGGCGCTACACCGACGACGATCCCGATTTCGGCCTGGTGCAGCAGGCGCACTACGCCGACCTGGTGGTGCTGAGCCAGAGCGACCCGGACTCCGGCGGCCCGCGCATGCTGCACACCCTGCCCGAATACGTGGCGCTGAACGGCGGCAGGCCGGTGCTGATGGTGCCCTACTCGGGCACATTCCGGCACCTGGACCGACACGCGCTGGTGGCCTGGGACGGCAGCCGCGCGGCCACGCGCGCCATCACGGACGCGTTGCCGCTGCTGCAGCGCAGCGGCCAGGTCACGCTGGCGGTGTTCGACGCGGAGCGGCAGTACGGCGTCCACGGCGACCTGCCCGGCGCCGATATCGCGCTGTTCCTCGCGCGGCACGGGGTCAAGGTGGAGGTGCAGCAGCACGCCACGGCGGGCGGCATCGACATCGGCGGCGCGCTGCTGTCGCTGGCCGCCGACCTCGGCGCCGACCTGCTGGTGATGGGCGCCTACGGCCACCAGCGCTGGAGCGAGATCATACTGGGCGGCGTGACGCGCCGTATCCTGCAATCGATGACGCTGCCCGTGCTGATGTCGCACTGAGCGGCGTTCGTCCCATCCCGGCAAGGAATTTCCATGGCCTATAAGAGCATCCTGGTGCACGCCGGCCAGTCCTTGCCGGCGGCCGGGCGCATGGCGCTGGCGGCGCGGCTCGCGCTGGCCTGCGATGCGCACCTGACAGGCCTGGCCTGCACGGGCCTGTCCCGCTACGCGCACGCCGGCGACGTCGCGCGGCTGCCGCCGCAGGCCGCCGAACGGCTGGCGTTGTGGCGTGCCGACGCTCACGCCGGCCTGGCGGCGTTTGAAGCCGCCGCAAGCCATTGCGGACTGATGCAATATGCGCCGCGCCTGGCGGAAGATACGGCGGAGGAAGCGCTGCTGCACCAGGCGGCATTCCACGACTTGCTCATCCTGGGCGCCAGCGGCCCCGACGAGGATCCGCATGGCGTCATCCGCGATCTGCCCCAGAATCTGCTGCTGCGCTGCGGCCGTCCGCTGCTGCTGGTGCCCGGCCAGGACGCCGCCGGAATGGCCGGGCTGCCCTTCCGCCACCCGCTGCTGGCCTGGGACGGCAGCCGTGAAGCGGCGCGTGCCATCAGCGACGCCTTGCCTTTGCTGAAAATGGCGCAGACCGCGACGCTGCTCCAGCTCAACGATCCGCATTCCGCGCGCGGGGACGAACCGGCGCCCGCCCCGGCCATGGCGCACTACCTGGCGCGGCACGGCGTCCGTGCCGACGTGCGCTGCGAACACACCAGCGGGCCGGTGGGCGACGCCCTGGCAGCCATCGCCAAGGAATCCGGCTGCGGCCTGCTGGTGATGGGCGGCTACGGACACCGCCGGCTCACCGAGACCCTGCTGGGCGGCGTCACCAGGACAGTGCTCGGCCGCGTGCCGCTTCCTGTCCTGATTTCGCACTAGCCGATCGTGCTTTCCGGCAGCGCCGGCCCGGCGGGCTGCGTGGCCGGATAACCTACGGTCTGCGCCAGGATGACGCGCTGCGCCGGCAGCAGCCCCATGACGCTGGCCAGCTCCGCCTGGTCGAACCAGGCGCGCGCCACCGTCGCCATGCCTTCCGCCGCGCAGAACAGATACACGTTCTGGCTGATATGGCCCGCGTCTATGCCGGCGTGCAGCAGGCGTTCGGCGTGGTCTTCGCTGGCCAGCCGCTCCAGATTGGCCACGTAGAGCAGATTGACGGGTGCGCTGGCGACGAAGTCCTGCTTCCCGGTCGCGGCGCGGATATCCTCCCGGCCGCAAAGGATGAGGCTGGGCGCGGCCGCGTCGTAGCGGTACCAGCCGCTGGCCATCGCCACGTAGACGTCGATCTCCTGGGCGTTGGACACCGACGGCGCCGTGCGGCAGCGCTCGGCGGGCCGGTTGATGCCGAACGCCGCCCACAGCAGCCGCGACAGCCGGTAGCGCGACAAGTCCCTGGAACTGAACAGGCGCTGCGACTTGCGCATATTGAGCATATCGACCAGGGCGATGCCCAGCGGTCCGATGTCCGCGTCCAGCTCGAATGCCTTCGCGCCCACCAGGCTCAGCGAACCGCCCTGCGCGGCGTCCTCCGCAGCGGCGGCGCCTTCGTGGCCGTGCCGCGGCGCCGGCCCGGCAACCGGCAGTTGCCGCAGCAAGGCCTGGATCAGATTGGCACGGCTGACCATGCCATCCAGGCGGCCGCCGCTCACCACCGGCAGGCGCTTGAGGTCATGCGCCTCCATCAGCGCCGACACCTGCTCCAGCGGCGTATCCGGCGCCACGCAGATCACGGCCGTGCTCATCGCGTCCCCGGCCAGGCAGTCCGCCGCGGTCCAGCCGCCCTTCCCGGCGCGGCGCAACAGGTCGCTCTCGGTCAATATTCCCAGCAGCTTGCCGTCCGCATCCACCACCGGCAGTCCGCTGATGCGGTGCTTGAGCATCAGGCCGACCACACGGTGCAGCGTGGCCTCCGGCCCCACCGTCACCAGCAGGCGGGCCATGACATCGGCGGCTATCATGGCCGCCTCCAGGGGGAAGTGCTGTGCATGCTTGACTCCTGCAGGTGAATAATCGTTGTCCACTATGACCGCTGACCGCGCCCGCATCCATGATCTGGATCAAATTTCCGCGTGCCGCCGCCGCGAGGCGGCTTCCGGCGGCATTGGCCGAATTTGATTTAGATCAACAAACCGCCATGTCCGCCTTGCTACCATGAATTCCCCGCCCCTCCCGCGTGAACTCCATGAGCCAAACGTCCGAACAGCAGCATGCAGGCCTGGCCAGCGCGGAAGCGGCCCGCCGCCTGCTGCGCGACGGCCCCAACGCCATGCCCACGGACGGCGCAGGCTGGAAGCGCATCCTGGGCCGGACCGCGCGCGAACCCATGTTTGTGCTTCTGCTGGCGGCGGCCGTGCTGTACCTGATACTGGGCGAGCCGGCCGAAGGCATGGTGCTGCTGGCCATGTTCGCCGCCACGCTGGGCATGACCTTGTACCAGGAAGGCAAGACGGCGCGCGCGCTGGAAAGCCTGCGCAAGCTGAGCAATCCGCAGGCCCTGGTGCTGCGCGACGGCCAGCGCCGGCAAATCGACAGCAACGGGCTGGTGGAAGGCGACCTGCTCCTGCTGTCCGAAGGCGACCGCGTGCCCGCCGACGGCCAGCTCCTCTCCGGCCCCGGTCTGCTGTCCGACGAGTCGCTGCTGACCGGGGAAGCAGTGAGCGTGCCCAAGCAGCCGGTGGCCGAGCCGCTGCCGCCCGCCCCGCCCGGCGGCGACGGCCTGCCTTTCGTCTACGCCGGGAGCCTGGTGGTCCAGGGCCACGGCATGGTGCGCGTGACCGCCACCGGCCCGCGCAGCGCGGTCGGCGGCATAGGCGCCGCCCTGCATGGGCTGGAGCCCGAGGTCGCGCCGCTGCAGCGCCAGGTCCAGCAGCTCGCGGGCCGTTTCGCCGTGCTCGGCATGGGCCTGAGCGTGCTGCTGGTGCTGCTGGCCGGTTTCAAGCATGGGCAGTGGCTGGAAGCGCTCTTGGCCGGCATCGCCCTGGCCATGTCCGCCTTGCCCGAGGAGTTTCCCGTGGTGCTAACCGTGTTTCCGGCGCTGGGCGCCTGGCGGCTGGCGCACGCCAAGGTGCTGACCCGGCGCCTGGCCGCGCTCGACACCCTGGGCGCAGCCACCGTGCTGTGCATGGACAAGACCGGCACACTGACCGAAAACCGCATGGCGGTGGCGGCCCTGCAAACTGACGATGGACAGCGCCTGGACCTCGCTGCGCCAGGCTCGGCGCCAGCCCTGCCCGAAGCATTCCACCTGACGGCTGAATGCGCCGTGCTCGCCAGCAGCGCCGGCGCCGCCGACCCGATGGAACAGGCCATCCACCGCCTGGGCGCGGCGGCCCTGGCCGGCAGCGTCCACTTGCACCCGGACTGGAAATTGACGCATGAATACGGCTTCTCGCCGGCCACGCGCTGTGTTTGCCATGTCTGGCACAGCGGCAGCGGCTATGTGATGGCCGCCAAGGGCGCGCCGGAAGCGATCGCCGCGCTCTGCCGCATGAACGGGCCGGAAACGCGCGCCATGCAGCACGCCGCCGAGGCCATGGCAGCCAGCGGCTTGCGCGTGCTGGCGCTCGCCGGCTCGCGGACTGAAGCGATGCCGGCGGCGGGCTGGCCCGCCAGCGCGGCCAGCCTGGACCTGCAATACGCCGGCCTGATCGCCCTGCGCGACCCCTTGTGCGCCGATGTGCCCGCAGCGGTACAGGCTTGCCGCGCGGCCGGCGTGCGGCTGGTGATGGTGACCGGCGACTATCCCGCCACGGCGGCCGCGGTGGGCCGCCAGGCCGGCATGGAAGCCGGCGGCATACTGTCCGGCGACGAGATGGCGCAGCTGGACGACGCGGACCTGGCCGCGCGCCTGCGCAGCGTCAGCATCTGCGCCCGCATTGCGCCCGAGCAGAAACTGCGCATCGTGCGCGCCCTGCAGGCCGGCGGCGAGATCGTGGCCATGACCGGCGACGGCGTGAACGACGCGCCCGCCCTGCGCGCCGCCCACGTCGGCATCGCCATGGGCGGGCGCGGCACCGACGTGGCGCGCGAAGCGGCCGCCATGGTGCTGCTGGACGACCGCTTTGCCTCCATTGTGCAGGCCATAGCGGCGGGCCGGCGCATCTATGCCAATATGCGAAAGTCGCTGGCCTATGTGATGGCAGTCCATGCGCCGATAGCCGGCATGGCGCTGTTACCGGTGCTGCTGGGCTGGCCCATCGTGCTCTACCCCATGCACATCGTATTCCTGGAGCTGATTATCGACCCGGCCTGCTCGCTGGCGTTTGAAAACGAGCCGCCTGATCCTGACTTGATGCAGCGCCCGCCGCGCCAGGCCGGCGCGCCTATCTTCGGCCGCAAGGAACTCTGGCTGGCGATGCGGCAGGGCCTGTACACGCTGGCGCTGACCGTGGCGGCCTACGCTTGGGCCTTGTCCGCCATGCCGCCCGAAAGCGCGCGCACCATCGGCTTTGCAGTGCTAGTGACAGGCAACCTGCTGCTGATGCTGGCCAGCCGTAACAGCGGATCGGAGCGCCGCCTGCTGCTGCGCGGCGAGAACCGCATGCTCTGGACCTTGTGCGGCGCCGCAGTGGTGCTGCTGGCGGCGGCCATCTATGTGCCGCCTTTGGCCGGGCTGTTCCGCCTGGCGCCGCTGGGGCCAGGTGCGCTGGCCGCCGTGGCCGGCATAGGCGCGGTCCAGCTGGCAGTGCTTTCGCTGCCGCGAAATAAAAAAAGCCCCTGAAGCCAGGGGCTTCAGGGGCTCTTGTAGCGAAGAAGCTAGTCTTACACTCGCACGGAATCGGCCACGTTACGGAATTCTTCGATCTGGTCGAAGTTCATGTAACGGTAGATGTCGTCCGCGTTGTCGGCGATCACGCCGATGTGCGACATGTATTCCGCCTTGGTCGGAATGCGGCCCAGGGCCGAGCACACCGCTGCCAGTTCGGCCGAGCCGAGGTAGACGTTGGTGTCGATGCCCAGGCGGTTCGGGAAGTTGCGGGTCGAAGTCGACATCACGGTGGCGCCCTTGCGGATCTGCGCCTGGTTACCCATGCACAGCGAGCAGCCCGGCATTTCCATGCGCGCGCCGGTGCGGCCCAGGGTGCCGTAGTGGCCTTCGGAGGTCAGCACTTGCGCGTCCATCTTGGTCGGCGGAGCGATCCACAGGCGCACTGGAATATCGGACTTCCCTTCCAGTACCTTGGAGGCGGCGCGGAAGTGGCCGATGTTGGTCATGCAGGAACCAACGAACACGTCGTCGATCTTCGCGCCGGCCACGTCGCCCAGGGTCTTCACATCGTCCGGGTCGTTCGGGCAGGCCACCACCGGCTCGTGGATGTCGGCCAGGTCGATTTCGATCACGGCGGCGTATTCCGCATCCGCGTCCGGCGCCAGCAGCTCAGGGTTGGCCAGCCATGCTTCCATGGCCTTGATGCGGCGCTCCAGGGTGCGCTTGTCCAGGTAGCCGGTCGCGATCATCCACTTCATCAGCGTGATGTTCGAGTTCATGTACTCGATGATAGGCTCTTTATCCAGGTGCACCGTGCAGCCGGCGGCGGAACGCTCTGCCGACGCGTCGGACAGTTCGAACGCCTGCTCGACCTTCAGCTTGGGCAGGCCTTCGATTTCCAGGATGCGGCCGGAGAAGATGTTCTTCTTGCCCTTTTTGTCCACGGTCAGCATGCCCTGGCGGATGGCGTACAGCGGAATGGCGTTGACCAGGTCGCGCAGGGTGACGCCGGGCTGCATCTCGCCCTTGAAGCGCACCAGCACGGATTCAGGCATATCCAGCGGCATCACGCCGGTGGCGGCGGCGAAGGCCACCAGGCCGGAACCCGCAGGGAAGGAAATACCGATGGGGAAACGGGTGTGCGAGTCGCCGCCGGTGCCCACGGTGTCCGGCAGCAGCAGGCGGTTCAGCCACGAGTGGATCACGCCGTCGCCCGGACGCAGGGCCACGCCGCCACGGTTTTCAATGAAGGCCGGCAGTTCGCGGTGGGTCTTGACGTCCACCACTTTCGGGTAGGCGGCGGTGTGGCAGAAGGACTGCATCACCAGGTCGGCCGAGAAGCCCAGGCAGGCCAGGTCTTTCAGCTCGTCGCGGGTCATCGGGCCGGTGGTGTCCTGGGAGCCGACGGTGGTCATCTTCGGTTCGCAGTAGGTGCCTGGGCGGATGCCCTGGCCTTCCGGCATGCCGCATGCGCGGCCAACCATTTTCTGCGCCAGCGAGTAGCCGCGGCCGGTGTCGACCGGGTTTTGCGGCAGGCGGAACAGGGTCGACGGCGCCAGGCCCAGCGCTTCGCGGGCCTTGGTGGTCAGGCCACGGCCGATGATCAGCGGAATGCGGCCGCCGGCGCGCACTTCGTCGAACAGCACGTCGGACTTGACGGTGAATTCGGCGATGACGACGCCGTTTTTCAGCGCTTTGCCGTCATATGGACGCAGTTCGATCACGTCGCCCATTTCCATCTGCGACACGTCCAGTTCGATAGGCAGTGCGCCTGCGTCTTCCATGGTGTTGTAGAAGATCGGGGCGATCTTGGCGCCCAGGCACACGCCGCCGAAACGCTTGTTCGGGATGAAAGGAATGTCTTCGCCGGTGAACCACAGCACCGAGTTGGTGGCGGACTTGCGGGACGAGCCGGTGCCAACCACGTCGCCCACGTAGGCGACCAGGTTGCCCTTGGCTTTCAGCGCTTCCAGCTGCTTCAGCGGGCCGATTTTGCCCGGTTCTTCAGGATTGATGCCTGGACGCGGGTTTTTCAGCATGGCCAGCGCGTGCAGCGGAATGTCTGGACGGGTGGTGGCGTCCGGCGCCGGCGACAGGTCGTCGGTATTGGTTTCGCCGGAGACCTTGAACACGGTCAGGGTCAGGCTTTGCGGTACTTCAGGACGCGAGGTGAACCACTCGGCGTCGGCCCAGGACTGGATCACTTCCTTGGCGCGTGCGCTGCCCTGGTCGGCCAGCTCTTTCACGTCGTGGAAGTAGTCGAACATCAGCAGGGTCTTTTTCAGGCCTTCGGCCGCGACCTGGCCAACCACTGCGTCGTCCAGCAGGTCGATCATGGGCTTGATGTTGAAGCCGCCCAGCATGGTGCCCAGCAGGCGGGTCGCCAGTTCGCGCGACACCAGCGGGCTGGTTTCGCTGCCCTTGGCAACGGCGGCCAGGAAGGCGCATTTGACCTTGGCGGCGTCGTCCACGCCGGCAGGCACGCGGTAGGTGATCAGGTCGACCAGGAAGGCTTCTTCGCCGGCCGGCGGGTTTTTCAGGAGTTCGACCAGTTCCGAGGTCTGGGCAGCGGAAAGCGGCAGCGCGGGAATGCCGAGGGAAGCACGTTCGGCGACGTGGTCGCGGTAGGCAGCTAGCATGAAAAACTCCTTCAGTTTTGGTTAATAGCGGCGGACGCCGGGACGCATCCGCCAGTTCTGTACGCTATTGTACCTCAACAACTCTTCTATAAGACATAAGACAAACTAAAGGTGTACTTTTTTCCTCACAGCCGCCGGTCCGCCCCCGCCTTACTTAACCAGCGGCGCCGGCATGGTGCGCCCGCCCTGGTTCAGCACCAGCACATGGCTGCCGTCCGGGTTCTTGGTGAAATTGACCTGGGCATCGACAACCTTGACAAAAAAGTTAGTGTCGCTGGTGGCAAACAATTCGAACGGCGGCTGGTTGGTGGCCTGGGCGATGAACTTCTCTCCCTCGCGCCGCACCTCGATAATGAAGTTGGGCGCCAGCTGGTATTTGCCGACGTAGCTGTCCAGCACCGCCGGCGCGACCTTGACTTCAACCCGCGCCGGCAGCGCGGCGGCGTCACCGGTGCGCGGATAGACGGTCGAATTGCCGTCCCGGGACACGGTCACCCGCGTGACGGCGCCCTTGGCGTCGCGCGCAAAATCTGCGGTGATCAGCGATTTGCCGACGAAGAAGCCATTCTCCGAATGCGGGCGCAGCAAGGTGGTGTTGCCGCCGCTGCGCGCCATCGACAGCCGTCCGTTCTCGACGCGGATGGTGCGCGTTTCAGGGCCAGGGCCGCCGTACACGCCGGCGAAGGCCGCCAGCGCCTTGGCGTCCAGCGTGATCTCCTTGTATTCGGTGTAGGGTTTGCCGATGGCCAGCGCGGCCGCCTTCATGGCCATCATCTCCGGCGCCACGTTGCCGGAATCGGCATTGCCCAGCACGACCACATACACCTTCTCCTGCGGCAGGCGCAGGGCGTAAGTGGCGAAACCGTTGATGCCGCCGCCGTGCCCTATCATCGGGCTGCCCTTCAGGTTGCCGATGGCCCAGCCATAGCCATAGTTGGTGGATTTGCCGTCCGCCAGCGTGTACGGGGTAAACGCCATTTTCCAGCTGGCCGGCTTGAGCAGCTTGCCCTGCGCGATCGCCTGGTCCCAGCGGTTCAAGTCGTCCACGGTCGACACCAGGGAGCCCGCCGCATACGGCAGCGCCATGCTCAGCGGAGCGGAAGGCTCGAAGGCGTCGCCCTTCTTGCTGTAGCCGGCCGCGCGCAGCGGCGGCGTACGCTCGTAGCCTTCGTAGGCGGTCTGGGTCATGCCCAGCGGGACGAAGATGCGCTGTTCGACAAACTTGGCGTAGCTCTGGCCCGAAATCTTTTCGATAATCGCGCCGAGCAGGAAATAGCCCGAGTTGTTGTAGGCGTAGCGCGAGCCCGGCTCGAACTCCAGCGGGTCGTTCTTGAAGGTGTCTATCATCTGCGCCACCGTCAGATCGGTGTTCATGGCGGCCATGAAACCGGGCTTGCTGGTGTAGCTGACGATGCCCGAGGTATGCGTCAGCAGGTGTTCGATCGTGATCCTCTTGCCCTTCGTCGGATAGTCCGGCAGGTGCTTGGTGATGTCATCCTGGACCGACAGCTTGCCCTCGTCGGCCAGCATCAGGATGGACACGGCGGTGAACTGCTTGGTGATCGATCCCAGGCGCAGCGACATCTCCGGCGTCATGGCCTGCTTCTTCTCGATATTGGCCATGCCGTAGGCCTTGCGCAGCAGCGGCTTGCCATCACGCGCCACCAGCACGGTGATGCCGGGATCGGTGGCCTTGTAGTTGGAACCGATGACGGCGTCGAAGCGCTCAGCGAACGATGGGTCAGCCGCGGCCGCGGCCACCGGCGCCTCCTGCGCGGCGAGGTAGGGCGTTTGCAGCAGGATCAGCGTGGCGACGAAGATGGCCGAAGGCTTGAACATGTATTTTGACTCCTTGGATTGAAGTGGCGGCCGCACTATGCGGAAGGCCCGGGAATCATAATATATTTTTTGCAAGCCGTGACCAGCGGGCAATGCGACGAACCAGCTTGAAACCCTGGTCCGCCATGGCGCAGCCCAGCACCGTGCGCAGCCTGTGCACGCCACCCAGGCCGCCCACGGGTACTTCGGCGCCGCACCGTGCGCGCGGGGCTGGCGGACACGGGGAGCGGGGGCCGGCACGTCCCCGAAAAGATCTGCTCAAACATCAAGTCACTCCTCGTATATCGTTCAGTCTTATCCAGGTCAACGCGTCTGCAGCTCGCGCCGCATGGGCAGCGGCACGATGTCCAGCCGCACGTCGCGGATGGAGTATGCGGAGGAAGTGGATGAAGGATAGGCGAGCGTCTGCGGCGTGCGCGTGAAGCGGAAGCCGAAGGCGGTTTCAGGTGCGGTGCTGCGCGGATCGCCGCTGGCCAGGCCAAAGGCTTCCTGCTGGTCGCTATCGACCAGGCGCTCCATCAGGTCCAGCACTGCGTTGTTGCCCAGGATGTCATTGCTGTACAGCGGCCCCTTGTTCGAGGGCGGATCGCCGGCTGCGATGGCGGCTTCCTTGTCCGGCCCGGGCTTGTGCACGCCCGTGGCCAGGTCCAGCTGGTCGCCGTGATCGAGGTAGCTCAGCTTGACCGCGCGCGCGCCGAATGCGCCGGCCACCGGCGCAGCCGCCGCTTCCGACAGGTCCACCATCAGCACGCCCTTGTAGCCTATCACCTCGGCCTGGCGCTGCTGCCGCACCACCAGCGCGCTGTTCTCGTCCACGCCGAAGCCCACACGGTAGCCCTTGTTCATCATGGCCGGCACCATGCGCGCCAGCCGTCCACGGATCAGGAAATGCTGGTCGATGAAAACGCCGCCGCCGATGAAGCCCAGGCCCGGCGACAGCGATTTTTCAGGCTGCAGGCCGCGCCGCAGCGCGTCCCACACCGGCGGCGCGTCGTCGAACATGGTGGTGCTCATGATGGCTGCGCCGGCGCTGGTGCCTGCCACCATGCCGCCACGGCGGTACATGTCCCACATGGCCTTCAGCGCAGCCGTCCTGCTGCCGTCCGCGCGCAGCAGCGCTTGCGTGATGCGGCCCTGGTCGCCGCCGGCGAAATACACGCCGCCGGCTTCGCGTATGCGCTGCGCCAGCGCCGCGTCCTCGGCGGCCTGGCGGTAGTCGCTTCCCGCCATGCGCGGCGCAATGGGGGCGATGAACGGATCGGCGCCGTAGCGGCGCAGCGCAGCTGCAATCTGCTCGCCGGAACGCGCGGGGTTGCCTGCGGCGGTGGGCAGCACGGCGATGCGCGCGCCCGGTCCGCCGGACAGCGCCACGATGCGGGACCAGAC
Organism: Pseudoduganella aquatica; assembly: GCF_009857595.1. Taxonomy (GTDB): domain Bacteria; phylum Pseudomonadota; class Gammaproteobacteria; order Burkholderiales; family Burkholderiaceae_D; genus Rugamonas; species Rugamonas aquatica_A. The sequence goes on along the minus strand of NZ_WWCU01000004.1, from coordinate 45,620 downwards.
GTCGGCATTGTCGGCGCGCAGTGCGCCGCCCACGATGACCAGCGTGCCTGCCGGGGCGGCGGCCGGCTCCGACGATGCAGCGGCAACGGCAGTGGCAGCGGCAGCGGCAGCGGCTTCCACCCCGAACGCAGCGCCCGGCAACAGCATGCATGCCGCCATGGCCGCAATAGCCGGCACCGCACGGCCGGCAAACTTGATAACCATCCGGTTCTCCTAGATTAAGCCGCGCCGACGGAGCCGCCGGCGCGGTCTGCCATTCTAGCGGAAGCTGTAACTCACGCTGGCAAAAGCGCTGCGTCCGCGCGGGTCCGTATAGGTCGGATCATAGCCAGCCAGGAAGTAATAAGCCTGGTTGGAATACGGGGGCGCGGTGTCCGCCAGGTTCAGCACGCCGGCGCGCAGCTTGAGCTGCTTGCTCAGGCTCCAGCTGGCGGTCAGGTCCCACAGCGAATAGGCCTTCACGCGGCGCGACGGCAGCACCTTGTCGCTGGCCGGGTCATACGTGGTGTTCTGGTCCTGGTAGCCGGACGAGAACTGGTTCGCCAGCGTTACGCTCGCCGGTCCCTGGTCCCAGCCGAAGCTGATGCGGTGGCGCCAGCGCTGTATCACCTGGTCGTTCAGGAACAGGCCCAGATTGCTGCGGGTGGCCTCCAGGGGGCCGAACTGGCGGTCGTATTTGACGATCAGCGTACCGCTCAAATTGCTGCTGAAACGGCCCACGCTGGTCTGCGCGCCCTTGTAGTCATAGCCCAGGTCCAACCCGGCGGTATTGAGCTTGCCCTGGTTTTCCTTCTGCAGCAGGATGTTGGTGATAAAGCCGTCCGCATCGCGCTGGATGTACTTGCCGTTGTACTTGGCCGGATTGTCGACGATGATCTGCTCGCCCAGCGTGCTGATGACGTCGGACTTGCGGATGTTCCAGTAGTCGGCGCTGAAGGACAGGCCCGCGCCCGCGTCCAGCACCGCGCCCAGCGAGAACTGGCGCGACTTTTCCGGCTTCAGGTTGGGGTTGGAGCGGCGCTCCACCGGCCATTGGTCGGTACAGCCGTCTATGCTGTCCAGGCCCTGCTTCACGCACTGCGGGTCGGTCAGGAAGCTGGACGCGCTGCCGTAGGTGGTGGGACGCTTCAGGTCCGCCAGCGACGGCGCGCGGAAGCCGGTGCCGGCCGAACCGCGCAGCACAAGTTCGCGCGCAGGCTGCCAGCGCACGCCCAGCTTGGGATTGGTGGTGGAGCCCACTTCGCTGTAGCGGTCGTGGCGCAGCGCGGCCTGCAATTCGAGCTGCTTGGTAAGCGGCGCGTTGATTTCGGCGTAGGCCGAGCGCACGGTGCGGCTGTCGTCCGTGGCTTTCAGGTCGGTGGTCGATCCCGCAGCCAGGCCGGAATCGCGGTCGCCTGCGATGTTATTCGACAGCAGCAGCTTGGACGGCGTGAACGTGGTGTGCTCGCGCCGCAGTTCTGCGCCCAGCGCCAGGGCCAGGTCGCCTCCCTCCAGCGCCATCAGGGCTTTGGACATCTTGCCGTCCAGCGCAGTCGACGTGCCCCTGGATTTGCGCGCCTCGTCATTGACCTTGATGCTGTTGATCAGGTCGCGCCCCGCCTGGCTGGACGGGCCGAAGGGGTTGATGGCGCCGGAGCGCACGCCCGCCTCGAAGCGGTCGTAGAGCACATAGCCGTCCACGTATTTGTCCACCGCCTTGTTCTCGGCGCGGGACAGGCCTGCGTCGTAGTCCCAGCCGCCCAGCGTGCCGTTCGCGCCCAGCACCAGGCGCTGCGCGTCGCTGGTCACTTCGTTGCTGCGGTTGCCCGCCTCCGTCATGCGGTAGCGGATGCCGCTGAAGGTCGTCGGCAGGCCCGATCCGGTCAGCGCGGCACGGTATTTTTCCGGCAGCAGGCTGACCGGCAGATTGCGGATGCGCTGCGGATTGGGGCTGAGCACATAACGGCTCTCGGCCTGCGACTGCACCAGTTCGAAGAACAGCTGGTTGTCCGCATCCAGCTGCAAGGTGGCGCGGCCGACGAAGCCGATCTTGCTCGCTTCCGGGTAGATCTCGGTGTCTTCCATGTAGTCGTAGCTGCAACCGAGCTTGCCGCCCGGGCCGGAAGGCGCGTACACCGTGGCCGGCGGCGCGCAGTCCGGCGCGGCCGGGTTGATGCGGGTGGCGGTGCTGCCCACAGCCAGCACACCGGCCTTGATCAGCGCATTGCGCTGCGCGGACGAGATGTCGATATTGGCCGGATAGGTGTTGCTGGACATGAGCGCGGGCAGATTGGCCGCCAGCGGACGCTCCTTGATGAAGTCGCGCTGGCCGGAGCGCAGCGAGTCCAGCTTCTGCACGTCCAGCACGCCGAACACGTTGAAGCGGTCCGTGGCCAGGCTGCCGAAGCCGCCGCTGACGCTGGCCGTGCGCTTGCCCGCGCCGCCTTCCTGCGTGCCTGCCGCCGAGGCGTTCAGGTCCAGGCCAGTGTAGTCCTTACGGGTGATGAAATTGATCACGCCGCCGATGGCGTCGGTGCCGTAGATGGCCGAAGCGCCGTCCTTCAGCACTTCCACACGCTGGATGGCCCCGGCCGGGATGTTGTTCAGGTCCACGCCCGCGTTGTCGCCGGGCGAGGCAAAGTTGGCCAGTCGGCGGCCGTTCAACAGCACCAGCGTGGAGGACACGCCGATGCCGCGCAGGTTGGCGCCGTTGAAGCCGCGCTGGCCCGAGGTGCCGTCCGTGATACTGGCGCCGTCCGACAGCGGCGCCGTGTTGGCGCTGATGTTCTTCAGCAGCTCGGCGGCCGTGGTCACGCCGGACTTGTCGATGTCTTCGCGCTTGATCACCTGCACCGGCAGCGCCGTTTCGGCGTCGATGCGCTTGATGGAGGAGCCGGTGATTTCCACCCGCTGGATCGCCTGGGCCGGCGCGGCGCTCTGCGCATGGGCGCCGGCGGCAGCCGCACCCAGGCCGACGGCCAGCGCCAGGCGTATGGAACAGGACAGCACATTTGCTTTGGGCATGGCTCCGCCCGTCTCGTGACACAGACTCATTGCAACTCCCTTGGATTTTAGTTGTGGATACCGCTGTTGGAACCGCTTGCGCCTCTTATCTGGCGTTCTTTTTTGGCCGCGCGGGCAAGGCCGCGTCGGCGCCGTAGAGGTAGGCCGAAATTGCTTCGGTCAGGCGGGCGGCCTTCTCCACATTGTCCTTGTTTGAAACCATGAGCGACACCACCAGCGCTTCGATCAGCGCCACTGCCGCCGTCGAGCTGCTGGGCAGCACCGGATGGCTGCTCTGCGCGTACAGCACGTGGTCCGCCAGCTCAGCCAGCGGCGAGGCCGGCGAGTCCGTCAGCGAAACAATGCTGGCCTGGCGGCTGCGCGCGAAATTGGCCAGCCTTATCACGTCCAGCGCATAGCGCGGGAAAGAAATCACGATCAGCACATCCTTGGCGGTGATGGTGGCCAGGTGGCCGGCCGCCACTTCGGTGCCGCCATGCCCCGCCACTTCCACCACGTGCGGACAGAAAGGCTGCAAATGCATGGCCAGCAGGCCGGCCAGGTGGGTGGACAGGCCGAAGCCCATCACATAGACCGTGCCTGCGCGCGTCAGCTTGTGCACCACCTTGTCCATTTCGCTCAGCGCCAGGCCCTTGCCGGTGGCGCCGATATTGGCGGCGGCGAATTCCAGGCTCTCGGTGGCGGGCGACGCCGCGCCTTCGCGCCGCTCTATATTGTTGCGCAGCTTTTCCACCGGCTGCAGCACGCCCTGCAGAACCTCGGCCACCGCGCCGCGCATGGCCGCGTAGTTCTTGAAGCCGATGTCGCGCGCAAAGCGGCTGATGGTGGCGGTGGACACCTGGCAGCTCTCGGCCAGTTCTTCAATGCCCAGCGCCGTCACGCGCACCTGGTTGCGCAGCAGGTAGTCCGCAATGGTCCGGTAGGAGGACGACCCCTCGCCAAGCACGCGTATCAGCGCCTGGCCCAGCTCAGAATGGGCGAAGGCCACTTCGGGCGACTGCGATTCGTGGGCGGACTTTTTCATACGGCGTATTCCTGTTGCGATCATCGATAGCGCAACTGTACGCATAACAAAAACAAAACTCAAACATTTTCTGTAAATTTATTTACATGAATTTACTTTGTGAAAAAATTGCTACATAATCGGCCGCACTTCAACACTCAGGTCCACAAAAAAGGCACACCATGCGAACAGAAAAACACATTATTTCGGCGCCCCAGAGCAGCGCCCGGTTCGAGCTCACCGCTTACCGCTTCGGCACGCCGGGCAGCGGCAGGAAGGCCTACATCCAGGCGGCGCTGCATGCGGACGAAGTGCCCGGCATGCTGGTGGCGCAGTTCCTGCGCAAGCAGCTGGAGGCGCTGGAGGCGGAGGGCAAGGTGCGCGGCGAAATCATCCTGGTGCCGGCGGCCAATCCCATCGGCCTGTCGCAAGCTATCCACGGCGCGCCGTTCGGCCGCTTCGACCTGGGCACGGGCGTCAACTTCAACCGGGCCTACAAGCATGTGGCGGAGGAGCTGAAAGTCGCGCTGCATGGCCGGCTCGGCGCGGACGCAGAAGACAATGTGCGCGCAATACGCCGGGCCGCGCTGGAGTCGGTGGCGGCATGGCAGCCGCGCTCGGACGGCGAGGCGCACAAGAAGCTGCTGCTGGAAATGGCCATCGACGCGGACATTGTGCTGGACCTGCATTGCGACAACGAGGCCGTGCTCCATATCTACGCCGGCACGCCGCTGGCGGACCCGGTGGCGCCGCTAGCGCGCCTGATGGGCGCGCACGCCGTGCTGCTGTCCACCGCCGCCGGAGGCGACCCGTTCGATGAAGCATGCAGCCGCCTGTGGTGGGACTTGCAGGCCCACTTCGGCGACGCCACCCCCATTCCGCCGGCCTGCATGGCCGCCACGGTGGAACTGCGCGGAGAGATGGACGTGGGCTACGAACTGGCGCAACAGGACGCAAACGCGCTTCTGCGCTTCCTCGCGGGCGCGGACGTGCTGGCCGGCGAACCGGACGCCCTGCCCCTGCCGCTGCCTTTGGCATTGTGCGCCGCCACGCCGCTGGAAGGCGTTGAGCCCCTGCTGGCGCCGCACGCGGGCGTGCTTGTGTACACGCGCGCCCTGGGGGAACGGGTGCGCGCAGGGGACGCGCTGGCGGACATCATCGACCCCGCCAGCGGCGCCGCCACTACCGTGCGCTGCACCGTGGACGGCGTGTTCTTCGCCCGCAGCGCGCACCGCCATGTGCTGCGCGGCTGGAACATCGGCAAGGTGGCGGGCGCACAGGCCTTCCGCTCCGGCGACCTGCTCAGCCAATAGGAATGCCATGAAACTGCGCCTCCCCAACACCTACGTACTGGTCTTCGCCATCCTGGCGCTGATCGCCCTGTCCACCTGGATTATCCCGGGCGGCAAATACGACACCCACCTGGTCAACGGCAAGCAGCTGATCAACCCGGCCACCTTCCACTACATTGACAGCAACCCTCAAGGCCTGCCCGCGCTGCTGATGGCGCCCATCAGGGGCTTTGCCGAAGCGGGCCTGATCATCGGCTTCATCCTCATCGTCGGCGGCGCCTTCGCCGTTCTGCAAAAGACCGAAGCCATCGACGCGCTGATCAAATCCATCGCCCGCGCGCACGAGCACTCGCGCTTTGTGCGCGCAGCGCTGATCCCGGTCTTCATCACCCTGTTCTCGCTGGGCGGGGCGACATTCGGCATGAACGAGGAAGCGATTCCCTTCATCCTCATCTTCGTTCCGCTGGCGCTCGCGCTGGGCTACGACACCATCACCGGCGTATCGATTCCCTTCCTCGGTTCGCAGGTTGGCTTCGGGGCCGCCTTCCTTAACCCGTTCAACGTCGGCATCGCACAAGGTATCGCCGGCGTGCCGGTGTTCTCCGGCCTGCACTACCGGCTGATCTGCTGGCTGGCGGCGACGGCCATCACCGCGCTCTTCCTTATGTGGTACGCGGCCCGCATCAAGCGCCACCCGCAACTCAGCCCCACCTACCTGCTCGACCTGGAAAAACGCGCCGAAAACCAGGGCGGCCTGGCCAGCCTGGAAGGAATGACGGCCAAACACAAGCTGGTACTGTGGGTATTTGCCGCATCGCTCGCGGGCATGGTGCTGGGAGTGGTGCAGTTCGGCTGGTATATAGAACAGATCGCCGCGCTGTTCCTGGTGATGGGCATTGTCATCGGCGTAATCGGCGGCCTGGATTCGGACGGGCTGGTGGCGGCCTTCGTGCACGGCGCGCGCGACCTGGTGGGCACTGCGCTGATCATCGCGCTGGCTCGCGGCACCATGATACTGGCACGCGACGCCAATATTATCGACACCATGCTGCACGGCCTGATGCCGCTGGTGCAGTCCTCCAGCCCCGTGTTCGCCGCGCAGAAAATGTTCGGCATCCAGACCGTGATCAACTTCTTCATCCACTCCGGCACCGGCCAGGCCTCGCTGACCATGCCCATCATGGCGCCGCTGGCGGACCTGGTGGGCATCACGCGACAGACCGCCGTCCTGGCCTTCCAGTTCGGCGAGCTGACCACCGCCATCATCCCCACGTCCGGCATCACCGTCGGCGTGCTTGCGCTGGCGCGCGTGCCCTGGATTACCTGGGCCAGGTGGCTGCTGCCGCTGCAGCTGGCCTACGTGGCCATGGCCTTGCTGCTGCTGATTCCACCGAGCCTATCGTCCTGGAGCTGAGGCGGTGTCTGCCTGCGCATGGCTTTTTCATAAGCGCCTTTGCAAAAAATCGCAACAACGCGCACCCCGCGCGGCAGGCATACTTCAATCCGTTCGTATCTTCTCTGACGCCTGAGTAACCTCTAACTCAGGCGTGTTCCGCGCCAGGCACAGCCTGGCGTTTTTTTTACCGTTCAAGAAAGCGCCACATGCCATCCCAGGCGCGCCCCACGTCCCGCGCGGTGAACTGGCCGTGATTGGCGCCGGGCAGCGGCAAGAGCACATTGCGCACGCCGGCGCGCGACAGCGCTTCATGCAGCGCCGCCGATTGCGCAAACGGCACAACCGGGTCCGCCGTGCCGTGTATCGTGAACACCGGCGGCAGGCCTGGCCGAACATGGCGCAGTGGCGATACGCTGGCGGCGAGCCCTTCACGGTCCGCCGCGCCGCCCAGCCACTCGACTGCGAAATTGCGCTTCCCTTCGCCACTCAACAGCGCCGCCACGTCGCTGACGCCAAACCAGTTCACCACCGCCGCTATCCGTGGAGCTGCCTCGGCGCCGCCGTTCCAGCGCACCGAATCTCCCCCGGCGCAGGCGCGGTCCAGGGGCGACTCGGCAGGCAGCATGGCGGCGATCAGCGCCAGATGCCCGCCGGCGGAATCGCCCGACAACACGATGGATGATGTGTCTATGCCATAGCCGCCACCCTGGCGCGCCAGCCACTTCACGGCGCAGCGCGCATCCTCCACGGCAGCGGGCGCCGGCGCAACGGCGGCCGTGCGGTAATCGACATTGGCCACCGCGTAGCCGCGCGCGAGCCAGGGAAGCAGCAGCAGCGCGGCCTGCTCCTTGCGGCCCGATACCCATCCGCCGCCGTGGAAGTAGACCACCAGGCCGGGCTTCACCGCTGGGGCGCGGGGCAGATACAGGTCCAGCTTCAGCTCCGTGCCGGACGCCACCCGGTAGACCAGGTCCGGCTTGACGCCGTAGGCATAGCCGGCGTATTCGGCAAAACCCGCGCTTTCCTGCGCGGTGCCCTGGCCGGGAACCAACGCAGACAGCAACGCCCATGCCGCCACCCGGCGGCGCATCTCCTTGCGCATGCTCTTCTCCGTTGAAATTACAGTTTCAGTTCGAGGCCGCGACGCGCGCACCAGGCGGCAAACCAGCACAAGGCCAGCGTGTAGACCAGCGCCCTGCCCACCCCCACCCATGGCGCCATGGTCCACTCCTGTATCAAGGCGCCCAGGCCGGTGAGCAGCAGCAAGGGCTTGAGCAGCGCCTGCACGCCGGCATACACCAGCAGCGGATTGCGGCCTGCGCCGGCGGCGATCCGCGCCTTCCAGTCCAGCCGCTCCACCAGCAGCGACAAGGCGGCCAGCAGCAGCGCCCCGGCCGCAACGCCGCCCGCGTAATAGCTCAGCGTGGCCCTGCCCTTCTGGATGCCGCCTTCGTACGGGTTGAGCGCAAAGGCCAGCAGCAGCGCCCAGCAGCCCCATTGCGCCAGCATGCGCCACGGCGCCTCGTCCTGCCGCAGCTTGAGCAGCATGTCGCCCGCCAGGGTGCCGGGGATAACGATGAACAGATACTGCAGGAAGGCCGTCTGCATCAGCTCAGGCCAGGGCGACGCCTGCCAGAGCCAGTGCGCCCAGCCCGGCTCACCGTGCCCCAGGCGCAGCGCCAGCAGCAGGGCCAGGAACAGCAGCCGCAGCTCGGGCCGCGTGCGCGTGGCCAGCCACAGCAAGCCTGCGGCCAGCGCGGCATTGGCCAGCACCAGCATGATGATGTCGCTGCGGGCGATGGAGAACGGAGCGCCGTGCGCGTCGCGGAACAGCGCCATAAGCACGGCGGCGCCTGCAAGGCCGGCGGCGCGCACGCCCAGCTGTGCGGCACGGCTCCAGTGGCGCGGCAGGCGGGCCAGCAGCGGGAACAGCAAGGAAAAGCCGGCCAGCGCGAACAGCGCGCCCTGCCACGGCTCGGGGAAATGAACGATATGAGGGGCGATATGGCGCACGTAGATGGCGAAGGCCGCCATCATCGCGGCACGCTGCACCACGCCCGCCGCCAGTTGGCGGCACGACAGGCCTTTGCGGGCCTGCGCGTCCAGCGCGAGCGGCAACGCCACGCCCATGGCAAACAGGAACAGGGGAAAGATCAGGTCGACCCAGGTGATCCCCAATACCGTGGGCGCAAAAACATGGCTGGGCGGCGGGTTCTGCGCATGGTACATCCACCACGGCAGAACCCCGGACGGCAGCAGGCCGGAAAGCACCATGCCCGCCATCGCCAGGCCGCGCAGCGCATCGAGGGCAGGGTTGCGGTCGGCAGCCATCCCCTTGCCCCGCCTTAGTAGCGCGCCTTCAGGCTGAGGTAGAACTGGCGGCCGTTGGCATAGAAGCCCAGCGGCATCTCCTCGGTGATGGCGTAGTAGCGGCGCACCGGATTGAGCAGGTTGCTGCCGTCCAGCGTGAGCGACAGCGTGTCGTTCAGCTTGTAGCTGACCGATGCGGACAGCGAGCCTTGCGCGGCGGCGTAATTGGCGCCGGTGCGCACCAGCGTGGTCGGGTTGACGGTGTCCACGCCGTTGCCTGAGAAGCCGATCGAGTACCTGGTGCGGTAGTTCCACGCCAGGCTGGCGCTGAACTTGTTGTCCTCGTAGATGGCGCGCAGGTTGTAGGTGTACTTCGAGGTGTACACCAGCGGGATGCCCGCTTCATCCTTGCTGCTCACGTAGGTGACGTTGCCCAGCAAGCCGAAGCCGGCGCCGATGGGATGTTCCGCCGACAGCTCGACGCCGTTCAGCTTGGCCTTCTTGCCGCTGAAGGAGGACACCGTGTAGTCCGAATACGAGGTCGCCGCGTCCTTGGTGTTGGCGAACTTGGTGATATCGAACAGGCGCTGGATGGAGGTGCCCGGCTTCACGTAGTCGTGGATGTGCTGCGTGAAGATGCTGCCCGCTACATAGGCGCGCGGCGCGTAGTACCAGCCCAGCGAAGCGTCCACGTTGTTGGACGTGATCGGCTTCAGGTAAGGATTGCCCGCCGACGCGGTCAGCGTGGTGTCGTTCACGCCGGACAGCGAACCGGCTAGCTGGCTGAAGTTCGGACGGCCCAGCGTGCGCGACGCCGAGAAGCGGCCGATCAGGTTGTGCGCCACGTCCCAGCGCAGGTTCAGGCTGGGCAGCAGGTTGGTGTAGGTGTTCTCCACCGTGCCGGGCAGGTAGCCGGTCAGGCGCGACGAGGTGATGGCGCCTGCCGACACCAGCGTGCCCGTGCCCGGCGTGCAGGCAGTGGACAGCGCTGGACAGGCTTGGGCGTTGTTGTTCAGCGAGCGGTAGAAGTCGGACTTGACCTCGGTGCGCACCCAGCGCAGGCCCGCGTTGCCGCTGACGCTGCCCATCTCGAATTCCTGCATCGCGTAAGCGGCGCGGTTGCCTTCCTTGATGGTGGCGCTGGAACCCCAGTTCTTGTTCAGCACCGGATCGTAATTGAGGTTGGCATTGCCCCAGTCGATCAGCGTCTGCGTGTCGTAGCGCGGCAGGTTGCGCGGGAAGTTGCCGCTCAGTTCACTGGCGTAGTCGCCGGGGAAGGTCTGCGTCGGCAGAGCCCAGGTGGCGTATGGATAGTTGGCGTCCATATTGGCTTGCGACGCGCCGCCGTTGCCCACGCCGGGCTTGTTGTACAGGCCGGAGACGCTGACCTTGTCGTTGATGTGCGAGCTGCCGCGCAGGCCGAATTTGGCCGTGGTCAGCACGCCCGTGTCCAGGCGCAGCGCGGCGTCCAGGTGGCCGTAGTCTTCCTTGTCCACCGTGTAGATGGCCGCGCCCACGTTGGGCAGCAGGCGGTAGTTCTTCATATTGGACAAGTCGGTGCCGGTCACCGCCCAGTCGGCCGGCGCGCGGCCGTCGTCATTGAGCTTGTAGGTCACGCCCTTGTCGAAGATTTCGTACAGCGCGCCGGGCTGGCCTGCGGTTTCGCCGGTGCCCTTGGTGGAGCCGGCCTTGCCGCTCACGGTCAGCGTGCTGGTCGGCTTCCACTTCACGTCGATATCGTAATAGCCGGCGGTGGACTTGGCGCCGGTGCGCGCCTGGTGCGCGAACTGCAGCGTGTTGCCGTCCTTGCGGGCCGGGTTGGGCAGGATGGTCGCGGCGGTAATGACGTCGCCGACGATGGTGTAGTCCTTGATCAAGCCGCCGTTGTTGACGATGGTGGCCAGTTCGGCGAAGGCCGAGGTGTTGTAGTTGTCCGCGGACAGCGAGGACTTGAACACGTTCAGGTTCACGTCCAGCGCGCTGTTCGGCTTGAACTGCAGGCCCACATAGCCGCCCTGCCGCTCGCGCACGCCTTCAAAGAAGGCGGAGTTCAGCTGGTTGGGCAGGCGCTTGCCTTTCAGCGCCGCGTCGCCGCCCTTGGTCGGATCGGCCGCAGCCTGGGTGCTCAGGTATTGGCCCTGGCCGAAGTTTTCCTGGCCGTCGCGGCGCAGATGACGCTCTTCCTTGAAGGCCTGTACCAGCACGCCCATGGTGCCGGCTTCGTTCTTCCAGTTCAGCAGGCCGCTCAGCTGGGGGTCGGTGGTGCCGGCCAGCGTGGAATGGGCCATGCCGAGCGACACTTCGCCCACCAGTCGCTTCTTCTGGTCCAGCGGACGGCGCGTGATGATGTCCACGTTGCCGGCGATGCCGCCTTCAACGATGTCTGCGCGGCCGTTCTTGTAGACGATGGCCTGGCCGATCAGCTGCGAAGGCAGCATGCCGAAGCTGATGCCGCGCGTGTTGGTGTTCTGGTCGCCGATGTACCAGTCGCCGGAGCTGAGGGAGTGGCCGTTCAGCGTGGTCAGGTTCAGGAACGGCGGCGTGCCGCGAATGGCGATGCGTTCCGCTTCGTCGAAGGCCAGTGCCGAGTTGTAGGTGATGTTGACCCCGGCCAGGCGGGACAGCGAGTCCGCGATATTCTTGTCCGGCATTTTGCCGATGTCCTCGGCCGTCACCACTTCAATATTGCTGTCCGCGTTCTTCTTGACGTTGATCGACTTTTCCAGCGAAGCGCGTATGCCGGTTACTTCGACCGACTGTACGGCCGCAGCGGGCGCCTGCGTCTGCGCATGGACCGGCATGGCCAGGCCCAGCAACGCTATGGAAACCGAAGCTGCAATCGGGGTCTTCTTCAAATTCATCCACCATTCTCCCAGGAGTTATTTTTCTACGAGACTCAAACTTAATCCATGTGGTCTATTTTTGCAAATACAAAATAGACCACATTGGTATTTATTTGGAAAGCTGTTGCGTCTGCAGCAGTTCTTTGCGGCGATCCAGCAGCACTTCCACCCGTTTGTAGACCACTGGTGCGGACAAAATGCGGCCTGCCACCACCGGCGCGTCCAGGTAGCGCCAAGTAACGCCGTCGTGGCCTATGGCGCGGTAGGCGCCCGCCGGCAGGCGCGGCACCGGCCAGCGCTGCAGCCCGCCCACCGGCTTGCCCGCGTGCCGCAGCGCCACCGAATGCTGGCGCCAGCCCGCGCCGAAACGGGGCGAAACAGCCGGACCGCTCTGCTTGTAGAAGTCCGTCAGCTGGGCCTCGTACAGGTCCAGCACGCCCCTGCTGTACCACAGCACATGGCCGCCGCTGCCGGTGCTGCGCGCCAGCTCGATGGAACGGCGCAGCTGGTCCCAGCTCGAGTCCGGACCTTCGCCGACGATGCGTATGCCGGCCAACATGTCGCGCAGGCGCCCGCCGCCCTCATCCCGCATGGCGGCCACTTGCTCGTGCCAGGTTTTTTCATAAGCCTCGTAGCCGACGCGGTAGACCTGCGGTACAAATTCGTCCCAGCCCTTGGACCAGCGCGCCCACGCCGGCCAGTCCAGCATGTAGTGGTCGCGCGCCCAGGGGTGCGTGGCGGGGCTGAGCGAGACCAGCAGGCCCGGACGGCGCGCCCGCAGTTCCTGCACGAAGCGCTTGCCGAACTCGTTCACCTTCTCGGCACGCCAGCGCACCCACTCCTTGTCCAGATGGTCTGCCGGCGGACGCTGGCCGCCGTGATCGGCCGCGTAGGCTTGCTGGGTGTACTCGTCGTAGCCCATGGTGACGTAGGGCCAGACCACGTGGTCGTCCAGCTGCACGCCGTCCAGGTCGTACTTCTCGACCGCCTCCAGCACCAAGTCGAGCAGGAAACGCTGCGCTTCCGGATGCAGCGGGTTAAGCCACACAAAGCCGTTCGGCGCCACTTCGCCGCCGTCCTTGTCGCGGCTCAGCCACTCGGGCTTTTTGCGGCGCAGGTCGTTAATGGTGTCCTTGTAGGCCGCCATAAAGCCGTATTCAAACCAGGCAATGTAGACCAATCCATTGCGGTGGGCCGAAATCAGCGCCTCCTGCAGCAGGTCGCGCGGCGGCGCCTGGCGTGCCGCCGGGCTGTCGCTCGGATCCTGCGCCATGAGCGCTGGCCGCTGGCGCACGCCTACGGTCCGCTCCAGCACATCGGACGGAAACTGCGCGTAGCCGTTCTTCCAGGATTCCACATAGACCGTGTTCATGCCGATGGCACGCAGGCGCGCCATGGTGGCCTCCGTATCGGCCGGAGTGCGCAGCGCGCTGTTGGCCGTGGTGGTAAGCCAGGTGCCGCGCACCTCGGCCTGCGGCGTGGCCTCCGCTGCAGCGGCACCGGCACCGGCCGCAGCCAGCATCAGCAACGGCGCCGCCAGGCGCCAGGAGGAAAAACGGGGGAAAGCGGGTTTTGTCATGACATCTCCGAGATTAAACTAGACCTATTCTTTTAATTAATAGTACCATTGGCACACGACATTTTGTTCAAGAATTGTCCAAGACTACAAAATCATGACAAAAACCACGAATTTCCATACCACTAGCGCAATTTCGGCCTACTTTCACCACACCGTGCTGCAGGGCGAACGCGATAGCTGCCGGCCCGCCGAAGGCGCGCGATGAAAGCCCTGCTCACTTTCGGCGAAGCGCTGATCGAATTGCTGCAAGACCCGTCCGGCCTGGATCTGTACCACCGTAACGCCGGCGGTGCGCCCGCCAATGTCGCGGTGGGCTTTGCGCGCCTGCGCGGCCAATCCTTCTTCATCGGCATGCTGGGCGCAGATGATTTCGGCAAGTTCCTGCTGGCGCAGCTGCAGCACTACGACGTCGACACGCGCTATGTGCGCCGCACCGCCGCCGCCACCACAACGCTGGCGGTGGTGGCGCTGGATGCGGGCGGAGACCGCAGCTTCAGCTTCTACCGCCCGCCCTCCGCCGACCTGCTGTTTACAGCGGACGATCTCGATCCGGCCGCCTTCATCCCCAAGCCCTATTTCCACTTCTGCTCCAACAGCCTGACGCACGAGCCGGCGCGCAGCGCCACCTGGCGCGCACTGGAACTGGCCGAGGAGAACGGCTGCCTGACCAGTTTCGATGTCAACTGGCGGCCCGCGCTGTGGCCGCAGGACGGTGGCGACGGCGGCGCGGCCCGCATGATACGCGAGGTTATGCCGCGCGCCCACCTGCTGAAGTTCAGCGCCGGCGAGTGGGCCTGGCTGTGCGGAGACGCGCCTCAGGAGGCGCTGGAGGCGCACTGCTTCGCCGGCGCCACGGAGCTGATCGTCATCACCGACGGCGGCCAGGCGGTGCGCACGGTGACGCGCAAGGGCAGCGCGTACCACCGTGTGCCGCCGCTGGCGGTGGTCGACACGACGGCCGCAGGCGATGCCTTTGTCGCAGCGCTGCTGCGCCAGCTGGCCTGCCACGACATCGAACCGGACCAGCTGCGCAAGCGGCTGGAGAGTCCAACCTGGCTGGCCGTGCAGATCGCCTTCGCAGTACGCTGCGCATCGCTCGCCTGCACGCGCTACGGCGCTTTCAGCGCCCTGCCCACGCTGGCGCAATACCACAAGACCGAATAGAGCCGGCGCAACCGCACCGGTGCCATATGTTGTACAACAGCTTGAGGAACATTGATGAAGTGCTTCAAACCGATACTACTGGCACTGGCGCTGGCCGCGTGCTCATCCCCCCACCACGGCTACGTGGACCAGCCGGGCAGCGATGCACTGGCCACCTACGTCATCGCGCCGCCGCCCGGCGTGGACAAGCTGTTCGCCAGCGTGCCGCCTCCTGTCATCGACGGAACCACAGCCACTGAAACGGTTAAAACCGCCATATCTGGCTACCAGGCCTACCAGATCAACCAGGACGTCCAGCTCTTTTCAGGGCAGCTGAACCACACCAAGGGCGCCGCCATCAACGTCCTCAGCTTCAAGACCGGCGACAGCAGCGGCGTGGAGCTGGTTCCGATAGAACGTTCGACCGGGCAGTTCAGCATGGAGACGGTGTCGGCCTCGGCCAACCGCCAGATCGACAAGGGCGTGCCGGTGCTGGCCGCCGTCAATGCCGACTTCTTCAATACCTTCAACGGCTGGAACGTCGGCATGATGAAGCTCAACGGCGTCACCTACGGCGGCGCATCGCCCAAGGCCGAGGGCGCCGTGCTGGTGAAGAACGACGGCAGCATCGACATTGTGGACAAGCTGCCCGACTTCTCGCTGCGCTGGACGCGCAACCAGGGCGAGTCCGGCCTGGTGAAAGAGGTCTCCTACTTCGACCGCGAAAACGCGCGCAATAACGCGGTGCGCCAGGCCGGCGGCACCGTATCCATCTACCCCGGCGACAACTTCCGCGGCGCTGTCGATTTGCGCGGCAAGTCCGCCTATCTGCTGGCGCCCGAGGTCAACAACGTCACCGTGGTGGCCAACCCGGACGGCAAGCCACTGGTGCAGTTTGCGCCATTCAAGGGCAAGCTGACGGCACAGGCGCCGCAAAGCGCGGCCTACATCGTGCCATCGGGCAGCGCGCTGCTCGTGCTCGATGGCCCGGCAGGAACGGCCCCGTGGAAGGCCGGCGACGAGATCGCCGTGGACTACCAGACCACCGACGCCGAGTGGAACAATGTCAAGTACGCGCTGGGCGCGGGCTCGACGCCGGGCAGCGGCGCCGCCACGGCGCAGCTGCTGGTCAAGGACGGCAAGCTGGCCGACGGCGCAGCCAATGAAGTGCTGGTCAGTAGCCGCACCATGTTCGGCCTGCGCGCGGACGGCTCCGCCTTCCTTGCCGTGGTGGACAAGCCGGCCGGCTCGCCCACCGACGGCGTCACGTTCAGGAAACTGGGGCAGATCGCCCTCGCCTACGGCGCGGTCAAGGCCATCAACCTCGATGGCGGCGGCTCCTCCGAAATCGCAATGCGCGCCCCCGGCGAAAAATACACCCACGCGATCAACCAGCCCTCCGACGGCATCGAGCGCCCGGTGGGGAACAAGTGGGGCCTGGTCATCAAGGGCAGCAAGGTGCGCTATCCGAACGGCGTGAACGTGATGCCCAGGGACGTGACGCTGCTGGCGGGCTCCGATTACCGCTTCAAAGCGGTCGGCTATAACGGCGACAGCTACTTTTCCACACCCGGCAGCCTGAGTTTCGGCACCAGCAAGGCCACGCTGGGGCAAGTCGTCGCAGCCACCGGCCAGTTCCGCGCCAGCGAGGTGGAGGACGAAGGCTATATGGTCGCCGCACTGGGCGAGGACAAAGGCGCCGCGCGGCTCAGGATCACCAAAAGCCCGGACACGCTGATTTTCGACCGCAGCGACGTGTCGCTGAACGGCGGCGAGCAGCTGGCTGTGCTGCCAGTCATGCTCAAGGACGGCGCACCGGTGCAGTACAGCCCATCCGTTTTGCAGTATCAGCTCAGCACCCAGGGCCTGGGCGAATTGGACAGCAAGACCGGCGTGTTCACCGCCGCCAAGGTATTCGGCAAACAGCTGACCATCACCGTCCGATACGGCGCCTTGAGCGCATCGACGACGGTCAGCATCGGCGTGCCGCCGGCCATCGTCGAAGATTTTGAAGCGGGCGCCGGCACCTATGCGGCCAGCGGCGCGAGGCAGAAGTCGGCCACGCTGGGGCTGGCCGGCGCCGAGTCGTTTGCCGGGAAAAATTCGCTCAAACTGAGCTGGGTTGCCGATCCCGCCCAGCCGGGCACGTTCGGCGCCTACCTGGCCGATCCGGCAAAAGCGACCACGCTCAAAGGCTATCCCAAAGCCCTGGGCGTGAACGTGTTCATTCCGCCCGCGCTGGCCGGCAAAAACTGGTGGGTGCGCGGCCAGCTGCGCGACGCGGACAACAAGGCCGTCACCATCGACTACAACAACTCGGGCGACGCGCTGCCACAAACCGGCTGGACCTTCATGCGCGCGGCGATACCGGAAGGCTTCCGCGCCCCCTTCCGCTTCGACCAGCCCTTCCGCTTCCTCGTGCTCAACACACCGGAGCGCATCGACAGTTTCGTCTACCTCGACAACTTCACCGCGATCTACAGCGCCGACACGGACTTGCAAGGCCCCGCCGTGCAGGTCACGCCGGCGAACCGCGCCACGGTCAACGCCAGCGCCATCACGATCGAGCTGCAGGCACAGGACGTCTCCGGCATCGACATGACCCGCCTTGAGCTCAAGCTCGACGGCGTGGACATTGCCGCCCCCATCAGCAACAACGGCCGCGACGCCTTCAAGGTGGCCCTGCCCGGCCTGGCCGACGGCTGGCACAAGATCAGCTACCGCACGTTCGACATCAATGGCAATGTGGGCGCCGGCGAATCGCTGTTCAACGTCGATACCGGCGCCACCCGCTTCTACGTGGAGGACAAGATCGACACGGTCTATCCGTCCGGCCGCTTCGATTTCCCCTTGAAAGCAGTCAAAGGCGCCCCGGCGGACAGCCTGACACTGACGCTGCAGTACGACAGCACCAAGGCCAGCCTGGAGGTGGTGCCGGCCGACGCCAGTCCGGCCGGCGTGACCAGCCGGGCCGGCTACTGGGAAGGAACGTTCAGCAACTTCAAGGGCGACCTGTCCACGCTGGCCTTGATACGGCTGAACGTGTTCGACTACGTGGCCGGCGGCGCGGTGTCCGTGGTAGTGGGCGGCACGGTGAACGGCAAGCCTTACATTGCGCCCGTCATTCGCAAGGACATCACAGGCAAATACCGCGTGCTGACCAAGCTGGCGCAGCTGGGCAAGCCCGGCACGCTGCAAATCGTGGACAGCAGCGGCCGTCCCGCAGCAGGCGTGACCGTGGAGCAGCTGGAATACAACGCGGCTTCCGGCGCCGTGTCAAAGCAGACCAGGCTGGGCGTGACCAACGACAAGGGTGAAATCGCCTATTCGCCGGCTGCTGGCACCGCGAGCGCACAGGTCTACTTCCGTGTGTTCGACGCGGCAGGCTCCCCGGGCGCCTCGCTGCTCTCGCCCGTGATCGTCGTACCCGAGCGCCTGGGCGCGGCGCCGCGTTATGTGCGGCTCAGCCCTGCAGCTCGCCAGGACGCCGTCAACGTCAGCTGGATGACGGCCACCAGCGCGCGCAGCAACTGGATACGCTACGGCGAATCCCCCGCGCTGGAACGCGTGCTGGACGCATCCGAAACCGAAGTGCTGCCCTACTTCTACGGCGCCGAATCCGGCGTGGTGCGCGTCAGCCACGCCAGCCTGCCGAACCTGAAGCCCGGCACCGTCTACTACTACCAGGCGGGCAACGAGAGCGCGGCGGGAGAGGTGATGAGCTTCCGCACGGATGACCGCGACGACGACGTGCGCCTCTACCTGTTCGGCGACACGCAGACCAATACCGACGGCAATATCCGCGACGGCGCCCCGCTGGTCAGCGAACTGTATGCCAAGATGCAGGCGCAGCTGCCCAACCCGGACCTGATCCTGCATGTGGGCGACATGACCGACGACGGCAGCGACTACCAGATGCAGCGACAGTTCTTCGAGGCGCTGGAAGGCGGCGGCCGCATGGGATCGGCGCTGTTCGTGCCCGCGCAGGGCAACCACGAGGTGTACAACGAGGGGCGCAGCAAGTTCCAGTCGCTGTTCCGCACGCCGGCCAACGGCCCCCTCGCCGCCGACAAACAGGCCATCTACAGCTTCGACTACGGCAATATGCACATTGCGGTGATTACGACGGAGCTGTTCACGGACGCCGAATGGAAGACCATGATGGACTGGCTGGCTGCGGACATGCAGGCCTCATCCAGGACGTGGAGAGTGCTGATGATGCACAGGCCCGCCTACGAAGGCAATGCCGACTCGGGCAATGAATTCTCCCGCCGCTTTGTGCCGGAGGCGGCCGACCGCGCCGGCATAGACCTGGTCATCGCCGGGCACGACCACCAGTATGCGCGCAGCGTTCCCGTCACGGCCGGGAAACCGGACGGCCGGGGCGTCACCTACCTGATCGCCGGATCGGATTCCGCCAAGTTCTACAACGCCAGCAGCCGCACCGGCATGCCCGCCATCGCCGACGTGCTGTACGACGACGATATCCAGACCTACACCACGCTGCACGTGCAGGGCAACCGCATGAATATCCTCACGCGCAATATCTACGGCAAGGTCATCGACCAGGCAACGCTGGCGCCCAGGAAATCGCGCTGATAAAAACGCCACGCGCCGCATAAAGCGGCGCGTGGCGGATGCTGCGGGGAAGAGACGGTGCTCAGGCGCCGCTGTACTAGGCTTGCGGCGCCATGGCCTCTGCAAACCATTGCGTGACCAGCTCCGTGCGAGTGATGGCCGTACCCACCGTGACAGCCCAGGCACCGGCCTGGCGTGCCTGCACCACCTGCTCCGGAGTATGGATGCGGCCCTCGGCCATGACGCGCGGCAGCGTGGCGGCCAGCGTGGAGATCAGCGCATAGTCCGGCTCCTGCGGCACTTCGCCGCCGGTGTAGCCGGACAAGGTGGTGCCGACAATGTCGAAACCCAGCGCATGCGCGGCCAGCGCGTCCTCACTGCTGGAGCAGTCGGCCATGGCCCAGGCGCCGCCGGCGTGGATGGCCGCCAGCAGGTCCGCCACAGGCACCGGACGCGCACGCGCCGTGGCGTCCACCGCCACAATGTCGGCGCCCGCAGCGATCAGCGCGGCCACATCGTCAAGGAAAGGCGTGATGCGCACTGGCGAGTCGTCCAGGTCATATTTCACGATGCCGATAACGGGCACGGAAATGAACGGCCGCACCGCAGCCACGCGGGCCGCGCCCTCGATGCGCACGGCGCCGGCGCCGCCCATCACCGCCGCCATGGCGAAGCGGCTCACCACGTCGTGGCTGTCCAGCGGGCCGTCATCGACTGGCTGGCAAGAAACCACAAGCCTGCCGGCCATCACCTCGTCCAGCCTGCGCAGGCGGCGCTGCTTGTCCACGCTCATGCCGCACCATCCTCCGCGCCGTCCGCAGCACCGTCGGCGGATGCAGGGCGCAGCACGTTGACTTCGAAGCGGTAGCGGTCGGCGCGATACAAGCTCTTGCCGTACTCGAAGATCTTGCCGCTGCTGGTGATAACCTGGCGCTCCACCAGCAGCGCGGGGCTGAACGGCGCCACGTCGAGCAGGTCAGCCTCGTCCTCGTTAAGCACCGTGGCGTGGATCTGCTGCGTGGCCGACTTGATGTGCAGCTGGTAGTTGCGCTCGATGAGTTCATACAGCGAGTGCGTGGCCAGCAGCGTGGGATCGAAGTCCGGCACCGATTCGCGCACCAGGTACACGGTCTCCAGCGCCATCGGCTCGTCGTTGGCGAAACGCAGGCGGCGAATCTCGATCGCCTCCGCGCCCGGCATCATCTTGAGCTTCTGCGCCAGCTTGGCGCCTGCGCGCATCACGCGGGTGGAGAGCACCTCGCTGGACGGCGTGAGGCCGCGCTCGCGCATGTCCTCGGAAAACGAAATCAACTGCAGCTGCTTGACCAGCGCCTGGCCCGACACAAAAGTGCCGGCGCCCTGCTTGCGCTGCAACAGGCCATCCTTCTCCAGGTCGCGCAGGCTGCGGCGCAGCGTCTCGCGGGCCACGCCCAGGCGCTCGGCCAGTTCCCTTTCAGACGGCAGGCGGACGCCCTCGCCGTTCTGCTGTATCAGGTTCAGCAGGTTCTGTTTGAGCATGTCGCGCTTTTGGGCGCGGTCCAATTTCTCGGCTTTTTCCAAAGGCATTCTCCATGAAGGTAGGTCGGATTGGTACATTTTAGCATCAGAAAACACACAAAAGTAGACCAGTGGATTATTTTTAGACGAATATCGATATTTCCAGCATTTTTCTATACCATTGGTATATTATTGATGAACTGACCTTGTGAACCACTACAACTATGCCCAACAAGCTGATACGCCCCGCCCTGGCCGCCTGCGCACTGCTGTGCAGCCAGGCCGCCATGGCGGCGCAGCAGGTGCAATTCTGGACCATGCAGCTCTCGCCCCACAACGACGCCTATATACAAGGCGTGATCGGCGCATTCGAACGCAGCCATCCCGGCGTGTCCATCAAATGGATCGACGTGCCCTGGGCCGAGATGGAACGCAAGACGCTGGCGGCATTGGCTGCGCGCTCCGCGCCGGACGTGGTCAATCTGAATCCGCAATTCGCCGCCAAGCTGGCTGAATTCGGCGCGCTGGCCAATCCGGAAGCCTATCTGTCGCCGGAGCAGGTGCAGGCCTTCCTGCCCGCCGTGTGGCGCGCCAACCGGCTGGACGGCAAGACCTTCGCCATGCCCTGGTATTTGAACACCAACGTCACGCTGTACAACAAGGACATGCTGGCCCGTTCCGGTTCCGCCCTGCCGGCCACCATGGAGCAACTGGCTCCCGCCGCGCGCGCCATCAAGCAGCGCACCGGCAGCTACGCCTACTTCCCCGCGCTGGACGCCAGCACGCCGCTGGAGGCGCTGGTCGCAGCCGGCAATCCCCTGCTCAGCGCGGACGGCTGCAGTCCAGGCTATACCAATGCAGGCGGATCGCGCCTGTTCGAGACCTACCGCATGCTGTACCAGGACGGCCTGGTGCCCAGGAACGTGGTCACCGAAGGCCACCGCAAGGCCGTCGAGATGTTCCTGTCCGGCGAAGTGGCCATGGTGAGCACCGGCATGCAGTTCCTTGGCTATATAAAGAACACCAACCCCGGCATCTACGGACAGATAGGCGTGGCGCCGCAGATCGGCTCGGGCAGCGCGCCAGCCAGCATTGCGGCCATGAATATCGCGGTGCTGGAGAGTTCCGGCGCCAAGCACGCCGCCTTCGCCTTCGCGCAGTTCCTCACCAACGCCGCCAACCAGACCGAGTTCGCCAAGCGCGTGCCGGTGCTGCCGTCCACCACGGCCAGCTACAGCGACGCCTTCTTCAGCGCTCCGCTGGGCGATCCTCTGATGGAGGCGGCGCGCGCACTGTCCGTTCAGCAGGTGAAGACCGGCGCTGTGCTGGTGCCGCCGGTGCGCAAATACAGCAAGCTGCGCGTGAGCTATGCGCGCAATCTGCAGGCCGTCATGCTGGGCAAGCAGACCACGCCGCAGGCCATGCGCGCGCTGGACAAGGAATGGCGCGCCGTCCTGGGGTGCGGAGCATGACGCGCGCCTGCTACGCCGTTGACGTGGGCGGCACCAAGATCGCCGCCGCGCTGGTTGACGAAACCGGACGCGAACTGGCGGCCTGCCGCCGCCCTACCAATGCCGCCCAAGGCGGAGCAGCCGTGCTGGAAGCCATGGCGGCTTGCATCGACGAGCTGTCGGCGACGCTGGCCGCAGGGTATACCGGGCATGGCTACACCGTAGCGGGCATAGGCATCTCCGCCGCCGGCGTGATCGATCCGGTGCGTGCAGCAGTGGCCGACGCGACGGATGCCATGCCGGGCTGGAAAGGCACGGAGCTGGGCGCGTGGTTCAGCCAGCGCTACGGAATGCCTGTGTATGCAGCCAACGACGTGCACTGCGCGCTGCTGGGAGAACTGTGGCTCAACCCCGCGCTGGCGGGCCGCCAGGGCACGGTTGCGATGCTGGCGCTGGGTACGGGCCTGGGCGGCGCCATCGCGGTCCAGGGCCGCATCCAGGCGGGCAAACACTTCCTGGCCGGCCACTTCGGCCGGGCGCTGGTCTACGACGCCAGCAGCGGCAAGGCCGTGCCGGTGGAATCGCTGGTATCCGGCACCGGATTACAGAACCTTTACAGGCGCGGGCACAGCGCGCAGGCCGGACAGGACGGCGCGGCAATCATGCGCCTGGCGGCCAGTGGCGACGTTGCTGCATCGTCCGCGCTGTCCACCTGGCTGGACCACCTCGCCCTCCAGCTGCACAACATTTACTGGACCTGCGACCCAGAAGTGCTGCTGCTGGGCGGCGGCGTAACCGACACGCGCCAGCTCTGGTGGGACACGCTGCTTGAACGCGTCGCCGCGCTGGGAGCCAGCCTCGATATCCAGCCCGCCGCTCTGGGCAACCGCGCCGGCATTGCCGGCGCCGCCAAACTGGTTTGGAATGCCGACGAAAAGCTATGAGAAAACTGGACCACCCTTTACTGCCCTATCTGTTCCTGCTGCCCGCTTGCGGCATCGTGGGCATGTTCGTCATCTACCCGGCCTTGCAGGCGATCGCGCTGAGCTTCACCAGCTTCAATATGATCACGCCGCCCGCCTTTGCCGGCCTGGCCAACTACCGCACGCTGTGGGAAGACCCCTTCTTCTGGTCAGCCTTGCGCAACACATTGCTCTACCTGGCGCTGGTGGTGCCGGTGCTGGTGACGCTGCCCATCTTCCTGGCCATGCTGGTGAACCGCGCGCTGCCCGGCATCACGCTGTTCCGCGCCGCGCTCTACCTGCCCGCCATCACCTCGCTGGTGATCAGCGGCCTGATATGGAAGTGGGTGTATGAAGAAAAAGGCATCCTGAACTACTTCCTGCTGGCCACGGGCCTGACGGACAACCCGGTTGCCTTCCTGACCGATCCCGCGCATGCGCTGTTCAGCGTCATGGCGGTCACGGTCTGGGGCGGCATGGGCTATTACATGGTGATCTACCTGGCGGGCCTGCAATCAATCCCGCGCCACCTGTACGAAGTGGCCGAGGTGGAAGGCGTGAGCAAATGGCAGCAGACGCTGCACATCACCATACCGCTGCTCAAGCCCTCGGTGGCGGTGGTCACCGTCATGTCCTCCATCTCCGCCATGAAGGTGTTCGAGGAAGTGTACGTCATGACGCAGGGCGGCCCGCTGGATTCGAGCAAGACGCTGGTCTACTACATCTATCAATCCGCATTCGAGGAATTCGACATGGGCTACGCATCGGCCATCGGCGTGGTGCTGTTCGGGATCACGCTCGTGTTCTCGCTGATTAATCTGCGCCTGCTGGGAAGGAAAGCCTGATATGGCAACGTCCTTCCGCCGCCAGCGCTTGCTGGGCAACGCGCTGCGCTACCTTGCGCTCACGCTCCTGACGCTGCTCACCATCGGGCCTTTCCTGTGGCTGCTGTCCACGTCGCTGAAGTCCGGCGCAGAGAATATCTTCGCCTACCCGCCGCAACTGCTTCCCGCCCAGCCCACGCTGGACAACTACCGCCGCGTGCTCGATACGCAGCCGTTCCTGCAATACCTGAAGAACAGCATCATCGTCGCCGTGCTGGCCGTTGTATGCAACCTGCTGTTCTCGTCGCTGGCCGCCTACCCGCTGGCGCGCATGCGCTTCAGGGGCAAGGGCCTGGTCTTCGGCGTGCTGCTGGCGTCCATGATGATTCCCTTCCAGCTGCTGATGATCCCCGTCTACCAGCTGGCAATCTGGCTTGGCCTGCAAAACAGCTATCTGGGCCTGGTGCTGCCGCACGCCTGCACTGCCTTCGGCATCTTCTTCATGCGCCAGGCGTTCTCCACGCTGCCGGATGCGCTGGAAGAATCCGCGCTGATGGAAGGCGTATCGCGGCTGAAGATCTGGTGGTACGTGCTGCTGCCGCTGGTGAAGCCCTCGCTGGCAACGCTGGCCGTGTTCAGCTTCATCGGCGTGTGGGGCGACTTCCTGTGGCCGCTGATTATTGTCGACCAGCCCGCGCTGTTTACGCTGCCGCTGGGCGTGAACCGGCTGTCCAGTACTTTCTCGCTGGACTGGCGCCTGGTGGCCGCCGGCGCTGTCTTCTCGGTGCTGCCGATCCTGCTGTTCTTCGGCTTCACACAACGTTATTTCATTGAAGGTGCATTAAAAGGAGCGGTAAAGGGATGAGCAGTATGGACACAAGCACAAGCAGCCGCACCGGCGTCAGCGTGGTGGTGCAAACGCACTGGGACCGCGAATGGTATCTGCCGCATCAGACTTTTATCGCGCGGCTGATCCACGTGATGGACCAGGTGGCAGGGCAGCTGGAATCCGGCGCGCTGCAAAGCTTCCTGTTCGACGGCCAGACCGCCGCCATGGAAGACCTGCTGGGGCACTGCGAGCCCGAGCTGGCCGGGCGCGTGCGCAAGCTGGTGCGCGAGCAGCGCATCGTACTGGGACCGTGGTACGTGATGGCGGACCAGTTCCTGTGCGCGGGCGAAGCGCTGCTGCGCAACCTTGAAATCGGCATTGCCGACGCCGAGGCGCTGGGCAATTGCCAGCGCGTGGGCTACCTGCCGGACACATTCGGCCATATCAGCCAGATGCCGCAGATACTGGCTTCCTTCGGCATCCACTCCGCCGTCATGTGGCGCGGCGTGGACATTTCCGCCTCCGAATTCGACTGGCATGCGCCGGACGGCACCGTCGTGCCTTCGGTGTTTTTGACCCAAGGCTACTACCAGCATCCGTTCAACGTGGAGAACTGGCAAGCGGCGCTGGACACCTACCTGGGCCAGATCGGCCCGCGCAGCCAGGGCGCGCCGCTGCTGCTCACGCAGGGCGGCGACCACCTGGTATCGACCAGCCACCTGGCCGAACGCATCGCCCAATACAACGCCGCGCAGCCGCAGTACCTGCTGAAACAGGACACGCTGGCGGGCTATGTGGACGCGGCCCTGGCGGCCCATCCCGACCGCATCGCGGTGCACGGCGAGCTACGCCAGAACGCGCAGGCCTTCGTGCTGCCGGACGTGCTGTCCACCCGGCGCTACCTCAAGCGCCTGAACCAGGAAGCGGAAGACCGCCTGCTGGGCGTGGTCGAGCCGCTGTATGCGCAGCTCGCGCTGCCGGGCGCGCATCCGGCGCGCTACCTGGAGCAATGCTGGCGGCTGCTGATCCAGCAGCAGGCGCACGATTCCATCTGCGGCTGCAGCGTGGACGAAGTGCACACTGAAATGGAAGGCCGCTACGTGCTGCTGAGCCAGAAGCTGGACGCGCTCACCGAACGCGCAGCGGCAGGCGCCGGCATGATAGCCCTTGCCGCGCACGCCCATTCGGGCAACCCGTTTGCCGACGACGGCAGCTTCACGCTGTTCAACCCGCAGCCGCATCCCTTCAGCGGCTGGCAGAAGCACACGCTGTTCCTGGCGGGCGATGCGGCCGGCGCGCTCGATCTGCGCGGCCCCGAGGGCGCCATCAGCCACGCCATCCTGGATGTGACGCCGCACAGCATCCTGCGCTCGCCGCTGGACGACTTCCCGGACAAGCTCCACGGCCATCTCTACCGCGTGGCGATACGCTGCGAGCTGCCCGGCATGGGCGCCCTCGCCTGCACCGCGCAGCCCGCAGCCGAGGGGCGCGCGGCGGAAGGCCTGGCAACCAGTGCGGCCAGCATCGAACACGCCGCTACCGAACTGCGTTTCGCCGACGGCCGCCTGTACTGGACCGACAAGCGCAGCGGCGCCACCACCTCCGATCCGCTGGCGCTGCTGCATGAATTGGACGCGGGCGACAGCTACAACTACTCCCCTCCGCCGCAGCAAAGCACCGTCCTGCAAGACCGCTTCGAACTGCTGGGCGTCCGCAGCAACGGCCCCGTTCAGGAGATGACGCTGGCCATCCGCATGACTGTGCCCGCGCGCCTGGCGGAGGACCGCAGCGGCCCGTCCGGCCAGACTGAGAACACCGGAACCCTGCGCCTGCGCCTGTGGGAAGACAGCACGGCCATCGAGTGCCTGCTGGACTGGACCAATCAGGCATGCGACCAACGCACCCGTTTGCTGCTGCCGGTAGCGGACACGCTGGCCCACACCGCCAGCGACAGCGCCTTCAGCTGGGAGCAGCGCCCCGTGGTGCTGGCGGACTACCCCGCGCAGCCATCGCGCCGCGAAATGCCGGTATGCGTTTATCCAAGCTACAGCGCCATCGCCGCAGGCGACCTGGCCTTCGCGCACCGCGCCATGCAGGAATACGAAGTGCTGCAGGCCGGCGGACGCCGCTGGCTCGGCGTCACGCTGGTGCGCAGTGTAGGCTGGCTGTCTCGCCGCGACCTGGTGACGCGTGGCGTGGGCGCGGGTCCAGACCTCGCCACGCCGGGCGCCCAATGCCTTGGCGCCGAACGCTACGAATTCAGCTTCAGCCGCGTGGCCGATGCCGCCGAGTCGCCGCAGCAGGTACTGGCCCAGGCGCTCCGCCTGCGGCGCGCGCCAGTGCTGCTACGCGGCCACAGCCAGCAATGGCGCCAGCCCTTCGAGCTAGGCAATCCCGCCCTGCAGAACGCCGCCCTGCGCCGCATGCAGGTTCCGGCGAGCGGCGATGCCGAGCTGGAGCTGCGGATCTGGAACCCCACTGGCGTCCCGCAGGAACTGCGCACCGCAGGCACAGCCTGGCGCCGCGTGCGCGCAGACGGCACACCGGCAGAAGGCGGCAACGTCGTCGCGCCGCACGCCATCGCCACCTTCCGGAGGCCTGCATGAGCCCGCGCCGCATCGCCGCCCTGCCGGTTGACGGCCGCCCCGCCGTGCGCGAGCAGGTACAAATGCTGGCGGCCCTGGCGGGCTGGCAGCTGGCCATGCCTGAAGTGAATCAGCTCGGCCACCTGAAGCGCCCGGCGGACCGGCAGCAACTGGCCGACTGGCTGCTGGCGCAGGCGCCGCACGCCGATGGCTTCGTCCTGTCGCTGGACATGCTGGCCTACGGCGGCCTGGTGCCGTCCCGCTTCATCCCGGACACGCTGGCCGAGCTGGAAGCCTGGCTGGACCTGGTGCCGCGCCTGAAAGCCGCCGCCCCCGGCAAGCCGGTGTATGCGTTTGCCGCCACCATGCGCATCTCGAACAACAACGTCAACCAGGAAGAAAAGGATTACTGGTCCGAGTACGGGCAGCTGATCTGGAACTGGTCCTATACAACGGACCAGGCCAACCAGCTCGGCGCCAGCATCGAAGCTGCGCTGGCGGCCGCCGCCGCCATTCCGGACGCGATCCGCAGCGACTACCTGGCCACGCGCGAACGCAACCTGCAGCTCACGCTGCGCGCGCTGGACATGGCGGCAAGCGGCCTGATAGACCGCCTCGTGCTGCCGCAAGACGACACCGCCGAATACGGCTTCAATATCGCCGAACGGCGCCTGCTGGAGCGGCGCATTGCGGAGCTGGGCCTGTCCGGCAAGGTGCTGGTCTATCCGGGTGCGGATGAAGTCATGCATACGCTGTGCGCGCACATGGTGGCGGCGCACAGCGCAGAACCGCCGCTGTCCTTCTACGTGCATTGCAGCGACCCGCAGCACGTGGGCAGCCTGCGCGCGCTGTACGAAGACCGGCCAGTGCTCGATGCCGTCGCCAGCCAGATAGCCGCAGCCGGCGCGCGCCAGGTGGACAGCAGCGCCGAGGCGGACGTGATCCTGGCCGTGCACACACGCGGCGGACAGCAAGGCGACTGGGCCATGCGCAAGCCACTGCCCGATCCGCAGCCGCTTGCCTCTGGCTGGCTGGAGCAGCTGGCCGCTTGGCACGCGCAAGCCAAGCCGGTTGCGGTGGCCGACCTGGCCTACGCCAACGGCGGCGACCCGATGCTCATCGCCCAGCTGCCGCAGGCGCTGCCCTTGAACACGCTCGCGGCCTACGCGGCCTGGAACACGGCCAGCAACAGCATAGGCAGCCTGGTGGCGCAATGCGTGCTTGCGCGCGGGCGCCGCCACACCGCCGCCAACCGCGAAGTGCTTGCGCTGCGGCTGCTGGAAGATGTGCTGTACCAATCCGTGTTGCGCCAGACCGTGCGCACAGCCATCGACGAAGACGCGTGCAGTGCAGAACACCTGCGCAGCCTTGTTGAATTGACTTACACCAGCCACGCCAACGCCTGGGCAAGCGCACAAGGCCTGGGTTGGCAGGTGCGTGAAGTCTATCTGCCGTGGGACCGCACATTCGAAATCGGCCTGCGCCTGCAAGCGGCGGAGGCATCGGCATGATAGCGCGCATCGATACCGAAATCGCCGTGATCGGCGCCAGCCTGGGTGGCGTGCTCGCTGCATGGCAGGCGGCGCAGCAGGGCCTCCGGGTGCTGCTGGCAGCCGAATATGCATGGCTGGGCGGGCAATTGACCAGCCAGGGCGTGCCGCCGGACGAGCATCCGCTGATTGAATCCGGCGGCGCCAGCGCCAGCTACATGGCCATGCGCACCGCGCTGCGCGCGCACTATCTGGCCCAGCCCGGGTTCCGCGACAACACGGCCATGACGGAAGGCTGCAATCCGGGCGACGGCTGGGTGAGCCGGCTTTGCGTGGAACCCGCCGTCGCGGCGGAGTATATAGAGCAGCTGCTGGCCCCGCACATCGCGTCAGGCCGCATGCGCATACTGCGCGGCGTGCGCCTGTGCAGCGCGCAGCGTGCGGGCCGCACCATCGTCAGCGCCACCGTCATCGACGGCGAGGGACTGCGCACCGATATCCACGCGCCCTGGTTCCTGGACGGAACCGATACCGGCGCACTGATCAAGGCAGCCGGCCTGCCCTACCGCCTGGGCAAGGAAGCGCGCAGCGAGTTCGGCGAACCGGACGCGCCGGAGACGGCGGACCGCAACGACCAGCAGCCCGTCACCGTGGTCATGGCCCTGCGCCGGGAGGCAAGCGCCTCGGCCGCAGCAGCCGAAGCGCCGCCGGGCTACGCCTTCTGGTCGCGCTACCTGGTGCCGCACTACGGCTACGCGCAGTTCAGCGAGTACATCCCCGGCAGCGGGCGCGGGCAAGCCGTGCGCCTGCCGCTGTTCGGCAGCGGCGCCACGCTGGACCTGTGGCGCTACCGCCGCGTGGTCAGCGCCGCCAACTGGCAGCCGCCGCGCAGCGAGGTGTCGCTGGTGAACTGGGCGCAGAACGACTACGCGCTGCATCCGCTGCTGGACGGCGGCA
Organism: Pseudoduganella aquatica; assembly: GCF_009857595.1. Taxonomy (GTDB): domain Bacteria; phylum Pseudomonadota; class Gammaproteobacteria; order Burkholderiales; family Burkholderiaceae_D; genus Rugamonas; species Rugamonas aquatica_A. Next base: position 15,878 of record NZ_WWCU01000004.1, on the reverse strand, counting down.
TGGATGAAGCAGACGTGGTGGCCGCCGCGCGCGAGCTGTCGCTTTGCCTGCTGCACTGGCTGCGCACCGAGGCGCCGCGTCCGGACGGCGGCGCCGGCTACCCGGAACTGGCGCTGGCGCCCGACGTGCTGGCCACGCCGGACGGCCTGGCGCAGCAAGTGTATGTGCGCGAATCGCGCCGCATCATCGGCCTGGCCTGCCTGTCGCAGGCTGACATCCTGCCCGGCGGCGCGACTGCAACGCCTGGCAGCGATGCAGACTCGCACAACGTCGGCGTCGCCTGGTACAACATGGACATCCACCCAACGGTGGTGTCCGGCCACGGCGTGAACGCCCGCGTGCGCCCGTTCGAGCTGCCGCTTGGCAGCTTCATTCCGGCCGATTGCAACAACCTGATCCCGGCGTGCAAGAACATCAGCGTGACCCACCTGGTGAACGCCTGCACCCGCGTCCACCCGGCCGAATGGCTGATCGGTGAAGTGGCGGGCCTGCTCGCCGTGTTTGCGCTCGGCTGCGGCCAGCCGCTCGCCGCCATCCACGGCAGCGCCGAACTGCGGGCCGCCTTCCGCCAGCAGCTGCGCGCAGCCGGGATTCCGCTGGAATGGGACCGCGCGCTGCTGGCCCGCCTGCCCGATATTCAACACTGATACGAACTACGCATGTCTACACTTTCTCTGCAAGGCATCAAGAAGCGCTTCGGCGCGCACCAGACCATCCACGGCGTGGACCTCGAGGTGGAAGCGGGCGAATTCGTCGTCTTCGTCGGCCCCTCGGGCTGCGGCAAGTCCACGCTGCTGCGCATGATCGCAGGCCTGGAGGACGTATCCGAAGGCAGCATCCGCATCGGCGGCATGGACGTTACCCGCTCCGCCCCGAGCGCGCGCGACGTGGCCATGGTGTTCCAGTCCTACGCGCTTTACCCGCACATGACGGTGCGCCAGAACCTGAGCTTCGGCATGCGCATGCGCAAGGTGGACAGAGCCGTCATCGCCGCCAAGCTGGAACGCGCCGCCGCCATCCTGCAGCTGCAGCCCTACATGGAGCGCAAGCCCGCCGAACTGTCAGGCGGCCAGTGCCAGCGCGTGGCCATCGGCCGCGCCCTGGTGCAGGAGCCCTCCGTGTTCCTGTTCGACGAGCCGCTGTCCAACCTGGACGCCGAGCTGCGCCTGCGCATGCGCATCGAGATCAGTGCGCTGCACCGCGAGCTGGGCAAAACCATGGTCTACGTCACGCACGACCAGGTGGAAGCCATGACCTTGGCCGACAAAATGGTGGTGCTGCGCGCGGGCCGGATAGAACAGGTGGGCCATCCGCTCGACCTGTACGCCAATCCCTGCAACGAATTCGTCGCAGGTTTCGTCGGTGCGCCCGCGATGAATATGCTGGCGGGCCAGTACCGCGCGGAAGGCGCGAACGCCGCCATCACGTTGGACGGCGGCGCGCTGCTGGACTGCGCGCTGGCAGCGCAAGGCGCGGCGGCGGGCGGCGCCTGCAAGGCCGGCGTGCGCCCCGAACACTGGCAGATAGGCGGCGACGGCCTGCTCCTGGCAACCGTGACCGTGGTTGAACGGCTGGGTGCAAGCAGCTATATCCACGCGGTTTGCGGCCAGCACACGCTGTGCGTGGAAACGCGCGCCGCCCATGCGCCGTTGGCGGGAGACAGCATATCGCTCACGCCCTTGCCCGGCATGGTCTACCTGTTTGACGACGCGGGCCGCACCATCTCCGCGCCCAAAGCGGCAGGCACGCGCTGATGGACCAGGTAAGTCTCGCGAACGGCCTGCTGCACTGTGTCGTGGCGCTGCGCGGCGCGGAGCTGCGCAGCCTGGCCGACGCCGGCGGCGAGGAATATCTGTGGCAGCGCGATCCCGCCGTGTGGGAGGACAGCGCGCCCATCCTGTTCCCTGTGGTGGGCCGCTTGAAGGACGGCGGCTACCGCCACGCAGGCAAGCGCTACGAGCTGCCCATACACGGCTTTGCGCGCCACTGCCGCTTTGCAGTACGGGAGACGCAAGCAGACAGCGTGCTGCTGGAACTGCAAAGTACGCCGGCCACGCTGGCCTGCTATCCGTTTGCGTTCACATTGACCGTGCGCTTCACGCTCGAAAAGAACTGCCTGCGCGTGGTCTACAACGTCCACAACACCGGCGCCGAAAACATGTACTTCTCTCTCGGCTCGCATCCGGGATTCAGGCTACCCCAGGATGGCGGCGCCAGCTGGCGCCTGCTGTTTTCCGAATCGCCACAGCAAGTGCGCCAGCTCGATGGCCCCTTGCTGGGCGCTGCATCCCGCCCCTATTCCCTTGGCCCCGGCAACAGCCTGCCGCTGTCCCCCGGACTGTTCGACGACGACGCCCTGATCTTCACGCAGATGCATGCGCGGCATGTGGCGCTGGCGCGCGCGGACGGCGCCACCCGGCTGGTGCTCGACACCGGCGGCGCCCCCGACCTGGGCATATGGTCCCGGCCCGGCGCCTCCTACATCTGCATCGAACCCTGGCATGGCTATGACGACAGCGCCGCCGTCTCCGGCGAACTGCGCGACAAGCCCGGCATAGTCGAACTGGCCGCCGGCGCCACCTTTTCCACTCATTACGCCATCACCGTGCATCCCAGCACGTGAGGGCGCTGCAAGCGCGTGCCGGCGGGCGACCACGCGTTCCATCGGCCGGATGCCGGGTCCGGCCCTTTGACGTCTGATGTTCAGCAGATTGGAGAAGGTATGAAGAAAACGCAGCGATACATAGCAATGCTGGCGGCCTGCCTCGGCCTGGCAGCCATCCCCGCCATGGCGGACGTGGTGCGGGTCGACACGTCCACCTGGTTCAAGCGCACCACCGCCGACTCGTCCACGCTGGCGGCGGCGGACAAATGCTGGGTCAACGCCGGCAGCATGCTGGGCGCGGGCAGCGCCTCCCCGGTTGTCGCCAACCACTACGCCGCCACGCTGGACACACCGCTCGCAGGCTGCGCCTTCAGCACCGGCTACTTCTTCGCGCCGCACGTGGCCTGGGTGCAGGACCCGGTGGCTCCGCCGGCCCAGGACCCTGCGCAGGTATGGTACTTCGGGACGCTGGGCACGAATGCCAAGGTGGCGGACGACCAGCTCGCGCCACTGACCATCGCAGCGGGCGGAAACAAATTCTGGAAGAGTAACAACCCCGAAATCTTCACCGGCACCGGCTGGCTGATGCAGAACAGCCGCACCGACGCCACGCGCGGCGGCCAGGCCAACCAGCTCACCGGCTGCAGCAGCGCCTACTTCTTCCACATCAACCAGACCGGAGGCACCGCCTATGTGCACCTGCTGGCCTCCAATCCGCAAGCGGGCGGCGTAACGCTCTCGGCGAAAGGTTCGGCCTACACCAACGCCACCAAGCCGCTGAACGGCAAGGGCACGGGCCAGAGTTACTACGTGTCCAAGGACTGGCGCGACGGCAGCTACGCGGTCAACTTCAGCAACCGCGCCGTGGCCTCGCTGCAGGCCACGGAGATCGCCAAGGTGGCCATGTCGGCCAACAACATGGCGGACGGCCGCTTTGAAATCTGCACCACCGGCGGCGTCTACCTCTACACCGTGGTCACCACCACCGGCACCACGTCCGACGCCATCAACAAGAGCCAGGGCGCGGCGGCGCCGGGCGACATCTACTCTACCGGTCCCAATACCTATGGCCGCGAAGGCGGCGTGTATGCCGCGTCCGAAATGACGGGGCTGACCAATGTGGTGCTGCCGGCCGGCAGCGGCCAGTACATCGGTTTCTCCTTCGACACCACGGCCAAGTACAACAGCCATCTGCATGAGCAGACCGTGGCTGCCGACACGCGGCTGTCCGATTCGGCTACCCGCACCTTCGGCAACTACGGCCACAAATTCGACACCACGCTGCGCCTGTTCAACACCACCAGCGCCGCGCGCGATGTGCGCATCTCCTTCGCATCGAGCTACACGGCGGCGACCAACACGCCGTCGTTCACCTTCAGTTCGCCGGCCAGCTTCAACGGCGTCAAGCTGGACTTGTGGACCACGCCCACCCAGCCGCGCCAGGTGATCGGCACCTACACGGTGCCGGCCAACAGCTACTTTGACGCGCGGCTGCTGGTCTATATCGCCGGCCTGGGCGTGACCAACCAGCAGTTGGTGGTGGAGGCGCTCTAAAGAAAGCGGGGAAGCGGCGGGCCTTAATCCGGCCCGCCCCTCAGCGCGGCAGGCGACGACGCCAGTCCCGGCACCCGCGCCAAGCCCTGGCGCACCCTGGAACGGGCCAGCGCCGCGCCCCTGGCGCCCGGCGACACGCTGCGGCTGGCGCGCGGCGACGCCTTCACCGGCACGCTGACACTGCGCAGTTCCGGCACCGAGGCCGCGCCCATCTCAGTCACGGCCTACGGCAAGGGCTGCGCGCCGCGCCTGATGAACCCCTATTTCGCGGAGAGCTACGGCCGCTCCATCGAAGTGCTGGGCAGCCAGCAGCACAAGAACGTCACCCAGCTGGCGGCGCTGTTCGTGGACAAGGACGCGTCCCATGTCCTGATACGCAACAACGAGTTTTCCAACGCGGCGGTCGGCGTGCGCGTGCGCGGCAGCCACTCGGTGGTGACGCACAACTACTTCCACGACGCGGCCAAGATCACGGAGCAATGGGGCGCGATCGCCATCGCCATCGTCGGGCCGCATTCCGCGACCACCACATCCATATCCACCACAACCAGTCGCGCAATGTGAAAGGCGGCTTCCTGGAGATCGCGGTGGGCAGGAGCAATGACGTGCTGATAGACCATAACGTCAGCGACGACGTGGATAAATTCGTCGGCGCTTCCCGCGTAAAGAATATCGAAATCCGCAACAACACCGTGCGGCGTACCCGCCTGCCGCATATCCGCAAGGAAGCCGAATTCCCCTTGTCCACCGTGTTCTGGAGCTTCAATGACAAGGGCGACGACGAGTTCCACGTCAGCCGCAACCTGTTCGTGGTGGATGCAAGCCAGCGCCTGTGCAAGGGACCGGACCGCAAGCTGGGCATTGCGCCGCGCACGCGCGAAGGCAACCAGTACTACAGCATCAACGGCGGCATGGACACCGTGCTGGGGCAGCCGCTGCTTCCTTCCGAGACGGTGGCGGCGCCAAGCTTTGTCAACCCGGCGGCAGGCGACTACCGCCTGAAAGGCGCGCCGCTGGCCAAGGACTACGTGGGCGCCTACCCTCCCGGCCAGCCCCGCTGGCGCGCCGGCCTGCTGCGCGCAGCGGACTAGCGCGGGCGGCGCAGTGCTGCCGCGCGCGTGGAAGGCATGCAGGCTGCGGGGCAGCCGCCCCTCAAATTATGAAACTTGACAGACGCCTTTATGTTTCCTTGCTTTCTAAGCGCACTTCCCGCACAGCGGCTTGGGCCGCAATTAGAATTCGCGATGCCCGCACCAGTCTCCCCGCGCCGCTCAACCTTTTCCCGAATGCCGACATGAAGACCTCCATCCGCCTGCTGCCCCTCCTGCTGGGCAGCCTGTTCGCCTGCAGTCTCGCCCACAGCGCCGATTTCTACGTTTCCGAAAACGGCAACGACAAGAACGACGGCAAAAGCCCCAACACGCCCTTCCTGACCTTGCAGCACGCGGACGGCGCGCTCAAGCCGGGCGACACGGTCTGGGTCATGGCCGGCACCTACCGCAGCGCCAGGAGCGAAAAGGACGCCACCGCCCTGCTGGAAATCCGCAGCTCGGGCAAGCCCGATGCGTGGATCACCTGGCGCGCCTATCCCGGCGCCAGGCCGGAACTGGTGGCGCAGGGCGTGTGGCACGCGATCCTGCTGAACGCGTCCTACATCAAGATCGATGGCCTGACGCTGACCGGCAACAACGGCAACGTGCGCCAGGCCGATGCGGAAGCGAACGGCGAGATGGACCTCAAGGCCAGCCTGGCCGCGTGGAAGGCCGAGGGCGAAATGAACGCCGCGATGGACGACGCCACACCGGACCAGGGACCGGGCGCGGCCAGCGCGCCGAAAAAGCCCCAGGCCAAGCCACGGAGCTTGCCGAAGGCCTACCAGCGCATCAGCCCCCTGTGCAGCGCAAACGGCATCAGCGCCGACTTCCGGGGCAAGAAGGAGTTCCACCACCACTACGTGCTGAGCAACCTGGTGGTGCGCGACTTCGGCACCGGCGGCATCAATATGATGGACACCGACTACTACACCATCGAGAACTCCGAGGTCTACAACAACGCCTGGTACAGCCCCTACGGCGGATCCGGCATCTCGCAGCTGCGCGGCCGCGACTTCGACCAGGCCAGCGGCTACCACAATATCATCCGCAACAACCGCGTCTACAACAACAAGTGCCTGGTGCGCTTGTACTACCTGGACCTGTTCAGCGACGGCAACGGCATCATCCTCGACAGCCTGTACGACTATGCAGGCGCCACCCTGGTCGAGAACCTTTCCTACAACAACGGCGGCGCCGGCATCCACGTATTCCGTTCGCACAAGGCCCGCATCGACATTGTGAACAACACGGTGTGGCGCAACCAGCAGATGTGGCGGCTGTACGATATCGGCGCGCACGATGCGACCAATATCAACATCCTCAACAACATCGTGGTGGCCGACAAGTACCGCCAGGTGAACGGCAAGCCGATGGCCGGCGTGCGCTACGACCACAACCTGTATTTCGGCAGCCCGCAGGTGGAGGCCAAAGGCCCCAACGACCGTTTCGCCGACCCGCTGCTCGCGCTGCCGTCCACCAACCGCAAGGACGGCGATTTCTCGCTGCTGCCGGGCAGCCCTGCCATCGACAGCGCCGGCCGCCGCAGCGGCGCCAGCTTCCCCCCCGCAAGCTTCCTCCATGGAGCGGAAATGAAACTGATACTTGCCGCTGCCCTCACCACGACGGCGTAGCGGACCGACAGAACACCCACATTGTGGAAAGTCCGCAACACATGCCAACTGCTTTTTTTGCAACAATGTGACGCGGCTTTTACACTGAGCCAGCCGCGCAGGCCCTGGCGCCCGCGCGCCGCACAACGCTCAGACACTGAAACCACTTACGAGGACTGATCGCATGAAAATACCTGGCACGCACAAGGCGTCTGCATTCCGCCGCTCCCGCTGCACCCATGCCGTATTGCTCGCGCTCGGCAGCATGGGCTTGAGCGTTTACGCGCAAACCATGCCGCGCGTGGAAATTACCGGCTCCAGTATCAAGCGCATCGAGGGCGAGGCGGCGCTGCCGGTCGAAATCATCAAGCGCGAAGATATCGACAAGTCCGGCGTGACCACTGCAGCCGAACTGCTGCAAAAGATCTCCTCGAATGTGGGCGGCCTCACCGACGGCGCCAGCGTCAGCGACGTCATGGGCGGCCAGCGTGGCTTTAACGGCGCCAACCTGCGCGGCCTGGGCGTCTCGAGCACGCTGGTGCTGCTGAACGGCCGCCGCATGGCCAACTTCGCCAGCCCCGGCGACAATTCCGGGGTCGACCTGAACAACATTCCGGCCGGCGCCATCCAGCGCGTGGAAGTGCTCAAGGACGGCGCGTCGGCGATCTACGGCACCGACGCCATGGGCGGCGTGATCAACTTCATCACCCGCAAGGATTACCAGGGCGGCGATGCCAGCCTGTATGCGCTGGGCACCGACGAAGGCGGCGGCGGCAAAAAGTCCGCGTCGCTGTCCGGCGGCTTTGGCGCCTTGAGCACCGACCGTTTCAATGTGTTCGGCGCGCTGGACCTGCAGCGGACGGACAGGCTGGCCAGCTCGCAACGCGAATTCATGCAGGAATACAGCCTGCCCGACCGCTTGTCGCCGCAGCTGTCGAGCTACTCCTTCCCGGCCAACGTCGACCTGACCGCCGCCCAGCTGGCGACCCTGAACAAGTCGGGCTACCTGAAGGGCGCCGGCCCCGGCGGCACCTATGTGCCATCGCAGGGGCGGCGCGTCAATTTCGGCAGGAGCAGCTGCGTGAACGGCAGTCCGAACGTGGTGCGTCCGCTCGGCCCCGGCGGTTCGGAAGGCTGCTCGTTCAACTATATGGGCGACTCGGAAGTCTATCCGGAGTCCAAAAAACAGAGCTTCGTCGGCCGCGCCACCGCGCTGGTGGGCGACAACCACCAGGTGTTTGCGGAAGTTTTGCTGAGCAAAGCCGAGACCAGCTACGCCGCCTCGCCCGCCACCTCCAGCAGCATCAGCGCCAGCAACGGCATCCTCCTGCCAGCCGATCTGCAAGCCAAGACCGGCATCACCACCCCCGTCACCTTCCGCTTCCGCCTGTCGGACGCCGGCCGCCGCACCTCGGAGGTGACGAGCAAAGCGTCGCGATTCGTGGTGGGCGCGGCCGGCAAGGCAGGCGACTGGGAATACGACGCGGCCTACAACCACAGCGTGAACAAGGCCACCGACCTGGATATCGACGGCTGGGTGTCGCGCACCAAGATGCTGGCAGGCATCGCCAGCGGCAAGTACAACCCCTTTGTCCCGGCCACGGACGACTCGGGCCGCAAGTTCATGGATTCGATCAAGATCAACGGCGCGGCGCGCATTTCCAAAGGCACCAGCGACAGCGTGGACGGCAAGCTGACGCGCTCGCTGATGGCGCTGCCCGGCGGCGATGTCATGCTGGCCGTGGGCGCCGAACTGCGGCGCGAGAAGACCGCGTTCACCTCCACCGAAGCGCTGCGCACCAACGACGTCCAGGGCGACCGCGCCAGCTCCGACGAATTGCTGGCCGACTCGTCCAACTCGCGCGACATCGCCGGCATCTACACCGAGATCAATGCGCCCTTCAGCAAGGAATGGGAAGGCCAGTTCGCGATCCGCCATGACCGCTACAAGGCCGTGCACGATCCGCTGACCAAGTTGTCCGCGCCGCAACTGAGCACCACCAATCCGAAAATCGCCGTGAGCTACCGTCCGAACAAGGAAGTGCTGGGCCGCGCTTCCTACGGCACCGGCTTCCGCGCGCCGTCGATTGCCGAACTGTTCCTGCCGGTACGTTCCGGCACCACGGCCAGCTTCGTGAAAGACCCGGTGTCGGGCGAAGTTGCCCAGTTCGATCTGGACCGCTACGGCAATCCAAAGCTGAAGCCGGAAAAGTCCAAACAGTTCTCGGCCGGCCTGGTCGTGGAACCTAACCAGAACTGGAACGCCAGTCTGGACTACTGGATCATCCGAAAAACCGACATCATTTCGGAAATCGGCGAGCAGACCGTGTTCGACAACCCGGTCTACTACAACGATCCGAAAATCGTGGTGCGCGACGAGGACGGTTTGGTTTCCTACCTGCAGTTCAAGAAAGAAAACCGTGGCAAGCTCAACACCTCGGGCCTCGATATCGCGGTGAACTGGCGCGGCGATGCGACCTCCATGGGCCGCTTCAGCGCCAGCCTGAACGGCACGCTGGTCACACAGTACAAATTCCAGTCCGATCCAAACTCACCGATGGCCGATGGCCTGGGCGTATTCCGCGATGACAAGGCCGTGCAGCGCTGGCGTCACAAGGTCAATCTGGACTGGACCCAGGGTCCGGTCAACCTAAGCCTGGGCAACACCTTCTTCTCCAGCTATACCGACCAGAACGTGCCGGGCCTGGCCGACCCGGGCTGGAACGACCGCAAGGTGAAAGCCTATTCGCTGTGGGATCTGACGGGCAGCTACGCGTTCACCAAGCAGCTCAAACTGCGCGCCGGCGTCATCAACCTGGCAGACACGCCGCCGCCGTTCACCAACCAGTCGCGCTACTTTGAAGTGACGTGGGATCCGACCTACGGCGACCCGCGCGGCCGCTCGATGTTCGCCAACCTGCAGTACAAGTTCTGAGCCTTCCCTGATGGCGCCCTGTCCTGCCAGCCGGCAGGCAGGGCTGCCCTTCCCCTTAATTCTTTTTCTCAGGCGCAGGTTTCTCCGGTTGGGTCGGCTTATCCTGCTGGCTTTGCTGCCCTTGCATCATGCGCATCGCGTCTTTCGCCGCCTGGCTGTCCGGATTCATGCCGGCCGCCTGCATCGCATTGCGTACCGCGTCGTTGCCGGTCACGCCGCCGAAGGTGTAGCGCAGGCCCATGTAGAGGCGCCGCTGGTGCACCTGCACGTCGGTGCGTTCGCGCAGGGTGGCGGTGTCGACGCGGAAGCGCTGGTCGGTGGTCTGCAACACATCATTGGCGCGGATATTGAGCGACAGGCGCGGCGAGAACTTGTGCTCCAGCGCCAGGTTCACGATGCTGAACGGCTCGCGGTAGCCTTCGCCCGACAACTGCTTGCCCTGGCGGAAAGTCATGAAGGTCAGCGTGTCTTCCGGCGTGATCGTCCACTGCGCCCCGCCCTGCAGGTGCAGGGACGGCGTGCGGCGCTTCTCGCCGCTCACGCCGAGCGTGCCCAGGCGGTCCTGCTCGATAAAGCCCCAGTTACCATTGAACATAAAGCGGATGGCGGGCAGCGAGATGCCGTTCCACTTCATGTTCGGCGGCACCATGGCCATGATGGAGAACTCCACGCCGCCCGCCTGGCGGTCACCCTCGTTTGCCTTGGTGGTCAGCAGCGCCGTGGGGCTGATGAAGGTGCGGCGCTCGGTAATGACGTCCGACTCGTGGCGCATGTAGCCGCGCAGGCTGGCGGGCATCAGGCCCATGATCTTGGTCTCGTAGCCCAGCTCCAGCGAGTGCAGCTTGACCGGATGCAGGCGCGGATTGCCGGACGTGACGGCGTATTCGTTGACGTAGTTGACGAAGGGGTTCAGGTCGCCCGAGGCCGGGCGCGAGATGCGGTCCGAGTACGAGAAGCGCAGGTTCGAGAACTTGTCCAGCTTGTAGGTCAGGAACAGGCTGGGCAGGTAGTTGGTGTAGCTGTTGCCGGCCTGGACGTTGGTGGTCACCTGGTCAAGGTTCAGTTCGGTGTGCTCCACGCGCAGGCCGCCCTTGAAGGACCACAGCGCATTGATCGGCAATTCATAGGTCGAGTAGGCGGCGGTGACATCCTGCTCCAGGTCGAACAGATTGCTGCGCTTCGTGTCCACAGCGCCGTTGTCCAGGAACAGGTAGCGGTAATCGCTGGACTGGCGCGTGCGCTGCCAGCGGGCGCCCGCAGTCAGGAAGCCGGGGCCGGCCTTGCCCGAATAGTCCGTGCTCAGGTCGGTCAGGCGCACGCGGGTTTCCACGTTCTGGGTGTAGTTGCGCAGCACCGGTCCGCCCGCTGGCAGCAGGACAGGCTGGTACATGGCCGCCGTGTCCACATTGTTGGTGTTGGACGAATGCCGCAGGTCGGCCTTCAAGCTTTCGCCGTCGGTGCTGAAGCGCCGCTCCCAGCCGGCCACCACTTCGTGGTTGAGGGCGTCGCCGCTGGCGCTGCGGCGGGTCAGGTAATCCACCAGGGGCGCGCTGCCGGTGCCGAAGTCCGTCAGGTGCTCGCTGCTGCGGGAGTCATTGCCGCGCTTGTTCAAGGACAGCGAGCCGGTTAGCGTGTCGCGCTCGTTGAAATTGTAGCGGCCACCTACGCCACCCTGGATGAAGTCGGTGAGTCCGCTGCGCTGCGCGGTCTGGCGCAAACGGCTGACGCTGCCGCTCGCCGGATCGATGCGCTCGCGCGTGCTCTCGGTGTCGGTCTCATTGCCGTCGCGGCGGTAGTTGAACGTGCCGTTCACCGACGCATAACCGGCGCTGTAGCTGCCGTTGGCGAAGGCGTTCTTGCGCCCTGCCGGGCCGACGTTGCCGGCGACGGTGCCATTGCCGCCCGGCTTGGTGTAGCGGCGCGAGATCAGGTTGAGGATGGGGCCGCCGCCCGCTTCGTTGCCAAATTCCGCGCCCGGGTTGTTAATCACCTGCACCGACTCGAAGTTCTCGGCCGGCAACGCATTGATGGCTGCGGCGCGGTTCTCACCTTGCATCTGGGCGGTCGGTTTGCCGTCGACCAGCACGGTGACGCGCTCGCTGCCGCGCAGCCGCACCGTGCCGTTGGGGTCCACGCTCACGGAGGGCACGTTGTTGAGCACGTCGCCCACCGAGGCGCCCGCCGTGCTGGCGTCGGCCTTGACGTCGTACACTTGGCGGTCGATGCGGTTGCTCTGCCGCTCGCTGACCACATTCACAACCGCTGCCGGCGGCACCTCCTGGGTTGCAGGCGCGGGCTGAGCCGCAGGCTGCGCGGCCAGCTTGGCCGCAGCCGGCTTCGCTTCTTCCTTGGCTTTCGGCGGCGTGGCCTCGGTTGTCTGAGCCTGCGCTTGCCAACTCAGAAGCAGCGCGGCGATGGTGGAGGAAAGGACGGACAGGGACGGACGGGAGGACGTATGCATGTGAGGAGGGCAGCAATGACGATAGGAAATTAGTTCGCAACGATACCATTTTCCTTATCGGCAAGCTAGTAAAAAGGCAACACTGCCGTAGGACCAGATGAAGGCCTTCCGCCCTTGCTATCTGCGAAAATCGCGGCACACTCAAACCTGTACAACGTGCCGTATGTTGACCACTTGGTAGAAGGGAGTACGAATGAGGATCATCAACTTTTCTGATGCCCGCAACAGCCTTCGCGCTGTCATCGACCAAGTGCTTGAGGATGCGGACGTCACCATCATCTCGCGTAGAGATGCGCCGGACGCGGTAGTCATGTCTCTCGATCATTACACCAGCCTGAGCGGTTGCTGGTCCAGGCGCATCGACGAGTCAAACCGGCTGGAGTACCAAGTGCATGAGGACGCGCTCCTCATCATTTCCTGCCGATATCACCACGCGTAAAGAATCCCACTCATCTTCTGGTCCATACCGTTATGGCTTCTGCAAGCCTGCGGTTTATCGCCGCGAGCTGCAGTTCATCGGCTCCGAGCTGCAATTCATCCCAGTTGGGCTGCCAAGTGAATTGACGACCTGACATACTCAATTCACCAGATGCACTTATGCCCTAATCCCCGTGAAGCCCATCACCATGAAACTTCTAATAATTTTCTCAAGTATCTTCGGACTGCTAATCGGCGGATGCCAACATAACCCAAGCCAGCGCACTGCCCCGGATGCGATTCAGGTGCAGACTGATGGCCTTTTTGAGAAGCTAGTCGCCGTCAGGCGAGATATCCACCAGCACCCTGAAGTTGCGGGCCATGAATCTCGAACTGCAGCGACAATATCCGCGCACTTAATTGCAATCGGACTGGAAGTTCAGGCTGGGCAATACGGACACAGCGTTATCGGAATACTGCGCGGCGGGCATCCGGGAAAGACGGTTGCATGGCGAGCCGAGCTTGATGCGCTTCCTGGCGATTTCCGTGATCCAGCGCTCTTCAGGTCGCAGAATCCCGGTGTTCACCATGCATGCGGACACGATGTCCACATCGCGATTGCTCTAGGCATCGCAGAGGTCCTTGCGAAGCAGCGGGACTCCTTGCATGGAACGGTTGTCTTCGTGTTCCAGCCGGAAGAGGAGACCTTCAAGGGCGCAAAGGCCCTGATGGACCGGGGCATTTTCTCGTCCATCACACCGGATGAGATCTACGGCCTGCACGTTGCGCCATTGCCCGTTGGACAGATAGTGGTCCGGGCGGACGAGATGTATGCATATGCGCGGCGAGTCAGCATCAGGCTGAAAAACGAATTGTCGAAGGTGGACATCGTGCAGTTGACGAAGAACCTGAACAGTGAGCTGTCCCGGAGCCGGACTGGCGCGAAGCCTTGGCAGCTTCAGGATATTAGCGATCCTGCGATCGGATTGACGTCGCCGAGTAATGCGTTCCAGGACTACCTGATCATGGATGCGACCTTCGACGCTCGCACCGAAAACGGAGACCTTGTTCTCGACTTCAATTTATATGAGACAACCGCATCGCAGTTGGGGGGCATCATTTCTCGCGTCGAGCGCGTGATTGATGCCAGCGGCCACAAGCGCCAATTAGTTTCCGTGTCGTACGTACAGGAGAATCCCACTGTGCTCAACAACGCCGCACTGACGCGCTTTGCCATCCGCACACTGCAGCGAAGCCGCAGCGTCGGTGCTGTCAGGCCAACTTTTGGGCAGGTACCGTTCTTCAATGATGACTTCGCCTACTTTCAACAGAAAATTCCGGGTGTGTACTTTTTCCTCGGCGGATCAAATGCCGGGAAAGGTCTTATTGCGATGAACCATGCTCCGGATTTTCAAGTGGACGAAGAAAGCATCCGGGTCGGAGTAAGCAGCTTCTCGTCCTTGCTCGTTGCGCGGCTAGGAACGCCTGGCCAGGCTGAGCAAGAACCGCCGGCCGATGGGGCAATATCGATAGCACTGTTTGATGCGCACACTTATCACAGAAAATCACATCGCGAATAAATAGGAAAACCGGGCAACAAAGCAATCATGCGCTTGTCCGGCGCGCTACTATGGCCAGTCCACCCGTGAGGGGCCCCTGAACAGGAGATGGACATGAAACTCGCAAGTTACGCCGCGCGTGCGCAAGCAGTAGTGCTGGCCTTGTTATTGCCAGCCATAGCCCAGGCCGACCCCTACACGTTCAACTACATCAATATCATGACGGAGTGGCAGTACAGCTCCGGTGGCACGATCTCCGCCATCAACAACAGCAACCAGGTAACCGGGTATGTGAGCTTCGGGCCGGAATTGCCAGGCGCCCCTTTTCTGTTCGATAAGCACGGGACCGCTTACCTCGGAAGCCAGCTTGCCAATATCCATGACATCAACGATGCCGGCGTCATGGCAGGCACCGCGCCCGGCGGCACGGCCGCGCTGCTGGCCAATGGACAGACAAGCACCCTGCTCAACGATGGCCGCTCATCCACAGCGCTTGCCATCAACAACCACGGCGTGGCCGTGGGCTACGCCATGAATACCGGCGTGTTCAGCTACCATGCCATGGTGTACAACAATGGCGCTGTAACCGAACTGGGGACGCTGGGCGGCCGCGATTCGTTTGCCACCGACATCAACGACGCTGGCGTGATCGTTGGGAATTCACATACCAGCGACTCCAATTTCGCCACGCATGCCTTTATTTACAAAGACGGCGTTATGACCGACCTCGGCGTGCCGGCGGGCGCCACAGCCAGCGCCGCGTTGAGCGTCGCCGACGACGGATCGGTGCTCGGGACAGCTTATCTCCCCAATGGCACGGCCAAGGGTTTCCTTTACCACGACGGCGTGACGACGGACCTGAGCGGGATTTTCACGCGCTCGGTGGCCGACATGAACAGCACCGGTACCATACTCGGGGAGTCTGAAGAAGGCTTCATGCTATACAACAGGCTCGGCCAGGTGGTGGATCTGAGTCTCGTCGTCTCGCAGACAACCGGCTCCACACTCACCCAGGTGTTTGCTATCAGCGACAACGGTACGGTCGGAGGGGAAATCTGCGGCGACCTCGGTTGCACACTTGCCTTGATGATTCCTTCAGCAGTGCCGGAACCGGCGACATATGGGATGCTGCTGATTGGCTTGGGTGTGGTGGGCTGGCTGGGCCGGCGCGGCCAGGCCCGAAGCTATTCTTCGACCATGGGGACACCGACCTGGCGCTAGCAAGCTACAGCAAAAAAAAGGTTCTTCACGGATTTCCGGGAAACGCGGCTTTGATCTTCAGGAAAAAGAAGTCGGAGTCGCGGTAGCCATAGGCCATCCGTTTCATTACCTTGATCCGGTTGTTGATACCCTCAAGCTGGCCGGTATGCATAGGCCAGCGCACGCGGGCCAGTATGCCTCTCCAGTAGGTCTTCAAGCGCCTTGCGAAGCGGCTCAGTGACTCAATCTCACTCTCAGCAGCCATGCGCAGCCAAGTTTTCCAGCGGCAGCGACATTGCCAAGCCCCGCTGGGTTCCCATAGTTCCTTCAAACTAGCCTTCATGATGTATGTGGTCATCAAGGCTTTGTTCGCTGCCAGTAGTTCTTCAAGCTTGGGCCGTTGCTCTTCCGGGACGTTTTCTGGATTGCGCAGCAGCAGCCAG
>NZ_WWCU01000049.1 GCF_009857595.1 Pseudoduganella aquatica | reverse complement strand
GGCCGCGTGGGGCGGGGCGGTGGTGCCCGCCGTGCCGCTGGTGCTGCCCTCGGGGCTGCTGCAGCGCCGCCCGGACATCGCCGCCGCCGAGCGCCGCGTGGCCGCCGCCAACGAGCAGATCGGCATCGCCCGCGCCGCCTACTTCCCCAACCTGAACCTGAGCGCCTCCTACGGCTTCGGCGCCAGCGCCGCCTCCGGCCTGTTCAACGCCTCCAACAGCCTGTGGTCGCTGGGCCTGTCCGCGGCCCAGACCATCTTCGACGCCGGCGCCATCAAGGCCCGCGTGGCCGGCGCCGAGGCCTCGCGCGACGCCGCCATCGCGCGCTACCGCCAGACCGTGCTGTCCGCCTTCGCCGACGTCGAGGACCAGCTGGCCGCCAGCCGCGCGCTGGAACAGCAGCAGGTGCACCGCCGCACGGCCGCCGCCGCCGCCGACCAGGTCGAGCAGCAGATGCTCAACCGCTACCGCGCCGGCCAGGTCGGCTACACCGAAGTGGTGCAGGCCCAGGTCACGGCCCTGAACGCCCGCCGCGCGCTGCTGCAAGCCCAGGCCGACCGCCAGACCACGGCCGTGGCCCTGATCCAGTCGCTGGGCGGCGGCTGGCACGCGCAATAGCGCGTGCTGGCTTTCGGGCAAGGCGCTTTGTATAATCGGCAATCCAGATCAGCGCTTTGCCCAAGCCCCGCACCATGAACCAACGCGATTCCACCGAGCCCATGCCGGCATCCAGGCCAGCCATTCCCGTGGTGGGCATAGGCGCGTCCGCCGGCGGACTGGAGCCGATCTGCGAGCTGCTGGCAGCCGTGCCGCCCGCCAGCCCGTTCGCCTACGTGGTGGTGCAGCACCTCGATCCGCTGCAAATTGGCATGCTGCCCGAACTGCTGCAGCGCGTGACCGCCATGCCGGTGCGGGAGGCGGCCGACGGCATGCCGCTTGAAGCGGGCCACGTCTACGTGATCCCGCCCAACCGCGACCTGGGCTATGCGCACGGTTTGCTGCGTCTGACGCTACGTCCGCAAACCCGCACCCAATCCGTCTCGATCGACCATTTCCTGAACCAGCTGGCTGCCGAATGCGGCTCCCTGGCTGCCGGCGTGGTGCTGTCCGGCATGGGCAGCGACGGCACCGCCGGCCTGCGCGCCATCCAGGAGCGCGGCGGCATGACGCTGGCCCAGCAGCCCGCGTCGGCCCGCTTCGCCGCCATGCCGCAAAGCGCCATCGACGCTGGCAGCGCCGACATCGTCGCCCGCGCCGGCGACATGCCGGCCCTGATCGCGGAGCGCCTGGCGCAGCCGCCGCAGCACGTGCTGCACGTGCTGCCCGGCGCGCAGCGCCGCAACGCGCTGGCCGAACTGCTGCAAAACCTGCTCACCCGCACCGGCAACGATTTCGCCGATTACAAGATGAACACGGTGATGCGCCGCATCGAACGCCGCATGGCGCTGCACCAGTGCCCCACGCTGGAGGCCTATGTCGCCCTGCTGCAGGACAATCCGGGCGAGGTCCAGCTGCTGTTCAAGGAAATGCTGATCGGCGTGACCAACTTCTTCCGCGACCAGAAAGTGTGGGAGCAGCTCAAGGCCGTGGCCCTGCCGCAGCTGCTTGAAGCGCACCCGGACGGCGCCGCCTTCAAGGCCTGGGTGCCGGCCTGTTCCACCGGCGAGGAAGCGTATTCGCTGGCCATGGTGTTCAGCGAAGCCATCGAGCACGTGAGCCCGCGCGCCAAGTACAGCCTGCAGATCTTCGCCACCGACCTTGATCCGGACGCCATCGACCGCGCCCGCGAAGGCCTGTTTACGCACAGCATTGAGGCCGACGTGTCGCCCGAGCGCCTGCAGCGCTTCTTCGTGGCCGACGAACGCGGCTACCGGGTGCGCAAGGAGCTGCGCAATATGATCATCTTCGCGCAGCAGAACATTATTTCCGATCCGCCGTTCACCAAGCTCGACGTGCTGAGCTGCCGCAACCTGCTGATCTACTTCAGCCCCAAGCTGCAGCAGCGCCTGATCCCGCTGTTCCACTACGCGCTCAAGCCGGCCGGCCTGCTGCTGCTGGGCAGCGCCGACACGCCGGGCCATTTCACCGAACTGTTCGCGCCGCTGCCCGGCGGCAGCCGCATCTACCAGCGGCTCGATGCCGGCTCGCAGAGGCTGGTACACTATTTCCCAACCAGGGTGGCGGCAGTCGCGCCCATTCCCAACGAAGCCAGGTCTGCATCCATGAACGGCAATCTTCAATCGCAGGTTGAGCAGCTGCTGCTGAAAAAGCACACGCCGGCAGCCGTCCTGCTCAACCGCGACGGCGACATCCTTTACATCCACGGCCGCACGGGCGCCTACCTGGAGCCGGCGGCGGGCAAGGCCAACTGGAATATCCACGCCATGGCGCGCGACGGCCTGCGCTACCCGCTGGCCGATCTGCTGCAGCGCGCGCTGGCCGAGGAAGGGCCGCAGGTGCTGCCCGGCCTGGTGATGAAGAGCGCCAGCGGCCAGGAGCTGTCGGTGGACCTGAGCGCCGAAGCACTGCGCGACGGCGAGGCGCTGGAGGGCATGGCGCTGGTGACTTTCCTCAGCGCGCCGCGCCAGGCCGCGCGCCGCACCCGTCTGGCCAGCCCGCGCGTGACCGAGCTGGAACAGCAGCTGGCGCAGGCGCGCCTGGAAATCCAGGCCGTGCGCGACGAAATGCAAACCTCGCGCGAAGAACTGCGCTCGGCCAACGAGGAACTTCAATCGACCAACGAGGAGCTGCAATCCACCAACGAGGAGCTGACCACCTCGAAGGAGGAGATGCAGTCGCTGAACGAAGAGCTGTACACCGTCAACGCCGAATTGCAGTCGAAGGTGGACGACCTGTCGCTGGTGAACAGCGACATGAAGAACCTGCTCAACAGCACCGACATCGCCACCATCTTCCTCGACAATGTGCTGCACATCCGCCGCTTCACCACGCAGGCCACGCAAGTCTACAAGCTGATCGCCAGCGACGTGCAGCGCCCGCTGAGCGATATCGCCAGCGACCTGGTCTACCCCGAACTGGAGCAGGACGCCGGGGAAGTGCTGCGCACGCTGGTGTTCAGCGAAAAGCAGATCCCCACCCGCAACGGGCGCTGGTTCACGGTGCGCATCATGCCCTACCGCACGGTGGACAATGTGATCGACGGCCTGGTGCTCACCTTCATCAACATCACCGGCGCCAAGCAGCTTGAATCGCAGTTGCGAGCGCTGAGCCTGGCCGACGGCGCAGACGGAGGCAGTCCATGAGTGGCGGCAAGCACCCGAGCGACCAGCTGCGCCAATGGCAGGCGCTCCAGCTCAGCAAGATCGAGCTGGACCTGCAGCAGCAGGCGCTCACGGCGCTGCAGGAAAGCAGCGACCAGGCGCAGGCCGGGCAGGCGCTGTACCAGCAGCTGTTCGAGCTGTCGCCGGCCTGCAGCTACGCGCTGGACGAGGCCGGGTGCGTGGTCAGCGCCAACCAGGCCGGCGCCGCGCTGCTTGGTCTAAGCGCGGCCGCGCTCAAGGGCCAGCCCTTCGAGCGCTACCTGGCGCCCGAGCAGCAGCCGCGCTGGCGCGCTTTCGCCGCCATCCTGCTCGGCAGCAGTGGACGCGCCGGCATGGAGTCGCAGCTGTTCGACGGCATTCCCGGCGCCGGCGCCGTGCGCATCGAGGCCCGGTTCGACGCGGCTTCCGGCCTGTGCTGCATCGTGCTGGCGCCGCAGGGCGCCGTGGCGGTGGCCTCGCAGGTGTCAATCCAAGTGGCGGCCGAGGTGGCTGAACGCACCGCAGAGCTGGAACGCGACAATGCGCAACTGCGCCTGCTGGGCGAGCATGTAGCCAACCTGGAGGAAACGGTACGGCAGGAGATGGCGCGCGCCGTGCACGACGACGTGGCGCAGAATCTGCTCGCGCTGCGCCTGGACGCCGTGCTGCTGAACAAGCGCAGCCTGGCGCACCCCGGCCCGTTGCGCGAGCGCACCGGCGCCGCGCTGGAAACCATCGACATCACCTTGCGCAGTGTGCGCGCCATCCTGAACCAGCTGCGGCCCGCCGTGCTGGAACTGGGCCTGCAAGCGTCCATGGACTGGCAGCTGGCCGAGTTCCGCAAGCGCAGCGGCCTGGCTTGCACGCTGGACGTGCCGGACGAGCAGGTGTTCGATTGCCTGGACGGCGGCGCGTCCCTGATGCTGTTCCGCCAGTTGCAGGCCGTGCTCGACTCGGTGCAGCGCGACGGCGGCGCCAGCGCGGTGGCCGTCAGCCTGCGCCGCAGCGGCGGCTCCGGCGTGCAGATGATGCTGACCGACGACGGCGCCGGCGACGCCGGCAGCGGCGGTGGCGTGCCGGTCTCCGGGCGCCGCCAGCGCCAGGCCCTGGCCATGCTGGGTGTGGGCGAACGCCTGCGCGCCCACGGCGGCACGCTGGACGTGGTTTACGGTGCAGGGCAGGGCTGCCGTGTCAGCATGCGGCTGCCGGGCCGCAATAGCTAAAAACCATTTTCAGCGGCATGCGCACGGTCTATACTGCGGCAGCTTTCTATATTAGGGGATTATCTTGTTCAAAACGCTAGCCTTTTCAGCACTGCCGGCCGCCTTGCTGGCCGCCTTCAGCCCTGCCCACGCCGACGAAGGCCAATGGCAGCCGCACCAGCTGCCGCAGCTCAAAGCCGAGCTGAAACGCATCGGCATCGCCATTCCGGCTGAAAAACTGGCGGATTTGTCCAAACACCCGATGAGCGCCATCGTCTCGACCGACGGCTGCTCGGCGTCCTTCGTCTCGCCGGACGGCCTGGTGGTCACCAACCACCACTGCGCATACGGCGCCATCCAGCGCAACTCCACGCCGGAGCACAACTACATCGCCAACGGCTTCTTGGCCAAGACCCGCGACGCCGAACTGCCGGGCGGCCCCAACCTGCAGGTCTACATCACCGACAAGGTGGAAAACGTCAGCGCCCGCGTGCTGCAAGGCCTGGACAAGCTGGGCGGCAAGGCCCGCCACGAAGAAGCGCAGAAGCGCATCAAGGCCCTGGTGGCCGAATGCGAAACCGACAAGATGTACCGCTGCTCGGTGCCCAGCTTCCACCGCGGCGCCGAGTACTACCGCATCCGCCAGATGCAGATCCGCGACGTGCGCCTGGTCTACGCGCCGTCCGACAAGATCGGCAACTACGGCGGCGACATCGACAACTACGAATGGCCGCGCCACACCGGCGACTACTCCTTCCTGCGCGCCTACGTGGGCAAGGACGGCCGCCCGGCGGACCCGTCGCCGGACAACGTGCCGTACAAATCCAAGGACTTCCTGGTGGTCTCCGCCGAAGGCCTGAAGAACGGCGATCCCATCCTGCTGGCCGGCTACCCCGGCCGCACCAGCCGCTACAAGCTGCCGGTGGAAATCCGCAACGCGCGCGATTCGGCCTACCCGCTGCAGGCGGCCGAATACCAGTCCGACCTGGACACCATCGCCGCCGCCACCAAGGGCGACGAAGCGGGCGTGGTGCGCTACGCCAGCGTGGTCAAGAGCATCAACAACCGCATGAAAAAGACGCTGGGCCTGCTGGACGGCTTCGCGCGCAAGGACCTGGCCGCCGTCAAGGACGGCCAGGACGCCGAATTCCGCGCCTGGTACGCCAAGCAGCCGGGCGTATCGTCCGCCATGCTGTCCGAGCTGGACGCGGCCATTGCCGCCGACATGGCCCTGTCCGACGAAGAATTCGCCTGGAACGTGGCCACCAATAGCGACCTGCTGAAAAGCGCCCGCACGCTGCACCGCCTGGCGCTGGAAAAGCAGAAGCCGGACGCCGAGCGCAAGGCCGGCTACCAGCAGCGCGACGTGAGCCCCATCAAGGCCCGCCTGAGCCGCCTGGAGCAGTCCTTCACGCTGAAGGTGGACCAGGCCCGCTACACCGACGGCCTGGCGCGCTACGCCAAGCTGGCCGCCAAGTCCCATCCGCAAGGCCTGGACGCGCTGCTGCCTGCGGTGGCCGACGTGCCGGCGCTGTACGCGCAATCGAAGCTGGGCGCCACCGCCGAGCGCCTGGCGCTGATGGACAAGGACGCCGCCGCTATCGCCGCGTCCGACGACGCCTTCCTCAAGCTGGCCGTCAAGCTGCACGCCGTGGGCCTGTCGCTGGAAGAGCGCCGCATGGAAGTGGACGGCAACCTGGAACGCGTGGTGCCGCAATACATGGCCGCCGTGATCGCGTGGAAGAAATCGCAGGGCAAGCCGGTCTACCCGGACGCCAACTCCACGCTGCGCGTCACCTACGGCACCGTGTCGGCCTACTCGCCCAAGGACGGCCTGACCAAGGGCCCGTTCACCACGGTCGAAGGCATCGTCGAGAAGCACACCGGCAAAGACCCCTTCATCGCCCCGGACAATCTGATCGAAGCGGTGAAAGCCAAGCGCTACGGCCAGTTCAAGGACCCGGTGCTGGGCACGGTGCCGGTCAACTTCCTGAGCAGCGCCGACACCACCGGCGGCAACTCCGGTTCCGCCGTGATGAACAAGCGCGGCGAGCTGATCGGCCTGAACTTCGACTCCACGTATGAGTCGATCACCAAGGACTGGTACTTCGACACCGCCATCACGCGCGCCATCCACCTGGACATCCGCTACATGCTGTGGGTCATGAAGGAAGTCGACCACGCCGACAACCTGCTGAAAGAAATGACCATCAAATACCCGAAGAAATAAATCGGTAAACCAAAAAGGGGTCAGGGTTAGTTTTCCCATGCGGGAGAACTAACCCTGACCCCTTTTTTTGGTTTGGCAATATGCAAGCCGCATCGTGGCCATGGTTGGCTTATCGGCCGATTGGGTGCATAATCCGGCGTCCCCGCCCGATCTCGCTATGAACTCTGCCATCGACCTGCTTGGTTTTTCAACCACGCCACTGGAACTGCTCTCCTTCGTGCTCTCCGTTGCGACGGTGCTGCTCAATATCCGCCAGAACCACTGGGCCTGGCTGTTCGCCATCCTGTCCTCGGCCACCTACGGCGTGGTGTTCTACGGCGCGCGCCTGTATGGCGACATGGCGCTGCAGGCGGTGTTCATCACGGTGTCGTTCTGGGGCTGGTATCAGTGGCTGCACGGCGACGCTACGCACGAGCAGCTACCCGTCACCCGCACCACGCGGCGCGGCCTGTGGCTGGCCGCCGCCGGCTGGGCCGTGGGCTTTGCCGTACTGGCCTGGTTCCTGCACCGCTACACCGACACCGACGTGCCGCGCACGGACGCTTTCCTGACCGCCGGCAGCCTGGTGGGCCAGTTCCTGCTGTCGCGCAAAAAGCTGGAGAACTGGCATGTGTGGATCGTGGTCGATGTGATCTACGTCGGCCTGTACCTGCACAAGGGCCTGATGCTGACCGCGCTCCTGTACGGCATGTTCGTGGCGATGGCCGCCGTCGGCCTGCTGGCGTGGAAAAAATCCATGGGCGAGGGCGGGGCCGCCGCCGGGGCCATGGTGCTGAAGTGACGGTGCGGCGATGACGCAGCCCTTGCGCGTGGCCATCGTCGGCTCCGCGTCGTCCGGCAAGACCACGCTGGCGGCGCGCCTGGCGCAGCACTACCGCACCATCTGGGTGCCGGAGTACCTGCGCGAGTTCGTCGATACCGAGGCCCGCCTGCCCGTATCCAGCGACCAGATCCACATCGCCCGCACCCAGGTGGCGCGCGAGCAGGCCGCCATGCCGCAGGCGCGCCGCTTCCTGTTCTGCGACACCACGCCGCTGATGACGGCGGTCTACAGCCGCCACTATTTCGGCGGCATCGACGCCGAACTGGCGGCGCTGGCGGCGGCGCACCGCTACGACGTCACCTTGCTGTGCGCGCCGGACCTGCCCTGGGTGCCCGATGGCCTGATGCGCGAGCCGGAGGACGCCAGCGGCCCTGTCAGCGCGCTGCTGCTGGAGGAACTGGCCGCGCGTGGCATTCCGTACACACTGGTGAGCGGCTCACCTGAACAACGCTTGATGAAAGTCGAGCGTTTGCTGGGCAGTCCTGCTACATTGGCAGGATGAAAAGAGCGCCCACCGTCCCCCGCTTCCTCCTCCTACTCCTCGCCGCCTTGCTTGCCGGGCCATTGCCGCAAGCCCGCGCCGGCACCGGCTACTACCTGGTCTCCACCTATGACGTGGAAGGCCAGAAATCCGTGGATTTCAAATACTGGAACGCCGACTACAAGCACAGTTCCAGCGTGTCGTCGCCCGAACTGGGTTTCGGCTACGGCGTCACGTCGCGCTGGTACACCGAGTTGTCCGCCGTGTGGATACGGCTGCACGGCCGCAGCGACAGGCTGGCTGAACTGGAATGGCAGAACGACTACATGCTCACGCAGGGCCAGTACGCCTTCGACCTGGCGCTGCACACCAGCGTGGGCCGCAGCAACGCCAGCCCGCACAGCTACAGCGTGGAGATAGGCCCGGTGCTGCAAACGGAAGTCTGGCGCACGCAGTTCAACTTCAACGCCTTCCTGCAGCGCGACTACCGCACCGGCGAGCCGGAACAGACGCAGCTGGTCTACCAGTGGCAGGTCAAGCAGCGTTGGAAAAGCTGGCTGCAGCCCGGCATTCAGGGCTTTGGCGAAGTGGGGAAGTGGAACGACTGGCTGCCTGAGAAGCGGCGCTCGCACCGGCTTGGGCCGGCGCTGTTCGGGTCGCGCGAACTGGGCGCGGGCCAGGAGCTGAAATACGAAGCCGCGTGGCTGGTGGGACGGAATTCAGCCCGCACGGCGAAAAGCTTCGCCATGCGGGTGCAGTACATCTTCTGACTTAGAAGTCCAGCTGCGCCGACAGCTTGAAGGTGCGCTCGGCGCCGGGGAACAGGTAGCCGCCCAGGTCCGGCGTCACGTCGCGCCAGTAGAACTTGTCGGTGGCGTTGTAGACCTGTGCGCGGAAGATGGCGGAGGTGGCGCCTATCCTGGTGGCGTAGGACGCGCCCAGGTTCAGCGTGTTATAGCTCGGCACGAAGAAGGTGTTCTCCGGGTCGAAGGCCTTCTTGCCCGCGTGCTGCCAGTTGGCGTTCAGCTTCAGGCCTGCCACTTGCGGCAGCGCGTACTCGGCGTAAATCGACGATTTGAACTTGGGCACATTGGTCACGCGCTTGCCGTCCAGCGCGGCCTGGCCGGTGCCGCTTTGCTCGGTGTTCAGCGCCATGGCGGTGAAGGCCAGCATCAGGTCCGGCGTGGCGTGGCCTTGCGCCGACAGCTCCAGGCCGCGGTGCTGCGCCTGGCCGTTGCGCACATAGGTGTTGCGCGCGTCGGTGTATTCCAGGCCTTTGCGGATCTGGAACACGGACATGGCCAGGCTCAGGTCCTTGTACAGGTCCGCCTTCACGCCCAGTTCCACCTGCTTGGACAGCGAGGGCGCCAGCGCTTCTTTCTGGTTGCTGGTCTGCTTGGGCGCGATGCCGCCGCGCTCCAGGCCTTCGGCCCAGCTGGCGTAAGCCGACACGTTGGCGAGCGGTGCGTACACCAGCGACACATTGGGCAGCCAGAAGCTTTCGTCGGTGGCGGCCTTGGCGGCCAGCTGGTTGCGCTCCACCTGGGTGTGGCGCGCGCCGGCGTGCAGCGTGAGCTGCTCGGTCAGGCCCACCACGTCCTGGAAGAAGACCGCGCGTTCACGGTCGCTGCGGCGCTCCGTCACCGGGCCGCTGGTCAGGCCCGTGGGCTTGACGGCGACAGGGTGGAAGATATTGCTGGTGCCCGCGTATTCGTAAATGTCGTCGCCCCACTTCTCGCTGTTCTTGTAGAAGGAGTAGCCGCCGGTGACGGCGTGCTTGACGGCGCCGGTGGCGAATTTGCCCTGCACCATGGCCTGCATGGCTTGCGGCTTTTTGCGTTCGCCCAGGCTGATGTAGTCGTACACGTCGTAGTCGCCGTTGGCGCAGAAGCCAGGGTACAGGTCCTGGGCGCCGCAGCCGTAAGGGAAGGCGGTGTAGTCGTCGCGCTTGAAGGAGTGGCTGTTGGCGCTCACGGTGGCGTTCCAGTCCTGGTTGAACTGGTAGCTGAAGCGCGCGCCGATGTTGCTGCTTTCGGTCTCCACCGGATAGCTCCACGACTGGTTGTTGAGCATATTGTCGGCGGAGATCTTGGGCAGCGTGGCGTTGTTAATCAGCTGGAAGCCGGGCACCGACACTTGCGATTTCTTCTGGTAGTCCGCGTCCAGCTGCAGCAGCGCCTGCGGCGAGATCTGCCAGTCGAAGGCGCCGGAAATGAAGTTGCGGTGGCCGTCCGCGCCCTTGACGTAGGAGCGCAGGCGCTCGCCGGCCACGTTCA
Source organism: Pseudoduganella aquatica (assembly GCF_009857595.1). Classification (GTDB taxonomy): domain Bacteria; phylum Pseudomonadota; class Gammaproteobacteria; order Burkholderiales; family Burkholderiaceae_D; genus Rugamonas; species Rugamonas aquatica_A. Next base: position 24,036 of record NZ_WWCU01000049.1, on the reverse strand, counting down.
CGCGGTAGCCGAAGCGGCGGTCCTCGAAACGGCCGCCCACGTCCACGGCGCCCAGCACCGTGCCGCGCTCGCTCGCTTCGATGGTGACGGAGCGCAGCGGCGTGGCCGTCGGGCGCTTGGTCACGTAATTGATGATGCCGCCCGGCGTGGCCATGCCGGACTGCAGGCCGGCCAGGCCCTTCAGCACCTCGATGGCTTCCTTGTTCTCCAGCGGGATCTGGGTGTCGCCAGGGATGATCATGCCATCCTTGCGGTAGCTGCTGCCGTTGTCGAGCTTGAAGCCGCGGATGGAGAACTGCTCGGCGTAGCCGACGGCGTTGTAGGCGTCGCTGATGCTGGCGTCGAACTTGGCGGCGTCGGTGGTGGAGCGGATGTTCAGATCCTGCATCTTCTCGCGGCTCAGCACCGTCACCGATGCGGGCGTGAGCAGCAGCGGCATGTCGGTAAAGCCGGCCACGGAGGCGCGGGGGGCGGCGTTCTTGCCGGTGATGACGACCACTTCCGACGGCGCTTGTTCGGCTGGCGCTACGGCTGGCGCTACGGCTGGCGCGTCGTCTGCAAAGGCGGAAACGGTAAAGGCTTGGGAGACCGCCAGGGCGATCGTGCTAACTGCGAAATTTCGTGCGGACATTTTAGGCTCTCGTAAAAATGGGAGCCAACGGAAGGGTACAAAGGAGGGGAAACAACTTTGCGCTTTCCTTCGCTGGCATTATCCAGATCAGGTACGAAGGGTATCTCTCACCCGGAAAACGCGTTCCCAGGACCCCTAGCGAATTACAAGTGTAGCACGATTTACAAACTGAGCTCCAGTGCCGCGCGGGCGGCGGCGGCGTCCACGTCGCGGTGTTCGCCCAGCTTGACCAGCTTGTGCGCTTCCAGCGCGGCCACCACGGCGTCGATCGCGGACGCGTCCAGGCCGTAGCCGGACAAGCGCGTCGGCACGCCCATCTGCTCGAAGAAGCTGCGCGTGCGTGCGATGGCGGCGGCGATGCGGCTGTCCTCATCGCCCTCGCTGATGCCCCAGACGCGCGCCGCGTACTGCAGCAGCTTGGCGCGCTTGGCTTCCTTGCGCACCGTCAGTATGCCCGGCAGCACCACGGCCAGGGTTTGCGCGTGGTCCAGCTGGTACAGCGCGGTCAGCTCGTGGCCTATCATGTGGGTGGCCCAGTCCTGGGGCACGCCCACGCCGATCACGCCGTTCAGCGCCATGGTCGCGCTCCACATGACGTTGGCGCGCACGTCCAGGTTCTCCGGCTCGCTCAGCGTTTTCGGGCCTTCCTCGATCAGCGTCAGCAGCAGGCCTTCGGCCCAGCGGTCCTGCACCGGCGCGTTGACCGGGTAGGTCAGGTACTGCTCCATCACGTGCACAAAAGCGTCCACCACGCCGTTGCCCACCTGGCGCAGCGGCAGCGTGAAGGTCTTGCTCGGATCGAGTACGGAGAATTTCGGGAACACGTGGCGGCTGTGGAAGGCGCGCTTTTCCTGCGTGGCGGCGCGCGTGACCACGCTGGCGGCGTTCATTTCCGAGCCGGTGGCGGGCAGGGTCAGCACGCTGCCGAAGGGCAGGGCGGCGTTGATATTGGCGCCGCCTTTCTTCAGGATCAGCCATGGGTCTTCTTCGCCGAACAGCGCGGCTGCCGCGACGAACTTGGTGCCGTCGATCACGGAGCCGCCGCCCACCGCCAGCAGGAAATCGATCTTCTCGGCCTTGACGATGGCGACCGCTTTCATCAGCGTTTCGTAGTGCGGGTTGGGCTCGATGCCGGCGAATTCGATCACCGTGTGGCCGCTCAGCGCAGCCTTCACTTCCTCGTAGACGCCGTTGCGCTTGATGCTGCCGCCGCCGTACAGCATCAGCACGCGCGCGCCGGCCGGCACCAGCGGCGTGATGGCGGCGATCTGGCCCTGGCCGAACAGGATCTGGGTAGGGTTGTGGAAATCGAAGTTAAGCAAAGCAGGCTCCTTGTTTGAATTTGGCTGGCTTGAGCCCGCCATTATCGCTCAGCCGCCTGCAATGTGTTTGGCACGCCACGGGTGGTTGCATTTCCATCTGGAAATGTGGCAAGATTGGCAATGAACTTACCAGGAGACCTGATTTGACCTCGATAGAACAACGCCTGCTCGCCTGCGAGCAAGAGAATGTCCGGCTGCGCAAGCGCCTGAACCGTCAGAACGGCTTGTGGGTGGCCGGTTTGCTGCTGCTGGCCGGCGGCGGCGCCATGGCCGGCGCCAGCCTGAAAAACGCCATCTTCGACAGCGTGCGCGCCAAGGAAGTGGTGGTGGTCGATGGCAAGGGCATCGTTCGCGCCCGCCTGGGCGGCGACCTGCCGGACGCGGTAATGGCCGGCGGCCACGTGTCCAAGCGCGGCAGCAAGGCGGCGGGCATGATCATCTACGACGAGGAAGGCATCGAGCGCGGCGGCTACGTCACGCAGGACAACGGCAGCAACGCCATGCTGACCCTGGATTCCAAGCACCGCATGGCCGCCATCATGGTGGCCGGACCCGACCCGTCGCAGGACAGCGCGCTCACGCTCATCACCAAGGATGGCGGCATCGAGCTGCGCTCGGACGGCAACGGTTCGCGCCTCAGCGTGCGCGACAAGGCCGGCCTGACCTACCAGCAGCCGGCCATCACCGCGCTGACTCCGGACAGCTGCATCCACTACAAGCAGATCGAGCTCAAATATCCGGGCCAGCGCAGCTGCCAGGCGCGCTTCCCCGAGGCGGCGTGCAAGGCTTGCCTGGGCGACTAGCGGGCAGGCGCTTTGCGCTGGCGCGGGCGCATGCGACAATCCGGCTTTCACACTCAGCGGATAGAACAATATGAGCCGATCCCATCACCGCGCCAACCGGCGCCAGCGCAAGAAAATGCACCTGGGCGAATTCCAGGAACTGGGCTTTATGGTCGACGCCAAGCTGGCCGACGGCCAGGACGCGGCGCAGCGCGACAGCCTGCTGTACCGCTTCCTGCTGGAGGCCGTCGAAGCCAACGGCCTGGCCTTCGGCGGCGGCATGAATAGCGATTTTAGTGGCTTCGTGGTGTCCGGCAAGGCCTACGGCAAAGTCGAAGAAAGCCACCGCGAACTGGTGCGCAACTGGCTGGAAAGCCAGGGCGTGCTGCAGCAAATCCAGATCGGCGAACTGCGCGACGCCTGGTACGGATGGGGCTGACAGGGCGTGCGGCTACAGCCGCAGCGTCCCTTCGATCGAGTCGTCCAGCGTCTGCCCGATAACGGCGCCGGCCAGCATCTTGGCGCTGGCCACGGCGTTGCCGTGCTTGTTGTCCCAGTAGTAGCCGTCCAGCGGGCGCACCTGGATCACCGTAATGCGCGGGTCATGCTCGCCCTCGGTGAACCAGGTTTTCAAAGTAAAACTCCACAGTTCCTTGATCATCGCCGCGTCGCGCGAGATGGCGGCATGGCCGTCGAAATATAAGAAGCCGGAATGGTGCGAGGCCTGGAAATACATGCGCACCGCCGGATTGGCTTCGATCTCCTGGTTGTGCCGGCTGTCGCTGGCGCTGAGGAACCACAGGTTGCCGGCCTCGTCCACTTTCAGTGGGCTCATGGGCACGACATGGCCTGCGGTGCAGAGGAAGCCCGACTTGGCTTCCTCGACGATGTCCTTGATGCGTTTAACGGCGTCGGCGCCGGTCAGATTCTGGTGGTGGTCTTCTTGCATGGCATTCTCCCAAGGGGTGGCCAGGCTTTATGCCTTGGCCTTCGGGAGAGATGCTAGGCGCGATCGCGCCTGCTGACCGTGCGCTGGCTAACGCCGGTTCAGTAGTCGAATTTATTGCTGCGCGCGTTTCTGTTCACCCTGGAGGGGCGGGCGGATTCCGCTTCCCTTGCTTCCTTGGCGGCCAGCTTCTCCAGGCGCGCCTGCTCGGCCTGTTCTGCGCGCAAGGCGTACTGTTCGTCGAGCCGGCGCTGGCTGCGCAGGCGTTCCAGGCAGTCCTGGAAGAAGCTGATTTTTTGCAGCATGGCCACCACCCATACGATGCCTATCATGGTCAGCACCAGCGTGTAGCCGCCTTGCCAGGCTTCATAGTTCTGGTCGATGAAGGGGAAGATGGGGCGCGCGCGCGCCAGGCAGACCTGGCCGAACAGGGCCAGGCAGGCGGCCAGCAGGCCGAGGACAACGGTTTGGGCAATTTGCCAGCCAGTCGCCTTCAAGCGCTGGTCCAGCAGGGTCTGAATATCTGATACGTGAGTCATTGTGGCGCGTGCGGTTTTTTGCTCGCGTAATTATGTCACTATTTTTCCTGCAAGGAAACATAGTTGCCGAATTGAATGCAAGGCAATGCCGCCCGCGCCTGGCGGGCGGCACTCCGCGCCAGCCGCTGCTAGCGCCCGATGGCGCAGCCTTCTTCGCTGCACGCAGCGTTGTCCGGCGAGGCCACCGGATCGGCCAGCAACTGGCCGATCAGAGCGCCGACCTGCATGTCCCCGGCGCGGCCGAAGTGGCTGAAACGCAGCTTGCCGGCACGGTCGATCAGCAGCAGGCTGGGCGTGCCGCGCAGCTGGTACTGCTCCATCGTCAGCGGCACCGGGCCGTTGGAGGAGGGCATGTCCACGGCCACCGGGAAGTTGATGCGGTATTCATGCATAAACACTTCCAGCGCGCGCTGCGTCATGACGTCGTGGTGCTCGAATACGCTGTGCAGGCCGATAACGGCAACCTCGTCCGCGCTGAAGCTTTCGCGGATCAGCTTGGCCTGCGGAATGCCGTGCGACACGCAGCCAGGGCACAGCATCTGGAAAGCGTACAGCGCCACGACTTTGCGGCGCAGCGCGGACAGGCTGAGAGGCTGGCTTGTATTCAGCCAGGCCGAAACCTGCAGTTCCGGCGCGGGATGGTTGATGAGCATGGCGCTTTCCCCTTATTTGGCGCGCAGTTTGACGGACGGGAAATCGACCGGCACCTGGAAGGCCACGTTGATGTAGTTGGTGAACAGGTTGAGCGCCACGTGCGCCAGGATCTCGACGATTTCCTCGTCGCTGTAGCCGGCTTCGCGCAGGCCGGCCACATCCGCGTCGGCGATCTGGGCGCGGTTGTTCACCACGGCCACGGCGAAGCGCAGCGCGGCGGCGGTCTTGGCGTCGGCCGACTGGCCGGCTTGCGCGGCGCTCATTTCTTCCGCGCTGGCGCCGGCTTTGCGGCCCAGGGCGGTGTGCGCGGCCAGGCAGTATTCGCAGTTGTTGCGGTCGGCGATGGCGACCGCGATCTGTTCGCCCAGCTTGGCCGGGATGACGCCGCCGCCCAGCGCGCCGAAGGAGCCCCACATGCTTTTCAGGGCGGCGGTGGAATTGGCCACGGCCTTGAACATATTCGGCGTGGCGCCGAAGGCTTGCTGGATCTGGCCCAGCAGTTGCTGGCGTTCGCCGGTAGTGTCGGCTGGGGTGACGAGTTGAATGCGGGACATGGTATTTCCTTTCAAAATTAAAGTAGGAGTCCTAATTAAATAGGGCAAAAAAACGGAAGGTCATGCAAATTGCGCCCAGTTCCGTTGCTGGGTGGCCAAATCGGCCTCTTCATGCTCAGCGCAGTCGATGCGGATAAACGCGATCGGCAGCGGCGCGTTGACCAATGCACAGTGGTGCGGGGTGGCCGCGCCGGGATACTTGTTGGCTTCAAAGTGGCGGCACGACGGGCAGGCCCGCAATGCCGGAAAGCGTTCGGACGTTTGCAGCTCGGCGATCAGCTTCAGCAGGCCGGTCAGCATCTGCACCTGCAGCGCGGGCGGCAGGGCGGCGGCGGCGTCGTCTGCAAAGCTGACGGCGCTGCCGATGCGGACGGCCACCGCCGTGCCGGCGGCAGTGAGGAACAGGGCCGTGGCGCGCCCGTCATCCTCGGCGCGCGCCTTGCGCACCAGGCCTTTGGACACCAGCGAAGCGACCGAGTCGCTGGCGCTGGCGGCCGAGATGGACAGCTGCGCCGCCACCCACGACAGCCGCACGCCTTTCGGACGCGCATGCAGCAGCTGCAGTATGTCGACCTGGGCCGGGTTCAGGTTTTCGCTGGTGGCGAACTCCCACACGCCGGAGCGCATGACACTGGCGATACGCGAGATCGCCGTGATAATGCGCGCCGACACATCCGGGGTGCCGTCCCAAGGGGTTTCAGGTTTGATGTCCATGCTGAGAATTATAGACCTGTTTTCGCATTTGTAAAGGAGTCCTAATCAAAATTTTCAAGGAAACGGGAACGCCGCCCTGGCGTTCAGCCCGCCCGTGCGCTGCGCACCAGTGCCAGCGGCCGCGCCGCCGGGCGTTTCGGCGCGTGGGGCGCATGCGCCGCTTCGTTCTCCTGCAGGGTAAACACGGCCACCGCGTCCGACAGCGCGCCGGCCTGCTCGCGCAGGCTCTCCGAAGCGGCCGCCGCCTGTTCCACCAGCGCCGCGTTCTGCTGCGTCATCTCGTCGATCTGGGTGATGGCCTGATTCACCTGCTCGATGCCCGAACTCTGCTCCTGCGCCGCGTGCACGATATCGGACATGATGGTGGTGATGCGCCGCACGCTGTCGACCACCTCGCTCATGGCCTTGCCCGCATCGGCGGCCAGCACATTTCCGGCATCGACCTTGCTCACGCTGTCGTTGATCAGGTCCTTGATTTCCTTGGCGGCGCTGGCGCTGCGCTGCGCCAGGTTGCCATGGTCTGCACCACCTGTTCCACCACGTTGCCGCCCTTGCTGGCCACGGCCGTCGCGCTGCTGACCAGTTCGTCCGCCTGGCGCGCGTGGTCCGCGCTCTGGCGCACGGTGGAGGTGATCTGCTCCATGGAGGCGGCGGTTTCTTCCAGGTTGGAGGCCTGCGCCTCGGTGCGCGCGGACAGGTCGGAGTTGCCGTTGGCGATATCGCTGGAGGCGTGGCCTATCGTGTCTATGCTGCAGCGCACGCTGCCGACGATGCCGACCAGGCTGTCGTTCATCTCCTTCAGCGCCCGCGTCAGCTGCGCCGTCTCGCTGCGCCCGCCCAGCGCGAAGTGCGCCGTCAGGTCGCCCTGCGCAATGCGCTGCGAGATGCGCACCGCGTCTTCCAGCGGCACGCTGACCGAGCGGGCGATCAGGCGCGCAACCAGGCCGGCCAGCACGATCAGGCCCAGCATGGAGCCGATCATGATCCAGCGTGTGCCGCGCAGGCTGGCGATGCGTTGCGCCAGGATGGACTCCAGTTCCTTGCTGGCGGCCTAGTTGGCGGCGAACTGCGCGTCGATGGCCTTGGTGGTCTGCGCCACGTAATCGGTGCCGGGATAGGTGAGGGCCTCGGCGCGCACGATCTGCTCGTTGGCCAGCTGCATGGATTTCTGCGCCAGCTCCTGCACGTCCTGCCATTGCGCGCCCAGCTTGGTTTTGACGTCGGGATTGGCGCCCACCGATTTGTTGTAGGCGGTACCGGTCTGCGTCAGCCTGTCGTTCACGCGCGCCACGATGGCCGCCAGCGCCATCCTGTCCTCCGGCGACGCTTCCTGCTTGGCCAGCAGGCCGGCGCCCTTGGCGCGCATCTTGCCGGTTTCTTCGGTCAGATAGGGCAGCTGGTAGTACATGGCCTGGATCAGCTGGTAGCTGTCCAGCTCGGGGTCCAGGCTCAGGCCGAACAGGTCGCCGATCAGGTCGTTCACCACCAGCAGCCGGGGTACCAGCGCCGTGTGCGCTTCATAGCTGGCCGGCACCGAGATGCTGCGGCCCGCCACCTGCGCGCGCAGCGCGGCCCAGTCCTTCTTGGGCTGCTCTCACGCTTGCTCGATGGCGCGGTTGTGGAAGCCGCGGATGATGGCGTCCATTTTTTCGTAGGCCTCGTCCGCTTCGCGCTGCTTGGCCTCGCGCTTTTCCTGCGCGCCCGCCACGCCGCCCAGTGCCAGCGCGGCCAGGCCGCGGTGCTGCTGCGTGTTCTGGATGACTTTCAGGATGGCGGCGGAGGGCGCCAGGCCTGCGGTTTCGGACTGCGCCGCAGCCAGCGACTTGCCGGCCTCGTTCAGGTAAAGCGCTGTGGGAATGCTGGCCAGCAGCAGGGCAATCACGCTGAGGATAATGAACTTCTGCCAAAGCAGCAGCCGGTCGAGCCACGTATGAACGTTCACGATGCTATCCCCCCGAGGTGTACTACTTTTTTAGGAGCAATTCTTTGAATTTATCCTATGCCTATTTCTTTAGGAAGACGAGCAAGTATTCTTACGGTGTTGCCGGCGTGGACGATGAGGGGGGCGCATCGGCTTTGGCTGCGGTCTTTGCGCTGCGTCAAACCAGGCGCCGTGCCGTGCCGTAGTGCGCTGGCTATACTGGGGGGACCGGGCGGCGCGTGGTGCGCCGCCGGCTTCGGAGGCCGTCATCATGCATCCGCATCCGGTCAACAAAGGCATCTGGGCGATGCTGTCGAAAATCCGCAAGCTGGAGCAGCAGCTGCGCGCGGCGGGTTTGCCGCAGGCGCTGGCGCGGCTGCCGTACTGGCTGCTGGCGCTGCAGTACTACTACACCATGCAGCCCAAGCTGGCGCGCATTGAAGGCGTTGCCCGCCGCATCCGCAGCTGGCACGCGACGGTGCTCGAGCTGTGCGCGAAAGAGGAGGCAAAGACCGAGCTGATCGACGTGCGCCAGGCCATGCGCGACGATCTGGAATGCACCAAACGCACACTGTGGGACTTGCGGGAAATCTGCATCGACGTGACGCGGCTGTTCACCACGGTCGGCTACAGCTCGCGCCGGCTGGCGCGGCTGCAGGAGGAGCTGGTCAGGCTGCTGTCGGAATCCTACGAATGCGCCACGCTGCTGCAGCACACCCTTGCCGAGCACGATGCCGGCGCGCTGGCGCTGCTGCGCCAGATGCAGGACAGCCGGGCCGGTTAAAACCCTTCCAGCACGATCTTGCCCTTGGCGCGGTTGCTCTCGATCAGCGCGTGGGCGCGCTTCAGGTTGGCGGCGTTGATGCTGCCGTAGCGCTCGCCCAGCGTGGTCTTCAGCACGCCGCTGTCCACCAGCTGCGCCACGTCGTTGAGCAGCGCGTGCTGCTGCGCCATGTCCGCCGTCTCGAACATCGAGCGGGTGAACATGAATTCCCAGTGCAGCGACACGCTCTTGCGCTTGAGCTTGCTTACATCCAGCTGGCCCGGATCGTCGATCAGGCCCAGCTTGCCTTGCGGCGCGATCAGCTCGGCGATGGCGGCGAAGTGCTGGTCGGTCTGGTTCAGCGCGGCCACGTAGTTCACCGGCGGCAGGCCCAGGCGCTTGATTTCCTCGTCCAGCGGCTTGCTGTGGTCGATGACGTGGTGGGCGCCCAGCTGGCGCACCCATTCCGCCGTGTCCGGACGCGAGGCGGTGGCGATAATGGTCAGCCCGGTCAGCCGGCGCGCCAGCTGCACCAGGATGGAGCCCACGCCGCCCGCCGCGCCGATGACCAGCAGCGATTTGCCGGTCACGCCGGGATCGCGGCTCACGGCCAGGCGCTCGAACAGCAATTCCCACGCGGTGATGGCGGTCAGCGGCAGCGCCGCGGCCTTGCCGAAGTCCAGGCTCTTGGGCTTGTAGCCGACGATGCGTTCGTCCACCAGGTGCAGCTCGCTATTGGTGCCGGGGCGGGTCAGGGAACCGGCGTACCAGACTTCGTCGCCCGGCTTGAACAGCGTCACATCCGGGCCGACCGCCTTCACCACGCCGGCCGCGTCCCAGCCGATGACTTTCAGCTCGCCGTCCGCCGGCGCCACGTTTTTGCGGATCTTGGTGTCGACCGGGTTGACGGAGACCGCCTTCACTTCGACCAGCAGGTCGCGGCCGCCCGCTTGCGGGTCGGGCAGTTCCACGTCGATCAGCGCTTCGGCGTGGTCGGCGGGGTGGGAGGCGCGGTAGGCAACGGCTTTCATGGGGAAACTCCTGGGTAGTGATGGATGCGAGTATCATCACTTATTTCGCAGGACCGAAAAAGAGGCCATTCTGCGAAACACTTTCAAAGGAATGAAGATAGTGCTGCGGCTCGATGATTTGACGGTATTCGTGCGCACGGCGGATGCGGGCAGCCTGTCGGCGGCCGCCAGGGCGTTGGAGATTTCGCCGGCGCTGGCGAGCGCGGGCTTGAAGCGCCTGGAGGGCGAACTGGGGCTGCGCCTGTTCGCGCGCACCACGCGCTCGCTGCGCCTGACGGACGAAGGCGAACGCTACCTGGTGCACGCGCGCGAAGCGCTGCGGCTGCTGAAAGAAGGGCACGACACGCTGATGCAGGCCAAGGACGTGCCCGGCGGCACGCTGAAAATCGCCATGCCGTCCGACCTGGGCCGCAACATCCTGCTGTACTGGCTGGACAAATTCCAGGCCCAGTATCCTGGCGTGCATTACCAGATCAGCGTCAGCGACCGCCAGGCCGATATGTACCGGCAGCCGGTGGACATTGCCATCCGCTACGGCAAGCAGGACGATTCCAGCCTGATCGCCATGCCGATAGCGCCCGACAACCGGCGCGTGCTGGTGGCGTCGCCGGACTATATCCGCAAGCACGGCAGGCCGGCGTCGCTGGACGAGCTGGCAAGGCATAATTGCCTGTGCTACGCGCTGGACGACGTCATCCACAACAACTGGACCTTTTACCCGCCCGGCAGCAGCGCGCCGCTCACCGTGGCCGTGCGCGGCAACCGCTGCGCCGACGATGCGGACCTGGTGCGGCGCTGGGCCGTGGCGGGCCTGGGCATTGCGTATAAATCAAAAATGGATCTGTCGGAAGACTTGCGCAGCGGCCGGCTGCAAGTGCTGCTGCCCGACATTGTGGGCGAAGCCACGCCGCTGCATCTGGTGTGCATGCACCGCTCGCAAGTGACGCCGACAGTGCTGCAGCTGCGCGACTTCCTGCGCGCCCAGTATGAACAGATGTAGATCAGTGCGCCTTGGACAGAATCAGCAGCCAGCGGCGGAACACCAGGATTTCCAGGTGTCCGGCCTGCACGCCGGTGTCGCATTCCAGGATGGGATTGACGGCGTAGAAGCGCTTGCGGAAGTCGCGGCACACCAGCACTTCACGTTTGCCGAAGCGTACCAGGAAAGACATCGGGGCATATTCCAGGCCGAAACGGGAGCCGAAACCGCTATTCAATGTAGTCATGATTCTTCCTTTGGGTCAGTTGGGTGTCTTGGTTTTGATTCAGTGACGCCACTGTAGCACAACTACTGTTGAAAAACACAGTACTGTATGAAATATCAGTTTAATTTAATAACTGTTGTATTTTTGGAGAGCAGGGCATTTTGAGCAAGCCAGCAACAAAACTGATGCGTTTCGTGGAGGCGCGCCTTACCCCCGGCGACGAATTCGGCCTGCACCTGACCGCCGGCGCCGCGCTGATGATGGCCGCCGTGGCGGTGTTCGCCGAGGTGGCGGAAGACGTGGCCGAGAACGACGGCGTGGCTGCCTTCGACCGCCATGTGTCCGACTGGATGCATGCGCACGCGCAGGAGCCGTACACCAGCCTGATGTGGCTGTTCACGCATCTGCACAGCGTGGCCGGCATGGTGGTGCTGGTGCTGCTGGCGGGCGTATTTTTCTGGCGCCGCCCGCAGCCGCATGGCCGCTACTGGCTGCTGGCGCTGGCTTTGTCGGTCCCCGGCGGCATGCTGCTGAACGTGGCGCTCAAGCATATTTTCCAGCGCGCGCGGCCCGTGTTCGAGGAGCCCATGCTTACGCTGGCCACCTACAGCTTCCCCAGCGGCCACACGGTGGCGGCCACGCTGTTCTGGGGCCTGATGGCGAGCTACGCGGTGATGGGGGGCGGGCGCTGGCGCGTGCGCTGCGCTTTGGCCGGGGCTGCTACGCTGATGGTGCTGCTGACCGGCGTCAGCCGCATCTACCTTGGCGCGCACTACCCGAGCGACGTGCTGGCGGCCATGGTGGAGGGCTGCGGCTGGCTGGCGGTCTGCATCACCGGCTGCTCCACCTTGCGGCGCCGCCGCGCTGCGCAGGCGGCCCGTCTTCAAACCAGCTGAAAGGATCTCCTTGGCCATACTACTACCCGTCATCATCAACGCCAGCGCGGGGCTGGGCTATTGCGGCGAGTTCTCGCAGCAGTTGCTGGCCAAGTTCGCCGCGCACGGCTACATGGCCGACATTACGCTGGCGCAAAGCGGCGAGGAGATGATAGCGGCGGCGCGCGCGGCGGTGGAGGCGGGCGCGCGCATGGTGGTGGCGGGCGGCGGCGACGGCACCATCAATGCCGTGGCCTCGGTGCTGGCGGGCACGGACGTGGCCTACGGCGTGCTGCCGCTGGGCACACTGAACCATTTCGCCAAGGACCTGAAGATACCGCTGGAGCTGGACGCCGCCATCGCCGCCATCGCCACCGGCGGCCATGTGCGGGTGGACGTGGGCGAGGTGAACGGCCGCATCTTCCTGAACAACTCCAGCCTGGGCCTGTATCCGGACATCGTGCGCGACCGAGAAAAGCAGCAGAGCAGGCTGGGGCGCGGCAAGTGGCTGGCTTTCACCTGGGCGGCGCTGGCGGCGTTGCGGCGCTATCCCTTCTTGAACGTGCGCTTGAGCGTGAACGGCGAGGAGCACGCGCGGCGCACGCCCTTTGTCTTCATCGGCAACAACGAGTATTTGATGCAGGGCCTGAACATCGGCGCGCGCGAGCGCATCAACGGTGGAAAGCTGAGCCTGTACGTGGCGCAGCGGCCCAGCCGCCTGGGCCTGGTGCGCCTGGCCTGGCACGCGCTGCTCGGCACGCTGGCCCGGCAGCGCGACTTCGACGTGCTGCTGGCCACGGAGATGGAGATCGACACGCGGAACGTGCGTGACACGCGCATCCGCGTCGCCACCGACGGCGAGGTGACGGTGATGCACACCCCGCTGTCCTACCGCATGCGGGCCGGCGCGCTGATCGTGGTGACGCCCAAAAACAGTTAAGGAGCATGCCATGCGTACTGTGGTGCATTTGTCCGACCTGCATTTCGGCCGTGTCGACGAGGCGCTGCTGGCGCCGCTGCGCGCGCGCGTGGAAGGGCTCAAGCCGGACGTGGTGGTGGTCTCGGGCGACCTGACGCAGCGCGCGCGCAGCGCCCAGTTCAAGGCGGCGCGGGCCTGGCTGGACACGCTGCCGACGCCGCAGATCGTGGTGCCGGGCAATCACGACATTCCGCTCTACAACGTGGCGGCGCGCTTTTTCTCGCCGCTGGTGAAATACCGCCGCCATATCACGGCCAACCTGGCGCCGGAATACGTGGATGATGAAATCGCCGTGCTCGGCATGAACACGGCGCGCTCGCTGACCTTCAAGGACGGCCGCGTGAATCGCGAACAGGTGGCGCGGCTGCGCGAGCGCTTCAGCGCCATGCCGGAGGGGTTGACGCACATCGTCGTCACCCACCACCCCTTCGACCTGCCGGATAGCTTCGACAAGGACGACCTGGTGGACCGCGCGCCCATGGCCATGGAGGCGTTCGCGCGCTGCGGCGTGGACCTGCTGCTGGCCGGCCATCTGCACGCCAGCCACGCGGGCAACAGCGCGCAGCGCTACAAGATCGCCGGCTACGCCGCGCTGGTGGTGCAGGCTGGCACGGCCACGTCCACCCGCAAGCGCGGCGAGGAGAATTCCTTCAACGCCATCGGCGTGGAGGCCGGCCAGCTGACCGTGGAGCGCTACAGCTGGATCAGCGCGCTGGCCAGCTTTGAACTGGCCAGCACCGAAGTGTTCCGCCGCAGCGGCGACGTGTGGGAGCCGGCAGGGCAGGCTTAGAACTAAGGCTTAGAAGCGGTAGCGCACCGTCAGCTGCGCCGAGCGCGGCGCGCCGGGCAGGCTCAGCAGCTTGCTGGAGCCGTGGCCCGCCACGATGTAGCCGCGGTCCAGCAGATTCATCACATTCAGCTGCACCTCCACCGTCCTGGCGCGGTAGTAGGCCATGGCGTCCACCGTGGTGTAGCCCGCCAGCGCTACGGTGTTGCCCGGATTGGCGTAACGCTCGCCCACATAGTTCAGGCCCGCGCCTGCGCCCCAGCGGCTGTCGAAGGCCTTGCTCAGCCACAGATTCATGCTGTGGCGCGGCGTCAGCGTGGCGCGCTTGCCTTGCACGAACTGGCCGTCGTCCTTGGCGATGGAGGCGACCATGGTGGCGTCCAGCCAGGAATAGCCGGACCACGCCTGCCAGCCCTGGCCCAGGTCGCCCGCAAAGGTCAGCTCCAGGCCGTCGGTGCGCTGCGTGCCCATGGGGATGATCTTGCTGGTGGCCGGATCGGTGGCCTTGATGTGGTCGCGCTGCAGGCGGAACACGGCGGCGCTCAGCGTGGCGCGGCCGCCCAGCAGGTCGATCTTGGCGCCCAGTTCCTTGTTCTGCGTGGCTTCCGGCGCCATGTCCGCATTGTTGGCGGCCAGCGCGAAGGTCTCGCCGGACGGCTGGTAGGACTTGCTGAAGGACGCGTAGTAGGACTGCTGCGTATCCGGCTGGTACACCAGGCCCGCGCGCGGGCTCCAGGTGCTGTCGGTGCGCGCCAGGTTGGGCTGGTTGGGGCGGCGCTCCGTGGTGGCCTGCTCGAAGCGGTCGTAGCGCACGCCGGCCAGCGCCTTCCAGTTGGCCGCCAGCGTGACCTGGTCCTGCACATAGCCGCTGGCGGTGTCGAACTTCGACAGGTTGTTGGCGCCGGGCGCGCCGCCTGCGGTGAAGGGCACGGCGGGCGCCACCGGGTTGAACAGCGACACCGTGGCCACGTTGGCCTGCGAGCGGTTCAGCACTTCCTTGTCCTGGCGGCCGAATTCCACGCCGTACAGGATCTGGTGCGCCATGCCGGCCAGCCCGGCCTTCTGCACCAGCTCGGTCTGGTTGAAATAGCCGTCCTCGGCGCGGTACACATTGCCGCGCGTGAGCGAGGCGGTTTTCGCGGCCTCGTTGACCGAACCCACCAGCGTGTTGTTGCGGTTCAGCGTGTAGTCGTAATAGCGCAGGGCGTTGCGCAGCTTGAGCGTGGGGCTGAACGCGTGCTCCAGCACCGCGCCCGCCGCCTTCACGCGGGATTCGCTGAAGTCGTTGTCCCTGGCGTTGGCGGCGCCGTAGTAGGTGCCAGGCGCCACGTCCACCACGCGGCCCTGGTAGGACGGGATGCCGAAATCGGTGACGCGCTTGTCGTGCAGGTACTCGGCCTGCAGCAGCAGGGTGGTGGCCGCGCCCAGCTTGAAGCGCAGCGACGGCGCCAGCGCCTGGCGTTCCAGGAACTGCTGGTCGCGGTAGCTGTCCGCGTCCTCCACCGCGCCGGTGACGCGGAAGGCCACGCCGCTGTCGGGCAGGTCGCGGCCCAGGTCGAACTCGGCGCGCTTTTGCGCCCAGCTGCCCGCCTGCAGCGTCACTTCGCTGATGTCCGCGCCTGGCTTCTTGGTCACGCGGTTGATCAGGCCGCCCGACGAGCCGCGCCCGTACAGCACGGCGGCCGGGCCTTTCACCACTTCCAGTTGCTCGACATTGGACAGGTCGCGGAAGTAGAGCGCATCGTCGCGCACGCCGTCGACGAACTGGTCGGCGATGGCGGAGAAGCCGCGTATGGTCACCTGGTCGCGCTGGCCGTCGCCGTGCGACAGGCCCACGCCGGGCACGGATTTCAGCGCGTCCTGCAGCGAGCGCACGCCCTGGTCGCGCAGCAGCGCCTGCGGAATCACGTTCACGGTCTGGGGAATGTCGCGCAGCGGCGCGTCGGTCTTGGTGGCGCTGGACGACTTGGCGGCGTTATAGCCGTCGGCTTCGGCGGCGCCCACCACGGTCACCACGGGCATGGCCGGTTCGGCCGCGTCGTTGACCTGGGCTTGCGCCTGTACCAAAGGGGGAAAGCTGAGTGCCAGCAGCAGCGCCAGCGGGGTTTTCTTCAATGCCATGCGGATTCCTGGGTAAGAGTGGAGTCGGCTGGCGGCTGCTGGCTAAATGCAAATGATTCTCAATATCATAGCGTACCGTATGTTTTAAGGCAACTAAGGGCAGGGCGCTACAGCCAGTAGTCCATGAAGCGCGCCGACCATTCCTTCATGCGCATGCTCCAGGGGCGGTGGCGCCACTGCTCCAGCGTGATCTCGTTGGAGTTGCGCAAGTCCTCCTGGAAGGCGCGCTCCATTTCCGCGCCGAAGCTGTCGCTCAGCACGATCACGCTGATCTCGCTGTTGTGCAGGAAGCTGCGCGTGTCCAGGTTGGTCGAGCCCACGGTGGACCAGACGCCGTCGATCACGGCGGTCTTGGCGTGCAGCACCGCCAGCTTGAGCTCGTGGATCTTCACGCCGGCCGCCAGCAGCTCGTCGTACTTGGCGCGTCCGGCGTGCCAGACCAGGCCGCTGTCGGACACGCTGGGCAGCACCAGCCGCACGTCCACGCCGCGCCTGGCTGCGTCGGTCAGCGCCGTCATGGTCTGCTCGTCCGGCACGAAATAGGCCATGGTGATGTGGATGGATTTCTTCGCCTCCTGCATCGCCAGCAGATAGGCCTTGAAGATCTCGAACTTGCCGCCCGGCGCGCTGCCCAGCACGCGCACGATGCGGTCGCCGGCGATCACCGGGGTGGGGAAGTAGTCGGCGTCGCGCAGGTCGTCGCTGTCCTGCTGTGCCCAGGCCTGGATGAACAGCCACTGGAAGGCCGCCACGGCCGGCCCTTCCAGCTTCACATGGGTGTCGCGCCAGCCCACTTGCGACTTGTCGGTGGGCGGACTCTTGGAACGGAAGGGCGAGCTCTTGGAATAGGTGTCGCTGATGTTGATGCCGCCGGCGAAGGCGATCTTGCCGTCCACGATCAGCACCTTGCGGTGGTCGCGGTTGTTCACCTTCCAGCCGTTGCCGCGCACCTTGGCCGGGTTGACGGGATTGAAGGCCACCAGCTTGATGCCGCCGGCGCGCATGCGGTCGAAGAAGGCCTGGGGCACGCCCAGCGTGCCCACGCTGTCGTAGATGATGTTGACGGTCACGCCTTCGGCCTGCTTCTTCAGCAGCAGGTCGGCGAACTGGTTGCCCAGCTCGTCCTGGTCGAAGATATAGGTCTCGAAATTGATGTGGTTCCTGGCGGCGGCGATGGCCTTCAGCATTTCCGCCATGGTGGCCGGGCCGTCGAACAGCAGCTGTACCTTGTTGCCCGCGATGAGGGGCACGCCGGTGGCCGCCTCCTCCAGCGCCGCTTGTTGCTGCACGTCGAGCGCGCCCTTGGCCCAGCGCTTCTTGAGCAGCGCCGCGCTGGTGCTGGCGGACAGCTTGCCGTCGGCGGTTTCGATGCGGGGCGGGGCGGAGACGGCCGCCTTGGCCTTGGCGTCGTCCGCCACCACCGCCGGCAGCGAAGCGCACGCCACCAGGGACCAGCAGGTCAGTAAAGTAGCCAGCCAGCAGTGCGCGCCTCGGAGTGTCATGGTTTATCTCTTGATAGTGGACTCGTCCGGCAACAAGGGGGCCGTATCCCTGGCCCCAAGGAAGAAGTCCACCGGCGCCGTGATGAAACGGCGTCCCAGCGCTTTCAGCAGCGCAAAGCCATGCTTGAAGCGCACCTGCCGCGAACGCAGCGCCACCCACAGCGCCAGCGCAAAGCTGACCATAAGGTTGACCGCGCCGATGGCAAGGAATCCCGATACGGACTTCAACACCAGTTGCCAGCTGACATTGTGATCGAGTCCAACAATTGCTGTCGCGAAGTTGGCAGAGGAGAAAGTAACGTGGCGGATATCCAGCGGCAGGCCCAGCAGGAAGCCCAGCGTGCCTATGGTGCCGAGCAGGATGCCGAAGTAGAAATTGCCCATCAGGCCGCCCAGGTTGTTCTCCAGGTAGACGCCCAGGCGGTCCAGGCGCTGCTGGCCGATCAGGCGGCCCAGGCCGCGCCGCTGCGACACGCGCTGCGCAAAGCGCGTGTACAGCGCCTTGTTGTCGTAGTAGCCCGAGATCAGGCCGGCCAGGAACAGGCACACGCCCGCCACCGCCGCGTACAGCAGGGCGGGGCTGCCGATGGGGTCGATATCGTGCAGCAGATGCATGGCCTTGTCCGGCGACACCAGGTGGTGGCCGGTGATGCGCTGCCAGCCGAAGGCGATCAGCCAGGCCACAGGGATGGCGGTGGCCAGGTTGCCCAGCACCGCCCACACCTGGGTGCGGAACACCTTGTTGACCAGTTCGGCCATGCTGTCGATGTCCAGGTATTTGCCGTCCCGGCTCTGCAGGCCGGTGGCGATGCGCGAGGCCGTCATGGCGGGCTGCTTGGTGGCCACCGTGAAGTGCAGCAGGTGGATGAACATAAAGCCCAGCGAATAATTCATGCTGAAGAGGAAGGCTTCCACCAGCGGCGCGGCGCGCAGATAGGACATCAGGATCTTGAACAGCGCCATGAAGCCGATCACCACGCCGGCCCCGGCCGAGGACAGGAACATGCCGCCCAGCTGGCTGCGCTTGTCGGCCACATAGTGCTCGCCGGTGCGGCTGGCGTTCTCGGTGACGTTGCGCGCCAGCAGGTGGATATTGTCGGCCAGCAGGTCGCGCACGGTGTACTTCTTGTTGTGGGCTTCGATCAGCTCCAGCATCAGGGCCACGGCGGCGGCGCGGCGGGCCTCGGCCGAGGCGTCCGGGGTGTCCACGAGGAACAGCAGCTTGCGCAGGCGGTCCACGCTTTGCGTCAGCGTCACCAGCAGATAGGTCAGCGCGATGCTGGTGCCTTGCACCAGGGCCTTCTTGCGGATCTTGGCCACCACGTCCTCGCACTGGTCCAGCATCACCAGCAGGTGGCGCGCGTCCTCCACCTCGGCGGCCTCGCCGGCCAGCAGCAGCTGGTAGCCGTCCAGGTAGGCGTTCACTTCGCGGTTCTGCTCGGTGAAGGGGGAATCGAAGACTTCGATTTCGGTGTGGAAATTGGTCAGCTTCGGCTCCAGGCCGATGGCCGCCACGCGGTAGGACAGGGTGCGGATCGCGTCCAGCAGGCCGGCCAGCATCACATTGCGCATGCCGGGCACGGCGGTGAAGATGGTGTCGAACAGGTCCAGCCAGTCGGCGGCGGGCACGGCGGCGATCCACAGGTGGTCGGTCTGCTCGTGGGCCAGCTGGTCGAGCGCATCGCTCAGGTACTCGTCGCCCAGCGCGGGCGGCAGCAGGCGGTAGGCGATGCGGCGCTTCAGCTCGGTGAAGAAGCCATCGTTCGACAGCACGCCGATCTCGGTGTACAAGCTCGAATGGCGGCGCTCGCCCAGCAGGCGCACGATGTAGTCGCGCAAGGCCTGGGCATGGGCCGGATCGGCCTTGAGCAAGCGGGTCAGGGTGCGGACATTGGCGATCGCCTTGCCCGCGTCGGCAGCGCGCTTGGGGCGCAGGGTGTTGAACAGTTTTACCAGCGTGTCGATGCCGGTGGTCGCATCGGAGATGCTTTCAAGAATATTAAGCATCCCGACAGTTTACCCTAAATGCTGCAAGCGCACATTTTCCTCACTGCAAAAAGGACTCCAAAAAGGGGTCAGGGTTAATTAATTCGTCCAGGACGAATTAATTAACCCTGACCCCTTTTTTACTTTAGCAGAGGTTGATTTTCGCGGCGGCTTGCCGCAGTTCGGCGCGGAAGTCGGGGTGGGCGATGCTGATGAGCTCGTCGGCGCGCTGGCGGGCGGACTTGCCGCGCAGCTGGGCCACGCCGTATTCCGTCACCACGTAGTTGATGTCGTTCTTGCCCGTCGTGACGTGGGTGCCGGGCGTGAGCGTGGGCACGATGCGCGAGATGGTGCCGTCCTTGGCCGTCGAGGGCAGCACGATGAAGGCCTTGCCGCCGCGCGAGCGGTTGGCCGCGCGCACGAAGTCGACCTGGCCGCCCGTGCCGGAGTAGGGCAGGTGGGCGATGCTCTCCGAGCCGCACTGGCCCAGCAGGTCGATCTGCAGGCTGGCGTTGATGGCGATCAGCTTGTCGTTCTGCCCGGCGATATAGGGGTCGTTGGTGGTGTTGACCGGGTGCATTTCCAGCATGGGGTTGTGGTGCATATAGTCGTACAGGCGCTTGGAGCCGAGCGCGAAGGTGGCCACCATCTTGTTCGGCAGCCAGGTCTTCCTGCGGTTGGTCACCACGCCCGCTTCCACCAGGTTGAGGATGCCGTCGCCTATCATTTCGGTGTGGATGCCGAGGTCGCGCTTGCCGGTCAGCTGCATCACCACCGCGTCCGGTATGCCGCCGTAGCCGATCTGCAGGGTGGAGCCGTCTTCTATCATGTCGGCCACGTATTTGCCGATGGCTTCCTGCACCGGGCCGATCTTGGGCAGGCCCACTTCAATGATGGGCTCGCTGCTTTCCACCAGCGCGGCCACTTGCGAAATGTGGACGTGGCACTGGCCGTGCGCGAAGGGCACGTTGGGGTTCACTTCCAGTACCACGGCGCGGGCTTTCTGCACCGCCGCCATGGTGTAGTCGGCGCCCAGGCTGAGCGAGAACCAGCCTTGCTCGTTCATCGGCGAGGCCATGGAAAACACCACGTCGGACGGGATCTGCGCGCGCTCGATCAGGCTGGGCAGCTCGGAGAAATAGGCGGGGATGAAATCGGCCCAGCCCGCCTGTCCGGCCGCGCGCGAGGCGCCGCCGAAGAACAGGGCGACGTGGCGCACATGCTGCACCGTGTCGCAGTCGAAATAGCCGTATTTGCGCAGCGCCAGGATTTGCGACACTTTCACGTCGCGGAAGCGGCGCCGCTGTTCGGACAGCTCGGTGAGCAGCGTGGGCGGCTCGCCGGCGCCGGACGGGACGATGATGAAGTCGCCGTCGCGCACCTGCTCGATGGCGTCGCTGGCGGACATGCGCTTGTCGGCGTATTGCTTGGCGTACTGCGATGCTGCGGTGTTCATGGTCTCCTGCCTTTCCGGGTTTTTGATCTGCGTCTATTTTTCTCTAAACTATACCCTTGTTGATATGATGAATATCAAGTGGACGACAATTGACCGGTTTGAATGTGAGCGCGCGCACAGAATTGCCCGGCTCGGGGGCGTAGGCTGGTCCTTATCATGAAAACCGCGCTCTGTACCCTGGCCTTGATCGTTCCGCTGCCTGCGCTGGCGCAGTCGGCTGGCAACCAGTCGTCGGTCAATATTTACGGCGTGCTCGATGCGGGCGTGGTGGCCGAGCGCGGCTGCGGCACGGCGTGCGCCAAAACCAAGGTCAGCAGCGGCGTCGCCAGCGGTTCGCGGCTGGGCGTGTCCGGCAAGGAACAGCTGGGCGGCGACACGGTGGCGGTGTACACGCTGGAAGCCGGCTTGGGCGCGGACACCGGCCAGTCCGAGGAGGGGCGGCTGTTTGGCCGCCAGGCCTTTGTGGGCCTGCAGAGCGGCTGGGGCGCCATTACGCTGGGCCGCCAGTACAATCTGCAGTACGAGGCCCTGATCGACGTGGCCGACCCGTTCCGGGGCGGCATGGCGGGTGCTGCCACCAACCTGGCCGGCTACACCACGCGGCGCTACGACAACACCGTCAAGTACGCCACGCCACAGCTGCATGGCTGGAGCGCGAGCGCCATCTACAGTTTCGGCGAGTCGCCCTACAGCACACGCTTCAACCGCGCCTACGGCGCCACCATAGGCTATGAGAAGGGGCCGTTCACGCTGCGCGTGGCGCACCAGCGCAAGAACAATCTGTCGGACGCGACCGGCGTCGTGCCGGCGGTCGATTATTCCTCGCGCAACACGCTGGTGGCGGCCAATGTGAATCTGGGCCGGGCCACGGTGTACGCGGCTTACGGGGTCAACCGGGGCCTCGGCAGCTCGCCGTGGGACGCGTCCAATCCCTACGGCGCGCTGGTGGCGCCCACGCCGTCGAGCAAGAGCCACGACATGCTGGCCGGCGTGGCGGTGCCGGTGGGGGCGGCGACTTTTATGGTCTCCTACATCCACAAGAACGACCGCACGCTGGCCAACCAGGATGCGGACCAGCTCGCGGCCGGCGTGACCTACGCGCTGTCCAAGCGCACCAGCTTGTACGCGGCCTACGCCAAGATCAAGAACGAGAACGGCGCCGGCTATACGGTGGGCAACGCCACCGACAGGGGGCGCGGCAACAGCGGCATCAACCTGGGCTTGCACCACTCCTTCTAGGCGGCTGTGCTACAGTCGAAGACTGTGTACAACTACCGCTTGGAAACCTATGTATCTCACCTATTTCAATGGCAGCTGGAGTGAAGGCAATGCGCCGCTGTTCGGCGCCATGGACCACAGCGTCTGGCTAGGTTCTTCCGTTTTCGACGGCGCGCGCTCGGTGCGCGGCCATATGCCGGACCTGCGCCCGCACCTGGAGCGCGTGGTGCGCTCGTCCACCAGCGTGGGCCTGGTGTGCCCGCTGAGCGTGGACGAGATGGAAAAGCTGGTGCGCGAGGGCGTGGCCAAATTCCCGGCCGACGCCGAGCTGTATATCCGTCCGCTGGTGTTCGGCACCGACGGCCTGCTGATCCCCGTGGCCGAGAAGTCGGCCTTCGCGCTGACGCTGTTCGACGCGCCCATGCCGCCGTTCACGGGCTTTTCCGCCTGCCTGTCCTCGCTGCGCCGTCCGGACGCCGACATGGCCGTGGCCGACGCCAAGGCGTCCGCGCTGTACGCCAATTCCACCAAGGCGCTGCGCCTGGCCAAGGACAAGGGCTACGACAATGCGGTGATGGTGGACAGCCAGGGCCACGTGGCCGAATTCGCCACCGCCAATCTGTTCTTCGTCACGCCTGAAGGCAAGGTGGTGACGCCGGTGCCGAACGGCACCTTTCTGTCCGGCATCACCCGCGCGCGCGTGATCAAGCTGCTGGCCGAGGCCGGCGTGGCGGTGGAGGAGCGTCCGGTCAAGCCGGAAGAGCTGCTGACGGCGGTGGAGATCTTCAACACCGGCAACTACGGCAAGGTCACGCCTTGCGTGCGCTATGAAGGGCGGACGCTGCCTGTCGGGCCGGTGGCCACGCAGGCGCGCGACCTGTATTTCGCCTTCATGGACCAGCACTGATTACCCAGTGACTATTTCCTGCCCGCGCAATCCGGGCTGAGCAGGCGGCCGGTGCTGTCCACCGTCATGCTCTCCTGCTTGCCCTGCATGGCGCCGTTGATGGTCATGCGCACGGTGTAGGCGCTGTCGCCCTGGAAGATCACCTGCCCGCTGCCGCTGGACGGCGGCTTGGTGCAGGTGAAGCTGACGTTCATGCCGCCCGCGACGGGCGTGCTGGTGGACTTGCAGTCGCCTTGCTGCCCCGTCGGCAATTCCTTTTTCTCCGCCATTTCCTTGGTCACGCAGTAGGTCAGCTTCATGCCGCCGTCGCCGCTGCTGCTCAGGGCCACGCCTTGCTTGGCCATCATGGCTTCCACCATCTTGCGCTGCTCGGGCGGCAGGCTGGCGAGCTGCTTTTGCGCCTCGGACAGGGCCTGGGCGTTGCCGCCGCTGGCGGACTGGATCTTGTTGGTGATTTCCCACAGGCCGGGCCGTATGGTCTGGGCGGCGGCGGGAAGCAAAAAGCCGGCCGCGAGGATGGCGGCCGGCAGGATGTGGCGGGCTTGTGGCATGGCGGCTCCTGTCAGTTCAGCCGCCAGCATACTCCAATCAGCCCCGGCTTTGCGGTTCCGCCACGAAGATCTCGACGCGGCGGTTGCGCGCGCGCCCGCTGTCGTCGTTGTTGGAGGCGATGGGTTCGCGCGAGCCCTTGCCTTCCACCGTGATGCGGGTGGGCGACACGCCGCGCGCGGCCAGGTAGTCGCGCGCGTTGCTGGCGCGGTCGACCGACAGCGGCTGGTTGATGGCGTCGCTGCCGGTGCTGTCGGTGTGGCCGATGATGCTGACCGTGGCGGCGGGGTTCTCGTTCAGCGTGGCGGCGAAGCGGTCCAGGATGGGGCGGAAGTTGGACTTGATGTCGGCGCGGCCGGTGTCGAAGGAGATATCGCTGGGAATTTCCAGGCGCAGGCGGTTGTCGTCGGTCTTGCTGACCTGGACGCCGGTGCCTTGCGTGGCCTGTTCCATGGCGCGCTTCTGGTTCTCCATGCGGGTGGACCAGATATTGCCGATCACGGCGCCGGCCGCCGCGCCGATCAGCGCGCCGCCGGCCGTGCGGCCACTGCTGTGGCTGCCCGTGGTGCCGCCGATCAGCGCGCCCAGCGCGGC
>NZ_WWCU01000048.1 GCF_009857595.1 Pseudoduganella aquatica | reverse complement strand
GGCAGCATATTCAAGGTCGGAAAAGCTCTTTTGCATGGTCGATGGCGGACAGTGGGGGTGCCGTTATTGTCTCAGGTTGGACTGCCGCAGGGAACGGCGTCCGATGAATTAATCAGTGCTTCCCTAGCAATTCCTAATACCATTCCAGATTGTCTACGGCGTTGTTGCGCTTGTTGCCGTCCTTGTGGCGCACGCTGCTGCGGCCTTTCGGGTTGGGCAGGTGCGCCTCGGCCACCAGGTCGTGGACGAAGAACTGGCCGGTGCGGCTGCCGTTGCTGAGCGTGACGCGCAGCCCTTCCGGCAAGGCCAGCGCGCGCAGGCACTTCACTTGCGGCCCCCGGTTGCGCAGCACGCGCCCGTCGCGCGAGACGACGTAGAAATCGCTGCCCTTGACCGGCTTGGTGCCGGCGGCGCGCAGCGAGTAGGCAAGAGCGGCAGCCAGCAGGCACACCGTAACAACAATCAATTCCATTGGATGCAAAAGGTTGCGAGGATCACTCATGATAGCGGACGCAGGGCAGGATGCGCGACTTTTTGAGATTGCACTATAATGTATTCAATGGTTGTCATGTGACAACCTCTGGCCGTGCTATGTGAACCCGGAGAGCATGATGGCTCGTGTGTCGCATCCCAAGAAAAGCCATGCCTGGGGAAAGATGTATTGTCCCTATAACGATGAGACTTGCCGTTGCGGCGAATTTTGCATTGCGTCGGTATGGAGTACTCCGAAAAATCCCGGCAGTCATGCGAAGGCTTTGAGGCGTGTGGTCGATAATTGCGCCCGGAACAAGAGGCAACACTAATGGACTTTATTTTTAGGCTCAAATACCAACTGCACGTGGATGATGCGAACCATGATGAACTGCTTGAACGCCTGGGCGAGGCGGGGTGCGACGATGCATTAGTTGGGATCGGCCAGCCAGGCCGGGTTGCGCTTGAGTTCACGCGCGAAGCGGACAGCGCATACATTGCCCTGACAAGCGCCCTTGCCGACGTCAAGCGCGCCATCCCCTCGGCCAGGCTGATTGAGGCCGGTCCGGACTTCGTAGGTCTAACCGATATTGCCGACGTCGTGGGTGTATCGCGCCAAAATATGCGCAAGCTCGCCATGAATAATGCTGCTACCTTCCCGACGCCGATACATGAAGGCAGCTCCTCGCTGTGGCACTTGGCAGATGTGCTGCGCTGGCTGCTGGCGAAAGGCAGCTACAAGCTGGAGCCGGGCATGCTGGAAGTCGCATCGACGGCGAAACAGCTCAATCTGGCGAAGCAGTCGCGCCAACTGGAGCCCGAAGTACTGCAAGCGGTTCAGGGCCTTCTGGCCTAGCCGCCCAGCCGCGCCAGCAGCGCGTCCAGCGGGGCGGGGCGGGCGTACAGATAGCCTTGCAGGCCGTGGCAGTCGTTGTTGACGAGGAAGTCGGCCTGGGCCTGCGTCTCCACGCCCTCGGCCACCACCTTCAGCCCCAGGTGGTGCGCCATCGCCAGGATGGTCTGCACGATGGCCGTGACCGAGGCGTCGGCCGGCGTGTCCTGGATGAAGCTGCGGTCGATCTTCAGCTCGTACAGCGGCATTTTTTTCAGGTAGGCCAGGCTGGAATAGCCGGTGCCGAAATCGTCGATCGAGAAGCGGATGCCCAGCGCGGCCAGCTGGCGCATGCGCAGCACCGTGTCCTCCAGTTTTTCCACCAGCAGCCCTTCGGTCACTTCAAAGATCAGCAGCTCGGCCGGCGCGCCGGTTTCGGCCAGCAGCGTGCGCACCTGCTCCACGAACAGCGGCTGGCGGAACTGGCTCGGGCTGACGTTGACCGACAGCGGCAGCCGGTGGCCCGCCGCCAGCAGTTGCAGCACCGCCTCGCAAGCCTGGCGCATGGCCCAGGCGCCCAGCGCCAGGATCTGGCCCGATTCCTCGGCCAGCGGAATGAACAGCGCCGGCGACACCCAGCTGCCGTCCGCGCGCTGCCAGCGCATCAGCAGCTCGGCGCCGATAATGGCGCCGTCGCGGTCGACCTGTGGCTGGTAGTGCATGGCCAGCTCGCGGTTGTCGATGGCGGCGGCCAGGTCGCGCTCCAGGTTCAGGCGCTGCTCCACCTCGGCCTGCATGGCCGCCTCGAAGAAGGCGATGCCGTTGCGCCCGTCCGCCTTGGCGCGGTACATGGCGATGTCGGCCTCGCGCAGCAGGTCCTGCGCGCTCTGCTCGCCCTTGGGCAGCAGCGTCACGCCGATGCTGGCCGAGCTGCTGTAGGTCTGGCCGTCGATCACGAAGTCCTCGGCGATGGCCACGCGGATCTTCTCGGCCACCACCAGCGCCGCGTGCGCCGCCGTGGCGTGCACGCCGCTCAGGTGGGCCAGCAGCACCACGAACTCGTCGCCGCCGATGCGCGCCACCGTGTCGGCCTTGCGCATCAGCTGCGCCAGGCGCGCCGCAGCGTTCTTCAGCAGCGCGTCGCCGGTGGCGTGGCCGCGCGCGTCGTTGATGTATTTGAAGTTGTCCAGGTCGATGAACATCACCGCGCTGTACTGGCTGTTGCGCTCCGAGCTGGCCAGCAGCTTGTCGATGCGGTCCATTAGCAGGCGCCGGTTGGGCAGGCCGGTCAGCACGTCGAAGTAGGCCAGGCGGTGGATGTCGTCCTCGGATTTTTTGCGCTCGGTGATGTCGCGCTCCACCGCCACCCAGTGGGTGTTGTTGCCGCCCTCGTCGGAGATGGGCACCAGCTCGCGCTCCACCCAGTACGGTTCGCCGTAGCGGGTGTAGTTGAGCAGCTCGGCGCGCACCGCCTCGCTGCGCGCCATGGCCTGGTTGATGCGGTCCAGCGTGCCGGTGGCCGTGTCCGGCCCCTGCAGCAGGCGCAGGCTGCCGCCCAGCATGCTGTCGCGGTTGTAGCCGCTGCGCCGCTCGAAGGCACGGTTGACGAAGATGATGCGCTGCTCGGTGCCCGCCACTTCGGCGATGCTGACCATGTCGTTCAGGCGCGCCACGGCGGCGGCGGTCAGGCGCAGCTCGGCGTTCAGCGCGGTCAGCTCCTGCTGCCCCTGCTCCAGCGAGGCGGCGGTGGCGCGCAGGTCGCCGATGGACTTTTCCAGCCGCTGCAGCAGCACGCCGCACGACAGCGTCAGCACCGCGGTGATGAACAGGTAGTTGGAAGTGATCACGGACCACTTGAGGAAGGCCGCCAGCTCCAGTCCCTGCAGGTCGGGGATGGTGTTGGTGTAGAAGCCGATCACCAGCAGCGCGGCGCTGTCGATGGCCAGCGCCCACAGACCGGCGCGCAGGCCCAGTAGCAGCGCGGCCAGCACCGGCACGGCCATCAGGTAGATCTGGCTGACCGGCCCCACTTTCACCAGCAGGCCCACGCCGAAGATGAAGGTGACGGCCAGGAAGTTCAGCACCCGGGTGCGGAAGCTCACGCTGGTCAGGCGCAGGATGCCGAAGATCCAGACCAGCGCCGCCACGTCCAGCACCACCACCGACCACAGGTTCTCGGCGATGCTGAGCAGCATGCTGGGCACCGCCGTGATCACGCCCAGCCCCAGGACGAACTGCAGGATGCGCGTAAAGATCTGGCCGCGCCAGTGCGCGACGTCGTTTAGCGCTGCCACTCGCAGCCCCCGTTCTTGGCCAGTAACATAGGTATGAGGTGTGGTTGTTGCTGACCAGACATGTTACCTGCAAAGCCGCAGCCTGTCACGGCTTGCGAGGCGCCGGCGGGGGCGGCGGCTTACTGCGGCTTGTAAATGCCGCAGCCGATGATCAGGTCGTCCACCTTCTCGATATACATCGATTTCGGCTCGATCTTCTTGGTCAGCGGGTCGAGGAATTTGTAGTCCTGCCAGCCCTTGCCCTTGGTCTTGGCGATCTCGAGGCGCTCGCGCATATAGTACTTGCCGTCGCCGTCGCGGATGTCGATCAGGTCCTTGCCTATCATGCGCGGGTTCTGGCCGTGCGCCAGGTTTTTGCCGTTCAGGTCGTACACCACCACGTACAGGTCGCGGTCGGTGAACTGGCCGCGCGGGTCGTTGATCTCGGCGAAGGCCTTCTCCTTGCCGTGCGCCTTCAGGTAGGCGATGGCTTTTTTCGCCATGGCCATCGCTTCGTCGGCATTGCCGCGTTCCGCGGCGCGGGCCGGCAGTTGCGCCAGCAGCAGGGTGGTAGCGAGAGTCAGTAGCATCAGCCGTCGTTTCATGGACACACCTCCCAACGTTGTGGATGTGAACCCATCTTAACTCAAAAAAAAAAGATGGCGCTTGCAATAATTGGTGAGTATCTTTTGCTGTGCAACAGGCAAAATTGCAGGTTCGGCAAAACGCCGGACGCTCCACCCTCATTAGAAAGGTTTACCTTATGCGCATGCGCCAAATTCCCGTCCTGCTGGCCGCCGCCATGCTGTCGCTGTCCGCGCAAGCGGCCAGTGCCGACCGCTGGGACGTGCCGGTCCACGTCAAGAAGCTGGACAACGGCCTGACCGTCATCGTCACCGAAGACCACAGCTCGCCCACCGTGGGCGTGAGCGTGGTGTACAAGGTGGGCATGCGGCTGGAGCCGCAGAACCGCACCGGTTTCGCGCACCTGTTCGAGCACCTGATGTTCCAGGGCACGCCGAACGCGCCCAAGGGCGTGTTCGACAAGACCATCACCGGCGGCGGCGGCAACAACAACGGCTCCACCCGGGCCGACTTCACCAACTACATCGAGACCGCCCCCGCCTCCGCGCTGGACGCCATCCTGTGGCTGGAAGCGGACCGCATGAAGACCCTGGACTTCAACGAGAAAACCCTGAAGAACCAGCAGGACGTGGTGAAGGAGGAAATCCGCGTCAACGTGAAGAACCAGCCTTACGGCGGCTTCATGTGGATCGACATAGGCCAGCACGCCTTCCAGAAGTGGGAAAACAACCACGACGGCTACGGCAGCTTCAAGGACCTGGAAGGCGCCAGCCTGGACGACGTGCGCGCCTTCCACCGCGACTACTACGGCCCCAACAACGCGGTGCTGGCCATCGCAGGCGACGTGACGCCGCAGCAGGGCTACGCGCTGGCCCAGAAGTACTTCGGCGCCATACCCAAGCGCCCCACGCCCGCCTTCGGCGATTTCAGCGAAGGCCTGAACACGGCCGAGAAGCGCGTCGAGCAGAGCGACGCGCTGGCCCAGGTGCCGGCCTTGGCGGCGGCATGGAAGATGCCCGCGCGCGGCAGCAAGGACCAGGCGCCGATGGCGGTGCTGGGCGAGCTGCTGGCCGGCGGCGACGCCTCGCGCCTCTATCTGGGGCTGGTGAAGGGCCGCGAGCTGTCGCTCAACCTGTCGCCGCTGTACGGCCTGACCGGACCTTGGGAATACGACGGCCCGACCCTGTTCACCGTGTTCAGCATGTACAAGCCCACCAGCAGCGCCGACGCGGTGCTGGCGGCCATGGACGAGGAAATCGCGAAGGTGGCCAAGGACGGCGTGGACGCGGCCTCGCTGCAGCGCGTGAAGACCGCCATGCTGGCCCAGTGGTACAACAAGCTGGAAAGCTATATCAACCGCGCCGACACGCTGGCCAAGCTGCAAACCCTGTGGGGCGACGCCAAGGTGGTGAACAAGATTCCGGGCTGGATCGAAGGCGTGACATCGGCGGACGTGCAGCGCGTGGCGGCCACCTATCTGACCAAGGCCAACCGCACCGTGATCGACCGCAAGCCGGCGCCGAAAGCCCCGCCCGCCGCACCTGCCGCCGCCGCCCCAGCCGCCAACAAATAAGGACCGCACCATGAAGAAACTGATACTGGCCGTGGCCATCTCCACGCTGTGCGCTCCCGTGCTGCACGCCCAGACCGCCGCCCCCGCCGCCTCGCCGGTGCCCGCCTACGGCGCGGACAAGCCCCTGCCCGTGCCCAAGATCGCCCGCAAGACGCTGGCCAACGGCCTGGAAGTGTGGGTGGTGCCGCGCACCGGCCTGCCGCGCGTGGACTTTGTGCTGGCCGTGCGCGGCGCCGGCTACGCTGCCGACGACGCGCAGCACCCGGCCTTCGCCAGCCTGCTGGCCAACCTGCTCAACGAAGGCACCACCAAGCGCAGCTCGCGCGCGGTGGCCGAAGCGGCGCAGGGCATGGGCGGCAGCGTGGGCGCCGGCACCAGCAACGACGGCATCACCGTGTACGGCAACGCGCTCGCTTCCAGCGCGGCGCCCATGGCCGCGCTGCTGGCCGAAGTGGCGCGCGAGCCGTCCTTCCCCGACGCCGAAGTGCAGCTGGCCAAGACCAACGCCCTGCAGGCGCTGAAGGCGGCCGAAGCGCGTCCGTCCTTCCGCGCCGAGCGCGCCATCTCGCGCGTGGTCTATGGCGACCACCCATACGGCCGCACCACCGCCACCGCCGAAGCCATCACCTCGGTCGACGCGGCCCTGCTGCGGGCCGAACACGCCAAGCGCTTCCGTCCCGAGCGCAGCCTGCTGGTGATCACCGGCCGCATCAAGGAAGCGGACGCCATGAAGCTGGCCGAAGCGGCCTTCGGCAGCTGGAAGTCGACCGGCCCTGCGCTGCCGGACACCCCTGCCGCCGCAGCGGCCATGCCGCCGCAGCGCCTGCTGCTCGAGCGCGCCGGCAGCGTGCAGTCCACGCTGCGCCTGGGCCGCCCCGGCACCGCCGCCAGCGTGGAGGACTACGTGCCGCTGCGCCTGGCCAGCACCATCCTGGGCGGCGGCTTCAGCAGCCGCGTCAACCTTAACCTGCGCGAAGAGAAGGGCTACACCTACGGCGCCTCGGCCGGCGCGCGCATGAGCCGCAACGGCGGCGCCATCATCGGCGGCGCG
Organism: Pseudoduganella aquatica; assembly: GCF_009857595.1. GTDB lineage: Bacteria > Pseudomonadota > Gammaproteobacteria > Burkholderiales > Burkholderiaceae_D > Rugamonas > Rugamonas aquatica_A. Next base: position 32,203 of record NZ_WWCU01000048.1, on the reverse strand, counting down.
GACGTGCGCAACGAAGTGACCGGCGCCGCGCTGGGCGAGTATTTCAAGGAATACCGCAAGCTGGGCACGGAGCTGGTGGGCGACGAGGAACTGAGCATGAACAAGCGCTACGTGGCGGGCACCTACCTGGTCACGAACCAGCTGCAGGGCGCGGTGGCGGGCACGCTGGCCAACAACTGGCTGGTGGGCCTGCCGCCGGAAACGCTGGGCAGCTTTGTGCCCAAGATCCAGAAGGTGAGCGCGGAGCAGGTGCGCGACATGGGCAAGAAGTACTTCTCGCCCGAGACGCAATCCATCGTGGTGGTGGGCGACAAGGCCGCAGTGGCCGAGCAGCTCAAGGAGTTTGGCGAGTTTACGGTCACCGACCGGTAGGGCGGGTTAGGCGCGCCGCGCCGTAACCCGCCGTTTACGCCGAGCCGCGCCGGAACTCGAGGTAATCCTGCGCGGTGCGCCGTGGTTCTTCCACCATCGGCAAATGGCCCACGCCCGGCATCATCACCACGCGGCTGCGCGGGAACAGCTGGCCGAAGGCGGCGGCGCCGGACGGGTGCAATATCCCGTCCTGCTCGCCCCACACCACCAGCGCCGGCAGCGCGGCGTACTGCGGCTGCGGCTGCAGCAATGGCGACGCCGCCACCTGCTGCATGATGGCCGTGTGCAGCGGGAAGTCCGCCACGGCGCGGCGGCCCAGCGCGGTGAGCACGGAATGCGGCAGGAAAGGGCGCTCCTGCGTGCAGGCGTCCACCAGCGCGCCGTATTCCTGCTCTTCGCGCACCAGCAGCGGCATGTCGCCGCTGGCTTCGTAGCGCTTCAGCACTTCCGAACTATGCGACGCTTCCGTGCCCGCCGCGTCCAGCAGCCACAGGCTGGCCACGCGTTCCGGGTAGGCGGCGGCAAACTGCGCGGCGATAAAGCCGCCCATGGAGTTGCCGCCCAGGTGGACGCGGCCCGGCGCAATCTGGTCCAGCAGCGCGCGCAGGCGTTCGGCCTGTTCGGCGATGCCGTAGCCCGCCTGCGGGTCGCGGCCCGCGTCGCCAAAGCCCGGCAGGTCCGGCGCGATCACGCGGTAATGCGGCGTGAGAAAACGCGCGATGCGGGTAAAGTTGTCCTTGTCGCCGGCAAAGCCGTGCAGCAGCACCAGCGTTTCTCCCTTGCCGCCTTCCAGGTAGGGCATGGCGAAGCCGGGCACGCCGGCCTGGCGCAGGCGCAGGCCGGAGCGCAGCCGCTCCAGCGCAATGCCGGCGCGCGCCGCCGTCATCGGCGCCAGGCGGTCGAACAGCACCAGCGCCATCAGCAGCGCGGCGCCCAGCGACAGCAGGGCGCTGAAGAAGTAGACGAATTGTTGTGGATCCATTGCCGCTTTTCCTTATAAATCCAGTAGTATTGCGTAATTAATAATTTAATAAACCATGGGAGCATACGCCGTGAACACCCCCAATCCATATTCGGCGCCCAGCGCCGACCTGTCCGGCCTGGCGCCGGGCAAAGACCAGACCTATGAGCCCAAGCTGTTCGCCTGGCGCGGCCGCATAGGCCGTCTGCGCTACATGGCTTACCTGTTCGCCGCTTCCCTGGCCAATATGATCCCGGTCACCATCCTCATGGGCGTGCTGGGCGCGGCCGGTATCCTGTCGAGCAACCAGGACGCCATCGTCGCCATCAGCACCTTGCTCTACCTGCCGCTGCTGGTGCTCAGCTTTGTGCTGGCCAAGCGCCGCTTCAACGACGTCAACCGCAGCGGCTGGTTTTCGCTGCTGCTGTGGGTGCCGCTGGTGAACTTCATCGTCTCGCTGTACCTGGTCTTCGCGCGCGGCGACGAGGGCGACAACGACTTCGGGCCGGCGCCGTCGCCGAATACCCTGCTGATCAAGATCGTCGGGCTGGTGTTCCCGGTCCTGTTCATGGTGGGCATTATCGGCCTGATGGCCGCCGTCACCATTCCTGCCTACCAGAGCTATGTGCAGAAGGCGCAGGCCAGGTCCGCCAGCCAGGGCCTGTAAGCGCGCTTGCAAAGCGGGCACTCAGAGCTGCCCGCTCTCCTTGATCTCCAGGTAGCGCCCGATCAATGCGGCGCTGAGCTGGCCGGGCGCCACGTCCACCAGGGCGTTCGCGCGCAGCCCTAGGCGCCGTATGGCTTCGCGGCGCTGCTGCAGGTAAAGCATGGCGGCAGGCTGGCGCAGCGCGTCCTGGAAGCCGGCCACCGGCGCCGCTACGGCGCGGTCCAGCGCCTGTTCGCGCAGGCTGGCGCACAGCACCATGTGGCGCGTGCCGAGCAGCTCGCAGGCGCTGCGCATGGCCTGGTCGTCCTCGTCGCGCAGATTGGTGATCAGCACCACGAAGGCGCGCTTGCTCAACTTGTTCATCAGTGCGCCCGCCGCTTGCGTGTAGTCGGGCGCGGTTTCATCCGGCTGCACATCATACACGCCCGCCAGCAGGCGGTCGAAACCGGCGCGGCCCTTGGCCGGCGCCAGCCAGCGCCCGCCGGCGCCCGCGCTGGCCCCGCCGAAGGTCATCAATCCCACCGAATCGCCCTGTTTCTGCGCCACGAAGCCCAGCGTCAGCACGGCTTGCAGCGCGTGGTCGAAATGGCTGCTGCGGTCCGCGCCATCGTGGTCGCGCGCCAGCATGCGGCGGCCGCAGTCGAGCAGGAACACCACCTGCTGGTCGCGCTCCTCCTGGTACTCGCGTGCGATGGGCTTGCGCTGGCGCGCCGTGGCCTTCCAGTCTATCGAGCGCAGGCTGTCGCCCTGGCGATACTCGCGCAGCTGGCGGAAGTCCGTGCCTTCGCCGCGCCGCCGCTTGCGGATGGCGCCGGCCGCCGGCGCGCGGCGTTCGGTCGCCTGCAGGGTCTGGCCCAGCAGGCGGGAATAATCGGGGAACACCTTCACCGTCTGCTCGGGGCCGATGCGGCGCGTGCGCTGCCACAGGCCCCAGGGTGAGCTGACGCGCACATGCGGCTGGCTGAAGCGCGCGTTGCCGCGCTGGTCCGGCTTGACGCGGTAGACCACGGAGGCAAAGCCGCCGCCGGCGACGGTGCAGGCATGCGGCATGCCTTCCAGCGCCCAGGCGGCCGGGTAGCCGTCGAACAGGTCCAGGCGCAGCGGGCGCGTGCCGAGGTTGTGAACCGTCAGCGTGACGGCGTGCCACAGCTCCACCGGCAGCACGCCGGGCAGCTGGCGCTCCAGCCGCAACGGCGGCGGGCGCAGCGTGTGCCAGGCGTCCACCAGCGCGGCGGCCAGCAGGGCGGCGCCGGCCAGCCACCACAGGGCGGACAGCGGCCAGGCGGTGCCGGCCAGCGCAGGGACGGAAGCGGCGGCGCCGAGCGCGGCCCAGGCCAGCAGCAGTTGCAGCAGGCGGCGCGCTGGTGTCATGCGCGCGGCGCGGCGATCTGCTGCACCAGCGCCGCCAGCAGGTGGTCGCTGTTCAGGCCATCGAGTTCGCTTTCCGGCGAGATGGCGACGCGGTGGCGCAGCACCGGCAGGCTGGCCAGCTTGATGTCGTCCGGCGTGACGTAGTCGCGCCCGGCCAGCAGGGCCATCGCGCGCGCCATGCGCACCAGCGCGATGCTGCCGCGCGGCCCGGCGCCGATGGCGATGCCCGGCCAGTCGCGCGTGGCGCGCACCAGGCGCACGGCGTAGTTGGCCACGCTGTCGTCCACCCGGATGCGCGCCACCAGCTGCTGCAGCGCCAGCACCGTTTCAGGCTTGACCAGCGTGGCCACGGCGGCCACGTCCAGGCCGTCGCCCACGCGGTTGCGCGTGACCGACTGCAGCATGGCCTGCTCCTCGTTCTCGCTCGGGTAGCCGATGCGCACCTTGATCAGGAAGCGGTCCAGCTGCGCTTCCGGCAGCGGATACGTGCCCTCGTTTTCCAGCGGATTCTGCGTCGCCAGCACCATGAAGGGCGGCGCCAGCGCGTGCGCTTCGCCTTCTATGGTCACCTGGCTTTCCTGCATCGCCTCCAGCAGCGCGGATTGCGTCTTGGCGGGCGCGCGGTTGATCTCGTCGGCCAGCAGCAGGTTGGCGAACACGGGGCCCTTGCGCACGCTGAAGGTCTGGTTCTTCAGGTCGAACACGGCGTGGCCCATCACGTCGGCCGGCATCAGGTCGGGCGTGAACTGGATGCGCGAGAACTGGCCGGCGAAGGTCTTGGCCAGCGCGCGCACCAGCAGTGTCTTGCCCAGCCCGGGCACGCCTTCCACCAGCACGTGGCCGCCTGCCAGCATGCAGGCTAGCACCTCGTCTATCACTTCCTGTTGGCCCACCACGGCGCGGCGGATTTCCTCGCCCATGCGGCGCACGATGTCCAGCGCCTGCTGCAGGCGCTCGGCGCCAATGGCGCTGCCGCCGTCCTCGGCGGAGGGTTGTGGGTTGTTGTCGCTACTGTTTTCGCTCATATAGGTTTCTCACTTGTTGGAGTAGCTGGATCTGGCGCGTGAACGCGGCCGGTTGGGACGCGGCGGGGCCGTGCAGCGCGCTGCGCATGTCAGCCAGCGGGGCGCTGCACAGGCGCGCCAGGCGGGCCGCCTGTTCGTCCGCGCCGAGCTGCTGCAGTTCCGGAGCGCGGCGCCGCAGCAGCGCCAGGGTTTCTTGCCGCGCGGCGGCCAGCAGCGTGTCGCGGCCGCCGGCGGCGCGCCACAGCCAGTTGCCGCTCGCTTCGATATGTTCGAGCAGGGCGCGGCGTTCGGTGGACGGGTCCGGCAGCATGGGGCCGAAGCGGCGCGCCGCGCGCCACAGCAGCAGCGCAAGCAGCAGCGCCAGCGCGGTGAGCGGCATCCATGCGGCCTGCCACAGCAGCGCGTACCACGGCGACGCGTCGGCATGCAGCACCAGCATCACATTGCGGCCCTGCTGGTTCAGGCCTGCCAGGCCAAGCAGCAGCTCGGCGTGGTCGTAGCGGGGCAGGCGCTGGTTGTTGAAGTAGTTGTCCGACACCATGACCACATGGCCTTTGCCCTCGCCGTACACGCGCACCGAGGCGCCGTCGGCATCGCTCCACAGCGGCGTGATGCGGGCATGCAGCGGGTATAGCACCTCGGTGCCGGTGTCCAGCGCGAGCGGGTAGGCGCCGCCGGGCAGGGTGACGCAGGTGAGCTGGCGCAGCTCTTTCTTGGGCGCCGGGACTTCTTCCGCGCCGCTGCCGTCGCTGTCGTCCTCCTCCATGTCCTCGTCTTCCTCGTCGCCTTCCGCTTCGGCGTCCGGCGGCGGGGCGCCGGGATGGTCGCAATCGGCGCGCAGCTTGCTGCGGTAGCTCAGGCCCACGCCGAAGCGCTTGCCCAGCGGGTCGGGCTCGGTCAGCGGAATCACGCGCTTGCGCGGATCGAGGCGGTCCGCCTTGTCGCTGCCGCCGGGCCGCACCGGCACCCACTTGGGCTGCATCAGCAGGGTGTTGCCGCGCCGGACCCAGTCCATCAGCTGCTCCGCCTGTACCGGATCGACCTGGCCGGTGTTGTCCGCCAGGATCAGCGTGCCACCGGGCAGGCTGGCCAGGCGAGCGCCGCTCAGGCGCTGCTCCACGCTGACCGTGTAGCCGTGCTGCTTGAGCAGCGTGCCGGCCGCCAGCATGGGATTGCTGATGGCCAGCGGCGAGACGTAGTTGACCGCAGCCGGCGAGCGTTCCATGACGGCGTACCACAGCCACACGCAGCCCCCTAGGGCGGCCGCGCAGGCCAGCGCGATCAGCGCGCGGCTGGTGCTTCTGCCTACACCTTGGCGCGCGCTCATGGCAGCTCCCCGGCTGGCGCGGTAGCCGGAACGGCCACCGCATCAAATTGCGCGCGCCATGCGTCGCAGGCGGCATAGAGCGCTGCGCTGTCCGGCCAGCGCGCGCCATACGCGCCGTTCAGCCACAGCGTGGTGGCGGTGGCGGCGATGGCGTAGCGGGCAGGCGGCAGGGCGGCTTGCTGCGCCAGCCGCAGGCAGTCGCCCTCGGTGGCGCCTTGCGCCAGCAGCAAGCCGTCCTGCTGCACCAGGCGTGACAGCGTGGCGCGGTACAGCAAGGCCAGCGCGGCGCGGCGCTCGCCGCGTTCCCACAGGTTGCGCACGGCGTCCGCCACGTCGGGCGGCAGGCTTTCGGCACGGATGTCCAGCCCCGCGATTTCGGTCGCCGCCAGCACCTCTGGCGCAGGCAGAAGCCATGCGAACTTGCCGCGATAGCGGTGCAGCAGCCATGCCACCAGCATCACGCCGCTGGCGATCAGCACCAGCTTGATGGCAAAGGCCAGCGCGCTCAGGTCGGGCATCCTGGGCGGCTTCTCGGGCTTGGCCGCCTTGAAATCCTTCAGGTGCCAGCTGTCCTCGCATTTATAGCCGCGCAGGTCGTCGCTGTTGTAGAGCTGGCGCAGCTCCTTGCGCAGCAGCGCCTGTTCCACGCTGTGAGGCGGCGCGTGCTTGCCCACCACGTCAGGCAACTGCTTGGGACGCGCGCATTGCACGCCGCCCGGCGCGGGTGCGGGTGCGGCCGGCTGCAGCGCTTCGGCGCGGGGCGCCGGAGCCGCCGCCATCAGCACGGCGGCGATGCAGGCCAGCGCGGCCAGCAGCAGCGGCTTTGCATGGCCGGCCTGCGGCTGGTGGCGCGCGGCCGGCGCCTGGATCTGGCGCAGCGTGATTTCAATGTCCCAGGCCTCCAGCGTGGCGCGGCGGTTCAGGTAGAGCGTGAAGCAGCAAGCCGTATAGATGGGACCCATCACGCCGCCAGCCACGCCGTAGAACACCATGGCCAGCATGTCCACCAGCGTGCTGTGCGGACCTTTGCTCAGGAAGGCCAGCGGATTCATGGTGGTGTCGCTGAGGAACAGGCCCACCAGCGCCATCATGCCGAAGTTCAGCACCCCTTCGAAGTGGGCGCAGGCCAGGCCGAAGCGGTAGGCGGCGGCGCCGGTGCCGTTGCGGCCCAGGGCGGCGCGGCGCTCGCTCGCGGCCGCGCCGCGCGCCTGTTCGAGCTGCCAGACCGGCTGGTACAAGCCGCGCCCCGGCATGGCAAGGCGCCACCAGGTCAATTGCCGCACCCAGCCGCCGCCCAGCTGCCGAGGCCAGGCCCGCAGCGCCTGGCGCCAGCTCACGTCTTCGCCGAATACCTGGCGCGACAGCACATACAGCGGGCCGCGCTCCAGCAGCGGCCGCAGCCACCAGGGCAGCAGCATCCATAGCAGCGTGTAGTCCGGCAGCATGAAGATCATGGCAACGGACAGCGCGCACAGGGGCAGCCACAGCGCGAGCCAGGTCTTGTACACCGGCCCGGCGTGTGCGCGCAGCAGCGCGAAGCCCAGGTCCAGCGCCTGCGGCGCCGGGCGCGGACGCAGCGCGATGCGCAACTGGTCAATCCGCATGCGGCGCTCCACGGCGGCGGCCCGCAAGCAGGAAGAAGGCGATCACCGCCGTCCAGCACACGCCGCCCACGGCGAACTTCACCTGCGGCGGTATGGCCGCGCTGGCGGACCAGAAGGCTTCCACGAAGGCCGCCAGCAGGGTCAGCACCGCCGCGCCGGTAATCACCGGGAACATGGCGCGGCTGCTGGCGTGCAGCGCGTGGCGCCGGCTCAGGCGGCCGGGGGCGATCAGCGCCAGGCCGAGGCGCATGCCGGACAGGCCGGCCAGCACCAGGCCGGTGATTTCGAAGCTGGAATGGGTGACCACGAAGGACCAGAAATTGATGCGCGTGAGCGGGTCCATGCTGAGCCAGCTGGCGATCACGCCCATGTGCATGCCGTTGAAGGCGAGGCTGAGCAGCGAAGGCAGGCCGCCGAAAATGCCGCCGGCGAAGGTGCGGAAGCAGATCGATACGTTGTTCCAGATGTAGTGGCCGAACATCTGCAGGTCGCCCTCCTGGCCGCGCCCCAGGTCGATGCGGCCGGGCCGGTACATGCGGCGGTATTTGTCCAGCTGCTCGGGGTCGATGAAGCTGTGCGCCCAGTAGGGGTGCTGCCACACCAGCAGGCCCAGGGCGAGCGCCACGCCGAACACGGCCAGCGCCGCCAGCAGCAGCAAGCGCCACTCGGCGCGCACGCGGCGCGGAAAGTCCACCAGCAGCCATTCCATCAGCGCGCGCGGACGCTCGGCCGCCGCGCCGTACAGGCGCAAATGGCAGGCCGCCGCCTGCGCCTGCAGGTAGTCGGTCAGCGCCGGCGAGTAGCCGCGCTGGCCGGCCAGCGCCAGGCACTGGCACAGCCGGCGGTACAGCGCGGGCAGGGCGGCCGAATCTTCGGAGCGGTTTTGCAGGATGGCGTCGACCGCTTCCCACAGGGGCGCGTGCTGCTGTTCGAACTGGGTCTGTTTCATGGCCGCGCGCTCATTGCTTCAGGCCCGCCGCATAGGAGCGCAAGCGCTCCAGGGAGGCCGCGCCGGTTGTCCCGGTGAGTGGTTCGGCGACGTCGCCCAGCTCCTCCAGCCGCGCCTGCGGCAAGCCCTGTTCGCGCTCGAACAGGTCGGCCAGGGCGCGCTGCTGCGCAGAGGTGAGCGGGAAGGGCGGGGGCAGCGGCGCCGCATCGCGCGCGGCGGCAGCGGGGCGGGCGGGAGGCTTGTCGCGGTACACCACCAGCGTGCCGGCCACGATGTCGCCCAGGCGGCGGAACTGGCGGTCGTACAGCATGCAGGCCAGGCCGGTGGCGTAGGCCAGCGGCAGGAAGTCTGCCACCAGCAGCAGGTTGCGCAGCATCGATTCGCGCCAGCCCACCGGCAGGCCGTTGTCGCGCCGGACCTGCAGGCCGAGCGCGCGCTTGCCCACGGTCTGGCCCTGGAAATAGACTTCGCAGATGACTGGATAGCCCCAGTAGCTGACGAAGGCCAGCACCGCCAGCACGCCCTGCGCCATGCGCGGGCCGCGCAGCAACAAGGTGGCCGCCAGCATGAAGGCCAGCCAGAGCGACACGTCCAGCGCCCAGGCCCAGGCGCGCGGCGCCGGTCCCGCCGGCGTGAGCAGCAGGCGGGTGCCTTCCGGCGTGGTGAGCGAGAGCCGGCCGTCGATCAAGGCCGTGATGGATATGCGGTCATGGATGGCTATTGTATCCAAGAAATAGCACGGAGTTGCAAAAAAAGTAAACCGTGCTGCTCTCCGCCCGCGCTAAGGCGGCTCGGCCACGCCCGCCTCGCTGGCCAGCTGGCGGTATTCGGCCGATTTGCGCGCGGCGGCGATGGCGCGCCAGATGGCTTCCGCGCGCTGCGGTGCGCTGCGGTAAGCGGCGAGGTTGAAGATCAGGTGGAACTCCACCACCCGGTAAGGCGGCGCGGCCTGCACCACCCGGTCGCGGAAGCGCGCGTCGCTGCGCGCCAGGCGGCCCGCCTCCATTCCCTGCAGGACGGCGACGTCGAACATGCCGCTGGCCAGCAGGCGCAGGCCGTCGTCGGCCGACTTGACCAATTCGCGCGTGACGAAGCCGCGCTCGCGCAGTACCGAGGCAACCAGGTAGCCGGATTGCACCGCCACCTCCTGCTTGGGCGCGGCCAGGGTCTGGCCGTCCCAGCTGCCGCTGCCGCCCACGCGCAGGAACACGTTCACGGTATCCGTGAACAGGGCGCGCGCCGGGTCGGCTCTGCCGTCGGGCAGCAGCGGGTAGGCGGCGAAGCTGCGGCGCAGTTTGCTGTCGGCGGCGGCGATCACCGCATCCACCGTGCCTGTGCGCAGCTCCTCCAGGCAGCGCCGCCAGGGTTTGGCGGCATATACAAAGCGTTCGCCCAGTTGTTTCTCCACGCGCCGCAACAGCTCGAAGGTGAGGCCGTTGTTGTCCGGCGTGGTCCAGGGGCGCTGCGCCACGTCTTCGTAGCACATGACCAGCGGCGGTGCCTCCGCGCCGGCTCCCGCAACCGGACCCGCGCTCGCCTGCGGCGCCAGCGCCAGCAGCGCAGTAGCCAGCAGCGTGGCCGGGACGGCGCATGGAAGCAGGACGCGCATGCTTAGTCTTCCTTGTAGCTGGCGTAGATTTTTTGCAGCTCGCCGCGCTCGGCCAGCTTGCGTAGCGCCTGCCGCAGCTGCTCGGTGGCGGGAGGCGGCAGCGAAGGTGACACAGCGAAATACAGAGTCTCCTCGCTGAACACGGTGGGCAATAGCCTTATCATGCCCTTTAACTGTTCGTCTGCGATATAGCGCCGCAGCGCACTCTCCGTGTGATAGTAGAAGCGGCCGCGCTTGTTGAGCAGCTTGCGCAGATTGACGTCGGTGTCGCGGCTGGTGGCGTCTACGCGCAGCCCCTTCTCATGCTGCAGCTTGCTCTCGTGCGCCGTGCCTTTGGAGACGATGATCACGTTGTCCGGTCCCAGCTTGCGGATGTCGTCCAGCGAATTGACCACCACCTGGTCGTCGGCGCGCACGGCGATGGTGTGGCGCACGGTGTAGACCGGAATGTCGATGAAGCCGAACCTGGCTTCGCGCGCGCTGGTGCGTATCAGCGCGCAAAACGCGTCCAGCTGGCCTTCCGCCAGCGCCGATTCGATGCGCGGCAGCGACATGGGCTGGGTCCAGCCGCTGAAGTGCAGCGCGGGGTCGGTTCGTTCCAGCGCCTTGATCACGTCCACGCAGATGCCCTTGCGCTTGGCGCGCAGTTCGTACTTGAGGGTGTTGTTGTCCTGCGCCGCCGTGCGCAGCACCAGCGGGCCGGCGTGCGCCGGGCCGGCCAGGCAGACCAGCGCGGCCAGGGCCACGCGGCAACGGGCCGCCAGGCGGGCCGGATCAGGCCATGACGGCGGCATCGTGGCTCTCCATCCAGCGCAGCAGTTCGCGGCCGAACACGCGCGTGCGCGCCGTCTCCACTTGCCGCCGCTTGTAGGCTTCGTGGCTGGCGGGGCCGCTCAGGCTGAGGTCATGGCTGGCCTTGTCCATCAGCTGGATCTCGTACTCGAAGAAGAAACCCACGTCGTAGTCGGGCTCCACCGATTCTTGCGCGGCTGCGTCCTGCGCGGCGAAGATGGGCAGGCTGCTGCCGCCTGCGTCGTCGGCGTGCAGATGTATCATCTTGCGCACCGTCACCTGGATGCTGCTGAAGCCTTCGCCGCTGTGCGGATTGTCGCTCCGGGTCTGCTGCTCCGAGCGCGCCAGCAGCTCGTCGTCCATGCGCAGCAGCAGCTGGGCCGGATACTGCTCGCTGCGCTCCAGCATGGGCCGGTATTTGCAGAACACCTCCTTGGCCGCCTCCATGTCCAGCAGCGTGTTGCGGGTGCGCTGCGAATCGACATTGGTCACCGACAGCAGGTGCGCGCGCTGCAGGGTTTGCAGGGCCAGCAGGCATTCGAAGCGGGTGTTGAAGATCATGCGCACGCCCAGGTGGTCGTACACGTCCGCCGCCAGGTAGGCCGCCTTCTGCAGCAGCTTGAGCAGGATGCTGTTGCGGCCCTTGTTGTTCTTGCGGTCGAAATGCAGCAGCGGCAAGCAGGTGTCGCCGTGCGTGAGGAAGTAGTGGCCGTCCTCGCAGCGTATCACCTCGTCCAGCGAGGCGAACACCTGCTCGCGGATGGTGTTGAAGTGGCGCAGCTTGAGATTGTTGTCGATGTAGAAGATGCCGTGCATGACCTTGAGCACCGCGCACGACCACATGCGCAGCGCGTCCGCGTGCATGCCGCGCCGCGAGGCGTACACCAGCAGCTGCAGCGGATCGTCCGGGTTGCGCACTTCATGCGGGATCAGCGCCTCCTGTCCGGGCTCCAGGAAGGTGCAGGCGATGAAGGCCACCGCCTCGCGGTGGGCGCGCGCGATCACGGCGGGCGCGGCCGGCTGTTCCAGGTCGAAGCCGTATTCCAGCACGAACTGGCGCGCGTCGTGCAGATTGCGCAGCGCCAGCGCGCCCAGGTCGATGGCGGACACGCCGCTGGCGATCGCGTTGAGGTAGCCCCAGTTCAGCGAGAATTTGTGCGCGCACTTGAGTGAAGCATGCAGTTCAGTCATGTCCTCGACCATCACCACTATCCGATAAGCAAGTATCCCCCTGTGCCGGGCAACGGTCAATCGGGGCCTGTCCTGCGTTGCAATTTGATCGCGGCGGCAGGCCGGCGTGCTGCGCCGCAGCACGCCGGGCGCGCAGGTTCAAGCGGGCGTCGGCCGCCCGTTCCCGGCGCTATACTCGCTCATGGCTTCGAATCTGACAGGCACGACGGACCCTGGCCAGCCCGGTCTGGCGCCGGCCACGCGCGCCCTGCTGGATTGCCGCGACGAGGTGGTGAGGGCCTGGATGGACACGGTGCGGGCCGAGTTGAGCAAGGCGGTGCCGCTGCATATCTCCATCCTCGGCAATACCCTGCCCGCCATTGTCGATACGCTGGCCCTGCTGCTGACCGAAAGCGAGCGCGAGCATGCCATATGCGACCTGCTGTCCCTGGCCACCGAGCATGGGGGCGAACGCGCGCGCCTGACGCCCTACGACATCACCACCCTGATCCACGAAATGCAGCTGTTCAAGCGCGTGCTGTTTGCCCGCATGGAGCAGGCGGGCACGCCGCTCGATCTACAGCAGCGCGCGCTGATCGCCAGCAGCATCGACAATATGATGCGCGACAGCGCCAATGCCTTTTCCGCCGTGCAGGCGGCGCTGCGCGAGCAGTTCGTGGCGGCCATTACGCACGACCTGCGCACGCCGCTGTCGAACGCGCGCATGGCCGCCGAGCTGATCGAACGTATCGCCGGCAGCGACGACGTGCGCCAGCTGGCCCAGACCATTTTGCGCAGCGCGGCCCGGATCGACACCATGACGCGCGAACTGCTGGACCGCATTGTGTTCGGCGGCTGCGGCAAGCTGGCCCTGCGCATCAGCGAATTCGACCTGGCCGAGCTGGCGCGCGAAGTGGCGGGCGCCATCGCTTCGGGCGGACGCGTGCAGCTGGAGCTGCCGCCGCAGCCGCTGCTCGGCCACTGGTGCCGCGATTCGCTGCGGCGCGCCGTGGAGAACCTGGTCGGCAACGCCATCAAGTACGGCCGCCCCGATGCGCCGGTGCAAGTGTCTGTCGGCGTGCTGTTCGAGCGCGTCAAGATTGCGGTGCACAACGAGGGCGAACCCATCGCGCCCGAGGACTGCGAGAGCATCTTCCAGCTCTACCGCCGCGCCGCGCACGCCAAGGACGCGGCGCAGGGCTGGGGCGTGGGCCTGCCGTTCGCGCGCAAGGTGGCCGAGGCGCACGGCGGCAGCATCGTTGTGGCAAGCAACCAACAGGATGGCACCACCTTTGTCATCGACATTCCGCGCGACGCCCGGCCCCACCAAGGGGCGCCCACGGTCGCCTGACGGGAAGCCAATCAATCAGCTGATCAATCAGCAGACCAGTCAGTTGCTCAACTCCGTGACTATTTGTGCCGGCCGTGTTGCGGGCGAAATGAATCCGCATATGATCGAAATCGCGTTGGGACGCGCGCTTCATTTCCAAACAAATAAATCACAAGGAAGCAATATGACTAGCCGGCACAGTAGCACCCCTCATCTTCCCGCTTTGAAACCCACCTTGATCGCCCTGGCGGTATTTTCGCTAGCCACCTCGCTGCAAGCGCAGGCCCAGGACAGCGCCAAGGACAAGCCCGACGACAACGTGGTGGTCGTGACCGGCTTTCGCGCCAGCCTGAACAGCGCGCTGAACACCAAGAAAAACAGCGACGGCATCGTCGACGTGATCAAGGCGGAAGACATCGCCAAGTTCCCCGACGCCAACCTGGCCGAATCGCTGCAGCGCGTGCCGGGCGTATCGCTCACGCGCGGCGACGGCGGCGAGGGCAAGCAGATTACCGTGCGCGGCCTGAACGCGGGCTTTACGCGCGTGCGCATCAACGGCATCGAGGGCGTGACCGCAACCGGCGCCTCCGATATCAACGGCAGCACTAACCGCGGCCGCGGCTTCGACTTTTCCGTGTTCGCCTCGGAGCTGTTCAACAGCCTGGAAGTGCGCAAGACTTCCGAGGCCAGCGTGGAAGAAGGCTCGCTGGGCGCCACTGTCGACTTGCGCACCGCTCGCCCCTTCGACTTCAAGGGCCAGACCTTCAGCCTGGGCGGCCAGGAATCGTGGAACGGCCTGTCGCGCAAGGCCGAGCCGCGCGTGACCGCGCTGTACTCGGACCGCTGGGAAACCCCGATCGGCAAGATAGGCGCGCTGGCCTCGGTGGCTTATTCCAAGCGTACCGTGCAGGAAGAGGGCTACGAGGCAGTTGAACTGCTGAGCGCCAGCCAGGACGGCGGCTTCTGCTCGCCGCTCGGCTATGCACCGCAAAACCCGGTCAACACCCCGTCCAAGGGCATCACCGCCACCGCCTGCGGCACCGGCGTGCCGCGCACCTCCAACCTGGCCGCCTACAACGACGTGATGGGCCGCCTGGACAACTACGGCGGCACCGTGGCCAGCCCGGCCGCCGGCTCGGGCGCCTTCGCGCCGCGCATTCCGCGCTACCGCCGTTCGCTCACCAACTACGAGCGCACCGGCATCACCGCGTCCGCGCAATGGCGTCCGGACACCAAGACCGAACTGAACCTGGACTTCATGGGCGGCAAGTTCGTCAACGACCGCTACGACAACTACATCTCCGCCATCTCCTTCGGCCGCACGCTGGGCCAGTCCAACGGCAAGCCGCAGTCTTCCATCCTGGACGCGCACTTCGACGCCAACGGCAGCTGGGACTACGGCAAGTTCAACGCGGTGGACATCCGCACCGAAGGCCTGCTCGACAAGTACACCACCTTGTTCCGCCAGAACGTGCTGTCCGGCAGCCGCGAGATCACCGACCGCCTCAAGGTGGACTTCCTGACCGGCATCTCGAACTCCGACCTGGACGAGCCGATGCGCGCCACGGTGCAGTTCGACACGCCCAACGTGGACGGCTTCTCCTTCGATTTCCGCAACAACCGCAACGTGCCGACGTTGAACTTCGGCATGGACGTGGCCAACCCCAGCCTGTTCACCTTCGCGCCGCAGGAAGCGGACGGCACCTTCCACGGCCAGTTCGTGGGCCGCTACCTGCACACCAAGAACAAGCTGCGCACCAACGCCGTCAACGCCAGCTTCGAGCTGAACGACAACCTTACGCTGCGCGGCGGCCTGTCGAACCGCAAGAACACTTGGACCAACGTGGAGATCGGTTCGGGCGGCAACGGCCTGGCGCTGCCGGCCGGCACCACCATGGCCAGCATCACGCGCCAGATCAGCGGCTTCGGCCGTGGCCTGGGCGGCAGCGGCGTGCCCACCTCGTGGGTGGCGGTGGACCTGGACAAGTTCCGCCAGATCTACGACATCGAATGCCACTGCTCGAAAGTGCCGGGGTCCGAGTACAACCTGCTGGGCCAGGCCAACCGCGGCGTGGAAGAGGGCATCAACGCGCTGTACGGTTCGGTCGACTTCAAGTACGACGTCGGCCCGGTCGGCCTGCGCGGCAATGTGGGCGTGCGCGGTGCGGAAACCAAGGCCACCTCGTTCGCGCTGATCAACGCCAACGGCGTGCTCACGCCGGCCACGGTGGAACACAAATACCGCGACGTGCTGCCGGCGCTGAACGTGACCGCCTCGCTGCCGCAAGACGTGCTGCTGCGCTTCTCGGCCGGCAAGACGCTGTCGCGTCCGGAGTACACCGACCTGGCGCCGTCGGCTACGCTGTCCACGCAGAACCAGTCGGTCACCATCGGCAATCCCAACCTGGACCCGATCCGCGCGCGCACCTATGACCTGCAGGCCGAGTGGTACTACGCCAAGAACGCGCTGCTGTCGGTGGGCTACTTCCGCAAGGAGATCAACACCTTCATCCAGGGCGTCTCCGAGCGCGCCGTGTTCTCCTCGCTGGGCCTGCCTGACTCCGTGCTGATCGGCGGCGGCTGCAGCATCACCGGCGGCACCCCTGCCTGCCCGACGCTGCCGGACACCATCGTCACCGTGGGCCGCAAGGTCAACACGCCGGGCGGTCCGTTGAACGGCTTTGAAGTGAACCTGCAAGCGCCGTTCAGCTTCCTGCCCGCCGGCTGGAACAACTTCGGCCTGCTGGCCAACTACACCCACGTCGATTCGAAGATCACCTACGTGACCCGGGTGGACAACCCGAACACGCCGGCCAACGAGTTGCTGAGCAAGACCGCCAACTTCACCGGCCTGTCGCCGAACGCGCACAACATCACGCTGTTCTACGAAGATCCGAAGTTCAGCGCGCGGGTCTCGGCGGCGCACCGTTCGGCCTATCTGCTGAACGTGCTGGGCGACGTGGCGGGGCATGACTTCACGGTGGTGGACGGTTCGACCAATATCGACTTCAGCCTGTCCTACAACATCACGCCGAAACTGCGCGTGAGCCTGGAAGGCCAGAACCTGACCGACACCCCGCTGCGCTACGGCCGCGACCTGCAGCGCAACGACACGCTGCTCTACGTCCACTCCGGCCGTACCTTCGTGCTGGGCCTGACCTACAAGTACTGATCTAAAAGCGCTGATGTAGACCGGGCGATATGCGCCCCTGCGGATGGCTTCCCATCCGCAGGGCCGCACGCGTTTAGTGGTGCAGCTGCGCCGCGCTGGCGGCTTGGCCGGGCTGGTCGGCGTGCAGGGCGCGTTCGGCGCCTGCGGTGTCGTAATAGGACTGGAAGCGCGCCACCTTACCGTCGCGCAAGTTGAACACGTGGACCCAGGGGCTGTCGTAGCTGCGGCCGGTGTTCCTGGCCATCCAGGTGGCCGTGCCGGTCACCACTACCTGATCCCCTTCGGCAATGAACTGCTGCGGTACGAAGCTGAGCGCCTTCACCGACGCGTCCAGCTTGTGGAAGAACTGCGCGATTTCGGCCTTGCCATGGAAACAGCCGGCGAAGGGTACGAATTCGGATTCGGGACTGAGCCACTCGGCGTCGTCGTGGTAGCGCTCGAGCAGCTTGCGGATGTCGCCGGTCTGGAACAGGCGATAACCTTCCATGACCAGTTGCTTGTTTTCCTGTATGCCCATGACATACCTCCTGATAGGTCGGCAGTCCGACAGCAGTCGCGGATGGTCATGCCGCAGAGAGCCGATCTTTTAAGCCTAGTGCCGGCCCGGCGGAAGTCAAGGACGGCGCCAAGGTTTGCTATGCTAGCGTCTTTCGCACGGAGTTTAGATTATGGTTTCATTGGCAGATCAACTGCTCAAAGCCGGCCTGGTGGACAAGAAGAAGGTCAAAGTCGTCAACCAGGACAAGAGCAAACAGAAGAAGGAAGATCGCCGCACCGGCACCGAGAGCGTGGACGAGGCGCGCCTGGCCGCGCAGGAAATCCAGCGCAAGCAGGCCGAACGCGCGCGCGAACTGAACGCCCAGCGCGACGCGGCCGCCGCGCAGAAAGCCATTCAGGCGCAGATCGCGCAGATGGTGCAGCAGAACCGCCAGAACAAGGGCAAGGGCGACGTGCCCTACAACTTCACCTTCGGCACCAAGATCGAGCGCATCTATGTGTCGCCCGAGGTGCAGGCCCACCTGGTCGCCGGCCGCCTGGTGATCGTGTGCCTGAACGGCGCCGTGGAACTGGTGCCGCGCGTGATCGCCGACAAGATCGCCGAGCGCGACGAATCCATCGTGGTGCGCGTGAAACAGGCCAGCACCGAAGTCGATGAGGACGATCCTTACGCCGCCTTCAAGATTCCTGATGATCTGATGTGGTAAAGCCTTACCCCGGCAAGCGCACTTGTAGTAATATCAACATTCTGAACGGCATGTTCAGGATAGTGTGCATTGTCGGGGGAGGCCTATGCTCGTCATACGAAACACCCAGCTCGAAGCGTTCGGACCGCTGCTGCGCCAGCGTTTTGAACACGAGCTTGCCGCCAGGCTGGTGGCTTCCTATCCCCGCGAGTGCCGGCAGGCCGGCGGCGCGGACCAGATCCTGCTGCTGGTCCGCCAGGGCGTCCAGGCTGCCGCGGCCCAAGGCTACACCAGCAAGCGCCAGGCCGGCATCTATGTCGCACTGACCTTCATCCTCGGCGTGGATTTCGCCAGCGACCCGCAACTGCCCTGGGTGGCCGACTATCTGGACGAACAGGCCATCGCCGACCCCACCGTGCGGCTGGAGCAGCTGTTTTCCGCCACCCTGGACTACCTTGCCGCCACCGCCGGCAGCGACGGCCAGCGCGTGGTGCGCGCCATGCTGCGCATGCGCGCCTTCGACCTCGCAGCGGCGCCGCGCCGCACCGGCGAGGCCTGGATCAGCGACGTGGCCGCCATCTTCCAGCAGTTCTATCCCGAAAAATACCGCCACCAGGGCGACGCGCTGATGCGCCGCGTGATCTGGTCCGGCCGTCGCCGCGCCAAACAGTATGGCCTGGCCGCGCCGGCGGGCGTGTTCGTATTCCTGGAGCTGATGTTCATGCTGGGCAGCGGCTTCGACCATGATCCCCTCCACCCATGGGCCGCCGCCATCCTGAACGACGAGCGCATAGCCGGCGAAGCGGAACGCACCGAGCGGCTGTATGCGGCGGCGATGGCGCACCTGGCGCAGTCGCTGTCCGGCCAGGACCACGAACAGGACCACGAACCACAACAGGAGCGCGCCGCATGAGCGGAAAAAGCACAAACCAGGCGGCGGCGCTGGACAAGCAGATGCAAAAGGACGGCGACGGCGCGGTGGACGGCTCCGCCCAGCCTTGCCCCAAGGCCCAGCGGCCCACGCTGCTCGCCAAAGTGACGTGCGACGTGGACGGCCCCAAGACCATCCACGCCACCGTGAACGGCGTAGGGCAGAAGGCCAGCAAGGCCAAGACCGGCATTGCCGATTTCGGCGCGGTGCAGCCCGGCACCTACACGGTCAGCGTAGGGACCATCCTGGCGCCGGACGACAAGGACTACGTGATACTGCCCGGCTCCACCAGCACGGTGACGCTGGGACCGGGCGACAAGCAGACCATCGACCTGAAGGTGGACAAGAAGAACATCGTCACGCCCAAGCTGGAGCTGGAATACAAGGTGGTCATGCTGGACCGGGGCCTGGGCGAGCTGCAGGAAGCCAGCCAGCCCAAGCTGCTGCCGGACCCGACCTATGTGGAGCTGTCCTTCAGCGAATCGAACAAGACCTATCCCTATCCCGGCGGCGGAAAATTCAGCTGCACGCCGGCGAATGTGGACGTGTTTCTCGATGCCGCCTGCACGCAGAAGCTGACCGCCGACCTGACACCCCAGCAGCTGGCGCCGGACACCAAGCTCAAGCTCTACCTGCGCGGTACCAAGGCGGGCAAGTTCAAAGCCAAGCTGGAGCTGACCGACCCGAACCTGCCCGGCGTGCGGCTGGACGAGCCGGCCACCGAGGCCATGGGCGTGGTGGAGCTGGAAATGGTGGTGCACCAGCACAGCCGCGAGAAACTGCTGAAGCTGGATGGCAAGCCGGACGATGCGGACGCGCTGGAGTCGCTCAAGCTGCCCAAGCAAAAGGCCATGGACGACGCGGGCAAGGTCACCAAAATGGGCCGCCTGCTGCACGCGCAGGACAGCGGAAGTTTTTCCCGCGCCAGGCTGCTCATCAAAAAATACACCAAGAAGCACTGGCCGGACGGCACTGACGACTACGAAATCGTGTTGACGACAACGGCCGCCAGCGGCGGGCTGGCCATCCACACCAAGGAATGGGACGACGAGCTGAAGGATCCCGTCAAGATCCGCGTGGCGGATCTGAAGGCGAAGGAGCACGAGTTCTGGGTGGAGGGCGGCAGCGCCACCAATGCCCTGCTGGACGCGAAGCTGGACCTGGGCATGGACCGGGCCGACGGCGGCCTGGCCAAGACCGCCAAGCGCCACGGCGACTGGGCCGGCTTCACCGTGGTGAAAATCGACGAGGTCAAGGTGGACTACCAGGCGCCAGCCAGCGGCCCGGCCTGGGACGCGGCGCAAAAGCGCTTCTACATCAACCTGCAGCAGGACACGGACGGCCGCAAAGTCACCATAGGCGCCAAGCTCAGCGTGGCGCTGGCGGACGTGGAGCTGCACGTCATGCTGGCGCCGGACAAGGACAACCGCAAGCAGGCCAACTGGAATGTGGACATGCCCAAGAGCTGGAAGTGGAAGGATATTTCCTCCAGCCTGAAGCACCTGGACAAGGTGAAATACAAGAAATACCTGCACTTGTCGGCCAAGACGGACGCCACCGGCTACGCAAAAGTGGAAGTGATCCTGTCGCGCTTCGGCGGCGACAAATTCCAGCCCGCGGCCTACATAGAACAGGACCCGCACCTGGCCAAGTATGTGGACGGCCACGGCGAACTGGAGAAGCGCAAGCCGGTGCTGGCCAAGGACGACAGCATCACCGTCTGGCGCAAGGTGTGGTACCAGTTGAGCAAGGCCGCCGGCTTTAATCCGCCGGCGGCGGACGTCACCAAGAGCGCTTACGAAGAGGTCTACACCGAACTGGTGCTCGACAAGATCAAGGACTTCGACGTGGGCTCGGCGCCGGCGCAGACCTTTTACCCGCAATACATGCTGGACATGAACAGCACGTCGACCACCCTGGTGGCCAATATCGGCAGCTACAACAAGCTGGCGCTGTCGGCCCGGCTCGACACGCAGCCCGACCAGCCGGTCAAGCGCCATTTGATGGTGTGCGCCTACCAATGCGATCCGGGCGGTACGGCCTTGGGCCAGAGCGACCCCGTCGAAAGCGATATGTCGGGCCAGTATATCGATATCGACGTCAGCAGCGAGCTGTATGTGGTCGACCCTGAAATGGAGAACGGCGGCCCGATGGCCACGTCGATCTACTGGTACCGCGATTCCGATTCAACCAGGGTTCCCATTCCGGCGAACGAGGCGCGGGTGGCCAAGCCGCGCCAGACTCCCGGACACATCCAGGTGCGGCTGCCGGCCATTGTGCCGCCTCCTTCGGCCGCCGATGCGGTGTATGTGGTGGCGCGCTGCCATACGGCCGAAGACTTTCTGGGCGAAAGTTTCGGCGTCAGGCATACGCTGGCGGTGTACGATCCCACGGAGAATGACGATTATTTCGATACTATCACCCATGAGTTCGGCCACTCCTTCAACCAGACGCCGCGCCCGGGCAAGCAACCCAAGTCGCTGCCCAAGCATCCCAAGCAGAAGGACAAGGGGCAGGGCAACCACTGCCGGGTGAATGGCGGCAAGGCAGGCAAGAAAATCAAGTACGAGTGCGTGATGTACGATGCCGGACCGATGAAATGGGGCATCCATAAATTCTGCCCCAAGTGCCAGCCTTATGTGCTGGCGGAAGATTTCCACAGACCTTGAGCGGCGGGATGCAGCATGCGAATTTTTTTGCGGAACCGCGCCATGGCGGTGGCGCTCGTGGCGGTGGCCGCCATGTCAACTTCTTCTGGGGCAGCGAATATGCAGCAACACAGTGACCTTGCAGCCAGCCTGGTGCGCTTGCCGGATGCCGATTTCTACCACCTGGACGACGCCAGGCTGGGCGCGCTGCAGGAGCAGATGATCACCATGGGCCGTTACGAAGGCATGGTGATCGGCATGCCTGCGGTGGCGGACACCGCGCGGGGGGAAACGCTGCCGCTGCTGTGGGCGGTCCGCGCCACCAATTTGCGCAACTGGCGCGTGGTGGGCAAGCGCAACAGCGCACTGGTGGTGAGCGACCTGCTGACCGGCAAGGTCAGCGTGCAGGATGCGTATTTCGGCCCCAAGAAACAGAAC
Organism: Pseudoduganella aquatica; assembly: GCF_009857595.1. Taxonomy (GTDB): domain Bacteria; phylum Pseudomonadota; class Gammaproteobacteria; order Burkholderiales; family Burkholderiaceae_D; genus Rugamonas; species Rugamonas aquatica_A. The sequence continues at coordinate 10,653 of NZ_WWCU01000048.1, read as the reverse complement.
TTGCGCGGCATGCCCATGTCGGCCGAAGGCGATCCCGCAGCACGGCCCGCGCCGCGCGGCGCCACCGTCAGCACCCGCGTGCTGGATGTGCGCGGCATCGTCAATTTGCCATGGCAGCCGGGACGCTATGCGGTGACCATGCTGATGCACGACTGGAAGTCCAATACCGCCACCGTCCAGCTGCTGCGCGGTGGCGCAGGCGTGGGCGACGCCGCGCTGCGGGCCTTGCGCTGGCCGGACAGCGAGGCGGCCGGCCTGGCGAATAAACCGGCGCCGCCGGCCGAATGGCAGGCGAAAGCGGATGCGCTGGCCGGTCCGGGCATGGTGCTGGAACTGGTCCCGGCGGACGGCGCCGGCGCGCCGCGTTCGCTGCTGCGCGGCGCGGCCAGAGTGGCGCTGGCGCCGGGCAATCTCGCGGCGGACGGCAAAGGGCCGGTGCAGGCGGTGTTGCGCATCACCCTGCTGGTGGCCAGCATCGACCAGGCCAAGCCGCGCAAGACCGAGCTGCTGGTGCCGGTGCTGGGCCGCGCGGCGCTGAAGGCGGGCGACGTGGTGCCAGTCGCGTTCGAGGCGCAGCTGGAAGCGGCGCTGCGCGAGACGCTGCCGCCGGCCACTTACCAGGTCTATGCGGTGGCCAACGACGTGGTGGCGGGGCCGCTCGAGCTGGCCATTGCGCCGTCCGCGCGGCCGGCGCAGGCGTCGCCTTAAGCCAGCGGCAGCTCCAGCACCTGGTTCGTGCTCATGACGGCACCGAAGGCGTCCGCGATGGCGGCCAGCGCCGCGCGGTGCAGGGCCGCATGCGGCAGCTCGCCGCCCGGCGTGTCCAGGCTGCGCGTGGCGCAGGCGTCCTCCGGCACGATCACGCCATAGCCCAGCGGCACCGCGTCGCGCGCCGCGCCGGTCACGCACATATGGGTCATCAGGCCCGTCACGATCAGCGTTTTCACGCCGGCCGCTTTCAGGCGCTGGTCCAGGTCCGTGCCCTGGAAGGCGCTGACCTGCGTCTTCTGCACCACCGCGTGATTGGCGCCGGGCTGCAGCTCGCTGTGGAAGCGCACCGTGTCGCCGTCCTGCGCAAAGATGGGGCTGCCCGCCGGGGTGACGTGCTGGATATGGAAGACCGGCATGCCGGCCCGGTCCGCATGCGCAATCAGGCGTTGCGTGTTGCGCAGCGCGCTCATGCCGTCCGGTATCAGCATCTTGCCGCTGAAGTACTCGTTCTGGAAGTCGATCACCAGCAGGGCCGTGCTGGCTGCGGCGATGGACTGCGGGGCGCTGGCGCCGGACAGGGTGCGGATGGTGGGATGGTTCATGGTGTTCTCCTGTTTGGTTGATGTGGACTGGCGACAGGAAGCAGTATCCGGCCGGCGCGCCGCCCGCGAAAGCGGCCCGCAGGACAACATGTGATAGGATCGGGCCATGTCTCATGTCCAGCCTCATACCGTCGCCATACTCGCCTTCGAGGGCATCAGCCCCTTCCATTTGTCCGTGCCCTGCATGGTGTTCGGCGACGACCTGGCGCGCCTGGGCGTGCCGCGCTACGAGCTGCTGGTGTGCGCCGAGCAGGCCGGGCTGGTTGCCACCATGTCCGGCTTCAGCATCGCCGTGCCGCACGGACTGGACGCGCTGGAGCGGGCGGACACCGTCATCGTGCCCGCCTGGGGCGACCCCGAACAAGCGCCGTCGCCCGCCTTGCTGCAAGCCTTGCGCGCCGCGCACGCGCGGGGCGCGCGGGTGGTGGGCCTGTGCCTGGGCGCCTTCGTGCTGGCCGAAGCCGGCCTGCTGGACGGCCGCAGCGCCTCCACGCACTGGGTCTGGAGCGAGGACTTTGCGCGCAAATACCCCAAGGTCAGGCTGGACCAGAAAGTGCTGTACGTGGACGAGGGCGACATCCTCACCTCGGCCGGCACCGCCGCCGCCATCGACTGCTGTTTGCACCTGCTGCGCAGCGACCACGGCGCGGAAGTGGCCAACCGCGTGGCGCGGCGCATGGTGGTGGCGCCGCACCGCGACGGCGGCCAGGCCCAGTACATCGAACAGCCGCTGCCCAAGGGCGGCAGCGGCGACCCGCTGGACGCGGTGCTGGCCTGGGCGCAGGCCCACCTGGACCAGCCGCTCTGCCTGGACAAGCTGGCCGAGCGCGCCGCCATGAGCCGGCGCAACTTCACGCGCCGCTTCAAGGCCCGCACCGGCGCCACGGTGGCGCAATGGCTGCTGAACCACCGCTTGGCCGCCGCCCAGCGCCTGCTGGAGACCGGCGAGCTGGCCATGGACCGCGTGGCCGAGCTGGCGGGCTTCGGTTCCACCGTGTCGCTGCGCCAGCAGTTCAGCGCCGCGTTCTCGCTCTCGCCCGCCGCCTACCGCAAACAGTTCCGCCCCAAATAATGGACGCCCCAAAAAACAAGCCCCCGCGCTGGATACAGCGCGGGGGCTTGCGACCGGTTGCCTTGTGGGCGAGGGTAAAACGGCTTACTGCTTAAAACTGCTTAGAACTGGTTCATGGTGTTGTCTTTGCCGGCGGCTTTCAGGGCCGCTTCGCCGCTGAAGTAGTCCTTATGGTCGTCGCCGATGTCCGAGCCGGACATGTTCTGGTGCTTGACGCAGGCGATGCCCTGGCGGATTTCCTTGCGCTGCACGCCGGCCACGTAGCCCAGCATGCCTTGCTCGCCGAAGTATTCCTTGGCCAGGTTGTCGGTCGACAGCGCGGCGGTGTGGTAGGTCGGCAGCGTGATCAGGTGGTGGAAGATGCCCGCTTCGCGCGCCGCGTCGGCCTGGAAGGTGCGGATCTTCTCGTCGGCCGTGATGGCCAGTTCGGTCTGGTCGTATTCCACGCTCATCAGCTTGCTGCGCTCGTAGGAGGACACGTCCTTGCCGGCTTCCTTCATCGCGTCGTACACCTGCTGGCGGAAGTTCAGGGTCCAGTTGAACGACGGGCTGTTGTTGTACACCAGCTTGGCGTTCGGGATGACCTTGCGGATTTCGCTGACCATGCCGCCGATCTGGGCGATGTGCGGTTTTTCGGTTTCGATCCACAGCAGGTCGGCGCCGTTCTGCAGGGCGGTCACGCAGTCGAGCACGCAGCGCGCTTCGCCGGTGCCGGCGCGGAACTGGAACAGATTGCTCGGCAGGCGCTTCGGACGCAGCAGCTGGTTGCCGCGCTTGATGACCACGTCGCCATTGCCCAGCGCGTCGGCCGACACTTCGTCGCAGTCGAGGAAGGCGTTGTACTGGTCGCCCAGGTCGCCCGGCTTGGCGGTCACGGCGATCTGCTTGGTCAGGCCGGCGCCCAGGGAGTCGGTGCGGGCCACGATGATGCCGTCGTCCACGCCCAGTTCCAGGAAGGCGTAGCGGATGGCGCGGATCTTGGCCAGGAAGTCCTCGTGCGGCACGGTGACCTTGCCGTCCTGGTGGCCGCACTGCTTCTCGTCCGACACCTGGTTCTCGATCTGGATGCAGCAGGCGCCCGCTTCGATGAACTGCTTGGCCAGCAGGTAGGTCGCCTCGGCGTTGCCGAAGCCGGCGTCGATGTCGGCGATGATAGGCACGACGTGGGTGATGTGGTTGTCGATCTTGGCCTGGATGGCGGCCTTGGCGGCGCCGTCGGCGGCGTCCAGCTCGCGGAACAGGCCGCCCAGTTCACGGGCGTCGGCCTGGCGCAGGAAGGTGTACAGCTCTTTGATCAGCGCCGAGACGGCGGTTTTTTCGTGCATGGACTGGTCCGGCAGCGGGCCGAACTCCGAGCGCAGCGCGGCGACCATCCAGCCGGACAGGTAGAGGTAGCGGCGGTCGGTGCTGTTGAAGTGCTTCTTGATGGAGATCATCTTCTGCTGGCCGATAAAACCGTGCCAGCAGCCCAGCGATTGCGTGTACTTGGACGGGTCCTGGTCATAGGCGGCCATGTCGGCGCGCATGATCTTGGCGGTGTACTTGGCGATGTCCAGGCCGGTCTTGAACTTGTTCTGGGCGCGCATGCGGGCGGCCGATTCCGGGTTGATCGCATTCCAGGCGCTGCCTTGCTGTTCTTTCAGGGCGCCGATGGCGTTGATGTCGTCTTGGTACTGGGACATGAGAATCTCCTAGGTGGTAAGGCAAGTAGTAGGGCAAATAAATAATGCAAAAAAGTGAAACCGCATGCATTAATAGTAGGCCTTTTTATTGCGGCGCAACAGGGTCTTATATAAGACATATAAGTAAAATTAATTCCTTATTTTTCAATTACTTATTTGCAGTATTTTGCTATGCGAAATAAATTTTCAAAAAATGGAATACGCCGTGCTGCGTTTTTTTGCGCAGGATCCCATGATGTGGAATGCCTTTTCGGCTCATGAATAAACAGCATACCGCTGGGGTAAAATGATTGCATGATCGACATCAATGAACCGGATTTCCGCCGCCTGGACCTGAATCTGCTGCTGGTGTTCACCGCTTTGTTGCGTGAACGCAGCGTTACCAGGGCGGCGCAGCGGCTTTATTTGGGCCAGCCTGCCGTCAGCGCGGCGCTGTCGCGGCTGCGCGCCTTCACCGGCGACGAGCTGTTCGTACGCACGCCGTCCGGCATGGCGCCCACCGCGCGCGCGCTGGCGCTGGCGGAGGCGGTCAAGCCGGCGCTGGAGAGCCTGAGCCTGGCCCTGTTCGCGCCGGCCGGCTTCGATCCTGCCAGCAGCACGCGCTGCTTCACGCTGGGTATGTTCGATATCGGGGAGGTGACGCTGGCGCCGGCCCTGCTGGCGCGCATGGAGCAGGCGGGGCAGGGCATGCGGCTGGCGCTCAAGCCGGCCGACCGCAACAACAGCGCCCAGCTGCTGGAGAGCGGCGCGATCGACCTGGCGCTGGCGGATTTTGCGGCGGTGCCGAGCTGGCTGCGCAGCGTGCCTTTATATAGCGAGCAGTTCGCCTGCATCTTCGATCCGCGCCTGGTGCCGGCGGCGCTGCCGATTTCGCTGGAGGACTACCTGGCCTATCCGCACCTGCTGACATCCTTCAGCGGCGGCTTTTCCGGTTTTGTGGACGAGGTGCTGGCGAAGCAGGGACGGTCGCGGCGCGTGGTGATGGCCACGTCGCGCTTCACCACGCTGCCCTTTGTACTGGGGGCTTTCCCTTCGCTGGCCACCTTGCCGCTGCGGGCGGCGCGGGTGTATGCGGCGCGGCTGCAGCTGGCCATCAGCCCGCTGCCGTTTGCCTTGCCGGACGTGGACCTGTCGCTGGCCTGGCATGCGCGCCACGAGAACGACGCCGGCCACGCCTGGTTCCGCGAGCTGGTGGCCAGCGTGATCACCGGCTCGCAGGAACGCTGACCTTATTTGGCGGCCAGGCGCAGGAAGTCCTTGATGTACTGCGCCGACAGCTCAGGGTACTGGTGCTGCGGTCCGTGGCCCGATTCGGCCAGCATGATGAACTGGGCGCGCGGGATCTGCCCCAGCAGCGGATACCAGTTGGCGGACGGCGTGCTGATGTCGTTGCTGCCGCCCAGTATCAGCATCGGCGTAGTGCTTTGCGCGAGCCGAGCGCGGCGGCCCTTGGCGTCCGCGTGGGCGGTGCGGGCCGCGCCCAGGAAGGCCATGAACTCGTCCATCGTGGCGGGAATCTTCTCCGTCACGCCGCCGCGCGCATGGATGCGCTCGTGGGACGCTTTCGCCGCCGCCATGCTGCGCGCAGATTTTGGTTCGAAGAACAGCACTTCCTCGTCCGCCAGGTCGTTCACTGGCTTCAAGGCGCGGTCCAGGAAGGCCTGCTGGATGGGCAGCGCGTTCTCGCCGACCGGGTTGGCGCCGATGATGACGGCGTGCGTCACGAGTTCCGGATGCTCCACCACCATGGTCTGCGCCACAAAGCCGCCCCAGCTCCAGCCGCCCATGGCGAACTTGTCCAGGCCCAGCTGGGCGGCCAGGGCTGCCACGATGTTGGCCACGTCGCTCATGTCGGCCGGCAGCTTGCCGCTGGAATAGCCCACGCCGGGGTAGTCGAAGGTGATGACCGTGTGTGCGGCGGCCAGGCCATCGAGGAACAGCGGGTCCCAGGTGTCCAGCGTGCCGCGCATGCGGTTGGCCAGCACCAGCGGGCTGCCGCTGCCGATCTTGCGGTAGGCGATGCTGTCGCCGTTGATGGTGGCGAACTGGGTGGCGGCCTGGTCTGCGGCATAGGTGCTCATGGTATGTCCTTTCGGTTGGTTTGCTGCGGAAGGCGCAGCGCATGAGTACAAGATAGGCCTGCTGCGTGAATCATTCAAATTGATTGGTTGAATTTTGAATATCGACACCATCAATGTTACGTGTTTGTATCTGCCGCCCCCGCGCCGCAGACGCTGGGGCATACTGCTCATCTGTTGAATTTTGATGGAGGCAGCACATGAAACGCACCACCTTGGCCGCACTGGTATGGGCACTGGCCAGTTCCCACGCGTACGCGGCAGCGCCGCTGGCAGGCATCGACACTGCGGCGGCTGACAAGGCTGTGAGGACGCAGGATGACTTCTACCGCGCGTCGCAAGGAAAATGGCTGAACGACGTGGCCATTCCCGCCGACCGCGCCACCTGGGGCGCCTTCAACGAGGCGCAGGAAAAGGTCGAAGGGCAGGTGCGCTCCATCATAGAAAAAGCGGAGCAGGACAAGGCCCGCAAGAACGGTTCGGACGAGCAGAAGATAGGCGACTACTACGCCAGCTTCATGAACGAAGCCCTGCGCAACGCCCAGGGCCTGAAGCCGCTGCAAGGCGAGCTGGCCAAGGTGGCCGCGCTGTCCAGCAAGGACGGCATTGCCGCGCTGGCCGCGCACTTCAACCGCATCGACGCCACCGCCCCCATCGACATGGGCGTGCGCCAGGACGCCAAGGATTCCACCCGCTACGTGCTCGGCATTTCGCAGTCCGGCCTGGGCCTGCCCAACCGCGACTACTTCCTGTCCGATAAGGATGCGCGCCTGAGCGACATCCGCGGCAAATACCAGCAGCACGTGCAGAAGCTGCTGGCGCTGGCCGGCCACGCCGACGCGGCGGCCGAAGCGGAGCAGATCATTGCGCTGGAAACCGGTATCGCCGGCGCGCACTGGACCGCCGTGGAGCGCCGCGATCCGGTCAAGGGCTACAACAAGCTGACGCTGGCCCAGCTCAAGGCGCTGATGCCCAATTTCGACTGGGCCGCCTACATGCAGGGCGCCGGCGTGGCCGGCAAGGCGGACAGCGTCATCGTCGGCCAGCCGAGCTACCTGGAAGGGCTGGACAAGCTGATCGTCTCCACCCCGCTGCCGGTATGGAAAGCCTACTTCACCTTCCACCTGCTGAGCGCCTACGCGCCTTACCTGTCGCAGGAATTCGCCGCCGAGAGCTTTGCCTTCCGGGGCGCCATCCTGGCCGGCACCAAGGAACAGCGCCCGCTGCAAAGCCGCGCCATTGTGGAAGTGAACCGCTCGCTGGGCGAAATGGTGGGCAAGGCCTACGTCAAGGAATACTTCCCGCCCGAGCGCAAGAAGCAGGTTGAAGACATGGCGCAGAACTTCATCGCCGCCTTCCGCGAAGGGATCGAGTCGCTGGAGTGGATGAGCAAGGAAACCAAGCAGCAGGCGCAGATCAAGCTGTCCAAGATCAGCGTGAAGGTCGGCTACCCCGACCAGTGGCGCGACTACGGCAGCCTGGCCATCAAGCGCGACGACCTGGTGGGCAACGTCATGCGCGCGCGCGTCTTCGCCAACGAGATCAATATGAACCGCCTCGGCAAGCCGGTGGACCGCAAGGTGTGGGGCATGACGCCGCAGACCGTGAACGCCTACTACAACGCCTCGCTGAACGAAGTGGTGTTCCCGGCCGCGCGCCTGCAATTCCCGCTGTACGACCCGAACGCCGAACCGGCGGTCAACTACGGCGCGGTGGGCATCTCCATCGGCCACGAAATCAGCCACGCCTTTGACGACAAGGGCTCGCAGTTCGACGGCGACGGCAACCTGCGCAACTGGTGGACCAAGGAAGACGGCGAGAAGTTCGCCGCGCGCGGCAAGATGCTGGTGGCGCAGTACGGCGCCTACAGCCCGGTTCCCGGCTACCACCTGAACGGCGAACTGACGCTGGGCGAAAACATCGCCGACAACGCCGGCCTGGTCATGGCCACGCGCGCCTACCGCATCTACATGAAGGGCCAGCCCGGTCCGGTAATCGACGGCTACACGGCGGAGCAGCGCCTGTTCATGGGCATGGCCCAGGCCCGCCGCGGCAAGTCGCGCGAAGCCAACGCCATCGCGCAGGTCAAGTCCGACCCGCACTCGCCGCCGGAATTCCGCGTGAACGGCAGCGTGAAGAACCACCCGGACTTCTACCGCGTGTTCGACGTGAAGGAAGGCGACAAGATGTATTTGCCGCCCGAGCAGCGCGTCATCTTCTGGTAGGCGCTTGCCGGCGGATGGGGACGCGGCAGACGGTCATTGGCTGCGCGGCAAGAGCCGCGCGGATGTCGGCTGTGGCGGACTCAGTGCGGCATTGAAACGCTTAAGCACGTCGTCGCTGACCGATTTGCTGCACATCAGGTGGCGCTGAAATCCCGGAGGCATGTCGGGCAGATCAACCACTTGCAGCTGGCCCGCCTCGACCCGTCCGTTACGGACGTAATACTGGAAGCCGTCCCTGGGCACAAAGGTCAGGTCGGCGCGCCCTGCGGCGATCATTTTTAACAGTTGTCCCATGTTGCCGGTGCTTATCTGGCGCTTCGCGCGCATGGTGGCCATTTTTTGTTCCAGGTAGTCTCCATAAAAGAAACTCTGCTTGACCAGCACGTTGATGCGGCTATTTGCCAGCAAGGCTTGCAGCGTGGCCGTGGCCGGACTCCGCCAGTTGGCCGGCGCCACCACTACCCAAGGGGCGTCCTGGCGGACCATGTCGCTGAATTTGGCATAGCTTGCGCGCTCCGGATTCTTGATCCAGCCCACCGAGCAGACCGGTCCTGCGTTTTGCTTGAGTACTGCCAATTGCCGAGATGCGGGCACGATCTCCATCACCACTGCTATGCCGGCTTTTCGAAAAGCCGCCAACGTAAGGTCGACCACGGTGCCGCTGATGGCGCCATCCGGCGAGACCACCATGTAGGGAGGGAGTTCCACGATCTGGAGCTGAAGCGGCTCGGCCTGGCTCCAGGCGAGCGCCGGGAGCAGCAGCAAGGCCTGTGTCAGCCACAAGGAGGACGCGCGTTTCATGGGGGCAGGGTTCCTATTTCCGCAAGGCTATTGTGGAATATTACGGAATTTTTGCCAGAGTGAATGCGCTTGTGGCGACAGTCGCCGTTCTTCTGGCGACATCGGCGATGCTGCCAAAAATAGACGGGCCGGAGGTTTTTGGGCCAGTAATAAAAACGCCACCCGAAGGTGGCGTTCTTTGAATTCTTGGTGGCCCGGGGCGGAATCGAACCACCGACACAAGGATTTTCAATCCTCTGCTCTACCAACTGAGCTACCAGGCCAAGAGCCCGCAATTATACAAACCCAAAACGGTTTTGCCAAGCCCCTTGTTGTGATGATATTTTGATATCTGAAAAAGCCATTCTTGCCCACCGCAGCGACGGCGGGAAGACGTAGGTAGAATGGGACACATGCTTAAATCCCTGCCCATAGTCACCCTGCTGGCCGCAGCGCTGCTGCCTCAGCCAGCTGTGGCAGGCTGTTCGCGCATCATCAAAGTGCCGGCTGCCCCCACGGGGCAGAGCGTGATCGTGCAGGGCGGTAAAGTCTCCGGCGTTATTCCGGACACGCTGCGCGAGCTGGGCGCCAAGGCCGGCTGCACCTTCGAGTTTCCCGTCATGCCGCGCGCCCGCATGGCTTTCCAGTTTCTTGAGTCCGGCCGGGCCGACGTGATGGTGCCCGCTTCGCGCAGCGCCGAACGCGACCTGCGCGCCACCTTTGTGCCGATGATGAAGTGGAAAGTGGAGCTGATCACGCTGAAGGCGCGCAAGATCAAGGCGCGCAGCGTGCCGGCGCTGCTGGCGCAGAAAAAGCTGCGCGGCGTGGCGGTGCGCTCCTATGTGTTCGGCGACGAGTACAACGCGCTGCTGCGCCAGCTCGAGCTGGAGCGCCGCATCGACTACGCCGACGACCTGGCCGCCGTGGGCCGCCTGCTCAAGGCCGGCCGTGTGGACTTCAGCGTGATGGCGCCGTCCATCTTCATGTCCACCCTGAGCGAGGATCCGGCCGCGCGCGAGCTGCTGCCGCAGCTGCACTACCAGCCCATGGACGGCTTGCCGATGACGGAGAGCGGCGCTTACGTGTCGCGGCGCTCGCTGCCCGCCGCCGACCAGCAGGCCCTGCGCGACCTGCTGGCCGACTCGGCCAAGGGCACGCTGTGGCGCTACTTCCAGCAGTACTACCCGCCCGACATGCTCAGGTTCGCGGTGGTGCCGCACTGACAATGGCTGTGGCGGAGCTTGGCGGGTTACGCTGCGCTAACCCGCCCTACGGTGTCCAATCCGCCGCCACCGTTATCGGACCACGGCATGGTGTCCCATCCGCCGCCGTCATTGGGCCGCGCCACGGTGTTCCGATTGGGGGGGCGTTATCGAGTAGATACTGTTATGCCGGTCAAGCGTTTTGAAGCTCCTGATTGAATGGTTTGCCAGATTTTAAGACGCCGAAAGCAACGTGGACGAGCTTGCGCATCATGGCGCCGATCACCAGCTTGGCCGGCTT
>NZ_WWCU01000047.1 GCF_009857595.1 Pseudoduganella aquatica | reverse complement strand
TCTTGGCAGCATATTCAAGGTCGGAAAAGCTCTTTTGCATGGTCGATGGCGGACAGTGGGGGTGCCGTTATTGTCTCAGGTTGGACTGCCGCAGGGAACGGCGTCCGATGAATTAATCAGTGCTTCCCTAGATCTAGATGAAGGCAGCTATCGGTTCCAGCCTAAAAATCAGAAAGAGAATTCAGTCAACGCTTTTTCAATAGTTTTCGCTCCAACGCCAGGCACTTTTTTCAGCACCTCGGCATCTAACTTACCATGAGCCACCCGAGCTTTAACAATTTCCTTAGCCGTTGATCTACTAATATTTAGAAGTGCCTCAAGCTCGTCCATAGTTGCATTGTTTATATTTGGCTTACTGCTTTTATTAGGTGCCTCGCTAGTGTACTCTAAGATGTCCGCCACTACCAAATAAGTATGGAAGACAGCCTTAACTGCCTCAAGTTGACCTACTTCGGCGTGGACTCCTTTATTTGCTATCTTGTTTGTTTTTTCCATCCATGCACCAAGGAAATCAACGTGAACTTTAGCTAATGCCTTATTGGAGTCTGACTCTATAGCTTTATCCATAAAAGCCCACAGCCGATTCACGTACTGTGCCTGAGACAAAACGCGGCCGAGTGCCGGATCCGAATTTGCAGGATATACCACGTCCGCCAGACCTTCCAACAGTCTCCTACAGGTCGTCAGGGCTTGGGACCACTCTTCACTCTTAGCACTAGCTACAGCTTTGAACGCAAGCATAAGCTGCTCTGCAAGCGCAGGGTTGAGGTCAAGCAACTTGTCGTCAACTGCTGAGCGTAAGACGTCAAAGCAGTTGCTAGGCAGTCCTACGAACCTTAGCCTGTTTAGGAGCCCCGAAGCTAACTCATGACTTCGTCTTCTCACATAACTCAAGTGAGTGTTAAGGTTATTTTTATAGTAAGTTCCATCATTCCCGTTCTTGAGGCGAACTAGGTCCGCATAACGCTCTTCAATAAAACCGATGCTATGGTAGCCTCCTGCCGACTCATCGATCTTGACATGCACTTCTTCTGAAGAATAATGCATACCTTTGTTAAGTCCAACATCTTTAAGCTTTTTTATTGCCGTTTCCAAAGCGGATTTTTTTTCTACGCCTTCTTCCAACTGCAGCACATCTAAAAGTTGCTGCAGTGGCCTTGTATATTGTTGATCACCCAACTGAACCGAACACCATTTCTGAATATCGTCATTTTCAACAAGAGCTGCCGCCCGCGATAGCTTCTGCACTGCCGTTAACAAGGAGCCTTTCGGAGCTTCATTGGCAGAGAGTGACTCCTCCAATAAACGCAATGCTTCAGTTTGTGGTGTCATGTTCTTTATAGTTAGATGGGTAATTTTTTGAGCAATGTTTGCTAGCAATAACGGGAAATTTGTTCGTCCGCTAGTGGCCGAATTCGACCGTAGACAGTTAGCATACCATCTTGCCTCAGTGAAAAATTCACGAATTGTCACAACTCCTGGTTTCTCGTGCGGCCCCCAATGTGGAGCAGGCGGCCTGTACAAGCGCCGCCCTGGCCGCAACAGTTACCCGGCCACCGCCTCGTTAGCATCCTCCAGCGCCTTGGCAACTGTCCGGCCCGCGCCCCTCATCGCAACCGACACACTATTAGATCCAGCCAGCAGCGTTGCCGACGACAAGTGTGCATATCGCTCCGTCACCTTCGCATCCGAATGCCCAAGGATCTTCTACACTGCATATAGGGTATGACCAGCATTCACCAAGAACGACGCATGCTGATGTCGAAGGTCATGCAGTCGGAGATTAGGCAGCCCAGCCTTTACCCGCAGCCGGCCCCATACCTTATTCACCGCAGTCAGCGGCTCCTTGGTCTGCAGGTTGATAAAAAGGCTAGCGAACTTCCCCTCAGTGCCAAGCCTGTCCAGGACTTCAATAGCGCTCTCGTTCAGCGGGATACATGAGCCACCTGTACCATTTGTCGAAGCTATAGCTGCTGTCCTTGGGCTCTCTACAGCATTCTTCCATTTTGCAGACGATCGGCTCGCGGAAGTCATCCGCCTGTACTCAGGTATGTCTGAAGAAAAACGTGAAGAATTACACCGCCGTGCCGTGGCCATCACGGACGATGCCTGAACACAGTGTGTCTTGATGGACCAGGCACACCCTTAGGTGCGGCACACATAGCGGCCCCAGGTGCTACGCGGACGCCACCCCATGCCCTCGGGATGGCCAGGCCCCGACGTCCCGTCAGCGGCCCAATAAACTAGCACGATGGCTCCCTCCTCCAGGCCCGCCCCCAGCACTCAGCCTGCTGTCCTACTCCGCACACAGAATCCAGCGAATTATCAGAAGTGCACATAAACCAATTGGTATGGTAAATTGTTGCCATCGCCCATGTGGGCTATTACCAAGGAAATAACGTGTCCTCATATTCTAAAATTCAAGCACAAATCGCTGAACTCCAAAAGCAAGCGGAAGCCGCTCGGTCTAATGAATTTCGGCTGCTAAGGCTCAAATTGCTGAATTGATGAAGGTATATTGCGTAACTCTGGCCGACTTAACGGGCAAATCGAAGTCTGCCAAGACGACCAATCCTGTAGCGGCGAAGTACAAGGACCCAGTCTCGGGCGCTACTTGGACGGGTCGTGGGCGTGCACCTCTCTGGCTCAATGGTCAAGATAAACAGAAATTCTTGAAATCAAATAGCCGCATCCACGTATAAAATTGCTCCGCATCATTTCGGCTAGGTGCTGGCTTTTATTGAATCTTATTTTTGGCGTAAAAGTAAAATAGAAATCTAAGCTAAGGCGACCACAAATACCCACCCCATGGATAATAAAACCCAAGATATAGATGAAATCGAAATAGCGATTGACAGAGCTTTCTCTGATAATCCCATTGCTAAATTACCGTATTCTCAAGCAATATGGACACTACTAGCAGGTGCAGAAGAGTATCATTTTCGACATTCCGTTGTACACCCTGCAACTGAAGCTGAGATGGCCGTTGTCGTGGATGGGCTATTGAATGCGCTTACTTACCCTGTACGCACAGTTTACAAAAATTGCGTGCGTGATTCGACTCCTATCAATTTCGATCTGAATGACTACAACTACGAGAAAAGCGTCGAATGGATAGGTGGCGCAGAGGACTATCTTCAATTCTGCTCCATTTTCCCCCTATATCGCCGCAAGCAGATTACCATTGAAGTAAAGGGTAACGAGATATTAATACATCGGAAAAGTCCCAAGAATATTGCTTATGAAGCGTATGATAGATTTATCGGAAAGCGTGGTGAAATGGATGTTATTCTTGCTGACCCTACCCCTTTGGTGCCGTCACTTCTTGGAAAAATGCATCGAAATGGTAACAGTTTTCAAATTAAATTTACGCGTCGTTTAGTCGAAGGCATCGTTCGCGTCTTCGGACCACAGTATTTGAGTAGATTCGTACTTCCGCCACATTGGAAATTTGTATACTTTGATATTGCGCAATTCAAATTGACTATGGCATGCCTTCAGTCATTGGCTTCGGCTTGGATGGTTGCTCGTCAATTATTTGCTGAGCAAGGCATTCTCGGCGCAGGCTACTCCAGCTCGGTTTTGATAATAAAAATAGCAGAACTGGAAAATATAATATTTCAATCCACCAAAATAGATAAAATAAAAATCCAGTCAATTCTTAAGTATTTAACATTTGGGCAATGTGAAATCAGAGATCCAGATATTGCCATACAACCTATTATTAACTTGGAGAATGGCAGCTATGCAATTTCCCCGCTCCTTCTCATGCATACAAATGCAGAGAGAAACTTATGTGTACTACTAAACCAAATCCCTCTTGAGAAGAAAAATTATTCATTTCTTGTTCAAGAGAAAGAAAGTGAACTATTTAATAGAATAGTAAAATCTCTTGCAAATACCTCGTTTGATTTTCGATCAGGAAAAATACATGGAACCGATATTGATATTGCCATCATTGATCGCAGCAATAAAGTCTGTCTGTGTCTAGAGTTAAAATGGTTCATTGAACCAGCTGAAATACGAGAAGTAGAAATGCGATCTGACGAGGTGGCGAAAGGTATTAAGCAAGGGCTGAAGCTTATGCACCTATTTGAAGTTCAGGATCAAAAGCTATTTACCACGTTAGGGGTGGATGCATCTTTCGATTTTCAGGCTGCGGTGGGATCCGAGAACTTTATCGGTAGAGAGGACATACAGGACAAACGCATTCCCGTCTTGAGGGTTTGGCATTTGATAAGCCATCTAGTAACAGGTGACCTGAACAGCACCGTTGATTGGCTTCGGCAACGTAAGTACCTACCTAAGGAGGGCCGTGACTTCGAAGTACGCACGATGCCTATAACAGTTGGGGGGTGGCGTGCGGAATGGTACGGACTTCGGCCGCTTGAATCATCATAGAAAAGTCTAGCCCTACAAGCGTTGATTCGGTCGCCCTGCACTCCTGACCATTCTCGCGCCTACTGCCACCGTGTGATACCGATGCCCCGCCGTAAAAGGGGAGCCATCCCACGTGCCCAACGGCGTCACCAGCGGCCACTATGCCCAAATAAACCGCCCCGGGTGCAGCGAAACGCCTGTCCGCTTGCTGCCTTGGCCCAGCCATCCCCACTACCGCATAGGACCACCGGACACCGATCCGCCAGTCCCCAGCATAGTCCCCAGAAATGAAAAAAGGGCTACACACCGAAGCATGTAACCCCTTGATTCTATAAAACTAAATTCTGTGGCTCCCCGACCTGGACTCGAACCAGGGACCTGCGGATTAACAGTCCGTCGCTCTACCGACTGAGCTATCAGGGAATTGAGGCCCGAATTATATACGCGGGATTTGGAATTGACCAGTGCAGGGGCAAAAATTCCGCTCACTCGTACTCAGTCCCCACCGCCAGCGGCTTGCTGTGGACCAGGAAGTCGCCTTGCGCGGGCCAGTCGGCAAAGCGGTAGATGAGGATCTGGTAATCGCCCATGGTCGGATTCTCGAACGGATGGCCGCGCACTGCGGCGAGCGGCGTGAGCTTGCCGGCTGCGTCGCGGAACTGCACGTCCGGCGCCGCCGCGTCACGCGGGTAGACGAATTTCACGCCGGCGCATTTCTTCCCTATCAGCCGCAGCCGGTAGCCCGATTCGCGCTGCGCGCTGATCAGCTGTTCGCAGGCGGCGCGCAGGTCCGCTGCGCTGTAGACGCCGTCGTCCCGCTCGCGGATCGAATAGCGTCCGTTGAAGCTGTAGTTGCCCTTCTGCCGGTTCAGGCGCAGCACGGCGTCCTCGTCGTAGGCCTGCTTCAGCATCGGCAAGGTGGCGCGGCCCAGCGCGTCGACCGGGATGGTCAGGTTCACTGTTTCCCCAGCCAGTTGCAGCTGCAGGCCGTCCATCGGCAGGTCCGGCTGGCGGGGGCGGATCTGCATGTGCGCCTGGATCAAGGGCCGCGTCTTGAGGAAAGGCTCGAAGAAGCGCGCGGCCTTGTAGGCGTGGCGGTAGCTGTGCCACTCGGCGTCGCGCTGGGCCGGGATCAGCACCTGGGGCAAGGCATCGTCCGCCTTCGCCAGCGTTGACCCCATCAGCAGTGCCAGTGTCCACCATCCTGTCCAGTTCAAAGCACGCCTTTTCAAATTGCTATCAAGGCAGCGATTCTACGATACCGCGCGTGCAGCGGCATATGCCGAAAGTCAGGCCGCATGACTTTCGGCACTTTGACGCCCCGCCCTGCTCACGTAGAATGGCGGCGCTAAACATTGTCAATTTTACAGGCCAAATGAACAACAGCAGCCCCCGACCATTGCGTGCGCCCAGCCGCTATCCCGCCGCTGCCATCCTCGCCAGCCTGATACTGGGCCTGCTGGAACTGGCCCCGCACTGGGCTGCGGACCCGGCACGCGCGGAGCTTTACAACGCCGTGGGCCAGCTGGCGCGCTACATTGCTAGCCTGACGACGCCCGCGCCATCGCTGCTGCGCGCGGGATCGGACCGGGCCGAGATGGCCTACCGACTGTTCCTGGGCGGCGAGGCGCTGCTGATCGTCTCGTTTATCGCCCTGCTGTGGTGGCGCATCCGGCCCTCGCCGAGC
Organism: Pseudoduganella aquatica; assembly: GCF_009857595.1. Taxonomy (GTDB): domain Bacteria; phylum Pseudomonadota; class Gammaproteobacteria; order Burkholderiales; family Burkholderiaceae_D; genus Rugamonas; species Rugamonas aquatica_A. Next base: position 34,040 of record NZ_WWCU01000047.1, on the reverse strand, counting down.
CGCACGGCGCTGACTGGCACGCTGCTGCTGGCCGCGCAGTTCGCGCTGGCGCTCATGCTCAACTCGCTGGCCTTCCACCTGATCCTGTCCATGGAACTGGCGGCGCTGTTCACGCTGCGGCGCGCCCTGGCTTGGCTGGCAGTGCAGGTGCTGCTCGGCGCGGGCATGGATTTCTGGGTGCTCACCAGCGCCAGCCTGCACATGAACGACCAGCGCATCCACATCACGCTGGCCGTGCTGACCTCGGAGCGCTTCGTGCAGGTGCTTGGTTTCGCCTTTGTCTATCTGATGCGGCAGGAGCAGCGCATGCGCGTGGAGCTGGCCGCATCAAACGCGCAGTTGCGCGCCACGCAGTCGCTGCTGGGCGACACGCTGCGCTCCGCCGAACGCATGCGCATCGCGCGCGACCTGCACGACGCGGTGGGCCACCATCTCACCGCGCTCAATCTGCATCTCGACCTGGCGGTGCGCCAGGCGGACAGCCAGCCCGCAGCCCCGCTGGCGACCGCGCGCGAGCTGGCGAAATCGCTGCTGTCGGAAGTGCGCAGCGTGGTCAGCGCGGAGCGGCGGGAGAGCGATATCAATGTGCGCCAAGCCTTGCGGCTGCTTTGCGGCGGCATCCCCTCGCCCGCCATTGAACTCACTATGGACAGCGGCGTGGACGCCTGCCCCGCCGCAGCAGCCCATACGCTGCTGTGCTGCGTACAGGAAGCCATCACCAACACCATGCGCCACGCGCAGGCGGCCTTGCTGACAATTGATATCCGCTACGCAGGCGGCGGTGTCCACGCGCGCATTGCGGACGACGGCAAAGGCAGCAACGGCGCGCCCGAGGGCAATGGCCTGGCCGGTATGCGCGAACGTCTTGCTGAACATGGCGGCACGCTAAGCACCGGCTCCAGCGCTGCCACTAGCGGACGCCCAGCAGCCCGCCCAGGCCACTGGCTCGAATTCTCGCTCCCCTTCTCCGGAGCGCGCGCATGATCCGCGTGGTGCTGGTGGACGACCAGATGCTGGTGCGCAGCGGCATATGCGGCCTGCTCGAACTCACGCCGGATATCCGCGTGGTGGCCGAGGCGGCGGACGGCGCGGAAGCCGTCGGCGTGCTCGCCCAAAACCAGGCAGACGTGCTGCTGCTGGACGTGCGCATGCCGAACTGCAGCGGCATCGAGCTGCTGCGGCGCGAACAGGGCCGGCTGCCGCCCACCATCCTGCTTACCACCTTCGACGACGACGACGCGCTGTTCGACGGCATGCGCGCAGGCGCGCGCGGCTTCCTGCTCAAGGACATTTCGCTGGAGCGGCTGGCCGACGGCATCCGCAGCGTGGCAGCAGGCGCCACACTGTTCCGCCCCGCGCTCACCGAACGCACCCGCGCCGCCTACGAAAAGCCCGCCGCCTCACCCATGGAACTGTGCACGCCGCTCACCAGCCGCGAAACGGAAATCCTCGCCCTCATGGCGGCGGGTTTCAACAATGCGGAAATCGGCCAGGCGCTCGGTCCCAGCGAGGGCACTATCAAGAATCACGTTTCGAGCATCCTGTCCAAGCTGGGTGTGCGCGACCGCGTGCGCGCCGTGCTGCGCGGCCTGGAACTGGGCCATATCTGAGATGGAGAAACACTATCTGCTGGCAGCCCTGCTCTCAAGCGCCATGCACGCCGCGCTGGCCCAGCAGGATATGACCCTGCTGCCCGAAGGCTCGGTCGACTTGACGGTGGGCGCCATCGCTGCCAACGCGCCCGCGCACGCAGGCAGCAAGCAGCGAGCGAGCTATCTGATGCCGCAGTTTTCAGCGGAATGGAGCAACGGCGTGTTCGTGGAGGGACTGGCGCTGGGCATGCATATGTCCGCCGATCCGCTGCTGCGCTACGGCCCGCTGATTGCGCTGGACCTGGGCGCGCAGCGCGCCGGCGGCGGCAGGACCGGGCTGCGTCCGGTGTTCGGCGCATTCATCAACTACACGCCCCTGCACAGCCTCCTGCTGCACGCGCACGCGTTTGCTCCGGCCAGCAGGGAAGGCAGCGGCGTACTGCTCGACGTGAAAGCGGCCACGCAAACGGCGCTGGTGCCGCACCACTCGCTGGCCGCCGGCGTGGGCGCCAGCATGGCGGACGGCGCCTATATGCAGTCGGATTTCGGCACGGCGCTTTACCGCCCATCCGGCGGCCTGCGCGACATGTATGCGGAAGCGCGCTGGCAGTGGCAGGTGAGCCGCAAGTACACGCTGTCCACCGGCGTGCGCGCCAGCCGCCTGCTGGGCGGCGCCGCCGCCAGCTCTCGCACCGAGCAGCGCACCGGCATCGCCAGTTCGCTGACGCTGCAATACGGCTACTGAGGCCTAGAAGCCCACCTTCACGCCAAGCTGCGCCGTATTCTGGCGGAGATTCACGCCCTCCTTGCGGGTGCGGCCGATGCTCTCGACTTCCAGCGTCAGGGCTATTTTCTCGGTCACGTTGTAAGCGACGCCCACGGCCAGCAGCGGCTTGGTGGCGGATACGCTGTCGGACGTGCCAGCGCCGGCGGCCTTGTAGCGCGAGCGCGCCAGTCCCGCCTTGGCGAATACGGACCAGTCGTCATTGAAGCTGTGGGTGGCGCGGGCGGCCAGCGAGAAGCTGCGCAGCTCGAAGCTCGGGTCGGACACCAGGCCCAGTTTGGCCTTGTCGAAGTGCGCTTCGGCGCCTTCCGAATAGGCCGCTTCCAGCGCCAGGTTGTTCGCCAGCGCAACGCCGCCGTAAAACTTGAAGATGGCACTGGGATCGGCGGTGGCGGATTTGCCATTGAGGGGATTACGGAAGGTCAGTTCGCCGCCTTTCGCCACCGTGGCGCCCGTGTAGTAATCCTGGGCGGAAGCAGCGGAGCAAGCCAGCGCAGCGGCGGCCAGCAGGGACAATATCGGTAGTTTGGTCATACGGTTCCTTAGAATGAGTGCTGATCCCGGCACAGGCTATGGGCCGAATCAGTACTGTGATTCTAAGAACGCACCCGCCACGGCGCATGTGCCATCAGGCACGGCAGGAAAGCATGACTTCAGGCACAGGCGGAGTGCCGCATTTATCCAATATTGCGGCGCGTGTCCGGCACGGCAATCCGCTCGGTCTGCGGAGATACGATCCAGCCTTGCAGCTGCTGCCGCAGCGATTCAACATCGGCTGCGGCAATGTCCACCAGCACATTGTCCCCGCTGCGATGGATGACGCGCCCGCGCGGCGCAGCACCGACCACGGCAAGCGCCTCGTCGGTGGACAGCGTTGCGGCATTCGTGCGTCGTAAAATCAGCTGGCTCATAGATTCAATATAGCACAGGCGATGTGCGCTTTTCAGGGCAGCAGCCCGAGCCCCTCCAGGTCTTTCGGGAAGCCGAGCGGCTTGGCTGCGGCGTTGATCACGGCCAGCATGGCCGTTGCGCGCTGGCGGTCGCGCGGCATGGCCAGCACCTGCGGCTGGGCGGCCAACAGGGCGGCGGCAGCGCCGGTGACGGCAGGGCATGCCATCGACGTGCCGCTCATCACGCCGTAAGCACCGCCTGGCAACGTAGACACGATGCCCACACCGGGGCCGGTCACATCGACTTGCGGACCAATATTCGAAAACTGCGCAATAAAAGCCTGCTTGCTGCTCGTGGCAGGCGGCGGTGCTATATCCAGCGCTTCGGATGAGCTGACGGGAAAAGTGCCTTGCTTTCCGGCCGCAGAAACAGCCACGGACTCGGCCCATGCAGCCGGATAGGACACCGGCTGCCGGCCATCGTTACCGGCCGCCACAATGCACAGCACGCCTTGGTCGAACGCGGACTTGATGGCGTCGCGCACCGCCTCATCCGGCGTGGCGGCGCCAAGGCTGAGGTTGAGCAAATCGCATTGATCCTGCACACCCTGCTCGATGGCGCGCAAAATATCATAGTTGCTGGCGCCACCGCCCGCATTGGGAAAGACGCGATAGCTGTACAGTTCAACGCCGGGCGCCACGCCTTTTTTTCCGCGCGGCTTATGCCCCCGCGCAGCAATAATGCCCGCCACATGCGTCCCATGCTCGCCTTCCAGCTTGGCCGGGCCAGGTCCGCCCGCGTCGCTCTCGTCCGCCACAAAGGCCGCGCCGCCAGCCAACTTAAGATCCGGATGTTTGCCGTCAACGCCGGTATCGATCACGCCAACCCGCAGGCCTGCGCCGGCATTGTCGGCATGCGTTCCATACAGCGTATCCAGGTAGTCCGGCACGTCCAGGTCCACATGCGCAAGTTTCTTCGTCTCGCCTTGCTTGATCTTCACGTCGCGCTCGCACAAGCCCCAGTATCCCTCCGGCCCGTAGATCAGCAGGAGTTCCAGCTTCTTGCTGCTGGTGGTGAACTTCAACGTCACCATGCCCTTGGCGTTGCTCGTGCCTTGCTGCCCCACGCCATTGGCAAAGTCGGTGAAAGCCACGAGCTGCGCGCCTTTCACCGGTTTGCCGCTGGCGGCGTCCGCTACCTTGATGACGATTCCGGCCGCCGCCGAAGCGGCCAGCGCGCCGGAGGACTGCTTCACGATTTGCCACCGGGGACTGCGCGCCACGTGGTAAAGCACCTCGGGCACCAGCTTGATGCCGGCATTGCTGGCCTTCAAAGCCAGCGCCTCCGCATCGCTCAGCTCCACCAGCTTGGGACCGCTGTCTTCCATGGAATGCAGGACTTTCATCGCCGTCTTCGGCCGCGCCGCCTTGGCCGGCAGGCCAACCCGCACGAACATGGCTTGGGCAAACTGCTGCTCGGCGGCGGCAGTCAGCTTGAGCGCGTCCGAATGCAGTCCGCGATTGGCCAGCAGGACGTAGCGTTTGACATCCGGCCGTGCTCTGGACGATTTGGCAACCATGGCAATATCACCCTCCTTGAGAAACCCGCGCAAAGAACCCGTACCCCGGAGAATACCGGACACGAGCGTCAAGGCGCGCGCAGCACAAGGGACTCGGCCGCCAGTGCCATGACGGTGGCGAAATTGCAACATCGCACCTGGCTGGCATGCCGCTACCCGCCATCCCGGCCCAAATCGGACTTGATACGCCCCACTGCTCCATGCGCGGGAGTAATATTTAGACATGCCGCCGCAACGCAAACAGATGGAATTTCACTGAGGAGACGCGACGATGTCGTATCAGACCGTCCATACCTTTGGGGTCAGCGCGTACTTCATCTTCATGCTCCTGTTCCTCTGGATGAGCATGATTCCCAGGACCAACCCCGGTGCAGGCTGGTGGGCAGCTTCCATCTGCTGCACCATGCTCGCCCGGCTAAGCATGTTCTTTTTTCCACCCATCGCCGGCCAACCGCTGGCGGGGCCGCTCTACGTACTCTTCATCTCGCTGGAAAAGCCGCTGCTGCTGACCGGCCTGACCCGCTTCCTGAACCTGCACATCCAAGTCCGCTGGTTCTGGATGGCATCGCTGGCTTCCGTGCTCTGGCTGCTTGCGGCCCTGGCCGCCGGTCTGCCGCCCTTCGCGCGCGCCATGGGCTTTTGCACGGTCAACGCGGCGCTGCTGCTCTACATGGGCTGGATCGCCCTGAAGAACAGCGCCGGCTTCCCGCGCTGGCCGCTGGTGCTGACGGCCACAGCGAGCTTCGCGCTCTCCGCCCACTGGCTGTCAGGGCCGGGGCTGATAGAGGTCTTCCCTGCCTGGGCCAGGAACGGCTTCGTGCTGGGGACGCTATTGGTGCTCCTGCAATACCTGTCGCTGATGACGGCGGTGCTGTCGCTGTTTCAATCGCGGCTGATCGACGCGGAATCCAAGGCGCTCGACCTGGCCTTCCACGACCCGCTCACCGGCCTGAACAACCAGCGCTACATGAAGACGCTGTTCGACCAGGCCCTGGTGCTGGCCACCCGCCCCCACCACGTGGTGGCGGTGTTCTACATCGACCTCGACAACTTCAAGCCCATCAACGACACGGCGGGCCACGCGGTGGGCGACGAAGTGCTGAAAACGGTCGCCGCCAGGCTAAAAAGCAGCACGCGCAGCACTGACATCTGCGCCCGGGTTGGCGGCGACGAGTTCGTCGTTATCGCCACCCAGCTGGACGAGGAGGCGCAGGCTGGCGAAGTGGCGAAAAAGCTGCTGGCGCGGCTGACGGAATGCATACCGGTGAACGGCAAGGAGTACGCGCTGGGCGCCAGCATCGGCGTCGCCCTGTATCCGCAGCACGGCAGGAACCTGGCCGAGCTGGTGCAGCGCGCGGACAAGGCCATGTACCAGGTCAAGCGCAACGGCAAGAGCGGCTGCGAGATCTTCGCGGGCGCGGCAACGTGAGCGCCAACGGCCCCGGAAATGCAAAAAGCCCAACCGGTTAAGGCTGGGCATTTCTGTGTTCTGGCTCCCCGACCTGGACTCGAACCAGGGACCTGCGGATTAACAGTCCGTCGCTCTACCGACTGAGCTATCAGGGATCAATCAAGCCAAGTTTTTGCTCAGCTCGAAGAAACAAGATTTTAGAGTACTTTCGCGATGGCGTCAACCACCTTGTCGATATTGGTCGAGTTCAGCGCGGCCACGCAGATGCGGCCGGTGTCCACGGCATAGATCGATTCGGCGCGCAGCGCTTCTACTTGCGCTTTCGTCAAGCCCGAGTAGGAGAACATGCCCACCTGCTCGCGCACGAATTCGAAGTCGTGCGCCGGCGCTTTTTCTTTCAGTTTCTTGACGAAAGCATCACGCATTTCCTTGATGCGCACGCGCATGCCGGCCAGTTCATCTTCCCACAGCTGGCGCAGTTCCGGCGTGGTCAGCACGGTGGCCACCACTTTGCCGCCGTGCACGGGCGGGTTGGAGTAGTTGGTGCGCACCACACGCTTGAGCTGCGACATCAGGCGCGCGGCTTCCTCGGCCGATGCAGCCACCACGCTCAGGGCGCCCACGCGCTCGCCGTACAGCGAGAAGGACTTGGAGAAGGAGTTCGACACCAGCAGCGGGCCGCCGGTGGCTGCGAAGCGGCGCACCACGGCGCCGTCTTCGGCGATGCCCGAGCCGAAGCCCTGGTAAGCCATGTCCAGGAACGGCACCAGGCCGTTGGCCGCGACCACGGCGATGATCTCGTCCCACTGGGCCGAGGTCAGGTCGGCGCCGGTCGGGTTGTGGCAGCAGGCGTGCAGCAGCACGATGGAGCCGGCCGGCATGGCCTTCAGGTCGGCCAGCATGCCGGCGAAATTCACGCCGTGGGTGCCCGCGTCGTAGTAGGTGTAGTTGTTGACCTTGAAACCGGCGCTTTCGAACAGCGCGCGGTGGTTTTCCCAGCTTGGATCGCTGATGTAGACTTGCGCGCCCGGCGCGAAGCGCTGCAGGAAGTCGGCGCCGATTTTCAGCGCGCCGGTGCCGCCGATGGCTTGCACGGTCACCGCACGTTTCTCTTGAATTACGGCGCTGTCGGCGCCAAATACCAGCTCTTGCACCGCCTTGTCGTAAGCGGCCAGGCCTTCGATCGGCAGATAGGTGCGCGGCGTAGGCTGGGCGATCAGTGCCGCTTCAGCTTTCTGCACGCAAGACAGCAGCGGAACCTTGCCATTGTTGTCATAATAGACGCCCACGCCAAGATTGATCTTGGCTGGGTTGGTGTCGGCGTTGAAGGCCTCGGTAATGCCGAGGATAGGGTCGCGCGGGGCCATCTCGATGGCGCTGAAAACGGAAGGGTTCGTCATGATAAGATTGGATTCGATTAGAAGCGGTTCGCAGCGGATACGTGTCAGCGCCCGAACAAAATCCGGTTTTAAGCGCCAACAATCGCATATTCTATCAAAGGTCTGACCTCATGGCTGATTCGCAACCTAATAATTCTGCTGCCCCCACCGTCGTCACCTTCCCGGATTCGCCCTTCAAGCTGCATCAGCCCTTCCCTCCCGCCGGCGACCAGCCGACCGCGATCGACGCGTTGTGCGAGGGCATAGACGACGGTTTGTTCTTCCAGACCCTGCTCGGCGTGACCGGTTCCGGCAAGACCTACACCATGGCCAACGTGATCGCCCGCCAGGGCCGGCCCGCCATCGTGTTCGCGCCCAACAAGACGCTGGCCGCGCAGCTCTACAGCGAGTTCCGCGAGTTCTTCCCGGAGAACGCGGTCGAGTACTTCGTGTCCTACTACGACTACTACCAGCCGGAAGCCTACGTGCCGCAGCGCGACCTGTTCATTGAAAAGGACTCGTCCATCAATGAGCACATCGAGCAGATGCGCCTGTCCTGCACCAAGTCGCTGATGGAGCGGCGCGACGTGGTGATCGTGGCCACGGTGTCGGCCATCTACGGTATCGGTAACCCCAACGAATACCACCAGATGATTTTGACGCTGCGCCAGAAGGACAAGCTGGCCCAGCGCGACATCATCGCCCGCCTGATCCAGATGCAGTACACCCGCAACGAGGTGGACTTCGGGCGCGGCACCTTCCGCGTGCGCGGCGACACCATCGACATCTTCCCGGCCGAACACGCCGAGCTGGCGGTGCGCCTGGAGCTGTGGGACGACGAGGTGGAATCGATCCAGCTGTTCGACCCGCTCACCGGCCGCGTCAAGCAGAAGATCCCGCGCTTCACCGTCTACCCCGGCTCGCACTACGTCACGCCGCGCTCCACGGTGCTGCGCGCCATCGAGACCATCAAGGAAGAGCTGCGCGACCGCCTGGAGTTCTTCCGCAAGGAGACCAAGCTCATTGAAGAGCAGCGCCTGGAGCAGCGCACCCGCTTCGACCTGGAGATGATGGCCGAAATCGGCTTCACCAAGGGCATCGAGAACTACTCGCGCCACCTGAGCGGCGCCAAGGCCGGCGAGCCGCCGCCGACGCTGGTGGACTACCTGCCGCCGGACGCGCTGATGTTCCTGGACGAGTCGCACGTGCTGATCGGCCAACTGTCGGCCATGTACAACGGCGACCGCTCGCGCAAGACCAACCTGGTGGACTACGGCTTCCGCCTGCCGTCCGCGCTGGACAACCGGCCGCTGAAGTTCGAGGAGTTCGAATCGAAGATGCGGCAGACCGTGTTCGTCTCGGCCACGCCGGCCGACTACGAGAACAAGCGCGCCGACCAGGTGGTGGAGCAGGTGGTGCGCCCGACCGGCCTGGTGGACCCGCTGGTGATCGTGCGCCCTGCCCGCACGCAGGTGGACGACCTGATGTCCGAGATCCAGGACCGCATCGCCAAGAACGAGCGCGTGCTGGTGACCACGCTGACCAAGCGCATGTCCGAGCAGCTCACCGAATACCTGAGCGACCACGGGATCAAGGTGCGCTATCTGCACAGCGACATTGAAACGGTGGAGCGCGTGGAGATCCTGCGCGACCTGCGCATCGGCACCTTTGACGTGCTGGTGGGGATCAACCTGCTGCGCGAAGGCCTGGACTTGCCGGAAGTGTCGCTGGTGGCGATCCTGGACGCGGACAAGGAAGGCTTCCTGCGTTCGGAGCGCTCGCTGATCCAGACCATAGGCCGCGCTGCGCGTAACCTGAACGGCGTGGCCTTGCTGTATGCGGACCGCATGACCGACTCGATGGAACGCGCCATCGGCGAGACCGAGCGCCGCCGCGCCAAGCAGATCGCCTTCAACGCCGCCAACGGCATTGTGCCGCGCGGCGTGCACAAGGTGATCAAGGACATGATAGACGGCGTCTACAGCCCGCAGGACGCGCGCGAGCAGCTGGAAGTGGCGCAGGAGGCGGCCAAGTACGAGGCCATGAGCGAGAAGCAGGTCAGCAAGGAAATCAAGCGCCTGGAGAAGCTCATGCTGGACCATGCCAAGAACCTGGAGTTCGAAAAAGCCGCGCAGGTGCGCGACCAGCTGCATGTGCTCAAGCAGCAGCTGTTCGGCGCACCCGGCGCGGACAACGTCGCGTGACCGCTGGCGGGTTACGCGTGCCGCTAACCCGCCCTACGCAATTCCACCTGGCCGGTGCCATCGTCGCGGCACAATTTCACGGGTCCCGTGCAATCGTCGCGGCGCAATCTCACGAGTCCCGCGCAATCGTAGGGCGGGTTAGCGCGCAAGCGCGTAACCCGCCGTGCTTGCAGCTTACGGCGTCTTGATCAGATCCACGGCGTCATACGCATAGCCCGGGCTCAGGTAGGTGGTGCCCGAGCTGCCGCTGGCCGGCGCCAGCGTCAGGATATTCTGCCCCACCACCAGGTTGGCCACCGGCACGGTGAAGGTGAACATCGCATTGTTGCCACGGTAGGTGCCTATCGTCATGCTGCGGCTGTCCGGCTGCGTCGATGCGGTAGGCACGGCCGAGGTCCAGCCATTGACCGTCACCTGCGGCCGCGCATTCGCATACGCTGCCGTAATGCCCACCCGCAGCTGATACGTGGAGCTGGACACCACCTGCGCCGCAGTCAGATTGAAGCGCACGTTTATCGCCCCGTTCACGCCCTTCCACTGGTACGCCGGGAAGCCCGTCGCATCGGATGAGGTGCCGACGATGTAATCGGCCGGCGTCCAGTAAGCCATGCGCGTATCCGACGGATGCATGGCGTTCACCTTGTCGCCATTCAGGAACTCCTTGGGCGAGCCGTCCCATTTACCGATACGCCACAGCGCCGTCTTCGCAGCAGGGTCGCCCGTCACCGCGAAGCTGCTCACGCTGGTGGTGCTGCCCGCGCTCACCGTCACGCTGCGGCTATCCACCGCCAGCTCGTTCTTGTACACCGTCATGGTGTAGGTGCCCGGTTTCATGCCGGTCTTGGTCATCTGCCCGCTGCTGGCGTTGGCCGCGCCCCAGTACTGCGCAGTGCTGTTGGAGAAGCCCACCGTGTATGGATAGCTGCTGTCCAGGCCCGTCATGCCCGCCACCGTTACGCCGCCACGGCCGCTGGCCGCCACGTAGCCGGTGAGGCCCATGTTGGCGACCCAGCTCATGTCCGGAATAGCCGGCGTGCCGCCGCCGGTGAACAGCAGCGCATACGGACCGTGGAAGCCCATGCGGTAGGCCTCGGTCTGGTTGTGGCCGGAGTTCATGTAGTTGTACAGCTCCGTGTCGCCGCTGGTGGTGCTGCTGCTCTGGTTCTGGATGTCGCGGAAGAAGGGACCGCCCGAGGCGCCTTCGCGGTTGTCGTACACCATGTACACGCCCACGCCGGAACCGGTGATGCCGCGCAGCGTGTAGTCCAGCGTGCGCTGGTTGCCGTAGTACTTGGAACGCGTTTCGCCGTTGGCAAAGCCGAATACATCGGTGCTTTCCACCGTGGTGGTGGTGCCGTTCAGGTTGGACTCGGCCGGCACGCCGGTGAGGATGTTGGACTTCATGCGCGTGATCCAGCGGAACTCGCCCACCGACGGCTCGGCCGTGATGTTGGTGCCCATGTAGATGTGGGACACATTGCGGCGCGCCATGTAGTAGTGGGTCAGGTTCCCGGTCGTCACCGTGATCTTGATGGTGTCCGTGTCGGGCTGGGCGGCGCTCACGCTGACCGCCGTTACGCCGGTGTACAGGCCGCTGAAACCGCTGGCGATGTGCGAGCCCTTGGTCTGGCCTTGCAGCTCCACGCCGTTGTACACCAGGCTGGAGATGTCCCCCACGCCCGCCTGGGACGTGGCGGTGCGCAGCACCTTGAACACCAGTCCCGCGCCGGTGTCGATGGTGTAGTCGCCTGTGTTGGTGGTGAGGCCGAATGCGGCCAGTGCTTGCAGCGGTGCGGCGGACAGCGCAAACAGCGCGCAGCCGGCCAGCATGGTCTTGAGTTTCAGATTGCGTTTGAGTTGATGCATTGCGTCTCCGTCTTATAGTTTAGGATGTGCCGCCCGCCCCCTGCTCAAACTTTAGGCGGCACACCAGCTTAAAATGGAACGCCTGTGCTCATTGCTCGACTTATTGATTATTTGTAGCTATAAAGTTTTAACGAACTGTTTGCCCTGGACGAATCGCCAAGCCCGGCGTCTCCGCAAAGACAGCGGCGATAAATTCAATGAAGACCGAGGCGCGGTGCGGCAGCAGCCGCTCCGCTGAATACACGGCGTTCAGCGGCGTCAGTGGCGCGGCGTGCTCGCCGAGCAAGCGCTGCAGCCGCTGTGGCTCCTTGGACGCGGCTGCGCCGCCAAGATGTTCCATCACCATCCACGCCGGTAGATAGGCAATGCCCATGCCATCGAGCGCAGCGCGCCTTATCCCTTCCAGGCTGTTGATGCGCAGGCGGCCGCGCACATGCACCTCCCCGTCCTTGAACGGCCAGCCGCTGCCCGCCAGCAGGGTGTACACGATGCATTCGTGGCGCAGCAGCTCGTCCGGATGCTGCGGCGTGCCGTGCCGCGCCAGATAGGCCGGGCTGGCGACGCAGATGCGCTCGGACATGCCCACGCGCCGCGCACGCAGCGCGCTGTCCTTGAGCACCCCGCCCCGGATGGCGACGTCCACGCCTTCCGCCACCAGGTCCACGTAGCCGTCGCCGAGGCGCAAATCCAGTTCCACGTCCGGATAGCGCGCCATGAACTCCGGCAGCACGCCGATGATTTTCTCGATGCCCAGCCCGGCCGGACAAGCCACGCGCAGCAGCCCGTGCGGGTTCTGCTTGCCGCGCGCGTCGGACTCGGCGCGCGCAATCGCGTCCAGCGCCACACGGGCCTGGGCGTAGTAGCGCTGCCCTTCCGGCGTGGCCACCAGCTGCCGCGTGGAGCGGTGCAGCAGCCGCGTGCCCAGATCCTGCTCCAGCGAGGCAATGTGGCGGCTCACGTTCGGCTGCCCTATGCCCAGCTCGCGCGCCACGGCGGAAAAGCTGCCGGTTTCCACGGCGCGCACAAAGCACTGCATCCACAGCAATTTATTCATTTTCATCATAGCTCCAGACTGGTCCATGCACTCAAAGCATAAATCATATGCCCACAGCCTGTCTTATCGCCGGCGCGCCGCCACGGCAAACTACATCCATTGAACTCATTTAAAGGAAGCATCATGACGAAGAAACTTGAAGGAAAAGTCGCCGTAGTCACCGGAGGCAGCACAGGCATCGGGCTGGCCATGGCCAAGCGTTTTGTCAGCGAAGGCGCGCAGGTCTACATCACCGGCCGCCGCCAGGCGGAACTGGATGCGGCGGCAGCGGACATCGGCGGCGGCGCCATCGCGGTCCGCGTTGATTCTGCGGATATGGCGCAGCTGCAGGCGCTGTTCGACCGCATCAAGGCGGACCACGGCAAGCTGGACGTGCTGGTGGCCAACGCCGGCGGCGGTTCGCTGCTGCCGCTGGGCCAGATCACTGAAGCGCAATTCGACGACACTTTCGCGCGCAATGTTAAAGGCACGCTGTTCACGGTGCAGACCGCGCTGCCGCTGCTGGGCAAAGGCTCGTCCGTGATCCTCACCGGCTCCACCGCAGCCAGCGGCGGCACCGAGGCCTTCAGCGTGTACGCCGCCTCCAAGGCGGCCGTGCGCTCCTTCGCCCGCAACTGGATCGTGGACCTGAAAGACCGCGGCATCCGCGTCAACACGCTCAGCCCCGGTCCGATCAAGACCCCGGGCCTGGTGGAGCTGGTCGGCACGGACGCCGCGCAGCAGCAAGGCTTCCTGGACCACCTGGCATCGACGATACCGATGGGCCGCGTGGGCGACCCGGATGAAGTGGCCAAGGCCGCCGTGTTCCTGGCCAGCGACGACGCCAGCTTCGTCACCGGCGTCGAGCTGTTCGTCGACGGCGGCATGCGCCAGATCTGATCCGGCTTACAGGGTCTTGACGAACTCGCGGATGCCGCCCAGCAGCATCTCGATGGACATCGCGGCCAGGATCAGGCCCATGAGGCGCTCGAAGGCCGTCATCACCTGCGGGCCGAGTACTTTCTGCAAGCGCTCGGCGCCGAGGAACACGGCCAGCCACACCACCACCACCGCCGCCAGCGCGGCAACGTGGATCAGCACTTCGCCCGTGCTGTCGCGCGAGAACAGCAGCACGGTGGCCAGCGCCGAGGGACCGGCCAGCGCGGGAATGGCGAGCGGCACGATGAAGGGCTCGCCGCCTTCGTTACGGCCCAACACGCCGTCCGGATGCGGGAAGATCATGCGGATGGCGATCAGCAGCAGGATCACGCTGCCGGCAATGCGCAGCGACGCTTCCGACAATTGCAGCGCCTGCAGGAAGTGGCGGCCGAAGAACATAAAGATCAGCAGCACCACGAAGGCGATCATGCATTCGCGGATCACGATGCGCGGCCGGCGCGAAGGCGGCACGGGATTGAGCGCGGTGGCGAACAGCGGCACGTTGCCGAAGGGGTCGGTCACCAGCAACAACAGGATAAAGGTCTGGAAAAAATTCTGGGTCATTCGGGGCTTTCGGGAGTGGCTAGCCCGGAGTCTACTACACGGCCGAGGTGCGGCGGCGAATGCTGCTAGAATTGCCGCATGCGTAAATTGTTCCTGATCCTGCTGCTTGCCATTCTGCCGCTCCAGTATGCCTGGTCTGCGGCTGCGGCCTATTGCGGGCATGAGCAGGAACAGGGCCAGCAAAAACGTTCGCACTTCGGCCATCACTCGCACCAGCACAACGCGCAGGCCGAACCGCAGCATGACGGCGATGACGGCAACGACGGCAAGCTGCCCGGCAAAGCCAAGGTGCATGCCGACTGCGCGGTCTGCCACCACGCGGTGCAGGCCTCGCTGATGTCCGGCACGGCGCCGCCGCCGGACACCGCAGGCGCGGCTTATCCGCCCTCCTCCGTACCCCACTTCACTTCCCACATCTCCGAAGGGCCCAAAAAGCCCGACTGGCGCCGCGCTGCCTAGCGCGGCGGGACTCTTTCCACCTTACTGAAGTCCCGTCGAATTTCTTTTCCTGATTTCGGAGAATTCGATGGTCAAATTCCTTTGGCCGCTAGCCATGGCGACGCTCGTCGCGTCCATGCATGCGGCCGCACAAACACCGGAGCCGCAAACGGCTCTCACCTTGCGGGCCGCGCTGGCGCTGGCCATGCAAGCCCACCCCGGCCTCGCTGCCGCCCGTTATGAAACCGAGGCGCAGGACGGCCTGGTTATGCAGGCGTCCGCGCGGCCCAATCCCACGCTGTCGTTCGAGCGCGTGGGGCGCAGCAGCAGCAACGCTGGCAGCGCTGAAGGCGACGGCGAAAAAACATGGCAACTGAGCCAGCCGCTGGAACTGGGCGGCAAGCGCGCGGCGCGCGTGGCCGCTGCGGAGCGCGGACGAGACGTGGCCGGCGCGGCGCTGGAAGCGCAGCGCCTGGAGCTGCACGCGGACGTCGTGACGGCCTTCTATGAAGTGCTGGTGGCGCAGGAGCGCCTGCGCCTGGCGCAAGACGGCAGCGAGCTGGCGCAGCGCGCCACGCAAGCGGCCAGCAAGCGCGTCATCGCGGGCAAGGTGTCGCCCGTCGATGAGACCAAGGCCAGACTGGCGGAAGCCAATGTGCGGCTGGAGCAATCCAGCGCGGCGTCGGCGCTGGCCTCGGCGCGCCATCGTCTCGCAGCACACTGGCTGCAGCCCGCAGCGGCGGGAGACGGCACGGCAACGGCAGGCTTCGAGCGGGCGGAAGGCGATATCGGCGTGCTGCCGGAGCCGCCGTCCGCAGCGGCAATGGCAAGCTGGCGCGCGCAATCGCCCGCGCTGATGACGGCGCGGCTGGAAGTGGAACGGCGCAAGGCCGTATCGAAGCTGGAACTGGCAAACCGCGCGCCGGACCTGACCGTGAGCCTGGGCAGCAAGCGCATGGCCGACCCGTCGCGCAGCCAGACCGTGGTGGGCCTGTCGCTGCCGCTGCCGCTGTTCGACCGCAACCAGGGCAATGTGCTGGCCGCTCAGCGGCAGGCCGACAAGGCAGGAGCGGAACTGGCCGCCGCCGCCATGCGGCTGGAGTCCGAGCTGGCGCAGTCGGTGCAGGAGCTGCGCGCGGCGCGGCTGGCGCTGGACATGCTGCGCAATGACATCCTGCCCGCAGCGCAGCAGGCCAGCGAGGCCGCCCGCAAAGGCTTCGAATACGGCAAACACAACTTCATCGACGTGCTCGACGCGCAGCGCACGCTGCTGCAGGCACGCGCGCAATACCTGTCCGCGCTGTCGGACGGGCACCGCGCCGCCGCCGCCATCGAACGCATCCTCGGCCACACCGCGCCGAACAACGAACACTGAACCGCCATGAAACCGACCAAAAAACAAACCATCGCCATCGCAGCCATCGTGCTGTCCGGCGCAGCGCTCGCCGCGTTCATACTGCGCCCCGGCGCGCAGACAACCGCGCCGCAGGAAACTGCTCATGGCGAAAAACACGGCGCTGCGGAGCCTGCCGACCATGCCGAAGAAGTGCAGCAAGCCACCTTCAGCGAGGCACAAATCAAGACCGCCGCCATCACGCTGGCAGCGGCGGGACCGGCGCCGATTGTGCCCGCCATCGCACTGGCCGGAGAGATCCGCTACGACGGCGACCGCACCGCGCACGTGGTGCCGCGCCTGGCGGGCATGGTGGAAAGCGTGAACGCGGAGCTGGGCCAGCAGGTGAAAAAGGGGCAGGTGCTGGCGGTGCTGTCCAGCCGCGAACTGTCCGACCTGCGCAGCGAACTGCTGTCGGCCCGCCAGCGCCAGTCGCTGGCGCAAACGCTGCTGGCGCGCGAGCGCAAGCTGTGGGAGGAGCGTATCTCGGCCGAGCAGGACTATCTGCAAGCGCAGCAGCACGCCAACGAAGCCGGCATCGCCGCGCGCAATGCGCAGCAGAAGCTGGACGCGCTGGGCGCAGGCGCCCTGCCCGGCTCCGGCCCGCTGAACCGCTATGAAGTGCGCGCGCCGTTCGACGGCACCGTGCTGGAGAAGCATATCGCAGCAGGGGAAGCGGTCAAGGAGGACGCCAACATCTTCACCCTGTCAGACCTGTCCAGCGTATGGGCGGAATTCGCCGTCACGGCGCCCCACCTCGACACGGTGCGCGTGGGCCAGCCCGCATCGGTGCAGTCGGTATCGTCCGGCGCCAGCGCCATCGGCACGGTGGCCTACGTGGGCGCGCTGCTGGGCGAGCAGACGCGCGCCGCCACCGCGCGCATACGGCTGAAGAATCCCGGCGCCGCCTGGCGTCCCGGCCTGTTCGTCAACGTCAGCGTGTTCCCGCCTGCTGCCAACGGCTCGACGGCGGCGGTGGCCGTTGCTGTACGCAGCAGCGCGGTGCACACGCTGGACGGCAAGGCCGCGGTATTCGTGCGCACGCCGTCCGGCTTCGCTGCGCGCACGGTCACGCTGGGCCGCAGCGACGGCAAGCTGGTGGAGGTGCTGTCCGGCCTCGCTGCGGGCACGCAGTACGCGGCGGACGGCAGCTTCGCCATCAAGGCCGAACTGGGCAAGTCCGGCAATGAACACGCCCACTGACGCGAAGGCCGACCATCATGTTTGAACGATTGATACGCGCGTCCATCGCGCAGCGCTGGCTGGTGATGCTGCTGGTGCTGGGCATGGCCATCCTCGGCGTCTACAACTACCAGCGCCTGCCCGTCGATGCGGTCCCCGACATCACCAATGTGCAGGTGCAGATCAACACCGCAGCTCCCGGCTACTCGCCGCTGGAAACCGAACAGCGCATCTCGCTGCCGCTGGAGACGGCGATGGCGGGCCTGCCGCAGCTGGACCAGACGCGCTCCCTGTCGCGCTACGGCCTGTCGCAGATCACCGTCACCTTCAAGGACGGCACCGACATCTACTTTGCCCGCCAGCTGGTGAACGAGCGCCTGCAGGAAGTCCGCGCGCGGCTGCCGAGGGACGTCTTCCCCGCGCTCGGCCCCGTGTCGACCGGCTTGGGTGAAATCTACCTGTGGACGGTGGAGACCAGGGAAGGCGCAAAGAAGCCCGACGGCACGCCCTACACGCCGACCGACCTGCGCGACATCCAGGACTGGATCATCAAGCCGCAGCTGCGCACCGTGCCCGGCGTGACCGAAATCAATTCCATCGGCGGCTATGTGCGCGAGTACCAGGTGGCGCCGCATCCGGACAAGCTGGCCTCCTACGGCCTGGGCGTGCGCGACGTGGTGGCGGCGCTGGAGCGCAACAACGGCAGCACCGGGGCCGGCTATATAGAGCGCAACGGCGAGCAGCTGCTGGTGCGCGTGCCCGGCCAGCTCGCCACGCGCGACGATATCGCCAACGTGGTGCTCACCAGTGCGGACGGCATACCGGTGCGCGTGCGCGACATTGGCGAGGTGCTGGAAGGCCGCGAGCTGCGCACTGGCGCCGCCACCGAGAACGGCCGCGAGGTGGTGCTGGGCACGGTGTTCATGCTGATAGGCCAGAACAGCCGCACCGTCTCGCGCGCGGTGGATGCGCGCATGGAGCAGATCAACCGCAGCCTGCCGGCAGGCGTGCACGCGGTCACCGTGTACGACCGCACCACGCTGGTGGACAAGGCCATCGCCACGGTGCGTACCAATCTGCTGGAAGGCGCGGTGCTGGTGGTGGCGGTGCTGTTCGCCTTCCTCGGCAACCTGCGCGCGGCGCTGATCACGGCCATGGTGATCCCGCTGTCCATGCTGTTCACCTTTACCGGCATGGTCTCGTACAAGGTGAGCGCCAACCTGCTCAGCCTGGGCGCGCTGGACTTCGGCATTATTGTCGATGGCGCGGTGGTCATCGTGGAGAACTGCGTGCGGCGGCTGGCGCATGCGCAGGCCGCGCTGGGGCGGCCGCTCACGCGCAGCGAACGCATGGACGAGGTGTTCGCCGCCGCGCGCGAGGCACGCAGGCCGCTGCTGTTCGGGCAGCTCATCATCATGGCCGTGTACCTGCCCATCTTTGCGTTCAGCGGCGTGGAGGGACGCATGTTCCACCCCATGGCGCTGACCGTGGTGATTGCGCTGTTCGGCGCCATGGTGCTGTCCATGACCTTTGTGCCGGCCGCCGTGGCGCTGTTCATCGGCGAGCGCGTAAGCGAGAAAGAGAATGCCGTGATGCGCGCGGCGGCGCGCTGGTACGCGCCGGTGCTGGACCTGTCCCTGGCGAACAAGCCGGTGGTGCTGGCCTTCGCGGCGGTGGCGGTCCTGCTGTCCGCCCTGCTGGCTTCGCGCATGGGCAGCGAGTTCGTGCCCAGCCTGGACGAAGGCGACATCGCGCTGCAGACGCTGCGCATTCCCGGCACCAGCCTGACGCAGTCGGTGACGATGCAGCAGCAACTGGAACGCAAGCTGATGCAGGAGTTCCCGGAGATTGAACGCGTGTTCGCGCGCATAGGCACGGCGGAGGTGGCGTCCGATCCCATGCCGCCGAACAGCGCGGACGGCTTCATCATGTTCAAGCCGCGCGACCAGTGGCCCAAGCCGCGCAAGACGCGCGAGCAATTGGAGACGGCCATCCGCGCCAGCGTGGAGCAGCTGCCCGGCAACAGCTACGAGTTCTCGCAGCCTATCCAGCTGCGCTTCAACGAGCTGATTTCGGGCGTGCGCAGCGACGTGGCGGTGAAGGTGTTCGGCGACGATATGGCGGTGCTGAACGAAACTGCGGAGCGGATTTCGGCGGTGCTGGCGAAGGTTGCAGGGGCGAGCGAGGTGAAGGTCGAGCAGACCAGCGGCCTGCCTATGCTCACCGTGAATATCGACCGTGCCAGGCTGGCGCGGTACGGCCTCAATTCGGCCGAGGTGCAGGAGACCTTGGCGGCGGCCGTGGGCGGGCAGCAGGCGGGCGATGTGTTCCAGGGCGACCGGCGCTTCGATATCGTGGTGCGCTTGCCCGAGCAGATGCGCGGCGACCTGGATGCGATACGGCGGCTGCCGATTGCGCTGCCTGCGCATGGGCGCGGCGCGGCGGGCAGCGGCACGGCTGGCGCGGGCAACTTCATTCCGCTGGGCGAGGTTGCCACGCTGGAGGTGGCGCCGGGGCCGAACCAGGTCAGCCGGGAACAGGGCAAGCGGCGCGTGGTGGTCAGCGCGAACGTGCGCGGGCGCGACATCGGCTCGTTCGTGGCGGCGGCCGAGAAGGCCATACAGCAGCAGGTGAAGCTGCCGCCGGCCTACTGGATCACCTGGGGCGGGCAGTTCGAGCAGTTGCAGTCGGCGGTGGACCGCTTGAAGCTGGTGGTGCCGGCCGCGCTGCTGGTGGTGCTGGCGCTGCTGTTCGCCATGTTCGGCAACCTGAAGGACGGACTGCTGGTGTTCAGCGGCATACCGTTCGCGCTCACCGGCGGCATCGCGGCGCTGGCGCTGCGCGGATTGCCGCTGTCGATATCGGCGGCGGTGGGGTTTATTGCGCTGTCCGGCGTGGCAGTGCTTAACGGGCTGGTGCTGATTTCATTTATCCGCAGCCTGCGCGAGCAAGGCAGGCCGCTGGACGAGGCGATACGGGAAGGCGCGCTGGGCAGGCTAAGGCCGGTGCTGATGACGGCGCTGGTGGCCGCACTGGGCTTCGTGCCGATGGCGCTGGCCGCCGGCACCGGCGCCGAGGTGCAGCGGCCGCTGGCCACGGTGGTGATCGGCGGGATTCTGTCGTCCACCGTGCTGACCATGCTGGTGCTGCCGATGCTGTACCGGCTCGCACATGGCGGGTTACGCGCTGCGCATTAACCCGCCCTACGCGTACCACACGGCGCTGCATGCGGCACGTGGTACGCGTATGACACGGCGTTGCATGCGGCACGCGGTACGCGTATGACACGGCGCTGCGTGCGACACCCGGTACGCGTATGGCACGGCGTTGCATGCTGCATGCGGTACGCGTATGGCGCGGCGCTGCATGCGGTATGTGGTACGTGGCGTATCGTAGGGCGGGTTAGCGGGACGCGTAACCCGCCGATACGCGGCGTAAAAAAAGCGGCCCTCGGGCCGCTCTTTGCGATGCGCATCGAACTTACTTCGACGCTTCGCCTTTCTTGATCCACGCCGCCAGCTGGTGCGGGCGGATGCCGTCGTAGTCTTCGAACGGCTGGTGGATCCATGGGTTGTGCGGCAGTTCTTCCATCTGGTAGTCCGGACGGAACGCCGAGCTGCCCTTGGTCCAGATCACGGCCGATTTCACCTCGGTCACGCCTTCGAAGTTTTCCTTCAAATGCTGCATGACTTTGATCAGCGTGACGCCCGAATCGGCCAGGTCGTCGACCAGCAGGATGCGGCCGGACAGCGGACCCTTGGTCATCGTCATGTACTTGGCGATGTCCAGGTCACCCTGCACGGTGCCCTTGTCGGCACGGTAGGAACTGGTCGACAGGATGGCCAGCGGCACGTCGAAAATGCGCGAGAATACGTCGCCGGGACGCACGCCGCCGCGCGCCAGGCACAGGACCATGTCGAACTTCCAGCCCGATTCATGCACCTTGAGCGCCAGGCGCTCGATCAGGCGGTGGTATTCATCCCAGGACACCCACAGGTGCTTGTCATCGGATTGAGGGGTGCTCATTTGTTCTATCCTTCTTACTCGTAAGGATGGCGCAGTACGATGGTTTCTTCGCGGTCAGGGCCGGTCGATACCATATCCACTGGCACGCCAACCAGTTCTTCGATGCGCTTGATATAAGCGCGCGCGTTTGCAGGCAGCGCGGCCAGCGATTTAGCGCCGACAGTGCTTTCGCTCCAGCCCGGCATCTCTTCATAGATGGGCTGGCAGCGGCCTGCGTCCTCTGCGCCGACCGGGAAGATGTCCACGGTGCGGCCGTCCAGCGTGTAGCTGGTGCAGATTTTGATGGTTTCCAGGCCGTCCATGACGTCCAGCTTGGTGATGCACATGCCGGACACGCCGTTGATCTGGACCGAGCGGCGCAGCAGCGCGGCGTCGAACCAGCCGCAGCGGCGGGCGCGGCCCGTCACGGTGCCGAACTCGTGGCCGACCGACGACAGGTGGTGGCCAACGCCGGCATCGGTAGGCAGTTCCGAAGGGAACGGGCCGGAGCCGACGCGGGTGGTGTAGGCCTTGGTGATGCCCAGGATGTAGTGCAGCATGCCAGGACCGACGCCGGCGCCGGCGGCGGCGTTACCGGCCACGCAGTTCGACGAGGTGACGAACGGGTAGGTGCCGTGGTCCACGTCCAGCAGCGAGCCTTGCGCGCCTTCGAACAGCAGGTTGCCGCCGGCCTTGTGCGCGGCGTACAGGGCGCTCGACACGTCGGTCACCATGGGGCGCAGGCGCGGCACGTAGGCCAGCGCGTCGTCCAGGGTCTTCTGGTAGTCGACCTTCGGAGCCTTCAGGTAGTTTTCCAGCACGAAGTTGTGGTAGTCCAGGTTTTCGCGCAGTTTTTCAGCCAGGCGTTCTTCGTTCAGCAGGTCGGCGATGCGGATGGCGCGGCGCGCCACCTTGTCTTCGTAGGCCGGGCCGATGCCCTTGCCGGTGGTGCCGATCTTGGCGGCGCCGCGGGCCGCTTCGCGGGCCGCGTCCAGCGCGCTGTGGTACGGGAAGATGACCGGGCAAGCCTCGGAGATCTTCAGGCGCGAAGCCACTTCCACGCCGACCGCTTCCAGCTTGTCGATTTCGCGCAGCACGTCCGGCACCGACACCACCACACCGTTGCCGATGTAGCAGGCCACGCCTGGACGCATGATGCCCGACGGGATCAGCTGCAGCGCAGTCTTCACGCCGCCGATGACCAGCGTGTGGCCGGCGTTGTGGCCGCCCTGGAAACGCACCACGCCCTGGGCGTGATCAGTCAGCCAATCAACGATTTTACCTTTGCCTTCATCGCCCCATTGGGTGCCGATGACAACCACGTTCTTTGCCATATTTTTTTTCGACATCGTACTAACCTAAGTTTTTAAGAATCCAGTTGCTACCACTATCGTCGAGCACCAGCGCGCGGTCGCACTCGAACTCGTCCTGTTCATTGCTGTGACCCGGCAGACTCTGGATCACCACTTCGCCGGTCTTGCGCAGCTCGGCGATTTTATCTTTCAATTCAGGCGCATTGCCCCACGGCGCGCGGATCGAGTGCTTGCGCTCGGCCGTCGGCAGCAGGCGCGCCAGTTCGCGCAAATCCATCGAGAAGCCGGTGGCGGGACGCGCCCGGCCAAACGCTTCGCCAACGTGGTCATAACGGCCGCCGCGCAGCACCGCGTTCGGCAGGCCCGGCACGTAGATGGCGAACATGGCGCCGCTCTCGTACTGGTAGCCGCGCAGGTCGGCCAGGTCGACCGCCACTTCGCGGCCGATGGCGGCATTGTCCGCAGTCGCGGCCAGCGCGGCCAGCTCGGCCAGCGCCTTGGCGATGCCCGGCAGGTCCGGCAGCACCTCGCGGGCGCGCTTGAGCACGTCCACGTCGCCGTACAGGTTCGGCAGGGCCAGCAGCGCGGAGCGCACCAGCGGGCTGTAATGGGCGGTCTGGGCTTCCAGGCCCGGCACGTCCTTGGCGCGCAGCAGCAGGTACAGCGCCGCTTCGTCCTTGGCCGCGTTGGCGTCCTCGGCCAGGATGGCGCGCAGCACGCCCACGTGGGACAGGTCCAGGCGCACGTCGGTGAAGCCGGCCAGCGCCAGGGAGGCCAGCGCCAGTTCCTGGATCTCGGCGTCCGCTTCCAGGCCGGCGTGGCCGTAGATTTCGGCGCCGATCTGCAGCGGCTCGCGGGTGGTGTGCAGGCCCGACGGACGGGTATGCAGCACGCTGCCGGCGTAGCACAGGCGGGTGACGGTGGCGCGGTTGAGCAGGTGGGCGTCGATACGGGCCACTTGCGTGGTCATGTCGGCGCGCAGGCCCAGCATGCGGCCGGAGATCTGGTCCACCAGCTTGAAGGTGCGCAGCTCGGTGTCCTGGCCGGCGCCGGTCATCAGGGACTCGACGTACTCCAGCAGCGGCGGCATCACGAGTTCGTAGCCATACAGCCGGAAGTTATCCAGCATCAGGCGGCGCAATTCTTCAATCTTGCGCGCTTCGGACGGCAGTACGTCCGCAATATGTTCGGGCAATAGCCAATTCGGCATGGGGAAAACCGGCAACGGTGTTGTTGAGATATCGATCATGCGCCCACAGGACGCACACGGCAATCGGAGGGCCGAACCGCATATTTTACGCGAAAATGCGGACGGATGGAAATAAAAGCTGGTCGGGAGGGGGAATTCGGGGGATCCGCCAGGGTGCGGCGGAGTATGGCGGGAACGCGTAGGGCGGGTTAGCGGCGCAGCCGCGTAACCCGCCAGCGCCGCCGGCGACTTACTTCTTGCCGTCGCTGCCGGCGCCCTTGAAGTACTTGAAGAACTCCGAGTTCGGGTCCAGCACCAGCACGTCGCTGCGATTCTTGAACGATTCGCGGTAGGCGGTCAGGCTGCGGTAGAACTTGTAGAACTCCGGATTGCGGCCGAAGGCGTCGGCGTAGATCTGGCTGGCCTTGGCGTCGCCCTCGCCCTTGATGGTCTCGGCGGCGCGGTAGGCTTCGGCCAGGATCACGGTGCGCTGGCGGTCTGCGTCGGCGCGGATCTTCTCCGAGTCGGCGGTACCGGTGGAGCGCAGTTCGTTGGCCACGCGCACGCGCTCGGCCTTCATGCGCTCGTACACGGAGTTGTTGATCTGCTCCACGTAGTCCACGCGTTTCAGGCGCACGTCGATGATCTCGACGCCGATCTGCTTGGCTTCCACGATGACCTTGGTGCGGATCGCTTCCATGACCTTGCCGCGCTGGCCGGAAATCACTTCGCGCACGGTGCGCTTGGTGATTTCGTCGTTCAGCGCCGCTTTCACGATCTGCGACATGCGGTCGCGCGCACGGCTTTCATCGCCGCCGAAGGACACGAAGTACAGGCGCGGCTCGACGATGCGCCATTTGACGAAGGCGTCCACCAGGATGTTCATCTTCTCGGCCGTGATGAAACGGTCGGCGTCCGGCGAATCGATGGTCATGATGCGCTTGTCCAGGTACAGCACGTTCTGGAACGGCGGCGGCAGCTTGAAGTGCAGGCCGGGCTCGCTGATGACCTGCTTGACTTCACCCAGCGCGAACACGATGGCGTACTTGCGCTGGTCGACCACGAACACGGTCGAGGACAACAGCATCAGGGCGACGAAGCCACTGATCAGGATGGTAACTATGCGATTCATTAACGGCTCTCCCGATCACGTGAGGACTCGCGCGAACGGCTGTCGCGCGGGCGGCTGACTTCCGGCGGCGGCAGGCCGTCCGACGGCAGCATCACGGCGGTGGGCGGCGGCGGCGTGGCGTTCGCTTTCGCGGCGGCGTCGCTGGCGGCGGCCTGGGCGATGAGTTTATCCAGCGGCAGATACAGCAGGTTGTTGCCGGCGCGCGAATCGATCATCACCTTGCTGGTGCTGGAGAAGATCTGCTGCATGGTGTCGAGGTACATGCGGTCGCGGGTCACGCCCGGCGCCTTGGCGTACTCGGCCTGCACCGACTTGAAGCGCGAGGCGTTACCTTCGGCGTTCTCCACCACTTGCGAGCGGTAGGCTTCGGCGTCCTGGGTCAGGCGCGACGCGGCGCCGCGCGACTCGGGAATCACCTTGTTGGCGTAGGCCTGGCCTTCGTTCTTCAGGCGTTCGCGGTCCTGGCCGGCCTTGACGGCGTCGTCGAAGGCGGCTTGCACCTGCTCCGGCGGCTGCACGCCCTGCATGGTCACATTGGTGATCTGCGCGCCGGTGGCGTAGCGGTCCAGGATCTGCTGCATCAGCTGCTGGGTTTCAAACGCGACTTTCTCGCGGCCCTCGTACAGCACGAAGTCCATCTTGCTCTTGCCGACGATTTCGCGGATCGAGGTCTCCGCCACCTGCATCACGGTTTCTTCCGGATTGGTGTTGCTGGTGATCCAGGCCACCGGGTTCTTCAGCGTGTACTGCACGGCGAACTGGATGTCGATAATGTTTTCGTCGTCGGTCAGCATCAGCGACTCGCGCGGCTGCTTGTTCTTGACGTTGTTGCGGTAGCCCACTTCCACCGTACGCACCTGCGACACGTTGACGGTGACGTCGCTCTGGAAGGGATAAGGCCAGCGCCAGTTCAGGCCGGCAGGCGTGACGTGCGAGACCTTGCCGAAGGTGAACACCACCCCGGTCTGGCCTTCCTGCACGATAAAGGCGCCGCTGGCCAGCCACACCAGCGCGGCGATCGCGCCGACCGCGCCCACGGTGAAGCCGGCGCCGCGCATGTCGCCGCCACTGCCGCCGCCACCGCCGCTGCCGCCGTTGTTATTCCGTTTCTGGCCAAACAAGCCGTTCAGGCGCTGATTGAAATCGCGCCACAGCTGGTCCAGGTCCGGCGGACCTTCACCGGGTTTCTTGCCTTCTTGGGCCTGCTTGTTGCCGTCCTTCTTGTCCGCCCCCCAGCGAGGGTCGTTCAAGTTCAGCTTCAAGCCTATTCTTTTTTTTAAGGAGGAGAAAGGCATGCTAATGAGATCCAACTTGGGTGGAAGTGGAATGGCCTTCGGATTCGGAGTCGCCGTCTACATCCAGCAGATCCTCGTCTTCCTCGGGCGCCTGGTACAGATAAGCCTTGCCGGGTGCGGCCTTGGCCGCTTCAGTGATGGCACTGCGCAGCAGGTCCAGGCCTGCGCCGGTGCGTGCACTGGTGAAAACGCGAGAAATTTTATCATATTCATCACGCTCGACCGCCGGCTCCAGGCCGGCCGCGTCGATCTTGTTCCACACCAGGATCTGCGGAATATGGTCGGCGCCGATTTCGCGCAGCACCAGGTTCACCTGCTCGATCTGCTCCATGCGCACCGGACTGGCGGCGTCCACCACGTGCAGCAGCAGGTCGGCGTGAATGGTTTCCTCCAGCGTGGCGCGGAATGCCGCCACCAGCTGGTGCGGCAGTTCCCGCACGAAACCAACCGTGTCCGAAATCACCACATTGCCCACTTCCTCGCCCATGTAGACGCGGCGCGAAGTGGTGTCCAGCGTGGCGAACAGCTGGTCGGCCACGTAGACGCCGGCCTTGGTCATGGCGTTGAACAGCGTGGACTTGCCGGCATTGGTATAGCCGACCAGGGACACGGAGAAGGTCTGGCTGCGGCCGCGCGAACGGCGCTGGGTCTCGTGCTGCTTGCGCAGCTTGGCCAGGCGCGCGCGCAGCGCCTTGACGCGCTCGCCGATCAGGCGGCGGTCGGTCTCGAGCTGGGTTTCACCGGGGCCGCGCAGGCCGATACCGCCCTTTTGCCGTTCCAGGTGGGTCCAGCCGCGGATCAATCGCGTGGCCAGGTGCTGCAGCTGCGCCAGTTCCACCTGCAGCTTGCCCTCGTGGCTCTGCGCGCGCTGCGCGAAGATGTCGAGGATCAGGCTGGTACGGTCGAGCACGCGCACTTGCAGGCGCTTTTCCAGGTTGCGCTGCTGCGCGGGAGACAGGGCGTGATTGAAAATGACGATCTCAAGCTTGAGATCCTGGACGGCCAAGCCGATCTCGTCGGCCTTGCCGCTGCCGACGAAATAAGCCGCGTCCGGACTGGAGCGTTTGCCGGTAATCGTGGTGACCGGGTCTGCTCCCGCCGAGCGGGCAAGCAGCATCAGTTCCTCGACGCTGGCGGCAAAATCGCCCTGACCGAAGTCTACCCCGACTAAAGCTGCGCGCATGCGACCGCCAGGCAAGGTGGGAGGCGAAGATTAAAGCTCAATGATTATTCCGCTTCGGATTCGATGTTCAGGTTCACGGCGCGGGCCGGCACCACGGTCGAAATGGCGTGCTTGTACACCATCTGGGTCACGGTATTGCGCAGCAATACCACGTATTGGTCGAACGACTCGATATGGCCCTGCAGCTTGATGCCGTTGACCAGGTAGATCGAGACAGGAACGTGTTCCTTGCGCAGTGCGTTCAGGAATGGGTCTTGTAACAGTTGCCCTTTGTTGCTCATAACAGCTCCGTTTTTGTGTTGTTGTGTAAGAATTGGAGGCGACTCGCTGTATTTCAAGTGCCCAGCACCATTCTCTGCCTGGAGAATGATGCTGCCAAGCTACTGTAACCTGTTTTTGACATTCGTGCAGTGCGTAGCGTACAGGAATGTCAATCTTAAGCTCGTTATCAGGGTTTATTTTACGCGCTTGTCGAACGGGTTTTTACCGGTGCGCAGTTCAATGCGCAGCGGCGTGCCAACCAGGTTGAACGTGTCGCGGAAATGCTTTTCCAGATAACGCTTGTACGGGTCGGACACCGCGTCCAGGGAATTGCCGTGGATAACGATCACCGGCGGGTTCATGCCGCCCTGGTGCGCATAGCGCATCTTAGGACGGATGGAGCCCTTGCGCTTCGGTTCCTGCTTCTCCACCGCTTCCTGCAGCGCGCGGGTCAGCTTGGGCGTCGACAGGTCGGCCATGGCGGCGGCGTAAGCCTGGTCCACCGACTTCATCAGCGGGCCGATGCCGGAGGCCTTCAGCGCGGAAATGAAGTGCATCTTGGCGAAGCCCAGGAAGTCCAGCTTGCGGTCCAGGTCGATCTTGATCTCGTCGCGGTCGTCCGACTGCAGGCCGTCCCACTTGTTGACGGCCACCACCAGCGCGCGGCCGGTTTCCAGCACGAAGCCGGCGATGTGGGCGTCCTGCTCGGAGATGTCCTGCTGGGCGTCCAGCATCAGGATCACGACGTTGGCTTCCGAAATCGACTGCAGGGTCTTGACCACCGAGAATTTCTCGATGGCTTCGAACACGCGGCCGCGGCGGCGGATACCGGCCGTGTCGATCAGCGTGTACTGCTTGCCGTCGCGCTCGAAGGGAATCTCGATCGAGTCGCGGGTGGTGCCCGGCATGTCGAAGGCGATCACGCGCTCTTCGCCCAGCAGGGTGTTGATCAGCGTGGACTTGCCCACGTTGGGGCGGCCCACCAGCGCGATCTTCACGCCGCGCTCGGCCGGAGCCAGCTCCTCGGCGTCTTCCGGACGCTGCTGGAAGGCCTTGTCCAGCGCTTCTTCCACCAGGTCATGCACGCCGTCGCCGTGGGCGGCCGAGATCACATAGGGATCGCCCATGCCCAGCTCGTAGAAGTCGGACACCACGGCGGTGTAGCGCATGCCTTCCGACTTGTTGACCACCAGCAGCACGGGGCGGCCGGTCTTGCGCAGGAAGTCGGTGATGGTCTTGTCATGCGGCGTCAGGCCTTGGCGGCCGTCGACCAGGAACACCACGATGTCCGCCTCCGCGACGGCCTGCTTGGTCTGCAGCGCCATCTGGAACATGATGCCTTCCTTGGCGACCGGCTCGAAACCGCCGGTGTCCACCACCAGGAAGGGGCGTTCGCCGAGGCGGCCTTCGCCGTAATGGCGATCGCGCGTCAGGCCTGGCAAGTCCGCCACCAGCGCGTCGCGCGAGCGGGTCAGACGATTGAATAAGGTCGATTTCCCGACATTGGGTCGACCTACGAGTGCTATAACCGGCTTCATTGTATTACTCGACCGCTAACGCGGTCACTGTCCCTGATTGGGTTTGGAAAATCAAATTCGAGCCAGCGATGACGGGCGACGATTGTATCGCCGTGCCGTCGGTGCTGACCCGGGCTATTAGTGCGCCATCTTCGCGCGACAGGAAGTGAATGTGGCCCTGGAAGTCGCCCACGGCTACGCTGCGGCCGAAAGATGCGGGCGTGGACAGGCGGCGGAAGGCCAGCTTGTCGCTTTTCCAGGCACTCTGTCCGCCTTCGCGGGAGAAGGCCGCCACGGCGCCCTTCTCGTCCGCGGTGAACACGAAACGCTGGTCCACCGCCACGCCGACATCGGAAGACACTTCCTTGGTCCAGCGCGCCTGGCCGCCGGCCAGGTCAAAGCAGCCCACGCGGCCCTGGTAGGTCACCGCGCAGATATCTTTCTCGAACACCACCGGGGTGCCGGCCACGTCGGCCACGCGCTCCAGTTCGGTGGCGCCCTTCGGCTCGCCCACCGACACTTCGAAGCGCGGCACGCCGGTGGCCAGCGTCAGCGCCAGCAGCTTGCCGCCGGGCTGGCCGACGTAGACGTTGGCGCCGCTGATGACCATGCCCGGCGCATTGCGCAGGGTCAGGGCCGGGGTGGTGCGCAGCACGGACCAGCGCTTGGCGCCGGTCTTGGCTTCGAAGGCCGTGATGCGGTTGTCCACCGAGCGCACGATGACGACGTCGTCCGCCGCCACCGGCGAGGACAGCACCTCGCTCGAGGCCTGCGCCTTCCACAGTTCCTTGCCATTGCCGTCGAAGGCGATGATGTTGCCCTTGAGGCCGCCCACCACCACCACTTCGCCGTTCGGGCTCACGCCCACGCCGGCGGTCAGGTCGCTGCCGGCCTTGACGCGCCACAGTTGCTTGCCGCTGGCCGCGTCCAGGCGCGCCAGGGCGCCGTCCGCGTCGGCCACGAAGACGCTGCCGGCGGCGGCGGCCGGGCTGAAGTTGTACGCGCCGGACTTGCCGAGCGAGTATTTCCAGGCGGTCTTCACGGCCAGGCTGCTTTTCAGTTCCACCAGCGCGGCGGGCTTGTCCTTAGGCTCGCTGGCGAAAGGATTGATCTTGTCCAAGGTGCTGCAACCTGCGGCCAGGGCCAGCAGGCTTACGCCAACTACTTTACCGGTAATACGCATAAATATCCTTAAGCATGCATTGCGACGGCGCGGCGGGTTACGGCGCGGCGCGCCTAACCCGCCCTACGCTCCGATTTTTCGTTCTTAAGCTGCGGCCTTGGGTTCGGCTGGCACGGTGCCGCCGATGGCTTCGAGCTTGAGCTGGATCAGCTGGCGGCCCGGGGTTTTCTTGTCGGTGGCGTTCAGCGCGGCCAGGTAGGCGGTGCGCGCTTCGGCCAGCTTGTTCTGCGCGGCCAGCACGTCGCCCTTGCGGTCCGCCACGGCGCCTTCGAACTGCTTGGGCACCGCCACGGCCAGCACCTTCAGCGCCTCGTCGTAGGCTTTTTCGTCCAGCAGCACGCCGGCCAGGCGCACGCGCGCGATGGCTTTGTATTCGTCGTTGCCGTGCTCGATGGCCCAGTTCAGCTGGGCTTTCGCGGTTTTCAGGTCATTCGCCTCGAAGGCTTGCTTGGCCGACGCCAGCGCCGTCATGGCGGCGTAGGAGGTGCTGGCGAACTTGGTTTCCATGTCGGCCGTGGCGCGCTGCACCTTGGCCGCGTCCTTGGCCGCGATGGCGGTCTGCAGTTCGTCGTACAGCGCCGAGGCCGATGCGGCCTGGTCGCGCTGGTAGTAGTTCCAGCCGTTCCAGCCGGAATAGGCCGCCAGGCCCGCGATCAGTACCCACGACGTCAGGTTGCCGTACTTGGCCCACCAGGCTTTGAAGTTAGCTAGCTGTTCTTGTTCTTCGAGATCGTATGCCATGAAATTACTCTGTGCTCTGGTTAAGGGTTGATATTAATGCTTGCAGTTTTCGTCATGCACGTGGAAATGGTGGTGCTCCTCACCATCGCCCGTGATGTGGTCCACGATGTAGTCGACCACGCTGTCAAACGCCACGGTGGCTTGCTGGTGCTCGCCTTCTTCGCCGCGCATGGCCTTCACATTGGCCGTGGCGCTGGCCACTTCGGATTCGCCGATGATGACGGCGAAGGAAGCGCCGCTGCCGTCGGCCTTTTTCATCTGGCTCTTGAAAGAGCCGGCGCCGCTCAGCGCTGCGCAGTGCAGCACCACGTCCAGGCCGGCGTCGCGCAGGCGCTCGGCCAGCACGAAGGCCTGCATCTGCGCTTCTTCGCCCTGGTGCACCATGTACACGTCGCACTGGTTAGGGTCGGCAGGCTCGCCGGCCGATTTCATCAGTTCCACCAGGCGCTCGATGCCCATGGCGAAGCCCACCGCCGGGGTCGGCTTGCCGCCGAAGGTTTCGAACAGCGGATCGTAGCGGCCGCCGGCGCAAACGGTGCCTTGCGTGCCCAGCTCGTCCGTCACCCACTCGAACACGGTGCGGTTGTAGTAGTCCAGGCCGCGCACCAGGCGGGTGTTGATGGTGAACGGGATGTTGTTGTGGTTCAGGATCTTCTGCACGCCGTTGAAGTGCGCCAGCGAGCCTTCGCCCAGGTAGTCCAGCAGCTTGGGCGCGTTGTTGACCAGCTCCTGCATGGCCGGGTTCTTGGTGTCCAGGATGCGCAGCGGATTGGTGTGCAGGCGGCGCTGGGCTTCGGCGTCCAGCAGCTCGCTGTGCGATTCCAGGTAGGCGATCAGGTCCACGCGGTGCTTGGCGCGCTCGTCGGCGTCGCCGATGGAGTTCAGTTCCAGGCGGATGTTTTCCAGGCCCAGGTCATCCCACAGGCGGCGGCACATCATGATCATTTCGGCGTCCACGTCCGGGCCGGTGAAGCCCACGGCCTCGCAGCCGAACTGGTGGAACTGGCGATAGCGGCCGCGCTGCGGTTTCTCGTGGCGGAACATCTGGCCTTTGTACCACAGGCGTTTCGGGCCTTCGTACACCAGGTTGTTCTCGATCACGGAACGCACCACGCCGGCCGTGCCTTCAGGACGCAGGGTCAGCGCGTCGCCGTTCATGGAATCGGTGAAGGAGTACATTTCCTTCTCGACGATGTCGGTGACGGCGCCGATGGCGCGCGCGAACAGGCTGGTGTTCTCGACGATGGGCGTGCGGATCTGCTGGAAGCCGTAGCTTTGCACCACGGATTGCGCAGTGTTCTCGAACAGTTCCCACAGGTGCGCGTCCTGCGGCAGCAGGTCGTTCATCCCTTTAATTGCGGTGATTTTTTCAGCTTTTTTATTGTCAGACATATGCTTTGCCGTAGTTCTTTTTAACGTAATCCAGCACGATGGCCTGGAATTCCTGGACGATATTGTCGCCGCGCAAGGTGGCGAATTTCTGGCCGTCGACAAACACCGGCGCGGCCGGCGATTCGCCGGTGCCGGGCAGGCTGATGCCGATGTTGGCGTGCTTGGACTCGCCGGGGCCGTTGACGATGCAGCCCATGACGGCCACGTTCATCGCTTCCACGCCGGGGTAGCTTTGCTTCCATTCCGGCATGGAGTCGCGCAGATAGGTCTGGATGTCGTCCGCCAGCTCCTGGAAGGTGGTGGACGTGGTGCGGCCGCAGCCAGGGCACGCGATCACCATCGGCGTGAATTTGCGCAGGCCCATGGTTTGCAGGATCTCCTGCCCCACCACCACTTCCTTGGTGCGGTCGCCGCCCGGTTCCGGGGTCAGCGAAATGCGGATGGTATCGCCTATGCCTTCCTGCAGCAGCACCGACAGCGCGGCGGTCGAGGCCACGATGCCCTTGCTGCCCATGCCCGCTTCGGTCAGGCCCAGGTGCAGCGGATAGTCGCAGCGCTTGCCCAGTTCGCGGTACACGGCGATCAGGTCCTGCACGCCGGAGACTTTGCAGGACAGGATAATCTTGTCGCGGCCCATGCCGAGTTCCTCGGCGCGCACCGCGTTTTCAATCGCGGACGTGATCAGCGCTTCGTACATGACGGCTTGCGCGCTCCACGGGTTCGCGCGCGCGGCGTTCTCGTCCATGATGCGCGCCAGCAGCGCCTGGTCCAGGCTGCCCCAGTTGACGCCGATGCGCACCGGCTTGTCGTGCTTGACGGCCACTTCGATCATCTGGGCGAACTGCGTGTCGCGCTTGGCGCCCTTGCCCACGTTGCCGGGGTTGATGCGGTACTTGGACAGCGCCTGGGCGCAGTCCGGGTAGTCGGTCAGCAGCGTGTGGCCGTTGTAGTGGAAGTCGCCCACCAGCGGCACGTCGATGCCCATCTTGTCCAGCTGGTCGCGGATATAGGGCACGGCGGCGGCCGCCTCCGGGCGGTCCACCGTCAGGCGCACCAGTTCGGAACCGGCGCGCGCCAGTTCCTTGATCTGGATGGCGGTCGCCACGGCGTCGGCCGTGTCGGTATTGGTCATCGACTGCACCACCACGGGCGCGTCGCCGCCGACCCAGATCTTGCGGTCGCCATGCGCCACCAGCACGCTGCGGCTGCCACGGCGCGCTTGCGGGCCGGAAGGGATTGCGGTGTTCGTCATCGGAACGTCCATCTTGATTGCTTGATACTTATTTAATATTCACGCGTGCAATTGTACCGCCTGGCACTTCCGGCAGCGCCAAAGGCTGGCCGCGCAAGGTGGCCTGCACGTGGCCGGGCTTGCCTACGATGAGCAGCGCGGCGTCGTTGATCTCGAACTGTTCCGTGCTGCCGCCCTTGACCAGGCGGGCGATCAGCGACGGCTTGCCGGGACGGCGGATTTCCACCCACGAGTCGTCGGTAAACTTCAGCACCAGCGTGGCCGGGCCGGTTGCGGCGGCTGGCGCGGCGGCGGCCGGAGCGGGCGCTGCCGGGGCTGGCGC
>NZ_WWCU01000046.1 GCF_009857595.1 Pseudoduganella aquatica | reverse complement strand
GGAATAAGAGCAACTGCTGCGAAATCTACATCACGATCTTGGCGACCAAGGGCGGGTACGGCATCCAGTTGCTCTGCCCCGACGTTCCGTTTTCGGGGCAGATGGAATAATACAAGGGCGGGTTAGCGGGGCACGCCCCGCGTAACCCGCCACCGCCACCGCTTAATGCGTGGTCAGGAAAGTCTTCAGCTTGTCCGAACGCGACGGCTGGCGCAGCTTGCTCATGGCCTTCGCTTCGATCTGGCGGATACGCTCGCGGGTCACGTCGAACTGCTTGCCCACTTCTTCCAGCGTGTGGTCGTTCGACATTTCCACGCCGTAGCGCATGCGCAGCACTTTCGCTTCGCGCGGGGTCAGCGAGTCCAGCACTTCCTTGATCACATTGCGCATCGAGGCGTGCAGCGCGGCGTCCAGCGGCGCCAGCGTGGTGTTGTCTTCGATGAAGTCGCCCAGCTGCGAATCGCCGTCCTCGCCCATCGGGGTTTCCATGGAAATCGGCTCCTTGGCGATCTTCATGATTTCGCGGACCTTGTTCTCCGGCATTTCCATCTTCACCGCCAGCGTGGCCAGATCCGGCTCGCTGCCGGTTTCCTGCATGATCTGGCGCGAGATGCGGTTCATCTTGTTGATGGTCTCGATCATGTGCACCGGCACGCGGATGGTGCGCGCCATGTCAGCGATGGAACGCGTGATGGCCTGGCGTATCCACCAGGTGGCGTAGGTCGAGAACTTGTAGCCGCGGCGGTATTCGAACTTGTCCACCGCCTTCAGCAGGCCGATGTTGCCTTCCTGGATCAGGTCCAGGAACTGCAGGCCGCGGTTGATGTACTTCTTCGCGATCGAAATCACCAGGCGCAAGTTGGCCACGGTCATTTCGCGCTTGGCGGTGCGGGCGCGCTTCTCGCCGGCAGCCATCTGCTTGTTGATCTTGCGCAGGTCGGCCAGCGGCAGCGCCACGCGCGCCTGCAGGTCTATCATTTTCGACTGCAGCTCTTTCACGGCCGGCACGTTACGGCCCAGCACGGCGCTGTAGGGGTAGGCCGAATCGACTTCGCCGTCCACCCAATCCAGGTCCGTCTCATTGCCCGGGAAGACCTTGATGAAGTGGGCGCGCGGCATGCCGCAGCGGTTCACGCACAGTTCCAGCACGGCGCGCTCGATGGAACGCACCTGCTCCATCTGGCCGCGCAGGGTGTCGCACAGCTTTTCCACCACCTTGGCGGTGAAGCGGATGCCCAGCAGCTCGGCGGAAATCACTTCCTGCGCCTTGTTGTAGGCCGGCGAACCGTAGCCGCCGGCGGCCTTGCGCATTTTCTCGAACTGCACTTCGATCACTTCGAACTTTTCCAGCGCGCCTTTTTTCAGCTGCACCAGCTGCTCGGTGGAGAAACCGGCCGCGCCGCCATTGGCGTCGCCGTCTTCCTCTTCCACTTCTTCTTCCTCTTCCTCGTCCTCATCGGACGCGGCGTGCTGGGCGGCAGGAGCCGGGGCCGGCGCGTTGCTCGCCTCGTTCAGGTCGACGAAGCCGTCCACCACTTCGTCCACCTTGAGTTCGTCGTTTTCAATCTTCTTGGCCAGGGCCACGATCTCGGCGATGGTAGTCGGGCAGGCGGAGATGGCCTGGATCATGTCTTTCAGGCCGCCTTCGATGCGCTTGGCGATTTCGATTTCGCCTTCGCGGGTCAGCAGCGCCACGGCGCCCATTTCACGCATATACATGCGGACCGGGTCGGTGGTGCGGCCGAAGTCGGAATCCACGGTCGACAGCGCGGTGGCGGCGGCCGCTTCCACTTCGTCATCGCTGGTCACGGCGGCAACGTTGTCGGTCAACAACAGGCTTTCAGCGTCCGGGGCGCGCTCGTAGACGGCGATGCCCATGTCGTTGAAGGTGGCGATAATGCCTTCGATCGCTTCCGGATCGATGATGTTTTCCGGCAACTGGTCGTTGATCTCGGCATAGGTCAGGAAGCCGCGGTCCTTGCCCATGTTGATCAGGTTCTTGATCTGCAGGCGGCGGCGTTCCAGGTCCTCGGCGGTCACGCCTTCGGTGCTCAGCGCGTCCAGGCCCTTGGCCTTGCGCTCGCGCGCCTTGGACACGGCTTTCAGTTCGGCGCGCTCAACGGCGTTCAGCGCTGCCACTTCGTCGTTTTCCGGCGTGAATTCGCTCGGCTTACGGCCACGGCGGCCCGGCACCTTCACGCCCGGCAGCAGGTAGCCCGAGGTGTCGATGGTGGCCAGGGTGGCGGCGTCGGTGACCTGGCTCACGGCCGGGGCGGTGCCCGGCGCAACCACGGTGACCGGCGCAGCTTCAATCTTGCTCTTGGCGGCGCGGGTTTTCACCACCACCGGCTTGGGACCGGCAGGCGCGGCCAGCGAAACGGCGGCCGAAGCGGCGCCGGCCTTGCGCGCCACCTTCACGGTGGCTTTCTTTTCTTCCGCCGCCACGTCGGCCACGGCGGTGGCTTCCACCAGCGCCGGGGTCGCCAGTTCAGCCGCGCCATCCGTCTCGACGATGTCGGACGCGACGGCGGCCAGGCGGGAGCGCGTCTTTTTTACAACGGTAACTTTGCCGGCAGCCTCTTGCGCATTGTCGATGACATAAGATAGAGTGGTCTTAGGTACAGCCAGTTGGGCCGCGGAACTGCGTGGGGCTTTGGCGGACAGCGTGAGGGTTTTCGGCGTTTTCGTCATTACAAATATCTCTCAATAGCAGACCCAAGGGCCGGCGGCGCGTAGTGAAAACAATGCCACCCGGGCCGGCAAGGGTCCGATGGCGCTTAGGTGTGCTGGAATGAAAAAAGCCCGCATTGACGGGCTGGCAACTATGTATCAGTGCGGAGCTGGCAAGGGATGTTCACTTCCTGTTTCGAGCTGCTGAGTACGTGCTTCATTTGGTGCGTCGGCAATTATAGCGCGTTTCAGGCCGGCGCGCACGCGCAAAATTGTGGTTGAAATAACATTTTAGCGGATCTGGCAATGCACTCCCTTCCCCAGCGTGATATGCTGGCGGCTCTTTGCTTAACCTGTGATGTCGATGAACACTAGCCTTACCCCTGAGCCAGCGGCTGCCGTTACCCCTTCGGAAACCGCGCCGGCGCTGACCGCCCGCACCCTGCTGAAGCAGCTGCAGCAGCAATTCCCTCCATTCCGCGATTGCTTGCCCCTGTCGATCGGCATCGACAAGCAGATCCTGGCCCAGCTGCCAGGCATCGACAAAAAGCTCATGCGCACCGCGCTGGGCATCCACACCGGCTCGCAGCGTTATCTGCGCGTGATGGAAAAAGCCACCGTGCGCTACGACCTGGACGGCACGGCCGGCGCCGAAGTGACCGATGTGCACCGCAAGCACGCCAAGGAAGTCCTGAAAGAACGCCTGAAGAAGGAAGCCGACCGCAAGAAGGCCGAGCGCGAAGCTGCCGCCGCCGAAGAAGCGGCCCGCCTGCGCCAGGACAAACTGGCCCAGCTGACGGCCAAGTTCTCCAAAAAAGGCTGATGAGCGACACCGCCGGCCCGGCCAGCACCGCCGCCGCGCCGGCGCCCGAACTCCCCCCGTACATCGGCATTACGCTGGCTGAAGTGCGGCTGGTGAAAACCGCTGCCGACGTGGAAGAAGCGCAGGCTGCCCTGCTGGCGGCCGACGTGGTGGGTTTCGACACCGAGTCCAAGCCGACCTTCCAGAAGGGCCAGAGTTCCGACGGCCCGCACCTGATCCAGCTTGCCACTGACCGGCTTGCCTATCTGTTCCAGATCGGCGCCACGCCCTCGCCCGCCCTGCACGCGCTGAAGGCGGTGCTGGAATCCGAGCTGACCATGAAAGTGGGCTTCGGCCTGTCCGACGACGTGCGGCGCCTGCGCGCCAAGCTCGGCATCGAGCCGGCGCGCGTGGTCGATCTGTCGGTGGCCCTGCGCGGCGGCCAGCGCAATGACCTGGGCGCGAAAAGCGCGGTGGCCAAGTTCTTTGGCCAGAAACTGCAAAAGTCCAAGAAGATTTCCACCACCAACTGGGCCAGCGCCCGCCTCAGCGAACGCCAGATCCTGTACGCGGCCGACGACGCCCAGGTGGCGCTGCGCGTGTACCGCCACTGGATCGCCGCCGGCAACGCACTGCCGCCGCAGCGCCCGGCCAAGCAGCGCCGCCCGCCCCGTCCCCGCGCACCCGCACAGGAAG
Organism: Pseudoduganella aquatica; assembly: GCF_009857595.1. GTDB lineage: Bacteria > Pseudomonadota > Gammaproteobacteria > Burkholderiales > Burkholderiaceae_D > Rugamonas > Rugamonas aquatica_A. Next base: position 38,776 of record NZ_WWCU01000046.1, on the reverse strand, counting down.
TGTAGGGCGATACTACCCGCGTATCAGCTCCCCAAGCGTGGCGATGGCGGCCGCATGTTCCGTGCTCCACGGATGCCCATAATTCAATCGCAGGCAATTGCGGAATTCGCGCTTGGCCGAGAACATCGGCCCCGGCGCGATGCTGATGCCGCGCTCCAGCGCCGCCGCATGCAAGGCCAGCGCATCCGCGCCCTCGGGCAGCACCACCCACAGAAAATAGCCGCCCTCCGGATGCGTCACGCGCGTGCCGGGCGGGAAGTGCTCGGCCAGCGCGGCAAGCATCTGCGCCTGCTGGCCCATCAGCGCGGCGCGCAGCTGGCGCAGATGGCGGTCGTAGCCGCCCTGCCCCAGGTATTCGGCCAGCGCCAGCTGCGACGGCATGGCGGCAGCCAGGCTGGTGGTCAGCTTGAGCCGCTCGACCGCCCGCGCGTAGCGCCCCGGCGCCGCCCAGCCCACGCGGAAACCCGGCGCCAGGCATTTTGAAAACGAACTGCAGTGCAGAACCAGGCCCTGCGCGCCGGGCGCGTCGTAGCGCTTGGCCAGCGCGGGACGGCGCGCGCCGAAATACAGCTCGCCATAAACATCGTCCTCGATCAGCGGCACGCCGTGCGCCGCCAGCAGGCCCACCAGCGCCTGCTTTTTATCCGGCGCCATCAGGCTGCCAAGCGGGTTCTGGAAGCTGGTCATCAGCCAGCACGCTGCGGGACGGTGGCGCTCCAGCGCTGCGGCCAGCGCGCCCAGCTCCATTCCTTCGCGCGGATGCGTGGCCACCTCCACCGCCTTCAGCTCCAGCCGCTCCAGCGCCTGCAAGGCCGCATAGAAACTGGGCGACTCCACCAGCACCGTGTCGCCCGGCCGCGCCACCGCCTGCAGGCACAGGTTCAGTGCCTCCAGCGCGCCATTGGTGACCACAATGTCGTCCGCCGCCACCGCCGCGCCGTCGAGCTGGTAGCGCAGCGCGATCTGGCGCCGCAGCTCGCCGTTGCCGGCGCCCAGGTCCGCCACCGTGCTCCACGGGTCCAGCCGGCGCGTGCTGGAGGCCAGCGCGCGCGCCAGCTTGGGCAAGGGGAACAGCTCCGGGCTGGGGAAGGCGGAGCCGAACGGCACCACCCGGCGCGAGCGGGCCGCCTCCAGCACGCCGAACACCAGTTCGCTGACGTCGACGCTGCGCGGCGCGCCGTCCGGCCGCGAGGGTTCCGGTTCGGGAGCGGCCGTCGGCGCGCGGCCCGGCGCCACGTAGTAGCCCGAGCGCGGCCGCGATTCGATCACGCCGCGCGCCTCCAGCAGGTAGTAGGCCTGGAACACCGTGCTGGGACTGGCGCCGCGCCGCGCGTGCTGCTGACGCACCGACGGCAGCCGCTCGCCCGGCCGCAGCACCTGCTGCGCCACCATGTCCTCGATTTCCTGCGCCAGCGCTTCGTACAGTTTCAATCTGATCCTTGGTTTTATTGCGAATCTGAGCCTGTCAAACTTGGCAACTCAGGCGTATCCTGTCCCCTGATTCCCATCCAAAAGCTATTTTAACGGGACAGCCATGCCTACCACCCTATCGAAAGTCTGCGCCGCTGCGCTGCTGGCCTGCGGCCTGGCCGCCGCAACCCGCGCAGGTGCAGCTCCTGCAACTCCAGCGGCGTTGAAAGCCCTGCCCGACACGCTGGAACAGCGCGTGGCCGCCTGCACCGCCTGCCACGCGGCCAAGGAACGCAGCGACGCCTACTTCCCCCGCATCGCGGGCAAGCCGGCCGGCTATCTGTACAACCAGCTGGTCAACTTCCGCGAAGGCCGCCGCAAGTATCCCATGATGACGTATATGGTCGACCATCTGCCGGACGCCTATCTGCGCGAGATCGCCCAGTACTTCTCCGAGCTGCATCCGCCCTACCCCGCGCCCGCGCCGAACGCGGCAACGCCGGCCATGCTGGAGCGCGGCCGCGTACTGGCGCAGCAGGGCGACCCGGCGCTCAAGGTGCCGGCCTGCATGGCCTGCCACGGCCAGCAGCTGACCGGCGTGGCGCCCGCCATTCCGGGGCTGCTCGGCCTGCCGCGCGATTACATCAATGCGCAGTTCGGCGCCTGGCGCAACAAGATGCGCCGCGCCCACGCGCCCGACTGCATGGCCGAGATCACGGCGCGCCTGCCGGACGCCGACGTGGCCGCCGTCTCCGGCTGGCTGGCCTCGCAGCCGGCCGACGCCGACGCCCGCCCGGCCGCATCCATCGCCCTGCCGCTGCCGCTGGCTTGCGGCAGCGTTCCTGCGGAGGCCAAGCCATGAAGAAGATGCCCATCATTGCCATCGCTGCACTGGCGCTGGCGGCCGGCGCCGGCTTCATGCTGTATCCGGCCGACGACCCGCTGCCGGCGCTGAGCAGGACCGCCTCCCTGCCGCAAGCCGAGCGCGTGGCGCGCGGCGCCTACCTGGCCAAGGCGGGCGACTGCATGGCCTGCCACACGCCGCGCGGCGGCGCGCCTTACGCGGGCGGCCGCGCGCTGCAAACGCCGTTCGGCAGCGTGATCTCACCCAACATCACCCCCGACCGGGAAACCGGCATCGGCCAGTGGAATGCGGACGACTTCTGGCGCGCGCTCCACAACGGCAAGTCGCGCGGCGGCCGCATGCTGTACCCGGCCTTCCCCTACACCAGCTACACCCATATTACGCGCGACGATGCGGACGCGCTGTTCGCCTACTTCCAGAGCTTGCCGCCGGTGAAGCAAGCCAACCAGCCGCACCAGCTGCGCTTCCCCTACAACCAGCAGCTCGGCCTGGCGTTCTGGCGCGCGCTGTACTTCCGCCCTGCCGCCTTCCGCACCGACAGCGCCCAGAGCGCCGACTGGAACCGGGGCGCTTACCTGGTGCAGGGACTGGGCCATTGCAGCGCCTGCCACAGCACGCGCAACGCGCTGGGCGCCTCCGCCGACGGCCTGTCGGGCGGGCTGATACCGGTGCTGGGATGGTACGCGCCGTCGCTGACTTCGGATCGCGAAGCGGGCCTGGGCGAGTGGGCACAGCAGGATGTGGAACAGTTGCTGAAGACGGGCGTGTCGCCGCGCGCGACCGTCTTCGGGCCGATGGCCGAGGTGGTGCGCGAAAGCCTGCAGCACCTGAGCGACGGCGATGTGAAGGCCATGGCGGTGTACCTGAAGACGCTGCCGCGCAAGGAGGCGGCCGAGCGCTACGAGCGCAGCCAGGCGCCGGAAGCGCGCGCCCAGCTGGAAGCGGGGGCGCGGCTGTACACGGCGCATTGCGTGGAGTGCCACGGTGTGACGGGCAAAGGACTGCCGCCGCACTATCCGCCGCTGGCGGGCAACCGCGCGCTGCTGATGGACGAGGCGGTCAATCCGATACGCATCGTGCTCAATGGTGGTTTCGCGCCCGGCACGACGGGCAACCCGCGCCCCTACGGCATGCCGCCGTTCAGCCACAAGCTTAACGACGTGGAGGTGGCGGCCGTGGTGTCCTATCTGCGCAGCGAATGGGGCAACAACGCGCCGCCGGTGAACGGCAACGATGTGAACCGCTATCGCACCGTGCCGCTGGACTAGCCGGCATGGCGGGTTACGCGCTCCGCGCTAACCCGCCCTGCGTGGCATAGGGGCTGCACTGGCCCGCTACACGGCCAAACCGAGGCGGTCGGTGGTGGCGTTGCGCGCATCCTCGGCCGCGATCTTGCCCTCGCCCAGCAGCACGCGCAGCGCGGCGTTCATGGTGTGGCAGCCTTCGCCGCCCTTGGTTTCCATCCAGTCGCGGATGGCGTTGATGCTGCCGTTCTCGATCAGACGCGCCACTTCCGGGTTCATGGTCAGGCATTCCGTGGCCAGGTGGTAGCGGTTGCCCTCCACCGACGGCAGCAGCGCCTGGCACAGCACGCCGCGCAGCGCGTGCGCCAGCGCCTGCTGCTGCGGCTCGCTGTTGCCCAGCATGCGCAGCATCTTCTGCAGGCCCAGCTCGGTGGAGCGCGCGTGCAGCGTGGCCAGCACCAGCGGGCCGGATTCGGCCAGCGCCAGCGCTTCCTGCGCCGTCTGCGCGTCGCGGATCTCGCCGATGACGATCACGTCCGGCCGCTCGCGCAGCGCGTCCAGCGCGCCCAGGTAGAAGCTTTCCACGTCGCCGTCGAAGCCCACTTCGCGCTGGGTGACGATGCAGCGGCGCTGCGGTATCAGCGTTTCCACCGGGTCTTCAATGGTGATGATGTGGCCGGATCGGGTCTTGTTGATCTCGTCCAGCATGGACGCGATGGTGGTGGACTTGCCCTGGCAGGTGTCGCCGATGATGAGCACCAGGCCGCTGGTCAGCTTGGAGAATTTCTGCTCGTTGGCGCGCAGGCCCAACTGCGCCATCGCATGCGGTTCCTTGGGGAAGCGGCGGATCACGCAGCCCAGCCGTTTCTTGCCCTGGAAGGTGAAGCAGTTGGCGCGGATGCGCGCCGTGTGCAGGTCGATGGAGCGGTCGAAAGCGCGGTCCTGGATGCGCTCGCGCCAGTTTGGTTCCACCACTTCGAAGAATTCCTCCAGCTCCTCGCGCGTAATGGGCGAATCCGTCACCGCCACCAGGCCTTTGGGCTGGCGCAACAGCAAGGGGCTGTTCTGGTGGATCAGGATGTCGCTGAAGCTCAGCCTGGAATTGAGCAGATGCAGGATCTGCTCGACCAGGGTGCCGAAGACCGGATGGTCTTCGTTTTCTTCATAGCTGAGGGTGCGGATCTGCGAAGACTGGTGGTTGTCCATCGTACTCTACTCTCCGGGTAATAAATGTCGCCTGGAAAGATTATACGGGACGCTTGGGGAATTCAAAGCCTGTTTTCAGGTCCATGTAGACCTTTACGCCACTCTTGTTGACAACCGACTTGGGCGGTGGTGGAACGCCGGCCAGTTCGCGCGTAAACACCTGCAGGCCCTCGCCCTTGCGCAGGTCTTCGTCGGCGCGCTGGAACACATTGGGGCAGCCGGTTTCGGCCAGCAAGGCCTGCACGATGGGCACTTTCCAGGCGTCGGCGGCGCCGGACTGGAAGCTGCACAGCAAAAAGCCGGCCGCGCCGCCGTAATAGTCCACCACCAGGCCGGGCAGGCCGTCTTCTTCGGCGTTAATCAGCTGCATCAGGTCTTCCGGTCCGAGCTTGGCAACGGCGGCGGCCCGCTTGGCGATGGCGGCTTTGACGCGGCGCTTCATCATAGCGTGGTCGACCGGCTCGTCTTCACGGAAGGTCCAGACGCGGGCGCTGATCTGCTTGGCGTGCGCGTTGTAGGCGGCCCGCGCCAGGAATTTGCGCGACGACGACTGCACGGTGGCGGTGGCGCCGGCCTTGCCTTTTTCCTGTGGACGGCCTTCGACGCGCTCGATGGCGGTCGGATAGATCCAGGGGTCGCCGGCCAGCAAGCTCTTTTCCTTGCCCTGTTTGATGGTGATGATAAGCATGTATTTCCAATGTAGTTGCAGCCGCCATGATACCGCATGGCACGCGCCGCCCCCGGAGGAATGCATTCTATTCCGCCTTCGGCGCAGTCTGTCGCACGGCGGGGGCGTCCGCCGCGGCGATTCCGTACTATCTCCAACATCGAAGCAGATCATACAAGGAGATCACACCATGGCAATCAAACCGACCGTCCGCACCTTCCTGAGCACCACCTTGCTGGCCGCCAGCGCCCTGGCCATCGTGCTGCCGGCCGTCAGCGTGCAGGCCGGCCCTTTGAGCTGGCTAACCAACGGCGAGCGCGTGCAAGGCAGCGGCAAGGCCAGCAAGCAGACGCGCGACGTGGGCCACTTCACCGGCCTGGCGCTGTCCTTGCCGGGCGAGGCGGAAGTACGCATAGGCAATACCGAAAGCGTGACCATAGAAACCGATGACAACATCCTGCCGCTGGTGGAAACCGTCGTGGAGGAAGGCACCCTGCGCGTGCGCCCCGTCAAGCGCAATATGCGGCTCGATACGCGCAGTATGAAAATCATCGTGCAGGCCAGGAGCATGGACCGCATCGCCGTGGGCGGCTCGGGCACGGTGGACGCGGAGAACCTGAAGGGCGCCAATTTGACATTCGACGTCGGCGGTTCGGGCGCCATCAATGTGCGCGGCATGGAAAGCGAATCGGTGTCGGTGTCGCTGGGCGGCAGCGGCAGCCTGAAGGCAAGCGGCAGCACCGAGCGGCTCAAGGTGTCGATAGGCGGCTCGGGCAAGGTCAACATCGGCCAGCTGGCAGCGCGCGACGCCTCCGTGAGCATAGGCGGATCGGGCCAGGCGACGGTGTGGGCCAAGCAGTCGCTCAGCCTGAGCGTGGCCGGTTCCGGCGACATCGGCTACTACGGCGACCCGCAGATCAGCAAATCCATCATGGGTTCGGGCAGCGTCAAGCGCCTGGGCGGCAGCCCGCAATAATCCTGCGCAGATCACTCCAGCCCGGCAGGCGCACACCCCGCCGGGCTGCACTATTTGGTGTTGAACACGTCCTGCGCGGCGGCGCCGTCGAGCAGGCGCTCGATCCACTCATCCAGCTGAGGCGCCGGCGCAGCGGCGATCCGCGCCGCCAGGCGGGGCGGCACCGTCCCGGCCTGCCGCACCAGCAGCCGCGCCACCATCTGCCGCAGCGCTTCCGCCCGGCCCAGCGCGCACCCTTCCGCTTTACCCTCCGCTTTACCCTCCGCTTTACCCTCCGCTTTACCCTCCGCTTTACCCTCCGCTTTACCTTCCGCCAGTCCGAGAGCCCTGGCCTCTGCACGCTCGCGCTTGCGCGTCTGCTTCGCTTCACGAACGATAGACGCGGTCCATTCATCCAGAGTCAAATTCCCCATGACAATCTCCTCATCAGGCACAAAGTCCGTCATATATTCCTTGCGCTGAACACATCCGGACAACCAGCGCAGCAGGCTGTCGCGGAAAGGCTCGGTGCTGCCGGCTTGCAGCCATCTGGCCAGCGACCTCAGGACTTCCACGCAAGCTTGCCGCGACCGCGAGCGCTCCAGGGCAAACAGCGCCGCGACCATATTGCGCTCGGTATCATCCAGCGTAGTCGCCACCTTGTTTTGATCTATCAACAGGTATTTTAGTTCCGGCTGAAGGGCTGCCAAGCCCTCGGGCTGCGGCAATCTCAAACCCGACAGGGTGTGGCTTGCACTCCAGCGGCGCCTGCCGTTGTAGAGCACGATGGGCAATACCGGCGGCAGCTTGCCGCGCCGGCCAAGTTTGTGCTGCTTGATGAGATCCTGGTATAGCAAGCCCGTATAGACCTGCATGCGCAGCGCCATCCAGTAATCGCAAGTCGACTGGAATTCCAGCAGCAGGTAGACATAGATGCACTGGCCGCCGACGCGCAAGCGCCACACCATGTCGTCATGGCGCTGCTCGCCGTTGCTGCCGACATAGCTGGCATTGATGCGCTCCAGCGCGGATACATCCAGGTTCTTGACCCACGGGTAGAAAACAAACCCGCGCAACAAGTCCAGCATCAGCTCAGGATGCCCAAACAGCTGCTTGTATCCGGTATCGTGCTTGGCCTTCATGGCCTGATTCTAGGTCGCCGCGCCGGAGCACGGCCGCGCTACCGGTACCGGCTTTGACCGGCCTCAAGCAAGGGAGAAAAAGCCCGGCCAGTGGCCGGGCGAGGGGAACTTACAGGTCGAACTTAAGTTCCGCGATCAGCGTGCGCTGGGTGTACGGGTGGAAGGCCCAGTACTTGCGGTTGTTCAGGTTGTCGATACCGAGCGCACCGGTCCACTGGGGCGAGAAACGGTAGCGCACCCGCAGGTCGGCCACGAAATAGTCCGACACGCCGGTGTAGGTGGCGCCGTTCGGATCGCTGTTGTCCAGCGTGCCGTACTGGCGCCCGCTGTAGCGCGCACCCAGGCTGGTGGTCCATTTGTCCCCGAGGTGGTAGGACGCCAGCAGCGTCGCGCGCCAGTCCGGCACGCGCGGCTGCCGCTTGCCCACGCTGGCCGGCAGCCTGGCGTTGCGGACGATCTCCGAATCGGCGTAGGTTGCGCTGCCGGTCAGCGACAGGCCGTGCACCAGCACATGGTCTGCCTGGTAGGACAGCTCCAGGCCCGTGGTGCGGATCTCGCCCACGTTCTGCACCGTGTTCACCGTGGGCGTCAAGGCCTGCGAATACAGCGCGTCGCGCGTGTTCTCGTGGAACACGGTGGCGCGCAGGCTGCCATGGTCCAGCATGCGCTCGGCGGTCAGCTCGCTGGTCCACGAGCGCTCGGCGCGCAGCGTGGGATCGGTGTTGATGATCTTGCCGTCCACGATGGAGCCCTGGAACAGTTCCGCCGCCGTGGGATTGCGCACGGCGCGGCCGGCGGAGGCTTTCAGCGTCCACAGCTCGGACGCGCGATAGGCCAACGCCGCCTTGGGCGACCAGCTGCTTTCCGAGCGCCCCGGGAAATACAGCAAGCCCGCCGCATTCGATATTTCGCCGCCGAACGCCTGCCAGCGCTCGAAGCGCAAGCCCAGCGTGGCTTTCCACAGTTCGTGTATGCGCCAGGTGTCCTGCGCATACAGGCTGTCCAGCCGCGTCTCGCCGTTGAAGGTGGACACGTGCTTGCCATCGCCGGCGCCTATCCAGTCGGCGCTGCTGAAGACGCGGGTGCGCAGCTTGGCGCTGTCGCGCTGCACGCCGAAGTCCAGCACATGCGGCGCCGCGCCGCCTTGTGCGTCCACGCCCGGCCGCCACGTGCCTTTCAGCGCCAGCGTATTCCAGCCGCTGCCGCCCATGTCCGTGATGTTGCCCTGTCCATTCGTATTCAGGTCCGGCACCGCCACCGTGGGGGTGCGCACGCGGTCCCTGGCGTAGTCGTACAGGCTGGCCGCCACTTCCCAGCTGAACTCGCCCTTGCTGTGCTGCTTGAGCGAGAAGCCGTGCATGACGTGTTCAAGATCCCCACGGCTGGGCGCAAAATCCGACGGCAGCAGGCTGTATTTCACGCCCCCCACATTGATGTCGCCCCGGTAGACCGGATTCCCTGCCGCGTCGCGCAGATACGATTGCGACGAGCGCTCCGCATCGTTCTTCCACCAGCCCAGCGTGTAGCTGGCGCGCAGTATCGGCGACGCGTCGTAAGCCAGCTTCACCTTGGCGTGGTCCTGCACAGTATGGATCTGGTTGGTGGCGCCCAGTATCAGCCAGTCCTTGTTGGCCGGGTTGCGGTCTGCGATGGCGCCCGTCACAGGCACGCCGCCGCCGCCAACCGTCCCTTGCGACAGCAGCTTGTTGGCGAAGGCGATGGGCTGGCCGTTGCTGTCCAGGCGCGACACATCCAACCACCACGACCACGCGCCCTGGCGGTCGCCGATGGAGGCGCTGCCCTGCTTGCCGTAATGATGGGTATCGCTGCCGTACTGCTTGAAGCCCTGGCCGTAGCCGGAAAGCTTGACGTGCGCTTCCAGGCGCGTCGGCATGCGGGTCTGGAAGTCCACCACCGCGCCCACCGAGTTGCCCGGATATGCAGCCGAAAACGGCCCGTACAGCACATCCACGCGTTCGATTTCCTCCGGCGTGACCAGGCCCCAGCGCGGCGTGTACGTGGCGCCGTTGCCCAGCAGGTTGGACAGCAGTATGCCGTCCGCATACACCATGGAGCGCGCGCTGTTGCCGGTGCCGGACGCCCGGCTGGCCAGCACCGCATGGTCATAGTCGCCGATGTAGCGCTTGCGCACGTTCAGGCTGGGCAGGTATTTCAGCGCGTCCTCGCTGTCGCTGGCGTTGATGCGGTCCTCCACCTGCGCGCCGGTGATGCCTTCTATGGTGGTGGGAATCTGCGTCGGCAGCGAGCTTGGGCGGCCGCCGTTCACGGTGACCACGGCATGATCGGCGTGCGCAGGACAAATCACGGACGCAGCAGCGCCCATCGCCGCCAGCATCACTGCCAGCGGCTTGCATTTCAAATTGTTCATGGCGTTCTCAGTGCTGGTGTACGGGGCCTTCGGCCGGAAGGACGTTCAGTATGGGTGCGGGCGCCTTGACTTTGACGCCAGCCTCGCCGGGAAGCTCATCCCAGGCCACACTACCCTTCACGCACTGCTGCACTATCTTGAAATACTGCTTGCCCGGTTCGGCCGGCAACTTGACCTGCATGGTGAACTCGTCGAAATACGCGTCCTCCAGCGGGCCGCCGGTCCACGTCACCTCGCGCACGGAGGTGGCTATCTTGCGGCCGTGCGACTCCACCGGCACCGACAGCGGACCTTCCACGGTGCGGATTTTCCAGCCCGGCTTGGGCATGGGCTTGGCGCCCGTCACCGCCTCCGGCAGCATGACGGTGATGGACTTGGTCGGACTGCCGTCGCAGCCATGGCCGACGCGGAAGGTCAGCTTCTGGTAGCTGTCCGCCACCGCGGTGGTCTGCTCCAGCGTGACGTGGGCCTGCGCCTGCGCGGCCACGAACAGGGCGGCGCATAAGATGGTTTTCTTCATGGCGGGCCTCACTTCGCGGCGGAATAGGTCAGCGGCCGCACGGCCACATTCAGCTCGATGGTCTCAAGCTTCTTGTCCTTCTTCTGCACCACCAGCGTGAGCGGCACGGTTTCGCCCTCTTTCAGCTGGCGTTTCAGCTGCATCAGCATGATGTGGTAGCCGCCGGAGGCCAGCTCCACGGTCTTGCCGGCCGGGAGGTCCACGCCATCGACCGGCTGCATTTTCATCATATTGTTTTCCATCCCCATCTGATGGATTTCGGCCATGCCGGCCGCGCTGGAGCGCACCGCCACCAGGCGCGCATCCTGCGCCGACTGCAGCTGCATGAAAGCGCCGCTGGCTTTGGCGGCGGGAACGGTGGCGCGCACCCAGGGATCTTTGACGGTGACCTGGGCCTGGGCGCAGGCGGTGGAGAACAGCAGCGCGCATGCCAGGGCCGCGCCGGTAAAGAAAGTGGTTTTCATATCTACCTCTGAAACGATTACGGGATGCGCACTAAGGCGCAGGTGTAAAGCAGTATCAGACTTGCGCGGGCGGCCCGCGCGGGCGCGCGGCCGACCACACCGCGAGCGGCTGCGGTGCGCGATAGAACAGGAATGGGTGCAGCCGGGACGGCGCGGCGTATGGGAGGCCGGACACCAGCGAAGGCGGCATGCCGAGCGTACCGGCGTGGTTGAGGCAATAGCCGCAATCCTCGCCCATGGACATGGCCTTCTTGCCGCCCACGTCCTCCAGCTGCAGGAAAGAGAGCGACAGCGGCTTGCTCTTGTCGGCGCGGCAGATTTCAAAGGCTGCCGGGTTGCCCTCGGCGTAGGCCATGGCGTGCGAGATCGACGGCGCGAGCGCGTTCATCAGCACCGCGGTAAGCGCGATCCAGATCCACAGCGCCTGGTGTTTCCACCGTTTGGTCAATCTCGTTTGCATGGTGCGAAATTATACATTAGCTAGCGCCCCGCTGCTTCAAGGATGCCGGCCAGCTCCTGCGCCGCCTTCCAGCGCTGGGACGGCGCCGGATGGACGTGCTGCTCGAAATTGGGCGCGTGGCTGGCGCGCACCAGCTTCAGGTAGTAGCGCGCCAATGCCGCGCCTGGCCAGCCCACGCGCCAGGCCAGCTTCAGCCCTTCGCGGTCGGCCTCGGCCTCCTGCTTGAGGCCCAGCGGCGCGAGCTTGCGCATCAGCGCCGAGTCGTTGTCGACCGCGTCCTCCAGCTCGGCGAAGGGACGCTCGCGCCACGCCGGCTCCAGGCGCATGGCTTCCTCGTACTCCAGCAGATTGTGGCGCAGCACGGCGTGCGCAATCTCATGCGCCAGCAGCATGGCCAGTTCTGCGTCGCCGAGCAGCAGCTTGTCCACGTAGGCGCGGCTGACCAGCAGCTTGCCGCCCGCCATGGCATAGGCATTGTCGTCGCCTTCCGGCGTGGTGTGGACTTCCCATTGCCAGCCGGCCGATTCGGGATAGTCGTGCATGGCCTGCGCGATCAGGGGCTTGACGATGCGCTGCACGCGTTCGTGGAAAACCGGATCGGAATCCAGCTGGTGCTGGGCCTGGAGCTCGCGCAGATAGCCGCGATACTGGCGCTCGGCGCCGGCCATGACTTCGGCATGCGACAGCGCCGAGGCGGCGCCCGCAGAGAGGAGAAGCAGCAATCCGAACAGAAAGCGGTGCATGCAGTTATTGTGCCACAGTGCCGGCGGGTTAGCGCTCGTCCTTGAAGGTTTCGCGCTCGATCAGCACCGTGTCGGCGCCGTCGGTCAGCCAGATCTGGCCGTCCTGGATGGTGCATTGCAGCTGCATGGTACGCTGGGCCATCTTGGCCAGCTGCTCGGTCGCCTCGGACTGCAGGTTGATCACGCTGAGGTTCTTCGCGCGCTCCACCTTGTTCGCCAGCGCCTTCCACCAGATATGGCTGGTGGCGTTGTAGCTGTACACCACCACGTGCTCCGAACGGCCCGCGCCTTTCAGCAGCTTCTTGTCATCCGGCTGGCCCACTTCGATCCACAGCTGGATGGCGCCGGTCAGGTCCTTCTGCCACAGGTCCGGCTCGTCCACGTCGAACAGGCCCTTGGTGAAGGTCAGGTGCTCGTGCGCGTGGATGGCGAACGCCAGCAGGCGCACCATCATGCGTTCGTCGGTCTCGGACGGATGGCGCGCCAGCGTCAGCACATGCGTGTCGTAGTAATTGCGGTCCATGTCCGCAATCGATAGTTCTGCTTTGTAGATTGTTGCCTTGAGTGCCATTGCTTACTTCACTAAATTCTAAAGGGTTATTTGAAGACGACGGTCTTGGCGCCGTTCTGCAGCACGCGGTGTTCGACGAACCATTTCACGGCGCGCGCCAGCACAACGCACTCCACGTCGCGGCCGATGGCCGACAGCGTGTCCGCGTCCATGGAGTGGTCCACGCGCTCCACGTCCTGCTCGATGATAGGGCCTTCATCCAGGTCGCTGGTGACGAAGTGCGCCGTGGCGCCGATCAGCTTCACGCCGCGATGGTGTGCCTGCGCATATGGCTTGGCGCCCTTGAAACTCGGCAGGAAGGAATGGTGGATATTGATCGCCTTGCCCTTCAGGCGCGCGCACAGCTGCGGCGACAGGATCTGCATATAGCGCGCCAGCACCACCAGGTCGATCTGGTGGTTGTCCATCAGCTCGATAATGCGCGTTTCCTGCGCCAGCTTGGCCTCCTGGGTCGCACCGGCCGCCAGCGGCAGGTAGTGGAAAGGAATGTTGTAGCTGGCCGCCAGCTGGTAGAAGTCCATGTGGTTGGACACGATGGCGGGAATCTCCACCGGCAGCAGGCCGCTCTTGTAGCGGAACAGCAAATCGTTCAGGCAGTGGCCGATTTTCGATACCATCAGCATCACGCGCGGCTTGGCGTGCGCGTCGCGCAGCTGCCAGTCCAGCTTCATGCTCTCGGCCAGCTGGGCAAAATCGGCGCGCAGCTGCTCGTCGCTCACGCCCGGCTCGTCGCGCGAAAAATGCACGCGCATGAAAAACAGCTGCGATTCCGCGTCGCCGAACTGCGCGGAGTCTATGATGTTGCAACCGTGTTCAGCCAGGAAGCCCGACACGCGATGCACGATGCCGCGCTGGTCCAGGCAGGATAAAGTAAGGATGTATTCTGGATGCGTCATGTCAATTTGTAAGGTTAGACGAATATCAACCCGCTATTGTCGCACGCTTGCGCGGCCGCGCCCTGAATTTTAAAAATAGCACGGTCGTTCAATTCTGCGCTATAGTTAGCAAAGCAGTTAAGAACCTCACCTATCTGGAGACATACAAATGACCTTGGAGAACCTGCAATTCCGCCTGGCCAGCCGCCCCGTGGGCATGGCGAAAGACACCGACTTCCAGCAAGCGGCCGAAGCGCTGCGCGAGCTGGCCGACGGCGAGATCACCGTCAAGACGCTGTACCTGTCGCTGGACCCGGCCATGCGCGGCTGGATGAACGACGCCAAATCCTACATCCGCCCGGTGGCCATCGGCGAAGTGATGCGCGCCGGCGGCGTGGGCGAAGTGGTGGCCTCCAAGTCCCCCAAATTCGCGGTGGGCGATGTGGTCTCCGGCGGCATCGGCGTGCAGGCCTACTGGCAAGGCGCGGCCACCGACAAGACCGCGTCCTTCTTCAAGATCGACAGCAAGCTCGCGCCGCTGACCACCTGGATGAACACCCTGGGCATGCCCGGCATGACGGCCTACTTCGGCCTGCTGGAAGTGGGCCAGCCGAAAGCCGGCGAAACGGTGGTGGTGTCCGGCGCGGCCGGCGCCGTGGGCCAGACCGTGGGCCAGGTGGCCAAGCAGCTGGGCTGCCGCGTGGTGGGCATTGCCGGCGGCAAAGAGAAATGCGACTTCGTGGTCAAGGAACTGGGCTTCGACGCCTGCATCGACTACAAGACCGGCTCGGTGCGCGACGGCCTGAAAGAACACTGCCCGCAAGGCGTGGACGTGTATTTCGACAACGTGGGCGGCGACATCCTGGACGCGGTGCTCACGCGCATCAACATGAAGGCGCGCATCGTGATCTGCGGCGCCATCTCGCAATACAACAACACCACGCCGGTAAAAGGCCCCGCCAACTACCTGTCGCTGCTGGTCAACCGCGCCCGCATGGAAGGCATGGTGGTGTTCGACTACGCCGACCGCTACCACCTGGGCGTGGCCGCGCTGGCGGGCTGGCTGAAGGAAGGCAAGATCAAGAGCAAGGAAGACGTGGTGCAAGGCCTGGAAAACTTCCCGCAAGCATTGACCATGCTGTTCGAAGGCAAAAACTTCGGCAAACTTGTGCTTAAAGTCGCCTGAACCTCAAACTCGCGGAACTAAGCGCCGCGACACTTCTCTAATTGACGGAGCAGCCAGCTAGGCTGCCCGTCCAACACTCACTAAGATCAAGGAGAAGGTCATGGCTACAAGCGAACAAGGCAAAAGCAGCACCACCAAGGGCACGGCAAAACGGGGCTTTGCGGCAATGGATGAAGCGCAGCAGCGCAGCATCGCGAGCAAGGGCGGCCAGGCCGCGCACCAGAAAGGCACGGCGCACGAGTTCGATTCCGAAGAAGCGCGCCGCGCCGGCCAGAAAGGCGGCGAAGCAGTCAGCCGCGACCGCGAGCACATGGCGGAAATCGGCCGCAAGGGCGGTGAGAGCCGCCAGTCCGCCAGCCGCCAATCAGCCAGCCGCGCTGCCGGCAACCGCCAGGGCGCCGACAAACCAGAAGAAAAATGAGGGCGCCGGCCGGCCCGGCTGCTAGCCCGGTGCGCCGACGATGACGCTGGAGGCCTTGAACAAGGCGGTCACTTCCATGCCCTCCTTCAGTGCCAGGGCCGCGCAGCTTTCCAGCGTCACGGTGGCGCCTATGGTGCCGCCGCCCGGCAAGGCGATGCTCACGTCCGCATTCACGGCGCCCGGCACCAGGCGCGACACCACGCCTTTCAGCTGGTTGCGCGCCGACAGCCGCGTCCCGTCGGCGTGCACCGCCACGATCACCGAGGTCGCCTTCACCAGCGCGAACGCGGCCGAGCCCACCGCCAGCCGCAGCGCTTCCGTACTCTCGCGCGTGATGATGGCGACGATGCGCTGCCCGCCCACTATGTCTATGCTCACTTCATCATTCACCGCACCGGCCTTGATGGCGGCCACGGTGCCGGCAAAATGGTTGCGCGCGCTGGTCTTCATTTTCATGGTCTGGATCAAAAGGAAATCATCGGCCAGCGCATGCGACTGGCTGCTCAGGTGCTCGACGAACAGGCGGTGCTCGCGGTCTATCTTGCGGAAATTCTCCACCAGCTGCGCACCGCGCCGGGTCAGGCGCGTGCCGCCGCCGCCCTTGCCGCCCGCCAGGCGTTCCACCAGCGGTTCGCCGGCCAGATTGTTCATCGCCTCGATGGCGTCCCACGCGCCCTTGTAGCTCATCTTGACGGCCTTGGCAGCCTGCGTGATTGAACCGTGCTCGGCAATGCTGGCCAGCAGCGCCACGCGGTCCGTACCGCCCAGCTGCTGGCCGCCCACCGTCATCCAGACTTTGCCTTGCAGAGCCAGTTCCTGCCCTTGTTCTTGATCTTTGTCAGCCATGGCGGCCTCCCTCCCTATTTTCTTCGACAATGGCGCCGTCGGCCATCGTCAGCACATGGTCGCCGAAGATGCGCGCATCCTCCGGATCATGGGTAATCATCAGCATGGGGATGCCCAGGCGCGCCAGCAAGGCGTCCAGCTCCGCGCGCATGCGCACGCGCAGCACCGGGTCCAGCGCGGCAAAGGGTTCGTCCAGCAGCAGTGCGGCCGGGTCGGCGATCAGCGCGCGCGCCAGCGCCACGCGCTGCCGCTGCCCGCCCGACAGCTGCGACGGAAACTGGTGCGCCACCGCCTGCAGCTGGAAAGCCTCCAGCCAGTATTCCAGCTGTTCGCCGTGCGCGCGCGGCGAGGGATTGAACCAGCCCTGCTTCAGCCCGAATACGATATTCTGCCGCACGTTCAGATGCGGGAACAGCGCATAGTCCTGGAACAGATAGCCGACGCGGCGACGCTGCACCGGCAGGTTGACGCGCACCGCACTGTCGAACAGGCGGCGTCCGCCCAGTTCTATGCTGCCCGCGTCCGGCGTAATCAGGCCAGCCACGGCTTTCAGCAGCATGCTCTTGCCCGCTCCCGACGCGCCATAGATGACGATGCGGCGGCTGTCCGAGCGCAGGCGCGCCTTGAGCGTGAATTCGCGCGTGCCGGCGCGCAGGGTCTTGGCGATGTCGATCTGGATCTGCATATCAGGCTTCCCGCTTGGGCGTGAGCTTGTTGGCCAGCACCAGCACGGCGACGCAGGTGACGGAGGTGATAATGACCAGCAGGTTGGCCGTGTCGTCCTGCCCCGCCTGCACCGCCTCGTAGACCGCGATGGACAGCGTCTGCGTCTTGCCGGGGATGCTGCCGGCCACCATCAGCGTGGCGCCGAACTCGCCCATGGAGCGCGCAAACGCCAGCAAGGTGCCGGCCAGCACGCCGCGCCAGGCCAGCGGCAAGGTCACGCGCAGGAACACGCCGATGGCCGAGACGCCCAGCACGCGCGCGGCGTCCTCCAGCTGCGTGTCCACCGTTTCAAAAGCGGAGCGCGCCGCCTTCAGCACCAGCGGAAACGCCACCACGGCGGCGGCGATCACCGCCGCCTGCCAGGTGAAAATCAGGTTGATGCCGAAGTGCTGCTGCAGCCAGTGGCCTATCGGGCCGTTGCGGCCTATCAGCACCAGCAGGTAGTAGCCCAGCACCGTGGGCGGCATCACCATGGGCAGGGTCAGGAGCGCGTCCAGCATGTCGCGGCCGGGGAAACGGCAGCGCGCCAGCAGGTAGCCGAAGGCCACGCCGCACACCACGTCCAGCAGCGTGGCCCACAGCGCCACCTTCAGCGACAGGGCAAGGGCGATCCATGCGGACTGCATCTATTACGGACGCCCGAAGCCGTATTTCGCCAGGATGGCCTGCCCGGCCGGCGCCTGCGCGAACGCCAGGAAGGCGCTTGCGCCGGCCGCGTTAGGCGCGGTGCGGATGGCGGCGATGGGGTACAGCACCGGCGTGGTGGTCGGCACCGGCAGCGCGACCTTCACCTTGTCCTTCATCACCAGCGCATCGGTGGCATAGACGAAACCGGCGTCCACTTCGCCGCGCGCCACATAGTCCAGGCTCTGGCGCACCGAAGTGCCAAACACCAGCTTGGGCTCGACCGCGGCCCACAGGCCGGCCGCCTCCAGCGCTTCCTTGCTGTAGCGGCCCACCGGGACGCCGGCCGGGTTGCCCATGGTGATGCGGGCCACGGCGGGCAGGCGCAGGTCGGCCAGGGTTTTCAGCGGCAAGGTGCTGGCGGACGGGACCACCAGCACCAGCGTATTGCTGACGAAGTTCTTGCGGCTGCCGGCGGCCAGCAACTGCTGCTGCGTGGCCTTGTCCATCGCATCCTGGTCGGCGGAGGCGAACACGTCCACCGGCGCGCCCTTGGCGATCTGGGCGACGAGAGCGTCCGAGGCGGCGAAGTTCAGCAGCACCTTGTCGCCCGGATGCGCGGCTTCATAAGCCTGCGCCAGCTCCTTGAAGGCGTTGGTCAGGCTGGCGGCGGCGGACACGGTGATATCCGCAGCGAAGGCGCCGCCCATGGCCGACGCGAGCGCGGCGGCGAGACAAATCTTCTTCAGCATCAAGTACTCCTTCTGGATGGAAAACCGCAATATACCTGATTATATAGCGGAATATGATACATTCTCGCCTCCCCACCTATCCGGCAGTCCGTATATGCAGCCCCTGAAGTACCTCAGCGCCTATTCCGAGCAAATGCAGCAGCAAGTCCAGCAACTCATTGCGCAGGACAGGCTGGGCGAAGTGCTGAAAAAACGCTACCCGAGCGCGCACGACATCCGCACCGACAAGGCGCTGTACCAGTACGTGCAGGATTTAAAGACCGAGCACCTGCGCAACGCCTCGCCGATCGACAAGGTGGCGTTCGACAGCAAGATCCACGTGATCAACCACGCGCTGGGGCTGCACACGTCCATCTCGCGGGTGCAGGGCGGCAAGCTGAAAGCCAAGCACGAAATCCGCGTGGCCACCATGTTCAAGGAAGTGCCGCTGGAATTCCTGCGCATGATCGCCGTGCACGAGCTGGCGCACGTGAAGGAAAAGCAGCACGACAAAGCCTTCTACAAGCTGTGCACCTATATGGAACCGAACTACCACCAATACGAGTTCGACCTGCGCCTCTACCTGACGCAGCTCGACATCAGCGGCAGCAAGCTCTGGTAGCTGCTGAAATGCAAAAAGGGGTCAGGGTTAAAGGAAACGCTGCAGCAGCGTGCCGGGCACCGATTCGACCATCATCAGCTCGGCGTGCTGGGGACGGATGAAGCCTTGCCCGGTGGCGTGGCCGATGAAGCCTACCAGGCTGTCGTAGAAGCCATCCACATTCAGCAACCCTACCCGCTTGCTGTGGATGCCGAGCTGCGACCAGGTCAGCATCTCGAACAGTTCTTCCATCGTGCCCATGCCGCCGGGCATGGCGATAAAGCCGTCCGACAGCTGCGCCATCATGGCTTTACGCTCGTGCATGTCCTTGACGATGAACTGGCGCGTCAGCCCGGTGTGCCCCACTTCGCGCTCGACCAGGGCGGTGGGAATCACGCCCGTCACTTCGCCGCCCAGGCGCAGCACTTCGTCCGCGATCACGCCCATCAGGCCGACATTGCCGCCGCCGTACACCAGCGACAGGTTGCGCTCCACCATGCCGCGCGCCAGCGCCCTGGCCGCTTCCGCATAGCGCGGCGTGGCGCCGCTATTGGCGCCGCAGTACACACACAACGATTTCACTTATTCTTCCTCGATCTCGGCCTTCGCCAGTTCCACGTCCAGCCGCTCGTTCGCGTCGCGCGCCTCGAATGCGGCTGCCTCTTCGTACAAGGCGACAGCTTCGTCCATTTTCTTCTTGCCGTCCAGCATGGCCAGCGCATTGGCGTATTCGATGCGCGCTATAGCACTGTCGGGATTGAGCTCCAGCGCCTTCTTGAACAGCTTGTAGCCTTCTTCCTTTTTCGCGCCGTAGGTCAGCCCGCCTATCATGGCGCCCACCTTGTCGACGATCTCGGCGTGGTAGCTGCCCAGCGCAATGTGCGCGTCGGCGTGCTTGGGCGCCAGCTTGATGGCCATGTCCAGGCTGTTCTTGACCTTGGCGCCTATGCCCTGCGCCAGCGCCTTGACCACCGAGATGCCCTGCGCGTAGCGGCCCAGCGAGTAGGCGTGCCAGTAGTAGGCGGCGGCGTTCTTGGGCTGCTCTTGCTGCTGCTGTTCGCAGCGCTCGGCCACTTCCTGGAAGATGGCGAGCTTTTTCTTTTCGCTCGGTTCCAGATAGGTGGCGTAGATGCAGGTGGCGCGGTGCGCTACCGAGTAGCCGTCCGCGCCCAGCGCCAGGCCCAGCTCGGCGGCTTTCTCGAACTCGCCGGCATGGTAGGCGATCCAGGCCTGCACCAGTTCCGCCTTGGCCGGATAAGGTTCGGCGTCGTTGGCGTGCAGGCGCGGCCAGGCTTTTTTCAGGCTGGCTGCCGTGTAGACGTAAGTGTCTTCAGGATGCGGGAAGGTCTTCCATGCCATGCTTATCTCCTTAGCTTATCTTTTTTAGGTATTCTTCCGACAGTTTCTGGAACAGCAGCTGCGTTTCATTGCGCAGGTAGGGGCCGATTTGCGACAGCACCTGGTAGCAGCCGCGCGCCAGCGCGTCCGCCATCGATTGCTGCTCGCTGTACTTGCGCGGGTTGCGCACATATTCGTAGGACAGCCAATACGTCGCCACCACCACCATATTGGTGGACATGGCCTCGATCACCGCGTCCGACGCTTCCAGCGAGCCTTCGCTGCGCAGGTCTTCGCACAGCTGCTTGGCGACCTTGATCTTGTGCGCCAGGATCTGCTTGAAATGCAGCTCCAATTTGCGGTTGCGCGACAGCAGGTCGTTCAGGTCGCGGTAGAAAAAGCGGTAGCGCCAGATCAGTTCAAACATCAAATGCAGATACAGCCACACGTCTTCAATATTGGAGCGGCGGCCGTCCGGCACTTGCAGTATGCGTTCTATCTCCCCTTCGAATTGCGTGAAGATGGAATTGACGATGTCGTCCTTGTTGCGGAAGTGGTAGTACAGATTGCCGGGCGAGATATTCATCTCCTCGGCGATCACCGTCGTCGTGATATTGGGCTCGCCGAATTCATTAAACAGGCGCAGGGATAATTCGAGAATTCGTTCGCGGGTACGGCGAGGTGCTTTCTGTAGCATGGCGGATGATCTTTGTTTTTGTTCCCGCAAGGATAACACCGATGATGCGCTTTTAGAAACGGCGTACCGGTCAGCGCCCATGCGCTACTTTCAGGTAGCGCTCCAGGTCGGACAGGGCCGCATCCAGCCGTCCCAGCGCCTTGCGGCGCGGCCGCTGGCGCACCAGGGTCAGGCTGCTGTCTTCCAGCACGTTCAGCTTCAGCCGCATGCCGTGCCGCGCCAGTTTGGGGCCCAGCTCGTGGCGCTGCTGCCACAGCATCAGCCGCGTGTTCTGGTAGGCCTGCTCGCAGGTGCGGCGGCGGTTGTTATAGCTGAACATATTGGTAAAGAACAGCTCGGCATCGTCCTCGCTGGGCTGGAACAGCAGGATGTCCACGTCCGGATGGCTGACCTGGTAACTGGCCAGCCCGGTCTCCAGGCGCGAGTGCAGGATGGAACGCACGGTCTGCGACAGCACGTCGATCAGCCCGCCGTTGGTGAGCTTGCGCGCGCCCTGCCTGAAGCGGGCGTTGTAGGGCACGATGGGATTCACGCACAACAGCAGGTCCACACCGTGCTCGAGCGCGATGGAGCCGTGCATGGTCTTGCGCAGCGCGCCGTCGACAAAATGGTGGCCGCCGATTTCCACCGGCGGGAACAAGCCGGGCACGGCGGAGCTGGCTTGCACGGCGACCGAGATCGGCGTGTCGTCCCAGCCGGGCTCGCCAAAGCAAACGGCTTTGCCGGTATCGAGGTCGGTGGCGACGATGCGCAGCTTGCGCGGCAACTGGCGGAAGTCGTTGCTGCGGCCCTGGGCGGCGAAGGCGGCCTTCAGGAAATTGCCTATGGCGTCACCGGACAGGAAGCCGGCCGGCAGCGCTTCGGTCAGGCGCTCGAAGGACGATGCCAGGCTGCCGCGCTGGCGCGCATAGTGCAGCGCGCCGCCGGCCAGCAGGCCGGGCAGCATGCGCGCGCGGCGGCCGAACTCGCGCAGGGCGGGACGCAGCAGGGTTTCGGGTTTGAACAGCATGGCGCCGGCCGGGGCGTGCGGATCGTCCACATCGCTCTCGACGAACAGGCGGCACATCTGGTGCGGGGTGTAGCCGTTGGCCAGGGCGGCGCTGATGATGGCGCCGGCGCTGACGCCGACGTAGATTTCGGCGTCGTTCAGGTCCAGGCCTTCAATGGCTTCGGCCAGCGCGGCCAGGGCGCCTATCTCGTAGACGACGGCCAGCGGTCCGCCGCCGGCCAGGGCCAGGCCGACCTTGGGTGCCACGGCAGGCGCGGCAGCGGGTTTTCTAGGCATAGACTTTCATTGCAGCTTTCCCTCGGACCCGGTCCGCGAACGGACCGGGGGAGGAGGACCGAGGGAACTGTTACAGCCGGCTTGCTTAAGCGGCTTTATTGGCGGCGCTTACCGATTCAGCGGTTGGGAAGGCAATCGCCGGGGCCTTGGGGGCAGCCTTGGCTTTTGGAGCGGCCTTCACTGCCGGCTTGGCGGCTTTGGCAGCAGGCTTGGCTGCGGCTTTGGCGGCCTTGGCGGCTGGCTTGGCAGCGGTTTTTGCTGCAGGCTTGGCGGCTTTAGCGGCTGGCTTGGCGGCTTTCGGCGCGGCCTTGGCGGCTGGCTTGGCTGCTGGCTTGGTTGCTGGTTTAGCGGCGGTTTTTGCAGCGGCTTTCGGCGCGGCCTTGGCCGGGGCCAGCTTCTTGCCGGTCAGTGCTTCCACGGCCTTGGTCAGCGCCTCAACGCGGGCGTTCAGTTCCTGCACGTCCTTCTGGGTCGGCACGCCGATGGTGCCCAGGGCGCGCGACACGCGGTCTTCGAACACCTGCTCCAGCTTGTCCCACGAACCGGCGGCTTGCTTGCCCACGCCGGACACCGTTTCACGCACTTCCGATACTTTGTCTTCCGCCAGGTCGCGGGTGCGCTGCTGCAGCGCATTGCCTTCTTTGACCAGCTTGGCGAACACGCGGCCGCCTTCTTCCTGTGCCTTGGCAAAAGCGCCCAGGCCGGCTTGCCAGATTTGCTGGGCCGAATTGCGCACTGCGCTGGCCAATTGCTTGTCGTCGGCGTTCGCCAGGGATTTCAATTTCTTTACCATAGTGGGCTCCAGTGGGACTTCGTTGGGTTGGATCGTTACTTTTGATGAAATCATTCTAGGCCCCATTTCTAGAGATGGGCTTCTAATGGGGTAGAGCGCCGGTTCTAATCAACTATGCAACAGCGCTTGCCATTTGTTGCCCATCCTGTAATGATTGTCCGCAGCAAATACCTAAGAATAAAGGAGAGACTTGATGCAATATTTTGTTACCGGAGCCACCGGTTTTATCGGCAAGCGCCTCGTGAAAAAACTGCTGGCGCGCAAAGGCAGCGTCGTCTATTTCCTGATGCGCGAAAGCAGCCGCGACAAGCTGGCCGGCCTGTATGAATATTGGGGCACCACCAAAGCCCGCGCCATTCCGGTATTCGGCGACCTGCGCAGCGCCAAGCTCGGCGTCTCCAAGGACGATATCAAGAAGCTAGCCAAAACCATCGACCATTTCTATCACCTGGCCGCCGTCTACGACATGCTGGCGGACGCCGGGGAACAGATCGCGGTGAATGTGGAAGGCACGCGCAATACCGTCGATTTCGCCAACGCCATCCAGGCCGGCACGCTGCACCATGTGAGCTCGATTGCCGCCGCCGGCATGTTCGAAGGTATCTTCCGCGAAGACATGTTCGACGAAGCAGAGAATCTCGACCATCCCTATTTCGCCACCAAACACGAATCCGAGAAAATCGTCCGCAATGAAACCAAGGGCGCGTGGCGGGTGTACCGCCCCGGCCTGGTGGTGGGCGATTCCAAGACCGGCGAAATGGACAAGATCGACGGCCCCTATTACTTCTTCAAGCTGATACAGCGCATCCGCCAGCTGCTGCCGCCGTGGATGCCCACCATCGGCATCGAAGGCGGCCGCATCAACATCGTGCCGGTGGACTACGTGGTCAACGCCATGGACCACATTTCCCACCTGCCCAAGCTGGACGGCCGTGCCTTCCACCTGACCGACCCCGAGCCTATGCGCGTGGGCGAAGTGCTGAACACCTTCTGCCGCGCCGCGCACGCGCCGACGATGAGCATCCGCATCAACGCCGCGCTGTTCGGATTCATTCCGAAGTCGATCAAGAAAGGCGTGTTCGCGCTGTCGCCGGTGCGCCGCGTGCGCGACGCCGTGATGAAGGACCTGGGCCTGCCCCCGGACCTGATGACCTTCGTGAACTACCCTACCCGCTTCGACAACCGCGACACCGCGCAAGCGCTGAAGGGCACCGGCATCGCCTGCCCGCCGCTGGAAAAATACGCCGCGCCGGTGTGGGACTACTGGGAGCGCAACCTGGATCCGGACCTGTTCATCGACCACACGCTGCGCGGCCAGGTGGCCGGCAAGGTGGTGCTGGTGACGGGCGGCTCGTCCGGCATCGGCCTGGCGGCGGCGCACAAGCTGGCCGAAGCGGGCGCCATCACCATCATCTGCGGCCGCGACGAGGACAAGCTGCTGGAAGCGAAGAAGGAAGTGGAAGCGCGCGGCTTCGAGCTGATCACCTACCCTGCCGACCTGTCGGACATGGCCGATTGCGACCGCTTCGCCCAGGTGCTGATCGCCAACCACGGCGGCGTGGACGTGCTGGTGAATAACGCCGGCCGCTCCATCCGCCGCGCGATCGAAGCGAGCTACGACCGCTTCCACGACTTCGAGCGCACCATGCAGCTGAACTACTTCGGCGCGCTGCGCCTGACCATGGCGCTGCTGCCGTCGATGACGGCCAAGAAGCGCGGCCACGTCATCAACATCTCGTCCATCGGCGTGCTGACCAATGCGCCGCGCTTCTCGGCCTATGTGGCCTCGAAAGCGGCGCTGGACGCGTGGACGCGCTGCGCCTCGTCGGAGCTGCAGGATCTGGGCATCAAGTTCACCACCATCAATATGCCGCTGGTGCGCACGCCGATGATTGCGCCGACCAAGATCTACCAGAACGTGCCGACCCTGTCGCCGGAGGAAGCGGCCGACCTGGTCGCCAACGCCATCGTGTACAAGCCGGTGCGCATCGCCACCCGCGTGGGCATCTTCGGCCAGGTGCTGCACGCCATCATGCCGCGCGTGGCGCAGATCGTGCTGAACACCAGCTTCCGCATGTTCCCGGATTCGGACGCGGCCAAAGGCGAAGGCAAGAAGGCGCCGCAGATGTCGTCCGAGCAGATCGCCATGCAGCAGCTTCTGCGGGGCGTGCACTTCTAAGCTAGTGGCCCGCCTTGGCCGGCACGCCGGCCTTGGCCTCGCCCGGCAGCGGGTAGCCGGGCAGCCACTTGCGGTGCAGCTTCTGGAAGGTGCCGTCGCGCTTCATGTCGCGCAGCGCGGCCTCCCAGGCCTGCACCGTGGCCACCGGCGTGGCCCTGGAAAAGGCAAAATTCACTTCCTGCGTTTCCAGGCGCTGCAGCAGTTCCACCTCGCCATCGCGCAGGCCCGCCGCCCGGGCGGCCTCCATGGCGATTTCCTCTCCCTCGAACCACAGGTCGAACCTTCCCTGCACCAGCATGCGCGCTGCCGATTCGGAGCCGTTGGTCTCGTCCGTGATGCGGTAGCCATGACGCTGCGCGATGGCGATAAAAGCGCTGCCGCGCCGGGCGGCGCCGCGCAGCGCCAGCCAGGCCCCCCTGCCCTGCGCGCGCAGTTGCGGCGCCTGGGACTTGCTGGCGAAAATGGCGATATAGGAATTGAAAATGGGGCCGACAAAGCGCATCGTGAGCTCGCGCTCGGGCGTGCGCACCATGGTCAGCGCCATCACATTCGGGGCCGCCAGCGCCATGGCGCTGGCGCGTGCCCAGGGCACCACCTTGATGTCGTCGTGCCGGTTCAAACGGTATGTCACCTGCTGGGCAAGTTCAACGGCAAAGCCGGCCGGCTTGCCGTTCTCGGTAAAGCAGATAGGTTTGCTCTCCATGCCGTAGATGACCAGCGCGGGTTCGTGGTCCGCAGCGCGGGCCGCGCCGGCCGTCAGCGCCAGCATAATCAGTAACCGCGATAGTCTTCCCGATGCATGCATATTCCCGCCAGTAGAGTGATCGCCCTAGCCGCAATATTACTCTTTCCGTTCAGGGATGTTTGAGTTCGCCGCCCCGGGCGTCGGCCGGCAGCGGATAGTGCGGCAGCCATTTGCGGTGGATCTTCTGGAAGCTGCCGTCGCGCTTCATCTCGCGCAACGCAGCGTCCCAGGCCTGCACGGTGGCGGGCGCGGTGCCGGCGGAAAAGGCGAAATTCACATCGTCCATGCTGAGCTGGCGAACCAGTTCCACGTCGGCCCGCGTGTAGCCCGCCTGTTCCAGCGCATGGCCGATGATTTCCTCGCCGTCGAACCACAGGTCGAAACGGCGGCTCATCAGCATGCGCGCGGCCAGCTCCGAACTCACGGGTTCATCGGTCACGGTGTAGCCCATGCCGCGCGCGCGCTCCACAAACACGCTGCCGCGCCGGGCGCCGCCGCGCAGCTGGTAGATGCCGTCGCCCATGGCGGCTATCCTGGCCGCCTCGCCCTTGCGGGTGAAGACCGAGATATAGCCGACAAAAATCGGGCCGACAAAAGTAAGGCGCCGTTCGCGCTCCGGCGTGCGGATGATGGACAGCAGCAGGACATTGGGCTGGTTCATGGCCACCGTGTTGGCGCGCGCCCAGGGTACGATTTCTATCGGATCGCGGCGTCCCAGCCGCTGCTGGATGTGCTGCGCGACCTCCACCACGATACCGGAGGGGCCGGACGCGCCCATGAAGCTGACCGGCTTGCTCTCCATGCCGTAGATGCGCAGCGGCGCTTCCTGCGCCCTGGCCGCGCCGGCGGCCAGCAGCACCAGGCACAGTACCAGCGGCAGCGCCCGCAGCGCCGTCCTGCGCGAAAGGCGCTGCGCGCACACCGGCTTACGCCGCCGCTTGCGAAGGCCCGCCGTGCACCTGGCTGTGCAGGCGGAAGCCTTCCTTGATGTTCTCGCGCAGCACCGCGCCTTTCCACGGCTTGGTGTAGAAGCGGTCGATGGCGCCGTGATTGATGGCGGCCATGATGGGCGTGAGGTCCGCATAGGCCGACAGCATGATGCGGAAGGTGTCCGGCGCCAGGTTTTTCACCCGCTCCATGAACTCGGTGCCGCTCATCAAAGGCATGCACTGGTCGCACAGGATCACCTGCACCTTGTGCCGCGCCAGCACGTCGAAGCCCTCGGCCGCCGTCTGCGCGGTGAGGATGCGGTAGCCGTCCTGGGCCAGGAAGTCGCTCAGCACGTCGAGCATGAAGGCGTCGTCGTCGACGATCAGCAAGGTCTGCTGGTCGGCCTGGACCTCGTCCACCGGCGCCTGCAGGTATTTGCCTTCCCTCATCATGGCCTCGAACTCGTCCTCCGGCAGCGGGCGGCTGAAGTAATAGCCCTGCATCTCGTCGCAATTGTGGCGGCGCAGATAGGCCAGCTGCGCGTCGCGCTCCACGCCCTCGGCGATCACCTGCAGCTTCAGGCTGTGCGCCATGTTGATAATGGCCAGCACTATGGCCGCGTCGTCCGGATTGCTGGTCACTTCGCGCACGAAGGCGATATCGATTTTCAGCTTGTCGATCGGGAAGCGCTTCAGGTAGGCCAGCGAGGAATAGCCGGTGCCGAAATCGTCGATGGAAATCTGGATGCCGAGCTTCTTCAGGTTCTGCAGCACCGTGATGGTTTCCTCGGCGTTCGACATCAGCGAACTTTCCGTCAGCTCCAGCTCCAGCAGTTCGGGCGCGATATCGTGCTGCTTGATGGCGCGCATGACCTCCTCCTCCAGCCCGCCCACGAAGAACTGGATGCCGGACACGTTGACCGACAGGTGCACCGCGCCGATGCGGGTCCTGCCCCATTCGGCGATCTTGCGGCAGGCCTCGTTCAGCACCCAGGTGCCCACCCGCACAATCAGCCCGGTCTCCTCCAGGATGGGGATGAACAGCGCCGGCGACACCATGCCGTGGCCGGGCCGCTTCCAGCGTATCAGCGCCTCGGCGCCGCTCACGCGGCCGCTGCCGATATCGATCTTGGGCTGGTAGTACAGCACGAACTCGTCGTTGTCGATGGCGCGCCGCAGCGCGTTCTCCAGGTCCAGCCGCGCCAGCGACTGCGCGTTCATCTCCGCCGTGAAGAAGCGGAAGGCGTCGCGCCCGGCCGCCTTGGCGCGGTACATGGCGGTGTCGGCGTACTGTATCAGCGTATCGGCGTCGGCGCCGTCGTCGGGGAAGACGGAGATGCCGATGCTGGCCGTCACCGTCACCTCGTGGCCCTTCAGGTCGAAGGGCTTGCGCATCGATTCGCGGATCTTGTCGACCACGGCGATGGCGTTCTGCGCCCCCTCGGGCAGCATCAGGATGGCGGCGAATTCGTCGCCGCCGAAACGGCCTATGGTGTCGCGCACGCGCAGGCAGTCGACCAGGCGGCTGGAGAACTGGCGCAGCAGCTCGTCGCCTATGGTGTGGCCCAGCGTGTCGTTGATGTTCTTGAAGCGGTCCATGTCCAGGAACAGCACCGCCAGCGCCCATTTGTGCTCGGCCGCCTGGTGCAGCGAGTGCGTCAGCGAGTCGTAGAACTGGCTGCGGTTGGGCAGGCCGGTCAGGGTGTCGAAGTGGGCCAGCTTGAGCAGGCGCTGCTCGGCTTCCTTGCGCTCGGTGATGTCGCGCGCCACCGCCACCAGGATCCAGCTCTGGCCCGAGCGCAGCGTGCGGCGCTGCACTTCCACCGACAGCGGCGAGCCGTCCTTGCGCTGCAGCAGCAGCTCGGCCATGGCGCCGCTCTGGTCGCCGGCCAGCAGCTTGTCGTACAAGTCCTCCAGGCGGCGCAGGTCGCCGTCCACCGACTTGTTCGGACCTACCTTGAGGAAGTCCTCGCGCAAATAGCCCAGCATGCGGCAGGCGGTCGCGTTCACGTCCACAAAGCACATGCCGGCGCGGTCCACCAGGAAGATGGCGTCGGCGGTGGCGTCCATGGCCAGGCGGAAGCGGCGCAGGTCCTCGTCCAGGCGGATGCGGGCGTTCATGTCCAGCTGCAGCTGGGCGTGGTGGCGCCGGATCTGGTCGTACAGCAGCAGGTTTTCATAAGCCACCGAAATCTGCGCCGCCACCGTGGCGGCCACGCGCTCGTCCACTTCGCTGAAGCTGTCCGCGCCCAGCTTGTCCACCAGGTAGAGCCAGCCGTGGATGCGTTCGCGCGAGGCGATCGGCACGCCGAGGAAGGAGTGCACCGGCGGATGGCTGGGCGGCAGGCCGATGGCGGCCGGGTCGCCGGCCAGCGCGTCGATGCGCACCGGCTGGCGCTGCTCCAGCAGCCCGCCCAGCACGCCGGCGCGCGGCGTGGAGGCGATCAGGCGCGCCTGCTGGCCCACGCCGCAGGCGGCGAAATGGCTCAGCTCCTGCGCGCCCGCTTCCAGCACGCCGATGCAGGCGTACTTCGATACGCAGATATTCTGCGCCACGCGGCAGCCCACTTCGATCAGCGCCTGCGGG
The DNA here is from genome assembly GCF_009857595.1 of Pseudoduganella aquatica. Taxonomy (GTDB): domain Bacteria; phylum Pseudomonadota; class Gammaproteobacteria; order Burkholderiales; family Burkholderiaceae_D; genus Rugamonas; species Rugamonas aquatica_A. The sequence continues at coordinate 9,577 of NZ_WWCU01000046.1, read as the reverse complement.
TCGCGCTCGGCCCCCAGCTCTATGCCCAGCTCGATCAGCGCGGTCAGGCGCAGGCTCACCGCCTGCAGGCTGGACAGGGAGCGCGACAGGCGCTCGGTCATCGACGTCAGCGGCTCGGCGCTGGCGTGCGGCGACTCGCCGTTGCTGGCGATCTGCGACAGCAGCGCGCTGCTCGACTCCAGCTCGCCCAGATACTCGGCCACCTTGTTGTCGATGCCGAGATAGCGCCCGCCGCTGGGCGGCTCGGGCGAGAACTGCGGCACGTCGTCCTCGCCGTCCGGCAGCACGCCCAGCGCCTCGCGCACGGTGCGCAATATCACGTCCGGGTCGGACGGCTTGGGCAGCACCCAGCGCACGCCGCAGGCCTCGGCCACCGCCATCGCCTCGCGCTCGCGGTAGGTGGCGGTGTAGAAGATGATGGGCACATGCGCCGTGTCCGGATTGCTGTGCATGCGGGTGACGAACTCGTAGCCGTCCATATTCGGCATCAGGATGTCGGAGATGACCAGGTCGGGCCGTTCGGCGCTGACCATCTTCAGGCCCTCGGCGCCGTTGGAGGCCTCCAGCAGGCGGTGGCCGCCGTAGCCCAGCAGCGTCATCAGGAACTCGCGGTTGAGCACGTGGTCGTCCACGATGAGGATGGTGGCGATGTCGTTTTTAACCGGGGGCGACATCTCCCCCGGCAAGAAAGACTCGATTTGCGCCACGAAGGTGTCCGGCTCGATGGGCTTGCCGATATAGCCGTCGAAGCCGGCCGCCAGCAGGCGCTCGCGGTCGCCCACCATGGCCAGCGCGGTCACGGCCAGCGCCGGAATGGGCCGCAGCGCAGGATCCTGCTTGAGCTGGGCCACCACGCCGTAGCCGTCCAGCTTGGGCAGGTGCACGTCGCAGATGATCAGATCGGGCAGCTCGCGCCGCGCGGTGGCCACGCCCTCCTCGCCGTCATGCGCAATCAGCGGCGTGTAGCCGAAGGCGTTGAGCAGATACACCATCAGCTCCATATTGGTCGGATTGTCTTCTATGATAAGGATGCGTGCGGACACGTTTGCACTCCCGGTTAAGTCATTCTTACGGCAGACTGGGCCGCCGCCAGCGGCACGGCCAGCGTAAACACGCTGCCCTGCCCCAGGTGGCTGGCCACACTGATCCGCCCATTCAGTAGCTGCGCCAGCTGCAAGCTCAACTGCAATCCCAGGCCCGTGCCCTCGAACTGCCCCCCGCCGCCAAGCCGGCTGAACGCCTGCGCCAGCATGCGCTGGTGGTCCGGGGCCAGGCCGGCGCCGGTATCGCTGACGCTGACGGTGGCGCAAGCCCGTCCGTCCACGTCGGCCATACCAAGCTCGATGTGCACCGCGCCGCTGTCGGTGAACTTGATGGCGTTGTTCACCAGCCGGCTCACGATCTGCTGCATGGCCCGCCGGTCGCAGCATACATGCAGCGCGTCCTTCGGTGCGTTGAAATCGAACTGCAATCCCTTCTGGTGCGCTTGCGGCTGGAATACTGGAAGTAGCTCCGCGATCAGCGCGTGGCACTCCAGCTGCTCCAGCGTCAACTCCACTTTACCCGAAGCGATCTTGCTCAGGTCAAGCAAATCGTTTATCAAGGCCAGCAACTGGCGCGCACTGGCCTGGATGGTGCGCAACTGGCGGTCCTGTTCCTGCGTCACCGGGCCGGGCAGCTTCATCAGCAGCGTGCCGGCAAAGCCGATAATGGCGTTGAGCGGCGTGCGCAGCTCATGCGACATGCTCGCCAGGAAGGTATCCGTGACGCGCCGGGCATGGTCCAGTTCTGCATTCTTTGCGGCCAGCGCGAGGTCGAGGCGCTGGCGGTCGTGGCGGTCGCGGACGGTGCTCAGTATCAGGGTACAGCCGTCGGCGTTGATGATCTGGGCCGCGCAATCGACTGGCAGCGGCGTGCCGTTCTGATGCTGCCACAGCGCCTCGTAGCGCGCGTGGCCATGCTGCGTGATGTGCTGCTCGATGGCCAGGCCATCGTCGTCCTGCCCGGCCGGCAGCAGCAACTGATACAGCCGGCGGCCCAGCGCGTCCTGCTGCGTGTAACCGAACATCGCTTGCGCGCGGCGCGTCCAGCATACTATCTCCCCGCCCTCCCTGGTTACGATAACCGCGTCGGGCAACTCCTCCAGAATCAGCTTAGCGAAGTCAGTTGGCATCGTCTTGCCTTGTGCTGGGCATGCATGCATAACCATACAGCAACCGGGCGCGCGGAATCTCACCAATAGTCACAAGCACCCGGACAGCCAGGGCAAGATGAGCACGCTATGGATTGCCTCTATCCAATGCAGTCTACCTAAGGACTGGCGGGCTGTCTATTTTGTTTCTGAAACTGCAAAATTTGGTGAAATTTGGGTGATTTCGTCCAGAACAAAACGCAGTACCTGGGGGTGGTAGCCGAGTTCAACGTGGCCTATGCCGCCCAGTTCCACATTGCGGGCGCCCGGCAAATGGCCGGAATTCTGCGGCGCCACGATGTTGTCGTGATGCGACCACACTGAAACGATCAGCGCGCGCAGCGAAGGCGCTTCGGACGCGGCCAGCTGCGCCAGCCAAGGCGAACCGCGGCGCATCTGGCGCGCATTCAGGCCGGGACCGAATCCGGCCAGCGCGGTGCCGTGGTGCGGCGTGCCCACGGTGATCACGCGGGCCACGCGCGCACTGCCGAAAGCGCGCAGATGCGCGCGCGCCACCAGGCCGCCCATGCTGTGGCCCACCACGACGGCCTGCGGCTGGCCCGTGGCGGCGCACAGCCGCTGCAGCGCCGCTTCTATTTGCGGCGCGTAGTCGTCTATGCCCGCGCCCAGCGGCTCCAGGTCCACCGCCAGGTAGCTGCGCCCGGCCTGGCGCAGCAGCGCGGCCAGCCGGCCCCAATAGGCGCCGTTGCAGGCATAGCCGTGCACCAGCAGCACCGGCAGTTCGGCATTGCCGGCAGCAAGATGAAAGGTGCTGCGCGGACGCAACACCGTCCACGAGGACAGCTTCATGGAGGAGGAAAATTCGCGGCAAAACATGCGCAGCGAAGCGGCCGGCGACAGCGCGTGCGGCGCCGGAACCGGCCCGCCGGCGCGGCGCGCCATGCGGAAATTGTTACTAGAAATCACTAGTCGGACCAGCACCACGCTGGCCAGGCCCAGCAGCAGCGCGGCCGGCCAGCCCGGACCGGACCAGCCCAGCAGCACACCCGCGAACACCGCCAGGCCGGCCACCGCCAGGCCAAAGCACAGCTGCAGCAGCAGGATGGCGAAGAGCAGGCGGCGCAGCATGGCAGCCTCAGGCAGCCCGCACCAGCGGCACGGCGGCGCCCGCTGCATACTTAGGCGCAGGCTTGCCGGTCAGCTGTTCGGCCAGGCCGCTGGCCAGGCGGGCGGTGATGCCATAGATCGACAACTGCGGATTGGCCCCGATCGACGTGGGGAACAGCGAGCCGTCATGCACGGACAGATTGCCCACGCCGTGATAGCGCCCCTTGCCGTCCACCACGCCGTGGCGCGCATCGGCCGCCATGCCGCAGCCGCCCATCACGTGCGCCGACACCACCCGCATCAGCAAATTCTTGAACGGCAGCGCGTTGATGGCCTCGCGCGCCTGGCTCCAGCTGGTGTAGCTCTGCGCCAGCTCGTGCACCGGCAGCACGCTGCGCGCCCCGGCGGCGAACTGGATCTCGGCCATGGACAGCAAGGCGCGCCGCGCGCCGTCCCACATGAACGGCGTGATGCGGTAGTCCAGCACCGGCTCGCCATGCCGGTTCAGCGCCACGGTGCCGCCCGGCGCTTCGGCATGGAAACCGTCGCGCAGCAGCGCCAGCAGGCCTTGCGCGTGCGGGAACTGGCGCATCATGGCCGCGTGCTGCTCGCCAAAGCCGGCCATGGTGGTCGACAGCAGCAGCGGATGCAGCGGCGGCGCTTCCAGCTTGTAGCCGACGGCGCCGTCGATGGCCTGGGTTTCCAGGAAGTGGTCCGAATAAATCGACTGCGGCGCACCCGCGTAGCCGTCCACGCGCTGCTCGAACAGGCCGGCCGAAATCACGGTGGGATGCAAAAAGGTGCGCTTGCCCAGCAAGCCGTGCGGATCGGGCGCTCCCGAGCGCAGCAGCAGGGCCGGCGTGTTGATGGCGCCGCCCGCCACCACATAATGGCGCGCCTTTACCATCACCCGCTTGCCGGTGGGCGCCTGCCCGCTGGCCGACAGCGGCGTGGCCAGCAAATGGTCCACCTGGCCGTTGCGGAACACCAGCTGCTCGGCGCGCACCCGCGTCAGCAAGGTGGCGCCCTTCTCCAGCGCGGACGGAATGGTGGTCACCAGCATGGACTGCTTGGCGTTGGTGGGACAGCCCATGCCGCAATAGCCCAGGTTCCAGCAGCCGTTCACATTGCGCCGGATGGCCGCCGTGGGTATGCCCAGCCTGGCCGCGCCGCGCCGCAGCAAGTCGTTGTTCTCGTTGGGCGGCACCTCCCAGGGCGTGACGTGCAGGCGCTGCTCCATCATGGCGAACCAGGGCGCCATCGCTTCCGGCGAGTAGTCCGTCAGGCCGAAATTGCGCTGCCAGTACCCCAGCGTGGACGGCGGCGTGCGGAAGCTGGAGGTCCAGTTCACGGTGGTGGAACCGCCCACCGTGCGGCCCTGCAGAATGTTGACGCCCTTGTCGCGCGTCTTGCGCGCGCCGGCCTCCTGGTACAGCGTGGGATAGGCGTCCGCCTCGCGCATCTTGAAATCGCTGGACGACTTCAGCGCGCCCTCCTCCAGGATCAGCACCTTCAGGCCCGCCATCGCCAGCAGCTCGGCCGTCACGCCGCCGCCCGCGCCGCTGCCTATCACCACCACGTCGGCGTCGAAGCCGCGGTCGCGCTCCAGGGCGGAGCAGTCCACCACATCCCAGCCCGCCGCCAGGCCGGCGCGGATAGGGTCGGGGATGATGTTATGCGTTGCGCTCATCAGCTCAGCTCCTTGATGGGGCCGGGATAGCCGGCGCCGGCCCAGCTGGCCGGGTCGGCATACCAGGCGCCCAGCACCAGGTCATGCAGCGCGTGGTAAGCCGTTTGCAGCATCTCCAGCCGGTGCAGGCGCCAGTCCTGCAGGAAGGCGGCGGCCTGCTCGGGCGTGGTGTCGCGCCAGGCCGGCACGCCCGCCAGCAAGCGCCGCGCGGGCGCCAGCGCCAGCAGGCCGAACAGGTCCTGCACTTCCTTTTGCGTACTCAGCGGCAAGCTGGCAACCGCCTGCTGAATCCCGTCCGTGGTGCGGGAAACGGCGGCGTCGCGCGCCGCGCCCGCCGGCGGCAGCATGGGGCCGACAATGGCCGGAATAATCGCCACCAGCACGGCGCGCGCCTCGCCGTCCAGCACGTAGCGCTGCAGCGGCGCGGCGCCCTGCACCGAGCGGTACAGCGCGCCCCCGGCCGCCAGCGCCAGCGCGCCCAGCACGCCGGTCTTCAAAAAGGTTCTGCGTTTCAGCATGTCTCTATTTATATCCTGAATATTTTCGTAGGGCGGCGTGCGCGGCGTAGGGCGGGTTAGCGAAGCGTAACCCGCCGAATCCAATGCACCGCCAAACCCAGTGTACGCCAAAGCCCCCGCCCGCCCCGCGTGCAAAAATAGAGCCACGCATCTATTTGCTTCTGGTAAAAACGCATGCATGAAGACACAAGCCAACCCAAGTCCGCTGGAACAGCAGCTGCGCGCCGCCCGGCTGGAACGCCAGGCCGCCGGGCGCGATCCGGCGCTGGCGTCGGCCCGCCTGGCGCTGAAAACCTTCCAGGCCGCCCGCCTGGCGCGCACCCACGCCGACCTGCTGGCCGCGCCGGACACCCGCGACGCGGCGCTGTTTTTCCTCGAAGAACTATACGGCACCCACGACCTGAGCCAGCGCGACACCGACCTCGAGCGCATCGCCCCCACCATGCAGCGCGTGCTGCCGGCAGACGCCCTGCAAACCATCACCGAAGCGATGCGCCTGGACGCGCTGGCCGAGCGCCTGGACACGGCCATGGCCCGCCTGCTAGGCCCGCAATTCACGGAGGACGACTACATCCAGGCCTACCGCGGCGCCCTCGCCCCGGACGACCGCGCGCGCCAGCTGGAGCTGGTGCAGGCGCTGGGGGAGTCGCTCAGCCAGCTGGTGCGCGTGCCCATGCTGAGCACCACGCTGATGCTCATGCGCGGCCCGGCCAAGCTGGCCGGACTGGGCAGCCTGCAGCAATTCCTGGAGCGGGGATTTTCGTCCTTCAAGCGCATGAAGCAGGCGCGCGCCTTCGTGGCCGCCGTGGTGGGGCGCGAACAGGCCATCATGGACCGGATCTACGCCGGCCATGCGGCGCCGTTCGAGCTGGACTAGCTTTTGGACTTCGCGTCCATGATCTTGCGCGCAATGCCGCGCAGGATGTTGACTTCCTCGGTCTCCAGCTGGGCGCGGGAAAACATGCGTTTCAGGCGCGGCATCAGCTTGCGCGGATTGTTCGCGTCCAGGAAGCCGATCGCCACCAGCGCCTCCTCGAGATGGGCGTACATGCCGTCGATCTGCGCCAGGCTGGCCGCCTCGCCCTGGAAGCCGATGGCGGGCGCCTCGGCGGCCACCGGCGCCTTCGAGGCCCCCTGGGCCGCCAGCGCGGCCATGCGGCATTCATACACCAGCACCTGCGCCGCCTGCGCCAGATTGAGCGAGGAATAATCCGGATTGGCCGGAATATTGATCAGCGCATTGCACTTTTCCACGATCTCGTTCGGCAGCCCGAAGCGCTCGTTGCCGAAGATTAGCGCCGCGTTCAGCTCGGCGCCGGCCGCCGCCTGCTCGGCGAACTGGCGCGGCGCCAGCACCGGCGGCGAGTATTCGCGCAGCCGGGCCGACACGGCCGCCGCGAAGTTGATGCCCTCCAGCGCCTCGGCCATGCTGCCCACGATGCGCGCCGACGCCAGGATGTCCTGCGCGCCGCTGGCAAAGGCCACCGCCTCCTCGTGCTCCAGCATGCCTTCGAAGCGCGGCGTGACCAGCACCAGCTCGGCAAAACCCATGGTCTTCATGGCGCGCGCCACCGAGCCAATGTTGCCAGGACGACTAGTTTCCACCAAAATTATTCGTAGGCGTTGAAAAAGAGTCGCTGTGTTTTCGGGCTGCTTCATTTAAAATAGCGCCATTACGCGCGTCTGAGGTGGATTTCGGTGGCATTCTAACCATTCCAACCCGTTCCCGCACCGCTCTTTCTCATAATTGTTCACACGCCAACCTGCCTGGATGCAATGCGCCCGGCGGGCAGCAGCGTTTTTTAAATCGGAAGCTTACATGCACCCAATGCTCAACACGGCTATCAAAGCCGCCCGCCGCGGCGCCGCCGTCATCAACCGCGCCAGTTTCGACCTGGATCGCGTCATTGTTAATGAAAAGCAACACAACGACTTCGTCACCGATGTCGACACCGCTGCTGAACAGGCCATCATCGAGGTGCTGAGCAAAGCCTACCCCGACCACGGTTTCCTGGCCGAAGAATCCGGCGCATCGGCCAATGTGAACGACGAGAGCGAGTACGTGTGGATCATCGATCCGCTCGACGGCACCACCAACTTCATGCACGGCTTCCCGCAATACGCCATCTCCATGGCGCTGCAGCACCGCGGCGTGATCACGCTGGCCCTGGTCTACGACCCGGTGCGCAACGACCTGTTCACCGCTGAAAAAGGTTCCGGCGCCTTCCTGAACGACAAGCGCATCCGCGTGGGCAAGCTGGACCGCATCGCCAAAGCCCTGCTGGGCACCGGCTACCAGGCCGGCAACCCGGGCGCGCTGACCGAATACCTGAAAATGTACGGCATCATGGCCGAACGCAGCCAGGGCGTGCGCCGCGCCGGTTCGGCCGCGCTCGACCTGGCCTACGTGGCCTGCGGCCGCCTGGACGGCTTCTACGAAAAAGGCTTGAAGCCTTGGGATATCGCCGCCGGCGCGCTGCTGGTGGCGGAAGCGGGCGGCATTATCGCCGAGTTCAACGGCGAGTCCGATTACCTGCACAAAGGCAACATCATCGCCGGCAGCCCGAAGGTCTTCGGCCAGATGGTCGGCCTGCTTGCTGAGTTTGCATGATATAGACACAAGTCAACAAAGTTTGTTACAAAATAAAAGGGGCTGCGGCCCCTTTTTCATTTCCGCAACGCAACTTGAATGACAACTAGCTGTTATACTCGGCGGTGCGGCAACTCAACCAGTCCACGGCCGCCACCCCGAGAAATTACAGATTGCCTCTGACTGGCGCCCACAAGGCGATGAGCCGATCCTCACACAAAGTTACTATGTCATTTACTACTCTTGGCCTGTCTGACGCCATCGTTCGCGCTGTCGCCGAAACCGGTTACACCACGCCGACGCCCATCCAGACCCAAGCGATTCCGGCTGTACTGAACGGCGGCGACCTGCTGGCCGGCGCACAGACCGGCACCGGCAAAACCGCCGGTTTCACCCTGCCCATCCTGCACCGCCTGTCCACCGACGCGAATGGCGCCAAGCTGGGCAACCGCACCGCCGCCCGTCCCATCCGCGCGCTGATCCTGACCCCGACCCGCGAGCTGGCGGCCCAGGTTGAGGAAAGCGTGCGCGTGTACGGCAAGTACACCAATCTGAACTCCGCCGTGATTTTCGGCGGCGTCAGCATCAACCCGCAGATCAAGCAGCTCAAGCATGGCGTCGACATCCTGGTCGCCACCCCGGGCCGCCTGCTGGACCACATGATGCAAAAGACCATAGACCTGAGCAAGGTCGAGATCCTGATCCTGGACGAAGCCGACCGCATGCTGGACATGGGCTTCATCCGCGACATCAAGAAAGTGCTGGCCGCCCTGCCGCCGAAGCGCCAGAACCTGCTGTTCTCGGCCACCTTCTCGGACGAGATCAAGGCCCTGGCCGACACTCTGCTGGACAGCCCGGCCACCATCGAAGTGGCGCGCCGCAACTCCACGGTGGAAGTGATCGCGCAGAAGATCCACCCGGTCGACCGCGACAAGAAGCACCCCATGCTGTCGCACCTGATCCGCGCCCACAAGTGGACGCAAGTGCTGGTGTTCACCCGCACCAAGCACGGCGCCAACAAGCTGGTGGAACAGCTGGGCGGCGACGGCATCGGCGCCATGGCCATCCACGGCAACAAGAGCCAGGCGGCGCGCACCCGCGCGCTGGCCGAGTTCAAGGACGGCACGCTGCAAGTGCTGGTGGCCACCGACATCGCCGCGCGCGGCATCGACATCGACCAGCTGCCGCACGTGGTGAACTACGACCTGCCCAACGTGCCGGAAGACTATGTGCACCGCATCGGCCGCACCGGCCGCGCCGGCGCCACCGGCGAAGCGGTCTCGCTGGTGTGCGTGGACGAGCACGGCATGCTGAAAGACATCGAAAAGCTGATCAAGCAGACGCTGACGCGTGAAGTGATACCCGGCTTCGAGCCGGACCCGAACGCGCGCGCCCAGCCTATCCAGCTGCGCAGCGGCGCCGGCCAGCACCGCAACCCGCGCCAGGGCGGCGGTGGCGGCGGCAACGGCCGCAACAAGCCAGCCGCAGGCGCGGCAGGCGCCGGCAAACCGCGCAGCGCA
>NZ_WWCU01000045.1 GCF_009857595.1 Pseudoduganella aquatica | reverse complement strand
CGTCGGCCGCCGCACCACCGGCGGGCCACTGCAGCAGGTCCGACGCGCCCGCCGCCAGCGCGGCCCACATGGCGTCCGCGCTGAGGGCGGGGCCGCAGCACACGGCCAGCAGGGTGGCGCGCGCCGACAGCGCGGACAGCAGCTCGGCCAGCCCCTCGCTCCAGGCCTCGAACAGCACCACGCCCAGCGCGTTGCGCGGGGCGGCGCTTGCGTCGCCCAGGCTGGCGGTGATGCCGGCCTTGGCAAGCTCATCCACCATCGCCAGGCCAGCCTCCCGCCGGGTCTGTTCGACCAGGTGCAGCCATACAGCGAGCGCGTCCGGGCGTTCCATGACCTTAGGTGTAGGGGTGACGCAGCACTATAGATCCGCACGCGCCCGCTACGCTTGATGCACCGCAAAGGTGCGCGGCGCAGGCACAGCAACGGGCAAAAAAAACGCCAGCCCGGAGGCTGGCGTTTCGCTGCGGCGGGACGCAGGATTATTGCTTCACGCAATCCACGAAGTAGTCGCGCTTGCCATCCACTTCGCGCTTGACCAGGCCGTGCACGTCGGTCTCGAAGCCGGGGAAGCGCTCGTTGAAGTCGCGTGCAAAGCGCAGATAGTCCACGATGGTCTTGTTGAAGCGCTCGCCAGGGATCAGCAGCGGAATGCCTGGTGGATACGGCGTGAGCAGGATGGAGGTGATGCGGCCTTCCAGCTCGTCGATCGCCACGCGCTCGATTTCGCGGTGCGCCATCTTGGCGAACGCGTCCGACGGCTTCATGGCCGGGATCATGTCCGACAGATACATCTCCGTGGTCAGGCGCGCCACGTCGTAGGCCTTGTAGAAGTCGTGGATCTGCTGGCACAGGTCGCGCAGGCCCATCTGCTCGTAGCGCGGGTTCGCTTGCGAGAACTCGGGCAGGATGCGCCACAGCGGCATGTTCTTGTCGTAGTCGTCCTTGAACTGCTGCAGCGCGGTCAGCAGCGTGTTCCAGCGGCCCTTGGTGATGCCGATGGTGAACATGATGAAGAAGGAGTACAGGCCGCACTTCTCCACGATCACGCCGTGCTCTGCCAGGTACTTGGTCACGATGGAGGCCGGAATGCCGGTTTCGCCGAACTGGCCGTCCAGCGACAGGCCCGGGTTGACGATGGTGGCCTTGATCGGGTCCAGCATGTTGAAGCCCGGCGCCAGCTTGCCGAAGCCGTGCCATTCCTGGCTTTCCTCGGTGAAGATCCAGTCCGCCTGCGAGCCGATGCCTTCTTCGGCGAACTCGTTCGGACCCCAGACCTTGAACCACCAGTCTTTGCCCCACTCTTCGTCGATCTTGCGCATGGCGCGGCGGAAGTCCAGCGCTTCCAGGATGGATTCTTCCACCAGCGCGGTGCCGCCCGGCGCTTCCATCATGGCCGCCGCCACGTCGCACGAGGCGATGATGGAGTATTGCGGCGAGGTGGAGGTGTGCATCAGGTAGGCCTCGTTGAAGGCGTCCCGGTCCAGCTTGACCGTCTCCGATTCGCGCACCAGCACCTGCGAGGCCTGCGACAGGCCCGCCAGCAGCTTGTGGGTGGACTGGGTCGAGAAGATCATCGATTCCTTGGCGCGCGGACGGTCCTTGCCGATGGCGTGCATATTCTTGTAGAAATCGTGGAAGGTGGCGTGCGGCAGCCACGCTTCGTCGAAGTGCAGCGTGTCGATTTTACCGTCCAGCATTTCGCGCAGGGTCTCGACGTTGTACACCACGCCGTCGTAGGTCGACTGGGTGATGGTCAGGATGCGCGGCTTCTTGTTCTTGGCGTCGCGCGCGAACGGGTTGGCGTCGATCTTGCGCTGGATGCTCTCCATGGAGAACTCTTCCAGCGGGATAGGGCCGATAATGCCGAGGTGGTTACGGGTCGGCATCAGGAACACGGGGATGGCGCCGCACATGATGATGGAGTGCAGGATCGATTTGTGGCAGTTGCGGTCCACCACCACGATGTCGCCCGGCGCCACGGTCGAGTGCCACACCATCTTGTTCGAGGTGGACGTGCCGTTGGTGACGAAGTAGGCGTGGTCGGCGTTGTAGATGCGCGCCGCATTGCGCTCGGACGCGGCCACGGGGCCGGTGTGGTCCAGCAGCTGGCCCAGTTCTTCCACCGCGTTGCAGACGTCGGCGCGCAGCATGTTCTCGCCGAAGAACTGGTGGAACATCTGGCCGATGGGCGACTTCAGGAAAGCCACGCCGCCGGAGTGGCCGGGGCAGTGCCAGGAGTAGGAGCCGTCGTTGGCGTAGTGCACCAGCGCGCGGAAGAAGGGCGGCGCCAGGCCGTCCAGGTAGGACTTGGCTTCGCGGATGATGTGGCGCGCCACGAATTCCGGGGTGTCCTCGAACATGTGGATGAAGCCGTGCAGTTCGCGCAGGATATCGTTCGGGATATGGCGCGAGGTGCGGGTTTCGCCGTACAGGTAGATCGGAATGTCCGAGTTCTTGTAGCGGATCTCTTCCACGAAGGCGCGCAGCGACTTCAGGGCGTGGTCGGTTTCTTCCACGGTGCCGCCGCCGAATTCCTCGTCGTCGATGGACAGCACGAAGGCCGAGGCGCGCGATTGCTGCTGCGCGAACTGGGACAGGTCGCCATAGCTGGTTACGCCCAGCACTTCCATGCCTTCTTTTTCCATCGCCGCGGCCAGGGCGCGGATGCCTAAACCAGACGTGTTCTCGGAACGGAAATCCTCGTCAATGATGACGATGGGGAAACGAAATTTCATTACTTGTCTCCAAAAAGAAGAACCGCCCCGGGCGAATATGGCCGGAGCGGGCTGGGCGAAAAAAAATAAGAACGGGATTCTCGCAGAAAATGCCGCCAACGGGGAAAAAAGTTACGTTGCTGGCAGCATAGTCTTTCATATCAGTGCTTGGTGGCGCTCTAATGGGGCAAAGCGGCTACGCCGCTGCCCGTCAGGGCGCCGATCGGATCGATGTGCAGGGCCGCGAACAGCCCCAGCGCGATCCCGGCGCCGGCCACCGCGTACGCAGTGTACAGCAGCCAGCGGCGGTGCGTCAGAAGGGTGATCGCCGCCAGCGAAATGGCGATCTGTTCGGCCGTGGTGGCCAGCGCCCACTGGTGGTGCTGGTGCAGCGCGGCGTCGGATTTCTTGTTCCATTCGGCCGACGATGCTTCCCATTTCTCGGCGTCCTTCTTGATGTCTTCCTTCTCGGAGCGGTAGCGCGCCACTTCGGCCTTGTATTTTTCCGGGTCCACGTTCGGCAGCGTCATGGCCAGCTCGGCCAGGTTCTGCTTGTTGGACTTGGCCTGGTAGTAGTTCCAGCTGTTGGCGGCCTGGGTCTTGTCGATGGCGGCGTTGTTCTTGTACAGCGCCGCTTCGTTCTGCGTGGCGCCGCCCTGGTAGCCGAACAGCGCGCCTACCGTGGCCAGGATGGCCGTGGTGACGGCGATATTGCCGGAGAATTTGTCGGCGCTGTGCGCGGCGTGCTCCACGGCGTGGTCGTGCGGGCCGTGGACGTGAAAACCGTGTCCTGACATTGATGGTTCCTTTGCTGCTTTGTTGAGATAACGAATGAGGGCTTACTGCGGCCGGCGCCGCAGGGTGACGAAGGCGTACGGCAGGCCGTTGGCGGAGGTGTACTGCTGGCGCTCCAGCTCCTGCCATTCTGCGCCCAGCGGCGGGAAATGGGCGTCGCATTGGAAAGCCCGGCCGATTTCGGTCTGGATCACCTGGTCCGCCAAGCCTGCGGCCAGCGCTTCGGCGTAGATCTGGGCGCCGCCGATGATGAAGGCCTCCTCCGCGTCCTGTACCAGCGCGCGCGCCTGTTCCAGCGACTGCGCCGTCTCCACGCCGTCGGCGCGCCATTCGGCGCTGCGGGTGACGACGATGTTGCGGCGGTTGGGCAGGGGCCGGCCGATCGACTCGTAGGTCTTGCGGCCCATGATGACGGGGTGGCCCGTGGTCAGGCGCTTGAAATGCGCCATGTCTTCCGGCAGCTTCCACGGCAGCGTGTTGTTGATGCCGATGCCGCGCTGGGCGTCGGTGGCGACGACGATGGTCAAGAGTGTCATGTGCGCTCGTGGGCAATGTTGCTTGGCCCGACATTATAGCTGGCAGCCAACAAGCCGTCTGCTTGCCGCGCGCCATTGAAAAAAAATGGCTTATTTTATAAATTTGCGTTTTAATTAATCATGCAGATTTCACCCATTTCTCGACGAACTGGAGGATACCGTGACGACGTCATGGCCAGTGGCTTGCGGGACTTGGCGTTCACCCCGTCGCCGCTGACGCAACTGGCACCGTACCAGCCGGTGCACAGCGTACTGACCGTTGAGGAGGCATGATGATCACATTGAAATGGATAGGCGCGCTCTGTGTGGCGGCCGGTATGGCGTTACCCAACGCCGTGCACGCGGTATCGGCGCGCGCCAGTGTGAGCGGATTCGGCATACAGCTGATCGACCTGAGCCCCACGGACGGCATCGCGCCGGCCATGCGGATGGACGGCGTGGCCATTGGCGCTTACATCAGCGTGTTCGGTCCCGATGGACCGGAAACCGCTCAAGTGGCGGACTATGGCGCGGTGCAGCGCGATTACCCGTTTGGCAGCGCTTTCAGTTCCGCCGCGCCCGATGCTTTCCGCAGCGAGATTACCTTGGATGTGCGCGGCTTCTACACCTCGGCGCACAGCAACCACTTTGTGCTGGAGTTCGAACTGACGCCTTACACGGCGGCCGTATTCAACGCCGACCTGGCCATCAGCACGAACGGCGAGTACGGCTACGCCAGCTACGCCGAGGCATTCATGGGGGCGCACATCTATGGGGCGGGGAACCTGGGCGGGAGTATCTCAACAGGCAATCCGGGCGGCGACGAGAGCAGCAGTGACGCGATTCGTTTTGAAGTGCGCACAGGCAGTCAGCCGACGAAGGGTGGGTTTAACGTCGGCACTTACGTCTATGCCAACGCCGTTCCTGTTCCCGAGCCGGGCACCTGGGCCATGCTGGTCGCGGGGCTGGGCATTGTAGGCACCGCAATCCGGCGGCAACGGCGCAGGCGCTGAGCAACATAATCGCCATTGCGCCATTGCGCCATTGCGCCATTGCGCCATTGCGCACCTGCGCCGCTTTGCGCAATGTCAAACACCGTAGTTTATTGCCGCTGGTGGACCAGGCCGGCGCCACGATGCAGGAGATCGTCACCAGCATCCAGCGCGTAACCGACATCATGAGCGAGATCACCGAGGCCAGCCAGGAACAGACCGCCGGCCTGGACCAGATCCACTCCGCCATCACGCAGATGGATGGCCTGACGCAGCAGAACGTGGCGCTGGTGGAGCAGGCCGCATCGGCCGCCGATTCGCTCAGCGAGCGGGCGCAGGGCCTGGCGCGCGTGGTCAGCGTCTTCAAGCTTGATGGCGTGCACGTCCATGCCAGCCGTCCGGCTGCTGCCGCCAGAGCGCCCGCGCCGGTGCGCAAGCTGTCCGGCGTGGCTGTCAAACCGGCGGCATCCAGGCCCAAAGCCGAGAGGCCGGTCCAGAAGCGGCGCGCAGTCGCAAACGGCGCCACCGGCGACTGGGAGGAATTCTGATCCTGCCTAGAATTTGTGGGTGATGCCGATACCCGCGCCGGACGGGTCCTGACCCGCAGCCAGCCCAGGTATCGGATTGGCTGACAGGTTGTAGGCCGCGCGCGCTTCGTTGCGCGTGCGCGTGTAGGCGGCCCACAGTTCGCTGCGCTTCGATAAGGCATAGCCGTAGCCCACCGTGTACTGCACCGCGCCCGTGTCCGGGCCGGGCTTGCCGGCGCCGCCCACGGCGCTGGCCGCATTGCCCCTGGTATCCAACGCGCGTGTCAGCGAAGCGCGCCAGATGTGCGGGCCGCTGGTATGCGTGGCGGCCAGTTGCCAGGCGTTGCGGCTCAGGTAGCGCCCCGGAGCCGGCTCGTAGCGCAAGCGCTCGAAGGCGGCGCGCAAGCGTGTTCCGCCCATGCTGTAGGCGGCGCCCAGCTTGTGGCCTATGTCTGTCGTGCCGGCGGCGAAGTAGTCGCGATGGCGCTCGACGCCATAGGCCAGGTAGAGCTTCTCGTCCTCGTATGTCACCAGTCCCGCTTCCATGCCGGGATTGCTGCCGCCACTCTTTTCCTCCCGCGCGCTGACGGCGAGGCGCGCATTCCAGCCCTGCGACGACGGCGTGGAGTACTGCACCAGATTCTTCTGGCGGCGGTCGAAGGACGCCGGCGATACAGCGTTGGCCGCCGTCGCGAAGCCGTTGCCCATGATGGCGTTGGAAGCGAAGATCCCCGCCGTGAACGGGTCCACCGCGTACACGGAAACAAAGCGGTAGGGCGATTCCCATATCCCCAGCAGCAACTGGCCGAAGCCGCCGCGCAGGCCCACCGCCGTGTTGCGCGTGAAGTCGCCGCCGCCGCCGGTATCCACCGCCACCGGCATCTCGATCTGGTAGAAGCTTTGCAGGCCGCCGCCCAGATCTTCCGTGCCCCGGAATCCCAGCACAGACAGGTCGTTCGATACCCGCAGCTGCCGCGCACCGCCGGCCGCCACGCTTTCCACGTTCACTTTCAGGAAGCCATAGATGCTTACGTTGTCCGCCGCCTGCGTGGAAGCGGCGCTGCCGGCGGCCATCGCCGCGATTGCCCAAGCCTTCATTTTTCGTCTCCAGGTTGTGTTGTGGAGCCGATGATAGACCGTCTGTTTCTGTATGTATACGGATAAATACAAAAGTATTTAAAAGTATACATATAAATTTCGGCTGGTTAGAATGGAAAAGCAGATCAACCACAACACTGGAGAATCCATGAGCACCAAGTTACGCCACATCGCCATTTCCGTACCCGATCCATGGAAAACGGCCGAGTTTTACGTCAACGCATTCGGCTTCCGCAAGGTCGGCGAAACCGATTCCTCGCTTGCGCGCGGCGTCTACCTGAGCGACGGCGTGATGTCGATCGCACTGCTGAACTACAAGACGGACGAAGCGGCGGGGGAGCGCGGCCGGGACTTCGTCGGCCTGCATCATATCGGCATGTGGGTCGATGAAATCGGCGCCGCGCGCGCCAGCGCAGAAGCGGCCGGCGGCACCTATTACATGGGCGAAGTGCCCGTGAAAGGCAACATTTTCTACGAGGTGAAATACCGCGATCCGAACGGCGTCATCGTCGACCTGACCGACCATGGCTGGGGCGGCGCCGTGAAGGACGTGGGCGCCGACGCAAGCGGCAGCGCCGGCCCCGCGCTGCGCCACCCGGACCTGGTGGCCGACCGCAGCGGTATCAGTTAAGCCAGCGCGTGCCGCAAAGGGCCGCCCGCGAAGTGCGCGGCGAGATTGGCCAGCAGGACTTCATGCTGCGCCAGCTGCGCCTCCGGCGAGCGGCCCGAGATATGCGGCGTCAGTATCAGCGTGTCCAGCAGCGCCGCACCTGGCGGCAGCGCCGGTTCGTCTTCGATGACGTCCAGCGCCGCGCCTGCAATGGTGCGCCGCTCCAGCGCCTGCATCAGCGCCGCCGTGTCCACCACGCTGCCGCGCGCGATATTGACCAGGAAGCCCTTGGACCCCAGCGCCTCCAGCACTGCCGCATTCACCAAGTGCCGCGTGGCCGCGCCGCCGGGGCAGGCCAGCACCAGGTAGTCGCTGGCGCGCGCCAGTTCCAGCACGTCCGGCACGTGCCGGTAGGGCAGCTCCGGCCTGGCGCCGCGCGTGGTGTAGGCTATCTCCATGTCGAACGCCGCCGCCCGCCGCGCGATCAGCGCGCCGATATTTCCCATGCCGACTATGCCCAGCCGCTTGCCGTGCACGGCGGGCCGCGCCATGCGGTGCGCCAGCCAGTGGCCCGCCTTCACGGCGCGGTCCAGCGCCGGCAGGCCGCGCGCGCAGGCCAGCATCAGCGCCAGCGCGTGGTCCGCCACCGTGGCGTTGTTCACGCCCGGCGCATGCGTTACCGCGACGCCGCGCGCATCGGCTGCCGCCAGGTTGATGTTTTCGTAGCCCGCGCCGTAGCTGCATACCAGCCGCAGCGCCGGCAGCGCATCCATCTGCGCCGCAGACAGGCCCGTGCTGCCGTTGGTGATCACCACGCGCACGCCTGCGAGCTGCTCCGGGCTGTTGCGCGCCAGCCGCTCCAGCGCGGCCGCATCCGGCAGCGCGGCCATGGGCCAGCGGCTCTGTATTTCTTCCACAAACGGCGCCGCCATGCTGATCAGCAGGAGCACCTGCGGCTTTATCGACAAGTCCATTTTTCATCCTCCCTGGTTTAAGTGAAGAAAATTTTCACACATTTAACTTGATATGTATACGGATAGAGATTATCGTATTCCTATCAACAACAAGGAGAGAGACGATGTGGCATGCAATCGCAAGATATGAACTGAAGCAGGGCGGCGCGGGCGCGAAACTGGCGCTGGTGGTGGATGAGGCCCTGTACGACATAGGCCAGCTGGTGGAAGCCGGTGCGCTGGGCGTGGTGGGCAAGCAGCCGCGCGTGGCGGCGGACCTGAACGCCGCGCTGGCGAACTGGGATGCGGCCGCGCCGCTGTTCAGCCAGATGGCGCAGGCGCTGCCGGAATTGCTGCGCGCCGGCCGCGTGGCGGCGCTGGCGCCACAGTCCTACACCATCGATGTGCCGTACACGCCAGGCCGCATCTTCGGCGCGGCATCCAACTTCTACGAGCATGCCCGCGAGATGGGCACCGAGCTGGCGCCGCGCGAAGAAAGCGCGCCGTTCTGCTTCATGAAGGCCGAGACCAGCATCACCGCCACCGATACCGATGTCGTCATGCCTGCCGATACGGAAAAGCTGGACTGGGAAGTGGAGCTGGGCGTCATCATCGGCAAGACCTGCCGCAACGTCAGCGTGGAAGAGGCTTATGACTACATCGCGGGCTATACGGTGTTCAACGACGTCACCGCGCGCGACCTGAACCGCCGCAGCGACTATCCCTTCAAGCACGACTGGTTCCGTGGCAAAAGCCACGACACCTTCGGTCCTATCGGCCCGTGGATGGTGCCGCGCGCCTGCATCGAGCGGCCGCAGGGCCTGCGCATGCAGCTCTCCGTGAACGGCGAGATGATGCAGGACGATACCGCGGACGCCATGATCTTCAACATCGCCGAGCAGATCGCCTACCTGTCCGGCATGCTGACGCTGAAGCCGGGCGACCTGCTGGCCACCGGCACGCCGAACGGCGTGGGCATGGGGCGCGGCGTCTACCTGAAACCGGGCGACGAAATGGTGGCCACCATTGAAAGCATAGGCAGCATCCGCAACCGCGTGGTTGCAGCGCCGGCGCGCAAGGAGGCTGCATGAGGTCCCGGCGCCTGCTGCGCCGCGCCGTCACAGCAACGGCGGCCGTTGCCGCACTGGCCAGCGCCGCGCCGGCGCTGGCGGCGGACACTGTGCGCTTCAACCTTGCCTGGCTGCCGCAGGGCAGCACCAGCGGCGTGCTGGTGGCCATTGCCAAAGGCTATTACGCCGAAGCGGGACTGGACGTGAGCGCCACGCGCGGCTACGGCGGCCAGCGCACCGTGAACGAAGTGGACCAGGGCCTGTTCGAGTTCGGCTACGGCGATCCGATCAGCGTGATGCTGAACCGCGCGCAAGGGGGCAAGACGGTCATGGTGGGCGCCATCAACACGCGCTGGCCCGCTGCGCTGTGCTACGTCGAGAAGCCCAACCGCAAGATCAAGACCATCGCCGACCTGAAAGGCCTGGTCATTGGCGGCGGCGCGGCGTCGCCGCTGCACAACGTGATCCCGGCCTGGCTGGCGGCCAACAACCTGCCGCCGGACTACGTGAAGCTGCTGCGCCTCGATCCGGCCGTGATCAACACCGCTTTCCTGGACGGCTCCATCGACCTGGCCGAATGCTGGGAAGGCGCGAACAAGCCGGTGCTGGAGCGCATGGCGCAGAAGAACGACATCAAGATCGGCGCGCTGCGCTACCGCGATTTCAAACTCAACCTGTACGGCAACGGCATCGTCACCAGCGAGAAGCTCATCGCCGCCAATCCGGACCTGGTGAAGCGCTTTGTGGCGGCCACGTATCGCGGCTATGAATACCAGGCGAAGAACCCCGCCGATGCCGTGGAACTGGTCGCCCGCCAGCAGAAGCTGATCGACAAGTCGGTGCTGCGCCAGCAGATCGAGGAGACCAGCGAATTGATGCACGCGCCCGAATCCTCTGCGAAGAAGACAGGCTGGATGCACGACGAGCGTATGCAGGCCACCGCCGATTTCGTGAAGAAGGCCTTCAGCGTGACCGCGCCGGTGAAGACGTCCGAAATCTATACCAACCGTTTTGTAGGAGAGTGAGATGGAAAAGCTGCGACCCAAGAAACTCGGGCACCTGGTGCTGATGGTGCGCGACATCCACAAGTCCGCGCGCTTCTACACGGAAGTGGTGGGCCTGACGGTATCGGATTGGATCGGCGACCAGATGGTGTTCCTGCGCGCCGGCCAGGATCATCATGACCTGGCGCTGTCGCAAATCCCCGCCGGTTCGCCGGGCATGAACGACCTGCCGCACTATGGTCGTCCCGGCGTGGAGCACTTCTCCTACCTGGTGGAAGACCGCGCCGAGATCGACCGCACGGTGGAAGTACTGAAGGCGCACGGCGTGGAGATCGTGCGCGGCATCGGCAAGCACGGTCCGGGCGAGAACCTGTTCCTGGTCTTCAAGGACCCCGACGGCAACAACGTGGAAGTGTATTGCGAGATGACGCAGATCCCGCCCGGCAGCGAGTACGAAGCCAAGGTCTGGGAGCGCAACATCGATTCCTTCGACCAGTACCGCTTCAAGCATTTCGTGGTGCCGCCGCCGCAAGCGGTGGTGGACGCGAAATCGGGAAAAAGCTGAGGAGGGCGCATGAAACGAACTGTGGAAACGGTGCTGTTCTGGGGCGCGTTCGCGCTCCTGTGGGAGTACGGCGTGGCGCTGAGCGGTGTGCGCAGCTATCTGATGCCGCCGCTGAGCAAGGTGCTGGCGGCCGGCTGGGAGCAGCGCGAACTGCTGCTGGCCGAGTGCTGGGTAACGCTGCTGGAAGTGCTGGCCGGCTTTGTGCTTGCGGTGGCGGGCGGCGTGGTGCTGGGCGTGGCGATCCATTTCAACGCCTTCGCGCGGCGCACGCTGTATCCCTTCATCACGGCGCTGCAAAGCATGCCGAAGATCGCATTGGCGCCGCTGATGATCGTGTGGTTCGGCTACGGTTTCGCCTCCAAGCTGGCGTCCACCTTCCTGTTCGCCTTCTTCCCGCTGGTGATCGCCACGCTGGGCGGGCTGTCGGGCATTGCCGCCAACCTGGACGAGCACTTCCGCGCGCTGGGGGCCTCGCGCTGGGACACCTTGCTGCGCCTGCAGCTGCCGTCCGCGCTGCCCAGCTTTGTGGACGGCGTGAAGATCGCCATGCCGCTGGCGGTGATCGGCGCCATCGTCGGTGAATTCATCGGCGCGGAAAAGGGACTGGGACATTTGATGACGCTGGCCACGGCCAACGCCCAGACGGATCTGATGTTTGCCGCGATCCTGGCGATTACCCTGCTGGCCAGCCTGCTGTACTGGGCCGTGGAGGTGGCGTCGCGCGCGGTGTGGTGGAGGGGGAAGTCGGCATGAACCTGAAGATAATGAACAAGCCGCAGGACGCGGCGGAACCCGGTACGGGCGCTGCGCCGCAGGCGGATGCGATACGCGTGGCCAACGTGGTGAAGCGCTTCCCCGGCAAGCACGCCGTCAACGCGCTGGAGGACGTGTCGCTGGCGATACGGGACCGCGAATTCGTCTCCATCCTTGGACCCAGCGGCTGCGGCAAGAGCACTTTGCTGCGCATCGTGGCGGGGCTGGTGCCGCACAGCGAGGGGCTGGTCCAGGTGTGCAACCGCGCCATGGTGCGGCCGGTGCCGGAGATCGGCGTGGTTTTCCAGACCAGTAATATGCTGCCCTGGCTGACCGTGGAGCAGAACATGCTGCTGGGCGCGGAGCTGCGCAAGCTGCCGCGCGAGGCGCTGGCGGGCAAGGTGCGCGAACTGGTGCGCACGCTGGGCTTGTCTGGTTTCGAGAACAGCTATCCGCACCAGCTGTCGGGCGGCATGCGCCAGCGCGCTTCCATCGGCCAGATCCTGGCCCTCGACCCGAAGATACTGCTGATGGACGAGCCTTTCGGCGCGCTGGACGCGTTGACGCGCGACCTGCTGAACGTGGAGCTGCTGCGCATCTGGCAGGAGCATATGAAGACGGTGCTGCTGGTGACGCACAGCATCCAGGAGGCGGTGTTCCTGTCCGACCGGGTGCTGGTCATGTCGGGCCGGCCGGGCCGCATCATCCACGACATCAGCATAGACCTGCCGCGCCCGCGCAAACCGGAGCATGTGAAGACCAATCCGCGCTACGGCGAATACATCGCGCAGCTGAGCCATATCATGGGGGTGTACTGATGCGGCCATTTGAAGGCCTGCCGGAGCAGGACGCGGCGGCGCTGCGGGCGATGGGGCCGGTGTGGGCGGACGACATCAACCGGCACCGCGAGCAGGTGGTGGCGGTCTACACGCCGCTGCTGGCGGCCACGGACCGGCGCGGCGTCACCGTCGACGCGGGGCTGGCCTACGGCAGCCATGCGCGCCAGCGGCTGGACATCCACCGCAGCGCGGCCACGCCGGCGCGTGGCGCGCCGGTGGCGGTGTTCGTGCACGGCGGGGCTTTCATGCGCGGGAATATGAACAGCAACGCCGAGATCTACGGCAATGTCGCGCGCTATATCGCCCGCCATGGCTACGTGGCGGTCAACCTTGAGTACCGGCTCGCGCCCGAAGCGCCGTTCCCCGGCGGTGCGGACGACGTGGCGCAAGCGCTGGCCTGGCTGCGCACCCACGTGGGCGCCTACGGAGGCAACCCGGAGCACATCGTGTTGATCGGCCATTCCGCCGGCGGCGCTCATGCGGCAAGCTACGTGCTGGGCATCGGCGAGGCGGGGGCCAGGGCGGGCACGCGCCACGGCCTGTCCGGCCTGGTCCTGGTCAGCGCGCGGCTGCGGGCGGATGCGCGCCCGGACAACCCGAACGCGGCCGGCGTGCGCGCCTACTGGGGCGACGACGAGTCGCTGTACGAGCAGCGCTCACCCGTCACCCATGCCGCCCGCCTTGACCTGCCCACGCTGGTCGCCATCGCCGAGTACGAGAACCCGCACCTGGACGCCTACGGCGCCGAGTTCTTCCACCGCGCACTGCAAGCCGGCGCCAGGGGACTGCGCTTCCTGCAAGTCCCTGGCCACAACCACACTTCCATCGTCGCCCACCTGGACACGGCGGACCAAAGCTTTGGCCCCGCGCTGATCGGCTTCCTCGACAGCACGCGGCCGCAATCCAAACAGGAGACCTGAACATGGCACCACCACGGCTGAGCGGCGCCTTCGCGCCCGCCGTCACCCCTTTCACCCCCGGCCTGGACATCGACTTCGAGGCCTACGCCGCACACTGCCTCTGGCTGCAGCGCCACGGCGCAGGCCTGGCCATCTTCGGCACCAACAGCGAAGCGAACTCGCTGTCCCTGGCCGAGCGCATGATGCTGCTGGACCGCCTGGGCGGACGCGGCATCGACTTCGCCCGCACCTTGCCCGGCACCGGCTGCAGCGCGCTGCCGGACACGGTTGCGCTGAGCCGCCACGCGCTGCTGCACGGCTGCGCCGGCGTGCTGGTGCTGCCCCCGTTCTTCTACAAGGGCGTCAGCGACGACGGCCTGTTCGCGTATTATTCGGAAGTGATCGAGCGCGTGGGCGACGCGAACCTGCGCCTGTTCCTGTACCACATCCCCGCATTCTCGGGCGTGCCGATCAGCCTGGGCCTGATCGAACGCCTGGCCAAGCGCTACCCGGAGCAGCTTGCCGGCGTCAAGGACAGCAACGGCGACTGGGGCAACATCGAAGCCATGCTGCGCAACTTCCCGCAGTTGTCGATTTTCCCTGCCTCGGAGAGTTTCCTGTCGCGCGCCATGCCGCTGGGCGCTGCCGGCTGCATCTCGGCCACCATCAATGTGAACCCGGCCGCCATCTCCTCGCTGTGCGCCAACTGGGCGGAGCAGGGCGCCGCGCTGGCGCAGCAGCAGGTGGACCGGGTGCGGCAGATCTTCCAGAGGTATCCGATGATCGCCGCGCTGAAATGGGCCATCAGCCACTACCGCGACCAGAGACAGTGGCAGATCCAGCGCCCGCCGCTGTCGCCGCTGAGCGCGCAGCAGCAGGCCTCCCTGCTGGCCGAGCTGGAGGCCGCCGGATTCGCCATGCCCGCATTGGATACGCCATGAGCGCGGCCGTGCAGCACATTGCGCCGCTGGGGCGCTACCCGGCCTATTGCCGCGCCGGCGACTTTATCCACGTCTCGGGCATGAGCGCGCGCCAAGCCGACGGCAGCGTTGCAGGCGTGCGCCACCTGCCGCAGGGCGGCGTGGTGTTCGACGCCGCTCACCAGACCCGCATCGTGATCGCCAAAGTGGAGGCGGCGCTGGCCCAGGCAGGCGCGCGCCTGTCCGACTGCGTGGCGGTCACCGCCTACCTGACCGACATGGCCGACTTCCCGGCCTACAACGCCATCTACGGCGAGTACTTCGACGGCCGCGCCGCGCGCACCACGGTCGGCGTCCACCAGCTGCCGCATCCGCACATGGTGGTGGAGCTGACGGTGGTGGCCTACAAGCCGCAGGCAGCCGGGGAGGGCGCATGAACGCCGTGCCCCGCAACGCCGCGCCGGCCCGGCTGGCGGACGACGCCCTGGACCTGTTGTTCCGCCACGCGCGCTCCCACAACGCCTGGCTGGCGCGCGCGGTGGACGACGCGCTGCTGGAGCAGCTCTACGGCCTGGCCAGGCTCTGCCCGACCAGCGTGAACGGCTGCCCCGCGCGTTTCCTGTTCCTGCGCACGGACGAGGCCAAGGCGCGCCTGCTGCCTGCGCTCAGTCCAGGCAACGTGGACAAGGTGCGCGCAGCGCCCGTGGTCGCCGTCATCGCCTACGACACGCGCTTCCACGAGCACCTGCCGCAGCTGTTCCCGCACAACCCTGGCGCAGGCGCCATGTTCGAGGCCAGCGCAGCCCTGGCCGAGTCCACCGCCTTCCGCAACAGCAGCCTGCAGGGCGCCTGGCTGATGCTGGCGGCGCGCGCGCTCGGCCTGGACTGCGGCCCGTTGTCCGGCTTCGACGCGGCCGCCGTCAACCGCGCCTTCTTCCCGGACGGCCGCGTCAAGGTCAACTTCCTTTGCAACCTGGGCTACGGCGACCACGCCCAGCTCTTCCCCCGCAGCCCCCGCCTGGACTTCGCCCAGGCCTGCACACTTTTATAGAAACCATGGATATCCTCTTATATATTGCGCTAGGCGCGGGCGCCGGCTTGCTGGCTGGCCTGCTCGGCGTCGGCGGCGGCACCGTCATCGTGCCGGTGCTCACCTTCGTCTACACCGCGCACCACTTCCCGCCCGAATACACGCTGCACCTCGCGCTGGGCACTTCGATGGCGTCCATCCTGTTCACCTCCGTGGCCAGCCTGCGTTCGCACCACAAGCGCGGCGCCGTCGACTGGTCGGTGGTGCGGCGGCTGTCGCCCGGCATCGTGGCGGGCACGCTGGCCGGTGTGTGGCTGGCGGCGCGCATGTCCACCAATGTGCTTAAATTGATCTTCATCTGCTTCGCCTACTTCGTCGCCATCCAGATGCTGATGAACATCAAGCCCAAACCCAGCCGCCAGCTGCCGGAGACAGGCGGCATGCTGGCGTCCGGCGGCGCCATCGGCGTGGTGTCCAGCTTTGTGGGCATAGGCGGCGGCACCTTGTCCGTGCCCTTCATGACCTGGTGTAACGTGCCGCTGCACACCGTCATCGGCACATCCGCCGCGCTGGGCTTCCCCATTGCCGCCGCCGGCGTGGCGGGCTATGTGCTGAACGGCTGGCGCCTGGCGGCGCTGCCCGAGCACAGCCTGGGCTTCGTCTACCTGCCCGCGCTGGCCGCCATCGCCATCGCCAGCGTGCTCACGGCGCCGCTGGGAGCGCGCATGGCGCATGCGCTGCCGGTGGCCAAGCTGAAAAAACTGTTCGCATGCCTGCTGCTGATCGTTGGCACCAGGATGCTCATTTCGCTGTTTTGAAAGGAATGATGATGCAAGCCCTGTTCCCCTTCCACCTGGCCTTCTTCGTGCGCGACCTGGACGAGGCGCGCGCCTTCTATGGCGGCGTGCTTGGTTTCACCGAAGGCCGCAGCACCGAACGCTGGGTGGACTTCGACTGCATGGGCCACCAGCTCTCGCTGCACCTGAAAGCGGACCTTCAGCCGGCGGCCGGCGCCGGCCTGGTGGACGGCGACGCCGTGCCGATTCCGCATTTCGGCATCGTGCTCGATATGCCGCACTGGAACGCGCTGGCCGGACGTACCCGCGCCGCCGGCGTGCACTTCGTGGTCGAGCCGCATGTGCGCTTCGCCGGCCAGCCCGGCGAGCAGTCCACCATGTTCTTCTGCGACCCGTCCGGCAACGCGCTGGAGTTCAAAGGACTGGCTGCCCTGAACCGCCTGTTCGCGATATAGTGTAGGGCGGACGATAATCACCAAAACAAAAAGATCGAGAACCATGGAAACCATTTCGATGCGGCTTTATCGCATCCTTGCAGACGAAATTATCAGCGGAACCGTTGAACCGGGTGCAAGCCTGGAAGAAAACGCCATCTCGGAGCGCTTCAAGGTGTCGCGCACGCCGGTCCGGCAGGCTTTGCGCGAGCTGGCCAACGCCGGCCTGGTCGAACTGCGGCCGCGCAAGGGCGGGGTGGTCATCAGCATCAGCCTGGACGAACTGGCCGACACGCTGGAAGCGCTGGGCGAACTGGAGGCGCTGTGCTGCCGCATCAGCGCCGAACGCATGAGCGCCGTGCAGAAAAAGCAGCTGGAGCTGTTCCACCTGCAGGGCGTGGAGTGCATGGAGCACGGCGACGAGGACGGTTACCTGGAACTGAACGCCAAGTTCCACCAGCTGATCTGCACCGGCGCGCACAACAAGAGCCTGGCCGAGAGCATAGAAAAGCTGCGCGCCCGGCTCAACCAGTTCCGCGCCGCGCAGGGCGGGGTGGAGCGCCGCCTGGCGCAGTCGCACGACGAACACGAAGCCATCGTCAACGCCATCCTGGCGTCGGACGCGGAGCGCGCCTATCTGGCCATGCGCAACCACGCCAACCGCCTCAGCGTGCACGTGCTGGAAGTGATGCGCGAACGCCAGGTCAGCCATGCGGCCTGAAGATACCGACCCGCTGCGCGCCGACGTGCCGCTGGTGGACGGCATGCTGCGCCGCCTGAAACTGAAGCCGCTGCTGATCTTCGACCGCGTGCTGGCCTCGCATTCCATCGCGCGCGCCGCCAAGGAGCTGAACCTAACGCAGCCGGCTGTCACCAAGGCCATCCAGGAACTGGAGGGGGATTTGGGCGTCGAGCTGTTCGAGCGCACCAACCGGGGCGTGGTGCCCACCTGCTACGCCACCTTGCTGGGCGCGCGCGTCAAGTCCGTGATCGCCGAACTGCGCTACCTCACCGATGAACTGAACGCCTTTCGCAGCGGCGATTCCGGCCACGTCATCATCGGCACGCTGATTTCGGCGTCCGCGCGGCTGCTGCCGCTGGCCATCTCCAAGCTCAAGGCAGAACGGCCCGGCATCCTCGTCACCGTTCGCGAAGGCCCGCTGGACCGCCTGTTCCCGGCCCTGGCCACGGGGGAGCTGGACCTGGTGGTGGGCCGCCTGCCCGAGGCGGACCTGCCGCTGGCGCGCATGTACAGCTTCCGCCACACGGAGCTGTTCCAGGAAGCGCTGTGCGCGGTGGTGTGGAGCGAGCATCCGCTGGCCCGGCGCGCCAGCATCGACCTGCGCGAACTGCTGGCCTGGCCCTGGCTGCTGCCGCCGATGGAGTCGCCGGCGCGCATCACCGCCGAGCGCCTGTTCACGGACGCCGGGCTGGCCATGCCGGGCAATATCGTCGAATCGCTGTCGCTGCTGACCAACATCGGCCTGATGCAGTCCATGCAGGCCATCAACCTGATGCCGCGCGCCGTGGCGCAGCACTTCGCGCAACTGAAGCTGCTGGCGATATTGGAGATGGGCGACATCGGCGCCTTCGGCCGCATCGGCTACTCGGTGCGCGAAGACCGCGCCAGCACGCCCGCCGCCGCGCGCTTCATCGCTTGCCTGACGCAGGCGGCAGGGGAACTCTAAGGCCCTGGTATCAATTTCTGGAATATCCAGAGCCGAAGTATTCATTATATTTTATTGCCGTGTCTTTCTATACTCGTTTCCAAGCTGTACACGAGAACATAGGAGACCGACTTGAAACCTGCATCGCCAGCACTGCTGCGCAACTACGTCGACGGCGAATTCGTCGGCAGCGCGGCCACCTTCGATAACATCAACCCGGTGGACGGCAGCCTGATCGCCCAGGTCTGCGAGGCCGACCGCGCTACCGTGGAAGCCGCCGTCGCCGCCGCGCGCCTTGCCCTGCAGGGGCCGTGGGGCGCCATGAGCGTGCAGCAGCGCGCCGCCATGCTGCACAAGGTGGCGGACGGCATCGCCGCCCGCTTCGACGAATTCGTGGCCGCAGAAGTAGCCGACACCGGCCGCCCGCTGGAGCAGGCGCGCACGCTGGACATCGCGCGCGGCATCGCCAACTTCCGCACCTTCGCCGACCTGGCCGCCTGCGCCAACACGGACGCCTTCGAAATGGCCACGGCGGACGGCGCCGGCGCCCTGAACTACACGGTGCGCAAGCCGCTTGGCGTGGTGGGCATTATCTCGCCGTGGAACCTGCCGCTGCTGCTGCTCACCTGGAAAGTGGCGCCGGCGCTCGCCTGCGGCAACGCCGTGGTGGCCAAGCCGTCCGAGGAGTCGCCTGCCACGGCCACGCTGCTGGCCGAAGTAATGCGCGACGCCGGCGTGCCGCGCGGCGTGTTCAACCTGGTGCACGGCTTCGGCGCCGACTCTGCCGGCCAGTTCCTCACCGAGAGCAAGGGCATAGACGCGCTCACCTTCACCGGCGAATCGCGCACCGGCAGCACCATCATGAAGGCGGTGGCGGACGGCGTGAAGGAAGTGTCGTTCGAACTGGGCGGCAAGAACGCCGCCGTGGTCTTCGCCGACGCCGACTTCGACGCCGCCGTGGCGGGCGTGATGCGCTCGTCCTTCACCAACTCCGGCCAGGTGTGCCTGTGCTCCGAACGGGTGTACGTGGAGCGCCCCATCTTCGAGCGCTTCGTGGCAGCCATCAAGGCCAAGGTGGACGCGCTGAAGATCGGCTACCCGGACGAAGGCGGCGTGGACATGGGACCCCTGATTTCGCACGGCCACCGCGACAAGGTGCTGGGCTACTTCCGCCTGGCCGAGCAGGAAGGGGCCACCGTGGTGGCGGGCGGCGGCGTGCCGCACTTCGGCGACGCCCGCGACAACGGCGCCTACGTGCAGCCCACCGTCTGGACCGGCCTGCCGGACAGCGCGCGCTGCGTGACGGAGGAGATCTTCGGCCCGGTATGCCATATCGCCCCGTTCGATGCGGAGGATGAGGTAGTGGCGCGCGTGAACGCCAGCGACTACGGCCTGGCCTGCGCGTTGTGGACCACCAACCTGTCCCGCGCGCACCGCGTGGCGCGCCGCATCCACGTCGGCCTGGTGTGGGTCAACACCTGGTATCTGCGCGACCTGCGCACGGCGTTCGGCGGCGTCAAGCTCTCCGGCCTGGGGCGCGAGGGCGGCCGCTACTCGCTCGATTTCTATTCGGATGTGGCCAACATCTGCATCAAACTGTGAGGTCCGACATGCAACGCATCACCATCCAATCGCCCGCCATCGCGGCGCCGCGCTTCCGCTACAGCCCTTGCGTGCGCATCGGCGACACCGTCCAGCTGTCCGGCATGATCGCGCTGGACGCGGCCAGCGGCGAGCTGGTTGCCGGCGGCCCCGGCGCCGAAGCGGCCGCCATCCTGCGCAGCCTGCAGCGCGCGCTGCCGGACTACGGCGTGTCGCTGGACGAGCTGCTGATCGCCCGCATCTACACCACGCGGCTGGACCTGTTCGGCGAGATCAACGCCGCCTGGGAGGCCGTGTTCATGCCGGGCGTGATCCCGCCGGCGCGCACCTCCGTCGGCGTGAGCGCGCTGCCGCTGGGCGCCTCGGTGGAAATCGAATTCACCTTCGTGCAGGCGGTGCAGCCATGAACGCCATCATCCAGCAGGCTGCGGACATGCTGTGGGAAGCCCACCAGTACGGCGAACCGTGCAAGCCGGTGCGCGAACTGATAGGCGACACCGACGTGGAAGCGGCATACGCGGTCCAAAAATTGAACACGGACCGCTGGCTGGTGCGCGGCCGGCGCCTAGTGGGGCGCAAGATCGGCCTTACTTCGCAGGCGGTGCAGAAGCAGCTTGGTGTGGATCAGCCGGACTTCGGCATGCTGTTCGCCGACATGGCCTTGTGCGATGGCGAGGAAGTGGCGCCGGGCCGCGTGCTGCAGCCCAAGGTGGAAGCGGAGATCGCGCTGGTGCTGGAGCGCTCCCTGCCGCATGAGCAGAATACGCTGGCCGACATCCTGCGCGCCACTGCCTACGCCTTGCCCGCCATCGAGATCGTCGGCAGCCGCATCGCCAACTGGGATATCCGGCTGGCCGACACCATCGCCGACAACGCGTCCAGCGGCTTGTTCGTGCTCGGCTCCCGGCCCGTGAAGCTGGACGCTTTCGACATCGCAGGCTGCGGCATGGTGATGGAGCGGCGCGGCGAGCAGGTGGCGGTCGGGGCGGGCGCGGCCTGCCTGGGCAATCCGCTGCGCGCCGCCATCTGGCTGGCCGACACCATGGCCCGCCTCGGCAGTCCGCTGCAGGCGGGCGACATTGTGATGACCGGCGCGCTTGGGCCGATGTGCGCGGCGCAGCCGGGCGATGTGTTCGAAGCGAATATCGAGGGACTCGGCAGCGTACGCGCCGCGTTCGGCGGCTAAAAAAAACAGGAGACACTCATGGAACACACAACGCAAGACGATCAACGCTGGCCGGTCGCCATCATCGGCTCCGGCAATATCGGCACCGACCTGATGATCAAGGTGCTGCGCAATGCCAAGCACCTGAAAATGGGCGCCATGGTCGGCATCGACCCCGAATCGGACGGCCTGGCCCGCGCCGCGCGCCTGGGCGTGCCCACCACCCACGAAGGCGTGGCCGGCCTGGCCGCGCTGCCCGGCTTCGACAAGATCAAGCTGGCTTTCGACGCCACCTCGGCCGGCGCCCACGCCGAGCACAACCGCCTGCTGCAATGGCACGGCGTGCGCGTGATCGACCTCACGCCCGCCGCCATCGGCCCCTACGTGGTGCCGGTGGTGAACCTGGACGAGCACCTGGACAGCCCCAACGTGAACATGGTCACCTGCGGCGGCCAGGCCACCATCCCCATCGTGCGCGCCGTGTCCCAGGTGGCCAAGGTGCACTATGCCGAGATCGTGGCCTCCATCGCCAGCAAGTCCGCCGGCCCGGGCACGCGCGCCAATATCGACGAATTCACCGAAACCACCTCGCGCGCCATCGTCTCGGTGGGCGGCGCGGAGCAGGGCAAGGCCATCATCGTGCTCAATCCCGCCGAACCGCCGCTGATGATGCGCGACACCGTGTTCTGCCTGGGCGACGCCTCCGCCAACGAAGACGAAGTGCGCGCCTCGGTCGAGGCCATGGTGCAGCGCGTGAACGCCTACGTGCCCGGCTACCGCCTGAAGCAGCAGGTGCAGTTCGAGCGCATTCCCGCCGAGCGCCCGCTGAACATTCCCGGCATAGGCCTGATGCACGGCCTGAAGGTATCGGTGTTCATCGAGGTGGAAGGCGCGGCGCACTACCTGCCGGCCTACGCGGGCAACCTGGACATCATGACCTCGGCAGCGCTGGCCACGGCCGAGCAGATCGCCGCCAGCGCGCTGGCGCAGTAAAGGAGCAGACATGAGCAACAACAACCGCAAAGACGGCAAGATCTACGTCTCCGACGTGACCCTGCGCGACGGCATGCACGCCATCCGCCACCAGTATTCGCTGGAGCAGGCCGTGGCCATCGCCAAGGCGCTGGACGCGGCCAAGGTGGACAGCATTGAGATCGCCCACGGCGACGGCCTGCGCGGCTCCAGCTTCAACTACGGCTTCGGCGCCCACACCGACCTGGAATGGATAGAAGCCGTGGCCGAAGTGCTGCAGCACTCCCGCATCGCCACGCTGCTGCTGCCCGGCATCGGCACCGTGCACGACCTGGACGCCGCCTACAGCGCCGGCGCGCGCATCGTGCGCATTGCCACGCACTGCACCGAGGCCGACATCTCGCGCCAGCACATCGAGCATGCGCGCAAGCTGGGCATGGACACGGTGGGCTTCCTGATGATGTCCCACATGACCACGCCGCAGGCGCTGGCGCGCCAGGCCAAGCTGATGGAATCCTACGGCGCGCAGTGCGTGTACGTGGTCGATTCCGGCGGCGCGCTGTCGATGACGGACGTGGCCGAGCGCTTCTGGGCTTTCAAGGATACGCTCAGGCCGGAAACGCAGACCGGCATGCACGCCCACCACAACCTGTCGCTGGGCGTGGCCAACTCCATCGTTGCGCTGGAAAACGGCTGCGACCGCATCGACGCCTCGCTGGCCGGCATGGGCGCGGGCGCGGGCAACGCGCCGCTGGAAGTGTTCATCGCCGCCGTGGATCGCATGGGCTGGGAGCATGGCACCGACCTGTTCGCGCTGATGAACGCGGCCGACGACCTGGTGCGCCCGCTGCAGGACCGCCCGGTGCGGGTGGACCGCGAAACCCTGGCGCTGGGCTATGCCGGCGTGTACTCGAGCTTCCTGCGCCACGCCGAAGCGGCAGCCGCGCGCTATGGCGTGCCGGCCATCGACATCCTGGTGGAGCTGGGCAAGCGCCGCATGGTGGGCGGACAGGAAGACATGATCGTGGACGTGGCGCTGGACCTGCTGCGCCGCCGCGGCGAGAAGGAGGCGGCATGAACGGCGCCACTGAAATGCTGCGCGGCGCGGACTGGCAAGGCGTGCGCGCCAGCCTGATCGCCGAGCTGGCTGCCACGCTGGACGACGCGGCCCGCCTGCGCCGCGAAACCGACCCGCTGGCGCCGGTGCACGGCTTCACGCTGGAGCAGGCCTACGAGATCCAGCGCGCCTCCATCGCGCTGCGCCACGGACGCGGGGAAAAGCCGGTGGGCGTCAAGCTGGGCTTCACCAGCCGCGCGAAGATGGTGCAGATGGGCGTGGACAGCCTGATCTGGGGCCTCTTGACGGACGCCATGCTGTACGAGGAGGGCGCCACGGTGCCGCTGGATCACTTCATCCATCCGCGCGTGGAACCGGAGCTGTGCTTCCTCACCAGCCGCCCCATCGACCGGCCGCTCACGCTGCTGGAGGCCGCAGGCTACCTGGCCGGCGTGGCGCCGGCGATGGAGATCATCGATTCGCGCTTCCGCAACTTCAAGTTCAACCTGGAGGACGTGGTGGCGGACAACTGCTCCTCGGCCGGCGTGGTGGTGGGCGAGTTCTCGCCGGACGTGGGCGATCTGGCCAACCGTGGCGTCACCATGCGCTTCAACGGCCGGCCTGTGGCCATGGGCAGCACCGGCGCCATCCTGGGCAATCCGCTGCGCAGCGTGGTGCAGGCCAGCCGCCTGGCCAGCGCCGCAGGCTTGACGCTGCCGGCCGGTTCGCTGATCATGGCCGGCGCCGCCACGGCGGCCGAGGCGCTGGCGCCTGGCCTGCATGTGAGCGTGGACATCGGCGGCCTGGGGCGCGCTGAATTTACAACCGGAGGCGCAATATGAGTACGCAAGCCCACCTGGTCGAAGGCAAAGCCCGGCCACGCGGAAAATTCCCGCACCTGAAGCGCGCCGGCGGTTTCCTGTTCGTCTCCGGCACCAGCTCGCGCCGCCCCGACAACAGCCTGGCCGGCGTGGAGGTGGACGCCATGGGCACCACGCAGCTGGACATCCGCGTGCAGACCCGCGCGGTGATCGAGAATATGCGCGACATCCTGGCCAGCGCCGGGGCAGGGCTGGACGATATCGTCGAAATCAGCACCTTCCTGGTCAACATGAACGATTTTGGCGGCTATAACGAAGTATATGGCGAGTACTTCGACTACACCGGCCCCACGCGCACCACGGTGGCGGTGCACCAGCTGCCGCACCCGCACCTGCTGATCGAAATCAAAGCCATCGCCTACAAGCCAGAATAATGGAAGCAACCATGTATAAATACGGCAAACCATTCAACTTCCAGCAGTGGATCGCGGAGCACGCGCACCTGCTCAAGCCTCCCGTCGGCAACCAGCAAGTGTGGCAGGACGCGGACTTCATCGTCACCGTGGTCGGCGGCCCGAACCAGCGCACCGACTACCATGACGACCCGCTGGAGGAATTCTTCTACCAGTTCAAGGGCAACGCCTACCTGAACATCATGAACGAGGGCCGGATCGAGCGCATCGACCTGAAAGAGGGCGACATCTTCCTGTTGCCGCCGCACGTGCGCCACTCGCCGCAGCGCCCGGAGGCGGGCAGCCTGTGCCTGGTGATCGAACGCCAGCGCCCGCAAGGCATGCTGGACGCCTTCGAGTGGTACTGCCTGTACTGCAACCACCTGGTGCACCGGGTCGAGACGCAGCTGCGGAGCATCGTCAAGGATCTGCCGCCGCTGTTCGAGCGCTTCTACGGCGACGCCAGCCTGCGCGTGTGCCCGCAGTGCGGCGAAGTCCACCCCGGCAAACTGGGGGCGAAATGACCGAGACGAACAAGGTAATCGACATCCACAGCCACTTTTTCCCGCCCATTACGCAAGCCGAAGCGGCCGCGCTGGACAAGCACAAAGCGCCCTGGCTGCGCGTGCAGGACAACGGCCACGGCATGATCATGACCGGCGACCAGCCGTTCCGCCCCGTCTATTCGGCGCTGTGGGACCCGGCGCGCCGTATCGAGGAAATGGACCGCTCCGGCGTGGACGTGCAGCTGATGTGCGCCACCCCCGTGATGTTCGGCTACAGCTACCCGATCGACCTGGCGCTGCCGTGGGCCGAGCGCATGAACGACTACGCGCTGGAGCTGTGCGCGCACAATCCGTCCCGCCTGAAGGCGCTGGCGCAGGTGCCGCTGCAGGACATCGACGCGGCCTGCCGCGAAGCCAGCCGCGCCAAGGCCAACGGCCACGTCGGCGTCCAGATCGGCAACCACCTGGGCAACCTGGACCTGGACGATGAAGGCCTGCTGCGCTTCCTCACCCACTGCGCGCACGACGGCATCCCGCTGCTGGTGCACCCCTGGGACATGATGGGCGGCGACGCCCGCATGAAGAAGTGGATGCTGCCCTGGCTGGTGGCCATGCCGGCCGAAACGCAGCTGGGCATCCTGTCGCTGATCATGTCCGGCGCTTTCGAGCGCCTGCCCGAATCGCTGAAGATCTGCTTCGCCCACGGCGGCGGCAGCTTCGCCTTCCTGCTGGGGCGCGTGGAAAACGCCTGGCAGCAGCGCGACATCGTGCGTGAAAACTGCCCGCAGCCGCCGTCGTCCTACGTCAAGCGCTTCTATGTGGATTCGGCCGTGTTCGACCAGCGCGCCCTCGGCCTGCTGGTGGACGTGATGGGCGAGGACCGGGTGATGCTGGGCTCCGACTATCCGTATCCGCTGGGCGAGCAGGATGTGGGCAAGCTGATACGCGACGCCGGCTTCGGCGCGCAGCGCACCGGCCGCCTCCTGGGCGGCAACGCCGGCGAATTTTTCGGCATCTGATCCATCCCCAACAAGAGCCGCGCGCACACCGCGCCAAGCGGCCAACCGGAGACACACATGACACACCCTAACAGCGGCTTCGCCGCGATCGCCGCGCGCGAGGACGGTTTGCAGCGCGGCCTGTCCAGCGGCCAGATGTCGATGATCGCCATCGGCGGCGCCATCGGCACCGGCCTGTTCCTCGGCAGCGGCTTCGCCATCGGCTTCGCCGGTCCGAGCGTGCTGCTCAGCTATGCCATCGGCGCGCTGATCGCCATCCTGCTGATCGGCTGCCTGGCCGAGATGACCGTGGCCCATCCCACGGCCGGTTCCTTCGGCGCCTACGCCGAGCACTATGTCAGCCCCTGGGCCGGCTTCGCGGTGCGCTATGCCTACTGGGCGTCCATTGTGCTGGCCGTGGGCACGGAGGTGACGGCGGTGGCGCTTTATATGCAGTACTGGTTCCCCGGCACGCCCGCGTGGATGTGGATCGCGCTGTTCTCGGCGGCGCTGGTGTTCGTCAACGCCATGAGCGTGGACGTATTCGGCAACGTGGAGTACCTGTTCTCGACCATCAAGATCGCCGCCATCGTCGCCTTCATCGTCATCGGCTCCTGGCTGGTGTACGCGGCGCCGGCGGCGGGGCCGATCGGTTTCAAGAACTACCTGCAGCACCAGGGCTTCTTCCCCAACGGCGGATCCGGCATGTGGACCGGGGTGATCGTCTCCATCTTCAGCTACCTCGGCATCGAGATGGTGGCGGTGGCGGCCGGCGAGGCGAAAGACCCGCAGCGCGCCATCACCGGCGCCTTCAAGGCGGCCATGCTGCGGCTGGTGGTGTTCTACATGCTCACGCTGGGGCTGATGCTGGCCATCGTGCCCTGGACTTCGGCGGGCAACGGCCACAGTCCCTTCGTCATGGCGATGGAGGCGCTGCACGTGCCCGGCGCGGCGGGGCTGATCAACTTCGTGATCCTGGTGGCGGCGCTGTCGGCCATGAATAGCCAGCTGTACATCACCACCCGCACCATGTTCAGCCTGTCGCGGGCCGGGCAGGCGCCGGCGCGCTTCGGGAAGCTGAGCAAGCGCGGCGTGCCGGTGGCGGCGCTGTCGCTGTCGTGCGCCGGCATCGCCATCGCGGCGGCGCTCAGCATCCTGTATCCCAAGGGTTCCTTCATGCTGATGATGGCCATCTCCATGTTCGGCGCCATGTTCACCTGGCTGATGATCTTCGTTACCCACTACTGCTTCCGGCGGCGCTGGAACAGGGAAGGGCAGCCCGCGCTGGCTTTCCGCATGTGGGCCTTCCCGTGGCTCACGCTGCTGGGCGCGGCGCTGATGCTGGCCATTATGGCAACCACCGCCTTCACCCGCGAGTTTGAAATGACGCTGCTCACCGGCGTGCCTTTCATGCTGGTCTTGAGCGCGCTGTACTTCCTGCGCTACCGCAAGCGCTGACGCCTGGCGGGTTACGGCTGCGCCTAACCCGCCCTACGCAATGCCAACGTCCGACATAGAACGTAGGGCGGGTTAGCGCACAGCGCGTAACCCGCCGGGAGCCGCCACGTCCAAATCTGGAATAAAGAATTGGAATATCTGGAGCCGAACAATTCATTTTCGCTTATTGCAACACCTCTGCATACTAGATTCATCGATAGGAGCAACCGTAATGAAACTGACCAAGCAAGACTGCATCGACCTCGATGCCCGCGACCAGCTGGCCGCGTACCGCAGCAAGTTCACCCTGCCCGAAGGCGAGGTATACCTGGACGGCAATTCCCTGGGCGCCATGCCCGCCAGCCTGCCTGCCCGCATGCAGGAAGCCGTGGCCAAGGAATGGGGCCAGGGCCTGATCCGTTCCTGGAACGACGCCGGCTGGATCGACCTGCCGCAGCGCGTGGCGGCCAAGGTGGCCCCGCTGATCGGCGCCACCGCCGCCGAAGTGATGGTGGGCGATTCCACCTCCGTCAACCTGTTCAAGGCGCTGGCCGCCGCGCTGCGTATCAACAGCGGCCGCAAGGTGATCCTGACCGAAAAGGGCAACTTCCCCACCGACCTGTATATCGCGCAGGGCATCGCGGAGCTGTTCGGCAGCGAGATCCGCTACGTGGACTCCGACCCGTCCGCCATCGCCGACGCGCTGGACGACAGCGTGGCCGTGCTGATGCTCACGCACGTGAACTACCGCAGCGGCGCCGTCTACGACATGGCCGCGCTCACCCGCAAGGCGCAGGCCGTGGGCGCGCTCACCATCTGGGACCTGGCGCACAGCGCCGGCGCGCTGCACGTGGAGCTGAACGAGGTGAACGCGGACTTCGCGGTCGGCTGCGGCTACAAATACCTGAACGGCGGCCCCGGCGCGCCGGCCTTCGTGTACGTTGCGCAGCGCCACCTGGAGCAGGTGCGCCAGCCGCTGTCCGGCTGGCACGGCCACCAGAAACCGTTCGACTTCGTGCAGCAGTACCAGCCCGCGCCCGGCATCAACCGCATGCAGTGCGGCACGCCGCCGCTGCTGTCCATGCTGGCGCTGGATGCCGCGCTGGACGTGTTCAGCGGCGTGGACATGCAGCAGCTGCGCAACAAGAGCAAGGCGCTGGGCGACCTGTTCATCCGCCTGGTGGACGAGCAGCTGTCCGAATACGGCTTCGGCATCGGCTCGCCGCGCGACTGCAACCAGCGCGGCAGCCAGGTGGCGCTCACCCATCCGCAAGGCTACGCCATCGTGCAGGCGCTGATCGCACGCGGCATCACCGGCGACTTCCGCATGCCCGACATCCTGCGCTTCGGCTTCGCGCCGCTGTATGTGCGCTATATCGACGTCCATCACACGGTGGAAACCCTGCAACAGATTATGGCCAGTGGAGAGTGGAACCAGGAGAAATTCTTGACCAAAAAAGCAGTGACCTGATTTTTTAGCTTGCCCTTGATACAAAATATAAAACGAGGAGACAAAGATGCAACTGAAAGCAACGGGAGTAGCAGTACTGGCGGCGCTGTCCGCCATGGCCATCAGCGCGGAGCAGGCTGCGGCCAGCAACGTGACGATATCGGGCGTCATCGACGTCAACGTGGAGCGCTTGTCCACGCCGAAGGAAAGCGTGACGCGCGTTTCCACCGGCGGCTTGAGCAACTCGCGCCTGGAATTCAGCGCGGTGGAGGACCTGGGCGACGGCAACCAGGCCTTCTTCCTGCACCAGATGCAGTTCGCGGCCGATACCGGCACCGGCCCCACGCCGCGTGAAACCTATGTGGGCATGCGCGGCAACTGGGGCCAGCTCGCGCTGGGCCGCCAGAACACGCCGTCCTACTGGATCGTCGGCTACGCGGACCCCAGCTGGTCCGGAGACTACAGCCGCGTGAGCAACAACCAGTACTTCTACGCCCCGTGGCGCGAAAGTAACGCCATCTCCTACAACACCCCTGTATTCAATGGCTTCAAGGGCCGCTTCATGTATACGACTGGCCAGGAAACGGCGGACCACAACGGCCGCGTCGTCAGCACCGGCGTGGAATACCGCAGCGGTCCGCTGTACCTGGGCTTTGTGTCGGACCACAAGGACATCAAGAACATCGCCAGCCCCAAGATGGAAAGCTCGCGCGACAACTACGTCTCCGCCACTTACCGCTTGGACAGCGTCGAGCCGACCTTCATCTACCACACCTACAACGGCTACTACGCCTATCCTCCATACGTGGGCTTCCAGACCAAGGGCTGGGACGTGCAGCTGGGCGCGCGCTGGAAGATCGGAGGCCCGCACGGCGCCTACATCAGCGCCGTGCACCGCCACGACAACGTGGGCAAGGACCTGACGGACGCCGACAGCTTCCTGGTCGGCTACAACTACCGCTTCTCCAAGCGCACCGACGCCTATATCAATTACGGCCGTGTCCTCACCAAGGGCAATCCGAAAGTACCGTATCCGCTCACCTTCAACTACAGCGGCAGCGGCAACCCCGAACGCGGTACGCAAGTGGGCCTGCGCCACTCGTTCTGATCTCCGACCAACCTGAATAGAAAGCCCACGTTATGAAGACCAAATTTATTCCACAGCTGACGTTCACCCTGTGCGCCGCCGCCGTCGCGGGCAGCGTATTGGCCCAGCAGCCGCGCAGCGGCGCCAACCTGGGCGCGCCGGACGCGCCCGGCCCGAACGGCAAGGAGATCAAGCTGCTGCCCGGCGAACCGGCCATGCCGGCTCCGGGTTCCTGGGGCTACGACGCCAGGACCGGCAAGTTCAAAAGCCCCGACATCACGCCGGACGCCTACGGCGCCCACCCGGTCGAGGGCAGCCTGAGCTACCTGGACCAGAACCAGTACCTGAAGAACACCAAGGTGGAAAACTTCGTGCCGGAAGTGGCCGGCGCGGGCCACAGCTGGCAGGCCACGCTGGACTGGGACGGCCGCCGCTACCTGTACGACTATGAAACCTGGATGTACAACCTGTTCGACATCACCGATCCGAAGAACGTGAAAGTGGTGCAGAAGAAGACCTTTAAGACCAAGGAAGGCGAGCACCAGTTCGGCCCCTTCAACGTGAAGTTCAACAAGAAGCTGAACAAGATGATCGCGGTGCAGTGCTACGAGATCTCGCGCTATGGCCTGATCTGGAACAAGTACACCAATCCAGAGCAGGTGGAGAACGCGCGCAAGAAACCCATGCTGCGCGGCTTCCGCATCTACGAGGTGACCAGCCCGCAGTGGACCGACTGGAAGCTGCTGTCCGAGACCGCGCTGGATGAAAGCCATTCGGCCCAGGATCCGGTGCAGGAAGGCTCCGGCTGCCAGGACGTGCCGGTGTATAACGGCGACCAGTACCTGTTCGTGGCCGGCGCGCCGGACAACAGTTTCGCCAACACCGAATACAAGACCTATCTGCACGCCGGCGCGCAGCTGGTGTACGACGTGTCCGACCCGGCCAAGCCGAAGCGGCTGTCGATGTGGTGGGCGCCCGGCTCGCGCGTGGGCGAGGAAGAGGAATACAAAAAGAACCCGCGCGCCGGCAACAAGACTTCGTGGATGGGCGCGCGCATGCCGCTGTTCATTCCCAAGCCGGTGGAGCAGGGCGGCAAGTACGGCTACGCGGCCATGGGCGGCTTTGGCTTCTACGTGATCGACATTTCCGATCCGAAGAACATGAAGCAGGTGGCGCATATCGACATGCCGGTGAGCGTGACCGGCACCGAGGGCGACAACATCGACGTGACCAAGGTGGAATCGACCGGCATGGTCTACTACAGCGGCTATCCGATGTCCGAGGATTGCTTCGAGCCGCTGAAAGCGATCTACTCGATCGACGTGCGCGACCCGCTGCGTCCGAAGATCGCCAACGTGCTGCCAACGCCGACCCCGCCGAAGGATGCGCCGTTCACCGACTTCTGCCAGCGGCGCGGCAGCTTCGGTCCGAAGCGCAGCGGCTACGCGGCCATCCAGCCGGGCACGCCGAACCAGCGCTACATGCCGTACTCTTATTACAACGCCGGCCTGCAGATCTTTGACGTGAAGGATCCGAAGAACCCGGTGATCGCGGGCTACTTCGTGCCGAAGATGATCGATGCGGCCAAGAAGACCACCGACGGCCAGACGCTCTCCATCCGGGCGCTGCCCAATCCGGTGCACAGCATCTTCGTCGAGTGGGACCGCAACCTGGTGTGGGTGTTCTCCAACCACGGCATCTACACCGTTTCCACGGAGCTGCTGGGCAAGCCGGTGTTCGGCATGCCGCCCAAGAAGTAATACGCGGCCGGTCCTGGCGGGTTACGCGGACCGATGGTCCGCTAACCCGCCCTACGCGGTATCCCGATGCCGGGATGCCGCATTACGGGCGGCGCCGTGCCTCCTTCATATCAACTTTCCCCTAAAACCATGTTCGCTACCCTGCGCGGCCGGCTGATCGGCCTGTGCGTGTCCATCGTCGTGCTGGCCATGCTGGCCGTAGTGGCCGCCAATTACTTCACTACCCGCAGCCGCATGGCGGCTTCGCGGGACGAGCAGATGCGCCAGCTGGCCTCCAGCCAGGCCGCAGGCATCGGCGAGTGGCTCGCGGCCCGCCGCGCCATCGTCTCGTCGCTGCGAGGAGCCGCCGCCGGGGCTGACCCCTCTCCCGTGCTGAAGGCCGCCGCGCTGGCGGGAGGTTTCGACAATGCCTACATCGGCTACGCCGACAAGCGCATCGCTTCCTCGCGCGATGAGGCCGCGCCGCCCGGGTACGATCCGACATCGCGCCCCTGGTACCAGCTGCCGGTGGGCGCCGGCGGCCCCGTCATCACGGCGCCATACGTGGATGCCGGGCGCGGCGAGCTGGTCGTCACGTTCGCCGAGCCGGTGCGTGTCCCTGGCGCGGGCGAGATGCGCGGCCGTTCCATGCAGGCAGTGCTGGCTGCCGACGTGGCGCTGACTGCCGTGGTGCGCCAGGTGCGCGCCTTGCGGCCCACGCCGCACAGCTACGCCTTCCTGGCCGACCGGGAAGGCCGCCTGATCGCCCATCCCGACGCCGCGCTGGCCATGCGTCCGCTGGCGGACCTGGGCGGCGGCATCACACCGGCTGTGCTGGAACAGGCCGTGGGCGCGGCTGAGCTGGGTGTGCGGATAGGCGGGCGGGAAGCGCTGCTGCACGCCACTCCCGTGCCCGGCACGGATTGGACCCTGGCCGTGGTGCTGGACCGCGCCGACGCCACGCGCGACCTGGACGCGCTGCTGCGCAGTTCCGCCATGGCCGCGCTGCTGGCTGCAGGCGCCGCGTCTGTGCTGCTGCCTCTGCTGATCGCCCGCATGCTGCGCCGTCTCGGGCAGGTGCGCGATGCGCTGGGCGGCATCGCCGATGGGGAGGGCGACATGACGCGGCGCCTGGACGAAAGCGGCGGCGATGAACTGGCCGCGATCGCACGCGCCTTCAACCGCTTCGCCGGCAAGATCGGCACGGTGCTGCTGGAGATACGCAGCGCGAGCGACGAGGTGCGGCGGGCCTCTGCAGGTATCGCGGACGGCAATAGCGACCTGTCCTCGCGCACGGAAGTGCAGGCGGCTTCGCTGCAGCAGACAGCCGGCGCCATCCAGACCCTGGCCGGTACGGTGCGCCAAAACACAGGCAACGCGCTGCGGGCGGACAGGCTGGCGCGCAGCGCTGCCGACGTGGCGGCAAGCGGTGGCGAGGCTATGTCCCAGGTGGTTGCGACCATGGGCTCCATCAATCAGTCTTCTCGCAGGACAGTGGACATCATCGCCGTCATCGACGGCATTGCGTTCCAGACCAACATCCTGGCGCTAAACGCAGCCGTGGAAGCTGCGCGCGCGGGCGAACAGGGCAGGGGCTTTGCCGTGGTGGCGAGCGAAGTGCGCAATCTGGCGCAGCGCTCCGCGGCGGCGTCCAGGGAAATCAAGGCGCTGATCGGCGATGCAGTGGACAAAGTGGACCTCGGCGCCAAACTGGCAGACCAGGCCGGCGCCACGATGCAGGAGATCGTCACCAGCATACAGCGTGTTACCGGCATCATGAGCGAGATCACCGAGGCCAGCCAGGAGCAGACCTCCGGCCTGGACCAGATCCACGTCGCCATCACGCAGATGGACGGCCTGACGCAGCAGAACGTGGCGCTGGTCGAGCAGGCCGCCTCCGCCGCCGGTTCGCTCAGCGAGCGGGCGCAGGGCCTGGCGCACGTGGTCAGCGTGTTCAAGCTCGATGAATCAATTGTCTGATTTTCCAGCTTTATAGTATGCTAACTCCACGGCGTGCCGCACTGCGGCGCGGCCGTGGTTTTTCATTTATGCGAAAGGTTTTATATGCAGCAAGATCGAAAGCACATGGCACGCAAGTGGCTGAGCATGCTGGCCGCCAGCGGCCTGATGGCGGTATCCACCTTGGCCATGGCCGCTGCGCCCGTCGTCGCTGCAAGCGCCGCCAACCCTGCGCCCAACGCGGCGCAAGTGAAAGCCGCGCATGACCTGATGGCCGCCATGCAAACCGAGAAGATGGCGCGCTCGGTCGGCGGCGGCAGCAAGTTCCCCAATGAGCAGCAGCGCCAGGAGTTTATGGCCAAGCTGGACAAGGTGCCCGCCGAACAGGTCTACACCCGCTTGTCGGCGCCGGTCGCCAAGCTGCTCACGCCGGAAACCGTGCTGGAGATGACGCGCTTCTACCAGTCCAGCTACGGCCAGAAAGTGCTGCAGATGGACTACAACAGCCGTCCCAGCATGTACGGCGCCATGCCCAAGCCCACGCCCGAGGAAAAGAAGGCGCTGGCCAAGCCCGCTTACGTGAAGGCCGACCAGGAGTTCCAGGCCGCCAGGTCCGCGATCAGGCATGAGGTGTTCGTGCTGGTGACCGAGGTGGCAAAAAGCAAATAGGAGTGCCCATGAAGATCTATCTGATTGTGCTCGATACGCTGGCCGACTGGGAGATTGCCTACCTGACCGCTGAGCTGCACAGCAAGCGCATGCTGGCCGATCCCGGCAAGGACTGCGAGATCGTGAAGGTGGGCGTGAGCGCCGCGCCGGTAGTTACCATGGGCGGCATGCGCATCGTACCCGACCTGGCGGTGGCCGACGTGCGCATGGAAAGCGGCGACCTGCTGCTGATGCCGGGCGCCGAAACATGGATGGCGCCCGAATCGGCGCCGCTGGTGGCGTTTGCGAAGGAAACGCTGGCGCAAGGCCACCTTGTCGCCGCCATTTGCGGCGCCACGTATGCGCTTGCGCAGAGCGGCGCGCTGGACAATCGCCAGCACACCAGCAACGACAAGGACGACCTGAAAGCCAACTGCCCCGGCTACACCGGCGAGCAGCGCTACCAGGACGCGCCCGCCGTCCGTGAAGGCAACCTGGTCACCGCGTCCGGCATTGCTCCGCTTGAGTTCTCATACGAAGTGATGAAGATGCTGGACATCTTCCGGCCGGCCACGGTCGAGGCCTGGTACCAGCTTTACAAGACCGGCCAGCCGCAGTACTTCCAGGCGCTGGTGGCGTCCATGGTCTGAGCCAAGCCGGCGCCGGCGCTATTGCCCGGCCTCGCGTTGCAGCTGGCTGGCGTCGAGCACGGACAGCCAGCGCCCTTGCACGCTGATGCCGCCGCTCTGTGTCAAATGCTGGAATTCCCGGCTGACGGTGGTGTCGCCCAGGCCCAGGAATGCGGCGATATCGGTGCGCGACATGGGCAGCCGGAAGTAGGGGACAGGGGGGCCGCCGGCCGATTCCATGCTGGCCAGTTCCAGCAGAAAGGCGGCGATTTTCTGCCGGGCGCGCGTGCTGCGCTGGATCTGCGCGATGCGATGCTGCCGGCCTATCTCCTGTAGCAATAGCGTCTGCAGCTGTTGCCGCAGCGCCTC
Organism: Pseudoduganella aquatica; assembly: GCF_009857595.1. Taxonomy (GTDB): domain Bacteria; phylum Pseudomonadota; class Gammaproteobacteria; order Burkholderiales; family Burkholderiaceae_D; genus Rugamonas; species Rugamonas aquatica_A. The sequence goes on along the minus strand of NZ_WWCU01000045.1, from coordinate 9,354 downwards.
GTCCTGTTCTGCGGCCTGCAGCACTCTGCCGATGGGGAATTCCAGCACGGTGCTGTTGCTCAGTGCGACGGCGCTGTAGCTGCGCCGCTCCGCATGCAGCTCGTCCAGACCCAGGTAGCCGCCTTTGCCATGGAAAGCGATTACGTCCTGCTCGCCATCCAGCGATACGGTGCCGCATTTCCAGTACCCGCTGTCGATGGCGTAGAAACGGTCGTAGACCGGGTCGCCCATGTGGAACAGGAATTCGTGCCGCCGCTTGTGCGTGCGCTGCATCCCCAGCGCCGCGAGCGGGCCGGTAAGCTCGGCTGGCAGCGGGCTGGGGGGAGTGGGGATGGCGGACATGCGGCGCTGCGCTCAGCTTTGCTCGGCCGGGCCATGGCGTCCCGTGTGCGCAGCCCCGCGCGCCAGTTCGCGCAGCACCGATTGCTTGTGCAGCTGGACGTGCTTGCCTTGCATGGCCAGGGTCCCGTCCTGCTTGAAGCGCAGCAGGCTGCGGCTGACCGACTCGGGCGTCATTTGCAGATAGCTGGCAATGTCGCGCCAGTTCATCGCCATGCGCAGCATGCGGTCCGAGTAGCCGCGCGCCGCCTGGCGCTGGCCGATATCGAGCAGGAAGGACGCCAGGCGCCGGCTGCAGCCGGACTGCCGCAAGAGCTGGTTGGTGGTCGCTTCCCGTTCCAGCGCCTGGTTCAAGGCCGGCAGCAGGCGCGGCGGACTGGCGCGCGGACCCTCTATCGCACACACCGTACTATCCTCGAGCGCCACGGTATAGCTGCCATGGTGCAACTGGTCCGGCAAGCATAATCCGACCAGTTCGCCGGGCAGATGGAAGGCGGTGACTTGCCAGGCGCCGCTGGGGTGCGGCGAAACGCGCTTGAAGCCGCCTGCGCGGACGATGTAGAGGCGCGTCTCGCATAGCTGGTCAGCGCGCAGCAGGACTGTCTCGCGCGGCACCCGCGTCGTCTGGACCGATCCGGCGGCCGCACTGCTGCCGGGGCACTGCGCATGCGCGCTGCACTCTGTGCAGGGCGCCGCGTGCGTTGCAGAAAGCTGAAAAACCGGTTCACGCGTTCCCATGAGGACTCCTTTCACAGGACAGTCCGCTCCGCCGGATAGGGGAGGACTGCATCAAAGAAAAAAATTCATGCTGCAATGCAGTATAGCTGAAACTAGCAGGTTCTTAGTTCCTCGGTTGCAATCTCCGGCGGATTTGGCAGGCTGGCCAGCTCGGCGCAATTGCCGCCGCGCTTTTTGGCGCGGTACATGGCCTGGTCGGCCAGATCCAGCAGCCGTGCGGCATTGGCGTCCGGGGAGGGGGCAACGGCGACGCCGATGCTGGCGCCTATGCTGAGCTGCAAACCGCACAGCACATAAGGCCGGCTGATGCTGCGCGCCACGTCGGCCGCCAGCGCCAGGGCAGCCGCCGGATTGGTTATGCTGCGAAGCAGCATGGCAAACTCGTCGCCACCGAGCCGTGCCACCAGGTCGTCCTGGCGCACCGCAGCCTTGAGCCGCCGTGCCACGGCCAGCAGCAGCCGGTCTCCCATGCGGTGGCCATAGGTGTCGTTGACCGCCTTGAACCGGTCCAGGTCGATAAACAGGGTCGCGGCCAGGTGACCGTCGGTGTGGGCGCCGCGCAAGGCACGCCGTTGCTCGCGCAGGAAGCAGGCCTTGTTCGGCAAGCCCGTCATGCTGTCGTGGGTGGCCAGATGGCGCAGGCTGGCGTCGCTGCGCCGCCGGCCGGTGATGTGGTGCTGCAGCGCGATAAAGCAAGTGATCTTGCCTTCCTCGTCGCGCAGCGGCGTGATGACCTCGTTGACCAGGCGGGCGCCGCCGCGTTTGTGACGCACGATGGTCTCGCCCGACCAGGCCTTGCCGGCGCCCACGGCGTCCAGGATGCGCGCGGCGCGCGCATCCCAGCCGAGTTGCTGGCGCGATTTGCGCAGTGCTTCCCGTTCGGAATAGCCGCTCAGGCGCAGGAAGGCCTGGTTGACCCATTGCAGGCGGCCATCGGGACCGGCGATCAGTGCTGCGCTGGCGTTGGCGCTGAGCGCACGCGCCAGCAGGGACTGGCGTTCGGGGGGGGCAGTGGGCTTCGATGGCATTGTTCGGCTCCGTGGCTGGCGGGGCGGCATGGCCGCCGCTGGGGTTGTCCAAGGCAGTTCAGTCTGACTGCGCCAGTTTGCCAGCAGCACGGATGGGGGCTTTGCTTACGGTCACTTTTGATTTGAATTAATAACGTTGCGTTCCCAATATGCATTTTATTAATATAGCACAGGCCCGCGAGGGCCTGTCAGGAGTATGCTCAGACCGCCACCCGGCCGCAACAGCGCAGCGGCGCCAGCATGGACGGCGGCGGCTCGGGCGGCTGGTAGCGCGCCACGGTCGAAAAGATGCGCAGTACATCGTCGATAATTTCGCTGGCGACGTGGTCGTCCAGGCGGTCGATGTTTTGCTGCAGGGCAATCGAGGTCAGGGTCGGCGCGTCATGCAGGCGCTGGCGCAAGCCCTCGAACAGGTGGCGTGCTTCAGTGGGGACCTCGTTGGGCCGCATGCGCACCAGGCTGAGGGTGCAAGCCCGCTTGAGGCGGTCCTTCTGCGCGCCGTGGCCGGCCAGATGCCAAACGGCCACGCTGAATTCGGAAAATGCATGTGACATGGCAGCCTCCCGGTTTCATGCGCGCTTGGCGCCGTCTTGCAAGCGCCGCCGGCGCGGGCTGCGCCGCATGGCGCGCAGCGCGACCGGATCGAGTATCAATATGGTGCGGCCATTGATGCTGATCATCTCCAGGGCCTGCAGCTCGCTCAGCGTGCGGCTCACCGTTTCCATCGCCATGCCCAGGTAGTTGCCGATTTCGGCGCGCTGCATGACCAGGTTGAAGCTGCTGCCCGAATAGCCGGCGGCGGCGTAGCGCGCTGCCGTGTCCAGCAGGAAATGGGCCATTCGGGCCTGGGTGTTGAGGCCTGCGCGCATGCTCAGCAGTGCGTGGTCGCGCGCCAGTTTGTGGCTCATCACGCCCAGGATGGCGCTGGCGAACTCGCCATGGGTGCGGCCCAGCCGGGCCAGCGTATCGAGTGGTATCTCGATCAAGGTGGCGTTGGTCAGCGCAACCAGCTCCTGGTGGTAGCTGCGGTTCAGCAGGCCGTCTATGCCCAGCAGGTCGCCGCGCATGGGGAAACCCATCACCTGTTCCTTGTCGTACACATACGACGAGGTTTTCAGGATGCCGGAGTTGACCACGAAAATGCGGTCGCAAGTCTGGCCGGCCAGGTGGATGCGCTGGCAGTTGCGCACCCGCAGGCGGGGCAGGCGGTGTTCGTCGCTCAGGTCCGCGATCTGGTGCTGGATGCCGAGCAGGGCGCACAGCTCGCCGAAGCTGGCGTCCTGCTGCATCGTGCTGAGCAGCGGGCGGGCGGCCGCTGGGCCGGGGCCGGAGGTGGGATAGGGGCTCGATAACATGGTCTTCTCCTGGTGGCTACGATTTGCGTAGGTGGCGGACGCGCAGACCAATATGACTTTCTAGCAATAGTCAATCGGAAAGCGCGCAAAATTCCTGTAGGAACTTTGGCCGATGTTGCTTAGGACTAATATCTGGTTATTAAGATAACAGGAGATTTGTTATTTTTTCTGCCACAGATCAAGTTGCACACCGAAAGTCGATCGTGTAAGGCCCGCTGGCCCGGCCTGTCCAGTAAAGCATGGCCGCCGCCGCCGCAGTTTGATTGCCATGCGCCCGGCGGATGTCCGCAATCAAACCGGCGCGCCCGCAGCTCGCTTATCGTGGGACGGCGCGGGGGCTGCCGCCTTCGCCTGACCTGACGACACAAAGGGCGATCTATGAGAATCACTGTTTTCGGTGCCGGCTATGTCGGCTTGGTGACGGCGGCCTGTCTGGCCGAATTGGGCAACGAGGTGCTGTGCCTGGAACGCGACCCGGCCAGGATCGCCCTCCTCGAACGGGGCCAGCTTCCGATCCACGAACCGGGGCTGGCCGAACTGGTCACCGCCAATGTGGGCGCCGGGCGCTTGCGGTTTTCGTCCGACGCCGACGGCGGCATGGCCGAGCTGCAATTCATCGCCGTGGGAACACCGCCCGATGAGGACGGCGCGGCCGACGTCGAACACGTGCTGCAGGCGGCGCGCACCATTGCCCGCCGCATGGCCGGCTTCCAGGTCATCGTCACCAAGTCGACGGTGCCCATCGGCACGGCCGAGCGCGTGCGCGCCGCGGTCCAGCAGGAACTCGATGCGCGCGGCAGCGGCCTGTCCTTCGCCGTGGTGTCGAATCCGGAATTTCTGAAGGAGGGCGCGGCGGTCCACGACTTCATGCAGCCGGACCGTATCGTGCTCGGGGTGGAGGCGGGCACGGCCGGCCGCCGCGCCGCCGCGTTGCTGACGGCGCTGTACGAGCCGCTCAACCGCCACCATCCGCGCACCGTCTGGATGGACACCCGCTCGGCCGAGCTGACCAAGTACGCCGCCAACGCCATGCTGGCCACGCGCATCTCCTTCATCAACGAAATGGCCAACCTGGCCGACCTGATCGGCGCCGACATCGAGGCCGTGCGCTGCGGCATCGGCGCCGACCAGCGCATCGGCTACAGTTTCCTGTATGCCGGCTGCGGCTATGGCGGCTCGTGCTTCCCCAAGGACCTGCAGGCGCTGGGCCGGCTGGCGTCCGAGGCCGGCCAGCCGTTGCGGCTGCTGCGCGCGGTCGAGGCCATCAACAACGACCAGAAGCTGATGCTGGGCCAGCGCATCCTGGCGCGCTTCGGCGACGATCTGCACGGCCATGTGTTCGCCGTGTGGGGCCTGGCGTTCAAACCCGACACCGACGACGTGCGCCACGCCAGCGCGCTGGTGCTGATCGGCCAGCTGCTGCGCGCCAACGCGTGCGTGGCCGTGTACGACCCGGTGGCCCACGCCACGGCCCGGCGCGCGCTGGAACAGGACCGCTCGCTCGGGCCGGAGGCGCTGGCGCGGCTGCGCTACGCCAGCGACCCGATGAACGCGCTGCAGGGCGCCGATGCGCTGGCCATCGTGACCGAGTGGAAGCAGTTCCGCTCGCCCGACTGGCGGCAGGTCAAGGCCCTGCTGCGCCAGCCGGTGGTGTTCGACGGCCGCAATCTGTTCGAGCCGCGCCTGATGGCCGAAGCCGGCATCGAACACCACAGTATCGGACGCCCGCCGCGCGCGCGGCTGGCGATGGCCAGCGCCGGCGCGGCGCTGCCGGCGCAGGGTGGCCAAAACGCATGAGCCTGGTCTTCACCTGTTCGGCCGACGACGGGCACCCGGCCGACCTGACCCTGGCGGGGCTGCTGCGCGAGCACGGCCTGCCGGGCACGTTCTACTTCCCCATCCGCAACCAGGAGGGCGGGCCGGTGCTGTCCGGCGCCGGCATGCGGCAGGTGGCGGCGCAGTTCGAGATCGGTTCGCATACGCTGGACCACCAGTTCCTCACGCGCGTCGGCGCGGCGCAGGCCGGCGCGCAGATCGTGCGCGGCAAACGGGAGCTGGAGGACAGGCTGGGCCGGCGCGTGGCGGGTTTTTGCTACCCCGGAGGCCGCTACCGGCCGCTGCACATCGGGCAGGTGCGCGCAGCCGGCTTCGACTATGCGCGCACCACCCTGAACCTGTGCCTGGACGCCGGCGCGAACCGCTACGAAATGGCCACCACCTGCCAGTTCTATCCGCATGCGCGCGCGGTTTACCTGCGCAACTACCTGCGCGGCGGGGCTTGGCCCCAGCGCGCCGGCATGCTGTTGCGCGCGCTCGGCGAGCCGGACTGGGAGCGACGCCTGTATGCCATGTTCGCGGCCGCTGAACGGCGCGGCGGCGTGTTCCACCTGTGGCTGCATACGGCCGACGTGGAAGCGCAGTCCGCCTGGCCGGCGCTGGCCGGTTTCCTGGCCCATGTCGCCGCGCGCGTGCCGCCGTCGCGGCGCCTGAGCAACGGCGCGCTGGCGCTGCGGAGCTTCGGGGCGCTCAAGCGCTGAAACGCGGTGCTGCCGGCGTCGCCGGCAGGCGCCCGGTGCGCGTTGAATCTATTTCCCTTTTGTATATCGGTGTGATCATTATGCCTTTTAATATTGGCATTATTAATTTCTTGGTGGAAGCGATATTTATTAATTTACGGGTAATTTAATAGCAGCCTCAAGCGATAGTATTATTCCATGGAAATTTCATAATGTGAAAAATTTCTTGCCTTAAGGCGAGAAAGCCTCCTAGAATTGGCGAAAATAAAAATTCGGGTAGTTAAATATTTTTATTAGTCAATTCCTAGGAGTAATTATTTTGAATATAAGATCCCTCAACCGGAACAACCAATTGTTGGCAATTCTCGGCACCGGCATATTGCTGGCCGGCTGCGGCGCCGGCGGCACAGACCAAACGCCCAAGGCCAGCGCCCAGGGCGGCCCAACGCTGCTGGCCGCCACCGCCAGCAACAGCAGTTGCAGCTTCCCGAAATTCGTCTTCGGCACCAAGTACGCGACCGGCACCATCGTCAACTTCGCCGACAACGGCAAGAACTACATCGCCACCCACGACAATCCCGGCTACGATCCCACCATCAGCACCTACTTCTGGAGCCCGTACACCGCGTGCAGTGCACCGGCACCGGCGCCCGCGCCTGCGCCAAGCTGCAGCTTCCCGAACTACGCCTGGGGCAGCAATTACGTCACCGGCAACATCGTGACCTATCCCGACAATGGCAAGTACTACATCGCCACCCACGACAACCCGGGCTGGGATCCGACCATCAGCACCTACTTCTGGAGTCCGTACACCTGCAGCGCACCCGCGCCCACGCCGACGCCCACGCCTACGCCGACTCCGGCGCCGACCGGGCCGGTCGTGACGGCCGCCAGTTGCAGCTACGCCGCCGTGTCGGCCGCGGTGAACTCGGCGGCCACCGGCACCACGGTCAGCGTGCCGGCCGGCGATTGCAGCTGGGGCACCCAGCAGCTCAACGTTCCGGCCGGCATCTATCTGCGCGGCGCGGGGCAGGACAAGACCGTGATCCGCCGCGTGGGCAGCGTGTCCAACACCAGCTATCTGGTGGCCTACAACTGCTCCAACGGCCAGCGCGCGCAGTTTTCCGGCATGACGCTGATCGGCAACGGCAATGCCGCCATCCAGGACAAGGGCCTGGGCCTGCTCAACGGCTGTTCCGACTTTTCGGTGACGAACTCGAAGTTCAGCAAGTTCGTCTTCAGCGCCGTGTATGTCGGCGATGCGCCCAAACAGCGCGGCGTTATCTTTAAAAACAACTTTATCGATAATTACAGCCCGGAATTGAAAAACCTCGGCTATGGGGTGGTGGTGTATGGCGGCGGCGCCTGGCCGGCGCTCAGCCTGGGATCGGCCGACGCGGTATTTGTCGAAGATAATTATTTCTCCGGCAACCGTCACAATATCGCCTCCAATAATGGCTCGGTATATGTGTTCCGTTATAACAAGGTGAATGGCACCGATGCGGCCAAGGATTATGCGATGACCGACGCGCATGGCCTGTCCTCGTCGCAGCGCGGCTCGCGCAGCTTTGAAATTTATAACAACACGTATTCGACCAGCATCAGCAGCGGCTTGCAGCGCACGGCCATCGGCATCCGCGGCGGCGACGGCGTGATCTTCAATAACACGGTGCCGGCCACGGTCAGCCGCACGGTGGAATTGATGGTGGAAGGCTTCGGTTGCGGCACCTACCCGGGCGCGGACCAGAGCCGCTCGGTGTATATCTGGAACAACACCGCCAATCCCCAGAACGGCTACACCACCAATGGCATCGACAACACCTGTCCTGCCTCGCTGGGCCTGAACCGGGATTACTTCCTGAACGCCAAGCCGGGCTACACGCCTTACGTCTACCCGCACCCGCTGCGCGCCGGACAGTAAGAATGCCGCGCTAGCGGCGGCCGCGCGGAATATGGCGCGGCTTGCCGGGGCGAAAGCTGCGGCGCCTGTCCCCCATCAGGCGCCGCAGTTCGGTGATGCTCAACTGGCTCACCTCGTGCATGCGCAACAGCATGCCTGCGCTGACCTTCAGCCGCCCGTGGCGGATCTTGCTGATGGTCGGCGCTTCCACTTCCAGCAGGCGCGACAGCGCCGCGTCGTTCTTCAATTGCAGCAGTTCGAGCAGGTGATCGAACAACGGGTTCGGGTCGAACTTGGGCGCATGCGGCGCCGTCATGACGGCCCGGCGCGGCGTCCGCGCAGCAACTGGCGCCCCAGTCCGAGCAGGAACAGGGTGTTGGTCACCAGGTAGCGGCGCGCCAGCCGGCGCGGTTCCGCGCCCAGCCGGTACAGCCACTCCAGTCCGTTGTGCTGCCACCACAGCGGGGCGCGGCGCAGCGTGCCGGCGTGGTAGTCGAAGGCGGCGCCCACGCCCACCAGCGGCGCGGCCACGCGGCCGCAGTGGGCCGCCATCCAGTATTCCTGTTTCGGGCAGCCCAGGCCGACAAACACCAGGTTGGCGCCGGAGCGGTTGATCGCCTCGACGTCGGCCTGGTCCTGCCCGGCGTTGACGGGGCCGAAGGGCGGCGCCAGCGCGCCGGCCACGCGCAACGCCGGAAAGGCGGCGGCGATGGCCTCCTCCAGGCGCGCCAGCGTGTGCGGCGTGCTGCCGTACAGGAACACGCTCTGGCCGTGCCGCTCGGCCGCCGCCAGGTAGCGCCACATCAGGTCCGGGCCGTTGATGCGCGGTTGCCGCGTGCGCGCGAAATGGCTGACCGCCCAGGCCACCGGGGCGCCGTCGGCGGCGGCCAGGTCGGCGTTGTTGAGGATGGTGCGGAAGTGCGCGTCGCGCGTGCTGCACACGACCGAGTGCGCATTGCACAGGCAGACATAGCGCGGCGCTTTCTGCGCGCCCCAGTCCAGCAGTTGTAGGACGGCTTCCTCCCAGCTGAGCACGTGGATGCGCGCGCCCAGTACCGCTTGACGTTGTTTATGCATAATTGAGTCCCAGGTTGGCTAGCATGGCGGTGTAATAGATGTCTTCGAGCATGGCGAGGTTCTGCTGCGGCGTGTAGCGCAGCCGGTAGCGCGCGTAGGCGCGCCGGCCCATGGCCAGCATCTGCTCCGGATGGTGGTAGGCCCAGGCCAGCTTGGCGGCCAGGTCGGCAGCGTCGCCGGGGCGCACCAGCAGTCCGGTCTCGCCGTGCTCGACCAGTTCGCCCAGGCCGCCGTGCGCGCTGGCGATGACGGGCACGCCGCAGGCGAACGCTTCCACCGCGGCCAGGCCGAAGGTCTCCAGGCAAGTGCTGGGCGCGACCAGGAAGCTGCTGCCGCGCAGCAGCGCGCGCACCTCGGCCGGGCTGCGCCGGCCCAGGCAGTCCGGGCCGAACGCGGGCGCC
>NZ_WWCU01000044.1 GCF_009857595.1 Pseudoduganella aquatica | reverse complement strand
TGCGCACCGCTTCGCCGCGCATGGCGCCGTCGTAGGCCAGCGCCGCGCCGGCAGCCGCCGGCTTCGCGCCAGCCAGCGCGGGAAAGTCCGCGTCCCCGGCCAGCAGGCGGCCGGCGCCGTCGCGCACCACGAAATAGACCGCGTCGGCGTCGCCGTTGCGCAGCACTTGCTCGGCCTGCGGCGGCAGGTCGATGCGCCAGGCGCCGCCGGCCTCGGACAGGCGCGCCCCCAGCGCGCCGGCGGCGTCGGACAGGCTCTGGTCGAACGCGGCCTGGGCCGGCAGCCAGGCCAGCATATACGTGAGCGCGCCGCCCGCCAGGTTGATCAGCAGGATGGGCGCGATCAGCCACTTGAGCAGGCGCAGCCGGATGCTAGGCATGCGGCGCCAGCTCCAGCATGTAGCCGAAGCCCCGTATGGTGCGGATGGTCACGCCGGCGTCGGCGATTTTCAGGCGCAGGCGGGAGATATACACTTCCACCGCGTTCTGCGTCATGTCCTCGCCCCAGGGCAGGATGGCGTCGATGATCTGCTGCTTGGACACCACCCGCGCGCCGTGCTGCAGCAGGTATTCCAGCACCGCCCACTCGCGCGCCGACAGCTCGATGGCGCGCTCCTTGACGCGGGCGCGCTTGGTGCTGCCGTCCAGCACCAGGTCGCCCATGGCCAGCGCGGCGGCCTTGGGCGCGTTGCGGCGCGCCAGCGCGCGCAGGCGCGCCACCAGTTCCGGGGTGGCGAAAGGCTTGACCAGGTAATCGTCGGCGCCCAGTTCCAGGCCGCGCACGCGGTCCTCGATGGCGTCGCGCGCCGTCAGCAGCAGCACGGGAATGGCGCTGCCGCGCGCGCGCAGGCGGCGCACCACTTCAAAACCGTCTATGCCGGGCAGGCCGATGTCGAGCACCACCACGGCCACTTCGGCCGCGCCGGCGCGCTGCAGCAGCGCGTCGGCCTCGGTGCCGCTGCGCAGCACGTCGACCGCCATGCCGTGGCCGCTCAATACGCGGTGCAGGCCGTCGGCCAGCACCACGTCATCTTCCACCAGTAATACGTGCATAGCCTGCCTCATGTTTCACGCAGTCAAGGCTGCGCCTGCAGGCACTATAAGGGCAAGCACGGCCGATGTACAGCCGTGCGGGAGAGGGCGGAACCGGCGCGGGGCCGTTCAGATGGTGGTGCGGCGGCGCGTGCGGATGCGCGCGCCGTTGCCGTCGGTGGTGCTGTAGGCCCTGGTCGAGGACAGGCGGTACATCAGCACATCGCCCCCCACGCAGACCACCAGCGGCACCATCAGCATCAGCGCGTCGATGCGTTCCATGTTGCCTGCGAAACACACCTCGAAGAACAGCAAGGCGATCATCACGCAAGTCACCACGGCCAGCGACAGGAAGCAAAGCGCCTTCACCTGCTTCGATTTCCGCTTGCCCGACGCGACGAAATACGCGGCGCTGACGCAATGGAACAGCAGCAGCAAGGTAGTGCCCAGATAGAAATAGAGTACGGCGTCGATGACGGCTCCCTTCTTGTCACTTCTTCATAAAAATATAATTGAACTTCCCACCTGGAAAATTCTACCAAGAATGGCACGTTTCGCGGCGGAAAATCTATCGAATAATCACACCAGCCCGTTTTTCTTTCACGAAGCTGTAACAATCGGCAGGCATTATTGCAGCGTGGAAATTTTACAACGTGGAATATTGATGAATACCTTATTCGGCCCAGCCATCGCCCTGATGCAGCGCCTGCGCCTGTTTCCCAAATTCGTACTGGTGACGCTGGTTTTCCTGCTGCCGCTGCTCGTGGTCACGGCCTTGCTGATGCACGAACTGCACAAATCGCTGGCCGTGACCGAAGGCGAGCAACGCGGCGTGGCCTACATCAGCCAGCTGCAGCAGGTCAGCCAGCTGGTGCAGCAGCACCGCACGCTGGAACGGCTGCGCCTGGCCGCGCGCCAGCCGCTGGACGGCGCGGCGCTGCGTGGCGATATCGAAACCCGGCTGAAACGCCTGGACAACTGGCAGCAGGACGCGGCCGGCCTGGCGGCCCTGCCGGAGTGGACTGCGGTGCGCCAGACGTGGAAGACGCTGGCAGACCATCAGCCGACTATAAGCGCGAAGGACAGTATGGCAGCGCACAGTATGCTGCTGGGCCAGCTCGCCAAGCTGGGCACGCTGGTGGCGGACCGCTCCAGCCTCAGCCTGGACCCGGAAGTGCAGACCCACTACCTGATCTCCACCTTCCAGCAGACCTTGCCCGAGGTGGCGGAAGACCTGTCCGTGCTGGCCGCGCGCGGCGCCGCCTATATCGACAGCGGCCTGTTCGAAGGCAACGAGGACCAGCTGGTCAACGCCACCGCCTTGCTGGCGCGCCACAAGCTGGAGCGTTTGCCTGCCGAAGCCGGCACCATACTGCAGCACAACCCGCAGCTGAAAACGGCGCTGCAGCCGCACCTGGCGGCCGTGCCCGCGGCGCTGGCCTTTTTGGAGCGCAACAAGAACGAAGTGAGCAACTCCTACAACCAGACCAGCGGCAAGGAATTCAGCGCCGCCGGCAACGAGGCCATAGTCAAGCTGTACGGCTTCGCGGCCGCGTCCGCCGCCGCGCTGGACCAGCTGCTGGCCGAGCGCATGGCGCGCGACCAGTGGCGCCGCAAGCTGATGCTGGCCGGCGTGGCCGCCGCGCTGGCGGTGGCGGCCGTGCTGTTCGCCGGCTTCTACCTGTCCTTCTCGCGCGACGTGGCCAGCCTGAACCGCGCCGTGCAAGCCGCCGCCGCCGGCGACCTGGCGGTGGAGGTCCGCTCCCCGGCGCGCGACGAGATCGGCAGCCTGGTGAACTCCTTCGGCGCCATGACGCAGTCGCTGGCCCTGCTGGTGGACGATATCCGCAGCGGCGCCGGCCGCATCGCCGACGGCGCCGACGAACTGGCCAGCGGCAACGCCGCCCTGTCCGGCCACACCGAGGCGCAGGCGGACGATCTGTCCGCCACCGTGGCCTCGATGCGCGCCCTGACCGCCACCGTGCAGCGCAACGCGGCCCACGCCGAAAGCGGCCGCCAGCTGGTGCAAAGCGCCTCCGGCATTGCGCTGCAGGGCGGGCGCAGCGTGGCCGCCGTGGTCGACACCATGGCCGGCATCCGCGCCAGCTCGGACAAGATCAGCGACATTATCGGCGTCATCGACGGCATCGCCTTTCAGACCAATATCCTGGCCCTGAACGCGGCGGTGGAAGCGGCCCGCGCCGGCGAGCAGGGGCGCGGCTTCGCCGTGGTGGCCGGCGAGGTGCGCAGCCTGGCGCAGCGCTCGGCCTCGGCCGCGCTGGAAATCAAGAAACTGATCGGCGATTCGGTCAAGCAGGTGGAAGCCGGCAGCGCCCTGGTGAACTCGGCCGGCGCCACCATGACGCAGGTGGTGCAGTCGGTGCAGCAGACCGCCGCCATCATCGAGCAGATCAGCGCCGCCGAAGCGGTGCAGCGCGGCGAGATCGAACAAGTGGACCACGCCCTGGCGCGCATCGAAGACATGACGCGCCAGAACGGCACGCTGGTGCTGCAGGCCTCGGCCGGCGCGGACCGCCTGCACGAGGAGGCCGCCCAGCTGGGCCAGGCGGTGAGCCGCTTCCGCCTGGACGGCCACGCCGCCGAGGCTGCCGCCCCCGTCCGCACCGCCGCCGTGCTGGAAACCGTGGCCCCGGCCCGCGAGTGGAGCGCCAACCAGCCCACCATCGTGTCGCGCAAACGCGAGCGCCTGCTGGGCTAGCTTCCCGCGAAGGGCGTGCCGAACACGCCCACCGCCAGCTCCGCCCACGCCAGCAGCAGCACGGCCGCCATGGCCATGCCCAGCAGCAGCCTGCTGCGCGCGGTGCGGAACAGCCGCGCCAGGATCAGATAGACCAGGCCGGTGCCCGCCAGCAGCACGGCGGCGGCGGCAAAATCAAACCCGTCCCACGCCACCTCATCGGTGAACTGCATCGCCAGCAGCGGCGCCAGCAGTATCAGCGCCGTGCCCAGCGCCACCAGGCCTAGCTGCCGGCCGAACTGCTGCATGCCTGCATATCTTCCCATTTGCCTTCTCCTTTTGACCAAGTGCAGCCATCCTGGGCCGGTTTTGTGAAGCCAGTATGCGTTCCGCATGCGCCGCCGCGGTTAGCTGCGGTAGGACTGGGCTGACAAGGCTCCATGCAAGGAGCCTACACGGGAGCGGTGCCCCGTCTTATGTTCGCCAGGCACATACGAGCCTAAAGTGCTAACAACGCGATGGATAAAGTGGAGCGAGAACAGAAGCCCACCCGGAGATAGCAAACCGGCATCCCTTGCGGCCCTGTACTTAGCCTGTGAGGAACAAAATGAACAACACTCAACTTAGCAGCGATACCGCAAAACTGTCGCTCTCCCAGACGATGCCCGTCGGCTCGCGGGAATTCAAAGTTGCGTCCCGGCCGGTTGTCAGCTATAGCGGTACACAGCAGAACGAACTGCTGGCCGCCTTGCCTCGTGAAGTCCTGGAATCGCTGTTCGAACACCTGGAACTGGTGACCCTGCCCTTCGGCAAGGAGCTGTTCGAGTTCGGCAGCAAGCTGGACAATGTGTATTTCCCCACCACCGCCATCGTCTCGCTGCTGTACGTGATGGAGGACGGCGCCACCACCGAGATCGCGGTGGTGGGCCATGAAGGCGTGGTGGGCGTGTCGATGTTCCCCGGCGAGCGCGCCATGTGCAGCGCCGTGGTGCAGAGCGCCGGCTACGGCTACCGCCTGAAAGCCCAGCATCTGCGCGAGGCCTTCAACCAGGGCGGCGCCCTGCCCCAGCTGCTGATGCGCTACAACCACGCGCTGTTCGCGCAGATGGCCCAGAACGCCGTCGGCGGCCGCCACAGCTCCATCGAGCAGAAGCTGTGCCGCTGGCTGCTGGACCGCCTGGACCGCTCGCTGAGCAATGAGCTGAAAGTGACCCAGGAAATGATTTCCATCATGCTGGGCGTGCGCCGCGAAAGCATCACCGCCGCCGCCGGCAAGCTGCAGGAAGACGGCCTGATCACCTACCGCCGCGGCAACATCACCGTTATTGATCGTTCAGGCTTGGAACGCTATGCGGGCGAGTGCTATAAGGTGGCGAAGACGGAGTACGACCGCCTGCTGGTGGACGTGGCAGGCTGCTAGGCTGGCCCGCTTCGGCAAGATCGGCCTTGACGCGCAGCGGTATATGCACCTCGATACACGTCCCCTTGTCGTTGCGGCCGCGCCTGATGGTCAGGGTGCCGCCCAGCAGCAGCGCGCGTTCCCGCATGCCCAGCAGGCCATGCGACATCGGCTTCACCAGCGTGTTCGATTCGATGCCCACCCCGTCGTCGATCACGCGCAGCACCAGCAACTCCTCGCTGCACGTCAGCGTCACCGTCACCTTGGTGGCGCGCGCGTATTTGCGGATATTGGTCAGCGATTCCTGCACGATGCGGAACAAGGCGATGGCCAGGCTGGCGTCGCGCGCCTTGGCCACGCCGTCGATATGGCGCGCGATATCGGTCTCGCAGGGCAGCGTGGACATGCGGCTGAATTCTTCGCAATAGCTTTCGATGGCGGCGCACAGGCCCAGGTTGTCCAGCAGGCTGGGGCGCAGGTTTTCGATAATGCGGCGCTTCATTTCCACCGCGTCGAGCAAGGTGGCGCGGGCGCGCTTGAGCTGGCCCGCCAGCTCCGGATCGGTCTTTTGCAGCTGCTGCATGACGGCGCCCAGGTCCATGCTGATGGACGTGAGGTGGGCGCCCATTTCGTCGTGCAGCTCGCGCGACAGGCGCACTTTTTCTTCCTCGCTGATGCTGATCAGGTGGCGCGACAGCACGGACAGCTGCTCGGTGCGCTGCGCCACCATGGATTCGAGATTGTCGTTCGACATCTGCAAGGCGTGCTCGACCGCCGCCTGGTTGCGGAAGCTGCGCCGCACCAGCTGGTAGAACATCACCAGCACGAAAATGGCCACGGCGTTGATGCCCATGCCCAGCAGCACGGTCTTCTGGTATTGCTGGTAGAAGCTGGCGCTGCGCGCGGCCAGCGTTTCGTTCTGCTCCTGCACCATGATGACGACCAGCAGGCGCAGCTCGTCCATCGAAGCGCGGTCGTCGCTGACCTTGGCGATGTTGACGATGTCGTCCAGTCCGCCATGCCGGTAGACCTCGATCGACTGCCCCATCAGCGCCAGCTTGCGCCGCACGATGGTGTGCAGCTGGGCCAGGTTTTTCAGCTGCGAGGGGCTGTCGGCCAGCAGCAGTTCCAGTTCCTTGAATTCGGCTTCGGTCTCGGCGGTGACGGTGCGCGTCGGCCCCAGGTAGGCCTCCTTGCCGGACACGAAATAGCCCCGCATGCTGCTCTCGGCGTCGAGCACCAGCACGTTCAGGTATTGCAGGCGTTCCGCCACCCGCGAGGACTGGCTCAACTGGAAGTTGGCGCCCCTGAGTGATTGCAGGTTGTGAAACAGGCTGAAGCCGTTCACGATCAGTATCAGTGCGCAGGTGACGCACAGTACGGTCTTGTACAGGGGCAGTCTGTGGTGGGGCGCCGCGTCGACGGTGAAATACATCCTGATAGGCATCCTTCGCTAGATGAGCAGCGTTTATGGCAGGGCCATTATAGACCCTGCCGTTTTTTGCTGCGCCGCACCAGTTTCCTAACGTGCGCGCCCCAGGTCTGCTCGACCCGTGCTTAGTCCAGCAAGTTGTTCTTCATTGCATAATAGGTCAGATCGCTGTTCGATTGCAGGCCCATTTTTTCCATGATGCGGGTGCGGTAGGTGCTGACGGTCTTGATGCTGAGCGACAGCGCCACGCCGATATCGCTCACCGTGGCGCCGCGCGCCAGGCGCAGAAAGACCTGGAACTCGCGGTCCGACAGCTCGGTGTGCAGCGCCGTGTTGGGGTCGCGGTCGAAGCTTTGCGCCAGCAGTTCGCCCACCTGCGAGCTCACATAGCGGCGGCCCTGGTGCACGGTGCGCACCGCCGTGATCAGTTCGTTGGCTTCGCATTCCTTGTTCAGATAGCCGTTGGCGCCCATCTTGAACAGGTTCAGCGCATACTGCTGCGCCGGATAGCCGGACAGTATCAGTACCGGCAGGTCCGGCTGGCCCTGGCGTATGGTGCGCAGCGTATCGATGCCGGACTGGTCCGGCATGGCGATATCCAGCAGCAGCACGTCGCAAATCTCGCGGCGGGCAATATCCAGCGCTTCGCGCCCGGTGCTGCCTTCCGCCACCACATTAAAGTCGTCCTCGGACGAAAAAATCTGCTTGAAGCCAGCCCTGACTATTTGATGATCGTCACATATGGCAACGCGTATCATGTGCTCCCTCGTGTCTTCCGTGTATGGGAAAGTCCCGCGCTCCGCTTACAAAATAATAATATTATTACTGTAGCATGGCTATTGTACGCAAAAAAAAGGCGCTGTCCGCGCCCGTTGGTGCCGCCATTGCTGGCCGCAGGGCCTTCAGCCCAGCAGGGCAAGAATGGCCTGCAGTTCACTGCGTATCATGTCCCGGTCCAGCGGCGGCGGCGCCTGTACTGGCGGCGCCTGGTGCTCATACTCATCATACCCTGCCTGCGCCGGATCGGCACTGCGGCTATCGAGTTTGTTGCGCGCCCCGCTAATGGTAAAACCCTGCTCATATAACAATTCGCGTATACGGCGTATCAGCAACACCTCATGATGCTGGTAGTAGCGCCGGTTGCCGCGCCGCTTGACGGGCTTGAGCTGGGTGAATTCCTGCTCCCAGTAGCGCAGCACATGCGGCTTCACGCCGCACAGCTCGCTCACCTCGCCTATCGTGAAATAGCGCTTGGCGGGGATGGGCGGCAGCACCACCAGTTCGGACTTGCCTGGCCTATCGTTCATGCTGCGGCCTCATTCAGGCGGCACGCGCCATGGGACTGCTTTCCTCGACCATGCTCTTGAGCTTCTGGCTGGCATGGAAAGTCACCACGCGGCGCGCGGTAATGGGAATTTCTTCCCCGGTCTTGGGATTGCGGCCGGGTCGCTGCGGCTTGTCGCGCAGCTGGAAATTGCCGAACCCGGACAGCTTGACGGCCTCGCCGCGCTCGAGCGCGTTGCGGATCTCGTCAAAAAAGGTTTCCACCATGTCCTTGGCTTCGCGCTTGTTCAGGCCGACCTGCTCGAACAGCAACTCCGCCAGCTCCGCCTTGGTCAGCGTGGGCATGTCCTTTTCCGCTTCCTGGCGCACCTTGGCCACCAGCATCGCACTGTGCAGCTCGGCGTCCAGAGCGGACTCGAGTACGGCGGTATCAACGTCGTTATTATTAATTTTGCTGCCCTGCCTATAAAAAGAACCGGAATCCGGCAAGGGCCGGATTCCTGGGATGCCTGTGCCTGGTTGGCGATGTGCTCAGCTACGCTGTCAGCTGCGCAGTTTGGCGCCGTGTTTTTGCTGCGCCGA
Source organism: Pseudoduganella aquatica (assembly GCF_009857595.1). Lineage (GTDB taxonomy): Bacteria > Pseudomonadota > Gammaproteobacteria > Burkholderiales > Burkholderiaceae_D > Rugamonas > Rugamonas aquatica_A. Next base: position 40,288 of record NZ_WWCU01000044.1, on the reverse strand, counting down.
CTCGGCCAGCGCACTCATCAGCGCGTCCACCACATCGTCCTGCAGGGTGTTTTGAGTATCTTGCAAGCTAAAGCGGAAAGCAAGCGATTTCTCGTCCGACTCCAGCCCTTTGCCGCGATATTCATCAAACAAAACAATGGCTTGCACAAACTTGCCGTGCGCATGCGCGGCCTGCGCGGCAGCGAAAGCGTCGAGCAGATCCTGTGCCGGCACAGCCTGCTTCACCACCAAAGCCAGGTCGCGCGTGGCGCCGGGGAATTTGGAGATCTCGCTGTATTTTGGCACATTGCGTTGCTGCAAGGCAATAGCATCCACCTCGAACAGCACCGGCGCTTGCGGCAGGTCGTATTTTTGCAGCCAGCGCGGGTGCAGTTCGCCGATAAAGCCGATCACTTTGCCGTCCAGCTCGATATTTGCCGAGCGGCCGGGGTGCAGGCCGGGATGGGCAGCCTTGCTGAAACGCAGCGTTTGCGGCGCGAACAGGTGCTCCAGGTCGGCCTTCACGTCGAAGTAGTCGACCACGCGGCTGTCCTGGCCCCACTGCTCGTCGGCCACCGGGCCGTAGGCCAGCGCGGCCACGCGCTGCGGCTGGCTGTAGCCGGCCACGCTCAGCGGGCCGTCCTGCACCGAGGCGTCGCGCTGGTAGATGGCGCCCAGCTCGAACACGCGCACGCGGCTGGCTTTGCGGTTCAGGTTGTAGCGCACATTGGCCACCAGGCTGCCGATCAGCGAGGAGCGCATCACGCTCAGCTGGCTGGCGATCGGGTTCTGCAGCTTGATCGGATTGTCGTTGCCGCTGAAGTCCAGTTCCCACTGGGCTTCCACAAAGCTCATGTTCACCACTTCCTGGTAGCCGAGGTCGGCCAGCTGGTGGCGCACGGCGAACAGGGAGCGCGTGTTTTCAGGCGCGATGCGCATGGTGTTCGGCGCCACCGGAGCCACGGCAGGAATGTTCTCGAAGCCGTACACGCGGGCCACTTCCTCGATCAGGTCTTCCTCGATTTCGATGTCGAAGCGGTAGGACGGCGCCGTCACGCTGAACACGCCGGCTTCCAGCGTGAACTGCAGGCCCAGGCGCTTGAAGATGTCGGCCACCAGCTCGTCGGTCAGCGGCACGCCGATCACTTTCTGGGCGCGCGCGGTGCGCATCTGTACCGGCTTGGGCTGCGGCACGTTGACGACCTGGTCGTCCACCGGGCCCACCTGCGTGGCCGGGGTGCCGCAGATTTCCACCAGCAGCGCGGTGATGCGCTCGATGTGCTCGACCGTGGTGGCGTAGTCCACGCCACGCTCGAAGCGGTGCGCCGCGTCGGTCGAGAAGTTGTACTTGCGGGCGCGGCCCTGGATGGCGTTCGGCCACCAGAATGCGGCTTCCAGGTAGATGGACTCGGTGTCCAGCGACACGGCGGTGGCGTCGCCGCCCATGATGCCGGCCAGCGATTCGAGTTCCTTGTCGTCGGCGATCACGCCGACCCACTCGTCCACCGCAACGGTGTTACCGTTCAACAGCTTCAGCGTTTCGCCGGCCTTGCCCCAGCGCACGTCCAGGCCGCCGTGGATCTTGGCCAGGTCGAACACGTGGGTGGGACGGCCCAGCTCCAGCATCACGTAGTTGGAGATGTCCACCAGCGCCGACACCGAACGCTGGCCGCTGCGCTCGAGGCGCTGCTTCATCCACTCCGGGGTGGCGGCCTTGGCGTTCAGGTTGCGGATCACGCGGCCCGAGAAACGGCCGCACAGGTCCGGCGCCGAGATTTTCACCGGCAGCACTTCCTGCATGGTGACCGGCACGGTGCGGAACACCGGCACGGTCAGCGGCACGCCGGTCAGCGCGGACACTTCGCGCGCCACGCCCAGCACCGACAGGCAGTCCGCCTTGTTCGGGGTCAGCTTGATGGTGAATTTCAGGTCGTTCAGCGCGTAGTAGTCGCGGAAGTTCTGGCCCACCGGCGCATCGTCCGGCAGTTCCAGCAGGCCCGAGCCCTCTTCCGACAGCTTCAGTTCCTTGGCCGAGCACAGCATGCCCTGCGATTCCACGCCGCGCAGCTTGCCCACCTTGATTTCAAACGGCTTGCCGTCCGCGCCCGGCGGCAGCACGGCGCCGGCCATGGCGCACACCACTTTCAGGCCAGGGCGCACGTTCGGCGCGCCGCAGACGATGTTCAGCAGGGTGCCGGTGCCCACGTCCACCTGGCAGACGTTGAGGCGGTCCGCGTCCGGATGCTTGGCCATTTCGCGCACGTGGCCCACGACCACGTTGGAGAACGGCGGCGCCACCGGTTCGACTTCTTCCACTTCCAGGCCGGACATGGTCAGCATGTGCGCCAGTTCATCCGACGTCATTTTCGGATCGACGAGAGTGCGCAGCCAATTTTCAGAGAATTGCATATTCGTGGTGCCTCAGTTGAACTGTTTCAGGAAACGCAGGTCGCCTTCGTAGAACAGGCGCAGGTCGTTGATGCCGTAACGCAGCATGGTCAGGCGCTCGAGGCCGGAGCCGAACGCGAAACCGATGTAGCGCTCGGGATCGAGGCCGAAGTTGCGCACCACCGACGGGTGCACCTGGCCGGAGCCGGACACTTCCAGCCAGCGGCCCTTCAATGGACCGCTGCCGAAGGCGATGTCGATCTCGGCCGACGGTTCGGTAAACGGGAAATACGAGGGACGGAAGCGCACCTGCAGGTCGTCGGTCTCGAAGAAGGCCTTGACGAAGTTCAGGTACACGCCCTTCAGGTCGGCGAAGCTGATGTCCTCGGCGATCCACAGGCCTTCGACCTGGTGGAACATCGGCGAGTGGGTGGCGTCGCTGTCGACGCGGTAGGTGCGGCCCGGCGCGATCACCTTGATCGGCGGCGTGTGGCTGCGCGCGTAGCGCACCTGCATCGGGCTGGTGTGGGTGCGCAGCAGCAGCGGCTTGCCGGTGCTGTCGTTGCCGTCCACGTAGAAGGTGTCCTGCATCGAGCGGGCCGGATGGTTTTCCGGGCTGTTCAGTGCGGTGAAGTTGGTCCAGTCGGTTTCGATCTCGGGGCCGCCGGCCACGTCGAAGCCGATAGAGCGGAAGATTTCCTCCACGCGCTCCCAGGTGCGCATGACAGGATGCAGGCCACCGCCGGCGCGGCCGCGGCCTGGCAAAGTGACGTCGATTTCTTCCGCGTTCAGGCGGGCTTGCAGCTGGGCTTCGGCCATGGCGTCGCGGCGCGCGGTGAGCGCGGCCTCGATCTGCACTTTGGCGGCATTGATCAGCGCGCCCTGCGCTTTTTTCGCGTCGGGGTCGAGCTTGCCCAGGCCCTTCATCAATTCGGTGATCTGGCCGGTCTTGCCCAGATACTTGGCTTTGGCGTTTTCAAGTGCGGCGGCGTCCGCGGCGGCGATAAAGTCAGCACGTGCCGAGACAACCAGTTCTTCCAGGGAGTTCATGCAATATTCCTGTCTTGGAAATTAAAAACGGGGCACAGGTTCACACCTTGCCCCGCTCTCATGCGCTGCCGGAAGCAGCGCTACGCATCAAACGCTGATATTAGGCAGCGATTTGTGCTTTGACGGTGTTGACAATCGCGGCGAAGGCCGGCTTGTCCATCACAGCCATATCGGCCAGAACCTTACGGTCCAGCTCGATGTTCGCCTTCTTCAGACCGTTCATGAATACGCTGTACGTCACGCCATGCTCACGGGAAGCGGCGTTGATACGGGCGATCCACAGGCGGCGGAAGACGCGCTTCTTGTTACGGCGATCGCGGTAAGCGTACTGGCCAGCGCGCATAACTGCTTGCTTGGCAATACGGTATACCTTGCTACGGCGACCACGGTAACCCTTGGCCAGGTTCAGTACTTTTTTATGACGGGCACGCGCAGTAACCCCACGTTTTACTCGAGGCATATTAGCTCCTTAAATGAGTGTGAGATTAAGCGGTAGGCATCATACGCATGACGGACGTTACATCCGACGCGTTGACGTTACGGGTACCACGCAGCTGACGCTTGTTTTTGGTGGTTTTCTTGGTCAGGATGTGGCGCTTGAAAGCCATACCCGATTTCACAGTACCACCTGGACGCACGCGAAAACGCTTTTTCGCGGAGCTTTTGGTCTTCATTTTTGGCATAACACATCTGCCCTCTTACGGGCAGCTCCAAATTAACAGGATTGCAGGTGGCAGCACTACGCTGCGCTTAGAGGCCTGCTTTCACTTGTTGATGCAGCGGCCAGCCTTGCAACGGCCACTACATTTTGCGGAACGTGATTATATATCAGATTCCGCAAATTCTTCTTATTTCTTCTTTTTCGGGGCCAGGATCATGATCATCTGGCGGCCTTCCATCTTCGGGAACTGCTCGACCTGGCCATACGGCTCCAGGTCGGCCTTCAGACGTTCCAGCATGCGGAAACCAATATCCTGGTGCGCCATCTCACGGCCGCGGAAACGCAGCGTGATCTTGGTCTTGTCGCCTTCATCGAGGAACTTGATGAGGTTGCGCAGCTTGATATTGTAATCGCCGTCATCGGTCCCCGGACGGAATTTGACTTCCTTCACGGCGATGATCTTCTGCTTCAGCTTCGCTTCGTGGGCTTTCTTCTGCTCCGAATACTTGAACTTGCCGTAGTCCATCAGACGGCACACCGGTGGAACCGCCGTAGGGGCGATCTCCACCAGGTCGACGTTCAATTCTTCCGCCATGCGGAAGGCCTCGGCCAGGCTCACGATACCGAGCGGTTCGTTGTCAACCCCGCTCAGACGCATTTCGGGAGCGGTGATTTCGCCATTGATGCGATGCGACTTGTCAGTAGCTATTGTAGTTTCCTTTAAAAATTCGATGAATGGCCGGTATGTGGGTTTCCCCAGAATCAGGCTTTGGCGGCGACGTCCTGCTGGAGCCGCTCTACCAGTGCGTCGAGGGTCATTACGCCCAGATCGACATTGCCACGCGCCCGCACGGCCACAGTATTGGCATCCCGTTCCTTGTCGCCCACAACCAGAATGTAAGGCAGTTTTTGGACGGAATGTTCGCGTATTTTATACGTAATCTTCTCGTTGCGCAAATCGGTCTGCACGCGGAAGCCCTGTTTACGCAGCTTTGCGGCCACATCGTTGACGTAATCGGCCTGCGCGTCGGAGATGTTCAGCACCGACACTTGCACCGGCGCCAGCCACATCGGCAGCGCGCCGGCGTAGTTCTCGATCAGGATGCCGATGAAGCGCTCCATCGAACCCACGATCGCGCGGTGCAGCATGACCGGCACCTGGCGCGAGTTGTCCGCCGCCACGTATTCGGCGCCCAGGCGCTGCGGCATGAAGAAGTCGACCTGCATGGTGCCGACCTGCCATGGGCGGCCCAGCGAATCCTTCAGGTGGTATTCGATTTTCGGGCCGTAGAACGCGCCCTCGCCCGGCAGCTCGGTCCAGGTCACGCCGCAGGCGCGCAGGCCGGAGCGCAGCGCCTCTTCCGCCTCGTCCCACACCTCGTCGGTGCCGATGCGGTTTTCAGGGCGCAGCGCCAGCTTGACTTCGATATTGTCGAAGTGGAAGTCGGAATACACTTCCATGGCCTGGGTGTGGAAGGACACCACTTCCGGCTCGATCTGCTCTTCGGTGCAGAAGATGTGGCCGTCGTCCTGGGTGAAGCCGCGCACGCGCATGATGCCGTGCAGCGCGCCGGACGGCTCGTTGCGGTGGCACTGGCCGAACTCGCCGTAGCGCAGCGGCAGGTCGCGGTAGGAGCGCATATTGCTGTTGAAGATCTGCACGTGGCCCGGGCAGTTCATCGGCTTGAGCGCGTAGGAACGGTTTTCAGATTCCGTCACGAACATGTTTTCGCGGTAGTTGTCCCAGTGGCCGGTCTTGCCCCACAGGCTGGAGTCCAGGATCTGCGGCGCCTTCACTTCCTGGTAGCCGTTCACCTGGTATTTGTTGCGCATGTACTGCTCAACCTGCTGCCAGATGGTCCAGCCCTTAGGATGCCAGAACACCAGGCCCGGCGCCTCGTCCTGGAAGTGGAAGAAGTCCAGCTGCTTGCCCAGCTTGCGGTGGTCGCGCTTTTCCGCCTCTTCCAGCTGGAACAGGTACTGCTCCTGGTCTTCCTTCTTGGTCCAGGCGGTGCCGTAGACGCGCTGCAGCATCTCGTTCTTCGAGTCGCCGCGCCAGTAGGCGCCGGCCAGCTTCATCAGCTTGAATACTTTCAGCTTGCCGGTCGACGGCACGTGCGGGCCACGGCACAGGTCGGTGAAATTGCCTTCCGAGTACAGCGACACATCCTGGTCCGCAGGGATGGAGGAGATGATCTCGGCCTTGTAGTGCTCGTTGATGGACTTGAAGTAGGCCACAGCCTCGTCGCGCGGCAGCACCTTGCGGGTGACCGGCTCGTCCTTCTTGGCCAGCTCGGCCATTTTCTTTTCGATGGCGACCAGGTCGTCCGGGGTGAACGGGCGCTTGTACGAGAAGTCGTAATAGAAGCCGTTTTCAATCACCGGGCCGATGGTGACCTGCGCGTCCGGGAACAGTTCCTTGACGGCGTAGGCCAGCAAGTGGGCGGTGGAGTGGCGGATCACGTCCAGACCTTCGGCGTCGCGGTCGGTGACGATGGCGACGTCGGAATCTTTTTCGATCAGGAAGGACGTGTCGACGACCTTGCCGCCCACCTTGCCGGCCAGCGCGGCCTTGCCCAGGCTGGTGGAAATATTGCTGGCCACCTGGGCCACGGTCACTGGGGCGTCGAATTGACGAACGGAACCATCGGGAAGTCGGACTGCAACCATCATGCTCTCCAGTCGGCGGAAGCCGGAAAATAGATAAAACAGAAGTATAGGAAAATGCGGACGAAAAAAAACGCGGGCTAGCCGCGTTTTTCTCAATGTGATAGCAAAAGAAAGCCGGAGACTAGCGTTACTTACTAACCGTGGTAGTAGTTCGCGGTGTCATAACCGGATTGCCTTTCTCGCTCTTACATAGTGTTGGTGGTGGGCGGTGAGGAATTCGAATCCCCGACCCCTTGGATGTCGACCAAGTATTCTAACCAGCTGAACTAACCGCCCTTTGCTACTGCTCGTACTGCTTTACTGCGAAAACAAATCTTACTACATGTTCTGGTGGGCGGTGAGGAATTCGAATCCCCGACCCCTTGGATGTCGACCAAGTATTCTAACCAGCTGAACTAACCGCCCGAAGACCAGCATTATAGAGAGTGGAAATCGACTCCGCAAGGGGCAAATGTGAAAACATTGCTCTAGCCCACTATGCTATATTCAGTTGTTATACAGAACACCAAGAACATGAAACAGTTGTCAACTCTCCTCGCGGCGGCGCTGTTCAGCCTGAGCGCAGGCGCCGCCGAACACGGCACGCCCGACGAAGCCATTTCCCTCATCAACAAGACCGCCGCCTACCTGGCCGACGAAGGCGCCGACAAGACCTTCTTCGAGATCAGCAATCCCAAAGGCCGCTTCATCCACCGCGACCTGTATATTGTTATTTACGACAGGCATGGTAAGGTAATGGCGCACGGCGCGATTCCGCGTTTGGCGGGCATCAACGTGCTCGACTACCGCGACGAAGACGACAAGCTGTTCGTGCGCGAGATCCTGGACAAAGCCAGCAAAGGCCAGCAAGGTCCGGTCGACTATAAATGGGTACACCCGCTGACGCGGCAGCTGCAGGCCAAGTCGGCCTGGTTCCGCCAGGTGGGTTCCTACGTCATCACTTGCGGCACCTATAAATAATCCATGCACACCAATACCGACACCACCCATCTGCACGCCCACCACGACGGCGACGCCCAGCATAAACACTATGTGGGCGACCGCAGCCTGACAGTGCTGGGCTGGGCGGTGGCGCTGACGCTGGGCTTTGCCGGCGTGGAGGCGGTGTCCGGCTTCCTCGCCAATTCCCTCGCGCTGATCTCGGACGCGGGCCATATGGTGACCGACGCCGCCGCCCTGGGCCTGGCCCTGCTGGCGCAGCTGATCGCCAAGCGGCCGCCGTCGGCGCGCTACTCCTTCGGCTTTGGCCGCGCCGAGGCGCTGGCCGCCTTCGTCAACGGCCTGCTGATGCTGGGCGTGGTGGGCTGGATCGTGTTCGAGGCGGTGCAGCGTTTCAGCGCGCCGCAGCAGGTGCGGGGCGGCATGGTGATGGTGGTGGCGGCCATCGGCCTGGCCGTCAACGTGGTGGTGGCGTGGGTGCTGTCGCACGATACGAAAAGCATGAATACGCGCGCCGCGCTGGTGCACGTGATGGGCGATTTGCTGGGTTCGGTCGCGGCGCTGATCGCCGGCGCGGTGATCTGGTACACGGGCTGGATGCAGATCGACCCGCTGCTGTCGATACTGGTGTCGCTGCTGATATTGAAGTCGACGGTGGCGATATTGCGCGAGTCCTACCACCACCTGATGGAGGGCGTGCCGGAGCAGATCGATTATCCGCAGGTGGGCGCCGACCTGGAGCAGGTGGCGGGCGTGGTCTCGGTGCACGATCTGCACGTGTGGTCGATGTCGCCGGGCCATCCTGCGCTGATCGGGCACATTGAAGTGCGGGACCTGCAGGCCTGGCCCGCCATCCTGGCCGACATCAAGGCCGTGCTGCTGGCGCGGCACGGGATCGACCACGTCACCCTGCAGGCCGAGCTGGCGCCTTGACGGCGGGTTACGGCGCTGCGCGCCTAACCCGCCCTACGCGTATAGCGGAGCATCGTAGGGCGGGTTAGGCGCGCAGCGCCGTAACCCGCCATTGCGTCAGGACCGGCGCGCTTCCAGCACGCCGCTCACTTCCGCAATCGCCGACAAGGCTTTTTGCAGCTGCGCCGTGGAGCCAATTTCGGCGGTAAAAGTCATGCGCGCCTGCCCTTTAGCGCTCTGCGTGTTCACGCCGATCACGTTGAGCTTTTCACGCGAGAAGATCTCGGAAATATCGCGCAGCAGGCCCTGGCGGTCGCCCGCCAGCACGAAGATGCCGACCGGGTACACGGTCTCGTTGACGGCGCGCCCCCACTCGGTGACGATCACCCGCTCCGGCGCCTTGGCGCGCATCTCGGCGAAGTTCTTGCACGTGGCGCGGTGGATGGACACGCCCTTGCCGCGCGTGACGAAGCCGACGATGCTGTCCGGCGGCGCCGGCTTGCAGCACTTGGCCAGCTGCGTCATCAGCCCGTCCGTGCCCACCACCAGCACGCCCGACTTGGCGCCCTGCTCCACGCTGGACGCGCGGCTCTTGCCGAGCACGACGGCATCCTCGACCTCCACCGGCTCGCCCGTGTCGTGCAGCGCCTGCTCCACGTGGCGCAGGCTGAATTCCTCCTTGCCCACCGAGATGAACAGGTCGTCCACCTTGGCGAAGCCCAGCTTGTTCGCCAGCGCCTCCAGGTTGACCGCCGTCTTGCCTTCGCGCTGCAGCGACTTTTCCACCAGCGTGCGGCCGTGGGACAAGGTCTCCTGCTGGTCGATGGCGTGGAACCAGGCGCGTATCTTGGAGCGCGTGCGGGTGGCCACCGTGTATTCCGGATTGAGCCAGTCGCGCGACGGCCCCGCAGTGCCGGGCGCGCCCTTGGCGGTGATGATCTCGCAGGTCTGGCCGTTTTTCAGCGGCGTGTTCAGCGGCACCATCACGCCGTCCACGCGCGCGCCGCGGCAGCGGTGGCCCACGTCGCTGTGCAGGTGGTAGGCGAAGTCGATCGGCGTGGCGCCCACCGGCAGTTCCAGCACCCGCGCCTGGGGCGTGAGCACGAAGATGCGGTCGTCCAGCGACGCGGACTTGAGCTTTTCCACCCATTCGCGCTGCACTTCCTCCTGGCCCACCACGGTGTCGGCCACGTCGGATTTCCAGGCCAGCAACTGGCGCAGCCAGGCGATTTTCTCGTCGTACTTCTGGCCCTGGAAGTTGGAGCCGCCCTCCTCCTTGTAGCGCCAGTGCGCGGCCACGCCGTACTCGGCGAAGTTGTGCATTTCCTGGGTACGGATCTGCACTTCCAGCGGGCGGCCGTCGTCGGCCGTCACCACCGTGTGCAGCGAGCGGTAGCCGTTCGGCTTGGGCCGCGAGATGTAGTCGTCGAATTCCTTCGGGATCGGGGTCCAGATATTGTGCACCACGCCCAGCACCGTGTAGCAGGTCTTCACGTCGGCCACGATGACGCGGAAGGCGCGCACGTCGTACAGCTCGGTGAAGTCCAGCTCCTTGCCGCGCATCTTGCTCCAGATGGAGTAGATGTGCTTGGGCCGGCCGAACACTTCGGCCGAAATGCCGGCGCTGGTCAGTTCGTTCTGCAGGCGCGTGATGGAGGACGTGACGAAGCCCTCGCGCATCATGCGCTTTTCTTCCAGCATCTTGGCGATGCGCTTATAGGTTTCCGGCTCGATGAAGCGGAAGGACAAGTCTTCCAGTTCCCACTTCAACTGCCAGATGCCGAGGCGGTTGGCCAGCGGCGCGTACAGGTCCAGCGTTTCGCGGCCGTAGTCGCGCGTCATGTCGTCGAAGCGCTTGATCTCGGCGAAATAGCGCAAGGTGGTCACGCAGGAGGCCAGGCGCACCAGCACCACGCGCATGTCGCTGGCCATGGCCAGCAGCATCTTGCGCAGCGTTTCCACCTGCGCCACGGCCTGCTGGGCGGCGTTGCGGCCGCGTCCGGGGGCGCTGGCGGGCTGGCTCTGGGTCAGCTCGCGCAGGCGTATCAGCTGGCGCACGCCGCTGACCAGCTCCGCCACGGCGGGGCCGAATTTGGGTTCGATATGGGGGGCCTGGGCGGGGTCGAGCAGGGTCGCCTCGAACATCAGGCCGGCGATGCGGGTTTCCGCGTCGATGCGCAGGAAGGCCAGCGTGCTCGCCACGCCCACGGCGAACTCGAACGCACCCTGGCCGCTGCTGCAGGTCTTGTCGCCATACGCTGCGCTTGCCATGTCCAGCGCGGCCAGCACCCGCGCGCCGTCTTCGGCCGACAGGCCCTGGACCAATTGGTCCGACGTTGCGCTGTTCAGCGCTGCGATAGAAACCATGTTACCTCTTACTTTGTTGAATCATGCCATCCCCGCAGGCGCGGGGACGGCGGCATTTCAATTAACGCTGCGCTGCCACGACCACGACTTCCACCAGGCAGGCCGGGTTGGCCAGCTTGGCTTCCACGGTGGCGCGCGGCGGGGTGTGGCCCTGGGCTACCCAGCTGTCCCACACTTCGTTCATGGCCGGGAACAGGGCCATGTCCTTGATGTAGATGGCGGTGCTCAGGATGCAGGTCTTGTCGCTGCCGGCTTCGGCCAGCAGGCGGTCGACGGCGGCCAGCACTTCCTGGGTCTGGCCGGTGATGTCCTTGCTGGGATCATCGGCAATCTGGCCGGCCAGGTAGACGGTGCCATTGTGGATGGCGGCTTCGGACAGGCGTTTGCCAACGTGCAGGCGGGTGATTTCCATACTATTTCTTTCTAAAGGTTTATAGGTCAAGTAAAAATTTCCTGGCGATGGCGATCTGGTCGTCATGCAGGAAGGTGGGAGCGTGACCGACGTCCGGTATCTCCACCAGCGTGGCTTTTGGCCCGCGCTGCGTCATGCTTAAAGCCGTCGCGGGCGACAGCAGGTCCGAATTGGCGCCGCGCACCAGCAGGGTCGGGCAGCGGATCGCATCATACGCGGCCCACAGCATGGCCTCGTCGGCGCGCGCCGACTCCGGCGTGGCCGAGCGGAACGGCTGGGCCAGCCCCATATCATAGTGGCGCACCCACTGGCCGTCATTGTCCTGGCGCAAAACATCGGCGGCCAGCTTGTGCCATTCCTCGTCCGTGTGTTCGCCGAACGGCGCCGACACGTCGCGCACGAACTGGGCGCCCTGTTCAAAAGTGGGGAAGCGCAGGTGCTGGCCGATGTAGTCGCCGATGCGCTGCAAGGCGTCCGGGTCCAGCACCGGGCCGATGTCGTTGAGCACCAGCTTGCTGATCGGGCTGTCCGGCAGCGAAGCCAGGCCCATGCCGATCAGGCCGCCCATCGAGGTGCCGAACCAGTCCACCGTGCTGCGCGGGCCGCGCGCGGTCACGCGCGCCACCAGGGTCACCATGTCGGCCACGTATTGCGGCAGGCGGTACAGCTCGGGGTTGCGCAGGCGGCCGGAGCGGCCGCGGCCCACCACGTCCGGCGCCACCACGCGGTAGTCGCCGGCCAGCGCACGCGCCATATTGTCGAAATCGTCGCCCACGCGGGTCACGCCGTGCACGCACAGCAGCACGTCGGGATTGTCCTCGTCGCCCCATTCCTTGTAGGACATCTGGTGCAAGCCGCTGGGAGAAATGCACTGTACAGACTTTATTCTTGGCTCGATCATGCTGATTCCTTTTTTTCAACTACGACATTTTACCCGGCGTTGCGCTTAAAATCTTGAAGAAGTGTAGCGTACGCATTTCCCATCCGACAACCTGTCTCTCTCTAGAAGGATCACTATGGCCAGCACCCTACTCCGCGGCAAGACCGCACTCGTCACCGGTTCCACCTCCGGCATCGGCCTGGGCATGGCCCGCGCGCTGGCGGCCGAGGGCGCCAACATCGTCTTCAACGGCTTTGGCGACGCCGCCGAAATCGCCCAGCTGCAGGCGGCCACGGCGCGCGAATTCGGTGTGCAGACCGCCTACCACAACGCCGACATGTCGAAAGCCGGCGAAATCGAGGCGCTGTTCGCCTTCGCGGCCGACAAGTTCGGCGGCATCGACGTGCTGGTCAACAACGCCGGCATCCAGCACGTGGCCAATGTGGAAGACTTCCCGGTCGAGAAATGGGACTCCATCATCGCCATCAACCTGACCTCGGCCTTCCACACCTCGCGCCTGGCGCTGCCGCATATGCGCGCGCAGGACTGGGGCCGCATCATCAACCTGGCGTCGGCGCACGGCCTGGTGGGCTCGGCCGGCAAATCGGCCTATGTGGCCGCCAAGCACGGCTTGGTGGGCCTGACCAAGGTGACCGCGCTGGAAACCGCGCAGACCGGCGTGACCGCCAACGCCATCTGCCCCGGCTTCGTGCTGACCCCGCTGGTGCAGAAGCAGGTGGACGCGCGCGCCGTCAAGGACGGCCTGAGCAACGACGAAGCCAAGCGCGCGCTGCTGGCCGACAAGCAGCCTTCCGGCGAGTTCGTCACGCCCGAGGAACTGGGCGCGCTGGCCGTGTTCCTGTGCTCGGACGCGGCCAAGCAGGTGCGCGGCGTGGCCTGGAATATGGACGGCGGCTGGGTGGCGCAATAAGCTTGCCGTAAGCGGCGCCGGCGCCGTCCGCTATTGTGGATTGCCGCATTGTGGTTAACCGCAATGGGGAAGCCCACAATAGCTGCAATATAAGGTTTCCAGCATGATCGCTCCACTTGGAGAGCCTTTAGGGAGAACGATCATGAAAAAACCATTCTACAAAGTCCTGTATGTGCAGGTCTTGTTTGCCATTCTGTGCGGCGTGCTGCTGGGCATTTACCTGCCCGGCGACGCCGTCGCCATGAAGCCGCTCGGCGACGGCTTCATCAAGCTGATCAAGATGATCATTGCCCCGGTGATCTTCTGCACCGTGGTGTCCGGCATCGCCGGCATGCAGGACGTAAAGAAAATCGGCCGCGTCGGCGGCAAGGCCCTGCTGTACTTCGAGGTGGTGTCCACCTTCGCGCTGGTGATCGGCCTGTTCGTGGCCAACATCCTGCGTCCGGGCGCCGGCTTCAACGTCGATCCGGCCACGCTGGACACCAAGGCCATCGCGCAGTTCACCGAAAAAGCCAAGCACCAGTCCACCATCGACTTCGTGATGAACATCATCCCGAACACGGTGATCGACGCCTTCGCCAAGGGCGACATCCTGCAGGTGCTCTTGATTTCCGTGCTGTTCGGCTTCTCGCTGTCGCTGCTGGGCGAAAAAGGCCGTCCGCTGGCCAAGCTGATCGATGAACTGGCGCACGCCATCTTCGGCATCGTCAACATCGTCATGAAGCTGGCCCCGCTGGGCGCGTTCGGCGCCATGGCCTTCACCATCGGCAAATACGGCATCGACTCGCTGCTGCCGCTGGCCAAGCTGATGGGTTCCTTCTACCTGACCTGCTTCCTGTTCATCTTCATCGTGCTGGGCTCGATCGCCAAGTTCACCGGTTTCTCGATCGGCCGCTTCATCAACTACATCAAGGAAGAACTGCTGATCGTGCTGGGCACCAGCTCGTCGGAAAGCGCCCTGCCCTCGCTGATGCGCAAGCTGGAAAAACTGGGCTGCGCCAAGCCCGTGGTGGGCCTGGTGGTCCCTACCGGCTACTCCTTCAACCTGGACGGCACCAATATCTACATGACCATGGCGGCCCTGTTCGTGGCGCAAGCGACCAATACCGACCTGACCTTGGGCCAGGAACTGACCATCCTGGCGGTGGCCATGCTGACCTCGAAGGGCGCATCCGGCATCACCGGCGCCGGCTTCATCACGCTGGCCGCCACCTTGGCCGTGGTGCCGACCATCCCGGTGGCGGGCATGGCGCTGATCCTGGGCATAGACCGCTTCATGAGCGAAGCCCGCGCGCTGACCAACTTCATCGGCAACGGCGTGGCCGCCGTGGTGGTGTCGAAGTGGGAAAACGAGCTGGACGTGGCAACCATGCACCGCGAACTGGCCAACCCGTCGCCCATCAATGACGAGCCGGCCACCGTCACTGCCCCGGCCGCCGCCAAGGCAGCCTAAGCCTTAGTTCCCCCCGGCGGTGCGCCTCCTGCGCACCGCCGCCAGTCCCCACAGGCCCGCGGCCATCAGCAGTCCCGACGCCGGTTCCGGCACCCCCACCCTCACCTCATCGATCGCGCTGCCGCTGAAGCCGCTCTGCTTGTTCGCGGTGGAAAAAGCGTAGTAGCGCACCTCGTCGAAGCCGGCCGCGTCCGCCAGGCCCAGCACCGCGCCGTGCGGCTGGCTGAAATTGCCCGCCGCCGTCTGCACGCCATTGTTGAAAGTCTTCCAGTAGCCGTTCAGGTTCAGATAGCTGCTGTCGGCCGCGAACTCCACCTTGTAGAAGTCCAGCCCGCTCGCCAGGCGGATGCTGATGTAGGCGTTGTTGCCGGACGAGGCCATGTAGTTGCCGCTGAAGGCGGGGCTGAGGTCGGACGGCGCGTCGTAGCAGTCCACCCCCGCGTAGCCGCAGCCGTTGTTGCTGGACGAGCCGGTGTAGCTGAACAGCAGGCCATCCTCGACATAGCCGCTGGCCATGGCGGTGTTGAGCTCGAAATGGGCGGCGTTGGTGACGGTTTTCACGGCCGTGCCGCTGCCCAGCGTGGCGATCACGGCGGCGGCCGCCGCGCCAGGCAGCGCGCAGGACAACAGCATGGCGGCGCCGGCCGGGGCCAGCACGCATTGCAGGATTTTTTTCACATTCATTCCCTTCATTGTTTGATCATGTCCACGGCGTCGTAGGCGTAGCCGGGGCTCAGGTAGGTGACGCCGCTGGAGCCGCTGATGGCCGTCAGCGTCAGCACGTTCTGGCCCACCTGCAGTTCCGACGCCGGCACGCTGAAGGTGTACATGGTGTTGTTGCCGCGATAGGTGCCCACCGTCAGCGTGCGCGTGGACGGCTGCGTGGACGCGGCCGGGTTGGCCGGGATCCAGCCGTTGATCTGCGGCTTGGGCCGGCCGCCGGCGAAAGCGGCGGTGATGCCCAGGCGCAGCTGGTAGTCGGCGATCTGGCTCTTGGTCAGGTTGAACCTGATGGTCAGCGTGCCGTTCACGTCCTTCCACTGATAGGCCGGGAAGCCGGTGGCCGCGCTAGACGTGCCCACCTGGTAGTCGGCCGGCGTCCAGGACGCCATGCGCACGTCGGACGGGTGCATGGTGGTGACCTTGTCGCCATTGATGAACTCGGCCGGCGTGCCGTCCCAGTCGCCGATGCGCCACAGGGGCGCCGCCGCGCTCGGGTCGCCCGCGATGGCGATGGTGTTCAGCGCCACCGTGCCGCCTGCCGCCACCGTCACGCTGCGCGTGTCCACCGCGTATTCGTTCTTGTAGACCTTCATCGTGTAAGTGCCGGGCAGCATGCCTGCGCTGTCGAAGTGGCCGGTGGCGGCGTCCGCCTTGGCCCAATACTGCGCGGTGGCGTTGGCGAAACCCACCGTATATTCATAGCCCGGATCGCGCCCGGTGATGCCCACGCCGGCCACACGGCCGCGCCCCGCAGGACCGACATAGCCGGTCAGGCCCAGGCCGCTGAAGAAGGACGTGTCGACGGCAGCCGGCGCGCTGCCGTCGTTGAACACCAGAGTGTAGCTGTTCAGGATATTGGTGCGCAGCGCCTCGGTCTGCGCCTCGCCGTAATTGACGATATAGGTCAGCTCCTGGTTGGTGGCGGTGGCCTGGTTCAGCAGGCTGCGGTAGAACGGGCCGCCGGAATTGCCTTCGTTGTTGTCCCGCACCACCCACAGCCCGGCCGTGGCGCTGGTGGCGCCGATGTACTGCCAGTCCTTGAGCCGCATATTGGAGTAGTGCTTGGAACGGGTCTGCCCGTTCGGCAGGCCGAACACGTCGCCCGACTCCACCGTGGTGGTGGTGCCGCGCAGGTCGGACGGCACCGGACCGTTGGGCAGCGCACCTATCGGCACGCGCAGGATGAAGCGCGCCAGGTTCAGCGTGTTGGGCTCGCTGGTGAAGTAGGTGCCCATGTAGATGTTATTGACGCCCTTCTTCACGATGTAATAGTGCGTCAGGTTGCCGGCCACCACCGTGACCTTGATGGTCTCGCTGCCGACCGCCTCGGCGTTCACGCTGACGGCGGACACGCCGGTGTACAGGTAGTCGAAGCCCGAATTGACCTGGCTGCCGCGCGACTGGTCCTGGTACTGCACGCCGTTGTAGATCATGGACGCGATGTCGCCGGCCGACTGCGTGCTGACGCCGTTGTCCAGGCGGCGGATCTTGAACACCAGGCCGGCGCCGGTGTCGATGGTGTAGAAGTTGGCGTCCGACGTGAGGCCGAAGCTGCTTGCTTCGGCCAGCGCGGCGGGGCCGGCCTGCCCCATGCGCAGGGCCGACTTGGCCTGGCCTTGTTCCGCCACGGGATCGCTGCCGCCGCAGCCGGCAGCCAGCAACAGCACGGCCAGCCCGGCCGCAGGGTGTTTCAACATATTCATGGTGTCTCCGTTTGTTAATTTTTATAGGAGCACCAAGTATCGATTTGTCGTCTTGGCAAGGTCAACGGCGCGCGGCGCACATTGCCAAAAGAATCAGCTTGTTGATTGGCCCACGCCCTGCCCGCCTCGCCGGCGTGGCGGCGCAGCCACGCTTTGCCGGCGCGGGCGTAAAAAAAGCACGCCGCAGCGTGCTTTCCGGGCGGACTGCGCCGGATTACAGCGCGAAGTCCAGCTCGGTGCCGGTGGCGGCGGCGATCTGCTCTTTCGTCACGCCGGGCGCCAGTTCGGTCACTTTCAGGCCGGACGGCGTCACTTCCATGACGCCCAGGTCGGTGATCACCAGGTCCACCACGCCCACGCCGGTCAGCGGCAGGTCGCATTTCTTCAGCAGCTTGTGCGAGGTGCTGCCGTCCTTGGCGGTGGCCACGTGCTCCATCAGCACCACCACTTTTTTCACGCCGGCCACCAGGTCCATGGCGCCGCCCATGCCCTTGACCATTTTGCCCGGTATCATCCAGTTGGCCAGGTCGCCATGCTCGGACACCTGCATCGCGCCCAGGATAGCCAGGTTGATCTTGCCGCCGCGAATCATGCCGAAGGAATCGGCCGAGCTGAAGTAGGCCGAACCGGGCAGCGCCGTCACGGTCTGCTTGCCGGCGTTGATCAGGTCGGCGTCGATTTCGTCTTCGGTCGGGAAGGGGCCGATGCCGAGCAGGCCGTTTTCCGACTGCAGATACACTTCGATATCCGAGGGCACATAGTTGGCCACCAGCGTGGGCAGTCCGATGCCCAGGTTTACATAGAAACCGTCTTGCAGTTCCTTGGCCGCGCGGGCGGCCATTTCATCACGAGTCCATGCCATGTCCGTCTCCTCAGTTGGCGCGCACGGTGCGCTGTTCGATGCGTTTTTCCGGCGCCGCGTTGACCACGATGCGGTGCACGAAAATACCCGGCGTATGCACTTCGTCCGGATCGATCTCGCCTATCTCCACCAGCTGCTCGACTTCCACGACAGTAATCTTGCCGGCGGCGGCCACGTTGGGGTTGAAGTTGCGCGCCGTCTTGCGGAACACCAGGTTGCCGGCCTTGTCGGCCTTCCATGCTTTGACCAGCGACACGTCGGCCACCAGCGAACGTTCCATCACGTACTGCTCGCCGTCGAATTCGCGGATCTCCTTGCCGTCGGCCACGATGGTGCCCACGCCGGTCTTGGTGAAGAAGGCCGGGATGCCGGCGCCGCCTGCGCGCAGCTTTTCAGCCAGCGTGCCCTGCGGCGTGAATTCCAGCTCCAGTTCGCCGGCCAGGTACTGGCGCGCGAATTCCTTGTTCTCGCCCACGTAAGAGGCGATCATCTTGCGGATTTGGCGGGTTTCCAGCAGCTGGCCCAGGCCGAAGCCGTCCACGCCGGCGTTGTTCGAGATCGCGGTCAGCTGCTTGGCGCCGCTGTCGCGCAGCGCGGCGATCAGCGCCTCCGGGATACCGCACAGGCCAAAGCCGCCGACGGCAATGGTTTGCCCATCTTGCACAATGCCAGCCAGGGCGGCGGCGGCATCGGGATAAACTTTATTCATACATCTCCCTTATGTTTTGATAAGCTTGCACTGTTGTTCACATGGGGTATCAGCATAGAATACGCCTAGTGTTTCCACAATACCGTAGAACTACCGGCCCGCAACGATGAACGCACCACTCGCAATCGACTACGAAACCATCTTCCTGCATGCGCCGGTGGGAATGTGCATCTCGGAGAACCGCACCATCCAGTCCTGCAACGAGGCGCTGGCCGCCATGTTCGGCTACGCGCGCGCGGACCTGGTGGGCAAGTCCTTCTGCCAGCTCTACCCTTCGGCCGACGAGTTCCTGCGCACCGGCGACCGCATCATCCCCATCATGAACGCCAAGGGCCGCTATTCGGACGAGCGCATCATGCGCCGCGCGAGCGGCGAGCTGTTCTGGTGCCATGTGAGCGGCCACGCGCTGAAGGCGAAAGAGCCGCTGGGCGCGGGCATCTGGACCTTTGAGGATGTGAGCGAAAAGCGGCCGGTGACGGCGGAACTGACGCCGCGCGAGCGCGAAATCGCCGCCCTGCTGGTGGAAGGCAAGACCAGCAAGGTCATCGCGCGCCAGATCGACCTCAGCCCGCGCACGGTGGAAATGCACCGCGCCAGGCTGATGCGCAAATTCGAAGCGGCCACCTCCTCGGAGCTGGTGCACAAGCTGGTGGGCGTGCAGTTGTAGAAAAAGCGGCCTTGGCCGCTTTTTTCACATCGCCGTCATGCCGTCGTCGGCGGAAATCACGGCGCCGTTGATAAAGTGCGAATCCTCGCCGGCCAGCAGCAGCAGCAGGCCGTCCAGGTCTTCCGGCTTGCCGGGGCGGCGGCGCGGCAGCATGTCGATCAGCTTGCGGCCCTGCTCGCTGGCGAAATAATCCTCGTTGATCTCGGTCGAGATATAGCCGGGGCAGATGGCGTTGGTGTTGATGCCGTACTTGCCCCACTCCACCGCCATGGCCTTGGTCATCTGCACCACGCCGGCCTTGCTCATGCAGTACACGCCGATCTGGGGCAGCACGCGCAGCCCCGCCACCGAGGCGATATTGATAATGCGGTGCTGTTTTTTCGGGTCGCCCTTGGCGCGCGCGATCATGCGCTTGGCCGTTTCCTGCGCCACGAAGAAGGCGCCGCGCAGATTGGTGTCCATGACGAAGGAGTAATCCTCCGGCGTGACGTCGACCAGGCGTTGTGTGGTGGAGACACCGGAATTGTTCACCAGGATGTCGATCTGCCCCGCCTCGGTCTCCGCGTGCGCGATGGCCGACTTGATGCTGGCGTAATCGGTCACGTCCAGTGCCACCACGTGGGCCGCGCCGCCGTCCGCCTCGATCTCGGCGCGCAGCTCCTTCAGGCGCTCAATGCGGCGCGAGGCCAGCACCACCTGCGCGCCGGCCTGCGCCAGCACTTTGGCGAAGCGGGCGCCGAGTCCGCTCGAGGCACCGGTCACCAGCGCGATTTTTCCTTCAAAGTTCACTTCTATGCCCACGGCGCTGCTCCTGTTTCGGTTGATAGCATGTCCGTAATGATTACACAAAATGCCAGTATTAGATTGCGGCGTCTAAGATTGTCACGCAAAATGGCGCCCATATTGCTAAACTGGCGAGAAAGAAGCACACTCGTGCTAATTTTTCACCTCATTCTTATAAAAGTATAAAACATGACCCAAGCTAACAATCTGGTAGAGCAGTACGGCCCGCGCGATGCGATGGAGTATGACGTCGTCATCGTCGGCGGCGGCCCGGCCGGCCTGTCGGCCGCCATCAAGATCAAGCAACTGGCGGCGGAGAAGAACCAGGAAGTGTCCGTGGTGGTGCTGGAAAAAGGCGGCGAGCTGGGCGCGCACATCCTGTCGGGCGCCGTGATGGACCCGAAGGCGCTGACCGAACTGATCCCGAACTGGAAAGAACTGGGCGCGCCGCTGAATACCGAAGTCACCGAAGACCGCGTGCTGTTCCTGACCGAGAAGAAAGCCTACAAGACGCCCAATTTCGCGCTGCCGGCCTGCTTCGAAAACCATGGCAACTACGTCATCTCGCTGGGCAATGTGGTGCGCTGGCTGGGCCAGCAGGCCGAGGCGCTGGGCGTCGAAATCTTCCCCGGCTTCGCCGCCGCCGAAGTGCTGTACAACGACGACGGCTCCGTCAAAGGCATTGCCACCGGCAATATGGGCGTCAAGCGCGACGGCGAAGCCGGTCCGGACTTCCAGCTGGGCATGGAACTGCACGGCAAGTACACGCTGTTCGCCGAAGGCGCGCGCGGCCACCTGGGCAAGCAGCTGATGGCCAAGTACGACCTGAACAAGGGCAAGGATCCGCAGTCCTACGGCATCGGCATCAAGGAACTGTGGGAAATCGATCCGGCCAAGCACCAGCCCGGCCTGGTGATCCACACCACCGGCTGGCCGCTGGACAGCAAGACCTACGGCGGCTCCTTCCTGTACCACCTGGAAAACAACCAGGTCATGGTGGGCTATGTGGTCGGACTGGACTATGAGAATCCCTACCTGTCGCCGTACGAGGAATTCCAGCGCTACAAGACCCATCCGGCCATCCGCAGCTTCTTCGAAGGCGGCAAGCGCATTTCCTACGGCGCGCGCGCCATCACGGCCGGCGGCCTGCAATCGCTGCCCAAGCTGACTTTCCCGGGCGGCGCGCTGATCGGCTGCGACGCCGGCTTCCTGAACATGAGCCGCATCAAGGGTTCGCACGCCGCCATCAAGTCCGGCATGCTGGCCGCGCAAGCGGCCTTCGACGCCCTGGGCGCGGGCCGCCAGCACGACGAACTGGCCGCCTACCCTGCCGCCTTCGAGCAGTCCTGGCTGCATGAAGAGCTGCACGTGGCGCGCAATGTGAAGCCGTGGCTGAAAAAAGGCCTGTATCTGGGTTCGCTGATGACCGGCATCGACCAGCTCATCTTCCGCGGCAAGGCGCCGTGGACCTTGCACCATAGCCATGCCGACCATGAATGCCTGAAGCCGGCCGCGAACTTCCAGCCTATCGTCTACCCCAAGCCGGACGGCAAGCTGACCTTCGACCGCCTGTCCTCGGTGTTCATCTCGAACACCAACCACGCGGAAGACCAGCCGGTCCACCTGACGCTGAAGAACGCCAGCGTGCCGGTGGACGTGAACCTGGCCAAGTACGCCGGACCGGAGGCGCGCTACTGCCCGGCCGGGGTGTATGAATTCGTCAAGACCGACGAAGGCCAGGACCGCCTGCAGATCAATGCGCAGAACTGCGTGCACTGCAAGACCTGCGATATCAAGGATCCGACCCAGAATATCGTCTGGATCACGCCGGAAGGCGGCGGCGGTCCGAACTATCCGAATATGTAAAATAAACAACAGCGCAGCGCCCCAGGGACTGCGCTGTTGTGCTTTTAGGAACATAATCAGGGGCGGTCAGCTGTCCGATCATAGGAAAAACAAATAATTTTCACAAATTTCTCAAAAGCATTTAATGCCCGGGCTGAAACGGTCGTCTTGTACTTGGGAGAGCGCAAACAAAGCAACGCTGCTCTAGAATCGAACCCACCTATCAGGAGTTATTCATGCTGAGTCTTCACACTAACAACGCGGCGCTGTCCGCTCAAAACTCGATCACCCGTACGCAGAACAGCCTGTCGACGTCGATGACTCGCCTGAGCACCGGCTACCGCATCAACTCGGCAATGGATGACGCTGCTGGCCTGCAGATCGCCACCCGTCTGAAAGCGCAAACGAGCGGTATGGCTGTTGCAATGCGCAACACCCAGAATTCGATCTCGATGATGCAGACCGCCGAAGGCGCGCTGGACGAGACCACCAACATTCTGGTTCGTATGAAGGATCTGGCCACCCAGTCGGCCGACGGCTCCTCCACCGACGACGACCGCACCGCGATGCAGTCCGAGTACGACGCACTGACCATGGAACTGAGCAACATCCTGTCGAACACCTCGTTCGGCGGCACCACCCTGCTGAGCACCAAGGCCGACTCGAAATTCAACGCCAAAGTGACCTTCCAGATCGGTTCGTCCAAAGGCGAAACGATGGACGTCGACCTGACCGCTGCCGGCGACAACTCGCTGACCCAGATGCACGCAGACATCGTCGCCGCCGCCGCCAACTACAAGTCCGACGGCACCGCTACCGCCACCGCCGGCAGCGAAGTTGCTACCGCAACCGCCGCCAACACCAACATCGACACGCTGAAAACCGCGATCGACTCCGTGGCAAAAACCCGTTCCGCCCTGGGTGCTGCTTCGAACCGTCTGGACCACGTGTACAACAACCTGTCGAACGTATCGACCAACACCAAAAACGCAAGCGGCCGTATCATGGACGTGGACTTCGCTTCCGAATCCGCGGCAATGACCTCGAACCAGATGCTGCTGCAAGCTGGTACCGCAATGCTGAAACAAAGCAACAGCCAGTCCTCGCTGGTTCTGTCCCTGCTGCAATAATAGCAAGGGCTTCCAGGGCGCTGACGCGCTCGGGAGTACAAGAGCCAACCGGACTTCCGGTTGGCTTTTTTCGTTTAAGCGCAAGATAAGATTGCTTTATGGCAATAGACCGACTTACACCGATCAGCTCCTCGCTCAACATCCCCGAGCGGGTGATGCGCGAACAGCCTGGCCAGGCCCCGCCTATCCCGCCGGTGGCCCATGTGCCCGGCGAGGAAGCCAGCTTCTCGCTGCCGCCCGGCCTGTCCCAGGCGCTGAACGGCGTGGCCGACGCGCAGGAGGCGGTACTGGTCCAGCAGGGCCTGAAGTCGCTCGCCAATGCGGCGCAGGCGCAGGCGGCCAATATGGCCGAGCCGGCGGCGCTGCGCCCCGATCAATTGCAAATGTCGCGCCAGCTGGTCTGGCAGCAGCCGGACGCCACCACCATGGCCATGTCCTGGGCCATCATGGTACGCACCTACGGCGAACAACGCGCCGCGCTGATGGAGCAGGCGCGCGGGCGCCATCTGCCGTCCGGCCTGTTCATGGCCGAGCAGGGCCAGTCGGCCATGCGCGACGGCCGCGCCGCGCCCATGATGCTGAGCGAAATGGAGTCGTGGCGTTTCGCCGTCTACGCCTGGGGCGCCGAGAAACTGGTGCTGCGCGTGGTCTCGCGCGACCCTGGCCAGCCAGACGAGCCCCGCCGCCGCCGCGCGCGCGTGGCGATACGGCTGGAACTGTTTATTGAAGGCATGGGCAAGGTGCTGGTGCAGATGGAGCCGGCCGGCGACGGCGTGGTGCTCGAGATCGGCGCCAACCAGAACGCCACCATGCAGTTCATGCGCGACATGCTGCCGGAACTGGCCGCCATCGTCAGCCGCAACGGCCTGGCGCTGGTGCGCTGCCACCTGATGCGCGAACTGGCGCCGGTGCGCGAAGAATACAACAACCCCACCCGGGTGCAGACCGCCATGCTGACCCAGTCCATCTTCAAGGCCATGGCCGAAACGGCCGTGCTGCTATCGCAGCCGCCGCAGCCCAAAGACCTGTTCTCCGAATCGGCCTGAGGCACCGGGACCGCAGCTAGCGTTGCTTGTCCGGCGAGCCGAAAACGCTGGCGGCCGCCGCCCCGTCAAGCAACAGGTCCATCCAGCCCTGCAACTGGGCGGCGTTGCCATCTTCAACCTTTGCCAGCACGGCCTCCGGCACGGCGTCTCCGCCGCGTCTGAGCATAGAGAGCACCGCCAGCCTCAAGCCGGCGCGCTGGCCCTGCTCTATTCCCTGCTCTATTCCCTGCTCTATTCCCTGCTCTATTCCCTGCTTAATGCCTATCTGAATGCCCTTCTGGATGGCATCATATTCCCACATTTCTTCAAATGTTCCGAATCTCTGGTCATGCATAATTTGCACCTCCTCCGGCGTGTAGCGCAGCGGTACTTTCAAATGAGCAAATCTGCCGCGCAATGTAAGCACTATCCAGCGTGAGACCGTGCGGCGCAATGATTGGTTCCCCTGCTCCTCAAGCCAATGTGCAATACACGCCAGCACAGGCCCAAGGTTTCTGCCGCACTCAAGGGCGAACAAGGCCGCCACCACGCTGCCGTCAGCGCCAGCATGTCGCGCCCAAAATGACTGATCGATCAAGAGATAGCGCTGCGCAAGCTGTACCTCCTCCAGGCCAGGCGGCGGCGTCTCAAACATATCGGCCAACTCTACGCTGCCGGGCCAGTGCTCCTCCCCGCTATAGAGCACCAATGGCAGTATTGCCGGCAGCAAGCCATGCCGCAGCGACGCGCTTTGCTTGAGCAACTCTTGGCAGAGCAAGCCGGCATACACATGCATGCGCAGCGCCATCCAGCGATCCGGCGTGGATTGGAATTCGAGCAAGACGTAGAGCACCCGGGCACCCGGCTCCAAGTGAACGCGCCAGACCATGTCGCCATGCCGCTGACGGCCGGCGTCCGTGGTATAGCTTGCGCTGATGCGTTGGCAGTCTGCCGGCGGCTGAAGCAATAGGCCGGGCAACACCAAGGCCAGCAGTTCCCGCACAAGCTCCGGATGCGCGAACAGCTGTTTGTAGCCGGTGTCGTGGTCCGCTCTCATGAGCGCAGTGTAATGCGGGCGGCGCGGCGGACGCGGCCCCATGCACGCAAGGTTTGCGCGCGCGCAAAGGCAGGCGCTTAGCCCACCGTGCCGATAATGCTCACTTCGCGGTTTTCCGGCACTTCATTGTAGGACAGCACACTCAGGCCGGGCGCGAACAGGCGGGCGTAGCGCGCCAGCAGCGGACGGATCTGCGGCAGCACCAGCAGCAGCGGCGGCGTGGCCTGCTGCTTCATCTGCTCGCGCGCCACCGGCATATTGACCTGCAGCTGGGCCAGCAGATGCGGGTCGATCGGGTAGTTGTCCAGCACCACCTTGCCGCTCTGGCGCGCCTGGTTCAGGGAACCCAGCAGCATATTTTCCAGCTCGCCGCCCAGGTTGAAAGCCAGCATCTCCGACTTCTGCCCGAACAGGCCGGTGACGATCTGGCGCCGCAGCGCGCAGCGCACCTCGGCCGCCAGCAGGATGGGGTCCTTGGTGGTTTCCGAGCTGTCGAGCAAGGTGGTGGCGATCGGCACGATGTCCTTCAGCGACACATTTTCAGCCAGCAGCACGCGGAACACGCGCAGCAGCTGGGTGTGCGTGAGCGCCTTGTCCAGCGAAGCGGCCAGCTTGGGCGAGAGCGCCGTCAGCCGCTCCAGGATGGCGGGCACGTCCTCGTGGCGGAACAGCTCGGGCAGGTATTCGCGTATCAGCTTGGACACATGGGTGGCGATGGCGCTCGGCGCCTCCACCACCTGGTAGCCCAAGCCCAGCGCATTGGCCTTCTCGCTGCTCTCGATCCAGATCACCGGCATGCCGTAGGCCGGCTCCACGCCCGGGATGCCGTCCAGCTTGCCGTACACGGTGGGCGAAGGAATCGCCATCAGCCGGTCAGGGAACACTTCGGCCTGCGCCACCACGCTGCCGCTGAGCACCACCGCGTACTGCGAGGGTTTCAGGCCCAGGTCGTCGCGCACCGCCACCGGCGGCAGCACCATGCCCATCGATTCGGACAGGCTTTGCCGCACGCCGCGCACGCGCTTGGTCAGCGGTTCGCCGTGCGCCTTGTCTATCAGGCTCACCAGCTTGTAGCCCAGGGTCAGCTGCAGCGGCTGCACCGCCGGCAGGTTCTGCCATTCCAGCTCGGGCACCTTCTCTTCGCGCAGCGCGGCCTCGATGGCCTGCAGCGCGCTGGTGTCCGGTGCGGACACGCGCTTGCTCAGGCGCCAGGATACATAGCCCAGCACCGCCGCGAAGGTCATGAACATCAGCCACGGCATGCCCGGCACCACGGCCAGGATGGCCATCAAGCCGGCCGCGCCGCCGATCACGCTTGGCGACGTCAGCAGCTGCTGCTTGACGGTGTCTTCGAAGTCGCCCGAATCGCTGATGCGGGTGACCAGGATGGCCGAGGCGGCCGACAGCAGCAGCGCCGGGATCTGCGCCACCAGGCCGTCGCCGATGGTCAGCAGCGCGTACTGGCGGAAGGCGTCGCCGAAGGACATGTTCTGCATCAGCGAGCCGATGGCCACGCCGCCGACCATATTGATGATCAGGATCAGGATGGAGGCCACCGCGTCGCCGCGCACGAACTTGGAGGCGCCGTCCATGGCGCCGTAGAAGTCGGCCTCCATGGCCACGTCGCGGCGGCGCGCCTGGGCTTTTTCCTGGTTGATCAGGCCGGCGTTCAGGTCGGCGTCGATCGCCATCTGCTTGCCCGGCAAGGCGTCCAGCGTGAAGCGCGCCGACACCTCGGAGATCCGCTCGGCGCCCTTGGTCACCACGATGAAGTTGATGATCATCAGGATCACGAACACCACCAGGCCGACCACGAAATTGCCGCCGATAACCACATTGCCGAAGGCCTCGATCACCCGGCCGGCCGCGCCCGTGCCTTCATGGCCCTTGAGCAGCACCACCCGGGTCGACGCCACGTTCAGCGTCAGCCGCATCAGGGTGGTGGCCAGGATCACCGTCGGGAACACCGAGAAGTCCAGCGGCCGCTTGGCCGACACGCTGACCAGGATCACGATCAGCGCCAGCACGATGTTGAACGTGAACAGCACGTCCAGCAGCACCGGCGGCAGCGGCAGGATGATCATCCCGAGGATGGCCATCACGAACAGCGGAGTGGCGAACTTGTGGCGGCGCAGTTCTGCGACGATACGGTTCAGGAAATTCATTACGGTATTACCTCACTCATGGAAGATGGCACGGCGACATCGGTCGGCAGGCCGGGCTCGGCATTGCGGCGCCCGGCGCGGAAAGCTTTCAGCTGCAGCACATAGTTCAGCACCTGCGATACGGCCTGGTAGAGCTGCACCGGGATCTGCTGGTTGACCTGGCTGGTATTGTAAATGGCGCGCGCCAGCGGCGGCAGGGGCAGCACCTCGATCTGGTGTTCCTGCGCGATCTGGCGGATATACAGCGCCATCTCGTCCACGCCCTTGGCCAGCACATAAGGCGCTTCGGCGCGCTGCTCGTCGTACTTGAGCGCCACCGCGTAGTGCTCGGGGTTGACGATCACCACGTCGGCGTTCGGCACGGTCTTGCGCGCGGCGCGCTGGGCCAGCGCGCGCTGCAGCTGGCGCACGCGCTGGCGCACTTCCGGCCGGCCCTCGCTGCTTTTGTATTCTTCCTTCAGGTCCTGCTTGCTCATGCGCTGGTTCTTGGCGTAGAAGAAAGCCTGGGCCGGCACGTCGACCAGGGCGAACAGGATGAACACCGACACCAGCGCCATCAGGCCGTCCAGCATCAGCGCCGAGCCGCTCAGCAGCGCCTCGTTGAGCGGCATGCCCTGCAGCCGCGTGTAGTCCTGCACGCTGGTGCTGCCCACGTGCACCAGCACCCAGATCAGCACGCCGGACTTGGCCAGCGACAGGGCGAACTCGAAGGCGTGCTTGCCGCCGAACAGCCGGCCCAGGTTGGCCACCGGGTTGAAGCGCTCCAGCTTGGGCTCCCAGTGTTTGCTGGAAAACACCCAGCCGCCCGGGAACAGGCCGCCCAGCACGATGGCCAGCGGCACCACGAACAGCGGCAGCAGCATCTTGATCAGCAGCGCCATCGACGAGCTGAAGACGATGGACAGGGTGTTGTCCAGCGAACCCTGGCTGTCGAACTCGGCGAAACTGAGGTGGAACAGCTCGCGGAAATCGCTCAGGTAGGACGGCAGCAGCCAGATGAAGAGCTTGAGCGTGACCAGGATGCCGAGCGCGGTGGCCAGGTCGCGCGAGCGCACCACCTGCCCCTCCTCGCGGGACTTCTTCAGCTTCTGCTGTGAAGCCTTTTCTGACTTGTCGCCGGTGCTGTTCTCAGCCATGGGCCACCTGCATCTGCTGCCGTATCATTTCCAGCACCCGCCCGGTCATGCGGACATAGTGCTCGGGGATGAAGCGCACCACCTGGCCCAGCATCAGCAGGCCGAAAATGGTGATCACAGAAAAGCCCAGCGCGAACAGGTTCAGCGAGGGCGCCACCCGGTTCAGGAAGCCGAAGCCGACCTGCACCACCATGGTGGAGAAGACGATGGGCACGGCCAGCAGCATGGCGGCGGCGAAGATCCAGGCCACGTTCCAGGCCACAGTCTGCAGCAGCAGCGGGCTGTAGCCGCCGCCCAGCGGCCAGGCCTGGAAGCTGCCGCCGATCACGCCGGCGATGACGAGGTGGCCGTCGATGGCGAAAAACACAATAATCACCAGCATGGACAGCAGCGCCGACACCACGTCCGAGGACTGGCCGTTGACGGGGTCGTTCATCACCGCCATGGAGAAACCGATCTGGCTCGACACCAGGTAGCCCAGCACCATCATCACCGACACGCTGAAATGGAAGGCCAGGCCCAGCACCCCGCCGATCACGGCCTGCTCCAGCGTGGCCGCCACGCCCTGGACTGAAATGGGGTCGATCGCCAGCGCGTTGCCGGTCAGCGGCAGCATCAGGATGGACAGCACCAGCGCGGTCAGCACGCGCACCGTCACCGGCACCATGGCGTCGCCCAGCACCGGCGCCGCGCTCAGCATGGCCAGCACGCGCACGAAAGGCCACCACCAGGCATTGAGCAGCGGCAGCAACTGGGCCAGTAGGGATTCCATGGCCGCTCCGCCCTACCCTACCAGTGTGGCGGCGCGGGTGAAGATGGACACGCAATAGTCCATCAGGTAGCCGGCCATCCAGCGCCCGGCCAGTATCAGCGCCAGCAGCGTGACCATCAGGCGCGGCAGGAAGCTCAGGGTTTGTTCATTGATCTGGGTGGCGGCCTGCACCAGCGCCACCAGCAGGCCCATGATCAGGCCCGGCACCACCAGCACCAGCACCAGCACCATCACGACGTGCAGCGCCTCGACCACCAGGTCGACCGCGATATCGGGGGTCAGCATAGGTCGGCCCCCATCGCTAATAGGCCTGGATGCTCGTGACGAGCGTGTTGACGGTCAGGGTCCAGCCGTCCACCAGCACGAACAGCAGCAGCTTGAACGGCAGTGAAATGACCAGCGGCGACAGCATCATCATACCCATGGCCATCAACACCGAGGACACCACCAGGTCGATGATGAGGAAAGGGATGAACAGCAGGCAGCCGATCTGGAAGGCGGTCTTCAGCTCCGACAGCACAAAGGCGGCCAGCTTGACGGTAAAGGCGTGGTCGGCCGGCTTGGCCACATTGTCCTCGCCCGCCAGGTGGGCGATCTGCTTGAGCGCGGCCTTGCTGGTCTGGGCCAGCATGAAACGCGAAATCGGCTGCTCGGCGATCTTCAGCGCCTCCTGCAGGCCGATCTTGTCCTGGTCGTAGGGCACGAAGGCGTCCTTCCACACCTGGTCGCCGATCGGGCGCATCACCAGCAAGGTCAGGATCAGGGCCACGCCCGTCACCACGCGGTTGGGCAAGCCCTGCTGCAGGCCCAGGGCCTGGCGCAGCAGCGACAGCACGATCACGAAGCGGGTGAAGCTGGTCATCATCATGACCAGGATGGGCAGCAAGCCCAGCAAGGTCATGATGATCAGGATCTGGGTCTTGACCGTCAGTTCCGTGTTCGCCCCCGGCACCACATTGGCCAGCAGGTCGACCGCGTGCGCGGGGGCGCTCGCCAGCACGCAGGCGGCAAGCGCACCTGCCGCAGCGCAGGCGCGGCGCGCAGCCAGCGTCATGGCGCCATCATGTCGAGATTCAGGCCGTCCAGGTCGATTACCTTCAAACCATAGTTTTCGCCCGCCACCACCACTTCGGCGCGGCCGATGGCGGTGCCGTTGACCTTGATGACCAGCGGCTCGCCGGCCAGCACGTCCAGTTCCACCACGCTGTCCGGGCCGATCGCCATCAGGTCCTGCAGCGAAATGCGGGCCGAGCCCACCTCCAGCGTCAGCGTGACGGGGATCTTGCGCATCATCTGCGGCAGGTCGCGGCGGCCGCCGCCGCTGCGGGGCTGGGCCACGTCGGCCAGATCGTTGCTGACCTGGTCGATAATCATTTCTTCCGACAGGTCTTCGAGCAGCGCATCGCTGGTGCTGTTTGCGTTGATGTTCATCATGGAGTTAGTCGACGTCTTCAAAAGAGGTTAAACAGAGCTTGCCCTTGTGCTCGCTCACAGCGGCCGTGAACAGGCGCGAATCGTCCAGCAGCACTTCGGCGCGGTGCATGCTGATCGGGATCACGTCGCCGATGCGCAAGTCGAACAGGTTGCCCAGTTCCATTTCCTTGCTGACCAGGCGGCCCTGCAGGCCCACCTGCAGGCGCGCGCCCAGCGGCGCCTGGTTGCGCGCGGCGCGGCGCGCGGTGTCGCGCTCGGGCTGCAGGCCGCGCAGCACGCTGGCCATCAGATTCTTGTCGAGCGCGAACAGGAAGCGCCCGGTGAGCGGCTCCGGGCTGGCGCTGTCGGGATCGCTGACCGTGACGGCGATCACCCAGCCGCCCTTGGACGGCAGGCCGCCGCCGACCGGCTTGAAACCCTGGTCGCCGGCCTCGGCCTGCTCCGCCGCACCGGCCGCCGCGGGATTGGAGGCCGGCAAGTTCGATTCGATGCGCGCCGCCAGCGTGCCCGCCAGCTGCAGGCCCAGCACCACGGCCAGGCGCTCCTCGGTAGCGGTCACCTTCACCGCCGTCTCGTCGGCGGCGGCATTGCTCTTGGCGCGGCCGTAGCGGTAGTTCAGCACCGCCAGCAGCACCTTGCGCTCCAGCGAGAAGGCGATCTGCCCGGCCGGCGCCGAGAAATTGGCCCAGCGCAGCGCGATCTCCTCGCCGTCCAGGCGGGCAAAGGCCACGCTGTCGACCTGGAAGCTGCCCCAGTAGCGGCGGTTGACGTTGAGCCGCATGGCCTGCGCCAGGTCTTCCTTGAGCTGGGCGGCGAACGCCGGCAGCCGGTGCACAGGCCTGCCCAGCAGGCATGGGTCCAGAACTTGATGTTGCGCAGTCTGTTGTGTGATGGTCATTTCAGTGGTCTGGTCGGTACGCTATCGGTACGCTGGCGATACGCAGATTGTTGCACAACCGCATGCCATATCCTAGCTTAAATCGCAGGTGTTTAGCTAGGGCGTTGTACCCGCCGCAGCGGAGCCGGAGTTTACAGCAAAACCGACACTATTGCTACGCATCAATAAAACGTTTTCTCGCCTTGGGGCTTTACAGGAAAGTTGCTAACGGGTAAGCTTATTCGTAGCATGACGGTCTTGCAGCCGCAATGCAACAAAAAATGCCGCCGCCGCTCCCACTACCCGCTTAGTCTATGATTAAAAAGGAAATTCTGTCGTTTTCCCGCGCCACGCCGCAGTCCGCGCACGTCTTTTTTGTTGTTTCGCCGCACGTCGGCACACCGAACTAATTTCCAGCATGTATCATTCTCCTGAGTCCGCTTTTAGACGCGTCGCAACCGGGCATTGGCGCCGGGCACTGTCCGAATATGGCCGACATGGGGCTATGGTAGCCATGTGTAAGCAACGTTGCAATTAAGTGGAGGTAACATGGCTAATGAATTTGCCAGCCTGATTCAGGCGGATCTGGCTTCCCTGACGAACGCCGCCGCCGACCTGTCGGCCAGCAGCATCGCCCCTGCGGCCCAGTTCGGCGCGCTGCCGGGCGCGGCCGGCAACCACAGTTTCTCCTTCGCCCAGTCGATGCGCGACGCCGTCACCCGCGTCAACGCCGACGACCAGATGGCGGCCCAGAAAATGGCCGACGTCGACGCCGGCCGCAGCGACGACCTGGTGGGCGCCATGCTGTCCAGCCAGGAAGCCAGCCTGTCCTTCTCGATGCTGATGCAAGTGCGCAACAAGGTCATGGGCGCGGTCGACGAACTCATCAAACTGCCGCTGTGAGGCCGCGCTGCCGCGGCAGCGCAGTCCGGCGTCTTCCCGTTTCGAATAAAACCTTTCCAAGCGAAAGTCCACAGTGATCAACACCATCAAGTCCGCTTTTGGACGCTGGCGCTCCGGCGACGGCGCCGCGCCCGCCCTGCCGCCCGCCCTGCTGAAAAACCTCACGCCCATATTGCTGCTGGCGATAGGCGTGACCGCGCTGGTGCTGATGGTGCTGTGGAAAGACCAGTCGGCCTACAAGCCGGTGTTCGGCGCGCGCGAAAAAGTGGTGGCGGCCGACATGATGACGGTGCTCGACGGCGAGCACATCCCCTACCGCGTGCATCCGGACAGCGGCCAGGTGCTGGTGCCCGAGTCCATGCTGGGCAAGGTGCGCATGCTGCTGGCCTCGAAAGGCGTGACGGCCCAGCTGCCGGCCGGCCTGGAGCTGATGGACAAGAACGACCCGCTGGGCGTGTCGCAGTTCGTGCAGGACGTGCGCTTCCGGCGCGGCCTGGAAGGCGAACTGGCGCAGTCCATCATGACGCTGGACGCGATCGCCACGGCGCGCGTGCACCTGTCCATCGCCAAATCGACCTCCTTCGTCACCAGCGACGGCGACAAGTCGTCCGCCTCGGTGGTGATCGCCACCAAGCCGGGCCAGAAGCTGTCGCCGGAAACCATCGCCGCCGTGGTCAATATGGTGGCCGGCAGCGTGGCCAGCCTGAGCCCGGGCCGCGTCAGCCTGGTCGACCAGGCCGGCAACCTGCTGTCCTCGCACGTGGACCTGGCCGACGGCTTCGAGTCCTCGGCCGCCACCAATGAAAACGGCAAGCGCCTGCAGGACGACATCCGCAACAATATCCGCGGCCTGCTCGGCCCCATCGTCGGCGAAGACAATTTCCGCCTCAGCGTGACGGCCACCGTGAACAACGACAAGGTCGAGGAAACGGTGGAGAAATACGGCGAAACGCCCAAGGTGACCAGCGAAGCCATGCGCGAGGAGCAGGACCGCAACCGCCTGGTGATGGGCGTGCCCGGCACCCTGTCGAACCGCCCGCCGGCGGCCGACGCGGCCAAGGCCACCGATCCCAACCAGCAGCCCGACGGCTCGGCCAAGAAGAACGCCACCACCCGCCAGTACGCCTACGACCGCAGCATCGTGCAGACCAAGCATGCGCGCGGCACGCTGGAGAAGCAAAGCATCGCCGTGGTGCTGGCGCAGGCCGCCGCCCCCTTCCCGAAAACCGGCTGGACCGCGGCCGAACTGGCCAATATCGACAAGGTGCTGCGCAACGGCCTGGGCATCAACGCCGAGCGCGGCGACGCGCTGGTGGTCACCGCCATGAACTTCCCGCCCAAGGCCGCAGTCACCCCGTGGTGGCAGGAGCGCGACACCGTGGTCGACTTCAGCGCCTGGCTGACCTACGCGGTGGGCGCCCTGCTCGGCTATCTGCTGCTGCTGCGCCCCATCATGCGCCTGCTCACCGCGCGCTTCGCGCCGCCGGCGCCGGCCAATGTGGCGCTGCGCGGCAATGCCAGCGGCCGCTCCGGCGCCACCGCCGAAGCCACCGTGGTGGGCGGCCAGGCCGCCGGCGCGCCGGGCACCCAGCCCGCCCCGGGCGCGCCCGCGCTGGGCACGCCGGAAGCGCTGCAGGAGACCGGCGCCCAGACGCTGGAAGGCCAGCCGGTCGCCAAGCCGGGCATGCCGGTGGTGCCGCTGCTGGAAAACTACGATCTGCCGCCGACCGGTTCCTCGGTCGACGTGATGGTCGATCACCTGAAGATTCTGGCCGAAAAAGAGCCGGAACGCGTAGCCGAAGTCGTCAAACAATGGATGCAGAAAAATGGCCGATCTCAATAACGAACTGCCCGACGGTACGGGGCTGACCCCGGTTGAACAGGCCGCCATCGTGCTGCTGAGCATAGGCGAGGAGCCGGCCGCCGCCGTGCTGCGCTGCCTGTCGCGCGAGGAGCTGCTGGAGGTGACCCAGGTGATGTCGCGCATGAGCGGCATCAAGGTCGAAGCGGTGAAGACCGCCATGCAGTCCTTCTTCGACGACTACCGCGAGCAGTCCGGCGTGCACGGCGCCTCGCGCGCCTACCTGAAGCGCTCGCTGGACCTGGCGCTGGGCAACGATATCGCGAATACCGTGCTCAACAACATCTACGGCGACGAGCTGCGCCCGAAGATGGCGCGCCTGCAGTGGGCCTCGCCGAAATGGCTGGCGGAATATATTGCCAACGAGCATGTGCAGATGCAGGCCGTTTTCCTGGCCTTCCTGCCGCCGGCCCTGGCCGGCCAGATTATCGACGGACTGCCGCTGGAAGGCCGCGACCTGGTGCTGCTGAACCTGGCCCGCCTGGACGAGATCGACCGCGATCTGCTGCAGGAGCTCGACGAGCTGGTGGACCGCTGCCTGGGCAGCTTCGACAGCCAGAGCACCAGCGTGGAAGGCATACGCCAGACCGCCGAGATCCTCAACCGCCTGCCGGGCAACCGCGCCCAGATCGTGGAACTGCTGCGCGCGCACGACCCGGAAGTGGTGAACCAGATCGAGCTGTCGATGTACGACTTCCTGATCCTGTCGACCCAGACCGAGGCCACCTTGTCGCGCCTGATCGAGGAAGTGCCGCTGGAACAGTGGGCCATCGCGCTCAAGGGCGCCGAGCTGGCGATCCGCGACGCGGTGCTGAAAACCATGCCGAAACGCCAGGCCCAGGCCTTCGAGGACATGATGCGCCGCGCCGGCCCCGTGCCGATGTCGCGCATCGAACAGACGCGCCAGGAAATCATGGCCACCGTCAAGGCGCTGGCCGACGCCGGCGAAGTCGAAGTGCAGCTGTTCGCCGAAACGGTGGTTGAATGATGAAGCAATTCCGCCCCTACCGCTTCCCGCCCCTGTCGCAGTTCGCCCCGCCGCCCAGCCGCGGCAGCGGCAGCGCCGGCCTGAGCACCGACAGCGCCCAGTGGCAGGCCTCGGTCAGCGAAGGCTTTGAACAGGGCCAGCGCGACGGCTACGAGATCGGCCTGCAGCGCGGCCAGGAGGACGGCTTCGAGGCCGGCCGCAACGCCGGCTTCGAGCAGGGCCGCGAGGAAGGCCGCAACGAGACCCTGGTCGGCTTCGACACCATGGCCCGTCCCGTGGAGTCCATGCTCAAGGGCCTGAAAAAACTGCGCGCCGACTACCGCGCGGCCCAGCGCAAGGAGGTGGTGGACCTGGTGGCCAAGGTGGCGCGCTCGGTGATCCGCGCCGAGCTGGCGCTGCAGCCGGTGCAGATCATGGCCCTGGTCGACGAGACCCTGGCCTCGATGCCGCCCACCCGCGAGGACATCGACGTCTACCTGAATCCGGAAGAACTGAAACGCATCGCCGATCTCGACCCCAAGCGCACCAAGCGCTGGAACCTGATTCCGGACGCCCGCCTCGACATCGGCGAGTGCCGCATCCGCGCCGGCGACAATGAAGTTGATGCCGGATGCCATCAACGTCTTGCCGCTGTCATGGAACAGGTCGATAATCAACTCCAGGCCGCCGACGGCGGCGACGAGTCCGAAAGCGAAGAATGATAGCCGATGCCTTGCGCAAGCTGGAGCTGGACGCTGTCCCCATGGCCACCCCGACCGGGCGGCTGGTGGGGGCGTCCGGCCTGCTGCTGGAAGCCATGGGTTGCCCCATGCACACAGGCCAGCGTTGCCAAATTGAAACCGTCAGCGGCGAATGGCTGGATGCGCAAGTGGTCGGTTTCCGCGACAAGCTGTCCTTCCTGATGCCGTTCAAAAAGGCCGTGGGCCTGACCACCGGCGCGCGCGTGATGCCGTCGGCGGAAAAAGTCAGCCTGACCATCGGTCCCGGCTGGCTGGGCCGCATGGTCAACGGCCTGGGCGAACCCATCGACGGGCTGGGCAAGCTGGGCGGCGATTTTCCGCTCGACTACACCCCGCCCCGCATCCACCCGCTGCGCAAGAAGCCGGTGACCGAACCGCTGGACGTGGGCGTGCGCGCCATCAACGCCATGCTGACCCTGGGCAAGGGCCAGCGCGTCGGCCTGATGGCCGGCTCCGGCGTGGGCAAGTCCGTGCTGCTGGGCATGCTCACGCGCCAGACCGTGGCCGACGTGGTGGTGGTGGGCCTGATCGGCGAGCGTTCGCGCGAGGTGCGCGAATTCGTCGAGATGTCGCTCGGCCCCGAGGGCCTGCGCAAGGCCGTGCTGGTGATCGCCCCGGCCGACGAATCGCCGCTGATGCGCATCATGGCCACCGAACTGTGCCATTCGATAGCGGCGCACTACCGCGACCAGGGCAAGAATGTGCTGCTGCTGGTGGACTCGCTGACGCGCTACGCCATGGCGCTGCGCGAGCAGGCGCTGGCGCTGGGCGAGCCGCCCGCCACCAAGGGCTATCCGCCGTCGGTATTCTCGGCGCTGCCGCAGCTGGTGGAGTCGGCCGGCAACGGCGAAAACCCGAACGGCAGCATGAGCGCCATCTACACCGTGCTGGCCGAGGGCGACGACCAGCAGGACCCGGTGGTCGACACCGCGCGCGCCATCCTGGACGGCCACATCGTGCTCACGCGCGAGCTGGCCGAGCGCGGCCACTATCCCGCCATCAACATCGCCGCCTCCATCAGCCGCTGCATGAACCAGGTGATCAGCAACGAGCACATGCTGGCCGCGCGCGCGCTGAAGGCGTCGATGGCGCGCCATGACCGGGTGCGGGACCTGATCCCGCTGGGCGCCTACGTGCCCGGCGCCGACCCGGTGACCGACAAGGCGGTCAATCTGCACCCTCATGTTGAAGACTACCTGTGCCAGGGCACCAAGGAAGCGGCGCCCTACGCGGCATGCGTGTCCACTCTGGAAAGGCTGATGGCATGACCCAGTCCCCGAAAAACCCGTCCCACATGATACGCAACCTGTCCACCCTGGTGGACCTGCGCACCACCGAGGTCGAGCGCCTGCGCTCGGAGATGGCGGCCAAGGAAAGCGTGCGCGACCGCTACCAGAAAAATCTGGACCGGCTCACCGGCCTGTACCAGAACAGCGGCGCCAGCGGCAAGCTGCCGATGGCGCTGGCCTCCAACTGCGGCGACTACAAGCAGGCCGTCATGCAGATGGCCGACAGCCACCGCCTCGACCTGAATATGCACGAGGCCGACATGGCCGTGTCGCAGCGCGCCCTCAACGCGGCCTATGTCAAGCGCGAGGTGCTGGACCAGGTGCTGCAGAAGAAGCAGCAGGCCGCCGTGCACCATGAACGCGCCCAGGAACGCAAACAGCATGACGAACTGGCAACGCAATTGTGGTTGCGCAGTCAAAAACCCGGCTAATCCACAAAAATTTCATAGGGAAACATTTTCGGTCGCCTTCTAGCACTGTACACTTCCCTCTCATTCTCCGGAGCACACATCATGGCAACCACCGTCCCAGGCAGCAGTAGCCCAGACTACCCGGCTTATATGGCCACGCAGCTGGCGACCCGCTATACGGAAGCCTCGCAGACCCTGCTCGACACCAAGACCAAGGCCGCCGCCGACGGCGTCAGCGGCGTGAGCAAGCTGAGCTCGGCCATGAGCACCTTCAGCAGCGCCCTGCTGGCCCTGTCCGGCAAGAAAAGCGTGCTGGCCAACACCGCCTCCTTCAGCAGCGATATCGGCACCGCCACCGCCGGCTCGGCAGCGGCCGCCGGCACGTATAGCTTCTATGTCGAGCAGCTGGCCACGGCCGGCCAGGTGTCCTATGGCGGCATCACCGACACGGTCGCCGCCGGCAGCGGCAGCCTGAACGTGGTGCTGGCCGACGGCACCAATTTCAACGTCAACCTGGTCAACGCCGACAAGAACCTGGACGGCACGCTGACGGCGCAGGAGGTGGCCACCGCCATCAACCTGGCGGCCGACAACGACTCCACCGTCACCGCCTCCACCCTGACCGTCAACGGCGCCACCACCCTGGTGCTGACCTCGAACGCCACCGGCAAGGACAATGCTGCCTCCATCGACGCCAGCGGCGTGACCAACCTGGCGCTGAAAGGCATGCTGGAAGACACCAGCAAGCAGACCCAGATCGTCACCGCGCAGAACGCCGTGGTGTGGCTGGGCGCGCCGGACGGCAACCCGCTCAGCCAGAACCGCATCGAGCAGGCGTCCAACACCTTTGCCGTGGTCAACGATGTGAAGATGACCTTCACCAAGGCCCAGACCGGCGGCGTGCCCGCCACCCTGACCGTGGCGACCGACAACGCCGGCACCAAGAGCAATGTGCAGTCCTTCGTCGACGCCTACAATGCGCTGAACAAGGTGCTGGACGAGCTGACCTTTGTCGGCGACACCCCGAACAAGAAGCCGCCCGGCCCCTTCGCCAACGACGCCGGCCTGAAGGCGCTGCGCAGCCGCATGCAGGACATGCTGCGCAAGAGCACCGACGGCGTAAGCCTGCCGGTGTTCGGCATCACCGCCCAGCGCGACGGCAGCCTGGCCGTCAAAGCCGACCGCCTGGCCACGGCCATCGCCGCCAACCCGGCGGCGCTGGACAAGATCTTCGGCACCAGCAGCCTGAACAACACGTCCGCGCTGCTGGGCGGCCTGGACAAGCTGATGAGCACCTGGACCAACAGCGTCGACGGCCACATCGGCGAACGCCGCCAGACCAACGACCGCCTGCAGCGCACCCTGAGCGACCGCCAGGACGCGCTGGACAACCTGTTCAACAACTCCTACAAGCGCTATCTGCAGCAGTTCACCGCCTTGCAGTCGCTGCAAAACCAGATGTCCCAGAACACCGGCCTGTTCTCCGCCCTGTTCGCCGACAAATCGAGCTCCTAACCGGGCGCCGCGCCCACACCAGAGAATATGATGAACCAGGAAGCCTATAGCAGTTACCACTCCGTTAATCTGGACGCCCAGACCGCGCGCGCCTCGCCGATCGAGCTGGTGCTGGTGCTGACCGACGGCTTGCTGGAGGAACTGGCGCGCGCGCGCGGCCACGTGGTGGGCAAGCGCTACGAGCTGAAGGCCGCCAGCCTGAACAAGTGCACCGAGATTATCAACGGCCTGTCCAGTTCGCTCGACTACGACCAGGGCGGCGAAGTGGTGGCCAACCTGGGCCGACTGTACGACTACTGCGTGGCCCGGCTGTACCGCGCCGGCGTGGATATGGACCCGGCCATCGTGGACGAGGTGACCGGCCTGCTGACCACCATCAAGCAGGGCTGGCTCGGAGTGCAGGCCAAGAATGGATAGGCAACAAACATTGCTGCAGATGGCGCAAAAAATGAGCGCCGCCACCGCTTCCTCGGACTGGAATGCGCTGGCGGCGATTAATACGTTAATGGCCGCCTCGCTGCCGGCCATGGCCGCGCAAGGCCCGTGGAGCCCGGCCGAGCGCGCCGCGCTGGCGGCGCTGCGCCAGCTGCACCGGCAAGCCGAGCACTGCGCCGGCCTGGCCAGCGCCGAGCTGGCGGCCAAATTGAGCGAAATGCAAGCGAACAAGGAAGGCTGGATGGCCTACGCCATGACCAGCGGGCACGAGCCCAGCGAAGCAACACGCAGCGAAGCTGCGGTCACCGGAACCACTGCATGACTATGATCTCC
Organism: Pseudoduganella aquatica; assembly: GCF_009857595.1. Taxonomy (GTDB): domain Bacteria; phylum Pseudomonadota; class Gammaproteobacteria; order Burkholderiales; family Burkholderiaceae_D; genus Rugamonas; species Rugamonas aquatica_A. Next base: position 284 of record NZ_WWCU01000044.1, on the reverse strand, counting down.
AACGGCGCCCCTGGCGCCCCCACCCCCGCCCCGTCCCTGCTGGACACCGCAGTCCCGGCCGCAGGCGCGGGCGATGCCGCGCTGGCCTTGCTGGGCGCCGCCCTGCCAGGCGCCGCCGCCGTGGCGCTGCCGCTGTTTTCCCAGCTGCTGGGCGACGCCGAACCGGCCGCCGATGGCGGCGCGGCGGATGCCGGCGTCCCGGCTGCCGATGAAGGCGCGGACAGCGCCGCCGGCAGCGCCGGCCTGGACGCCATGAACGCCATGCTGGCCCTGGTCCTGCCGCC
>NZ_WWCU01000043.1 GCF_009857595.1 Pseudoduganella aquatica | reverse complement strand
CGCGGCCGGCGCGGCGGTCTCGGCGGCCGGCTCGTGCAGGCCCAGCAGCGTGCCCTTGGTGGCGCCGCCGGTCACGCCCGGCCGCGGGTCGATCTGGTTGCGCAGCGCCAGCGACAGGCTGCCCACGCTGCGCGCCAGGTCCAAATGCTCGGCCTGCTCCGGCGTCACCTCCAGCGTGACGGCGTTCACCACGCGCGGCTTGGTGTCGTCGCGGCTCACTTCCTGCGCCACCGCCAGCACCAGGATGCGCTCGAGCACGATCTTGGAAATATCGCGCTGCTGTTGCTGCTCGCCGGCCTGGGTGTGCACGATGATGTCGACGAAATTGCCGGGCAGCGCAAAGCCGGCCACGCCCACCACGTCGTTGACGCGCACGGTGATGGCGCGCTTGCCCTCGGCGATCAGCGCCGACAGGCCGCCCAGCGTGCCGGCCGGGGCCAGCTTGGCCTCGCTCAGCGGTTCGCCGCGCAGCACGCTGGTCTTCAGCACCCGGCCGCTGAGCCGGGCCGGATCGCGCAACGCGCCCGGCGGCAGCGCGTCGGCCGGCCAGTCCGCCAGCTTGAACATGTCCGGCGCCAGGCGCTGGCCCAGGTTGACGTCGGCGGCGGCCACCACGATGCGGCCGGCCGCGCCCGGCGTTTGCCGCAGCAGCCAGCGCGACGCCAGCAGCACCGCCGCCAACCCCAGCACCGCCGCCAGCCCCAGCATCAGGTACGCGCGCCGGTTTTTCATGCCGCCCTCGCCCGCCAGCAGGCTTGCTCGGCATCCGCCTGGGCCTGCACTTCGGCCGGCCAGCAGGCGGCGAACATGCTGGACCAGGCCTGGTCCAGCGCCGCCACCGACAGGCGCGGCGCCTGGCCCGCGTAGCCGGCGAAGTCGGCGATGCGGCCCAGGATCTCGCGCGGATAGCTGGCCAGCAGCGGCTGGCCGCTGCCCCGGTGCAGCTCCTCGATCAGGTAGCGCAGGCCGGCGTCGTCCAGCGCCACGCCGGCGGCGCGGCACTGCAGGCGGAACAGGCTGCGGTAGCTGGCCTCGCTGAGCGCGCCCACATGGATCTTGTAGCCCAGCCGGCGCAGCGCCGAGCCGTCCAGCAGCGCCTGCGGCGCCAGGTTGGTGGCGAACACCAGCATGGCCTGGAAAGGCATGGAGAATTTATGGCCGCCCTGCAGCGACAGCTGGTCCTGGCCCGCGTCCAGCGGCTGGATCAGGCGGTTCAGCAGGGCCGGCGCGCTCAGGCGCTGGCGGCCCAGGTCGTCGATAATGAACAGGCCGTGGCTGGCCTTGCAATGCGGCGGCGCCTGGTAGCAGCCGGAGAAGGCGTCATGGCGCAGCTCCAGCATGGACTCGTCCAGTTCCGCGCCCAGCTGCACCACCGGCCGCTGGCACAGCACCCAGCGCGCGTCGGTGCTGCGCCGCTCCAGCGGCTGGCGCCCGGCCGCGCCCGGCGGCAGCGACGGCGGCAGGTGCACCGCCGGGTCGTACAGCTGGATAATCTCCTGCCCCACCGCCACCGCGTGCGGCACCAGCACCGTGCCCTGCAACAGCCGGCCCAGCTTGCGCGCCAGCGTGCTCTTGCCGCTGCCGGGCGGACCGTACAGCAGCATCGAGCGCCCGGCGTGCATGGCCGCGCCGATCAGGTTGCGCACCGCCGGCTCCAGCCCGGCCTCGCCGAACACCGCCTCCACGTCCTCGGCGCTGGGCACCGGCAGCTGGGCCGCCTGGCGCGCGGCCATGGCGCGCCAGGCCTCCAGCGTCACCGGCGCCGGTCCCTGGTAGGGCGAGCGCTCCAGCCAGCCGGCGGCGCGCAGCTTGCCCGCCGCCGTCAGCTGGTACTGCACGTCGATGTCGGCGTCGCCGCGCCAGGCCACTTCGGCCAGCTGCTCGGCCACCATGAAATCAAGCGCCTCGCGCAAGACATTGATCGACAGCCGCAGCCGCGTGGCCAGGATGGGCAGATGGGTGCGCCCGGCCACATACATGGCCTTGGCGGCCAGCTCCACGATCAGCTGCAGCTCCAGTCCCGTTTCACGCAAGCACTTGGGCTGGGGCGGCAGCAGCGCGCTCTGGATGTCCTCCTCGCAGCGGGCAGCGGGCAATGCAGGGGCAAACTCCATCATGCGATTCTCCTGAAAAATGTTGCGATGAGGAATCGATACTAGCAAGGGCGAACGGGGTCGATATTGAGCTACAGCAAAGGCTAAGCGCGGCAGTGCGGCGCCAGCACCACGCCCGCCGTGCCCAGCGCCACGGCCACGCCGTAAGGCATGCCGCCGACGCTGCGGCCAGGCTGCAAGGGCACCGGCTGCAGGGGCACGCCCGCCAGGCGCAGCAGGGCCGGCAGCAGCATGGCGCGCAGATTGGCCAGGCCGCGCCGCCACTGGCCGCTGGCCGCCATCAGCAGCAAGCCCAGCACGCCGCCGGCCGCAAAGCTCAGCAAGGCGATATCGACCGCCTGCAGCGGACCGCTGAAAGCGCCCACCATGGCCATCAGCTTGACGTCGCCGGCGGCCATGCCGCGCAGCAAGTACAGCGGCAGAAAGAGAAAGAAGCCGGCCAGCAGCCCCGCCAGCCACTGCGTCAGCAGCGCGTGCGGCGGCCCGGCCAGGCCGTGCAGCACCAGCGCCAGCAGCAAACCGCCGAGCACCAGGGCGTTGGGAATCTTGCGCAGCGCCAGATCAGTGGCGGCCGCTTGCAGCACCAGCCACAGCAACAGCACCTCGGTCGCGGTCCACATCGGGTCCTCCCAGTGGTAGTGGGCGCGCCGCACCGGATCAGCGGCGCGCCCGGCAGCGCGTCAGACCACGTTCATGGCGGTGATGATCTCGCCGAACGCCGCCACGATGGCCGCCCTGAGCGGCGTGAACGCGACCGCGATCACGCCGGCCATGGCCGCCGCGATCAGGCCATACTCGATCGCGGTAATCCCTTCTTCATCCCTGGCAAAGTCCCGGGCTGCCTGCATAAAACTGTTCATGATGGTCCCCTTGAAAAGAAATCAAAGCTACGCCCTGGCGCAGCCGGTCTGCAGTCCGGCGGCCATTGAATGCACTATATCCCTGCCAGTTTCGGCGGCGTTGATTGAGCGCAAGTTTTCCGCACGGAATCATTCGAAACGCGCGTGCAGGGCCAGTGTGGTAAGAAGGAAACTGTTTTAAATCAAACTTTCGAGGGATGGTGGCGCTAGCACGCGCTTGTGTCCGTCATTGAGGGGTAGAATCGTGGCGTTTCAGCAGAAATATCGCACGCTGGAATTGCCTATCTTACAAAAAGCGATTATTCTGCTTAGCTGTCTTTTGGAAAGGCCTCGTGCTTATGAGCACTGTGCGCCTTGGTGCCGTGATCAGAGAACGACGATGGATTCCCTACTGAAACACATGGTGGATATGACTGGCCACCGCGACCACACGATGCTGGACGTCTCGGTGATATCGGCCGTCCAGGAGCTGGCCGGTGCGCGCCAGACCCGCGTGCTGACGCTGACGTCGGTGCGCGGCCAGCTGTTCGTGCGTCCGCGCGCCATCATCGTGTGCGGCAGCCCGGCGCGCATGGAGGATCACGCCGATCCGTCCTGCGCCGGCGATCCCATCAGCCTGTTCCCCGCGCTCGCGGCCTGCATCGCGCGCCACGAACAGTCGGCCGACCAGGTCGACGCCGACGGCAACCACACGCTCTGGCTGCCCATATGGCTGGGCGACAAGGCCAACACCTGCCTGGAAATCGTCAATCCCACGCCCTACACCAGCGAAACCATCCACGTGGTGGGCGGCATCGTCAGCGTGTACCGCAACTTCCAGAACCTGCTCGACTACAGCGAGCGCGACTCGCTGACCGGCCTGCTCAACCGCAAGACCTTCGACGACCAGCTGGCCAAGATGCTGCAGGCCAGCACCGCCGAGCAGGACGCGCTGGCGCTGCCGCCGGGCGAGCTGGAGCGGCGCCGCCACAACGACGAGGAACGGCAATGGCTGGCCGTGGTCGACGTGGACCACTTCAAGCACGTCAACGACAAATTCGGCCACCTGTACGGCGACGAAGTGCTGATTCTGATCGCCAACCTGCTGACCTCCTCCTTCCGCGCGCAGGACCGCGTGTTCCGCTTCGGCGGCGAGGAGTTCGTGGTGCTGCTGCGCTCGACCTCGCAGGCCAACGCGGCGCGCATCATCGACCGCTTCCGCAGCAATGTGGAAACGCACGAATTCCCGCAGGTGGGCAAGGTGACGGTCAGCATAGGCTATGTCAGCATCAGCGCCTACCAGGCGCCGGTAATCATCCTCGGCCAGGCCGACCAGGCGCTGTACTACGCCAAAAGCCATGGCCGCAACAAGGTCTGCCACTATGACGAACTGGTCAGCGGCGGCCTGCTGCAGCTGATCGAATCGAACGACGAGGCCGAGTTCTTCTAGCCCGCCAGGGTGAGGAAACGCATCGGATCGACATTCCACTTGGCGGGCGATTCGTGGCCGACGATCTTGTCGCCGCCGCCAAAGCCCACCCCGCGCGCCAGATCCACCGTCTCCGGCTTGATGTAGACATTCTTCTTGGTGTGGAAGAACACATTCACCTTGGGCGCCAGCAGATTGGTCTCGTGCGGCTCGATCACCACGCCCAGGCGGCCCGACTCCAGCATCACCATGGTGCCCACCGGATAGATGCCCACGCAGCGCATGAATTCCTGCGCATACTGCGGATTGAAGTGGAACTTGCTCCACTCGTAGATCTTGCGCAGCGCGGCCGCCGCCGACATGCCCTTGTGGTAGCAGCGATCGGCGGTGATGGCGTCATATACGTCCACGATGGCGGCCATTTGCGCCAGTTCGCTGATGGCGTCGCCGGACAGCTTGTTCGGGTAGCCGCTGCCGTCGCGCCGCTCGTGGTGGTGCAGCGTGATGTCGAGCGCGATGTCGTTCACCTCCGGCGACTGGCGCAGGATGTCGAAACCGTCCTGCGGATGCTTGCGGATAATGGCGAACTCCTCGTCCGTCAGCGCGGCCGGCTTGTTCAGCACCTCGTCCGGCACCAGCGCCTTGCCGGTATCGTGCAGCAGGCCGCCCAGGCCGGCCTGGCGCGTGATTTCCGCATCCATGCCGCGCGAATTGCAGAAGGCCACCAGCAGCGCGCACACGCTGACCGAATGCAGGAACGTGTAATCGTCCTTGTTCTTGATGCGCAACAGCCCCACCAGCGCGCCGGGATTGCGCAGGATGGATTCGGTAATGTTCTGCACCACCGGCTGCACCTGGCCGATCTCGATGGCCTTGCCCAGGCGGGCGTCGCGCATCACCGTGCGCACCAGCGTCGAAGCCTGGTGGCGGATCTGCGCCGCGCGCGACAGCTCCTCGCCCAGCGACACCCGGGTCACCACCACCGGCTTGGCGGCCAACTCGGTCAGCTCGCGCTCGGTGGCCTGGTTGGCCTCCTCCAGCGTGGGCGCATCCTGCACGTCCAGGCCTTTCGAACTATCGATCACCACATCGTGGATGCCGGCCTTGAGGATTTTGCGGATCTCGTCTTCGCTCGTAATCACGAAACGGTTACGGATGAAGGGATGGGTCATCCAATCGCAACTCAGGTCATGAATGAACATACCCACGGTCAACTGGGAAGAATCAACTTTCTTGAGCATACGCGGGCCTGCGGGAGCTGTGGAGATCGGGAGGGGTTAGAATCAGTATAACAAATAGTTTCTCCCCGGATTCATACTTTTGTCCTAAACATTGCACCCGAGCCACATGGAATTACGCCAACTCCGCTATTTCGTCGCCATCGTCGACCACGGCTCGCTGTCGCGCGCAGCCACGGTGCTGCACGTGGCGCAGCCGGCGCTGACCCAGCAGCTGCGCCAGCTGGAAGAAGAACTGGGCGCCCAGCTGCTGCACCGCTCCGCCCAAGGCGTGCTCAGCACGGACGCCGGAAAAGTCTTTTACGAACACGCGCAAGCCATCCTCAAGCAGGTGGCGGACGCCAAATCGGCCGTTACCCAGTCGGCCGAGCGTCCCAGCGGCAGCGTCACGCTGGGCCTGCCCCACAGCATATCGGGCGCCTTGGCGCTGCCGCTGCTGTCGGCCGCGCGCGCGCAGTTCCCCGAAATTACGCTGCAATTGACCGAAGAACTGACCGGCAACCTGGCCGAGCAGCTCAAATCCGGGCGCGTCAACCTGGCGGTGCTGTTCGACGACGGCCAGCTCTCGCCCTTCGTCTGCACCCCGCTGGTGGAAGAAGAACTGCGCTTCATCTGCCGCGCCGGCTCGTCCTGGGCCGAAGGACGCACCAGCGTCACGCTGGAACAGGCGCTGGCGGCGCAATTGATACTGCCCGGCCCGCAGCACGGCGTGCGGCCGCGGATCGAAAGCGTGGCCCGCAGCGCCGGCCTGGCCACCGCCAACGTCATCGAAATCAACTCCATCGCCATACTAAAATCCGCCATCCTCGCCGACATGGGTGCCACGATATTGCCGGTGGCGCCGGTGCTGGCCGAAATCGAGCGCGGCGCCATGGTCGCGCTGCCGATAGAACAGCCCGCGATCTCGCGCACGGTGGTGCTGTGCGGCTCCAAGAACATTCCCCTCACCAACGCCGGCGCCGCCGTCAGCCGCCTCGCCTGCCAGGTCGCCGCCGACCTTTGCCACAGCCACTACTGGCTAGGCGCCCGCCTGCTCTAACCCTGCTGTTTCTTTGATGGGGCTATCATTTTTTCTTATACCCCCATTGGCATTCGGTATTTCCGTATACGTCAACTAAGCCCTACACTGAAATATTGGTAATGCCGCCCACCGGCGGCGTTACGGCTGGACCTGCTTGCGCTTACCCGGCGCGGCGATGGAACGGCAAACCACCCGAACACCATTTGGAGACATCACCATGGCCGAAAATACGGCACTCGCGCCCTCGCGCCTCAGCACCGTCACGCTCGACGACAAATACACCGCCACCTCCGGCAGCATCTTCCTCTCCGGCATCCAGGCCCTGGTGCGCCTGCCCATGGTGCAGCAGATCCGCGACGCCGCCGCCGGCCTGGACACCGCCGGCTTTATCTCCGGCTACCGCGGCTCGCCGCTGGGCGGCCTGGACGAGACGCTGTGGAAGGCCCAGCCGCATCTGCAGGCGCACAAGGTGCAGTTCATCCCCGGCGTGAACGAGGACCTGGCCGCGACCGCCGTGTGGGGCTCGCAGCAGGTGGACCTGATCGGCGAGGCCAAGTACGACGGCGTGTTCGCCATGTGGTACGGCAAGGGCCCCGGCGTGGACCGCTGCGGCGATGTCTTCAAGCATATGAACCATGCCGGCACCGCCAAGCACGGCGGCGTGCTGCTGGTGGCCGGCGACGACCACGGCGCCTATTCGTCCACCCTGCCGCACCAGTCCGACCATATCTTCTCGGCCTGCATGATCCCCGTGCTCTATCCCTGCAATGTGCAGGAATACCTGGACCTGGGCGTGCACGGCTGGGCCATGTCGCGCTTCTCCGGCTGCGCGGTGGCCTTCAAGGCGCTGGCCGACACCGTCGAGTCCTCCGCCTCGGTCGACGCCAACCCCTTCCGCGTGGAAGTGAAGCTGCCGAAGGAATTCGTCATGCCGGAAGGCGGCCTGAACGCCCGCCTGTCGTCCATTCCGCTGGGCCAGCAGGCGCGCAACCAGGAAGCGCTGATGCAGGACTATAAGATCTACGCCGCCCTGGCCTATGCCCGCGAAAACAAGCTGAACCACACCACCATCGACTCCAAGGACGCCAAGCTGGGCATCATCGCCTCCGGCAAGTCCTACCTGGACGTGCTGGAAGCGCTGGAGGAGCTGGGCATCGACGAAGCCATGGCCGCCACCGTCGGCCTGCGCCTGTTCAAGGTGGCCATGCCGTGGCCGCTGGAGCCGGACAGCGTGCGCGAATTCGCGCAGGGCCTGGACGAGATCCTGGTGGTGGAGGAAAAACGCCAGTTCGTGGAATACCAGCTCAAGGAGCAACTGTACAACTGGCGCGACGACGTGCGCCCGCGCGTGATCGGCAAGTTCGACGACAAGGGCGAATGGGTGGCCCCGCGCGGCGAATGGCTGCTGCCGCCCAAGGCCGACTTCTCGGTCTCGCAGGTGGCGCGCGTGATCGCTTCCCGCGTCAAGCAGTACATCACCGACACCAATATCCAGGACCAGATCAAGGCCCGCCTGACCTTCCTGGACGCCAAGGACGCCGTGCTGAAGAAAGCCATCAGCACCCCGTTCCGCCCGGCCTTCTACTGCTCCGGCTGCCCGCACAACACCTCCACCAAAGTGCCGGACGGCAGCTTCGCGCTGGCCGGCATCGGCTGCCACGTGATGGCCACCTCGATCTACCCCGAGTACAACAAGCTGACCACCCACATGGGCGGCGAAGGCGCGCCGTGGATAGGCCAGGCCGCGTTCTCGAAAGTGCCGCACGTGTTCCAGAACCTGGGCGACGGCACCTACTTCCACTCAGGCTACCTGGCCATCCGCGCCGCCGTCGCGGCCAAGGTCAACATCACCTACAAGATCCTGTACAACGACGCCGTGGCCATGACGGGCGGCCAGCCGGTGGACGGCACCGTGTCCGTGCCGATGATCGCGCAGCAGATGGCCGCCGAAGGCATCAAGCGCATCGCCCTGGTAACCGAAGACCTGGGCCGCTACACCGACCGCTCCGCCCTGCCGTCCATCGTCTCCCTGCATGACCGCAAGGAGATCGACGCGGTGCAGCGCGAACTGCGCGAGATCGAAGGCGCGACGGTGCTGATCTACGACCAGACTTGCGCCGCCGAGAAGCGCCGCCGCCGCAAGAAAAACGAATTCCCGGACCCGGCCAAGCGCATGGTCATCAACGAAGCCGTGTGCGAAGGCTGCGGCGACTGCGGCATCCAGTCCAACTGCGTGTCCATCCTGCCGAAGGAGACCGATTTCGGCCGCAAGCGCACCATCGACCAGTCGTCCTGCAATAAGGACTACTCCTGCGTGAAAGGCTTCTGCCCGTCCTTCGTGACGGTGGAAGGCGGCGCGCTGAAGAAATCGAAAACCGGCGTCAGCAAGGACAAATCGGCCGACGGCTGGGACGCGCTGCCGCAGCCTGTGCTGCCGGCATGCGAGCAGCCGTACAACATCCTGATCAACGGCATCGGCGGCACCGGCGTGATCACCGTCGGCGCGCTGATGGGCATGGCCGCGCACCTGGAAGGCAAAGGCGCGTCGGTGCTGGACATGACGGGCATGTCGCAGAAGAACGGCTCCGTCACCTCGCACGTGAAGGTGGCCAGCTCGCCGGCCCACCTGCGCGCGCAGCGCATCGCCACCGGCGAGGCGGACCTGGTCCTGGGCTGCGACATGCTGACCGCCGGCGCCGCCGACGCGGTGTCGAAGATGCGCCCGGGCCGCACGCTGGCCGTGGTCAATCTGCACGAGCAGCCGCCCGGCACCTTCGCGCAGCAGGCCGACTGGCAGTACCCGGCCGCCGAAGTGCGCGCGCTGATCGAGGAGTCGGTGGGCGCCGCGCAATACGGCAGCGCCGACTTCATCGACGCCACCAAGCTGGCCACCGCGCTGATGGGCGACTCCATCGCCGCCAACCTGTTCATGCTGGGCTACGCGTGGCAGAAGGGCCGCATCCCGCTGACCGAAGCGTCGCTGCTGCGCGCCATTGAGCTGAACGGCGTGGGCGTGGAAGCGAACAAGAAGAGCTTCCTGTGGGGCCGCCGCGCCGCCGTGGACCTGAAGCGCGTGGAGAAGACCGCCATTCCGGGCCAGGCCATCGTGGTGCAGATGCCGCAAAGCCTGGAGTCGGTGATCAAGAAGCGCGTCGAGTTCCTGACCGGCTACCAGGACGCCGCGTATGCCGCCTCCTACGAGGAGCTGGTGCAGCAGGTGCGCGCCAAGGATGCGGGCCTCAACCTGGGCAACAAGCTGTCGATGGCCGTAGCCAAGTCGCTGTCCAAGCTGATGGCCTACAAGGACGAATACGAAGTGGCGCGCCTGTACACCGACGGCCGCTTCGTCGAGCAGCTGCAGTCCCAGTTCGAGGGCAACTTCTCGCTGAAGTTCAACCTGGCGCCGCCGCTGCTGGCCAAGAAGGACGCCAAGGGCCATCTGGTGAAAGCCGAATTCGGCTCGTGGATGTGGAGCGCGTTCAAGATGCTGGCCAAGCTGAAAGGCCTGCGCGGCGGCGCGTTCGACATCTTCGGCTACACGGATGAGCGTAAGATGGAACGCGCACTGATAGTCGAATACCGCGAGCTGGTGGGCGCCGTGCTGGCGCAGTTGAATGCAGGCAACTACGACACGGCAGTGGCGCTGGCGCAACTGCCGGAGAAGATCCGCGGCTTCGGCCATGTGAAGGAAAAAGCCGTGGCCGAGTTCCACGCCGAGAAGGCGCGCCTGCTGGCGGCGCTGGGCGGCGGGCACCAGCACGCCGCGTAAAGCTGGCGGGTTACGCGGGGCACGCCCCGCTAACCCGCCCTACGCAAGGACGCAACGCCTGCGGCGTGGCCGCAATTTCGCTTGACTTGACGTTAACGTAAACGTCATATAATCAGCTACTCCCGTTCCAGAACGACAAGGACACCCATGAACGACCTCTCCGCTCCGAAACTCGCCGCCGTGCCCGAGCAGGCCAAGCTGGCCAACAAGGTACGCTTCGTCACCGCCGCCTCCCTGTTCGACGGCCACGACGCCTCGATCAACATCATGCGCCGCATCCTGCAGTCGAACGGCGTGGAAGTGGTCCACCTGGGCCACAACCGTTCGGTGGACGAAGTGGTCACCGCCGCGCTGGCGGAGGACGTGCAAGGCATCGCCATCTCCAGCTACCAGGGCGGCCACGTTGAATACTTCAAATACATGCTGGACCTGCTGCGCCAGCGCGGCGGCGCGCACATCAAGGTGTTCGGCGGCGGCGGCGGCGTGATCGTGCCGGAAGAAATCGCGGACCTGCATGCCTACGGCGTGACCCGCATCTTCAGCCCGGAAGACGGCCAGCGCATGGGCCTGGCCGGCATGATCCAGTGGATGGTGCAGCAGTGCGACATCGACCTTTCCACCTATTCCCCCACTACCCTGGCGCCGCTGCGCGAGGGCAGCATGGCCGACCGCCACCGCCCGCTGGCGCAGCTGGTCACCGCGCTGGAGAATGAGAAAGCCTCGCCCGAGCTGCGCGCCGAACTGCGCGCCGCCGCAGAAGACCTGCCAGTGCCCACGCTGGGCATCACCGGCACCGGCGGCGCGGGCAAATCCTCGCTGACCGATGAACTGATACGCCGCATCCGCCTGGACCAGGGCGACGCGCTCAACATCGCCGTCATCTCCATCGACCCGTCGCGCCGCAAATCCGGCGGCGCGCTGCTGGGCGACCGCATCCGCATGAACGCCATCGCGCCGTGGGCCGGCCAAAGCCGCGTGTTCATGCGCTCGCTGGCCACGCGCGAAGCGGGCTCCGAAATCTCGCAGGCGCTGCCGGACGTGATCGCCGCCTGCAAAGTGGCGGGCTTTGACCTGGTGATCGTCGAGACCTCCGGCATCGGCCAGGGCGACGCGGCCATCGTGCCGCACGTGGACGTGTCCATGTATGTGATGACGCCCGAATTCGGCGCCGCCTCGCAGCTGGAAAAAATCGACATGCTCGATTTCGCCGACTTCATCGCCATCAACAAATTCGACCGCAAGGGCGCGCTCGATGCGCTGCGCGACGTGGCCAAGCAATACCAGCGCAACCGCGAACTGTGGAGCAAGCGTCCGGAAGAAATGCCGGTGTACGGCACCCAGGCGTCGCGCTTCAACGACGACGGCGTGACCTCGCTGTACCAGGGCCTGGTGGGCAAGCTGGCCGAATTCGGCATGAAGACCGTGGCGGGCAAGCTGCCGGCTGTGGACGTGCGTTTCAGCAGCGGCAAGAACGTGATCGTGCCGCCGGCCCGCGCGCGCTACCTGGCCGAGATTTCGGACACCGTGCGCGGCTACCACAAGAACACCGCCAAGCAGGTCAAGCTGGCGCGCGAACGCCAGCAGCTGCGCGAGTCCAAGCGCATGCTGGCCGAAGCTAAAGGTATGGACCTGGGCGCCGACTTCGACACCCTGATCGCGGACCGCGACAGCGCCATGGAAGCGGGCGCCAAGAAGCTGCTGGCGCAATGGCCGGACATGCAGGCTGCCTACGCGGGCGACGACTATGTGGTGAAAATCCGCGACAAGGAAATCCGCACCCGTTTGATCTCGCATACGCTGTCCGGCACCAAGGTGCGCAAGGTGGCGCTGCCGCGCTATGAAGACGACGGCGAAGTGCTGCGCTTCCTGATGTCCGAGAACGTGCCGGGCTCCTTCCCCTTCACCGCCGGCGTGTTCGCCTTCAAGCGCGAGGGCGAAGATCCAACCCGCATGTTCGCCGGCGAAGGCGACGCCTTCCGCACCAACCGCCGCTTCAAGCTGGTCTCCACCGGCATGGACGCCAAGCGCTTGTCCACCGCCTTCGACTCGGTCACGCTGTACGGCGCCGACCCGGCCATCCGTCCCGACATCTACGGCAAGGTGGGCAACTCCGGCGTGTCGATTGCCACGCTGGACGACATGAAAGTGCTGTACGACGGCTTCAACCTGTGCAGCCCGAGCACCTCGGTATCGATGACCATCAACGGCCCGGCGCCGACCATCCTGGCCATGTTCATGAACACCGCCATCGACCAGCAGGTGGAAAAATTCGTTGAAGAAAACCACCGCCAGCCCAGCGCCGACGAAGCGGCCAAGATCAAGGACTGGGTGCTGCAGAACGTGCGCGGCACCGTGCAGGCCGACATCCTGAAGGAAGACCAGGGCCAGAACACCTGCATCTTCTCGACCGAGTTCTCGCTCAAGGTGATGGGCGACATCCAGGAGTACTTCGTGCACCACCAGGTGCGCAATTTCTACTCCGTGTCCATCTCCGGCTACCACATCGCCGAAGCGGGCGCGAACCCGATCTCGCAGCTGGCGTTCACGCTGTCGAACGGCTTCACCTTCGTGGAAGCCTACCTGGCGCGCGGCATGCACATCGACGACTTCGCGCCCAACCTGTCCTTCTTCTTCTCGAACGGCATGGACCCGGAATACACGGTGCTGGGCCGCGTCGCCCGCCGCATCTGGGCCGTGGCGATGCGCGACAAGTACGGCGCGAACGACCGCTCGCAGAAGCTGAAGTACCACGTGCAGACCTCGGGCCGTTCGCTGCACGCGCAGGAGATCGACTTCAACGACATCCGCACCACCTTGCAGGCGCTGATTGCGATCTACGACAACTGCAACTCGCTGCACACCAACGCCTACGACGAAGCCATCACCACGCCGACCGATGAATCCGTGCGCCGCGCGCTGGCGATCCAGCTGATCATCAACCGCGAGTGGGGCCTGGCCAAGAACGAGAACCCGAACCAGGGCTCCTTCATCATGGACGAGCTGACCGATATGGTGGAAGAAGCGGTGCTGCAGGAGTTCGAGCGCATCGCCGAGCGCGGCGGCGTGCTGGGCGCGATGGAGACCGGCTACCAGCGCGGCAAGATCCAGGAAGAGTCCATGCTGTACGAGCATCAGAAGCACGACGGCACGCTGCCCATCATCGGCGTGAACACCTTCCGCAATCCGAAGGCCACCGACGTGCCGGCGCCGATCGAACTGGCGCGTTCCACCGACGATGAAAAGCAGTCGCAGCTCAAGCGCCTGGAAGACTTCCACACGCGCCACGCAGCGGAAGCCCCGGCCGCCCTGGCCGCGCTGCAAAAAGCCGCCATCGACAACGAGAACGTGTTCGGCAAGCTGATGGACGCCGTGCGCGTCTGCTCGCTGGGCCAGATCACGGCCGCGCTGTTCGAAGTCGGCGGCCAGTACCGCCGCAATATGTAATACTCCCCCGGCGCCGCAGCAGCCCGCTGCGGCGCCCTTCAGTCAAGGGAGCATCATGCAACTCTCTGCAGCCATCCCCATCCTGCGCAGTTTTTCCGAGGCCAAGGCCAAAGAGTTCTATGTCGACTTTCTCGGCTTTGAAATCGCGTGGGAGCACCGCTTCGAACCGGACACGCCGCTCTACATGGAGCTACGGCGCGGGGCGCTAACGCTGCATTTGAGCGAGCATCACGGCGACGGCTCGCCGGGCATGGCGCTGATGGTGCATGTGGACGACCTGGATGCGCTGCATGCGGAGCTGAACGCCAAGCAGTACCGGCACATGCGGCCCGGCATCGAAGAGCGCGACTGGGGGCGCGAGATGACGGTGTGGGATCCTTTCGGCAACCGCATCCGTTTCACGGCGCTGTCGGCCTGAATGGCTAAGTGAGCTCAGCTGAAGAAAAATCAATATCTCCGCCATGCCTTCCCCTATGCTGGGTCAAACCGGAGGGACCATGACGACCATACACATCTCCTTGCCCGACCAACTGGTGCACGACGCCGGTGAACTCGGACTGCTCGATCCCGTCACATTGGCCGAGCTGCTGCAAAACGAAATCCGCCGCCGCACCTTCACGGACATCTTCGCCGTCTCGCACCGCCTGGCGACGGAATCCGAACCCGAACAAGACCCCGAGCCGCCACAGCGCCACCGCAAGTAGCAGGTGCGCCTTAGGCGGGGCAGCGGCCGACCGTGGCGCCGGGGAGGAGGATGGGCTGCCACAGCACTTGCAGTTCGCCGGCCGGGGTGCCGGTGGACAGGGCCAGCAGCATTTCTATCATCTTCTTGCCGGCGCCCGCCGGGTCGGGCTGGTCTATCGTGGTGACGTTGGCGCCGGCCAGCGTGTCGGCCAGGCTGCCCCAGACGATAATCGACATCTCCTTGCCGATCTCCACACCCGCGTCGAGCAGCGCACGCACCGCCCCCACGCCGGACAAATGGTTGTCCACGATGACGGCGGTAGGGCGCGGCGAGCAGGCCAGCAGCTGCTGCATGGCCTGGTAGCCGCTGCGGCGGTCTATGGTGTCCGAAATCAGGTAGCGCGGATCGGCACGCAAGCCGGCGCCCGACAGCGCGGCCAGGAAGGCGTCATTGCGCTGGCAGGCGAAGTTCATTTCCAGCGGGGCGCTCAGCAGCGCGATGCGCTGATGCCCCTGCTCCAGCAAACAGGCCGCCGCCATGCGGATGCCCGCCTCGTTGTCGTAGTCGAACCAGGCATACGGCGTGTCCAGCGCGGTGCGGCCGTGCGCCACGAAGGGAAAGCCCGCCTTGCTCAGAAAGGCGATGCGCTCGTCGCGCACTAGCGTGCGGCTGACCACCAGGCCGTCCACGCGCCGTCCGCGCACGATCTGCTCGTAGGAGGCCAGCTCGTTGCCGGCCGATACGGGGCCGATGATGAAGTTCATCTTGCGCGCCTCCAGCGCCTCCGTCATGCCGCCCACCGTGTGCAGGAACATGGCGTCGCCCAGGTCCGCCGGCAACAGCGGGTAGATAATGCCGAACACATTGGTGCGCCCCACCGCCAGCCCGCGCGCCATGGGATTGGCTTCGTAGCCCGCCTCGCGCGCAGCCGCCAGCACGCGCTCGCGCGTGCGCACGTTCACTTCCGGGTACCCGTTCAGTGCCCGGCTCACGGTGGTTTTGGACATGCCGAGCAAGTCGGCAAGACTCTTGAGGTTCATGGCGGAAGCTTCAATGCTGACCGCTGATTATAGCCGAGCCGTCATAGCCGTCCGCCCCGGCATCCACCGATTTTTTGAAAAAATACAACATAATCAAGATGATAGAGATGGGCGCCAGCGTCAGATAGAAGGCAAAGTGGCCGCTGAAATTGCCGAACACATAGCCGGTGATCAGCGAGCCGGTGGTGCCGCCCAGCGCGGAAAAAATCACCAGCAGGCCGGTCATGGCCGAGTGCTGGTTCTTGGGCAGGGAGCTGAGCATGACGGAGTTGATGCCGGGGTAGATGGGCGCCATGAACAGGCCGATCAGCGGGAACAAGAAGGCCGCCACCGGCGCGGTGGACCAGCTGACGTTGGGGTTGTGCGCAATGTCGTGCGTGAGCGGCAGGGCCAGCAGCACCATGGCGCCCATGCCCAGCACGCAGGCGTTCATCACCGGATACCAGTTCAGGCGCCGCATCAGCACGCCCGCCGACAAGCGCCCCACCGCCAGGCAGGCCGCGTAGATGCTGGTCACCTGTACGCTCATGGCGGCCGGCAGCTTGAGGATTTCGTTGTTGAAGGTGGGCAGCCAGGTGCCCACGCTCTGCTCGATCAACACGTACAGGAAGGCGGTGATGACGAACACGCACACCAGCGGCTTGAAGAACAGCTTGAGCATGGCGGCGAAGTCCTGCGCCAGGCTGCGCTCGGCCGGCAGCGCGGCGGTGCTTTCGTCGAACTCCGTGGTGAGCACCAGCGCGAAGGTCATGGCGCACAAGGCGGCCAGCACCCAGTAGACCTGCAGCCAGCTTTGCGACTGCGGATTGTCGGAGTCGATGAAGTAGCCGAACACCCAGTAGGCACTGAGCACGCCCACCATGAAGAAGCCCTCCAGCGTGTTCATGATGCTGGCGTGCTGCTTGCGGTCCGCCGCGATCAGGCCCAGCGTGGAATACACCGACACCTTCACCAGCGCAAAGGCCACGCCCACGCACAGGAACAGCAGCTTGGTGGTGAGGAAGGCGGGCGACAGCGGCATGGCCACGCAGGCCAGGGTCACCAGCGCCAGCCCGGCCAGCATGGCCTTCTTGTAGCCGATGCGCGGCAGGAAGGACGCCACCAGGAAGGACACGATGGCGATGGGCAGGTCCTTGAAGCCTTCCAGCACGCTGGCGCCGGACTTGCTCACGCCGTAGTTGGCGATGACCTGCAGGATCACCGTGCCCACGCTGTTGAGCAGGATGGCGAAAACGAAGTAAATCAAAAACAGGGCGAACAGGATGCGCTGCTTGTTCATGTTGTCTCCGGCATTTTTATGATTGTAGTTTTATACGGCGAGGCTGAAGCGGTCCAGGCCGGGTATCACGCGGTCGGCCTGGGTAAGCACCGCCGGATCGCCCACGCCCAGCGCCGTCATGCCCGCCGCCTTGATGGAGGCCACGCCGGCCACCGCGTCCTCCACGCCCAGGCAGCGCTCCGGCGCCACGCCCAGTTCCGACGCGGCCTTCAGGAAGATTTCCGGGTCCGGCTTGCCTTTCGCGATCTTCGCCGCGTCCACCACGTAGTCGAACTTGCCGGTAATGCCCAGCATCTCCAGCACGGCAAAGGCGTTCTTGCTCACGGAGGCCAGGCCTATCTTCAGGCCGGCGGCGCGGCAGGCGTCCAGCGCGGGCACGGCGCCGGGCAGCAGGTCGGCCGGGGACATGGTGGAAA
Source organism: Pseudoduganella aquatica (assembly GCF_009857595.1). GTDB lineage: Bacteria > Pseudomonadota > Gammaproteobacteria > Burkholderiales > Burkholderiaceae_D > Rugamonas > Rugamonas aquatica_A. The sequence continues at coordinate 32,138 of NZ_WWCU01000043.1, read as the reverse complement.
TCAGCTGCACGTAGTGGCGGTTCTTCTCGTCGGCCAGCGCCAGCTTCTCCTCCTGCGTGTAGCTGCGCGCGGCCGACGCCAGGATCAGGTCCAGCGATCCCATGCGGTCTATGCCTTTCAGGTGCTCGTTGAAGGCTTCGTCGAAGGGCACGCCCTGCGTCTCGGCCAGGCGCTTCCAGGCCAGGTAGTGGTAGCGCGCGGTGTCGGTGATGACGCCGTCCAGGTCGAAGATCACTGCGTCGAACTTGTTCATGCGAGTTCCTTTACATAGTCGCCGGCGCTGAGCGCCACCGGCTGGCCGCGGTGGCTGAAGGCCAGCGCATCCCCGTGCAGCAGGGTGTACTCAGTGCGGCCGGCCTCCACGCGCACCTGCAGCAGGCAGCCTTGCAGGTGCAGCTTGAACTGGTAGTGCCGCCACTGCTTCGGCAGCGTGGGGGCGAAACGCACCGCGCCGTCCACCACGCGCATGCCGGCAAAGCCGTAGGCCACGCCCATCCAGGTGCCGGCCATGGCGGCGGTGTGCACGCCGTAGTGCGTGTTGCCGTGCGTGTCGTCCAGGTCCAGGCGCGCGGTCTCCATGAAGTAATCGTAGGCCTTGTCCTGGTAGCCCACTTCCGCCGCGATGATGCTGAAGATGCAGGACGACAGCGAAGAATCGTGCGTGGTCACCTTCTCGTAGTAGTCGAAGTCGCGCCGCTTGTCTTCCGGCTTGAACTCGTCGCTCAGCAGCAGCAGGGCCAGCACCACGTCGGCCTGCTTGCATACCTGGTGACGGTAGATCACCAGCGGGTGGTAGTTCAGCAGCAGCGGATAGTGCTCCTTCGGCGTGCCGGCGAAGTCCCATACTTTCTTGTCGAGGAAGCTGTCGTCCTGCGCGTGGATCTGCAGCGCTTCGTCATATGGCAGCAGCATCCGCGCGGCGGCGCGGCGCCATTGCGGTACTTCGTCCGCATCCAGCTGCACCAGCGCGGCGATGCGCGCGAACGCCTCCGGCTGTTCCTGCGCCAGGCGCTCGGCGATGGAGGCGGCGAAATTCAGATGCATGCGCGCCATGGCGTTGGTGTAGTAGTTGTTGTTGACCAGCGCCGTGTATTCGTCCGGCCCCGTCACCTCGTTGATGCAGTAGCGGCCGGCGCGGTCGTAGGCGCCTATGCCCATCCAGATGCGCGCCGTCTCCAGCACGATCTCGGCGCCGTACTGCAGCAGGTAGTCCTCGTCACGCGTCGCTTCCATGTACAGCTTGATGGAGTAGGCGATGTCCGCATTGATGTGATATTGCGCGGTGCCCGCCGGATAGTAGGCCGAGCATTCCACGCCGGCGATGGTGCGCCACGGGTACAGCGCGCCTTTGGCGTGCGACATCTGGCGCGCCCGCTCGCGCGCCAGCGGCAGGCCGGCGTAGCGGTACTCCAGCAGGCTCTTGGCGATCTCCGGCTTGGAGTACAGGAAGAAGGGGAAGATGTAGATTTCCGTGTCCCAGAAATAGTGGCCCTCGTAGCCCTCGCCGGTCACGCCCTTGGCCGAGATATTGGTCTTGCCGTCGCGCCCCGCCGATTGCAGCAGGTGAAACTGGTTGAAGCGCATGCCCTGCTGCAGCGCGTCGTCGCCGCTGATCTCCACGTCGGCGTGCTGCCAGAAGTCGGCCAGGTAGTGCTCCTGTTCTTGCGCCAGCGCGCGGAAGCCTTTGTCCGCAGCGGCGGCCAGCGTGGCCCTGGCGCGCGGCAGCAGCTCGGCTTCCGGATAGTCGCGCGAGCTGTGGTAGCTGCCGTATTTGTTCAGGCGGATGGCTTCGCCCTGCATGGCGGCCACGGTGTAGACCTGTTCCAGGCGCTGGCCATCCGCGCCATCACGGCGCTGCGCCAGCTCGAACACGCCGCGCATCTCGGTCTGCACCGCGCTCACCAGCTGGAAGCCGCTGTTGACGGTGCGCTGCGTGAGCGCGGAGAAATGCGGCGCCTGTTCGGCGTCCACCAGCGCCAGCGACTGGCCGCTGATGGCCGAGCCCACGCGCGGGTCGTCGCCCGCCTCCAGGTTCTTCACCGCGCCGTCCACGCTGGACACCAGCACCACCTTGCCGGAGAAGTTCAGCGGCGTCACTTCGTATTCGATGGCGAACAAGTGCTTGTCCGTCATGCTGACCAGGCGGCGGCTGGCGATGGCCACGCGGCGGCCCTGCGGCGAGGTCCATTCCAGCACGCGGCGCAGCACGCCGGTGCGGAAATCCAGCATGCGTTCGTAACTGTTGAGGGTGCCTTGCAGCGGATCGAAGCGCTCGTCCTCCAGCCACAGCGCAATGCCCTTGGCGTTGGGCACGTTCAGCATGAACTGGTTGGTCTTGGCCAGGCCGTATGCCGCTTCCGGATAGTGGATGGCTTCCGATTCGTAGAAGCCGTTGAGGTAAGTGCCGTCCAGCGAGGTGCCGGCCGGCCCGGTGTAGCCCTCTTCGTGCGTGCCGCGCAGGCCGATATAGCCGTTGCCCAGCGCAAACAGGGTTTCGTCAAGGAAGTGCGACGCGGTATCGAAGGCGGTCTCGCGGATGCACCACGGTTCCAGCGGGTAAGTGTGTTTAGAGGGCACGATACTCGTCCTTTCGATGATTCAAACCGGTTTGGATTTCGGTTTTTAAAAAACCAGCGGCTAAGGCTGGGGTCGGACCCGCCGGGGTCCGACCCCGGCGGGTTATCACTGCTCTTAAGTCTGCCGCACCATCAGCATGGTCGGCAGCATTTCGGACTGCACAGGCTGGGACTCGATCAGGCCCAGCATTTTTTTCGCCAGCAGCACGCCGCCGTCGCGCAGGTACTGGTGCACGCTGGTCAGCGGCGGCACGAAGCTGGCGGCGCTGGGCGTGTCGTCGTAGCCGATGACGGACACCGACTCCGGCACCCGCATATTCTTTTCCGCCAGCGCCCGGATGGCGCCCATGGCCAGCGAGTCGCTGGCGGCAAACACGCCGTCGAACACCGGCCCCTTCTTCTTCAGCAGCGAGGAAATGCAGTCAAAGCCGGCCTCGAAAGTGAAGGCCTTGGGCCGCATGATGTGCACCGTGCCCTGCCCGCCCAGCGCGTCGATAAAGCCGGCGCAGCGCTCCTGCACCTCGGCGTGGTCCACGTCGCCCAGGAACACCAGCTTGCGGCGGCCCAGGTCGATAAAACGCTGCGCGGCGCTGACGCCGCCGGCCCGGTTGTCCGAGCCGACCACGATATAGTCGCCACCCGGCTCCGGCGCGCCCCATACCACCAGCGGCAGGCCGGTCTTCTGCAGCGCGTGCACCGCCTCGCCGTGCGAGCCCTGGCCCAGCAATATCATGCCGTCCGCGCCCTGCACCGGCGCCGTGTCCAACAGCTGCTTGGAGGTCAGCACCACGCTGTAGCCGGCCGTCGTCAATTCCTGCGTAATGCCGCCCAGCAGCTCCAGCGGATATGGGTCCGACATCGGCCGCCCCTTCACGGGCGTCATTTCCACCACCACCGCCACCGAATAGCTGCGGCGCATGCGCAGGTTGCGCGCGCTCACGTTCAAGCGGTAGCCCTGCTCGCTGGCAATCTGGCGCACCTTGTCGCGGGTCTCCTGCGTGACCAGCGGGCTGTCGCGCAGCGCACGCGACACGGTAATCTTCGATACCCCCGCCAGCTTGGCCAGGTCCTCCATGGTCTTAGGTGCAGGCATGCATTACTTTCTTGTCTTCTTTTCAGTACTTGCGACGCATTATGACAGATTTTTTGACACGCAACACACCAAATGACATCGATAACAATTTTATTGACATCGATATCATTTGTGGATTTAATGGCTACACTGTCGCAGCAATGACCTCTGCGAAGCGTGTGGACAGTGGCATCATGTCCGTGAGACAGCACGATTACCTCGATAAGAAAGAGAAGCATATGAACAGCTCGAAACAGTTTCTGTTGTCGTCAGTGACGCTGGCCGTCCTGACCCTGATGAACCAGGCGGCACAGGCGCAGGACGCCACACCGCCCGCCGCCGCCCCGGCCAAGGACTCCGTGGCCGCCGAACTGCAGCAAGTGGTGGTGACCGGCGTGGCCGCCTCGCGCGGCGTGCGCAAGCTCGACTCGGCGTTTTCCATCACCACCGCCAGCGAAGAACAGCTGAAACAGGCCTCGCCCAGCAGCACCGCCGACGTGATGAAGCTGGTGCCCGGCGTGTACGCCGAAGCCACCGGCGGCCAGTCCGGCGCCAATATCGAAGTGCGCGGCTTCCCCTCCGGCTCCGATTCGCCCTTCGTCTCGGTGCAAATGCAGGGCAACCCCATCTATCCGGTGCCCACGCTGTCCTTCTTCGAGGGCTCGTCCGCCTTCCGCCTGGACGACACCATCGAGCGCGTGGAAGTGCTGCGCGGCGGCCCGAGCACCATCTTCTCCAGCGGCCAGCCGGGCGCGACCATGAACTTCATCCTGAAAAAGGGCACGGACACGCCGGAAGGCAGCATCCGCTTCACGGCCGGCACCGGCGAACTGCGCCGCGTGGACCTGTACTACGGCGGCAAGATCGGCGACGGCTGGTACGGCAGCGTGGGCGGCTTCTACCGCACCGCGCACGGCGTGCGCGACGCCGGCTTCCCGGCCGACGACGGCCACCAGATCACCGCCACGCTGACCCGCAAGCTGGACCAGGGCGAACTGACGCTGTACACCCGCAGCACCAGCGACAAGAACGCCTTCTACACCGGCGTGCCGCTGATCTCGGCCAACGAAGGCCGCAGCATCAGCGCCTTCCCCGGCTTCGACCCGCTCAAGGGCACCTTGATGAGCGGCGAAATGCGCCGCTTCACGCTGGAAGCGGCGCCCGGCAAGACCCTGACCTACGACCTGGGCGACGGGCGCGGCCTGAAAGGCAACGTCTTCGGCGCCGAGTTCGACCAGACCTTCAGCGGCTGGACCGTATCGAACAAGTTCAACCGCTTCGACGCGGACATGAACACCATCGCCATGTTCACCGGCAACAATCCGCTCACCATGGGCGCCTACAAGGCGGCGGCCATCGCCTCGGCCAACGGCAACGCGGCCACGCTGGCGGCGGCGGGACGTCCGGCCACGTCGGCCACGGCCACCTTCACCAACGGCGGCGGCGCGGTGTCGGACAGCACCCAGGTGGTGCAGGCCGGCCTGTGGGCGGTGGAGAAAAAGCTGAAATCGTTCACGGACGAGCTGCGCGTCAGCCGCGAATGGATGCAGGGCAACACCGTCACCGTGGGCGCCTATTTCGCCAGCTACTCCTCGGACGACGTCTGGTACCTGGGCAACAGCCATCTGATGACGGCCGTGCCAAACGCCAGCCTGATCAACGTCAAGCTCAACAACGGCGTGGTGGTGTCCAACAACGGCACCGACGGCAATGTGTTCTACGCCCCGAACGCGTCCTACGACGGCAGCAACACCGCCTTCTACGTGAGCAATGAATGGAAGGTGAACGAGCGCATCAAGGTCGACGCCGGCGCGCGCCGCGAGCGGCAGAAGATCGACGGCTCGGTCTCCAACCTGGTCTCGGCCGACACCGACAACAACCCGCTCACCGTGTACAACAACGGCACCTCGATGCCCAACGGCGCCTACACCGCGCTGGGCCGCAAGGACACGGCCAGCTCCTTCACCATCGGCGGCAACTACAAGCTGAGCAAGGACGCCAGCGTGTTCGCGCGCGCCAACACCGGCCACACCTTCATCACCTTCGACGACCTGCGCAACGCAGGCAGCCAGAAGGCGGTGGACGACCGCAGCGGCCTGCCGACGCCGAAAATCAAGCAGCTGGAAGTGGGCTTCAAGACGGTGGGCGAGCTGTACAGCGCTTACATCAACGCCTTCCACACCGAGTTCGACGGCATCGCCTTCCAGCAAATCCTGTCCAACGGCAGCATTCTGAATTCCACCAGCGGCTCCAAGGGCAACGGCCTGGAGTGGGAAGTATCGGTACGCCCGGTGCGCAACCTGACGCTGACCTTGACGGGCGACTACCAGAAGTCCGAATACAAGGACAATCCGGCCACCGAAGGCAAGACGGTGCAGCGCCAGCCCAAGCTGCAGTTCCGCTTCACGCCGACGTACAAGATTCCGCTGGGCGAGGACAACTCGGTCAAGCTGTATGGCACCTACACCAAGATCGGCGAGCGCTGGGCCGACCAGGCCAATCTGCAATACCTGCCGTCCTACCGCACGCTGGACCTGGGCGCGCTGTTCTCGCTGGGCGACAAGATCGAGCTGCGGCTGGCCGCCACCAACGTCAACAACGAGCTGGGGCTAACGGAAGGCAACTCGCGCCTGAGCAGTGGCAACAGCGGCCCGATCAATGCGCGTCCGCTGTTCGGCCGGGCGGTGGAAGGATCGCTGCTGTACCGTTTCTAAACGGAACTCCCCTGTAGGCTTGGGCAAGGCCGTCCCCTTCCGGCCTTGCCTTTTTTTGTATTGCAACCTCGCCAATTTTGGCCTACGCTTGAGATACAGTCCGCTCTGAGGGTGCACCGTGGTTACCGTCACGTCCGTCAATACGCTGCGCAATGCGGTTGCGATTGCTGAACGTAAAGTCCAGCAGGACCAGACGCGTGTGGACCAGGACGCCAGCCGGCTGCAGGACAGCCGCGCGCAGCTGGCAAAAGACCAGGAGCAGCTCAGCACCCGGCAAAAAGCAAGCCGCGCGGCCGAGAGCGCCAACGCCCCCACGCCGGCCCCGGTCCGGCTCGACAGCACGATCACCAAACCGGTGCCCGCCACCCTCGACGGCCTGCCCCGCGCCCCCCAAGTCAACGCCCAAGGCCAGACGGTCGGCCGCCTCATCAACGTCACAGTCTGACACCCCTCAGCCGCCTCTTACAAGCGCTCCCAGCCGCATTTCCCTCCCCCCGGGGTCAGACCCCTCCCCCCGGGGTCAGACCCCGAAATGCTTACAGTGCGGCTCAGTTTGCTTTGTTCCCAGAGCCTAGCCGCCACCAAATCGCCTTCAATTAGGACAAATCCTCTATGCCCCATCCCGAAAGCCGAAGCACTCAGCGGACTCCTACAAGCGAGCTGAGCCGCATTTTTCCGCATTCGGGGTCTGACCCCGGTGTGAGGGGAATGCGGCTCGGCTTGCTTTGCCTTAGAGGGATTGCAGCCACCATTTGCCGGTGGCGGGGATGTGGCGCAGGTTGAGCTGCTGGCCGATCTCGGGGGTGGCGAGCACTTGGCCGCGCTGCTCGGCCAGGGCGCTGATGCGGTCGAACGGTTCGTTCCACGCATGCATGGCCAGGTCGAAGGTGCCGTTGTGGATCGGCATGAGCAGCTTGCCACGCAGGTCGATATGGGCCTGCATCGTTTCTTCGGGCTGCATGTGGATGTCCGGCCATTGCGGGTCGTACGCGCCCGTCTCCAGCATCGTCAGGTCGAAGGGGCCGTATTTGTCGCCGATCTCTTTAAAACCCTTGAAGTAGCCGGTGTCGCCGCTGAAGAAGATGCGCTGCCCGCCGGCCCGGATCACCCACGAGGCCCACAGCGTCTTGTTGCCGTCGCTTAGCCCCCGGCCCGAAAAATGCTGCGCCGGCGTCGCCGTCAGGCGCACGCCGTCCACGGCGGTCGATTGCCACCAGTCCAGCTGCTGCATCTTGGCGGCTGGCACGCCCCACTTGACCAGCGTGTCGCCCACGCCCAGCGGGGCGAGGAAGTGCTCGGTCTTGGCCGCCAGCGCCAGCACGGCGGCGTGGTCCAGGTGGTCGTAGTGGTCGTGCGACAGGATCACGCCCTTCAGCGCCGGCAATTCCTCTATGCTGATCGGCGGCTGGTGGAAACGCTGCGGTCCCAGCCATTGGAACGGCGAAGCACGCTCGGAGAACACCGGGTCGGTCAGCCAGAACCCGCCGTCGAGCTTGAGCAGGATGGTCGAGTGGCCCAGCCGGAATACGCTGTTGTTGGGCGCCACCAGCAGCTGCTCGCGCGTGATGGCGTGCACCGGCACCGCCTTGGCCGGCGCGGTATCGGCGGGCTTTTCGAAGGCCATGCGGTACAGGATGCGCAGCGTGCCCATGAAGCCGGCCTTGTGCATCTGCACCGGGTTGCGGAATTTGCCGTCGCGGTACTGCGGCGAGGCGTGGTCGAGTTCTTGCGGGGACAGGGTGCAGTAAGCCATGGTCAGGATTCCCATTAGAAAGGTGAGCGATGCGAGGCGTTTCATCGGCAGGCCAAAAAGTACACTGCACAGTGTAGTTTCATTTTTTGAGAAAGTAAACTACCCGGTGTAAAATACCTGCATGGACACTACCCGCCTCACCGACCGCAAGCACCAGGCCATCGTCGGCGCCGCCGTGGCCGAATTCCGCGCCAACGGCTTCGACGCCACCAGCATGGACAAGATCGCCGCCACTGCCGGCGTGTCCAAGCGCACCGTCTACAACCATTTCCCCAGCAAGGACGCGCTGTTCGCCCATATCCTGCAGCAGCTGTGGGACAGCAGCGCGGCCCTGCAGGCCTTGCGCTACCGCGCGGACCAGCCGCTGCGCGCGCAACTGCTGGAGCTGATGGGAACCAAGATGGCGCTGCTGCGCGACGGCTATTTCCTCGACCTGGCGCGGGTCGCCATCGCCGAGGGCATCCACCACCCGGAGCGGGCGCAGGAAATGGTGGCCAGGCTGGCCGACAAGGAGGAAGGCGTGGCGGCCTGGCTGCGCGCGGCGCAGGCCGACGGCAAGCTCAAGCCGCTGGACCCGGTGTTCGCCTCGCATCTGCTGCAAGGCCAGCTGAAGGCCTTCGCCTTCTGGCCGCAGGTGACCATGGGCCAGCCGGTGCTGGAGCCGGCCGCCGAAGCCGCCCTGATCGCGACGGCGGCCGATATATTCCTGGCCTATTACGCGGCGTAGCCGGCCAACTCAGCCAAACCGGACCGCGTACACCGGCGGCATATTGCTGGAGATGGTCTGCCAGTAGTCGCCGCCGTTGGCCGACAGCCACACGCCGCCGGTGGTGGAGCCCATCAGCAGCGTTTTGCCGTCCTCGGCCACCGCCAGCCCGTGCCGGTAGACCAGGTCGTAGCAGTGTTCCTGCGGCAGGCCGTTGCGCTGCGCCGTGAAGCTGGCGCCGCCGTCGGTGCTGCGCGTGGTGGCCATGGCCGCGTCCACCGGGATGCGCTGCTGGTCGGCCACGCCGGGCGCGAACCAGGCCGTGTCGCCGTCGCGCGGGTGCACCGCCACCGCGAAGCCGAAGCTGGACGGCTGCACGTCCTTCACTTCCGTCCAGCGCGCGCCGTTGTCCACGCTGCGCCAGATGCCGCTGTGGTGCTGGCACCATAATTTATCCGGCTCGCCTTCGCAGCGCACGATGCGGTGCGGGTCCTGGGCCACGCCGTCTTCGGCCAGCTCGGGCGGCATATAGCCGGCCACCATGCCGCTGGCGCGCAGGCGCCAGCTGGCGCCGCCGTCCGTGGTGAGCCACACGCCGCCCACCGACACGCCGACCAGGATGCTGCGGCTGTCGCGCGGATCGACGCAGATGCTGTGGATGCCCGCCACGTCGTAGCCGCCGCCCATCCACTGCCGGCGCTCGGGCAGGTTCCACAGGGATTCCACCAGCTGCCAGCTGTCGCCCCGGTCGCTGGACTTGAACAGGCCGCCCGGCAAGGTGCCGGCCCACAGCACGCCCGGCTCGTCCTTGCCGCCCGCTTCCAGGCACCAGATCTGGCGCAGCGTCCAGTCCACCGTGTCGTCGCTGCCTTCCGGCTTGGGCGGATAGACCGGCACGCCCACTTCGGTCCAGCCGTCGCTGCCGGCGTCGCGCCGGTGCAGCTTGGTGCCGAAGTGGCCCAGGTTGAGCGCGGCGTACAGCGTGCCGTCGCGCTCGTCCGCCAGCACCTGGCTGACCGGCTCGCCAAGGAAATGGTGGCCCTCCAGCTGCCACACGCCGTTCCGCGGCGCCAGTTCGAACAGGCCCTTGCGGGTTGCGAGGTATGCGCGGTCTGCCATGGTCAGCCTCCTGAAAGTGCTTGCAAGATATAGATCTGGGAATCGGGCCGCAGCGGGTCGTCCAGCCGCTTGCGGTCGCGGCTGCGCTGGCCGTCGATGAAGATGACGACGTTTTCGCGCAGGCAGCCCTGGTCGTCGAGCACGTAGCCGCGCAGGCGCTCCTTGCCCTCGAAGGCGGCGGCCAGCGCGGCGCGCAGGTCGGCGGCCTGCACCTCGATCCGGGGTACGGGCAGGAAGCGGGCTAGTTGCTGCGTAAAGATAATCTGCGCCATGCGTGGCTCCACCAGGCTCCTGGACCGGAAATTCTAGCGCGTATCGGGGGCGCTTGGGACTAAAATGCAATCAGGGCAACCACAGGAGCAACACATGTCGATCACGCGTGCGGAACTGGAAACGCTGATGCTGGAGGTGGAGCAGGAGGACCCGATCGATTTCGCCGACCTGCCTTTCGACGAACAGGATTTGCGCGGCCTGGTGGCCAGCCACCTGGTCGACATGGCCGACGCCATGGAGTCGTTCAGCGAGGAGGACCGCCGCCTGACCTTGATGGCGGTGGCGGCCAAGCTGGTGCTGGAGAATCTGGTGCTGCACATCCAGATGCTGCGCCAGCACGGCTTGCCGCTGAGCGGCACGGCCGATGCGCTGCTGGGCAGGCTGCGCCGGGGCGATCTGGGCGATATGGGCGGCGGCGAGCCCGATTGACCCCGCCTTAGGCCGCGTCGATGCGGCGCGCGGCCGGCACCGCCAGTTCCAGGTCGGACTGGGCCACGGCCACGCAGGGCAGGATGTGGCCTTCGCGCTTTTCGTCGGCGCTCAGGCCCGGCCATTCGACCAGGTAGCGCACGCTGCCGCTGCCCATGTGGCAGATGCAGGTGCGGCAGGTGCCGTTGCGGCAGGAGCTGGGCAGGCGGATGCCGGCCTGCTGCGCCGCCATCAGCACGGTGGCGGCGCCGTCGGTCTCGAACTGCCAGCCCTGCATGCTCAGGCTGACCTTCATTTCACCTGGCAGGCGCTGCGCGCGGCGGCCAGGCGCTCGTCCTTCTTGCGGTCGATGGCGGCGGACTGGCCGTTGTTCATCAGTTCTTCCACTTCGGCTTGCGGCACGCTGTCCCAGTAGTGGCTGGACACGCACTCGCAGTATTTCGGCACCAGCTTGAGGTTGCGCGGCGCGCCCGGCCCCGTGTTGCCGGCGCGTACGCAGGCGTTGCGCTCGATTTGCTTCACGCCGTCCAGGCGCGGGTTGGCGGCGGGCGCGCTGGAAGCCGGCGCGGCGGCGGCATGGGCGGCGGCCAGCAGGGCCGCCAGGATGATGGTCAGACGCATAAAAGTTTCCCGGATGAATTACTCCGTGCATCTTACACCGACTTGGCCCGCGCCCCTTGCCCGCTGCGCCGTCAGGCCAGCTGGCGCACCCTGGCGGCGCCGGCCAGTTCCTTGAGCTTGAACACCGCCATCGCCTGCGCCACGCATTCGGTCTGGTGGGCCAGGCTGGTGGCGGCGGCCGCCGCCTGCTCCACCAGCGCCGCGTTCTGCTGCGTGATGTCGTCTATCTGTATCACCGCCTGGTTGACCTGCACGATGCCGTTGCCCTGCTCCTTGGTGGCGGTGGAGATCTCGTCCATCACGCTGGTCACGCGGCTCACGGACTTGATCACCTCGCTCATGGTGGCGCCCGCGCTGCCGGTCAGCACCGATCCGGCGCTCACCTTCTCGATCGACAAATCGATCAGCTCCTTGACCTCCTTGGCCGCGCTGGCCGAGCGGTGCGCCAGGTTGCGCACCTCGCTGGCCACCACGGCGAAGCCCCGCCCCTGCTCGCCGGCCCGCGCCGCCTCCACCGCCGCGTTCAGGGCCAGGATATTGGTCTGGAAGGCGATGCCGTCGATCAGGCCGATAATGTCCAGGATCTTGCGCGAGGAAGTGCTGATGTCGTCCATCGTCGTCACCACCTGCGACACGATGTTGCCGCCCTGCTCGGCGATGTGCGAGGCGGCCTCGGCCAGCTCGTTGGCGCTGGCCACGCTGGTGGCGCTCTGCTGCACATTGGTGGTGAGCTGCTCCATGCTGGCGGCGGTCTGCTGCAGGCTGCTGGCCTGCGACTCGGTGCGGCCGGACAGGTCCTGGTTGCCGCTGGCGATCTCGGTGGTGGCCTGCTTGATCTCGTCGAAATTGCTGCGCACGTCGCCGATGATGCTGTGCAGGTTCACATTCATCTGGCGCAGCGCGGCCAGCAGCTGGCCCATGTCGTCGTCGCGCGGCACGTCGATCACGCCGGTCAGGTCGCCGCCCGCCATCTTGCGGGCCGCCGCGGTGGCGCGCGCCAGCGGCGCGACGATGGCGCGGTGCAGGCTGTACCAGAAATACAGCACGATGGCCGCCGCCAGCAGCGCGGCGCCGCCCAGCCAGCCGCCGTAGGCGCCGTCCATGCTCCAGAAGGCCGCCGCGAACACCAGCATGCTGGCGCTGAGCCAGGCGCAGTTGATGCCGAGGTGGCTGGCCACGGACAGCTTGCGCAGTTCATTGAAGCGCGCCAGCACGTCGCTGCGCAGCACGCGGCCGTTGCGGATGCGCAGGCCGTTCGGGTTGCCGTTGCGGATCTCGCGGTACAGCTCGGATGCCTGCGCCACCTGCTCGCGGCTGGGCTTGGTGCGCACCGACATATAGCCCACCGGGCGGCCGTTTTCCACCACCGGCGTCACATTCGCCAGCACCCAGTAGTAGTCGCCGTTTTTGCAGCGGTTCTTCACCATGCCGGTCCACGGCATGCCGCCCTTGATGGTGGCCCACAGGTCGGCAAAGGCTTCGGCCGGCATGTCCGGGTGGCGCAGGATGTTCTGCGGCGCGCCCAGCAGCTCGGCTTCCTGGAAGCCGCTTACTTCAATGAAATAGGGATTCGCATAGTTGATATTGCCCTGCAAATCGGTGGTCGAGACGATGGTCTTGCCGTCCTCGAGGACGTATTCGTTCTGTGTGACAGGGGTGTTCTGGCGCATCGCATATCCTCGCTGGAGTGGGCGGTCGATACGCGAGGCGGGGGCAGGGGCTCGCTGGGGAAGTTTCAGTATAGCCAGCGATTTGCCCCGAATTATCTCCAATTGTTGCAATCGTGAATTTTTTTAGCGCCCGGCGTCGATGCTGCGGTTGATGATGGGCAGGTCCAGCTTGCGCGGCCCGGCGCGGCGGCCGGACGGCGCCTTGTTGCGGTAGACCACCAGCTCCTTCTCATAGGCCTTGACGTTGTTCGGCGTGGGGATGCGCGCCACCACCTCGAACCGGGCCTGCGCCAGCACGCGCTCGAAGCGCTGCATCACCGCCAGGTCGTTCCAGAAGCCGGGCTGCACCACCAGGTAGCTCACGTTCAGGTCCTGGATCTGGCGCAGGATGTCGTCCTCGCTCAGGTCGTGCTCCGTCACGCCCAGCTCGCGCCGCACGGCCACGTTCAGCAGGATCTTGTCCGCGCGCACCACGGTCAGGTCGCGGCGCTCCTCGTGGGTGCGCATATTGAACACGAAGGAGCCGTCGCGGTAGCCGGAGAACAGCACGCTGCTGTCCCTGGGCGCCTGCGCGGCGACCAGGCGCGCGGCCTCGGCGAAGCCGCGCACATAGGGCACCGGACGCAGCAGCGTGGTCTGCAGCAGCGCCGCGCCGGCCAGCGCGGCCAGCGCCGCCAGCTGCCAGGACGGCCGTGGCAGGCGCGCCAGCAGCAGCGCGGCGGCCAGCACCAGCGGCGGCAGGATGAACACGCTGTGGCGCGCTTCCTTCAGGTCGATGGCCGAGAAAAACAGATAGCCTGCCAGCAGCCAGAGCAGCCAGAACACCAGGTCGCCACGGCTCAGGCCGCCCTCCCCTCCGGCACTGCCCAGTCCGTCCAGGCCGCGCCGGCGCACTGCCGCCACGGCGCCGGCCAGCAGCCCGGCGGCGGCCGCCGCCAGCACGGCCCAGCCCATCTGGCCGGGGAACTGGCGCAGATACCACAGCCAGCCGGCCAGCGAATTGCGCGACACCAGCGAGTCGTTGATGCCGGACGCGGACTGGATGTTGGCCTGGCCGAACTTCACCGTCAGCACCAGCAGCGGCACCAGGCCGATGCAGGCCAGCAGCGCGGCCAGCCACAGGTGGCGGTCCTTCAGCATGGCGGCGCGGCGTTCGTACAGCAGGGTGCCGGCGTAGGCCAGCGCCAGGAAGCCGGCCGTCAGCTTGGTGTACATGGCCAGCAGCAGCAAGGCGGCCGCGCCGTACAGCAGCAGCGGGCGCGCCGTGCGCCGGTAGCGCGTAAACAGCACCGCGCTCCAGATGAAGAAGGCCAGGCTGGGCACTTCCAGCATCACCTGGCGGCCCCAGAAGGCGATCTCCGGCAGCGCCGCCAGCGCGGCGGCGGCCAGCGCCGCGTGCCAGGCCGGCAGCCAGTTGCGGAACAGCGCCCACGCGCCCCAGGCGAAGGCCACGTAGTGCAGCGCCACCACCAGCAGCGCGGTCGCTTCGGACACGCCGAACAGGGCGTAGAACGGCGCGCTGATGGCGTAGAACAGCGGCGGGTAGAACAGGATGGTGAGCGCCGGGTACTGCGCGTAGTAGTCGTAGGCGTAGCGCGACGGGTCGGACCAGGGCGCAGCGGCCACCAGGTCCTTGACGAAGACGCCGTTCAGGGCGTGGCGCGGCGCGTCGCTCCACCAGTAGGATCCGTCCGCGTGCGCGCCCATGAACAGCAGGCCCACCAGCGCGGCCAGCAGCAGGTGGATCAACAAGGTGCTGCGCGGGGTGTTGAGCGGAGGCGTCATGAGCGCTTCCCTGCGCTGTCGTACACCGCCATATAGTTGTTGACCATGGCCGCCATGCTGAATTCCTCCACTGCGAGTTGGCGCGCCGCCGCGCCGTGCGCGCCGCGCAGCCCGGCGTCGCCGCCGTAGGCCGCCAGCAGGCCGCTCAGCGCGTCCACGTCGCCGGGGGTGAAGAAGCGGCCGCAGACGCCGTCCTTCACCAGTTCCAGGTTGCCGCCCACGCCGGTGGCCAGCACCGGCAGGCCGCAGGCCATGGCTTCCAGGATGGTGTTGGAGATGCCCTCGGACAGCGAGGGCAGCACGAACACGTCGAAGCTGGCCAGGATGGCGGGCACGTCGTCGCGCGCGCCGGGCAGCCACACTTGCGCGCCCACGTCCAGTTCCGTCACCAGCGCCTGCAGTTCCGCTTCCAGCGGCCCGCCGCCGACAATGGCCAGGCGCAGGCGCGGCCACAGCGCCGGCTGCGTTTCGCGCAGGCGGGCGAAGGCGCGCAGCAGCGTGGCCTGGTCCTTCACCGGCTGCAGGCGGCCGACGGTGCCGATCAGGATATCGTCCGGGCCGGCAAAGCCGTCCGGCAGCGCGGGGCGCGGCGCGCCGGGCGTGCGCGGGGCGAAGCGCGCGGTGTCCACGCCGTTGTAGACCTGGCGGATGCGCGGCTGCGCCACGCCGACGCGGCGCGCCAGGTAGCGCGCCAGGTCCTGCGACACGGTGATGTAGCGGTCCACCAGCGGCGCGTGCAGGCGGCGCAGCAGCGCCGGCTTCCACTGGCTGCCGTCCAGGTCGCCCACGTCCCAGCCGTGCTCGCCGTGCACGCAGGTGCGCACCCCGGCCAGGCGCGCCGGCAGCAGCGCGTCCAGTCCCGACATATTGCGCGAATGGACGATGGCCGGCCGCAGGCGGCGGAACAGGCGCAGCATTTCCAGCCGCATGCGCCAGATGCCGATGCGCGAGCGGTGCAGCGCAATCACTTCCACGTCGGCGCGCGCGATGCGCAGGCGGAAGTCGTTGTAGTTCTCCACGCACACAATGGCGTGGCGGTAGCGTTCCGGCGGCATGGTGTTGATCAGGTTGACCAGGCCGTTCTCCAGCCCGCCCATCACCAGGTGGTGGATCACGTGCAGCACCAGCGGACGGGTATCGGCCTGCGCGCCCGGCGGCGGGCTCAACGGTGCGCTCAAGGACGCACTCCGCTCGGCTGCCACACGGGCGAGCTGCGGCCCTGCAGGATGTCGCGGAACAGGCGCAGCTGGCCCTCGGTGGTGGCGTCCCAGCTGAACAGCTCGGCGTAGCGGCGGGTGTCGGCGCGCTCGGGCGGGGCGGCGCGCAGCGCCTTGACCGCGTCGGCCACGCCCAGCGGCGTGCGTTCGCGCATCAGCACGCCGGCCGCCGGCGCGGCCACCACTTCCGGCGTGCCCCACACATTGCTGGCCACCACCGGCGTGCCGCAGGCCATGGCCTCCAGCAGCACATTGGCCCAGCCTTCGCGGCTGGAGGCCAGCACCATGGCGTCGGCCGCGTTGTAATAGCGCTTCAGTTCCGGCTGCGCCACCGGGCCGAGGAAGCGCACCCGGTCGGACACGCCCAGCTGCGCCGCCAGCGCTTCCAGCTTGGCCCGGTCCGGGCCGCTGCCGGCGATCAGCAGTTCCGCGTCCGGCAAGGCCGGCAAGGCCGCGATAATCAGTTCGTGGCCCTTGCGTTCGATCAGGTAGCCGACCGACAGCAGGGTGTAGCGGTCCAGGCCCAGTTCGCTGCGCACCGCGTCGCGTTCCGGCAACGGTGCGAAACGCTGCAAATCCACGCCGTTGCGCAGCGGCGTCACGCGGTCCGCCGCCACCCCGAGCTGCACCATTTCATCTTTTAAGGCCTGGCACACGGTAATCATGCCCTGGGCGTTGCGCGCAGCCCACAAAATCATGCGTTTAGGCAAAGAATATTGCGGGATCAAATTAATGTCCGTGCCGCGCGCGGTGATCACCACCGGCTTGTTGAAGTACTTGCCCAGCATGACCGCCGCCACGCCGTCCGGATAAAAA
The DNA here is from genome assembly GCF_009857595.1 of Pseudoduganella aquatica. Taxonomy (GTDB): domain Bacteria; phylum Pseudomonadota; class Gammaproteobacteria; order Burkholderiales; family Burkholderiaceae_D; genus Rugamonas; species Rugamonas aquatica_A. The sequence goes on along the minus strand of NZ_WWCU01000043.1, from coordinate 15,387 downwards.
TAGTGCGCGTCGATCAAATCGAAGTCATAGCCTTCGTCCAGGATGCGGCCGATCTCGGCTTTGGCGGCGCGCGCCAGCAGCAGCGGCGCCACCCGCATGCCCACCTTGGGCAGGCTGACATAGCGCGGATGGCTCACCTGTATGCCGTGCCGCTCCTCGTGCCGCGGCACTTTGGCATAGGTGGCGTACTGGCCGAAACGCGGATTGCTGGACGGGAACCACGGCACCGGCGCGACCACGCGCGAGGTGGCCTGGCCGCTGGCCAGCAGATAGCGTAGCCGGGTTTCGACAAAGATACCGTGGCCGGGTTGTTGCTCGTTGGGAAATAAGGTGCTGAAGGTAAGTAGCTTCATTTTATGGGTAGCGGACGGTGGGCAGACGGTGGGCGTTTACGCCGCACTGCGGCACGTTTACTGATAATAAAATTGAAAGTACAATTACGCAAGAGCTACGCTTGGACGGCCAAGCACATTCCTCCCCTCGCCTCCCCCGGCGTTCCAGTCTACGGGCACACTATATGAATATTTCTGTGATAGGTTCGGGCTATGTCGGTCTCGTGACCGGCGCCTGTTTCGCCGATGTTGGCAACACTGTGCTGTGCCTGGACGTGGACGAGCGCAAGATCGCTCTCCTGAACAGCGGCGGCATCCCCATCCATGAACCCGGCCTCGATACGCTGGTGGCGCGCAACGCCGCCGCCGGCCGGCTGCTGTTCTCCACCAGCTACGACGACGCGGTGGCGCATGCCGACGTGATCTTCCTGGCGGTGGGCACGCCGCCGGACGAGGACGGCAGCGCCGACCTGCAGTACATCCTGGCCGCCGCGCGCAGCATAGGCCAGCGCATCACCCGCCCGGTGATCGTGGTCGACAAGTCCACCGTGCCGGTCGGCACCGGCGACAAGGTGCGCGACGCCATCGCCGGCGAGCTGGCCAAGCGCGGCGCCGAGGTGCAGTTCGACGTGGTGAGCAATCCCGAGTTCCTGAAGGAAGGCGCGGCGCTGGAGGACTTCACGCGCCCGGACCGCATTATCGTCGGCAGCGACAACCCGGCCGCGCTCAAGCAGATGCGCCTGCTGTACGCGCCGTTCAGCCGCCAGCACGAGAAATTCATCGAGATGGACGTGCGCAGCGCCGAGCTGACCAAGTACGCCGCCAACGCCATGCTGGCCACCCGCATCAGCTTTATGAACGAGCTGGCCAACCTGGCCGAGCTGCTGGGCGCGGACATCGAGTCGGTGCGCCTGGGCATGGGCAAGGACCCGCGCATCGGCCCGCAGTTCCTGTACGCCGGCATGGGCTACGGCGGCTCCTGCTTCCCGAAAGACGTGAAGGCGCTGATACGCACCGGCGCCGACCATGACCAGCCGCTGCGCATCCTGCAGGCCACCGAGGACGTCAACGAGCGCCAGAAGAATGTGCTGTTCGACAAGCTGGTGCGCCATTACGGCAGCGCCGGCGCGCTGCACGGCAAGACCATCGCGCTGTGGGGCCTGGCCTTCAAGCCCAACACCGACGACATGCGCGAAGCGCCCAGCCTGGTGCTGATACGCGCGCTGTTCGCGGCCGGCTGCAAGGTGCGCGCCTACGATCCGGTGGCCAGCGCCGAGGCCGAGCGCCTGCTGCTGGCCGAGCACGGCCAGGCGCGCTGCGCCGACCTGCTGTTCCTGGCCGCCTCGGCCAAGGAGGCGGCCGCCGGCGCCGACGCGCTGGTGCTGGTGACCGAGTGGAAGGAATTCCGTTCGCCGGACTTCCGCTACCTGGCCGAGCAGCTGCGCGACAAGGCGGTGTTCGACGGCCGCAACATCTACGACCTGGAAGCGGTCAGCGCTGCCGGCCTGTCCTATGAAGGCATAGGACGCATCAACCACGCCGTCCATCCATGAACGCCGCGCAAAAAGTGCTGGTGACCGGCGCGGCCGGCTTTGTCGGCAGCGCCGTGGCGGCGCGCCTGGCCGCCATGGGCCACGCCGTGGTCGGCTGCGACAACTTCAACGACTATTACGATCCGCGCCTGAAAACCGGCCGCGTGCAAACGCTGCTGGCCCCGGCCGGCGTGGCCTGCCACAACGTGGAGCTGGCCGACGGCGTGCAGGTGCAGGCGCTGTTCGAGCGCGAGCAGCCGGCGCTGGTGGTGCACCTGGCCGCGCAGGCCGGCGTGCGCTACTCGCTGGACAATCCGGCCGCCTATGTGCAGTCCAACCTGGTGGCCTTCGGCCATATGCTGGAAGCGTGCCGCCACCACAAGGTGCAGCACCTGCTGTACGCCAGCAGCAGCAGCGTGTACGGCGCCAACGCCAGCCTGCCGTTCAGCGAGGACGACCGCTGCGACGGCCCGGTGTCCATGTACGCCGCCACCAAGAAGGCCAACGAGCTGATGGCGCATTCCTACAGCCACCTGTTCGGCCTGCCCGCCACCGGCCTGCGCTTCTTCACCGTCTACGGACCCTGGGGCCGGCCGGACATGGCCTACTTCAGCTTTGCCGAGAAGATGATGCGCGGCGAAGCGATACCCGTGTTCGCCGAAGGCAAATTGAGCCGCGACTTCACCTATATCGACGACATCGTGGAAGGCGTGGTGCGGCTGCTGCACAAGCCGCAGCCGGCCGGCGAAGGCGCGGTGCCGCACGCCGTGTTCAACATCGGCAACCACCAGCCGGTGCGCGTGCTGGAGTTCATCCAGACGCTGGAGAAGGTGCTGGGCGTGGAAGCGAAAATGAATTTCCAGCCGATGCAGCCGGGCGACGTGCCCGCCACCTATGCCGCCATCGACAAGCTGCGCGGCTGGGTGGGCTTCGCGCCCACCACCACGCTGGAAACGGGCTTGTCCCGCTTCCGCGACTGGTATCTGCCGTGGCGCGCGCAGCGCGACGCGGCAGCGCCAACGACAGCCGGCTGACGCGCCGGCTGCGTCAACCCCGCTGGCTCAGCGCGGCGTAGACCGGCTTGTAGCGCGCCACGCTGGCGCGCCAGTTGCGTTCCGTTTCCACGTAATTGCGTCCGCTGGCGCGCAGCGCGGCCCAGCGCTGCGGCTCGGCCAGCAGCGCCAGCACCTTCTGCGCCAGCGCCTGCGGATCGCCGGCGCGGAACAGCACCCCGGTCTCGCCGTCGATAATCAGCTCCTTGTGGCCGCCCACGTCGGACGCGGCCAGCAGCCTGCCCTGCGCCATGGCTTCGAGCGGCTTGAGCGGCGTGACCAGGTCGGTCAGCCGCATTTTCAGGCGCGGATACACCAGCACGTCGATCAGGTCATAGTAGCGCTGCACTTCGCTGTGCGGCACGCGCCCGGTGAACACCACCTGGCCGGATATGCCCAGCGCCTCGGCCTGCGCCTTGAGCGCGGCGTCCTGCGGGCCGCCGCCCACCAGCAGCACGCGGATGTCCGGATTGGCCGCCAGCATGGCCGGCACGGCCTGCAGCAGCACGTCCAGCCCCTCGTAGGCGTAGAAGGAGCCGATAAAGCCCAGCACCACCTTGCCGTCCATGCCCAGCGACGCGGCCAGCGCGGCGTCGCGCTGCCCGCCTATGCTGAAGTCCTCGATGTTGACGGCGTTCGGTATCACGGTCAGCTTCTGCGCCGGGATGCCGCGCGTGATGATTTCGCCGCGCAGGCCTTCGCAGATGGTGGTGGCCGCGTCCACCCGCTTGAGCGCATAGGTTTCCATGGCGCGCGTGAAGCGGTAGCGCATGCCCCATTCGCTGGCCGTGCCGTGGTCCACCGCCGCGTCCTCCCAGAAGGCGCGGATCTCGTACACCACGGGGATGCCCAGCTTCTTGCCCACCCTGAGCGCCGCCACCGCGTTCAGCGCCGGCGAATGCGCGTGCAGGATGTCCGGCCGCACCTGGCGCGCCACCTCCAGCAGGCGCGCGGCCAGCGTGTCGATCACGGCCAGCTGGCTGAACACCGGCAGGCGCGCCAGCATGCCGGTGGACGGCGCGGTGCGGTAGAACTCCAGCCCGTCCACGCTTTCCTTGGCGGGGCCGGCGGCGCCCTGCTTGGAACTGGTGATGTGGCAGGTTTCCCAGCCCAGCGCGCGCTGCTGCTGCAGGATGGAGCGGGTGCGGAAGGTGTAGCCGCTGTGCAGCGGAATGGAATGGTCCAGCACATGCAGGATGCGCAGCGGTGCGCCGGCGGCGGCGGCCGTGGCGGTGGTGGTGGTAGCTTGGTTCACAGTTGCATTCATGGTTAAGCCGCCATTTCCTTGCGCAGGAAGGCCTCGAACATCAGCACGGTCCAGATGGAGGCGCTGTAGTCGCGGCGGCCGGACTGGTGGTGTTCCACCAGCTCGTGCAGGAAGGCTTTGTTGAAGATGCCGGTGTCGGCCAGCAGGGGGCCGAGCAGCGCGTCGCGCACGCGCTGGGCCAGCGGTCCGCGGAACCAGGCCGCCAGCGGCACGGAGAAGCCCATCTTCTTGCGGTACAGGATGTCGTGCGGCAGATGGGCCTCCAGGCTTTTCTTGAACACGTATTTGCCCTCGCTGCCGCGCAGCTTCATGTCGGACGGCAGGCCGGAGATCCATTCCACCAGCTGGTGGTCCAGCAGCGGCACGCGCACTTCCAGCGCATGCGCCATCGAGGCGCGGTCCACCTTGGTCAGGATGTCGCCCGGCAGATAGGTCTTCATGTCGATGTACTGTATCAGCGACAGCGGATCGTCGGTCGGCGACTTGGCCGCGTGGCCGCGCATCACGTCGATGGCGCGGTAGCCTTGCAGGCCGGCGCGGAAGCCGGGGCTGAACAGCTTGTCGCGCATGGCGTCCGACATCACCGTCACGCCGTGGAAATAGCCTTCCACGGTGTCGCGCGCCAGCGCTTCGAAGGTGGTCTTGGCGCGGAATACGCGCGGCGCCCAGTCGGCCTTGGGATACAGGCGGCCCAGCGTGCCGAACACCGGCTTGCGCAGGCTGAGCGGAATGCGGCCGCGCACGTTCTGCTCGGCCATGGCGTAGCGGTAGCGGCGGTAGCCGGCCAGGTTCTCGTCGCCGCCGTCGCCCGACAGCGCCACCGTGACGCGCTTGCGCGCCAGCTGGCACACGCGGTAGGTCGGAATGGCCGAGCTGTCGGCGAAGGGCTCGTCGTACAGGTGCGCCAGGGTGTCGATCAGGCCGTAGTCGTCGGTGTCCACGGTCTCGGTGTAGTGGTCGGTCTTGTACTGTGCGGCCACCATGGAGGCGTACTCGGATTCGTCGTAGGCCTTGTCGTTGAATGCGATCGAGCAGGTGTGCACCGGGCCTTCATTCAGGCCGGCCATCATGGCCACCACCGCGCTCGAGTCCACGCCGCCGGACAGGAAGGCGCCCAGCGGCACCTCGGCCACCAGGCGTATCTTCACCGCTTCGCGGATGCGGGTCAGCAGCTCTTCCTGCGCGTCCTGCTCGGACATGGCGCCGTGCAGCTTGAACGGCACGTCCCAGAACTGCTTGGGCACGGCCTGCGGCGCGCCCACTTTCTGCAGCAGGGTGAAGCCGGGCGACAGCTTGAGCGCGCCCTTGAAAATGGTCTTCGGCTCCGGCACATAGCCGTAGGCGAAATAGTCTTCCACCGCCTGCGGGTCGATCTCGCGGTTCAGCTGCGGCAGGGTGCGCAGCGCCTTCAGCTCGGAGCTGAAGGCGAAGAAGCCGTCCGGCAGCATGGCGTAGTACAGCGGCTTGACGCCCATGCGGTCGCGGCCCAGGAACATCACCTGCTGGTTGCGGTCCCACAGGCCGAAGGCGAACATGCCGCGGAAGCGGTGCACGCATTCCTCGCCCCACTCCTCCCACGCGTGCACGATCACTTCGGTGTCGCAGCGGGTGCGGAAGGTGTGGCCCAGGCCTTTCAGCTCCTCGGTCAGCTCGCGGTAGTTGTAGATCTCGCCGTTGTAGCAGACCATGACGCTGCCGTCCTCGTTGCCGAGCGGCTGCAGGCCGGCCGCCACGTCGATCACCGACAGGCGGCGGTGGCCGAAGCCCACGCCCGGCTCGATGTACAGGTCGGCCTCGTCGGGGCCGCGATGGTGCTGTGTTTCGTTCATGCGCGACAGCAGCGCGCGGTCGATTTCGCGCGTGCCGCGCGTATCAAAGATTCCGACTATTCCACACATGATGTCCCGCGCTTTCCCAGTTTCAGTATTTATTTATGCCGATTCGCATCGAGCGCGGCATCCACCCGCGCCAGGTTCGCCGCCACGAAGGCGCGCATGGCGGCGCGCGCCACTTCCGGCTTCTCCTCGTAAGGCGAGAAGACCATGACGGCCGCGCCGTCGTCGCTGCCCTGGAGCGCCTTCTGCTTCACCTGCAGCACCTTGCCCAGGTAGTCGTTGGCGGTATAGCGCCCGTCCACCCAGTACCAGTTCCACACCAGCATACGGCCGCCGGCGCCGGACAGCGTGCTTTCACGCACGGCCAGCACGCGCCCGCCCAGGTTTTCCTCGCGCAGCTCGGAGGCCACGCTGTGCCAGTTGGGGTCTTTTTCCGCCGCCATGCGGTTCACCGAGCTGATCAGCTTGGTGTTGTGGTCCTGCTTGCGGTAGTAGAGCAGGTTCAGGCCGACGGGATGGCCGGCCGGCCCGGCATAGAATTGCTGCAGTTCGGCGCTGGCGGCGGGGTAGCTCGGCTTCCACTGCGCGAACGGCGCGGCCGGCTGCCAGGTGCTGGCGAAGCCGGACAGGCTGGCCGGCGCCGCTGCGCTTTCGCGCTGCTCCAGCCAGGCGGCGTAGGCAGGCCAGGCGCCCACGCATACGGCGATCGCCAGCAGGGCGGCGGCGAAGCTGCGCATGGGCGCATTGCCCGCCGAGGCGGCCGCTTCGGCGGCGGCGCGGTCCGGCGCGGCCTGCTCGTCGGCCGGCGCGTCCTCGCGCCACAGGCTGCCCAGCCAGAACAGCAAGAACATCACCAGGCCGAAAAACAGCCAGCCGTAGATCAGGTGGTCGACGCCGACCGCCAGCGTCATGCCGCTCAGATGGCCCAGCATGACAATCATATAGGCGCGCAGGCCGTTGGCGACAATCGGCACCAGCATGGAGGCTACGATGAACAGCGCGCGCCGCCGGGTGCTGCGGAAAGTGAGGTAGGCGTACAGGCAGCCCAGCGTGATGGAGGCGATCAGGTAGCGCACGCCGCTGCATGCTTCCACCACCGACCAGTTGCCGGTCGGGATGGAGAAGCTGGTGCCGTCGCGCAGCACCGGGATGCCGGTGGCACGCAGCGCCCACACCGTGAAGTCGGCGGTGACGCCGATCAGCGGATTGATGAAGACGTCGCCGAAGGGCACGGCAAACAGCACGAAGGCCAGCGGGAAGGCCAGCGCCCAGGCGATGCGCTTGCCCAGCAGCGCCAGGACCACCAGCGGCAGCATCGCGACGAAGGCGTAATGGCGCACGATCTGCACGTCGCCGAATTCGCCCAGCAGCCAGGCGGCCCCGCAGGCGGCCAGCGCCAGCAGCGCGGGCCAGCAGGGCGCGGCGCTCAGCTGCGCGATGGCGGCGCGGCGCTGCCAAGCCAGCCACAGGCTGATGGGCAGGATCACGTAGCCGTGGGTGAAGGTGCCGGAGCTGTCCCAGATCTCGACGATGGAGCGCGCCGTGGAAAAATAGGCGAGCACGGGTAGCAGCAGCGCCGCCACGGCCAGCAGCAGCAAGGCCTTCTGGCTCTTGCCGGCCTTGGGTGCAGGGCCGGGAGGGGATGCGGTTGCAGATGCAGGTGCGGATGCGGGCGCGCCGGCATCGGCCGCTGGCAGGGAACTGGATGTCATGCTTCTTTCCTCACGGGGCGGCCGGCCTCCAGCAGGGCGCAGACCTGGGCCAGATGGCTGTTCCAGCCATACAGGTGTTCGACGGTGGCGCGCGCGGCGCGGCCGATGGCGGCATCGGGCTGGTCCAGCGCGGCGTTGACGGTGGCGATGAAGGCCGGCGCATCGGCCGCCAGCAGCAGCGAGCGGCCCGGTTCGGCCTCGATGCCCTCCAGCGCCTGCGGCGACACCACCACGGTGCGCGCCATGGCCATCGCTTCCAATACTTTGTTCTGGATGCCGCGCGCGATGCGCAGCGGCGCCACGCACAGCGAGGCGTGCGCCACATAGGGCCGCACGTCCGGCACGGTGCCGGTGACCACCACGCCGGGCAAGCCGGCCAGTTCCTGCACCTCGGACGCGGGCCGCGCGCCGACGATGTAGAACACCGCCTGCGGATGGCGCGCGCGCACCGCCGGCAACACGTCCCGCGCGAACCAGGTCACGGCGTCGATATTCGGCCAGTAGTCCATGGCGCCGGTGAACACCAGCGGCAGCTCCTGCGCCGTATACGGATGGTCATGCGGCTGGCCCTGCGGGCCTTCGGGCGAAAAATAGGCCGTGTCCACGCCGTTGCTGAAGTGGCCGGTGCGCGCCGCGCTCTCCGGCGCCAGCGTACGAAACAGCTCAGCCTCGGGCGCGGACACGAACAGCGCCGCGTCGCACTCCAGCGCCACGCGGCGCTCGTAGGCCAGCAGCTGGCGCGCCTCGTGCGCGTACAGCATGCTCATGGGCCAGGACTTCTTCTCGGCGTACTGGCGCCACTTGTCGGAATCGACGTCGACGAAATCGACCACCCGGGTGGCGTCCGGATAGGCCTCGGCGTACTGCGCCATGGCCGACGAGAACACCACGATGCGCGTGATGCCCTCGCGCCGCACGGTCTCGTCCACCCAGCGCCGCAGGCCGGCGTCGCGGTAGTAGTCCAGCGACAGCGAACGGTTGCCCAGCAGCGCGCCCAGGCTGCGCACGCGCGCCTTCTTTGGATTCAGTGGCGCGAAGTGCGCGCTGGCCGTCATGGCCTGCAGGCGCGGCACGTGCTGCCAGTCGTCCTGGTCGTCCACAAAGGTGGCCAGGTGCACGCGGTAATGTTCGGCCAGGTGTTTCAGCAAATGGTAGGAGCGGATCTTGTCGCCCTTGTTGGGCGGGTACGGTATCCGGTGCACCAGCAGCAGCAAGTTGTCCATGGCGCTATCCCAGGCTGCGGACGATGTGCGGCCCAAGCAGATTGGCCAGCGGCAGCGGCAGTCGCTTCCACAGCTTGATGAACAGCTGGTACTTGGGATTGAGCGGATTGTTGTCCGGAAGCTCGGTAGCCGCGTGCATCTGGTACTCGTAGGCGAGCGGCGTGGCGGTGAAGCCCCAGTTCTTCTTGAAGTCGTAGGCGCCGGTGCCGATCTTGCTGCGGCCGAAGTCGAACAGGCGCACGCCGCGTTCGACCGACGCTTCCATCAGGTTCCAGTACATGAAGTCGTTGCCGGCCACGTCGCGCGCGATGGGCATGCTGCCGCCGTAGTAGGGCAGCACTTCGTCGCGCCAGAAGAAGCTCATCACGCCGGCCACCGGCTCGCCGTCCTTGACGATGATGCGGATTTCGCACTGCTCGCCGAACAGCTCCTTGATCAGCGCGAAGTATTTTTTCGGGAACACCGGCGTGCCCAGGCGCAGCACGCTGGTGGCGTAGATGTGGAAGAAACGGTCCACGGTCTGGTCGATTTCCGCCGCGAGGCCGCACTTGATGCCCTTGCGTACCATGGCGCGCTGCTTGCGCGGGATGGCGTTCATGTTTTCTTCGTGGTTCTCGCTGATGGCCTTGCGGAAGGTGACGTACAAGTCCTTCACGTGCCAGCCCGGCTTGCCGGTCGGCTCGATGTTGCGGTATTCCAGGTGGCCCGCGCCGAGGTCATCGGCCAGCTTGCTCGCGGCCGCGTCCAGCATGGCGCGCGCGCCGTCGTTCAGCGCCACCACGCCGCCGTGCACGCAGAACGGCAGGGAACTGAGCGAGTGGCCGAACAGGCGGCTCTTGATTTCGCACAGGCCCAGGATGCCCTGGATCCGGCCGTCCTGCTCCACGTAGTAGAACCAGGTCTTGTGGCCGTAGCAGCGCTGTATCAGCGTCTGCCAGGCGGCCAGGTGGAAAAAGGTGGCCTGCGGCGCGGCGCGCACGAAGGCGTCCCAGCGGCCGTGGTCGGCCGGCGTGAGCAGCTTCAGGGTGGCCACGGCAGGCGCCACATCGACGACGGAGCTCATGCCTTGCCCAGGAAAATGCGGTCCATGCGGTCCCACGCGAAGTCGCGCGTGAGCGCCTGGATGCGGCCGTCCATGCGCGCCAGGTTGACGTAGTGGCGGAAGCGCGTCTTCAGGTTGATGCCGTCGGGACGGGGCTGGCCGGGGTCGATCTCCCACGGGTGGAAGTAGAAGATCGCGGGCTGGCCGTCGTCCTGGTTCACCTTGCGCATCATCCAGCGCGACAGCGAATACGGCAGCAAGCGGAAATAGCCGCCGCCGCCGGCCGGCAGGTTGCGCGCGCCCATGCGCACGGTGGTGATGGGCACTTCCAGCAGGCCGCCGGCGTTTTCCGGATGCCAGGCGAAGCGCGGCGCGTCCGGCATGCCGTAGTGGTCGTGCTGCACCGGGTAGATGCTGGAACTGTAGCGGTAGCCCGCCTCGCTCAGCGCGTCCAGCGCCCACAGGTTGCCGTGGCCGATGGAGAAGCTGGGCGCGCGGTAGCCCAGCACGGCCTGGCCGCCCAGGTCTTCCAGGATGGCCTTGCTGCTGCTGATGTCCTGCATGAAGGCGGCGCGGTCCTGGTCGGAGGCGCGCAGGTGGCCGTAGCCGTGGCTGGCCAGCTCATGGCCGCCGGCCACGATGCGCTTGACCATGGCCGGATAGCGCTCGGCGATCCAGCCCAGCGTGAAGAAGGTGGCGTGCACATTGCCCGCCTCCAGGATGGCCAGGATGCGGTCGATATTCGCTTCGACGCGGCACTCGCGCTCGGGCCAGCTGTCGCGCGCGATATAGGGCGCGAAGGCGGAGACCTGGAAGTAGTCTTCCACGTCGATGGTCATGGCGTTGCGGATGGCGCTGCCGGGTACGGCCGGATGGTTCATGATGTCTGGCATCCGTTCTGCATCCAGGCCTGCAGCGCGGCGGCGATGCGCACGGCGGCCTGGCCGTCCCAGAAGCGCGGCACGCGGCCGGCCTCGCCGCCGCCGCCCATCACTTCCTCGTAGATGGCGAGGATGCGGGCCGGATCCTGTCCGGCGATGGTGTTGGTGCCCTGCTCCACGGTGATGGGGCGTTCGGTGTTGTTGCGCAGGGTGATGCAGGGCACGCCCAGCGCGGTGGTCTCTTCCTGGATGCCGCCGGAATCGGTCAGCACCACGCGCGCCTGCTTCATCAGTCCCAGCATCTCCAGGTAGCCCATGGGCGGCAGCAGCAGCACGTTGGGGCCTTCCACCAGGTGGTTCAGGCCGGCCTTCTCTATCATGCCGCGCGTGCGCGGATGCAGCGGGAAGATCACCGGCGTGCGCCGGGCAATGGCGGCCGCCGTTTCCAGCAGCGTGCGCAGCACGGCCGGGTCGTCCACATTGGACGGACGGTGCAGGGTCAGCACGGCGTAGCCTTGGGCGCCGTCGGCCAGGCCGGGACGGCCCGCGTCGGCAACGATGGTGGCGGCCGGAATGGCGCGCGGCAGGTTGCGCACCAGCGTGTCGATCATCACATTGCCGACGAACTGGATGCGGTGCGCCGCCACGCCTTCGCGCAGCAGATTTTCCTCGCCGCTTTCCTCGGTGGTGAACAGCAGGTCCGAGATCTGGTCGGTCAGCACGCGGTTGATTTCTTCCGGCATGGCGCGGTCGAAGCTGCGCAGGCCCGCCTCCACGTGGATCACCGGCACGCCCTTCTTGGCCGCCACCAGCGCGCAGGCGATGGTGGAGTTGACGTCGCCCACCACCAGCACGGCGGTCGGCTGCACCTCGTCCAGCGCGGGCTCGAACTTCTTCATCACCTCGGCGGTCTGCTGCGCGTGGCTGCCGGAGCCGACTTCCAGGTTGATGTCCGGCGACGGAATGCCCAGCGCTTCGAAGTACTGGTGGTTCATGGCCACGTCGTAGTGCTGGCCGGTGTGCACCAGCTTGACGTCGACGTGCGGGCGCAGCGCGGACAGCGCCGCCATGATGGGCGCCATCTTCATGAAATTGGGCCGGGCGCCCACTACGCACAGGATGCGGAAAGCGGAACTCATTCTATATTGTCCTGTTTGGCATTGTTGTTGGCCGTGGCGGGGGCCGGCGCGGCGACGATTTTCTTCAGTATATTGAGCACGGACACCACGGATTTCTCCAGGCGCATCATGCGCTCGTCCATGCCGTCCGGGTAGGCGGCGTTGACGGCGGCCATGTCGGCCTCGTCCACCACCACCTTGGCCGGACCGGCCGGCTCCTGGAACTCGGTGGCGATGTCCTTGACCACCTCTTCGACGTGCTCGCCGGTGAATTCATGCAGCTCTTCGAGGAAACCCATCAGCAGCAGGCGGTCGCACAGCGCGTTGGTCATGCGCGGAATGCCGCCGCTGTAGGCGTAGATGCCGGCGTGCGCCTCGGGCGTGAAGGCCGGGTCGTTGTTCCAGCCCACCGTGTGCAGGCGGTGTTCGATATAGGCCTGGGTTTCCTGCGCGTCCATCGGCCCCAGGTGGTAGGTGGCGATCACGCGCTGGCGCAGCTGCTGCATGTCCTGGCTGTGCAGCGTGGCGCGGAACTCCGGCTGGCCCAGCAGGAAAGTCTGCAGCAGCGACTTGTCGTCGGTCTGGAAGTTCGACAGCATGCGCAGCTCTTCCACCGTGCGCGGCGTGAGGTTCTGCGCCTCGTCCACCACCAGCAGCGCGCGGCGGCCCTGCTGGTCGCAGGCGCGCAGGAAGGCTTCGAGCCGCGTCAGCAGCGTGCTCTTGCTGGCGTCCTCGCTGGGCAGGCCGAAGGCCGACAGCACCATGCGCAGCGTGTCTTCCGAATTGAGCGCGGTGTTGACGATGTGCGCCGCCACGATCTGCTGCGACGACAGGGTGTTGAGCATATTGCGCACCAGCGTGGTCTTGCCCGCCCCCACTTCGCCGGTGATGACGATAAAGCCCTCGCCCTGCGACAGGCCGTACTCCAGGTAAGCCATGGCCCGCTTGTGGCCCTTGCTGCCGAAGAAGAAATGCGGATCCGGCCGCAGCCGGAACGGTTTGGCGCTAAGGCCGTAGTAACTTTCGTACATCCTTGCCAGACTCCACTAGAACTGCTTGCTCAAGGACGCCGATATGGCGTTCTCGGTGTAGTCGCGTCCGGCGACCGCGGTGGCTCCCTTGGTACGGCGCAGCTCCAGATTGCCGTTCAGCTTGCGGGCGAACTGGCGCGTCAGGTTCAGCCGCACGGAGCGGTTGTTGTCGCGGCGGGCCAGCGACAGGGATTCGGAGCGGTTGTAGTTGGCCGACAGGTTCATGCTGGTGAACGGCGATATGCGCCAGTTGTAGGTGGCGGTGCCGCCGCTCTGGCGCGTATTGTCGTTCAGCGCGCTGGAGCTGCCGCCCAGCAGGCCGGCGTCCACGTCCAGCAGCGACAGGCCGCTGCGGCGCGAGCTGGTCAGGGCCAGGATCAGCGTGCTGCGCACGCCGTTGAAGGCGGCCGTGGCCTGCAGCTGCTTCTGCAGCATGTAGCGGTTGCTCAGGTAGTTGATGCTGTTGGCCAGCGTCGGCGGCAGCCCGGCCGCGATGATGTAGGCCTCCACCGCCTGGCGGCGCGCCACCGGATCGGGAATCTGGGCCTGGAACAGCTGGTCCAGCATGGACGCCGTGTTGACGGCGGACGGCAGCTGGAACTGCGCGCGCGTGGTGGTCACCGCGTCGCTGTAGTTCAGGCTCCAGACGCTGAGCCTGGTGCGGTGCGAGGCGGCCAGGAAGTAGCTGTCGCCGAAGTAGCGCTTGCCCACGTTGAGCTGGACCGAGGTGCGGTTGCTGGGGCGCCAGCTGCCGCCCACCGACCAGTTCGCGCCCTTGGTCACGCCGCCGGGCGACTGGTAGTCGTAGCTGTCGTAGCCGCCCGTCACGGTCAGGGTCAGCTGCGGCGAATACAGGTAGTTCAGCGTGCCCATCATATTCTGGCTGCTGGAGCTTTGCGAGATCGTGTCCTGCAGGTTCTGGCGCATGTAGTACAGGTTCCAGCCTATGGTGTGGTAGGCCGGGCCGCTGGCCAGGTTGACCGAGAACTGGTCGCTGGTGCTGCTGCCGAAGTTGAGCTGGTCGGAACTGACCTTGTCGCGCGCGTAGCGCACTTCGGCGCTGGCCTGCTCGCCGAAGCGGTGCAGCAGATAGGGGCTGACGCGCCAGGTCTTGACCTCGCTGGTCAGGCCCGGGGCGAAGGGGTTGGACGGATTGACGGTGGCCGACGGGCCGAAGGCGGACACGCCCTGCTCGCTGATGCTGGCGGTGCTGTCCAGGAACAGCTTCTCGCTGATCAGCTTGGCGTGCAGCTGGGCCTGCAGATTCTGGTGGCCGCTGTTGGCGGCCTGGCCGTCCGGTCCGCGCACGTCGTTGTCGGCGTACTTGTAGAAATTCTTGGTGTAGTTCAGGCTGAAGTCCACGCGCGGGCCGTGGTTGCGCACCACCAGGCCGGGCGTGGCCTCGGAAATGAACTGGCCCTGCTCCAGGCCCTTGGGGGCCAGCACCACGTTGTCGGACCAGGTTTCGCGCAGGCTCAGGCTGGGCGTCACGCTCCAGTCGGCGCGGCTGGGTTGCGCCAGCGCCAGCGCCGCCAGGCCCACCGCCGCCGCCAAGGCTTTGCGGCGCGGTTTAGCCATAGTGATAATCATAGGTTTCAGTGCCGGGGAATTCGCGGGTCTTGTTGTAGATCAGGTTAACATTGCTCAGGCCCTCGAGCTGGGACAGCGCTTCCTTGACCGCGTGCTGCGTGGTGCGCTCGGCTTCCACCACCACCACGATCTGGCCCATGTGGGCCGCCAGCACATGCGCTTCGCTGGTCAGCAGCAGCGGCGGCGAGTCGAAGATGACGATACGGTCCGGATAGCGGTTGGCGATCTCGTAGACCAAGGTGGTCATGGTCTGGCTGGCCAGCAGTTCGGTGGCGCGCGGGTTGCTGGTGCCGGCCGGCAGCAGGGTCAGCGTGTCGACGTTGGTGCGCAGCATCACGTCGGCCATGTCGATCTTCTCGTCCAGCAGCAAGTCCATCAGGCCGCGCTGGGCCGGCAGGCCCAGGGTGCGCAGCACCGACGGGCGCGCCACGTCGGCGTCCACCAGCAGCACCGTGTGGTCCAGCTCCATGGCGATGCTCATGGCCAGGTTGATCGAGCAGAAGGTCTTGCCTTCGCCCGGCAGCGAGCTGGTGATCATGATCAGGTTGCCCGGCTTCTCGTCGGGCGGGCGCGGACCGAAGGCGCGCTTGATCAGGGGGCGCTTGATGACGCGGAAGTCCTCCACCAGCGTGGTGCGGCCGCCGGCGGCGGTGACCAGGCCGATGTCCTGCATATGCTTGAGGTCCAGCTCCACCCGGCGCGGACCGCGGCGCGGACCGCCGCCGTCGGCTTCGGCGGGCGCGGCCTGGCCCTGGTCGGCCGGCGCGGCAGC